>JBEHXT010000010.1:0-230330 GCA_048498555.1 Bacteroidota bacterium
GTTGTGGGATTGTATACCCAGGTGCCACTGTCGTTGGTAACGATTGTTGTCCCTTCACCGGGGCCACCTGCTGTACCAGGGATTCCAGGGGCGCCGGAGGTGCCAGGCATACCTTGTACGCCTACTGTACCGGGATCACCCTTATCACCTTTTGTACCGTTAATATTCGTCCATGTATTTGTTGTTGGATTGTATACCCAGGTACCACTGTCGTTGGTAACGATTGTTGTCCCTTCGCCTGGGCCGCCTGCTGTACCGGGAATGCCAGGTGTGCCGGAGGTGCCAGCCATACCTTGTACGCCTACTGTGCCAGGATCACCTTTATCACCTTTTGGTCCGTTAATATTCGTCCATGTATTTGTTGTTGGATTGTATACCCAGGTACCACTGTCGTTGGTAACGATTGTTGTTCCTTCGCCCGGGCCGCCCGGTGTGCCGGGAATGCCAGGTGTGCCGGAAGTACCAGCCATACCTTGTACGCCTACTGTACCGGGATCACCTTTATCACCTTTTGGTCCGTTGATATTGGTCCAGGTATTTGTTGTGGGATTGTATACCCAGGTGCCACTGTCGTTGGTAACGATTGTTGTCCCTTCACCGGGGCCACCTGCTGTACCAGGGATTCCAGGGGTTCCCGAAGTACCTGGCATGCCTTGCACGCCTACTTCTCCTTTAGGCCCTTTCAGATTACCTTTAAGGATCCAGGTATTGCTAACATCCTTTTGATAATAGTCACCGGTAACACTGCTCAGATACAAATCACCAGGATTTCCTGTTGAGGTTACTGGCACATCGTTGCCGGTATAAATCATTGTTGAATTTGAGGTAACAGATCCGTTACCTATAAATATCCATTGATTCGCAGGGGAACCAGTTGGCCCACTCCAATAATAGAATCCCAAACCATTTCCCCCAACAATAGTGGCATTGGTGTTAAAAACCAATAACGCTTGTACGGGATTCAAAATAGTAGTTTCATCTGTAACACTTTCCAAAGGGATACGAGGGAGTAATACACCTTTGTTTGCTGCATCAACTTGCAGAATAGTTGATGAATAGGGTTTATTAGTTCCAATTCCAACTGAACCAGTTTGGGCAGTTAATGATGTGGTTACGCCTACTAATAGTAGGGGTAATGCAGTTTTTAGGTACGGAGACATTGGGTATTTTTAAAATTACGTTATAACCAGTTGAGCAAAATCTCGGTTGCAAAACTAATTTACCGTTCCCTGTATACGTCACCAGTTCATTCAAATTAAAGCCCTGAAAAATTAATTGAGTGCTCAAATGATGCATATGCACTCAAAAACACATGCCAATCAGCTTATATAAGATTTTTTTATTCTGAAATAGCTAATATTTTACCTGCGCATTTACCTTAACGAAAGAAAATCGCTATAAAAAAGCTCTTAAAGTTTAAATAATACTCTCAAAAGCTCAAATGATCTTTACGTGAAATTTTCTAAATTGATACTTGATGGGGTTATATTATTCTAAACCATAAACCGAAACTTATCACTCAAAATATCATCCAGCAGGCGCCCGCAATGATATTTGCCTTTTAACATTATTGTTCATTTGGCCGTACAAACTTATCTCTGTATTGCTCAGGGGACAAGCCCACTTTTTCTTTAAAAAGTTTAGAAAAGTTCAATGGATAATCAAAACTTAATTCATAAGCTACCTCCTTCACAGTCTTATCCAAATCATTCAATAAAAATTTAGCCCTTTCTATTTTCAATTGCATGCAATATTGCTGCGGCGCGATGCCAGTATATAGCTTAAACATCTTTCTAAACCATGCATAACTTACCTGCAATTCCGCAGCAATTTCTTCCATTTTAACCTGCTCGTGAATCCTGGCTCTTAAAACGACCATCGCTTTATTGATAACGCCCTGCACCAAATCTTCATGTTGTATTTTCTTCTGCCGGCTGATAGAAAATACTTTTCCCAAAATATGCATAACCGCACCAGATATCAATGGCTGATAGCCAGGTTTCTCTTTCTTCGCCTGCTCCATTATTTCATTCAGCAAAGCAATGATCTCTTCCTTAAATCCAATGGATAATAATGCTTCTGCCGGCGTAAAGAAATTTTCCTTGAAAAGATTATCAGCCATTTTACCTTTAAATCCAACCCAATATTCATCCCAACCTGTTTCCTTGCATGGTTTATAACGATGCCACTCCCCGGGAAACAACATTATAACGGAACCTTCTTTCACTTTGCACTCACCCATTGTCGATGATTCAAAAACTCCTTCGCCGCCTATGATATATACGAGTTGAAACTCACTCAGGATCCGCCCTTTCTCCCAATTAAAATTGTGATGTGAAGGATGTTCTTTGTAAGGATAATGTTGATTAGGCTTGATGCTGGTGCATCCGGCATTTAGAACGGAGAGCCCCCACTTTTCATCCTCTTCACTTAAAGGAAGATACCTGTAATAATTACGCATAGTCAATAATTTAGCAGCTACAACACTTAAACGTATAAACAATTAATTACCTGTTTGAAATATATCAAAAAATATAGTTCAATTATCAAAAAGAATATTTTTTAGCGCAGCCGCTTAAAATAGTTTTGCGATGTTTAGTAATTTGTGACTAACCTCCATTGCCATGAAAAAAAATCAGCTTTTCTGTCCTCATTTTATTAAAGACTTGTACATGCATTGAGGCTTCATTTATAACATCATAGTGAACAATGAATAACAAACACTGAACAAGATAAGATTTACCCCTAAATAGTAACAAATGGCAGCATTAAAAATTGGGCTTTTTGGTATAGGCCTGGATACATATTGGCCCCAATTTGCAGGCTTGCAGAACAGGCTGCAAAGCTATCTTGATATAGTAGAAAAAAAGATTAGTGAAATTCATCCTGAAGTGATCAATGCCGGGCTTATTGATTCTGCTGACAAGGCTTTTGAAGCAGGCAAAAAATTCAGGCAGGAAGATGTTGGTTTGATTTTTTTATACGTTACAACCTATGCACTTTCATCCACTGTTTTACCTGTTGTACAAAAAGCGAATGTGCCTGTTATAATATTAAATCTTTCTCCTGAACCAGCGATTGATTATGCTGCTTTTAACGCACTTACAGACAGGACACAAATGACGGGTGAATGGCTGGCTTATTGCTCTGCCTGCCCCGTGCCTGAAATAGCGAATGTATTTAATCGTACAGGAATAAAATTTCACCAGGTTACCGGAATGCTTCATAATGATGCTGAATGCTGGAATGAAATAGAAGAATGGGTAAGTGCAGCCAAAGTAGCCAATACAATGTTTTATAACCGCATGGGCTGCATGGGGCACTACTACAGCGGCATGCTTGATATTTATACGGACCTGACAAAGCAATACGCGTACTTCGGCGGCCATATTGAGTTGCTGGAAGTAGAAGAACTTGCTACGCTTCGTAAAGAAGTAACGCAAGCTGAGACAAAAGAAAAACTGGCACTCTTTTACCAGGCATTTGACATTCAGGATGATTGCTCGCCCGAAGAGCTTGAAAAAGCGGCGGTAACATCTGCTGCCCTGGATAAACTTATTGCCATTCACAAACTTGGTTCAATGGCGTATTACTACAAAGGCACGGGTAATGAAGACAATGAAGAAGCCATCAGTTCCATCATACTCGGAAATTCACTTTTAACAGCAAGAGGAATTCCTGTTGCAGGAGAGTATGAAATAAAGAATGCACAAGCCATGAAGATCATGGATAGTTTTGGCGCCGGCGGTTCTTTTACTGAATATTATGCGATGGATTTTAATGAAGATGTTGTTCTTATGGGCCATGATGGTCCCGGGCATATCGCCATTGCCGAGGGCAAAACCAAAGTGCGCCCTTTGAGAGTCTATCATGGCAAAGTGGGCAAGGGTGTTTCTGTTGAGATGATGGTAAAGAACGGGCCTGTTACTCTACTGAGTGTTGCAGAAAAAAATGACGAACTAATACTACTTGTTGCAGAAGCAGAATCTGTAGCAGGGCCAATATTACAGATAGGCAATACCAATAGCAGGTATAAATTTTCTATCGGAGCCAGGCGTTTTGTAAATGAATGGAACGCGCATGGGCCGGCCCATCACTGCGCTGTGGGTGTCGGGCATATCAGTTCAAAAATAGAGAAGCTTGGCAAGCTGTTGAACATGGAAGTAGTAAAGGTTTGTTAACAGATAAATCAGTGTCGTTTCTTTTTAAACAATCGCGATTTTGCAAGGTGAGATCTTTACAGTACCTGATTTTATTCTCGCCCCGTTTTCTTGGGCTTCTTAAAAACGGCATTAGAAAATAATACTTTATCAAGCATATTTCTTTAATCATTTGCGTGTATTTACAATGACGAATATCATCCACTTAACAACCAACACTTATCATTCAATTTTAAGAAGCACAACTGTTTTGTGCTTCTTTTTTCTGCTTCAGTTGAATACTTTTTCACAAGCTTCGCTGGATGTTCTAAAAAAAGGGTTTCAGTCTCCGCCGGATTCATCTCGTCCCGGGGTGTACTGGTATTTCATGGATGGCAACATGTCTGAGAAAGCGATAACAGAAGATCTGGAATCCATGAAAAAAGCAGGCATTGGCAACCTTATTTTTTTAGAAGTGAATGTTGGCATACCACGTGGCCCGGTGGATTTTTTAAGCACCCAATGGCAGGATTTATTTGCACATGCCGTGCATGAGGCTGAAAGGTTGGGCATCGAAATAACATTGGGGATAGGCCCGGGGTGGACAGGAAGTGGCGGCCCCTGGGTAAAGCCGGAACAATCTATGCAACATCTTGTTGCAAGCGAACTGAAAATTAAAGGCCCCGGAAATCAACATCTGCAACTCGAATTGCCCAAACCTAAAAAGCCCTATTTCGGAGAAGGTGGCCTAACCCCATCCCTTAAAGAAGAATGGAACGCTTTTTATAAAGACGTTGCTGTACTCGCCTATCCAACGCCGGAGGGCAATAACCGCATTACTGATGTTGATGAAAAGGCTTTGTATTACCGCGCGCCATATAGCTCAGTAAAAAATGTAAAACAGTACCTTCCATCTTTGGCAGCTTATCCTTCAATTCCTGCTAATGAGTGTATCAGGCAAAAAAATATTATTGACTTAACAGATAAGCTTCGCGCTGATGGTACACTTGATTGGACTGTACCAGAAGGCAACTGGACCATTCTCCGTTTTGTAAGCAGGAACAATGGAGCGGTTACGCGGCCCGCACCACAACCAGGACTTGGTTTTGAGGCCGATAAATTTGATACAACAGCACTCAACAATCACCTGAATGATTATATAGGCAAGTTGCTTATGAAAACAGGGCTTCCATCCGCCACAAAAAGCGGCGGGCTAAAGAGATTGCATATGGACAGTTGGGAAATGGGCGCGCAAAACTGGACAGCTTCATTCAGAAATGAATTTATCAAAAGAAGAGGTTATGATCCCTTACCCTTTTACCCGGTATATGCAGGCAACATTGTAGAAAGCTCTGAAATCAGTGAGCGGTTTTTATGGGATTTGCGCCAAACATCACAAGAACTTATCCTTGAATACCATGCGCAACAAGTGAAAAAATATGGCAGGCGCAAAGGCCTTGGCTTATCTATAGAACCTTATGATATGAACCCTACCGCAGACCTCGAACTTGGAGCTGTAGCTGATGTACCGATGAGTGAATTCTGGAGCGCGGGCTATGGGTTTAATTCATCTTTCAGCTGTATAGAAGCTACATCAATTGGCCATGTAAACGGAGCTTCTCTTATTCCTGCAGAAGCCTTTACTGCGCAGGATAATGAAGGCTGGAAACAACATCCAGCTTCTATGAAAAACCAGGGAGATTGGGCCTTTGCCACAGGCATTAATCGCTTTGTTTACCACACATTCCAGCACCAGTTTTTAGACAGCAGCTTAAGGCCCGGGGCAACCATGGGGCCCTATGGCGTACATTGGGACCGCAACCAGACATGGTGGCCCCTGGTACAAGGCTACCATAGTTATGTTTCCAGGTGCCAGTATATTTTACAGCAAGGCAGAACAGTTGCTGATATTTTATACCTGACTCCAGAGGGATCGCCTCATGTATTTCGGGCGCCTTCTTCTGCCATGGATGGAAGCAATGTAATGCCGGACCGAAAGGGATTTAATTTTGATGGATGCTCGCCAGGGCAACTGTATAACGCAACTGTACAAAATAACAAGATTGTATTTCCGGGTGGTACTACATATAGTGTATTAGTGCTCCCTGCAGTAGAAACGATAACGCCAAAACTATTGAAAAAAATAGCTTCATTGACGAATGATGGAGCTATTGTAGTGGGCACTTTACCTCCATTGAAATCGCCCGGATTATCTGGCTATCCGTCATGCGATGATGAAGTAAAAAAACTGGCTGATGCATTATGGGGAAGCTCATCTTTCCCTCAGCAACAAATCACCCATGTTTATGGCAAAGGAAAATTATTATGGGGAGGGCCACTGGCTGCTGCGCAAAATGAACTGTATCCCGCATATCAACCCCTTGCGGATTTATTACATAATATGCATATAGCCGAAGATTTTGAAAGTGATGGCACATTGAGATACACACACAGAACAACCCGGGATGCAGATATTTATTTTGTTGCAAACCGTACAGAAAAAAAAGTCAGCACAAACGCAACTTTCAGGATAGCAAAAGCATCGCCGCAACTCTGGAATCCGATAACAGGAAAAACACAACCACTTTTTGAATACAGCGTAAACGGCGATCGCACAGTTGTCCCTCTGCAAATGGAACCTTACCAGAGTTACTTTATAGTGTTTCCAAAACAAGCAGGCACGTTAACACATACCAACAAAAAGAATTTTCCTGCGCAAGAAAAAATTAAAGCGCTTGATGGCTCGTGGAAAGTATCCTTTGATACATCGTGGGGCGGCCCGGCGTCCATAACATTTGACAGTTTGCAAAACTGGACCACAATGGAGAATAGCGGCATTAAATACTATTCCGGCAAAGCTGTTTACAACAAGCAGTTTGATCTCGCCGATGCAAAAACATTCACTAAAAACGCGCGTCTTTTACTAGATCTTGGAGAAGTGAAGAACATGGCTTCTATAAAATTGAATGGCCGCGACCTGGGAATTTTATGGACTTCCCCCTGGAGCATAGATATTACTGATGCAATACAGGCAAAAGACAACAAGCTTGAAATAACAGTGATTAATTTATGGCCCAACCGGCTAATAGGTGATGAACAATTACCCGATGATGGCATTAAAAATGGCCAATGGCCGGAATGGTTAACAAAACACGAACAAAGGCCAAGCAAACGCTACACATTTACAACAGCTAAACACTATAAAAAAGATTCGCCTTTATTATCATCTGGACTACTAGGGCCTGTAAGTATTAACAAGCAAGGGTTGTAGTAATTAATCAAGGCTCCTTTTACCGGAGCCTTTTTTTACGGCTGTTTCAGCATGTTTGTCAAAAGACTTAGGAAATTCCATTAATAAGTGGATTGTGATAAAATATTGCAAAGCGGGATATCTCTGGCTCGTATACTATACCCAACCCTGCAACTTGAAACGCTGCGATTGAATGTCGTTTGCGCTTTTTGAACCGTTGCTTTTTTACTTCGCGTCCAAAAGGCTGCATGTTGGCCTGACGATGAACCGCATCCTAATAACCGTCATTTCGTTATAGATTCAAAATGATGGTTTCAACCTTTGTCAATTTTCTACAAGTAAACTTTGCTTTACGATTGCTAAACGACTAAACCTGTAAGGCTTTCAATGGTGCGAAATATTGTCCATTTCACTATTTGGCGTAATCCCAATAAATGAGTTTCTTTTATCAGAAGGATGTTGAAAAGAAATAAGATGGGTTCAAAAAAAACCGGCTTATACCGGCTATTTATCAGCTCTACAAGCTTGAATGGCGCTTTGAATTTCCGCCATCATGCCTTCCACGGAAGAAGTTGATCCTCTCCCATTGCTGATTGAATAGCCGGCACAAGCCGGATTGATTTAACTATGATAAAGGGCCGAATTTTATTTTAGTTGCAGAATTGAAACGGAAAAAGGTTTAAGGTTGACTGCATCTGTAACTGAAGCTTTTACCGGAGCATTGTCACCGGTTGTAATATCTACAGAAGTAATATCTGCATCTTTAACATCTTCCGGCAATGAAAACTTTGCTGCCTGGTTACGCGTATTAATCAACAACACTTTCCGGCCTTGCTTTGTAATCATCGCCTGTGCTATCACTGCTCCGGGCCTGCCATTTTTAAAATCGGTTTGCACCAGTTTATCTCCGGCACCTAAATTATCGTGTATCAATCTTAACACCCAATACCTCGCATTAGGATTTCCTGTCTCCCAATTCATCATACTTACATCAGGGAATTGTGTAGGATAACCCACCAGTTGAGATTCACCTGCAACATCTACCCCCTGTCTTGTCAATTCAAGAAAAATATAGGCGTACGTAGCACCGGAAACATTCCAATATTGTGGATCGATAGGTTTAATAATTTGTGGTGAACGCAATATGCTTCCAATCTCATTAATGGTAGTAAATACATTTGGCGCGAGCCGCTTTCTTATATTTTCAATATATCTTACTTTATCAAGAAACCCATCGGCCTTTTCAAAAAAAGTATATTGATAACCCGCGACTTCCTGATCTGGCCATGAAGGAGTAGAATAATGATGATAAGAAATACCTTCAGGCACAACACCCTTTGTATGATTTTTGGAATTGAGGAAATACTCAAAATACTGAGGGTTTGTACAGAACGCAAGTGACAAACCGATGAACTTTGTTTGAGGCGATATCTTTTTTAATCCTGATACTATAGCGTCATACAATTTTGTATAATGTTCAGGTGAAATATTGTGTTCCAGGTCCGGTTCATTCAGCACCTCCCAATAAGGGATTTTATAGAAGTGCCCGGACTTATGAAACTTACCCAATTCATCAGTGAAGCCGCCCTTGGTATACCAGCTAAACAGCCTTGCATAATAACCTGCAATTTCTTTACCTGTGGTATCTTTCAGCTCAGTTCCCTGGTTATAATCCCAAAAAGGTTGATAAGGATTGTCAGGATAAGAAACCGGCTTATCTGTCTTCCACATCCATACCGGGGTTGTACTGAAATTAATCACAACAGAATGCCCTTCTGTTGCTTTCATTAAAGCCTCCATTGTACTGTCGAGGTAAGTAAAGTCCCAAAAGGTTTCGGAGGCTGTTGGAGGTTTAAGCTCAGCAACAGCCATTTTTGGATAAGGGAACCACGGCACATAACGAACATAATCAGCTCCCAGATCCTTCAGCGCAGCAAAAGTCTTTTCGTGAATGGGCGAACTGTTTCGCACCATCGGATTTTCCACCAGCTGAAGTGTAGGGGTTGTTTTTGAAACACTCGTTACATTCTTCCAGTTAACATTAAGCACCGGTTGTTTGTCCTGCGCCTGGCTTTGCCATGCGATTAACTGCAGTGACAAAAAAATTGCACCGGTATTTAATATTTTCCTTTTGCCTGAGGTAAGTATTCTTATCATGATTGTCTGTTTTGATCTAGTAACCGCTGTTTTGCGTGAGTTTATTATTAATCAGCAATTCGTTGCTTGGAATAGGAAACAACGCTTCGTAATCGCTAAAAATATAATCCGTGTTTGAGTAAGGAATCCCCTGTCTTGTAACAGTAGGATTGGCCTTTTCTTTGGCGGCATAAGTATTCAGAAAAGTAGTAAGCTGGGCAGGTGTCATCGTTCTTTTTAAATCAAACCATCTCCAGTTTTCAAAAGCAAGTTCTACCCTTCTTTCATGTGCAACCTTTTGCCTGAAGTCCTGCTGATTTAACCCTGATAAATCGCCAAGCCCTGCCCTGTTCCTTACCGCGTTAAGGTAGCCATAGGCAGCAGAAGAAGGCCCACTTTGTTCGTTTAATGCTTCAGCCAGCATTAGCAACACATCAGCATATCTTAACACAGGCCAGTTATCATCTGTACGCCCATAGATAGAATGTGTATGATCATATTTTTTTATGTAAGGCACAGTATCACCGGTTACAGGGCTTTTAAAGTCAAGGCCAACAGATGCATCCTTTCTTTTATCATCAGCTTCATAAGCATTAATGATATCATGGGTTGGAATGTTCCATCCTCCGGGATTACTTTGCGGCCAACCAGTAACAGCACCTGCAGACAACCTTGGTGCAAAGGTATAAATGAAACTGCTCCATTCACCTAAGTCATTCCCACCCTGGTATTGAATTTCAAAAATAGATTCAGGGCCATTCTTCTTCTGCGTATCAAATACATCTGCGTAATTTGGCACAAGGCTGTAACCCAGGTTAAGCACTTGATTAAGTGTGGTCACTGCATCAGCATATTGTTTCTTTGTCAAATACATTTTTCCCAGCAATGTAAGCGCAGCGCCTTTAGTTGCCCGGCCAATATTTGCAGCAGAATATGATACAGGCAAGGACGCCGCAGCATCTTTAAGATCTGCTTCTATCTGTGCGTATACCTTATCCTGTGGTTCCCTTAGATAGCTCCAAGCTTCTGATGGCTGATTCAGTGGCTTTGTAATCAAAATCACATCACCGAAGTATTGCGTAAGTTCAAAATAAAGATAGGCCCGTATAAATTTCAGTTGTCCTCCATTCACGGCCTTAACAGAATCTGTAATGTCCGCAGCATCCATTTTTACCAGCGTGTTGTTGATATTGTAGATGGCATTGTAATGGCTGATGTACATGGAGTTAATATTAACGCTGCCGGAATTAAGCGTATAAAACTCGAATGCCTCAATCCTGTCTGCCTGCCCACGGTCTGAGGGATTAAAATCAATGGTTGTATTATCAGAAGGCAATTCGTTAAATGTCCATTGATTATTGGCAATGCCTTGCAGCGTTCCATACACACCATTAACGGCCTGCTCAACCTGCTTCTGATCCTGGTAAAACAGATCTGTACTTACTTTGGTTGGATCAGTTTTATCGAGATATTCTTTCTTACACGATACCAGGGAGCCGATAACTGTTATCGCAATTATGTTGATAAGGATGATTTTCATTTGTAGTTCTTTTAAAAGTTGAAATTGAGGCCGAAGGTGAATGTTCTTGCCAGAGGATATGATTCATCATCCAATCCGGGATTAATACCGCCCCTGTTATTTACTTCAGGATTAGCGCCGGGATAATTGGTAAACAACAGGAAGTTATCTACGCTTGCATACACACGCAGGCTTTTGAAAGGCAGCTTAGATTTGTTTAATGTGTAGCCTAAACTTATGTTTTTAACCCACAGATGGCTTCCGCTGTAAACATACCTTGAATTGCTTTCGCGTTCCCATTTCCAGGTATTGGTTGTTGCATATTTTCCTGATCCGGGGTTTTGCTCTGAACGCCAGCGCAGCTTGCTTTCCTCAAGTACATTAAACACACCATCCATGTTCATAGTAGAAGCTTCAATAACCCTGTAAATATCGTAGCCGCTGGCACCATTCAACAGGATACTCAGATCAAAATTCTTATAATCTCCACCAACGGTTAATCCATATGTGAACTTTGGCCATGGATTACCAATCTCTACCATGTCTTTTGTATCATAAGAAATAACGCCGTCTCCATCTGCATCTAAATATTTATATACGCCGGGGATGGCGCCGTCCTGCTTGGGTGATTTATCAATTTCGGCCTGGTTTTGGAAGATGCCCAGCATTTTAAATCCGTACAACATACCGATTGGCCTTCCTACTCTTGATATGTTATATCCGCCATAAAAATCACCATTGAGTATCTGGTCGTTGTTGCCGCGGATCTCGAGTACTTTGTTTTTATTGATGGAAACATTTGCATTTGCCCATAAGCCTACTTTGTTCACTTTTGTCCTGTATCGTGTTGAAAATTCAAAGCCTTTATTCTGCACCTTTCCAACATTGGACAGATAAGTAGTAAAGCCAGAGATAGAAGGTACCTGTATCGGCAACAACATATCGCTTGTTATCTTGTTATAAAACTCCGCAGTAAAAGATAGTTTATCGTGGAAGAATGCAAAATCCAAACCGAGATCAAGTTGTTTTGACTTTTCCCAACCAAGTGACGGGTTAGCCAAAGAAGTTACAATTTGCCCGCGTGCAAGGTTATTACCAAAAATATAATTGTTATTGCTCATGAAGGCCAGGCTTGAATAATTACCAATATTGTTATTACCGGTAATACCCCAGCTACCTCTTAGTTTAAGATCTGAGAGCCATGAAACATGAGACATAAATTTCTCGTTAATCATACGCCATCCTGCGGAGAAAGCAGGGAAGTTTCCATATTTATTTTGTTCTCCAAACCTCGAACTTCCCTCTCTACGGAAAGTTCCGGAAAGCAGGTATTTGTCAGCAAACGCATAGTTGATACGCCCAAACACGGCATTCGTGCTCCATCCATACTCAGATGAACCGGCAGATTTAAGAGCCGCAGAATTAAGGTATGGCGTAAGGTCATTAGGGAACTGGCTACCATTACCATTAAGGCTTTTAGTAGTTTCTTCCTGTGCAGTGTAACCAACCAATACATTGATCCGGTGTTCACCAAAATTATTGCTGTAAGTGAGTAACTGGTCAGCTGAATAATTGCGTGTATTCAATGCCTGGTCTGATTCACTGGCATCTCTTGGAGGCGGCGCATTTTCACCAGCCATAAATGAAGGAACATATTGTTTGTAGGTTACATAGTTGAGGAGTGCGCTTGCTGAAGTTTTGAATTTAAAATTACGCAGAAAGCTTATCTCTACAAAGCCGTTTGACAACAACTGCCCTGTCTCCTGGCGCGTTTTTATTTCTTTTAAACTTTGAAGAGGATTAGGGAAACCAAATATACCATCATGTCCGCCAATGTAGGCGTTATATGAACCATCTTCATTATAAACTGGCGCACGAGGGTCCATGATAAGTGAAGAGCCAACGATATTGTCACGCCCTTCAGTTGCATTGGCAAAATTGTTAGTGGCATAAGAGCCATTTACCTTCAACCCCATACTGATGAAGTCGTTCACTTTCCCATCGATATTGGCGCGTACAGAAAGGTTATCAAATTTTGTGTTTGTTAGTATACCTTGCTGACCTACATAGCCTGCAGAAAGTAATGAGTGAAAGTTATTATTGCCCTGTGATAGTGTTACATTATAGTTTTGAAAAGGTGCGTTATTGTTAAGAATTGCATCATACCAATTGGTAGAAATTTTTGTTTGCTCGGGATAGCGGAAGTCAAGTGGCACTTCATCAATGGATGGTTCCCTCTGTTCAAAGTAGCGAATCTTATCCATGAAAATATCTTTCTTAAACTGGGCAAAATCCTGCCCGTTCAGCACTTTCGTTTTTCTGGATGAAGGAATATTCTGAATGCCATAGTTAGCAGTTACATTCAAAGAGGCCTGGCCGGACTTTGCATTTTTTGTAGTGATTAAAACCACACCGTTCGATCCTCTTGCACCATAAATTGCAGTTGAAACCGCGTCTTTAAGGATAGAGATGTTGTCTATATCATTGGGATTAATATTTTGGCCAAGTTGATTTCCAATCGGAAATCCATCTACTACATACAGTGGCTGGCTACCTGCGCCCAGTGAGCCGAGCCCTCTTACATTTATTTCAAATTCACCTCCGGGGCGGCCTGTAGGCTGCCTTACAGAAACACCGGGTGCCTGCCCAACCAGTAAACGTCCGGGGTTTGCCACCGGAACATCTTTGGTTACAGAAAGATCTATACTGGCAACAGAACCTGTTACATCTTTCTTTCGTTGAGAGCCATACCCTATCACTACTACATCACTCAGTACATTTACATCTCTCTTTAATGAAACATCAATATTATTACCAGCATTCACCTGAAGTTCCAGCGTTGTATAACCTACATAGCTTACTGTCAGCGTTGCAGCGTTAGCGGCAATCGCAATACTGAATTTTCCGGAAGCATCAGAAGTTACTCTTTTAGATGAGCCTTTTACAGCAACATTAACGCCCTGCATGGTGGCGCCATTTTCATCTTTTATAACACCGGAAACTACTGACGATTGAGCCAGTGCCACATGGCCGGAACATAACATCAGGCATACTGCAATGGCTGTAGTTAACAATTTAAACCGGAGCCGAAAAAAGTGGAGTGGATAGGCATAAAGCAGTCCCTTCAAGGGGTGAAGTTTCTTCATACTAAAGCAATTTAATTTTGATCTCACCAAATTATTATGCTTTACCATTGAAGGAAATATCTAATCTGCTCTTTCAACTATCATTTTTGATATTAATTGTTTTTTGGACTGATATTAATTTTACATCAACTACGTTCCAGAAAATCGTCCACTCATTTCTTAATACCCTCTGTAAGCCTTACTGTTAAAGGATTAGCCGAGCATGGATGATTTATCTATTTAACGTTTCGGGCTGCATACTATCCTGTACTATCCTGCACTATCGTGCACTATCCTGTATGTATTTTTTGCTTACAGGCATCTGTTTTTTTACAGTATTTCGCTTTGTAAATAGCAGGTTATTTTATGCAGAAGCAAGCTATCAACTCACTAATATTTACAGAGAGAATTAAAGATGCTTCGTATGGAATATGTGTTATTTTATTGTCGCTATTTATGCCTTGCAAAATGTAAACTGAGGGCTTGATAAACATCACGCTTTTTTAACCATCACATTTCTGCAAAGCGCTTCATTAAACGCACAGTTTAAGAATGAAAAACCCAAAGCTTATTTGTAACACAAAATTGTTTCCTACATCACATTGCATGTTACAATGTTCGCCATGCATCGCTATGTAAATACGCAAGCGTTTTTTCTCCGATGGTGTGTACATCTATCGCGCCGTTGTTCATTAAAAATTGTACACATAACAAGAAATGTCTCAACGCTTACCGTCTTGCAGACATGTGAAGTGAGCGCACGTAACATCTGGATATTGATTTGACAAAATGATCTTCATCAAGTTTGACTGCCTTTGGTGTTCGTTTAACCGAAGCTATCGCGTCTTTTTTCTGAATTGAGTTAAATCGGGAAGCCAGGGTTTATGCACCTGAAGATTAGGATGCCTTAATAAATCCTTAAGCAAAATAGCATCACTATCGGTTAAAAAAGCTGTAGTCTTTGGTTTATATGAACAGGTAAATTGTATAGGTAATCCGTTATAAACCAAAATTATCAAAAATGAACCAAAGACCAAGATTGCTGCTTTACGTGCTGGCGCTGATACGCCCGGCATCTTCTCCCCCATTATGCTACAGCAAGAATAGTAGCAGGACAAACAGAACTATAACCAACATACTCCAAAGGACTTTAGCGGGCGCAGCCTTAATACCTATGGGCAGTATGTCAACTTATAGTTTTCAAAATTTATTTATTTAACTCAACCAGGCAAACATTATGAAACAATTAAATGCATTATTAGTTTTTGTGTTTTTACTGGTCGCTGCAATTCCGCCAGTCTTTGCACAAAGCCCAAGGGTTTCGGGTAAGGTTTTGGATGCTAAAGGCAAGCCTGTTCCATTTGCAAGTGTTGCCATTAAGGGTAAAACCGGAGGAACCACATCTGATGCTGATGGCGCATATAGCCTCGCCGTTCCCGAAGGATCCAATACGCTTGTTTTCTCTTTTGTTGGTTTCGAAACACAAGAGGTAAAAATTGCCGGAAGTTCAACTGTTAATATTACTCTGCGAGAAAAGGGAAGTGACCTCACCGATGTTATAGTAACGGCGCTGGGTATTGAAAAAAGCAAAAAATCGCTGCAATATTCAGTCACCCAGGTTGCTGGAGAAAACTTAACGCAGGCGCGTGAAATCAGTATTGGAAATGCGCTTGAAGGAAGAGTTGCTGGTGTTAACGTATCAAAAACAGCATCAGGCCCCGGTGGCTCTACGCGTGTTGTAATTCGCGGAGCGAAGACGCTTGGATCTACATTAAATCAACCGCTGTATGTGGTGGACGGAGTTCCTATAGACAATTCCAACCAGGGGCAGGCAGGTGTATGGGGCGGCGCCGATCAGGGCGACGCTTTAAACAGTATTAACCCGGATGACATTGCTTCTATGTCCGTACTGAAAGGCGCCAGTGCAGCAGCTCTTTATGGCTCACGCGCAGCCAATGGCGTTATTCTTATTACAACAAAAAAGGGCTCAAGCCGTAAGGGGCTTGGCATTGAATTTAATTCCAACTATGTTTTGGAGAATGTACAGAACATGACGGATTTTCAACAAACGCACGGCAACGGCGGCTATGTGGGAACAACGCTACAAAACTCGGTTGCCAAAAAAGCTGAATCTATAGAAGATGCATGGAACAATGGCTGGGGGCTGAATGGATGGGGCCCCAAATTAGATGGCAGCAATGTAGTGCAGTTTGACGGTGTTACGAGGGCCTATTCTAATAAAGGTGATAATTGGTCCCGCTTCTATAAAACAGGACATCAGTTCACAAACTCCATTGCCTTTACCGGCGGAAGTGAAACACAAAACTTCCGGCTTTCAGTTGCCAATCTGAACAGCGACGGTGTTTTCCCTAACTCCGGTTTCAACAGAACAAACATTACTTTATCTACCAATTCCAAATTTGGAAAGAAATTTACTGTTACTTCAAGAATCTTATATTCAAACGAGAAAACGAAAAACAGACCTAACCTTTCTGATGCTCCGGGTAATGCGAACCTGGCCGTATTTTATACACCGAACGATGTTGATTTGCGCGATATGATTGGAGACCCCAATAAACCAGGCGCTGTTCCATCAGCCGAGATGCAGGCAGCAAAAGGCATCACCATTTTCGACAAAAAATCTCCGGGAGAAGAATTCCAGGTTAACTATAATCTTTGGACACAAAATCCATTCTGGGCAGCCAATCAATTCAAAAACAGCGATGTTCGCGATCGTGTTATTGCCAGTGGTATTGCGCGATACGACATCACTAGCTTCCTTTATATGCAGGGGCAGGCAGGAATGGACTGGTACACTTTAAGAGGTACACATTTAACTCCCCAGGGTACGGGCTATGCTCGCGGAGGAAGTATGTCTGAGAGCGAAACGCGAATAAGAGAAATGAATTTTGAGTACAGAATAGGTTACGATAAAACGTTTAATGACTTTGGTGTTGGTGCGTTTGTGGGTGGAAACCTGATGCGTCGCACCAATGAAAATATGTCACTTAATGGAAACGGTTTTAATACACCTTTTCTTGCGGCTATCAGCAACGCTAAACAACATGATTATAGCTATGGCTATGGAGAAAGAGGTATCAACTCCCTGTTTGGATCGGTTGAGTTATCCTACAAGAATTATCTATTCGTGACGGGAACAGCAAGAAAGGACTGGTTCTCTGTTTTGAACCCAGCGAGTAATAGCATAGTATATCCTTCCGTGGGTGGAAGCTTTGTATTTACAGATGCCTTCAAAATTTTTCCGCAATGGTTGAATTATGGCAAATTAAGACTCGCATGGGGCCAGGTGGGTAATACAGAATCCGTGCAGCCTTATCAAACCTCAATAACCTATGGAGCCAACCAGACACACATGGGCATTCCTATAGGCGGACTTACCTCGGGCAATAATTTACCGAATCCAAACTTGAAACCTTTTACGTCAACCGAAACTGAATATGGATTGGAAGCCAGGTTCTTTAATAACAGATTGGGATTGGATTTTGCTTACTATAACCAGACAACTACAAATGACATCCTGGATGCTCTTATCTCCCAGTCTTCCGGATTTGGAACAACGTCTGTTAACGTTGGTAAATTAACTAACAAGGGTGTGGAAGTGTTGCTTACTGTTACACCCGTAAGAACATCTTCACTAACCTGGGATATCTCGCTGAATTTTGCAAAAAACAATAGTAACGTTGTTTCACTGATCAACGATCAAAAAGAACTGGTTGTTGACCCCAATACTGCGGAGCCAAGAACGCGAACTGTAATGATTAAACAAATCGTTGGCAGTCCGTATGGCATGATAACAGGTGTAAGCCAATTGCGTGATCCTGCAACCGGTTTACGTGTTTATGATTCAAGCGGCACCCCTTTAACTGATGGAAGCTACAAGGTATTAGGCAATGGTGTACCTAATTTCACCGGTGGTATAAACAACTCTGTAACGTGGAAAAATATCAATCTTTCTTTCCTGATTGATTTCAAATCGGGAGGAGATCTTTATTCCGGTACAAATGTGAGAATGACAGAAGCTGGTTTTACCAAGCAAACATTGCAGGGACGCGCGGGAGAATCACCGCTCACAATAAATGGCGTAATCCAGAATGGAAGCGACCCTAATGGCAATCCGGTATACAAACCATTCACCAAAACGCTGGCGCCGGGTGAGGCCAATAATTACTGGCAGCAACTGGGCGAAAGAGCACAGGAAAACTTTGTTTACGATGCCTCTTTCATTAAGTTAAGGCAACTTACTTTGGGGTATACTTTGCCAGGCAAATATGTTCGTAACACACCTATCAAAAGTATAATGCTTTCTTTTGTGGCACGTAACCTGTTCGTGTTATACAAGAACACACCGAACATTGATCCTGAGTCATCTTATCAAAGTGGCAATAACCAGGGCCTTGATTATTTCGGCATGCCTGCAAGCCGCACGTTCGGCTTCAACTTGAGAGCTACTTTTTAACTACTAATCAGTAAAAATTATGAACTATTTACGCAAATTAATATATAGTACAACCTTCGGGATGATACTTGTTAGCAGCTGCAACAAGGATAACCTCAAGGATCTTAACGTAAATCCGCAGGCAGCAAGCACCATTGATGTAAATTTTTTGTTTACATCCGTACAGCTCGGGGTAGCATCTGGTGGATCACAGGGAGATAACCGTTACATTGACTGGAGAACAAACATAGGCATAGCCTCTACTACCATACAGTCATTTGCTTCTATTGGCGGCATTGCGAATAACGGTGATAAATATCAGGAACAAAATGCCGAAAGCTACACGGCCCCATGGGACTTCATCTACAAAGACCTAAGAAATGTAGGCGAAATTCTACGGCAAACAGGCCCCGGTGGCTTTGCAGAAGGCAAAAACAATAACACAAAACAAGCTGCAAGAATACTACGGGCATTTTGCTTTCATCGCCTTACAGACTATTACGGCAGAGTTCCATATTCTCAAGCTGCACAAGCACAGGAAGGAACGTTTTTTCCTGAATACGATAAACAAAAGGATATTTACCTGGACTTATTGAAAGAGCTGGATGAAGCCTCTTCATCATTTTCTACCGACGCAGATCCGGGTTTTGCTGGCGCGGACCTTTATTACAAGGGTGATATTTCCAAATGGAAAAAATGGGGTTACTCGCTTATGTTGCGGTTGGCCATGCGTATTTCAACTGTAGATGCTACTGACGCCAATACCTATGTGACAAAAGCCATAGCCGGTGGAGTATTCCAAAGCAACCTGGACAATGTAATTGTTCCTATGGCAGTGGGCCCCAGCCAATGGGTAAACCAGAATGGAATTTCACGCGCATTGATGCCCGGAGATGGTGGTGAAATTTCAACCGACTTTTTAAGTAAGACCCTGATTAATTTTATGAAGGGCTCTAACACAGCATCAACTGCTGATGACGATCCAAGATTGATGATCCTCAGCGGTGGTATTTATTCCTGGACCAGCGCGAACAATTACACTCCAACAAACGTTGATCCACTTGGCCAAAAGGGCATGCCAAATGGCAATGACATTAACATGCTTAAGGTTATTGAAAACAATCCCAATCTTGATCCTGCTGCAACATATTCAAGAATGAATCCGCATCTCTTAGATCTGGATGAGCCTTATATGCTGATGAATTATGGAGAAGTGGAACTGCTGTTGGCAGAAGCAGCGCAAAAAGGTATTGGGGGACTAACCGCTGCCTCAGCAGCAACCCATTACAATGCAGGTGTAAAAGCATCTATGCAGATGTATATTATTAATGATCCGTCTTTCCTGGTTTCAGATGCGGCTGTAAATACTTATCTGGCTGCTCATCCGTATGGAGTTGAAAAACCTGCGCTTGAAATGATAGGCAATCAGTATTGGATTAACCATTTCATGAACTGGTGGGAAGCCTGGTCCAATTGGAGAAGAACCGGTTATCCGGTATTGGTACCAACCAATTATCCTGGTAATGTAACCGGAGGAACCATCTTCCAAAAATTGAAATATCCCAGCTCGGAAGTAGCCGGAAATCCAAAATTCTCCGGTGCAAGCGCCAACGACTATACAACTAAAGTTTGGTGGGCGGGCGGTCCGGAATAATTGACTTATTCAAGTTGTAAATAATAAAGAGCCTCACTTTTGTGGGGCTCTTTTATTTGGTAGATACTATGCTTTTTCTCCTGAATTAATCTACCTTAATTTCAATAAGGTATGAGCTGTTGATAATATTTAATTTTTAGATTTCGACAATTTGCAAACATAATTGTACAACATTCGAAACAGTTTGGTCGAAGAATTTCTCCATTTAATTGAGTGCTTTAAGGAAAGTCTTTTTACTTTCTTTTTCTTGAAAAAAAGAAAGTAAACAAAGAAAATTCAATGCAAACACAAACCCTCCGGGCGTTTTGCCATGCCATCGCCTCTCCAAAGTGCCACAACGATTATAAACGATTAGGCTGTTCTACAAACTGTTTTAGGAAGCTTTGGCTAGCACGCCCCTCCTAAGCCTGAAGTTTCTATTTGGAGACAGCTCTTACATTTCCAGGAAAACAATGCCGATTGTATCTGACCTTAGAAAACCATTGTAGCAAATACTTTATTTGACGATAATAAACCTACGGGTGCCATGTTCGGATAACAGTTGATTTCGTTCGTCAATAAGAAATCACTCATTTTTTCTGCTCAAATAAAAGAACACTTGCATTGTTTCTTGTTACAATCAAATGCTTTGAACCATTCACCTGGATAACGCCAGCATCTCTCACTTCCCCATCAACCTTAATTCCAGCTTCTTCAGTAGAAACATATGTGAATGATCTTCCGCCATTTCCTTTCAAAAAAACGCCCTTACTTGCATTATGCCTTCCAGCCTGTGGTTTAAGAGCATAAAAGTTCCCGCCAAGCCAAAGATCTATTTTGCCGTCGCCATCAAGGTCATCTGCAACAATTCCGAAAACAGGCGATACCTGCGCCATGCGCGGCAACGGATCAAGCTCCAGTTTTCCGTTGTTGTTCCATAGTATAGTGCTTTGCAAAAAGTTGGTTTCATACCGTTGCGCGTTACTGCGTGTGTCAGAAGAAAACAAAGAGTCATAAGTCTTACGGCTATAATCCTCGTAATGCAAAATTTGTTTTTTCAATCCGGGCAGTTGTGATGTTAATTCAGGTTTTGTTGCAAAAGGGTAAGCCGTTGTATCAGAAAGAGGATACCAATTAATGATGAATTCGCTTTTTCCGTTGTTATCGAAATCATTTACATACATGGTTAACGGCCTTTCCGGGCTGGCTTTAAATTTTGTATTCAGCCCCCAGTTACCTACAACAAAATCCTTGTCACCATCACCATCCAGATCGGCAGCGATAATCCTGTTCCACCATCCTGTACTATTGGGGATAGTAGCCGCGTTTTGAAGCATTCCATGCTCATTGTTAAACACCGTTATTGCCATCCAGTCGCCAACTACTATAAGGTCATTGTCGCCATCCGAATCTACATCGGCCCATGCGGCATCAGTGACCATTCCGATATTGGCCAGTTCCGGCGGAGCAATATCGCGCCACACGCCGTTATCGTTCACAAATAAATAGGAATGAGGGCGCAGCCCATAGTTACCCGGCACATTTCGGGCACCTAAAAAAAGATCTATGTTGCCATCCTTATCAAAATCATCTGCTATTAAAGTCGAAAAATTTCCAAGGGCGTGCGGCGCCGCCGAAGGTGAAATGGAAAAGTTGCCGTTTCCGTCATTTATGTAGGCCCGTATAATAAAATTTCCCTTAGCCATTTCTATTTCATTTCCGCCGGAACCAATCATAAGATCAAGGTCGCCGTCTTTGTCGAAATCAAACAATGCACCGCAAGTGCTTTCGAATGTGCCGGGATTTTTATTGAAAGCAGCAACCGGCTTTAAATAAAACCTTCCATCGCTTTTTTGAATATAAAGTTTATCGGGATCGCCGGCCGCACCGAGCAAAATAAAGTCTTCGAGTTTATCATTGTTTACATCTCCTTTTATTAACCGCGGCCCTTCTGTAGAAAGCATCCTGAGCAACAGCACCTCCACATCAAAATCATTATAGCGGTCTTCAAGATGTATCGCCGGCTTGTCGATCAACCTTTGTCCAACTTCTTCAAATACAGGTGTTACTGCATTTGCAATATTTGGTACGATCGAAGCTTGTGTGTTTTTCAGCGTAATTGCCTGATCAGCCTTTATATTAGTTTCCAACTGTACTTTTCCGTCCGGCCATGTTACCCAAAGGGAATCTATTGATTCATTTTTGCCAAGGCCAAATAACAAAACGGGTTCAATGCTACTTTGAAAACCCCGTGTATTATAATTCTGAAGTACCTGAATGCCATCATTTGTTTTAACCTTAACCTCTGCTCCTATTCCAAACGGATTTTTTCCAGTGCCTTCAAATCTTACCTTCAAAAAATGATTGCCGCTGTTTTTGTTTGCATCATTACGATAAACAGAGCACGGAGAATTGTTATTGTTGATGACGAGGTCTTCATCTCCATCATTGTCCAGGTCTGCATAAGCAGCACCGTTACTAAAAGATAATTGAGACAACCCCAGGTTTGCTGCATTGCTTTTGAAGGAAAGATTGCGCTGATTAGAGAACGCATAATTCCGGATGGGAGTTGATTGCATGCCGGAAATAAGCTTGAGATAGTCAAGATTTTCTTTAGTACCGGCAGGGCCAGTATGCTGTTTATCGGCATAAAAGTCAATGAAATCCAATGACCCGATATCCTTTAATATGCCGTTGCTAACAAAAATGTCCTTGTTGCCATCGTTTTCAAAATCAAAAATCAGGGCGCCCCAGCTCCAATCCGTGGCATCCAGTCCGCTCATTTGTGCTATTTCCGAAAAGTGTGCCGTACCGTCGTTTAGCTGCAGGCAGTTTTGTGTGAACTGGTAGTGATAATTGGCGCGGTATTTCAAATCCTCGAGATAATATGGATCGAAAGAGGTTGTGGTCTTTAGCCGGTGATTATCGGGTGGCAACATATCAGTAGTAAATATTTCGGGGTGCCCATCGTTATTGAGATCTGCTATGTCAGCTCCCATGCTGGCTAAAGAGCAATAGTCCACTCGTGATGGCAGGTCCTCCGAAAATTTTCCGCCGCCTTTATTTATGTACATGTAATCACGTTCCCAAAAGTCATTGCTGATATACAGGTCTGGTAAGTGGTCACCGTTAAGATCGGAAACTGCCACTCCCAGGCCAAACCCAATGTCACTGCTATAGATGCCTGCTTGTTCAGTTACATCAGTAAAAGTATTTCCATCATTGCGCATCAATTTACTACCGGTTGGCGATGCCTGTTCTCTTACTTTTTTATACAACTCAATTTTAGCCGGATTGCGAAAACTGTTGTTGAGAATATAGCAATCAAGGTCTCCGTCGCCGTCATAATCAAAGAATGCGGCGTGTGTTGAGTACCCTTCATTGTCCAGGTTATACTCGTGGGCCTTTTCAGTAAAAGTTAGATTTCCGTTATTAATAAGCAACTCGTTTTTTCTATTATTGCCATCTACATCGCCGGAATTGCAAACATAAATATCCAACCATCCATCACCATTCACATCGGCCATTGTTACGCCGGTACTCCAGGCCATTTTCCCCGCTATACCTGCTTTTGCGGTTATATCTTCAAAACGAAAATTGCCTTTATTTAAGAAGAGCTGGTTTTCTTTTTGGTTGGAGGTAAAAAAAATATCGGGCAAAGAGTCATTATTGATATCCCCAATGGCTACACCACCACCGTTGTAAAAATTACGATAGGTCAGAACGTTGAATTTATCGCCATCTGTTACTTCATTTATAAAGTCGATGCCTGTCTCCTGTGGCTTTAGTAAATGAAACAATGTAGTTGAATCACCCGCTGATCCGTTAACACCAGACGACCCGCTATTACAAGCGGCAACACAGAAAAAAACAAAACTCCAAACAAGTATAAAAACTTCACGCAGTTAATTTTAAAAGTTATTAGTGGGTAACACGATGTGTGGTGTCGAATATGCCATCGCCATTAGATCCCATATACGCTCCCCATGCCATATGTTTCTTCAATTTTACGGGAGTATCAATTCGTTTGATTCTCATCCCAAGAAAAGCCGTCAGGTCGGAATAGTGAAAATACTGGCAGGAAATAATATCGAGGAAACCATCATTATCAAGATCTCCTATCCAGGGTGTTGAAAAGATATTTTTAAATCCTTTCGCTTCATCTATTGTGTTTACCGAGTTATTCGCAAAATCAATCGCAAGCAGTTTATTCTCCATGGTTCGCGGAGCCAAAGAATCATATCCTAATGAACAATCAAAATTGTTAATGCTGATAATGGCTTCGTCGCGGCCATCATCGTTAAGGTCATACACGACGGGCGATGAAAAGCCTGTACATCCAATGGAATTGGTGTATTCAATGCTCCCGTCTTTTCCGTTAAGCATTACCTCTACAGAGCCGGTGCTGCCAGGCCATGCGCCTTTGCTGATAAATGTGAAAAAATCAGGGATATCATCATCTGTAAAGTAGCCGGGCGCGAGACTGTTGCTGCACTCACTTTCAGGAAAAGTCCTCGTCCAGATAACATGATGATCTTTGCCATCTATTGCTATTACTTTACTGGCATGACTGATGGCAATAATATCAACATACCCATCTTTGTTAATATCAGCTAATGTTGGAGGCGCAATAAAACCGTGTCCGGTTTCTGTTGCAAGCACCTCTGCGGAAGATAACTTTCCGGCACGCAATTGAGCAAGCGTTGTAAGGTAAAGTTTGCCATCAACCGTTTCGCCTCCGGTACCGAAAAGGACAAATGATTCTTTGCTTCCCGGCTGGGAAAAACAGAGCGGCGTCATATATGATTCTTTTCGATCCGGCATTGTATCTGCAGCAATAACATTTCCTGTTTTGGAATCGAAAAGCATAAGCACAGCCGGATACCTGTCTGTTTCAGAATGCGGCCTGGCAAGGGCATTGCCTCCATTGATCGTGAGTAAATCCTCTACTCCATCATTATTTTGATCAGGCACCAACACGCTATTATTGAAATTAAAGCGTGCGTAATGAAGTACCGGATCATTGGCGTATTTCTCATGTTTGTAATCCCATATTACGGCGCCCGTTTTTCCATCAAGTGCTTTTAGCTGAGGAGAGCGCCCGCCAATAAAAATGTCTTTGATTTTATCGCCCGTTACATCACAGAACGTTGCAGATCCAAAGACCTGGTCTATAGCGCTCTGTTTCCACAAAATGTTGCCGGTTTTTCCATCAAATGCAAGAATGCCCATATCTGTTTTCTCAAACTCATTTTTCCCCGAACCTATTACAATATCCAATACCCCATCGTTGTTAAGGTCTGCGCTTCGCGGGGAAGAGAGTGAGCCTAACACAGGCAGGTCCTTATTCCAAATTATTTCACTCCGCTTTTTTGCAGGAGTTGAGAAACAAGAACAGAAAATCACAGCAGGTGTCAATGCCACACCTACAGCCTTACAAAAACTTATTATTCTGAAGAAAAATTTGGCTGGCATAAATTGGCGACGGCTTTTCATTGATTTGTATTTTTTGCCTGGTCAGAAATTGTACTTGCAATGTTTTTATTATTTATCCATTTACCGGGGCTGTGCGCGATAATGAATTTTCCAATTTGTTCACCCGACCCTGCGCCATTTTCTATAGCGTCCCTGAAGTGGATGCCTCCATACAGCCTTGATATGGCTGCTTCCTTCGAAGCCTGATTAAAGGATTCAAATTTCCTGGCAGGAAGGCCGAACTCCATTTCGGTCTGATCAACAAAAGAAACTTTATCGCCAAATAACCAGGTGAGGATAGTGGCAGCGGTTGCAGAAATAACACTGTGGCCGGATGAATATTCCGGGAAAGGCGGTGTTTGAAGCAACGGAGCCCAATCGTTGTCAATAAGCCTTTTTATCGCCGTTTCAGGCCTTACCCGATTGTATCTGTATTTGTCGTTCCAGCATGAAATAAAAGCGTCGGCCAGGCCGATTGAAACCAACGCATGTGCGTAAACTGTTTTTGATAAACTTAATTTTTGCTTTTTGCATACAATGCCGGTTATACCCATCCAATGCCCGCCAGGTGATATTTTTTTGATGCCAAATTCAAGGTGCCCAACCTGTTGCAATGCAAAGGGGTTGCAATCCCAAAACATCGCTGTACCCAACTGTTCATGGGAAAGGTTTTTACCAACATCGTAAACCTCTTTCAGATCTTTATAGAACGAGGATCCTGTATCAACACTATATGTATGCGGTGGTGTGCATGCAAATTGCGAGCATGAATCGAGCATGAATGTGCGCAACGTTTTCCAGTGGGGCTCTAAAGCTGCCATAAAACCCGGAGCGGTAGGCTGCCAGTATGCATCGCCTGTTAAAGGTGTAAATCGTTTCAAGCCACTAAGCTTTGCAAAACCATCGGCATATGCGTATTTAAAAACCTGGTCTACTACCCTATCAACAAGCTGAATGGTCAGGTTTATTTTTTCGACAGGGATTTTTCTTTTGCCCGCAATTTGTTTTAGTGAATCAGTCCTGTTCTTAAGCAGGTAACCCGAAGGAAGCAAGCGGGCCGCTGATTTATACACGCCAAGAATTACAGCAAGTTGCGGATCACTTCTGCTAATGAGGCTATCATCAATCGTTAATTGGGTTAAACCTTTCGCAACGCCGGCAAAATGAGGTTGTTGTTTATCAAACAGTGCAACGGTTTCATTAGCGGTTAAATTGATATATGCATAATACCTGGAGGCGGCTATGGGCGAGGTAACATCATTCACCATTATATCTGTAGCATCTTTTAAGGCATGCACATAATCGCTCGTTGTGAATGATGCCTTAGCCTGGCCATAACCAACTTTTGCGAAAATCAAAGTAATGAATAGTATTAACTTCCTCATTATTGCGATGTTAATATGAATAAATTACCGGAGCCTGGTTATTGACCGTAAAGAATACGCGGTCGCCATTTTTGCCGTTTATCTTAATAATATCCCTTGTACAACCTTTTACCGACAACCCGGATTTAAGCTGCGGCACATATGTGAAATTACCTTTGCCATCTCCTTTTAACAGCACGCCATAACCGGCATCTATCTTTCCTATTTTTATTCGTGCATGAGCTGTATTGCCTGCTAGTAGTATATCCTGTTTACCATCGTGATCAAAGTCGCCGATGGTTATCGCAAAGACGGGAAAGAAGTTTGCCTGTAATGGAAGTTTCTTTGCTTTGAACTGGCCATGGTCATTTTCAAAGTAGGTTGTTTCAAAATAATCTGCCGACAGTTGCCTGGCTGTTTTCAATTGCTCCGGGGTAAGTATATCTTCAATTGTAGCATTTGCATAAGAATCATACGTTGGGAATTTTTGCCGCAGGCTCACTATCTGATCCGTCATTTCATCACGGCTTGCCATTGGATACGATTTGTGCTGTGTATAATAGCAAATCAATGGGTCTATCGAACCATTGTTATCAAAATCGTTGTAATACATCATTGCCGGCTCTGATTTATCCGCTTTTATTGAACTGTTCAAGCCCCAATTGCCTGCAATAAGGTCAAGGTCGCCGTCGCCGTCCATATCAGCCAATTGCAAACGGTTCCACCAACCTTTCAAAGTGTCGGGAAAATAATGATCAGACTGGTCAATCAATTTTCCGTTCTTATTCAATAGTAAACGCAGTTTCATCCACTCCCCGCAAACAACAAGGTCTTTGTTGCCATCATTATCAACGTCAAGCCAGGCCGCATCTGTTACCATCCCCAAAGAATCCAATGCAGCCTTCATTGAATCGGGTGCATTTGTAAACATTCCTTTGCCATTATTAATGAGCAGTAAACTCGGTGGCGATTCAGGGTACCTACCCGGTATAACCCTGCTTCCGACAAAAATATCGAGGTCGCCATCGTTGTCAATATCTGCCACCTTCACACACGAACCACTTACGGTTTCTGTTGGCAACGATGGAATACTCTTATGAAATATGCCATTGGTATTCATGTATAGACGATCCTGCAGTTCAGCATCATCCTGGTTAAAATTGTAACCGCCACTTACCACATACAAATCAAGGTCACCATCATTATCAGCATCAAAGAAAATAGCATCGGTATCTTCGGATAAAGTATCCTGTAAAAAATCGGGCTGGTTGTTTGCAACAAAACTTCCATCCTTTTGCTGAATAAGTAATTGCCTTTGCCGCCCCGGTGCCCCGCATATAAAAATATCTTCCAACCCATCGTTATTAATATCAGCCTTTGTTGTCCTGGGTCCATTATACGAGATCATTGCTGGCATCAACGGTTGTATTTTGAAGTCGTTTACATCAGCTGAAGCCTCAAAATGTGGCAATGAAATTGTTGAAGGTGAAAAAACTGTTTTAGTATTTTCTACTATTACAGGTTCTTTCATTTGGCCGCTTTGGTAACTGATTGTATTCAGCGTATGCATCTTCATGTTCATCAACGTTTCCATCTTTCCATCGGGCCATTGTATCACAACTGAATCGATTTGTGAAGAGGGAAGCCCAGTGTGCAGTGGCACCTGCATTGAACTTTGGAATCCGTGTATGGGATAGTTTTCAAGGGTTGCCGTTCCATTTGGCGTATATATGTTCAGGGCTGCGCCAAGCGCAGAACTATTACCCTTCTCTCCTTTTATGTTGAATTGCACCCAGTTGCCTCCACCGCCATTTTCTACAAGCATATTGCGATATATTTCTGCGGGAGCATTCAGGTGGTTAATCACAAGATCCAGATCGCCGTCATTATCTAAATCCGCATAGGCTGCACCATTTGAAAGCGTTTGCTTATCGAATCCCGCCGACAAGGAAACATCGGAGAACTGGAGATTTCCATTGTTCAGATACAGGTAATTGTGAACCGGCGTAACAGGAATGCCTTGTAACATCCTGAACATATTGTCGCTTGGCTCGCCGCGCAGATATTTCAACCGTTCATTCGCATAAAATTTTACAAAGTCGCGGTTGGTCATATCACGGCCATAGCCGTTTGTAATAAAAAGATCTTTATAACCATCGTTATTAAAATCCATCAGAAGTGGCGCCCAGCTCCAATCGGTACAATACACGCCACTCAGCTGGCCTATTTCACTAAAAGATCCATTGCCGTTGTTTAATTGCAGCATGTTCCTCATTAACTGGTGATAAAACCCATTGTTCACCTGGTTGTTGTACAACTCATAGTTATCAGGCATGTAAAGCAGCTTCTGCCTTCTGTTGTCTTCGGGCAGCATATCCAGCGTAAAAATATCGGTCCAGCCATCATTGTTTATATCAGCAATGTCGCAGCCCATTGAGAAGTTGGAAATATGGCCCAGCTCATCTTTTAATTTTTCGGAGAATGTTCCGTCGCGATTATTTATATACAGGTAATCTTCTTCCACATAATCGTTCGTTACATAAAAATCCGGCCACCCATCATGATTGATGTCGCTTACCGAAACGCCGAGGCCATAACCAAGTGGATTTGAAATAATCCCGGACTGAATGGTTACATCAGTAAAGATGTTATTGTCATTCCTGTAAAGGCGGTCGCCCGCATCAGGATCAACCATTTTTTTTACAAAAGATGCATCAAAATTCCGGAGGTTTTTGTTGTTGTGGTTGAGTACGAATAAATCCAGGTCACCATCCCTGTCATAATCAAAGAATGCTGCCTGTGTTGAATAACCAGAATCAGCCACACCCATTTTTGAAGCTTTTTCAGTAAAGGTGAGATCGCCATTGTTTATAAACAATTGATTTGTTCTGTATTCTCTTTCAACGGGGCCGGAATAACATACATAAATATCCAGCAAACCATCACCGTTTACGTCTGCAATGCTTACCCCGGTTTTCCATCCTTTCTTTCCCGCAACACCAGCCTTTGCTGTGATATCTTCAAATTTCCAGTTGCCTTTATTCAGGTACAGTTTCCCCGGTTGCATATTTCCGGAAAAATAAATATCAACTAACCCGTCGTTATTAAAATCTCCAAGGCCGACTCCACCACCGTTATAAAAATACTCATAGGTAATGATGTTTAAATTGGGTGATTCTTTGAGATTATTAGCGAAGTTGATTCCTGTTTCACCACTGGGAACTGATTTGAATAACATCTGCGGCGGATTTTGTCCAAAAGCAAGAGAAGCCCAAAAAATGAAAAATAAAAGAAGGATACGCATGTCTGGTTGAATATTTACAGTTCGCTAAGGCGCTACTGATGTTGAAAGAAATTACAAAGCGCAAGAGTGCAGCAGGTTTGAAATGATTGGTGTAAACACATTTATGGAGCTCCTTTCTCAGCGTCTACAAGATATTGTTTCAGGAAGTCACGGGGCGACATACCCTTTATATCCTTGAAGTGCTTATTGAAATTAGAGAGGTTATTATAACCGCTATGATAACAGGCTTCGGTAACATTGTGACGCCCTTTAAGCAAAATTGTAGCAGCATGCCCTATACGTACCTCTTTGACAAAATCTATTAATGTGCGATTGGTTCTTGATTTAAAGAAGCGGCAAAATGCTCCTGGCGACATATGGACAATACCGGAAACATCAGACAACGCAATCTCATTTTTAAAATTTCCGAATATGTAATCAAACACCTTATATATTTTCTCGTCTTCTGCGGGATTTTCAATGTTGTTGAAATAAGAAGATGATAATTTTTTGTATGAGGACCTCGCAAGCAGATCCAGCAACTGAAGCATTAAAGCCGCTCTTGTGAGCCCACTTTCTCCCAGCATTCGTTTCATCAATGTTTTTGCCTGGGTTATTGTTGAACCCGTGAATGATATGCCTTTAGCTGCATCGGTGAATAACTTGTTTATTTGCTTTGCTTCTGGTTTTTCAAGTAATTGTTTACCGAGAAAATCAGGAAAAAAATGGATAATAATAGAGCGGCAGGGAGTTAATGGATCAGCGGCTTTGTGATATTGCCAGCAATGCGGCAAATAACTTCCCAGCAACACAAGCTGTGCGTCCTCAAAATCTTCTATGTGATCACCGATAAAACGTTTACCATGACAATTTTCAATTAAAGCGATCTCATAATTTATATGAGACGTGAGCAAAGTATTTTGCTTTAGCTCCAAAATTTTTGTGCTGATGGTAAATGACTGGTCCGGCGGGAAAGTAAAATTCTCGTAAATATAGTGCACTTCCGATTCAATTTTTTATGACGGATAAGCAATACGATTAAAATAGCAGCCCAGGAATGGTAGCAGTTTTGCTTTGTAACACTGCTTACTTTTTATGGGACACTCTTCCTCTAATTTTTATCTGTTGGGTACTACGGTAGCCGGGCGTGTGTAGCAAATTCAACTGTAAATAGTAAACCGGAAGTAAGGGTTAACTGTAAAGGCTGTATGCTTCGCCAATACGGACTGGTTGGACTTTTTTTCATAAAGCAGCTTAATTATGAAGAATGAAGGGGCTACACAATTCTTTGGTTTTTTGTATAGCAAACTAAATATAGTACATTATGAAAAAACAAAATAAACTATAAGCTTAAAAATGGATTATTTGTTCGCCTGACTTTTGTTTGCTTTTAATCAAACTTTATTTCTGGTAAGTCATCAACGGATATCAGTGAAACATCAAAATCATATCATGCCACACTTCTCCGCCATGAACGGATGCTGATACGCCAGCATCTTCAAAGCCAAACCTGCGGTAATATGGTATCAAATACTCCTTGCATGTAAGTGTGAGGCCTGCTCTGTTTTGTTCTTTTGACTGCTCAATCAAATGATTGATTAGTTTACCTGCATATCCGCTTTTTCTGTAATCGGGCGAAACTGCCAAACCAAATACTGACTGCCACGCACCTTCTTCATCATGCAGGTCTGCATTCGTAAACATTTCGTCTATGATTGTTTTATTGTTGGTAACCATCCCATTTATAAAACCAATTATTTTACCTTCATTTTCGAAGATCCAGAAGTGATTCGGGAAAACTTGCAAACGTTTAGAAAGAGAAGCAAAAGATGCTGCTTCGTTGGGAGGGAAACAAACATTCTCCATTTCACTAATCGAAGCCAAATCGTCTAAAGTTGCATTTCTAAAATTCATTTTTTTGCTTGTTTTGAATTGTGCGATAAATCAAATCTGTAACAATAAAAAGCCGGTTACACTGCCTACAAGGATAACAATTGCAGTGTTTATTTTTTTACTGAACAACGTCAGGGCCAGGCAAATGGCCAACACAATATCGCTTTGCCATTGTTGGACCGAAGAGACAAGTAAGTGCAATCCTACAACAGCGATTATAGAGATTGACGCAGCACTAAGGCCATCCAGAAAATTCCGGAGCTTTTGATTTTCACGCGCTGATGAAATTAACTTGTGCATAAAAAAGGAAATAGAAAAAGATGGCAGAAAAATACCTGCTGTAGCTATTACGCCGCCCGTTGCACCTCCAATAATATATCCTGCAAATGTAGCACTGGACAATATCGGCCCAGGAGTGATTTGCCCCACTGCAATAGCATCCATTAACTGCTGCCGGCTTAACCAATGATTATTGCGCACCAGCGATTCATCCATATAACCAAAAAGCACATAACCGCTACCGTATAAAACTGCACCAATTTTAAGAAAGATCAGGAAAAGTTTGCTTTCAGAAAAAACGGTATTTATCTGTAGCAAGCCTGAATGAATGAATAAACCTGAAAACAGTTTTAAGTTGTTCGTTCTACTGTGAACAAGATAATTTACTATGCCGGCTCCGATGATCAGTAACACTTCGCTTATATTAAAGAGCGAAGCCACAAACACAAAAAGGCAAAGCAAAATAAGAACGGTGTTATTTTTTAAAGTTCTGTTCCAAAGCCGGAAGATGGTACCAATGACCAGCGCCGTTGTTGCGGGCCTGAGCCCAAAAATGAATTGTTGAACATTGGGCAGCGCACTATATTGCTCATAGAAATATCCGAATACCAGGCATATTAACATCGCAGGTACTATATAACAGATACCGGCAACCAACAATCCTATCCTTCCTCCCCGCTCCTTTCCGCAATGCATCACAAGCTCAACGGCGTTTGGCCCGGGCACTATATAGGACGCGCTTAACGCATCCATGAAGTGTTGGTGATCAATCCACTTTCTTTTAATTACCATTTCATGCTCTATGGTAGCTACCATTCCTGCAATTCCACCAAACCCTATCGTTCCCAGCTTCAAGCTTGAGATGGCAATTTGCCCTAATTTTTTACTGTTACTTTCAGCAACATTTTGTACAGTTTCAGATGACATTAAATCACGGTTACGCCTATGAATAAGAGGTTGCAAAATACAGGTAATTACGCTGTATTTGCGTTAGAATCTATTGGCAACAGACTTTACTGCAATCAAAGCACCTTCCATATAACCAGCAAATTCCGAGGCTGTTTCCGTTGCGCAAAAATGCAACCTGTTGTTCATATAAGATGACTGTAATGCAGGGTGGCCGTTGTTCTGATGAGGCTGCAAAATAACCGGGCTTCCATCCAATACAAATTCATCGTTCCAAACTTTGTCATAGTATGTAGTTGGCTGCATTATTTGGGGCCCGAAAAGTTCAGCCAGTTGCTGTAATACAAGCTCTTTACGTGCATCCTGGCTATACCCAGCAACACCGCCGTTGAGAAATCCTGTAAAGCCATATTTATCCTGTTCAAAATTTGTGTGATCATACATTTCCACTACAATACCCGCATGGCTGTACAACATGCCTGAATAACCTTTTTTTCGCCAAAAGGGCTCGTTATATTCAAGCGTAAATTTTATTGCTCCCGCCATCCATGTTTGTATTGTCGGGAGAACCCGGCTAATGGCTGGAGGCAAAGCCGGCGCGAATTGAATATTGCCTGAAACCAATTGTGGCGAAATGCAAACAATTACCTGGTTTGCATGATAAATTGAATGATCAGATGCTTCCACAATCAGGCCATTATCAGCTTGTTTTATTGCAGACACCTTTTTGTTCGTGTGAATACATTCGTTGTCAAGCTTGTTAGCCAGGGTGTTGATCAGCATGTGAGTGCCTCCCGCTATTCTGTATGAAGGACTGGTAGCTTCAGGTATAAAAAATTCCTGTGGTGGCTCAAATGATTTTGTCTGAAAAAGGCTGATCCCGCCCGAATATTGTGGGTATTTAACCAATCCCAATTCGTCAATCAGCTCCAGTAAATTAACGTGAATGCCCGAAAACCATGTTGCACCCAACTCCAGGGGAGTTCCGTTTTTTCCCAGTATAGTCTGTATTCTTCCGCCCACGCGTAATGCACCTTCCAGTATGCTGGTTGCTATTCCTTTTTTTGATAAAAAATATGCTAGTGCAAGGCCGCTCAATCCGCCTCCTATAATAACTATTCTATTTGTTGAATTCATCGCACGAAAGTCAAACATCATACTTAACCAGAACTGTACAAACCGGAATATTTATGGTAATTATTGGTAGTCTGCTATTAAATCAGGTGCTGATGAATATTAGAAACGTTCCATTGCCAGTTCCTTGTTGATTGCTGCTGCAGCGAAGTTTCCGCTTGCCACCGCATTTGACACAGAACGAAATAAACTGGAATTATCTCCACAAGCATAAACGCCGTCAACTGTTGTTTTAAAAAATCCGTCTACGCTGATATATCCCTTATCAGTAAACTGGCATCCCAGCATTTCAGGAACATTGCTTTGTTGTTCAAATGGTAAAGCCGTATACAATGCGTCCAAATGCAGCTTAGTACCATCTGTAAACACAACATTATTCAACATTCCGTTGTGATGTTCCACTGAATGAATTTCAGCTTCAACAATGCTAATCTGATTTTTGTGAAGCCTCGCCATTTCATCTGGCGTATACTGAACCTTTCCGTTAGTAAGCACCGTAACATTCTTCGTGAGATTGTAGATAAGCGGCGCGAAATGAAAAGTATTTTCTCCATTAACAAGTATGCCCGTTGTTTGATTCCGGTATTCATAACCGTGACAATAAGGGCAGTGAATAATTGAGATACCCCAACATGCAGCAAACCCTTCAATATCCGGCACCGTATCCTTTATACCAGTTGCGAAAATCAGTTTATCTGCATAAAAAGTTTTGCCAGATTCAGTTGCAACCTTAAATCCGCGCTCTATTCTTTCAGCATTTGCTACCTGGCCATTTAGGAATTCAACAGTTTTATATTCTTCCACCTGCAGTCTTGCGATAGCGGCAATCTCATTAGGCTTTTTTCCGTCCTGGGTTATAAAATTATGTGAGTGCGGCGTAAATCTGTTGCAAGGCTTTCCGCTATCAATAACCAGTGTTTTTCTTAAAGACCTGCCCAGTGTCATTGCAGCGGACAATCCCGAATAGCTACCTCCTACTATGATTACATCCAAATAACTGTCTGTCATATAAATGTTTGTATGATTACAAAAACAAGAAACCGGAAAAGCAGTTTTGCCTTACGCAACTTTAAGTAGCGTTTGTGCCAAAATATTTGACAAACTTAAGAATTGTTTTTATTATTGCGATAAAGTCGCAATAATAAAGTGAAGAGAAGAAATACACCTACAAAGGAGGCTGTTCTGGCTTTGTTGTCAAAAGCAGGGAAAGCTATGAGCCAGGATGCGATTGAAAGAAATATTGCTATAGAAATTAACAGGGCAACAATTTACCGTGTGTTAAACCGGTTTTGCGAAGATGGTATTCTTCATAAAATTATTGCCGAAGACGGGAAGCAGTATTTTGCGCTTTGTATAAAATGTGATGAAGAACATTCATCTCAACATCACTTTCATTTCCGTTGTACTGAATGTGACACGATAGAATGTTTATCAACGCCGGTTCACTTTTCCATTCCGCGCGGATACCAGGTGGCACAGGTAAATTGCATCCTCTTAGGGCAGTGTAAAAATTGTTCAGCAAACAAAGTCAAACATGGAGCAAAACAAGATAGAAAAATCAATCAGCGAATATCATCTTAACAGGCACCAGCCTGACAAGGCTCAGTTTGTTATATATGATTTGAATGATTACGTCAACAAGAATATTGCGAATACTACGAAGCCGCATATTCACAGCTTTTATCAGATCATATGGTTTCGATCAGGAACGGGAAGCCATTTCGTTGACTTCAAGCCTTACGATGTGATTGATGACTGCATATTTTTCATTGCCAAAAATCAGGTACATTATTTTGACGCGAATACCTCCTACAAAGGTTGGCTGATCCATTTTAACGAGACATTCCTCGTACAGACCGATAATGCGATGGAGTTTTTTTTAAAGTGCAACTTCTTCAATAACCCTTATCAGCATCCTTCAAGTCGTGTTGATGATAATCTCCGGAAAATTTTGGAAACATATATATCCCAGATTCAGGCCGAACTCGCTGAAAGCAATAACATGGGCAGGGAAGAGTTACTTCGCGCTTATCTTAAAGCCTTCCTGATACAAGTACAGCGACATAAAAAAGAAAATGAATTATCCGCTTTTGTTGCAGATGAGAAAAGAATACAACTGCTGAAATTTGTAAACCTTGTTGACGAAAATTATAAGAAGGGGTTACAGATTAGTGAGTATGCGAACCTGATACATGTTTCCACCAGGACATTATCTGACATTACCAGTCAATTGCTGAACAAAACACCTTCACAGATCGTACAGGAAAGAATCATTCTCGAATCACAACGGTTGCTGCTTCACTCCGAACTTAATATCAACCAAATCGGCTTCCGTCTTGGTTTTGATGATCCATCCTATTTTGTAAAGTATTTCAAAAAACATGCAGGCATTTCTCCTTCAGACTTTCGAAAATCAATTTCGTGATTTTACCATTCCTTTTCCGGTTTGTCCATTTTTAACCAGGCTGATCTGTCGGACTTTTGCTTTCTAATAAAACATTTTATTATGGCGAAAGCATATTTGGAAATCACGTTGAAAATTAATGAGGCGGACAGAGCAAATGCCGCAGGAGTATATACTAAATATAAAGCTCCATTCTTAGAAAGCATTAGGGGTGCGTTGTCAAAAGAATTATTGGTGCATGTTGAAGATGTACAGGTTTTACATGGTTTTGATTCAGCTGCTAACGCAAAGGATTATCTTTTAAGCGATTTGTTTAACAACGATGTGGTTGTAGCGCTTAAGCCGTATCTGGCTGATGCGCCTGATATTAAAATCTACAACGTTGCTTAAAAAGTATAAACGAAAGGAATGCCATTTTCATGGCATTCCTTTCGTTTGAAACAACCCTTATCCCCTTCCAGTTCAGTTATCCTCTGTCAAAGACGATTGTTACCAAAAGCCTCCAGATACAATTGTTTTAGAGACTGGGCTACTTTAGTTTTTTACATCTTCTTCCTTAATTCATTGCTTTTCAGCACTATTGATCATGAAAAAAATTACTACGTTATATAAATAATTTATTTGCAGCTATTTCCACTACCTTCCCTGCCGCCCAACTGAAAACTATGACCAAAAACGAAAAGCATGATGGCATTGCAGAAGAACTTGAAACAGAGAAACTTCCACGCCAAAATGAAGAGACCCTACGCCTGTTTATAGCCGCATCCAGAATATGATTTACCGGATGAGTGCAGACTGGAGCCGCATGGAAAACCTGGTAGGCAAAGAGTTACTTGCCGACACCTCTGAAGCGATTACCGATTGGATCGATAAATACATACTTTCCGAAGACAGGGCAAATATTCTGACGGCGATTAATGACGCTATCACGAACAAATCTGTTTTTGATCTTGAACACAGGGTAAAACATGCCGATGGCTTAGTGGGCTGGATACATTCCAGGGCTATTCCTTATTAAATGAACAAGGCGAAATAGTAGAATGGTTTGGCGCAGGCACAGACATCACTGAGCGCCGCAGCATGCAGGAGGTGGTAAAGAAATCGGAAGAAAAATATCGCTCATTGTTCAACTCAATTGATGTTGGATTTTATAAGGGTGAAGTATCCTTCAATGAAAATGGGAAGCCAGTCGATATTTATTACATACAGGAAAATCCAGCAGCCGTTCGGATGATGGGGAAGAGCTTCATCGGAAAATATGCAAGGCAGGCCAATTCACTATACGAAGAAAATTGGTATACGATATGTGGAGATGTGGCATTGACAGGCAAAAGCAGCAGAATGGAAAGATTTTCTGAAGCGGACCAGACCGGGCATCCCGAACAGCAGGTGAAAAGGGATGTTAACCCCGATAGTTATTGATAAGTTGAGCTGATTTTTTTAAATTGAATTTTAGCCTAAAAGAATAAAGACGGATTTGAAAATCCGTTTAATCAATAGTTCGACATAGACTGCGCTAACATGTCGAATGGGCTAGTATAAATATATTTATTCCTAACTGGCCGCCCTTTTAGTCGGGTCTCCTTCGAAGCTAATATCCTATGCAGCCACGCTGCAATTATCGTTATATATCAAATTATTTTGCTGAAATTTGAAAATGAATTTGTTTTTTCAAAAATGTTTGACAATTTTGTCAAACAAATGAAAACAAGAGATACCGGTACTGAGCAATTAATTAAGGATACCGCCAAGCGTGTGTTTTTTGCGGAAGGCAAACTGCATGCTACCACACAGGATATTGCGAATGCAGCGGGAATCAGCAGAACATTATTGCATTATTATTACCGGTCAAAAGATGAATTGATGAAGCAGGTGTTTAACGAAGCGGCGCGTGAATTAAACAATGGCCTTCATACATTAATGGATTCAAAAATCCCATTTAAAGAAAAGATTGGGAAAATGATAGACCTGTTTATTACAGAAACACTGGCTCATCCATATCGTGAAATTTTCATGATAACAGAAATGCTGGAGAAGGATGTAGATCTGTATAAATTAAAAGAAGAAAGTGTGCCTCATATTAAAAAATTTATGAGGGAAATTGATAGCGAGATGGCTGCAGGAAATATTCGTAAAATGAACCCGAAACAATTTTTGATGAACATGTTTGCACTTAGTTCTCATCCCTTGCTAATGCGACCACTGCACAGTTCATTGTTTAATCTTTCTGATAAACAATACGATCGTTTGATGGATGAAAGAAAAAAACTGGTAGCGGATATTCTTTTCTTGTAATTATTAAAATCAGTTCAAAAAATAAATACCAATACAGAGTATGTATGTACAACCAAAAAAGCTTATGAGATTTCTAAAATGCGATTTTAGATCAGTGCCTATAAAATCGTATACATTTTATTGCCTGGTAGTTTGCCTGCTGTTTATGAGCGGCTGCAGCAATAAACAGAACAGTCCGGCTGATCAAAATGCAGTATCAATACAAGCCTATCCTGTTGTTACAGTAATAGCTAAAACAGCAACACTGCAAACAGCATATCCGGCAACCTTACAAGGAGAACAGAACATTGAAATTCGCCCCAAGATCGATGGATATGTTGAACAAATGTATGTTGATGAAGGAGCTACTGTAAAGAAAGATCAATTGCTTTTTCGCATCAGGGCCCCACAATATCAGCAGGATGTAAATACCGCAACTGCGGCAATCAGCAGTGCTGAAGCGGATGTGAACGCGGCGGAATTACAGGTAAAAAAAACAAAGCCCCTGGTTGAAAAAGATATCATCAGCAAATACGAATTAGAATCGGCAGAATATACTTTGCAGGCTCGTAAAGCTGCGCTGGCGCAAGCAAAGGCAAACCTTGCCAATGCTAAAACAAATCTTGGTTATACAGTCGTTACAAGTCCTGTAAACGGTGTTGTAGGTACTATCCCTTACAAACTCGGAAGTCTTGTGAGTAGCACTACGGCCATGCCGCTTACAACAGTTTCAAATATCGGCAATGTGTATGCGTACTTTTCTTTGAATGAAAAGCAACTGCTTAATTTTTCGAGAGAATATAAGGGGAGCACATTAGAAGAAAAATTGAAACAGCTACCGCCTGTAGCATTATTGCTTGCAGATGGAAGTGAGTATCCTGAAAAAGGAAAAGTAGAAACGATCGGCGGTTTGATCAACACTCAAACAGGCTCGGCAAGTTTTCGTGCAACCTTCCCGAACCCTGTTGGGTTATTGAGAAGTGGCGGAAGTGCAACCGTTGCAATTCCGGTAACAGTAAACAATGCTATCGTTGTTCCGCAACGGTCAACGTATGAATTACAGGGCAAACGCTTTGTGTACCTGGTAAACAACAGCAACCAGGTTATTAGCACTGAAATTGAAGTAATGAACACACCGGCAGGGCAATATTTTGTTGTAACGAAAGGCTTAAAAACGGGCGATAAAATTATCTATGAAAGCACCTCGTCATTGCAGGATAGCACTGCGATCAAGCCTGATATGCAGCCTGAAGAAAAAGTGTATGATGGCCTGAAATAATCAAATCTTATTCAATCTGAAGTATGCTAAAAACATTTATAGAAAGACCTGTTTTGTCAACAGTGATTTCAGTCATTATAGTCATTTTGGGCATTATCGGTATCGTTACATTGCCCATCACTTTATATCCTGATATAGCGCCGCCAACAGTACAGGTGTCTGCGTTTTACCAGGGTGCAAATGCTGATGTTGTAATGAAGAGCGTGATCGTGCCGCTGGAAGAACAGATCAACGGCGTGGAAAATATGACATACATGACTTCCTCTGCCAGTAATAGTGGTTCTGCAGCAATAACGATCTTTTTTAAACAGGGTACCAATCCTGATCTCGCTGCGGTGAATGTGCAGAACCGCGTATCCAGAGCGGCGCCGTTGCTGCCCGCAGAAGTAACAAAGTCAGGTGTAACTACCAGCAAGCAGCAAAGCAGTATGATAATGGTGTTTGGACTAAGCAGCACCAACAAATCGTATGACGCAAAGTTTTTGCAGAATTATGCTAATATCAATCTTATACCTGTAGTTAAAAGAATTAATGGTGTGGGTGATGCACAGGCATGGGGTACCGGGGATTATTCCATGCGCATCTGGTTGAAACCGGATGTGATGGCTACTTACAGCCTGGTGCCGGATGATATTACGAATGCATTGGCTGAACAAAACATAGATGCCGCACCGGGAAAGATGGGCGAGAACAGCAACCAGTCTTTCGAGTATGTACTCAAATACAAAGGCAGGCTTGAAAAGCCGGAAGAGTTTGAGAATATCGTTATCCGCTCAGCCGCTAACGGCCAGTTATTAAAATTGAAAGATGTAGCCAGTATTGAACTGGGCTCCCTTTTTTATAATATTACTTCTATTACTGATGATAAGCCGGCAGTGGTGCTTGGAATTTTTCAAACAGCAGGTTCCAATGCGCACGAGATGATCGGGGAAATTGACAAGGCGATAAATGAAGCGTCAAAAAGCTTTCCGCCGGGCGTTAAAACCAACATCATCTTTTCAGCAAATGATTTTTTGAATGTCTCTATCGAAAAAGTAATTGTCACCTTAATCGAAGCATTTATTCTTGTTTTTATAGTAGTATTTATTTTTCTGCAGGATCTGCGGTCTACTTTAATTCCAGCTATTGCTGTGCCTGTGGCCATTGTGGGTACTTTTTTCTTTCTAAAGCTATTCGGGTTTACTATAAACCTGCTTACATTATTCGCGCTCGTTTTAGCAATAGGTATTGTTGTGGATGATGCCATTGTTGTAGTGGAAGCTGTTCACGCAAAGCTTGATCACGGTGCTAAATCTGCAAGGTTGGCCACACTGGAAGCCATGAGTGAAATAAGCGGTGCCGTTATATCTATCACGTTAGTAATGTCAGCAGTATTTCTCCCGGTTACGTTCATCACCGGTTCAACAGGTGTATTTTATAAACAGTTTGGATTAACCCTTGCTGTGTCAATTATCATTTCTGCCATAAATGCGTTAACACTGAGCCCTGCGCTATGTGCTTTGTTGTTAAAGCCACATCATGATAACAAATTACGCAAAGGATTTATGAACCGCTTTTACACTGCATTCAATGCAGGGTTTGATGCAACAACAAACAAATACAAACGGTCTGTCAGCTTCCTGGCAAAACGAAAATGGATAGCGCTTACAGGTATTGTTGCGTTCGCAGCTTTATTATGGTATTTGATGAAAACAACGCCTGGTGGTTTTGTGCCGAATGAAGACCAGAAATTTGTAATGGCTGATATATCATTGCCTCCGGCGTCTTCACTTGAGCGCACCTCTGCAATATCGGACGAGGTAGCTAAGATCTGCGCCAATACACCTGAGGTTGAATCAGTGACACAGGTGGGCGGCTTTGGGCTTTTGAGTGGCGGTAGTGGTGGAGCTTATGCAGCCTTTTTTATGTCTTTGAAACCCTGGAATGAGCGTAAAGGTGCTGAGCATTCGGTTGATGCGGTGGTTGATAAATTAAATAAAAAAGTTGCCGCGATCAAGGGCGCAAATATCCTGTTCTTTGCGCCTCCGACATTGCAGGGTTTTGGCAATACAAGCGGCTTTGAATTCCAGGTGCAGGATAGAACGGGTGGAGATATAAATAAATTTGTAGATGTAAACAACAGGTTTCTTGATGCATTAAGCAAGCGCCCGGAGATACAATACGCCAAAAGTTTTTTTAATACCAATTTTCCGCAATACCAGATTAGCCTGAATGTACCAAAGTGTAAGGAAGCCAATGTTTCACCCGCAGCCGTGTTAAGCACGCTTCAGGGTTATTATGGTGGATTATATGCATCCAATTTTAATGAATTTGGCAAGCAATATCGTGTAATGGTGCAGGCAGATCCATCATACCGCAACAATGCACAAAGCCTTAACAATATCTATGTGCGTACCAACAATAATGCAATGGCGCCGGTTTCAGAATTTGTTACGCTGACAAGAGTCTTCGGGCCTGAATTCATCAATCGTTTTAATATGTTTACTGCTATAGCTGTATCAGGTGCACCTAATAATGGTTACAGTTCCGGCGATGCCATTAAAGCTATACAGGAAACAGCCAAAAAAACTTTACCTGCCGGTTACAGCTACGAATTTTCAGGCTTAAGCAGAGAAGAAACATCAGGCGGCAGCCAAACGATTTATATCTTCCTCTTATGCCTTGTGTTTGTATATTTTTTACTAAGCGCACAATATGAGAGTTACATTTTACCATTTGCAATTTTGTTGTCGTTGCCAATAGGTTTGGCCGGTGCTTTTGTTTTTGCAAACATCTTTGGCGTTGAGAATAATATCTATCTGCAGATAACGCTGATCATGCTTATCGGCTTGCTTGCAAAAAATGGAATTTTAATTGTGCAGTTTGCTGTAGCGAGGCGGAGGGAAGGCCAAAGCATCGTAAAGGCTTCTATCAATGGCGCTGTTGCACGGCTCAGGCCAATACTAATGACATCGCTGGCATTTGTATTTGGTATAATGCCACTGATGGTTTCAAGCGGTGCAGGCGCAGCAGGTAATAAATCAATCGGCACAGGTGCAGTTGGCGGTATGCTCATAGGCACCATCTTCGGTGTATTTGTTATTCCGGTATTGTTCATCATCTTTCAGTCGTTGCAGGAACGCGTCAGCAGGAAACCATTGTCTGTTCCAAAAGAATATATAGAAGAGGATTTAGCTTCATCATAACGATCATAGTTATTCATACAACTTGATTTAATCAAACATGACCAATAAAAAATTTAAGAGCGGATATATAGTTTTTACAACGATGCTGCTATTGGCATCCTGTGTTACGCAGAAATACCAGCAGCCGGGCATGGCAGTGCAGGGGCAATTGTACAGAGATACCGCACAGAAAAACAACGCAATTATTAATGATAGCTTGAACAACAGTGATACTTCATCTATCGCTACATTGTCTTATTCACAATTGTTCTCAGATACTATTTTGCAAAACCTCATTGCGGAAGGCTTGAATGAAAATTTAGATCTAAAAACAGCAATCCAGCGCATAAATGAAGCCTATGCAAATTTTAAACAAAGTAAAGCTGCGTTTTATCCGAGCCTTAATGCCGGCGCAAACTTTACACTCAACAAACAATCTAGTGCTTCATTAAACCTGCCTTCTGGTTTTGGATCTTTTCCGCTTACTACTACAGCCTATCAACTTGGCTTAAGTACAAGCTGGGAAGCCGACGTATGGGGTAAATTAAAAAGTGCAAAACGCGCGGCACTCGCCGGCTGGCTACAGACCGATGCCGCAAAACGCGCCTTACAAACACAATTGGTGGCTGCTATTGCTTCTTCTTATTATCAACTGCTTTCATTAGATCAGCAATTACAGATAACTGAACAAACATTAAGGAATAGAACGGAGGATGTTAAAACAATAAAGGCATTGAAAGAAAGTGCGGTGGTAACTGGTGCTGCAGTTGTTCAAAGCGAAGCAAACAAATATGCGGCGGAAGTTTTAATACCGGATATAAAAAAAGCAATTCGTGAAAATGAAAACGCACTGAGTGTTTTATTGGCCAGAACGCCGGGAACTGTTGATCGTTCTTCTTTATCGGAACAAATACCTTATGAAAATTTAAAAACAGGCATATCATCCCTTTTATTAAAAAACAGGCCGGATGTGCAACAGGCAGAATTCGGTTTTAGGGCAGCATTCGAAAACACGAATGTTGCGCACACCTATTTTTATCCCCAACTTACATTGACAGCGCAAGGTGGTGTTTCGAGCCTCCAGATAAAGGACCTGTTTAATATGTCGATATTTTCCAACGTCATTGCTGGACTTACTGAACCTATTTTTAATAAAGGTCAGAACAAGGCCCGTTTGCGAATAGCTAAAGCGCAGCAGCAGGAGGCATACTATAATTATCAACAAACATTGCTTACAGCGGGTGAAGAAGTTTCCAATGCATTATTTGAATATCAAACTTCACTGCAAAAACAATCAAGCAGGAAATACCAGGTGGATGCATTGATAAAAGCTGTTGATTATACAAAGCAATTGCTGGAATACAGTTCAGCAACTAACTATACTGATGTATTAACTTCTGAACAATCTTTATTGACTGCACAGTTAAGTGGCGTAAATGATAAGTTGCAGCAGTTGCAGGCAATAGTTGATTTGTATAGAGCATTAGGCGGCGGTTGGCAATGAGTAAGCATGTCTTTACTTCTGTCTAACCGGTTTCCCTGGAAATTTTATAAAAATCAGGCTCTGGCGCGTGTGTTCCGCAGGATCACACGTGTCTACTAATTCCGAGCCGATTGCATCGGCGATAATAAGACACCATATCATTAAAAAGCAATGACTTCAGTTACCGGAGCAGTCCTCTCCTAAACGAACCTTGTCTTCACCTGTCCCGATACAATCGGGAGAGAACTAATAGACACGAGTGACCGGCGAAGCCGAACACACGCGCCAGAAGCCTACCTTATTAAAACAATCTATTATCGCAAAACAGGTTGCATCTATTGAAGAAAGCGACCTACCCAGTTATACTTTTCAGACAATATTTTAGCAAGTACCTAAACCATGTTAACGTATTTCTGGTTAACGCCCGGGTATGGTTCAATTTCTTTCAAAAAACATCATCTGAAATTATTGACTGCTGTAATCTTTTTTATCTTTGCAGACGTTTTGATATTGTAAAATCAGCAAGCATCCCAATATGGAATCAGCAATACAAACGTTTTTACAATCAGTAAAGGCACTTTGCCCCAAAATATCTAACCAAGAACTTTCTCAGTTTGCTGACCAGCTTAGTTTTCAAACCCTGAAAAAAAAGGAATTCTTTTTGAAGGCAGGCAAAATTCAAAAAGCAATTGGATTTATAACCGAAGGCCTTGTTCGCTCATTTTACATAGACCAGAACGGAGATGAAATAACGGTAGGCTTTTATGCTGAAGGAGAATATGCCACCCATTTCTCTTCTTTTGTTACGCAGCAACCCAGCCAGTATTTTATTCAATGCCTGGAAGACACCACGCTTGTGTGCCTTTCACTGAACGGGATGAATCTGCTATACGAACAATCTCCCAACTTTGAGCGATATGGAAGGCTAATTGCCGGCGAAATTCTGATAAAGCAGCAAGCCCGGATAGAGAGTTTCATCTTTCAGACATCAGAACAGCGCTACCTGGATTTTATCAATAATCACCCAACCTTATTCAGCAGGGTTTCGCTTTCACACCTATGCAGTTACCTTGGTATTGAGAGGCAATCACTAACACGCATTCGTCAGAAATTAGCGCATCAATGATTTTTGAACCATTTGCCGGATGCATTTGTTGTGTGATCTGGTGACTTTGCGGTGTTTGACAAGTATACACCCAGGCACGCGCTGATGATATTTTGGATATGTTTTTCTTTAGAATAATTGGATGGTAGTAGCTTTTTGTTGTCTTCGCTCAAACAAATGAACCATACAAATGCATTTCAGGCAACCATGAAATATCAATCACACCATAGTAAAAGAATCATTCTTCTACCGGTCATGGTTATTATTTTGCTGACAGTTTCTGTTTTTACCTATGCTCAAACTACGGAAAAAGACCAGTTGGGAGCATGGGAAAATTTACATAGTAATGCACTTCAATATTTTAAGAACGGTGACATAGCGCGGGGAAAAATTCTTTTTATGGAACTAATCGATAAAATAAGCATGCCAGGCAATGAACAAACTGAAGCGGATTTCTGGTATGAACTTGCATTGTTGATTCCTTCCCGGGACACCACAGGAATTACCAGGATGTCCTGTTTTGAAAAAATGATTGCACTGTATAAAAGAACCGGCAACGAGGCAAAGGAGATAAAGGTTTTACAGGATATTGCAGATATGCACATGATACATGGCAAGTATTTTCTTGCAGAAAACGAACTGCTCAATGTAATTCAACGATATGAGAAGATCAATCATGTGGTTAGTCCTTTCACCTATAATTTGTTGGCGGCTACACATTCTAAAAGAGGCGATTTTGCAGGGGGACTATTTTATGCATTAAAGGCAGTAGAAAGCATGGAGGTTACACATGACTCCAGCTCAGCCCTTAATTTTTACAGCCATCTTGGTCGCATGTACGCAGAACTAGGGCAACCGGAAAAAAGTGCAGAGTGGTATTGGAAAATGTTTGAAACCCGGAAATTTTCTGATGAGGATAATATGTACTCTTTCAGGGATGCGGGCCTTTTAGCAAGAGAACTTATTAAGCTTAAAAAACAAAACGAAGCACTCGCGTTTATCCTCGACATCGAAACCAGGAACAAACCGGTTGGCCCACATGCACAAGCAAGCCTGTTGGCCTCACTCGCCTATTGCTATCTGCGCATCAACCGGGAGCAGCTAGCGGAAAAATACTATAATGAAATAACAAAGCTGACCAGCCAGTTAAAGAAAAACAATGAAATAACCACCGAAGTCAATTATGAGCTCGGGCAATATTTCCTCAGCAAGCAACAATATCCGAAAGCATCAAACTATTTGCAACAAGCATTAAACGCTTCAGCCGGCATTAATACACTTTCTATAACAAAGAATATTTACCTGATGCTCTATAAGTCGGATTCAGCGATGGGAAATTATTTTTCCGCCATACAGCATTTGATGAAACATAAAGTACTGAACGATTCCATCTTCAATGAAACCAAAAGCAGGCAAATACAAGAGTTACAGGTACAATACGAAACTGCTGAAAAGGAACAGAACATTAAGTTGCTTAACAACCAAAATCAATTGCAGCGTAACAGTGTTGAGCAAGCTAACAAAACAAGAAATATCACCCTTGCATTTGTAGCGTTATTGCTGATCATTGTAGGTTTACTATTCAACCGCTATACGATTAAACAAAGAAGCAATCATAAGCTGGAACTCAATCAGAAAGAACTGGATAAGAAGAATAGCTCCTTAGAGGCATTGAATGCGGATCAGCATAAATTGCTTCAGGAAAAAGAATGGCTGATCAAGGAAGTACATCACCGCGTGAAGAACAATCTTGAAATTATCATGAGCCTGCTCAATTCACAATCCAAATATATCGACAATGACGCAGCACTCATGGCCATCAATGACAGCCAGCGAAGAGTACAGGCAATATCCCTGATCCATCAAAAACTCTATCAATCCGAAAATACTTCTTCCATCGCTATGCGCCAATATATCGATGAGCTGGTCACTTACCTTGATGACAGTTTTGATACTGTTGGCAGAAGCATCATCATTGAACAAGATATTGAGCCCTTAAAACTTGACGTCGCAAAAGCCATTCCAGTGGGGCTGATCATCAATGAAAGCATTGTAAATGCAGTTAAATATGCCTTTCCCGATGGGAATAGAGGTATCGTACGGATCACCCTGAAATCTGATGGTTTCGATGATCACTTAGTGCTTACGATATCTGACAATGGAATTGGGTTGCCCCCCAGTATGGAAGTATCGAAGCACGATTCATTGGGATTTAGTTTAATGAGTGGCCTGACGCGGCAACTGGACGGAAATTTTAATATGGAAAGTTATAACGGCCTGCATATTTCTATCCGCTTTAGCGCTTTAAACAACCAGCTATATGACTAAAAAAATACTTATTGTAGAGGATGAGTTTATTGTTGCTAACAATCTTCGGCTGATTTTAAAGGAAGCTGGTTATACAATATCCGGCATAGCTGCTTCGGCCAAAGAAGCACAGGAATGTATTCTACAACACAAACCCGACCTGGTATTGCTTGATATCAGGATCAAAGGGAAATTATCCGGAATTGATGTTGCGAGGAAATTAAGAGCTGATTATATTCCTTTTATTTATTTGTCCGCCAATTCTGATCAGGCGATACTTGAAGAAGCAAAGAAGACTGAACCTTACGGCTTTCTAATAAAACCAGTAAGGGAAAAGGACCTGCTGGTGGCGCTGGAAATTGCCTGGTACCTGCATCAGCACAGCCTTGAATCAAAATTGCGCCGGGAGGAAAAGCTAAAGCAAGAGCTTACAATTTTAAGCGCACAAGAGTTGGATCTACAGGAAAAATTTCTTCGACTGAGCAAAATATTACAGGCGCATATTCCTTTCGACCTCATTACCACCGGCTTGCGGCCAAGCCATTCCGGAACATTTAACGACATAGCCTATCTGCGCGTTGGCCTTGGCGAATACCAGTTTATAGGTAAAAAAGAATTGCTGACAATTTCTGGCATTAGTAACGATGCACTGGAAGTGGTAATGCATGATAAAATTGAAGCAGGCGAAGCAACTTTCTATGATAACGAAGCAGGAACTCAGCAGGAAGATATAAAGCCATTGCAACAACTGATGATAGATTGCTTCGTGATGCAATCCTTCTTATTCTTTCCGGTTTCATTAGGCTACGGGCTGGCGGCAAACTATTTCTTTTATAGCAAAAAAAATAAGGCATACAATAAAGAACATATCGATTTACTACAACTGCTGGGTAATGGCTTAGAAGCATTGGCCGAACAATTGCTTTTTGCAGCGCCAACGAATGTCAACGCCAACACAGTCGCACAAAAACGGAACAACCAAACTTCACGCGCTGTTGAAAGTTTGTTTGACACGATTGTTGGAAGCCACCACTCCTTATTGTCTGCGCTCGACCTTGCGACACAGGTGGCACCATATACAACTTCGGTTTTATTACTGGGTGAGAGTGGCACTGGCAAAGAAAAAGTAGCACAATTGATTCATAATCTTTCTCCGCGTAAAAAAGCTGCATATATAAAAGTGAATTGTGCTGCAATTCCGCCAACACTGGTGGAATCGGAGTTGTTTGGGCACGAAAAAGGCGCTTTTACCGGAGCCGTGGAAAAACGTAAAGGAAAGTTTGAGCAAGCACATGGTGGTACTATTTTCCTCGATGAAATTGGCGAGCTTCCGTTGGCTGTACAGGTAAAGTTATTGCGCGTGTTGCAAGAGCGGGAAATAGAGCCTGTGGGTGGCAGTTCACCTATAAAAACTGATATCCGAATTATAGCTGCTACCAACCGCAACATTGAACAGCAAGTAGCGAAAGGGAGGTTCAGGCTAGATCTTTTTTATCGATTGAATGTTTTTCCAATTACGCTGCCGTCGCTGCGTGAAAGGAAATCAGACATAGAAGCACTGTCGCATTTTTTTGCAAAACGTTTCTGCAAAGCTTTTGAAAAATCATTTCATGGTATTGAAAGCACCATGCTGGAGGCAATGAATGCTTATGATTGGCCGGGCAATATCCGGGAGCTTGAAAACGTAGTAGAGCAATGCGTTGTACTGAATGATGGCAGTTCCCCGTTGCAATTAAAGCGAAGCCTTACAGTGAATAATCCTGAACTTACTTCGAAGCAGGAAATCACCTCACTGGAACAAATAAAAAACGTTCAACGCGAAACGGAGAAAGAATACCTCAGTTCAATTCTCAAAAAAACAAAAGGGCGCATACGGGGCTTAAATGGCGCAGCAGAACTGTTAAACATAAAGCCGACAACGCTGGAAGCGAAGATGGCGAAACTCGACATCAACAAAAACGATTTTACTGACAACAATTCAGGAGAATAATTTTTTCAGCCCGCTCAATCTGGCTCCAGTAATAATGGAGTTCATACAAAATATCTCCAATTCTTTTGGAGATATTTTCTTTTTACCGTTACTGCTTCAGCAAATTTATTTACGCACAACTTAATGGCAAATAAGCTGTTCTAGCAACATATTGCTCATGCCTGCATTTTTTTTGAATGATGGTATAAAAATCGAAACATGACGGGAAACTTATATCATGACACAAAAAAACATTCTGATAAGTATTCAACATGTTTAATTGTTTTTAAAGAGAAAGTAAAGCTATCTAAAGTAGCTCTCTCTCTCCTTTCTGCTCTGTGGTCACCCCGGCCACTTTTCCTCACAACAGGCTTCCAATAAAACATAACATGAAAAAAATGCCGTAGCAAGGCTGCTGATTTTTTTCCGGCTGATTCGTTTTTGACAAATATGTGTCAGGTGATCCCTTCATTTTGTTAGCAGCTTTGTGTTATCAATTTAAAACGATACACAATGGCCACAAACATATTACTCATCCTCGGACATCCATCTAAAAATTCTTTTAATAAAGCATTGCTGGATGCTTATCAAAAAGGATCAGAAAGCACAGGAGCTATTTGTAAAACCATTTACATCTCCGACTTACATTTTGATATAAACCTTGCCGATGGATATAAGACCGGCAAATCTGATCAACTGGAAAATGATCTGCTGGCTGCACAACAATTGTTTCAATGGGCTAACCATGTTGTATTCGCTTTTCCCAATTGGTGGGGAGCCATGCCTGCCATTACCAAAGGCTTTATTGACCGGCTTTTTCTTCCGGGCTTTGCATTTAAAAATCACTCCGGTAAAAATTTCCCAGAACAATTACTGAAGGGAAAAAGTATGAGGGTGCTGGTAACAATGGATACGCCTAAGTTCTGGTTCTACCTCGTACACAGGGCATCGCTTTATCTCATTCTTAAGAAAGTTGTATTCGGCTATGTTGGCTTCAATCCCATCCACTTTTCCACTTTCGGATTTATCAGGAAATCAACGGAAGCACTAAGAAAAAAATGGCTGGACAAAGTTGAGCACTTAGGCAAACAAATTATCTGATCAAATTAATAAAATTAAAAACCATCAATCATGACACCATTAACAAACGAGCGCATTGCTCTCACCAATCCCAAAAGAGGTTTTCGTATTCACCTACTTGTTTTCATATTGGCAACCCCTGCCATATGGCTGGTATGGTATCTCACAGACAATTCATATCCATGGCCCTTATGGAGCACACCTGCATGGGCAATCGGTGTACTGTTTCACTACCTCGGTATATATGTTTTCAAAAAAAATAACAAATAAAAACTTATCAATCATGAACCAGGAATCAAACGCATTCAGACGCATCGTAACAGGCCATGATGCTGACAACAAGGCGATCATTGTATCAGATGCTGCTCCCGCACTTACACAATTAATCGGTGGGCCAGGTGGACCAACCTTCTTTGAAGTGTGGCATACACAGGAAACGCCTGCAGTAATTTATCCGCAACCTGATGGAATGGATGAAAACAGGCTAGTGCTGGCGCCGCCTAAAAATGGAACACGCATAAGGGTAATTGAATTTCCTCCTGAGGGAGAAGCAATAAGAAATCTCACGGGCGCCGACGCAGCGGAAAAGTTTAAAACAATGGGTGATGAACATGCTTCCACTTCATCCGTTGAAGGAGCTCCTCACCCACTGATGCACCGGACACAAACTGTTGACTACGGGATTGTACTGGAAGGGGAAATTACCATGATACTCGACCGTGGTGAAACAACTATTAAAGCTGGTGATATCATTGTTCAGAACGGCACCAATCACGCCTGGGCAAACCGTTCAGGAAAAATATGCCGGATGGCTTTTGTATTAATTGACGGGCAATTCGCCTTCTAAATTTTCAACCATTTAAAAATTTCAACTATGCGTATTCAACCGTTAGCACCAGATAAACTCAATCCTGATGTGCGTTATGTACACGATGAAATAGCAAACCTTGTTGGCCATAGCCAAAGCCAGGTAAAAATGATGGACGAAAATGGCGCATTGCTAGGCCCGTTCACACCCATGCTTCAATATCCACAGTTTGGTGTACATGCGCTAAGCTTTTTACGAACACTTGATCTTCATGCTACACTTCCGAAAACCGTTCGTGAGGTGGCTATACTTACTGTTGGTGGATTTTATGGAGCAAAGTTCGAGCTCTATGCACATGAGATCATGGCCGATGCTTTTGGCATTCCTCAAAACATTATTGCTACACTGGCAGCAGCCGGACATCCCAATGGTTTAAATGAACAGGAATCTGTTGCTCATGATATCGCCTATGTGTTGCTAACAGGGCGCATAGTTCCTGACTCAACCTATAAACATGCTGTTCAATTGTTGGGAAAAGATGGCGTGGCAGAGCTGTACTTTTTAATCAGTGGCTATTGTCTCATAGCCATGATCTTAAATGGTTTTGACATACCTGCACCAGAGAATATTCAATCAAACAACTAAAATAAACGGATAAGCCGGACACCGTATTAAAGAAGGCAACAACAATTTAAAATTTATAAAAAATGAAAAAGGCTATGACAACGCTGCTCACTGCAGCAATCGCAATTTCATCATTGGCATCTTGCAAAAAAAATGATGACAACCCGGACACGAACCATCAAACCTACGTGCTGGTACATGGCGCATGGCAGGCGCCGTATGTTTGGGATGCAGTAAGAACTGAATTAACCAGCAAAGGCAACAAGGTAATAGTTGTAGAACTTCCTGGCCATGGTTCCGATACCACAGCAACTTATACATTGAGTATTGATGCGTACAGGGAAAAGGTAATACAAGCCATTTCTCCACTGAATGAAAATGTAATTCTTGTAGGTCACAGTATGGGAGGCATGGTGATAACTGCTGTTGCCGAAAAAATTCCTTCCAAAATTAAAAAGCTGGTGTATATCGGTGCGTTTCTTCCTTCAGACGGACAGGCACTAATTGAACTGGCGAATTCCGATCCGGATTCTAAACTTGGCCCTTTACTTATTGAATCCCCCGACAGGTTAACGCTGGATGTAAAAGCTGACAGCCTCACTTATCTCTTCATCAATGATGGTAACGCTGCTGTAAAGCAACAGGTGATCGACAACTACCGTGCAGAACCTGCTATCCCATTTACCAACAAAGTTGCATTAACCAGTGAAAATTTTGGAACGGTAAGCAAAGCATATATCAAAACACTGCAGGATGTTGTTATTTCTCCCGGCCTGCAGGATAGAATGATTGCAGCGGCAGGAATTAAATCGGTTTATACAGTTAACACAAGCCACTCGCCATTTCTTTCACAGCCCAAAGCCGTTTCAGATTTACTGCTTACAATCGGCCAATAATGCAACAACAAAAGCTAAATATTAAGCCGTCAATTAAAGAATGAATTGACTTGTTTTTATAAACGAACAAACATTAAAAGTATGAACCCAAATAAAGTATTAACTGCCTCAAAAAAAATTCTTGCCGCAGTCACGGTGTTCTTTACGCTAAATAGCTTAGAAACAAATGCACAGTCAACCAATCAGATGGACAACGATAACATGGTTGCTCTGTTAACGAGATATGAAGTTAAGCCGGAGTTTCAGCAAGTATTTCGCAAGGCGATTAGCGATTATGTTTTGCATGCAAATGCAATGGATGATAATATTTTTAGTGAAGGGCATTATGAACAGGACAAGCCTTCTGTATTGTGGATGATAGAACGATGGAGCGATAAGGCTGCCTTCGAAAAATTCAGGAACAATCAATTCAGCGCGATAGATTCCTTATCTGCAATTGGCTTACTGCAACCGGGTACAACAATTGATTTAACAGACCTTGAGCCGCTTTCAAAAGAACAATGGCGTACTGCTAAACGGAAAGATGACAGGCCAATTACCATCATGTTGTTTGTGGACAGCAAGCCCGGAACTCAAACCACATTTGAAAACGTGTATCATACAGCTATGCCTGCCTTCCGTAGCGAACCGGGTGTTATTAACTACCAGCTTTCCCGTTTTAAAACGGACAGTACAAGGTTCGTAACGTATGAGAAATTCAGGAACGAGGCTGCTTTTCAGTATCACCTAAAATTTCCTCCTATCCAGCCCGTAATTGATTACCTGAATACAAGCATTAAAAAGCAACCTTTCCAGGATGGCATTCATACACTCATTGAATTTGCACCGGTTGAAATTAGATAACAACAGAACTGTTTTCAAAAAATCATTCATTAATAACAGTAAAAATTTTCAAAAAATGAAAAAGAGAAATCAAATAATCGCAGCAGGTATCGGATGTATACTTAGCGCGACAAATGTAGAAGCCCAGACAAATGAGCTGGACGTAATGAATCAGTTGTCAACCCAATCGGCAGTTGTAAATATGCCAGTCACCAAATTGCTGAATGCGCCAGGTAACGAAGCATTGAAAGCATTCTTTCTAACACCCGTTAAAGACAAAACAGCATTAAAGGGGAAAAGAATAGCCGTATTGGTTGCAGATGGATTCGAGGAAATTGAATTAACAGGGCCGGTTTGGTATTTCAGGGAATTAGGGGCCATCGTAGAAATAATAGCGCCGAAGTATAATCCGGCTCCTGATAGATACGGATTGACCTATCCTGAAATGTCTAAAACACATGTAATGGCAATCCAATATTTACAACCGGTGGGATGGATAAAATTCGATCGTACAGCCGACCAAATTAAAGTGAGCGAATATGATGCGGTTTTCATACCCGGCGGTGCGTGGAACCCTGACAACTTACGTTATGATAAAGATGTGATCAAATTCATCCAGGATTTTAATCAGTCAGGAAAACTCATCGCTGCTATCTGCCATGCACCAGTAGTATTAGCATCTGCTGATATTATCAAGGGGAAAAAGCTAACCGGCTACTGGAATATACAGGTTGACCTGAAAAATGCCGGTGGAAATGTAGTGGAAGCTCCAGTAGTAACCGATGGCAACCTGGTCACGAGCAGGCATCCTATTGATGTAGCAGATTTCTCAAGGGCTGTTGAAAACTGGCTGCTAAAAAAATAATATCCTGTTTAATATTTAATGCAGGGGAAATGTAAAAGTGGTGGCTGCAATTGCAGCCCTCTTTTTTTTACAACAGACAGGTATTATTACTGCGCCTTTCATTATTCCGCTTGCGTTACTGCCGTGCCCCATGTATAAACTCTTTTAATTGAAGGATTTTTTTTCAGGTTGGCCAATGTTGCATCTGTTATGTTAGTTTTATTTAAATTAACTGCTTCAAGGTGTTTCAAAGATGCAAGATTATTACTCACTCCGTCTGTTACCGGGTTGTTTTCTATCCGTAATTTTTCAAGATTAATGAATGATTGTAGAATGTGCAGATCACTGTCTGTAAAGTTGTTCCCGGATAGATTTAGCCAGATAATGTTTTTAGCCAAAGCCATCAGATCGTTGCTGATCGCTGACATTTTCACACCTGAATTAGTTGGAAGTGTAACGTCCAGCATCATCGGCTTATTTAACATCAGCCTCACCATTAATCCTTTTGTTCTTAAACGTGACATCGCCAACGTGTCTGCCTGCATGGGAATATCAGGATTGATTGCCTGAGTACGCACGCCCTCGTCACTGTCTCCGTTAACAGGTAAAAGAAAACCCAGGTAGGTGCTTACCTGCATTTGTATCGAGTCTGAATTTTGTAACTGTGCCATTGTTTTACCTTCCACTGCACCGGCCTTCTCTATCCACCATTTAATTATTTGTAATTCATTTTTTGAAAGCGGCGGTTTACCATCTGCGGGCATGTAATCTTTATGATCAGGATCAAGTGTAACACGCTTATACAATTCACTTTCAGCTAATTTTCCGGGAACTATCGCAGGGCCAGTCTTGCCGCCCTTTAGTAAGGCTTGCAAATTGTCAACCGACATCTTCCCTTTCCGTTTACCACTTGAATGACACTGGGCACATTTAGCCTGTAAAATAGGCTCGACAACATCTTCAAATATCATCGCGCTTTGAAGGTTTGCCGGTTTGTCGCGCACCTGCTGCATTAGTGTGCGCATGCTGAGATATTCGTTGCCGTGGGTAAGGCTTCCGCCCTGATGCCCGCTATAGCTCATAAGCGCTATAAGGCCGATCAATAAAACGGAGAATAGTTTTCGCGGAAAGCGTACTTCAAGCATCACTTTTTCGGTCGATAAATAGTACATCACGCCAGAAATAATTGCAAGGGCAATACCAGACAATTTATGATGGAGCAATGCAGTCTTGTCATAATCGCCGGAAAGGGATAATATGTAGCCCAATAAACAGGCAAGCACCGCTGATACAAATCCAATAAATAATGTGACTGATACAGCAGGCTTTAAGTTCTCATACTTCTTTATGTAGGATAAAAGATTAAGTATTGCTGCAAGTAATATAAAACCAATTGGCAGATGTACGACAAGCGGATGCAAGTGGCCCGAAAATGTAGAAATGTTACCTAATGTCATATTAATATCTCTTCGTTAAGAGTTGTCAATTTTAAATATTTAAATTATCACAATCGAGCCAATATTCTTGAGAGCTCAGCTCTCGTGCTAATGACTAATTTGAGCCTGTCTTACATTGCCGTCTGCTTCAGCTGACGGATAATTAGTTGATCTTTAAATTGGGCTTTAGCCCCTGAAATGTATTGTATGGCTAAAGCCATATTTAATAAATTTCGTTTTCCGTCAGCTGAAACAGAGGGCGATGAATTTAAAGCAATCCGCTTCACTGTAAAGACCTGTCATTCTGTTTTTGATTGGGTAATCCCAATTATCCGTTCGAGATAATGATGCCGTTGTGTCCCTATTCAAACTTTTCATGAACCTATGTTATAGTATCAGCTTAATATATCCTTTACAACTCTTCCTTCCACATCCGTAAGCCTGAAACGCCTGCCCTGAAATTTGTAGGTAAGCCGTTCATGATCTATACCCATGAGGTGCAGCAGTGTGGCCTGAAAATCGTGCACATGCACCGGGTCTTTGACAATGTTATAACTAAAATCATCCGTCTCCCCAAAGGTCATACCAGGCTTAACACCTGCACCCGCCATCCACATGGTAAAACAACGCGGATGGTGGTCGCGGCCGTAATCATTTGCAGTAAGCTTACCTTGCGAATACACGGTACGGCCAAATTCACCACCCCATATCACCAGCGTATCTTCCAGTAGGCCTCTTTGTTTTAAATCTTTAATCAGCGCAGCGGTTGCCTGGTCTGTTGCTTTACATTGCGTGGCAATGCCTGATGGCAGATTGCTATGCTGGTCCCAGCCCTGGTGGTATAGTTGTATAAATTTTACATCTTTTTCTAATAGCTTACGTGCAAGTAAACAGTTGGCAGCATAGGTGCCGGAATCCCTGCTATCCGGGCCATACATTTCAAATATCTCGTTTGGTTCATCAGCTGTGCTCAACACCTCCGGCACGGAAGTTTGCATGCGATACGCCATCTCATACTGGGCGATGCGGGCATCCACTTCCGGATCGCCATATGCAGCGTTTTGCATGCGATTTAGTTTTGACAGATAGTCCAGCATTTCTTTGCGGTCCTCACCATCATATCCATCAGGGTTATTAAGAAATAACACCGGGTCCTTCCCTGCTCTAAACTGCACCCCCTGAAATTTAGATGGCAAAAAACCGTTACCCCATAACCGCGAGTAAAGTGGCTGATCCTTTTGTCCGTTTTTAGAAACCAGCACAATAAAAGTCGGCAGGTTATTGTTATCCGATCCCAGCCCATAGCTTATCCACGAGCCAATAGAAGGCCTGCCGGGCAACTGGTTGCCTGTTTGAAAAAAGGTAATAGCAGGATCATGATTGATGGCCTCGGAATGCATAGACTTAACAATACAAAGCTCATCAACCACTTCAGCTGTAAACGGCATCAACTCACTCATCCATGTGCGGGTTTGGCCATGCTGGTTAAATTTATAGTATGATGGTACTACAGGTAATGCGCTTTGGTTGGCGCTCATGCCTGTGAGCCGTTGCCCTTTCCGAACTGAATCGGGCAGGTTTTGCCCAATCATTTTGGCTAACATAGGTTTGTAATCGAAGGTTTCAAATTGAGATGGGCCGCCGCTTTGAAACAAATACACTACCCTTTTTGCTTTAGGTGCAAAGTGAGGCAGGGCCCGCAAAATATCGGCCTCCAGATCGCCCGTAGCAGCAACCTCTGCTTTGGAAGCGCCCCCAAACAAATGGTTGCCGAACAATGAACCCAACGCCAATGCTCCAATACCCATCGACGTTCTGGTTAAAAAATTCCTTCGGTCGAACCTTTTGTTAAGCTCGTTGAAGTCTGGTGTATTGAGCCTAAACTCATCATCATGATGAAAATCAGACATACAATTATCTTTTAGTTAGTGATGCATCTGAATTAATGATAGTACTGGCAACCACCGAGTTAGCGGCGATCATCGAGCTATCCAGCGTTTTATCTATTTTATACTGCCCTGCATTTAGCCAGCCAGCTTCCTTTTCAGGATGCAGCCTGAATTTTTTTAATTCAGCCTGCTGCATGGTTAATAACAGATTTACTTCATCTGGCATCGGCCTTCGTCCCGTGAGTTTACGGTAGGTTGTAATGATGGCTTCGCGGCTGTCATTCATTCGGGTCATTTGCTCGCCCATTACTTTGGCTGCTTCCACAAAGGTTGGATCATTTAACGTCACCAATGCCTGAAGGGGCGTGTTGGTTTTTTGCCTCCGCATGATGCAATAACTGCGTGCCGTGGCATCAAATGTGGCCAATGTTGGATTGGGCACAGAGCGCTTAATGATCACATATAAACTGCGCCGGTAAACCGATTGGCCCGTGTCTGCGCGATAAGTAGTGTTGTTAATTTCCCAAAGGCCCTCAGGCTGGTAGGGTTTCACACTTTTACCACCTATTTGTGCATTAAGCAATCCACTTGCAAAAAGCGCATTGTCGCGGATCATTTCGGCCTGCATACGATAAGCCGGGCCATGCGAAAGAAAACGATTCTCAGGATCTTTTTCTACGGACTTTTTGCTTGCGCGGGAATCCTGCCGGTAAGTAGCTGACATCACAATCATTTTATTCAACTGTTTTACATTCCAGCCAGATTCGATAAAGGTTGTAGCCAGCCAGTCCAGCAGCTCGGGATGGCTTGGCATTTCGCCCTGGTTGCCAAAATCCTCTGCCGTTTTTACCAAACCCGTTCCAAAAAAGTTTTGCCAAAAACGGTTCACAGCAACCCTTGCAGCCAGTGGGTTATTCGGGCTGGTTGCCCATTGCGCCAGCCCATACCTGTTTTTAGGTAGGTGCTTATCAAAAGGTAAAATAGCTTCAGGCGTATTCGGGTAGACTTGCTCACCAGGCATATCATAATTGCCGCGCTTTAGCAGGAATGTTTTTTTAGGTTGAGGCATTTCTCTCATCACCATTACTTCATCAATATTTTCTGTTGAATCTGATAATTGGGTCCGCAGCGCTGTTAATTTTTGTTCCTCAGTTTGTACATTCAGGTCGATTACTGAAACATAGTAATCCTTCAAATTATTTATATCATCCGCTGATAGGTCCACTTTATTCTTGCCTGTAATTGCTGACCAGCCTGCTTTTTGAGCGAGTATTTTTATTTCATATGGAGTTAATGCCCGGTTGTAAACAGTAATGTCATCAACCTTGCCATCTTTAAAGCCTCTCCCACGCCACCAGGCACCTATCTGCAGGCCCGGGCCGCCGCCATTGAAGAGGATATCTTTGGTAAGCTCATCCATGGTAGTTTCCATAGGTAGTTCCTGGCCATCCATATATAATTTAAGTCCGGCAGCCTTTGAAGAACCATCGTAAGTGGCGGTGAGCTGTATCCATTTATCGCGCGGCACATCGTTAACAGTCACTCTGGTAATAGCATTTGAAGGGGCCGTATGCGCCATATTCAGCTCTAGTTTGTTGTTCTTCAAATACAGATGGTATCCTTTAAAATTATACAAACGCTCGGCTGTGCTTTTATGAAAAATAACGCCCTCCGTAAGCTGCTTTGGAATGTTCACCCATATACCAATGGTGAAAGGCTGTGAGCGCCTGAAAATGCCGGCTTTGTTAAGATCAAGCCATGTGTCGCCATTCAATACAATGGCTTTGCCACCACCCCGCTCTTCAAACACTGCTTTGTCACCAGGCTGACCTGTTTCGCGTTTCATTACGGCTATATCTTTGACATTAACGCCATTAACCAGGCTTCCTTTATCAAAAGTGTAAAAAGCCTGTATGCCGGTTTGCGGAATTTTATCTGCGGATAGTTTTTTGTAGCCTCCATCATTGATCCATTTATCAAAGCCTGCAGTTGCATTGCTTTCTGCAGTTGCAAGGGTTTTAAGTTCGTTGTTGATGTTGTTATTGATGAACTGAATGATCTTTTCTTTTTCCGCTGTCGGCAGCAGCAATGTTGGTGTAGGCAGTGCGTCGTCAAAAGAGATTTGCCCGGCTTCTTTTATGTTGTTAAAAAAACTGAACAGCTCATAGTAATTCTTTTGCGATATGGGATCGAATTTATGATCGTGGCATTTGGCGCATCCTACAGACATGCCCATTATGGCATTGCCAAACGTATTTGTTCTGTCCACCACATATTCGGCCTGGAACTCTTCCTCAATAATACCACCTTCCATGTTTTGCGGATGGTTGCGGTTAAATGCCGTGGCAATGATCATATCACGAGTTGGGTGCGGCATCAGATCGCCGGCCAGTTGCCATTGAATGAACTTATCATAGCTCATATTGGTATTAAAAGCCCGGATCACCCAATCGCGGTACGGCGACATGTCTCTGACCCTGTCAACAGTATATCCATGAGAATCAGCATAGCGTGCAACATCCAGCCAGTCAACCGTCATTTTCTCTCCGTAATGTTGAGATGCCAACAACCTGTCAACCTGTTTTTCATACGCATTAGGTGCATTATCGTTTACAAAATTATCTATCTCGGCTATAGTCGGTGGCAGCCCTGTAATGTCAAGCGTAACACGGCGCAACAGTAATTCTTTCTCTGCTTCCTTAGACGGTTCCAGCTTTTGCTGCTTTAGCTTAGCTAATACAAAATTATCGATGGGGTTGATTACAATACCGTCTGCTTTCGGCACTTCAGGCTTTACGGGTTTTACAAAAGCCCAGTGGGGTTTGTAAACTGCACCATCTTCAATCCATTTGATCAGCACAGCTTTTTCCTGAGCTGTAAGTGTATGGTGCGATTCGGGCGAAGGCATCATATACTTTGGATCATTTGATAATATCCGATGAAAAACTTCGCTACCCTCTAAGTTCCCCGGATCAATTGCTACTTTTCCCGGATCCTCCGGCAGATTGCCATAGGCAAACTTAGCGATATCCAATCGCAGTCCTGCCTGCTGCTTGTTTTTGTCCGGGCCATGGCAAGCAAAACACTTATCGGACAAAATAGGTTTTACATCTACGTTATAATCCAATGAACGGGGCAAGGCATTGTATGCCTCCTTTACATCCTGCGGCAAATCAATAGCTGTAGAATAATAGTAGAAGCCCACAAGCAACAATACAGCAATAATCAATATAGCAATCAACCTTCTCATGAAGCAACGTTCGTGTTTGTCGTAAATTTATTTCATATTGAGCAATATCTCCTGATTTAGTTTGTAGCCCGGTTAAATCCATTTTTTCGCCAAAAATTTAACCGGCAAGAGCGCCTGTGCTAAAGATGGGAACCAATTTTAAATTCCCATGGCTAAAGCTTAATAGATTGCCTTTTGATGAATATGTTCTTACGTATAAACATATAGAAAGTTTACATTGTATTTTCAGAAACGTCCGGCAATTATTAAGTATCCCGAGAGGTGTTGAATCTATAATAAGCGCTTTGTAACCGAGTTCCCGAAGCTTTGCTATGCAAGTTCAATTCTTTCCGGATCAAGAAGTTCTTGACACTCTTTATCCAATCTATCACTCATCGCTACTATTTGAGGCCTAAGGCAACGTAACTACGGCTTGATGCCGCTGTATAAATTCAACATTCGTCTACACGATATGCAAGTATTTCTGGTCAAGAATAAACAAACAAAATCTAGATTTGAGTTTTAGTGAGTAATTACCTTTTGGTGTTAGTGTTACAGCTCATTCTTTTTAGTTGGAGCTTTTTTTATTAGGTTATACCGCAGGAACACTCAAATTAAACGTTCGTCTACGCGGTTTGGCAACATTTGTCGTAAAAGATAAGTGTAGGAATTTTAAATTTGAGACAATAGCAATGCACCCCTTTTGGGGTGGGCAGTTTTAGTCTTAGCTCCTTCTTTCCAGGAGGAGCATTTTTTTCAATATGATCAATGGCTACGGAGTGGCCACATCCACTTTAGTGAATAACAGATATATTTCGTCGTGAACTTTCGTCCTTAGGGTCCACCTTAATTGAAAAGCCAACAGACGCGGTGTTGACAGAAACATTTTCTACTGCAAGGTTTGTACATCCATTCGTTTTGAATCCAATAATGTCCGCATCGCCCATTATATATAACCCATACACTTTAATAAATGAACATGCTCCCAATTCAACGCTCCGGTTGTCGGCGCCGCCTATAACAACGCCGGCCAGTGACGTTATTACAACCGTATCTTTCACCGTACCATTAATACCACTTAAATACAGGCTGCTGATATTCTGTTGAATCAAAAGTGTATCTCCCGGCGCATAGCCCAATACGGAAGGGTCTTTAATATAAACACTGGTGCTACCCGCGTCGGGTTTTAAAACAATTGTTTTCGCATAGCCGGTAATGCATAATGCTATCGCCATGCAAAGAATAGTAATTATCCTTTTCATAAGTTAGAGTTTAATGTAAAAAATAGAATCCCATCTGTGTATTTTGATAGTAAACACAACAGTGAAACAAAGCCTATGAGCTATGAGACGTTGAGGATATATCCCTGTGCTTCTAGCAAAACACAGATAGCAGAAAATTACAACAGTCCATTAAACATGTCAATAGTTATTGAAATAATTAATTCTTATTAATACTTATGTATATTATAACTAATAGATTATTTTTTATTGTAAATACAACATCAGGTGTTAAATGAATACGGTCAGAATTCCATCTGTATCAGGAAAAAGACTTGAGAGAAAACAATTAATATCTAAAAATAAAAGACCCACTGCTGAAAGCTAAATAGTACCGGCATCGCGTTGAAAGAGTTTAACAGTTAAAGCCTATTAGAGTCCATTCAACTAATTAAAAAGCTGCGCGGATTAAAAGCAATCCGCACGTTACATAAAAACTGCCATTAAAGAAAAATTGCTCAATTAGGGTAAGCCTTTGTAGCAAGGATGAATGTGTGGGATAAGGTTTGTGCCTTTGATGAAATGGGAACGCTAAAATGCTCCATCTTTGGTTCGTCTATCCAGCAAAGACGGATGGCATACAAAAAAAATTAAGCAAAGCTATGCCATTTCAATTCCAAACAGTTTTCATTTTAGAAATACCGTGACATGTCATTAGGTTTTATTATATGTTATATGCCGAAATGGCCAGAAGACAGGGAGGAAGCAGTCTATGTCGATCCGTAGGTACATCCGTTGTTTTTGAGAAATGAATTCTGGCATTCCTTATGAACCTTCTAAGGTCGTTTGAAAGGCTTTAGCGTGATGTAAAAGAATAAAGGCTCTTACGGATGTATAAGAGCCTTTATCATAAATCAAATCCAGAACAATATCACCAGTTGAATTGAGCGCGGCGCAGTAGCAAAAATAATTCCATGCCTCCCATTCAACTTATAAACAATCAAAGACAATTTTAGCTAGTTATTCTATCATCAACTGTTTGGTGTACTTGTTGTGTTTTTCATCGGTTACCATAAACCTGTAATTCCCGGCAACTATGCTCACAGGTAAAATAATTGTGTGTATGAAAATATCTCCTGAATGCTGCACTACTTCTTTTGTTAATTGCTTACCCTGCATATCGAATAATGCCAGTACATACTTTCCACTTAACAAATTCTTACATGTAACGTGCAGCTCGGCGCCTGGCTGTATTGGGTTAGGATAAAGTATCAAAGAAAAATCACTTTTTGGCTTTTTTACCTCTGTAACATTGCTGTAACTTGAGGTTCCGTCAAAATGAATGGCACGAATGCGGTAATATTTATTGCCTGGCAACGGTGTTTGTATCTCTCTAAAAAGATACACTTCTTTTTTTCCACTGTTTTTTGCCAACATGTTATGTAAGTTTACAAAGTCGCGCCCATTCAATGATCCTTCTATATTGTATTGCCTGATTCCATCTTCTGGCTCTGTTGCCCATTCTATTTTGTTTTCATCAGCTTCCATGGTAATAGCGGAGGCTATGCGCGTTTCATCCATTACACTTATTACTACCGAATCTTTATAGTATCCCGCACTGTTAGTTGCAGTAATAACATAAGTTGAAAGTGGATTAGCTGCTACAGGTGTACCGCTGATGACTCCTGTTTTTATGTCAATGCTAAGCCCCTTTGGTAATGCGGGTTTGATACGGTATGTAATTATAGCACCACCGGTGCTAATAATTTCTTTCACTGATTTGTTACCATAGTCGGCAACAAAAACGTTGCCGGCCGCATCTGTCGCTAACCCTTTAGGCGCTTTAAATTCTGTAGCGATTGTGGTAACCGCTCCGTTATATGTAGGTATTTTCTTAATCAAGTTAAGATCACTATATGATATATACACGTTACCTGCTACATCCAAAACCACGCCCTGAGCTTTGCCTAAGCCTGAATCCAGCACAGTGGCCTTTCCTGATGGTTCTATTTTGGTAACAACACTATAATCAGGGGCGTTGGTGTGCGAAGCTGCGATATACACATTGCGGGCAAGGTCTGCGGCTATGGCAGTAGGAAAACCAAAATCGTATTCCGGCAATACCTGGCTCACACTATTATTTGATGCACTTATTCTTTTTACCCCTTTGTTTACATCGGCGACATAGATATTATTTAAAGGATCTACAGTTATCCCAAAAGGCTTATTAAAACCAGCAGCAACTATAGATACATTCCCATTTAACGCGTCAATTTTTTTAACTACGTTGTTATACGTATCGGCAACCAAGATATTGCCAGCAGAGTCCAAAGCTACCCCTGCCGGGTGATTGAACCCATAACCCACATTCGTGTTCATTCCTGAAACTCCGTCAATTCTGGTTATACTTGTTTTGCCAGGCTCAGCCACGTACAGGTTGCCCGCCGCATCCACAGCAATACCGCTGGGGCCATTCATTTCTGGTTTCACAGTTAGTATTGATCCTTCAGGTACTGCTGCCGGTGATAAAGGCGAAATTGTTTGCCCTGCCGTAAATACATGGGGAGTGGTATAGGTAAAATTTCCCGGAGCGTATTCAGTCACCCGAATCATCAGCTTTGCGGAAGAGGTGCCCACTATATTACTTGCTGTAACTGTATATACGGTAGCATCAGCAATCTTTATTGGTTTACCACTTATTATGCCGGTCATTTTATTTAAAAATAGTCCAGCGGTTAAAGAAGGACTTATGGTGTATGAAGCAGCCTCGCCACCAACCGATAATATTTTTTTGATGGAATTGCTTTTAGTATCCGCTACATAAATATTACCTGAGCGGTCTAATGCAACGCCTAAAGGATTATGCAGATTGGCTGAAAGTGTAGTAAGCATTCTTATTGAAGCTGTAATTTTAATAATAGTGTTGTTATACGTATCGGTAACAAACACATTGCCTGCAGTATCAACTGCCAAACTATGAGGCTTGTTCAATCCGGAAGCTATTGTTTCTATTATTCCTCCTGCCAAGAAAATTTCCTTGATGGCATTGTTGCCTGCATCAGCTACATATACATTGCCAAATATATCAACGGCAACGCTGGCAGGGTTATTGAATCCTGAACCAAGCGTGGTAATAGCTCCATTCGATGCTTCTATTTTTTTAACTGCATTATTTTTTGAATCGGCAACAAATACATTGCCATCGGCATCTACTGCAACGCCTTCGGGTCCGTTAAAGCCGCTGCCTACAGATGTAACAGCGCCGTCAGCCTTGCTAATCTTTTTTATTGCGTTATTATTTTTGTCAGCCACGAATAAATTTCCCGCACCATCAATTGTTATAGCCATTGGCGCGTTAAAACTGGAATTGATTGTTGTTACTATTCCGTCCGGCGTAATTTTTTGAACACGATTATTGTATGTATCAGCTATATACTTATTGCCTGAACTGTCAATCGCGATTCCTGAAGGACTGTTAAAGCCGGAATCGACGGTTGTAATTGTGTTTTGCAATAATGGCAACGGTAATAAAGGTTTAAAACGGACATTCTTAACAAACACATTGGGAGTACTATAACCAAAATCAGCCGGGGCATATTCAAAAGCTTTTATTACCAATCTACTAATTACACTGCCCGCAGGATTGGTGGCTGTAACTGTGTAGATTTTTGCGGGACTCATTCCATATGCCCTTCCTGATATAATGCCCGTATTCCGGTTAAAGAACAGGCCCAGGGGCAATGCGGGACTTATGGCATATGATTTCACTGCTCCACCGGCGGATGTTATTTTTTTGATTGAATTGTTCCTGGTATCAGCTACATAAATGTTGCCCGAACCATCCAAAGCAACCCCCATCGGATTATTAAAAATTGCAGTAAGCGTTGTGGGTGCTTTTGTTGCCGCGGCTAATTGAATAACAGTATTTTCATACGTATTAGTAACAAATACATTGCCCGCCGAATCAACCGCTACACCATGAGGCTTATTCAATGCGGAAGCTATTGTTGTTGTTATTCCTGTTGCTGTAGAAATTTCTTTGATGGCATTGTTGCCGGCATCAGCTACATATACGTTCCCAAAAACATCAACAGCCACGCCTGTAGGATGATTGAATCCTGAACCAATCGTACTGATTTTTCCACCAGGCGTTTCTATTTTTTTTACCGTGTTGTTTTTTGAATCAGCAACATAAACATTACCAGCAGCATCTACTGCAACTCCTTCCGGTGCACTAAACCCACTTCCAACAACTGTAGAAGCCCCATCAGATACACTGATTTTTTTTATAGCGTTATTATTTTTATCAGCCACATATATATTTCCAGCGGCATCAACTGCCACATCTGTCGGTGTATTAAAGCCGGAATTGATATTTGTAACTACTCCAGCAGATGTTATTTTTTTTATGCGATTGTTATATGTATCGGCTATGTAGATATTTCCTGACTTATCAATCGTTACTCCTGAAGGTTGGTTAAGTAAGGTATCAACGGTTCTGGTGGTGTTTGGCAATAGTGGCGTCGGCGATAGCGGTTTAAGAGGTTCATCCCGGACAAGGACAATTGGGCTTAAATAAGCAAAATCAGCGGGGCCATATTGAAAGACTTTTATCACCAGTGAAGTTATCACGCTACCAGCAGGATTAGTAGCTGTAATGATGTATTTTGTAGAAGGGCTGATCGCCATTGGTGTTCCTGATATTGTTCCCGTGTGGGTGTTAATAGCAAGGCCCTTAGGTAATGAGGGGCTTACGGTGTAAGCCTTGACAGAGTTGCCCTTACCGCCTATAATATTAACCGAGTTGTTGCCATTATCGCAAACATACACATTGCCTGAAAAATCAACAGCTACGCCTTTTACAGTTTTAAAATCAGCTCCTACTGCTACCGTACTTCCATTCGATTTCACTATCTTTTTTACCGTGCTACCACCATCGGCAACAAACACATTGCCTTCAGCATCTACCGCAACGCCTGACGGGCCGTTAAACCCGCTACCAATAACAGTGATTTCTTTTCCCGAAGCGGTTATCTTTTTAATGGTATTGCTACCGCTGTCGGCTACATATACATTGCCAGCGGCATCTAACGCTAAACCGGCCGGCCGGTTAAAGCCTGTTGCGAATGTTGCTGCATGTCCCGTAGCGGCTGACATTCTTTGTATGTTATTATTTTCCTGATCGGATACATAAATATGTCCTGTTACATCCGCTACAATACCGCGCGGTGTTTTTAAATCAGAATTGAGGATTGATACAAGCCCTGTTGTAGCCGCTATCTTTTTCACCGCGTGATTACCTGCATCTGCTACAAATATATTGCCTGCTGTGTCCACGCAAAGGCCTGCAGGATTATTAAACCCGGATCCCACATCAGATATGACGCTGGTTAAAGCATCAATTCTTTTGACTGTAGTGGCCCCGCTTTCCAATACGTACACATTGTGCATAGCATCAATTGCCAAAGCTTTTGGTTGTTTAATCTCTGATGTTAGTATGCTTATTTTTCCTGGTTGAACTGAGGTATTTGCAAGTGGAGTAATCGGTTGTCCCTGAACAAAGACATTATTGCTATTGTACGTAAAATTGTCCGGCGCATTAAGAAGCGATACTTTTATCGTCACGGGGTCAATTGCGGCACCTGCTGCATCAGATGCAGTCACGGTGTAACTGGTTGAGGGACTCGCTGTATAAGGTATACCGCTAATTATGCCAGTACTGTCATCAATGGAAAGACCGTCTGGCAAAACAGGATTAACGGTATAGTGCGTATACACACTGGTTGAGGCAATTTTCTTTATCTGTTCGGAAAAAAACAAGAGGTCATATTGCAACGCGTATATATTGCCAATGTCATCAACAGTTAACGTCTGCGTATTCCGTGAGTATGTATGTATGTTTGTGACTGTTTTATCCTTGATAGAGATCCTCTTTATCTCATGGCCGTTATCAATGACATAAATATTTCCATATGCATCTACCGACACAGATGAAAGCCCCGATGGAAACGATAAAATTGTTTTTGAAGTACCGGTTGAAGCAGAAAACACTTTTAAATCCTCATCTGCCACATAATAAATATTCCCTGCACCATCTACATCAAAAAAACTGGCTGCCGATACTACGGTAGTAACTGTTTTCGTTAGCACATCAATCTTCTCAATAGCATTGGTTTGCTGATCCTTTACATAAATGTTTCCTGCATTATCCACGCCTAAGTCTCCGGGGTTACTTAAGCCTGAAGCAAAAACTGTAACGCTTCCGGAGGCAGCTATTTTTTTAACTGTGCTCATATACCTCTCTGTAATGTATACATTACCTGCTGTATCTACACACATACCCGTAAAAACATCAAAGCCTGAGGCAATTGTTTCAATACGTCCATTTGAAACAGACATTTTTTTGATTGATCTGTTCGGGGTAAGGTCTGCTATATACAGATTGCCAGATTTATCACAGTCCAGACCGACCGGAAAACCGTTAAAAGGAATATCTGACAAAACACCATGCGGCAAGATTGGCGTAGCGGCCTTTCCAACAACAAGCTGGACAGGACTGTCGTAAAAGAAACTTGCTGCCAGGTTTACACCTAAGGATAACGCGCTTTTTGAAACGCCTGAAACATTGCGGGCCGTTACAACATAACTATTTACCGGACTGAATATTTTGGGAACACCGCTTATTATACCATTTGCAGAATTGAGAATAAGGCCTACTGGCAAAGCTGGACTTATGGTGTATGTAGACGGAGCACCACCCGATGCTGTTATTTTTTTTATAAGGTTACTCACCTTGTCCGCAACATATATGTTTCCAGTCTGATCGGCCGCCACATCTGTCGGAAACTTAAATGCTGAATCTACAATAGTAACATTGGCATCTGAAGCCGAGATCTTTTTTATTACATGATCTAAATCATCTGCAACAAAAACATTTCCTGCGGCATCAACAGCCAGTCCCGCAGGCTCATTAAACCCTCGTGCAATGGTTGATGTAGCTCCATTAGAAAGCTGTATTTTTTTTACAGACTTGCTGACTTGGTCTGAAACATAAAGATTGCCGCCTGCATCCATTGCAATGCCGCTGGGTTGTCTTATCCCCGCACCTAACTCAGTAATTTGTCCGTCAGCTGCTGCAATCTTTTTCACTGCGTCATGGAAATAGTCAGCAATATAGATGTTCCTGGTGCTGTCTAATGTTATGCCAGCGGCACCGCCAAAACCGGTAGCTATTGTGGTTACTATTCCTGTAGAACCCGATATTTTTTGTATCGCTCCGTTTCCATAATCCAACACATAAACATTGCCCGAAATATCTACCGCAACACTTTCGACGTTGAAAAAACCTGAAGCCAGCGTGGTTACCTTACGGCTTGTGGCATCAATCTTTTTAACTGCCCTATTGTAAGAATCTGCTATATACAGATTTCTATCTTTATCAACGGCTACACCCTGGGGTCCGGAGAAACCAGATCCGAGTGTAGTGATAATACCATTTTCCGAATACTTAGGTTGCAGCGCAGTAATTGGTTGTCCTTTACTGAATATGTTAGGGCTTGTATAATTAAAATCGCCCGGGGCAAAAACATTAGGAGATGTTATGGCGACAGATAACTGACTACGCACTACGCCGTTAGAATTTCTTGCACTTACAGTATAATTGTTATACACAGCTGTAACCTGCGGTGTGCCAGTTATTACTCCGGTAGACGGATTGATTGAAATGCCTGCAGGCAGGGATGGGCTAACGCTGTATGTTACAGGTTGGCTTCCTTTTCCAATAACTTTTGTAATATTATCCTGGACATAGCTTCCTATGTAAACGTTTCCGGATGCATCCGCCGCTATTCCGTTGGGCTGGGTTATGGCGGGTCCGAAGGTGGATATTTCGCCGGTTGAAAGCACTATCTTTTTTACAACACCGGATTGTGTTTCCGACACGAACAAATCTCCGTCGGCATCAACCGCAATACCTGCCATATCATATGACAACGATGCGGCCACCGTTACAGCGCCTGTTGTAGCATCAATTCGTTGAATATTCCCGGTGTTGATGTCTGTTACGAAAATATTGCCACCGTTATCTACGGCAATGCTGAGTATGTTATAAAAACCTCCAGCAACAATAGTAACACCTCCTGTTGCTATCGAAATTTTTTTTACAACTCTCGCGCCCCGATCAGCCACATATATATTTCCGGAAGTGTCCGTCGCTATACCAAGCGGTAAGTTAAAGCCACTGGCCACAGTAGTAATTGCTCCCGTTGCCAGGTCAATGCGCTTTACTGAATGGGTGCCAGCGTCGGTCACATATAATCCATTTTTTCCGGCCGAAGCCACAGAAAAAGGACTTTTTAGCGTTGATGCAACGACTGTTGTTTTTCCTGTTAGCGCATCTATTTTCTTGACTAAACTATTCGAGTATTCAACCACATAAATATTCCTCGATGAGTCTAACGCAACGCCTGAGACAATGCTGAAGCCTGCACCAAGATGTTTAATCGTGCCTTCTTCTTCCATAATGGGCGTTAAAGGAGTAATCGGTTGACCCGTAATGAAAGGAAAAAGGGGATTTGCATAATCAAAATCACCTGGAGCAAACTGGGCATCAAGAATGTTTGCAACTACTAAAAGTAATATTACCGTAAGGCTGAGTTTATGTTTCATTAGACGTGATTTAGGATAACATGATTTAAAAGCAGAAGCGGTCAATTCATTGTAACCTCATCGCGCTGAAAGCGACCGGGCTTAAATTTTGTACGTCCTCACATCAATAGCAGACTTATTAAAACAACGCCAATAGCTAATAGATACTCAAAGGACAGGACAGTAATTCTAAAAAATGATTAACGTCTGTTATGCAATTATAATTTCCAGTTTATTTATTCTGTAAAGGCTTACCGGTTTATTCCAGTTAATATGGCAATGAAGCTATTAGGGGGTAAATAAAGATACTCAATTTTCGCTCATTTTTCTATTGCGTTCAGGGTGCAGCGTAGATTCTTGTGGAATGCATTTACCGCGATGGCGCGGCCCTTGGCTGTATGAAATATCGTGGGAAGAAATCAACAACAAAAGCCCACAAACTTTACCATCCGTGAGCGTCTAAACCATTTTGATGTATTTTTTTGGCGGGTGAGCACGATTCTAACGACTCATGCAAATAATTGAAGAACAAAATTTTATTTTTCTAAATTAATTTTGTCTCACATATTGTCTATAAACAGCTTATTTTAAGCAACAATCTTTTTTCTTCAACTATTAATTTGCCTGTTTAATATTTATGGAAATTTGAAATATCGTTATAAGGGTTTTATAACAAGAACTGTAGAGTTCCTATCACTTATTTCGATTTCTGCATCGAATATTATAATTGGAGAAATCTTCATTCCAATCGTTTCTCGTTCTACAAACTTTACCAGTGCCTCAGACTGTATTTCCAACTTATCTACCTTTTATTTAGATACAAATGAAAAATATCAGCGTGCTTTTTTAGTATATAATTCTATGAAGACGATGGAAGTCATCATAATTTATTTTAGTTGGACTGAATCAATGAATTCAAGATTTCCTGCTTTGGGATCAGTAGCTGTCCAATATCCAAATTAAGCCTGACATCAGCCATTTTTTGTTTAGAATTTTTGCAGCAAAACAATGAAATAACCAATTGGCAAAACTTAATATTTTCTAGTATCAACGGCAAGCAGTAAGGCATGCACAACATAAGGCATTATAACGTAACCCATAATTAAATGTCCTTGATGTTTCAAAACGTTAACCGGTAATATCTACTGCGATAATTAATCTTCTCCGATTTCGCGATCCATGCCCTGCACTTAACGCCGAAAAGAGGCTGCGGAAAGGGTCCCCGGGCAAGCACTCTACAAAGAATAAACTTTGTAGAGAAAGAAGAATTACTGATAACCAATGGCCTGAAGGCGAAATAGCTCTGCATACTTTCCGTTTTTCATAAGAAGTTCTTCATGCGAGCCGATTTCAGCAATCTGACCTTTCTCCAACACAATAATCCTATCGGCCATTCGAACTGTTGAAAAACGGTGAGAGATTAACACAGCCATCTTGCCTTGTGTAAGCTCGGTGAAGCGTTCAAACACCTGGAACTCTGCACGCGCATCAAGTGCCGAAGTTGGTTCGTCGAGAATAACCACTTGTGCGTTCCGCATGTATGCGCGCGCTATAGCTACTTTCTGCCACTCGCCGCCAGACAACTCTACACCTTCAGCGAAACGTTTCCCCAGCATTTGACCATAACCGCCGGGAAGTTTCCTGGCTAGCTCATCAGCTAAACTTTGGTGAGCAGACTGCTTGATGAGTTCTTCATTAGTCTGCTCGTCAATATTGCCGGCGGCGATGTTTTGAGAGAAGGTCATCTGGTAGCGCAGGAAATCCTGAAAGATGATACCGATATGTTTGCGCAAGTTATTCAGATCATATTCTCGCAGGTCGTGGCCATCTAGCAAAATGCGCCCTTCGGTCGGGTCGTACAAACGTGCCAGGAGTTTTACCAGCGTGCTTTTGCCTGCGCCATTTTCACCAACCAACGCCAGCTTCTCTGCTGGATGCAAGGTGAAGTTTAGATTGCGGTTTGCCCATCGCTCACTATTCAGGTAACGGTAGCCAACCTTTTCAAAGGTGAAACCCACCACGATAGGATCAGGAAAGGGACGTGGTTGATTAGTATTGTGGATTTTAGGTTGAATCTCGAAGAAATCGAAGAAATCGCTCAGGTAGATTGCACCTTGTGTTACTGTTGTAAAACGACCGAGAATACTCTCCAGCAATGTCCGCAACTGGCGAAACGAACCGGCAAGGAACGTAAGCTCACCAATTGTAAGTACACCTTTCACCGTTTGCTGAATAATAAATATATAAGCGCCATAATAACCCAGACTGCCTAACAATGCAAACAGGGTGCCCCATAAAGAGCGTTTAATCGAAATGCGCTTATTATCGACATAGAATTTATCGGACAGAATCTTAAACCGGTCTATGACAAAACCGGAAAGACTAAACATTTTAATCTCTTTTGCGGTTTCATCACTTGCACCAATATAGCGAAGGTAGTCCAGCTCACGTCGTTGCGGGGTCTGCCGGCGGCTCAACGCATAGGTCTGATCATTGAAATACGACTCCCCTAAAAATGCGGGTAATATGGCAACAATGAGCAATAGAATAAGCCAGGGATTAAACACAATCAAACCGGCAGCAATGAAGCAAACGGTGATCAGATCTTGCACCTGGCTCATCACCTGCGATAATAGCGCTGTACGTCCAATGGTTTGTTGCCTCGCCCGTTCCAGTTTGTCGTAAAATATCGCATCCTCAAATTGGTCAAGATCGAGATTACCCGCATGTTCCATAATGCGTATCGAAGTATGGTTGGCAAACAGATCACCCATCAGGCCATCCAAAAGGGTAATTGCCCGGGTAAGGCCGTCAGAGAAAATAACCAGGGCCAATTCTGCGGCCACCAGTTTCCAGAGATAAAATTCTGTCAAAGAATTATGGCTTTGAGTTAGTTGCACTATCTGATCAATAATCAACTTCCCTATAAAAAGCAGCAGGAAAGGGATGGCGGCTTTAATAAAACGAAGTATGATATTAGCCAACATCATGGTCTGTCCTGACTGCCATATCAGCTTGAAAAATAAAGGGAGGTTGCGTAAAGCGCGCAACCTGTCCTTCGTCGTTATATTGTTGATCGTGTTTCTGCTTGCCATTATCAGCAAGCTAAGTTATTATAATAAGTTCCCGGCATTGTGTTGTCGCATTTTTTAAGCTGTTCGGCATTCTAAAAGCTTTACTTCAATTCTTAATTTTTTATTTCGGAAGCAAAAACCCCAGGTCGAAGCTTGCTCTAATGCCATGGAGCAACGCTTTTAAAAAGTAAAAAGTAACAATTCGTGTCGGATCCCGTTCATAATCAATTTTTCCAGTACGCTTTGAAACATCTAAAGTCTTATCCTTGTTTTTTGGAATAATAAAATGTTTTAAAAAAAATGTTGGCACTTTTGCCACCTCTTTTTCATTACTTTTTATTTTCAACCTGTCTATTAACAAATCATGATATTCTCCTATGATCTCGCCGGTCGCTTTTTCCTTTGTTGCGGTGAAATGAAATTCAAGGAAGTTGAGCATACCCGATTCAATATGAAACCTGCCAAGATTTTCAGCCGATGGATTTAGTTTAGGAAGATCTAAATTTTTGATGAAGCCATTAATGGAATAAGTATCTTCTCGTAATGGAGCGCGGATCGAAGCTTCGATTAAGCCTGCATTCATTATTGAACCCTCCACATGAGTGTCCGAATAACGGGGATCATTTTTATAAGGATGGTTAAGCAAGGGAGACATCGAAATATTTACCCTGTCTATTTTCAAATATCCAGTCTGGTTTCCTTCTTTCGGAAATTCTTCCGACAGCACGGAAGCGTTATTTATTTTAAATGTTTTCACACGAACTTCCACGGGTATTTCCTTCAAATAGCCGTTGGGCATTGGTTGCTCTTTTAATTGTCTGGGCAATCTCCTGTCCCTGAAAAAATAGAAGTTACTGTTGTCAATTGCCACTTCGTCTGCAACGAGCTTTTTATTCAAAAGCTGCTTGAAGTTTAATTTCGAAATTTCTACACGAGGAATTACCGCTTCAATGTAATCAGCCTGGCGCCCCAACTTTTTACCAAATTCCAACTTAGGATATCGTGTTGCAACCGCCAGGTTATCTATGCGCAGCAATGTTTTTTTGCTATCTGCAGTCACGCTTTTAATATGCACTGTCCGATAAGAATGGGGAATGGAAAAATTAATGTCAGATAGCCTACATTCGATGGCTGAATAATTAAGGCTCTTGTTGATAGACTTTGTCAAGCTATCAACTGCTATTTTATTGATTGCAAATTGACCGATGTTTGAGCGCAGCTTGATATTAGATTCTGCAATTAAAAAATGATCGATTGAAAAATTGGCCAGCTTTGCAGAGTCAAAAAACTTGTTAGCTGTTTTTATTTCATTGTCCGAAAGATCTCCACATTCGATGACACTGTGTGCAACAGTAAAAGTATCTATTCTTATTTCAACGGGAAGTTGTCCTAAGTTTAAAAGAGGAGACACGATTTTTCCTGAGTCCCTTTGATTTGCTTCTTCATTAAAAATATTTACGCGATTATCATCAATAACTATTTTGCCGGCGATCAATTTTTTATCAAATAATCTAATAACATCAAATTTGGAAATGTCTATGCGCCGAAAAAAAGCTATGTTATTCTTATCAGACGGCAGTCCCTTGCCTCCATGAGTAATTGCCAAAGAGTCTATTCGCAAAATGCTGCGCCTGCTATCAAGCAATAATTGTTTTATCTGAAGGATTTGATGAGATTGAGGCGCTTCGTAATTAATATCCTCCAACGTGCATTGTATTGCTCCCAAGTGAAATCCGTTATCCACAGATGATCCTTTTGAATTATCCGCCTCAATTTTATCGCTATTGATTCTGGCCTTCATCAACAACTTGCTTTCCTCGTTTGTATTTAGCCATACGTTGCCTTCTGATATTTCAAAATGATCAACTGCAATATTTTTAAAAGGCATGCGGGCTGATAATTCATGTTGGAGGAAATTGGTTTTATCAAACAGGGATCGATCGAGTTTGAGATCACCGTTTTCGAGAAGAAGTTTGTTTATAAAAAGGCCTTTATTCAATACAACCTTTAAAAAATTTATTCCCGTAAAATCGGCTTCTGAAAAACTTAAAACATGTTGGTGCGAATGATCACTTGTATCGGGCTGAAGTGTTATTGACAGATTTTTTATAGAGAGCGTAGAAGAAAAAAAATCAGCTTGAAGGGCCGAATAGCTGACTTTTGCAAAAGGAGAAAGCTTTTGTAGATTTTCTTTCACCTTCTTTTCCACTATACTATTTAAAATAGGATAAGCGATGAGCAAAATAAAAAATATGCCGGCAACAACAAATATTACGATTGTCCATTTTCGCCATCCCGGCTTTTTATCCTTTACTTTATCTGCCATGGTAAAACATCTGTCTCCAAAATCATTCCACTTCAGTTAACATGTCCTCGGAGCATTGCTGCAGTTATAACTCACTGTGTAATATCGTACCCAATTGCTACAGTACGTTAACTCTAACTATTTTGTTTTACACTTAAAAATATAATTAGTGAATGCCCCACAGCTTATTACTGGCCGGAAAGAAGCCAAGCAAAAAAAAATCATTATTTAAATAAGCTCGCACTCAAGTTTATGTGATTCAAGATCTTCCAACTGTTAATTTTACCATTATTGATTCTTCCGTTGGCAGTCTTTCTAAGATAGCATATGCGACCATCAAAATCCAGGAAATAATTATGTGGCGCAATAGTTACTTACTCTTAGGATTGCAATTTATTCTAAGATTGTGTACCTTGATAAGGTAGCCCTAAAAAGAACTTTATGAAGCTTTCCATTGTTTTTTCAATGCTTTTTTTACTTGTGCTGTTCGACTGCAACGGACAATCGACATCTCCAACTGATACTTCGGCACCCAAAATTCGAAAACCACCTGTAAAAGTAAAACCAGCGCATCAAAATAAAAATAACGACATATCAGTATTTCTCCGGTTTACGCTTCCTGCAGCCTCAAGGCAAAAATCGGACAATACAAATTTTCGACTAACTAACCTTGATAGCCTGGGACGAGCAAATTGGCATTCGGAGAATATTGAGATTATTGATATAATTGATGACAGCATATTGTTTATCAAATGCCAAATTCCAGATTCCGTGACCCAAAACTCTTCCAAGATGTGGTGTCGGCCAACAGGCGACAGTATGTCCGGCAACTTGAAGTACGGCGCCCAATTAAGGAACATGATAGAACTCACCGTAGCTTCTGTACCCAAAGGGGCAGACGCTTTTCTTATACCAATACGGATTTGGGAAAAGCTATCACAAGGTAATCCGAATTGGTATAAGAATGAGTCCGACACCTGGAAGTATCGCGTTGCCGATAGAACCAATGTGCCAGCTCTTATCGATCAGACAAATTATGTGGTATTGTGTAAATATTCGAATAGCTTCAAGTATGTGCTTCATACAACTGCACCTTACTCCGTTCAAAAAAAACAAACGGCAACCGTATATTTTCCGTAATGACTAAGCTTTTAAAACTTGTAACTGCGTTTTTTGGTTTAATCCCGGGCATTTCTGTCATGATCTCCCAATTAGGGGTTCCGCCCGGGGTATCTAGTGGTTTGTTTGGTGCTGTAATCGAAACATTAGGCGTAGCCACGTTATTAATCCTTATTTTGAATAGGAAGTGGATAAAGGAAATGAGTATAAAAAAGATGAATGTTCTGGTCGGTATCAGCTTATTTTTGTTCCTGGCTTCATTTTCACTATACTTATATTTAATAGGTTACGTGGTCATTCAGCTTCCTAACTCAGATCCCCTTTATAGACCGTTTTGGCCACAAGGCGAGTTGAAAAAATCTCTGGAGTCTGCCAGTTCTTTTGAAGCCTTAACACAGTTATGGGGTCGGGATGACATGGACCGTGTTATACAAGAAACGTCTAAGCCCGCACTTCTGACTACCACTATTATCCTATTATCTATTTATCAGCTAATTTTTGTCTCATTGACATTCGTTTTTGGAATACTTACTATCAAAAATTCGAAAGCCAGTTTATTAGAGATTGACGATTAGTCCTATATTAAAATGAATATAGAATTACTAATGATCGGATAACGTGAAGTCATTGCTTCACCATTTTGCAATCATTATCCACAAAATGTGGCGTACGTGTATTGGCGCTTAATAGTTAGCCAATAGCAGACAATAACAATATTTAAAACCCACTCCCATAACTTTTCTTTCTATTAGACCTATTTTGAACCTCTGCTGTATGTTCCAAAATCTTTTTTTCGTCAACATCAGCATAATTATTTTTCGTGGTACTATGCTTACTATGACCTAACAATTTACTTACAGTTTCCATCGACACTCCATTCTTTTGCCATGCCTCATAATCTATATGTAGCAAATCAATATCATCTCTTAAAATGGCCCTTAATAAAGTTTTTAACGTATTTTTCTGTTGTATTATAGTTTTTTGTAGTTCCCGGTTTCAAGTTGTCACCATTGCATTCAGGCTTTCCATGTTTATTTATTAGTTCAACTAATGTATCACCAGACTCTGACGGCTTCTGACTAATGTGACAATTATTATAATGATCTTTTGCTGATTCACAAGAAACTTCAAACCGGCCGATTCGAGCGCTCGTTTGCTTTCAAAAATTCGAAATCGCATATCATTGATCTAATTATTAATCGCGTCGATTTCGATACCCTTCCCAATTACTTTTTCACCTTTAGCCGACCAACTCGCTATTTGAATCTTTTTCATTTAATGATATTTCGGTAAAAACTCCATTAACAGATATTTTGGCGGACACATATCCTACAATCGAATTCGTTTTGTCTTTCTTACGATGAAATCAATTGCAATGCTTTTTGTCTTTTCAATAGCAACATTTTTAGTGTTTTCACTCATGCTGTTCAACGAAAAATATACTTGATCAAAGCACTTCAAAACATGTAAAAAAGAATACTTATGTGCTGATTTAAAATATTTTATAAGATTTTTTTGAGACAATTTAGGTCTAAAAAATGTCTCATAGAATGTCTCTTGAATTATTTGACTTCTTTTGATATTATTTGAAACAGAACTAAAACAAAAAAGCCCACAAACCTTGCGAGCTGTGAGCTTCTAAACCATTTTGAGGTATTTCTGGTCGGGTGGACAAGATTCGAACTTGCGACCCCTTGCACCCCATACAAGTGCGCTACCGGGCTGCGCCACCACCCGAACTGTTAAACAAAACAAAACGACAGAAAATCTGTACTTTATAAATGCAAACATTTCTGCTTTTATCTGTAAAGTTTCCGTTTAACGGGTTGCAAATGTAAAGGCTTTTTGGAAAAATCTACTATCTTGCGCACAAATTTTTAAGCCTCGCATGAATATTCTGCTCCGGAAGGTAACAATAGCAGATCCAGTATCTGCTCACAACAGTTCAGTTAAAGATATTTTCATTTCTAACGGCATTATTCACAAGATCGCTGACAATATTGATCATGATGCCGATAAGGTTATAGATGGGCAAAACTTATCTGTGTCGCCTGGATGGGTTGACATATTTGCTCATTTTGCTGACCCTGGTTATGAATTTAAAGAAACGCTGGAGTCCGGCGCCAATACGGCCGCTGCGGGTGGCTATACCAGGGTTTTTGTGTTGCCCAATACCAATCCCATCGTTCAGAATAAAACGCAGGTTGAATACATTGTTCAAAAATCTGCTTCACTGCCTGTTTACATTCAGCCATTGGGTTCCATTACCAAAAACGGTGAAGGAAAAGACCTCGCTGAAATGTATGATATGCAAAATAGCGGCGCCGCTGCTTTCAGTGATGGCATCAACCCTGTGCAATCTGCGGGCCTTCTCGTAAAAGCGCTTCAATACGTAAAAGCTTTTGATGGCGTGATTATTCAGGTTCCGATGGATAAAAGCATTGGCCAGTACGGCTTGATCAACGAAGGTGTTGTATCTACAAAGCTTGGCCTGCCTGGTATCCCTGCAATGGCTGAAGAAATTATTATTGAGCGTGATTTAAAACTGGCGCAATATGCAAACTCAAGCATTCATTTTACGGGCGTATCTACTGCGAAGTCGCTTGAATACATTCGCGAAGCGAAGGAAGCTGGCATACAGGTTACCTGTTCCGCAACGCCGTATCATCTTTTCTTTAATGATGAGGACCTTGCCACTTATGATACAAACCTTAAAGTAACACCGCCCATCCGTGACAAGAAAGATGTGGAAGCATTGAAAGAAGCTGTTCGCAGCGGTTTGGTTGATTGCATCGCTTCTCATCATCTGCCACAGGATTGGGATAATAAGGTGTGCGAATTTGAATATGCGAAAGCCGGCATGGTAGGCCTTCAAACAGCTTATGCTGTTGTGCAGTCCGCATTGCCAGATTTATCTGCAGACAGGATCGCCGCACTGTTCTCTTCTAATGCAAGAAGAATTTTTAATCTTTCTGCCTCTACCATTGAAGAAGGCAGCCAGGCTGAACTGACTTTATTCAATGCATCAGGCGCTACAACATTAACAAAAGACACGAATAAAAGTAAGTCATCAAACTCTCCTTTCTTTGATAAGTCTTTGAAAGGCGAAGTGGTAGGAATTGTAAATAAAGGCAATATCTTTATGAGTAAATAAGCTCTTATGGAAAAAAAAGTAACTACTCCGGCAGTTAAAGGCATCATCATTACACTCATATTAATTGTTTTCGGGCTCGTGATCTATTTTACCGGAAACATGCAAAATAAAGCGCTCGGCTCCGTGCAATATGCAATACTGTGTGTTGGCATAATCTGGGCATGTATCAATTATTCAAATCAAATGGGCGGTTACGTAACGTTTGGAAATATTTTTGCGCATGGCTTTAAAACAACAGCGGTTGTAATTGCCTTGCTGAGTGTCTATACTTTTCTGTCACTAAAATTTATTTTTCCAGACATGATTGATCAGTCGCTGGAGGTGGCAAGAAAAGAAATGGAAAGCAAGAACCAGATGAGCGATGAACAGATAGAAAAAGGCCTTGAGATAGGAAGAAAATATTTTGTACCATTTGTTATTGGAGGACTGGTATTATTTTTTGCCATTATCGGCGCTATAGGGTCTGTGATCGGCGCGTCTGTTGCTAAAAAGAAACCACAAGATCCATTTTCCGCACACCAACCCATGTAATTTTTACGATGAATTTATCGCTTGTAATTCCACTATATAACGAAGACGAATCTTTACCGGAACTCGCCGATTGGATTGCGCGTGTTGTTACTGCTCATAATTATTCTTATGAAATTATTATGGTGGATGATGGAAGCGTTGACAATAGCTGGGCAGTTATTGAAAGTTTGTCTGCAAAAAATCCTTGTGTTAAAGGCATTAAATTCCAGCGCAACTATGGTAAGTCAGCGGCATTGAACGAAGGGTTTAAAGCGGCCCTCGGCGATGTTGTGATTACGATGGATGCGGACATGCAGGATTCTCCCGATGAAATTCCAGCGTTATATGACCTTATCATGGTTGAAGGCTATGATATGATCAGCGGCTGGAAGAAAGTACGTTTTGACAATACGCTTACGAAAAATATCCCTTCTAAATTTTTTAACTGGGCAACACGCAAGGCTTCCGGTATCTACCTGCATGATTTCAATTGCGGCTTGAAGGCTTATAAAAACAAAGTAGTCAAAAGCATTGAAGTGTATGGAGAGATGCACCGCTACATTCCCGTACTTGCCAAGTGGGCCGGCTTCAAAAAAATCGGTGAAAAGGTTGTAGAACACAGGGCGCGCAAATACGGCACCACCAAGTTTGGCTGGGAACGTTTTGTTAATGGCTTTCTTGATCTCGCATCCATCATGTTTGTAGGTAAGTATGGCAAACGTCCCATGCACATTTTTGGTTTATGGGGAAGTATTTGCTTCTTTCTCGGTTTCATCATGAGCATTTACCTGGTAATAGCAAGGTTAATGTACCCGGAAACAGGTTTAAGTAACAGGCCTCCGTTTTTTATTGCGCTAACCATTATGATCATAGGTTCCCAGTTATTCCTTGCAGGTTTTATCGGCGAACTCATATCACGCAATTCACCAAACCGCAATTTTTACCTTGTTGAAAAGAAGCTGGGCATTAAAATTTCAGCGGAGCAATAAGTATGCAGAAAGTAGTGATTATAGGTTCCGCGCATCCGCTGCGTGGTGGCGGTATTGCAACTTTCAATGAAAGGCTAGCAAGGCAATTTCAACAGGAAGGTTGCGACACTACTATTTATACCTTTTCATTGCAATATCCCTCGTTTCTTTTTCCGGGATCATCACAATACTCAACGGAACCCGCACCCGCGGATCTTAACATTAAAGTCGCTATCAATTCCATCAATCCATTTAATTGGATCAAGGTTGGAAACGAAATAAAAAAATTACGCCCTGATATTGTTGTGGTTCGTTATTGGCTTCCATTTATGGGGCCATGCCTCGGAACCATTCTTCGCAATATCAGAAAAAACAGGCATACGAAGATTGTTTGCATAGCGGATAATATTATACCGCATGAAAAACGCCCGGGCGACAAACCATTCACCAGGTATTTTGTAAAACCCGTTGATGCTTTTATCACTTTAAGCGAAAAAGTATTGAACGACCTGAAGCAATTCACGTCAAAACCTGCACGGCTTGTGCTTCATCCGCTGTATGACAATTTTGGTGAGCAGGTAGAAAAAAATGAAGCCCGGCAACATCTCGGCTTGCCGGTTAATGATAAGATCATCCTGTTCTTTGGTTTTATCAGGAAGTACAAAGGGCTGGATTTATTGCTGCAGGCGATGGCTGATGAACAAATAAAAGCCGCGGGCATTAAATTATTGATAGCAGGCGAATTCTATGAAGACAAAACATCTTACGATGAACTCATTCAACAATTAGGGATAGAAAGCAGTTTGATCCTGAAAACAGATTTTATTACAGATAGCGATGTAAAATATTATTTAAGCGCTGCGGACTTTGTTATTCAGCCGTATAAGAACGCAACGCAAAGCGGCGTAACACCACTCGCCTATCATTTTGAAAAGCCGATGATGGTAACGAACGTAGGCGGCCTCGCTTCGTTTGTGCCTGATGGCAAAGCAGGCCTTGTAGCCGAGCCTAACGCAAAAGATATTGCGGAAAAAATCCTCCGCCTTTATCAACTCGGCGAAGATCATTTCCTCCCCGGCCTCCGTGAAGAAAAGAAGAAATACAGCTGGAGTGTGCTGACTGATACGATCAGAGTGCTGTCAGCGTGAAGTTGAGGTATCAGGTTTGAGGTATCAGGTTTCAGGTATCAGGCTTGAGGTTTGAGGCTTGAGTTTTGAACCTTACAAACTATCAGGTAAAAGGCTTTAATTTCAGCATGTCTGCGAAACGTGAGGCTTTGTGTTCTTTAGCGCTTTAGCGCTTTCCTTTATTCTTCGAAAACCTTTGTGCTCCCTGGTGCCCTTAGTGTCTTCGTGTTTCAAATTAATTTTTAATTCAGCTGTAAGCCATTAGCCGTAAGCTTTGGAGCAAGTTCTCGGATTTTAGGTGTTCGGTTATATCTAATTTTCAACACCGTCTATCAAGGAGCTTTGAAGTTCGCAAAAACAAAGCAACTCCAAACGAACGTACTTCGTACTTCGTAACTCGTACTTGCGGCTGCTTTTCATATCGTACACAGTACACCTAACATCGCACATTTGAATTATCTTTGCCGTTCTCTAAAATATTTCTGACATGAGCGAAATAATCAAAGGCATTATCAATGCGTCCATAGAAGTGAAGCAACAGATTGTTAAAGATGAGCAAATGATCCGGACCATTGAGGATGCTGTAAATACAATAACTACAGCCTTTAAAAACGGAAAGAAAGTGTTGTTCTGCGGCAATGGCGGCAGTGCGGCTGATGCGCAACACCTTGCTGCTGAATTTTCAGGGCGTTTTTATAAAAACAGGGCAGCGCTTCCGGCGGAGGCATTGCATTGCAATACTTCTTACCTGACCGCTGTTGCCAATGATTATAGCTATGATGTAATTTATGCGAGACTCGTGGAAGGCACCACAGTTGAAGGTGATGTATTGGTAGGCCTTAGCACATCTGGCAATTCACCAAATATTGTTAAAGCTTTTGAAGTTGCACGTGAGAAAAAAGTAATCACTGTCGGCTTTACAGGGCTCACAGGCGGCGCGATGAAAGAATTAAGCGACTATTTATTTAACGTTCCTGCAACAGACACACCAAGAATACAGGAAAGCCATATTCTGATCGGCCATATTATCTGCCAGCTGGTAGAAGAAAAAGTTTTTAGTTAGCCACGGAGACAGTACAGCAGCGAGTCGCACAACTTTTTTACTGCAGGGCCATGCTTCCCTTGCGTTCTTTGCGCTTCTTGCGCGAAATACTTTTAACATGACAAAACACACAGTGGATAAAACCTGGACTCTTTTTCTTGACAGGGACGGCGTAATCAACAGGGATAAAATAGGTGATTATATACGGAATGTGAGTGAGTTCTTTTTTATGGATGGCGTGCTGGAATCTTTAAAAGCATTTAATGGGCTTTTTGGCACAATTGTGATCGTTACCAACCAAAAAGGTGTTGGCAAAGGCTTAATGTCGCAGCAGGATCTGGATGACATTCACCAGTTTATGGTAAGCCAGATTGAACACGCCGGCGGCCGTATTGACAAAATCTATTTCTGTAAAGACCTTTCAGATGAAAGCCCCAACCGCAAACCCAATCCCGGTATGGCTTTTCAGGCAAAAACAGATTTCCCGTCAATTGATTTCAGCAAAAGTATTATGGTGGGTAATAAAATGTCTGATATGCAATTCGGCAAAAGCGCCGGCATTGCAACAACGGTATTTCTTGCAACCACCAATCCGGAAACGCCGTTTCCACATGCATTGATAGACGAGCGTTATGAAAGCCTTGAGCAGTTTGCTGCAACGGTAAGTAATTAACAGCGGTTCATAGAAAAAAATACTGGCCAGCGGCTTCTGGTCTTTATAAAAAGGAAAACATAAAATTTTTCAGTAGCAACATTTTTGGGCCTGGGTTTGCTAACATTGTAACGTTTAAGGTAAGCAATATGAAAAAATTCATTATAGTTCTGTTGTGTTTTATTTCATTCAATAGCCTGCTTGCTCAACGAATCTCCCAAGGTGATTTAAAGAGACTGAAAATTGAAGAGGATACACTAAAAACACTGTCGAAGAAAATGATCTTTGATGTGGATGGAGACAGCCGTTTTCAATCCGACAGCGCTTTCACACGTGCGTTTGTACGTGCGTTGCGTGTACCCAATTCTTTTGATTTCCCTTTTGATTCAGTTATCACCATTTCTAAACTATACGCTCCGGATAGTTCATTCAGAATATTTAGCTGGCAATTCCAGAAAGATGAAGACCATTTTCGTCAGCGCGGCGCTATACAAATGAAAACAGCAGATGGCAACCTTAAATTGTTTCCTTTGATTGATATGTCTGAGTTTACTGCTAATCCAACGGACTCTGTTAGAACGCCACGTAACTGGATCGGCGCTATTTATTATGGCATCGTTATGAAAACTGCAGGTAACAAAAAGTTCTATACACTATTCGGGTATGACGACAATAACTTTCGCACTACAAAAAAATGGCTGGATGTATTGCAATTTGATGATGCGGGCAACCCACTTTTCGGTGGAAAGTTTTTCGATTATAAAGAAGATAGTTTAAAACCAGCGCAACCTGCCTATCGTTTCTGCCTTGAATTTAAAAAGGATGGCCGCGCAAGGATGGTGTACGACCAGGAAATGGACATGATTATTTTCGATCACCTCATCAGTCAGTCGAATGATCTTAGCAAAAAGTCTACGTTGATCCCCGACGGCGATTACGAAGGGTTTAAATGGACCAATGGCAAATGGGTTCACATAAGCAAAGTTTTTAACCAGCAATTAAAAGATGGCCAGGCTCCTCTCCCCGATCCTATTAAAGACGACCAGGGCAACAACGATGAAATAAAACTTCAGCAACGGTCGGATAAGAATAGGGCAAGGAAGAATTAGGGCGAATTTGAAATTTGAGATTTGATATTTGAGATGTACAATTACAAATTACTGTCATCAAGCCAATATGGTTAAGCGGCTTATTCTCAAAAAGCAATTTTCGATTCGTTATTTTATGAACCCGGCATCGGTATTTCTATTAGGCTTTGCTTGCGTCGCACTCTTGTACTGTTTGTCCAATACTCAACACAAGCTCAACAGCGCCAATAATTTCAATATTCGTTCATTCCAGATTTGCTATAGGATCAGCTCCAACACTTTCACGCAAATTCTAACCTGATACCTGAAACCTGGCACCTTCCATACATCAGCCATCACCAAATCAGCCATCAGACATTTCTTCTTATTTCTCTATCTTGCGAATTCAATATTGTGCTATGAAAGAAATACTGTCGGCGTTAAATATACAGGCTCACAATAGCGGGTCTTCAACTGGGAATGAATGGCTGGAAAGCAGTGGTGAAGTGATGGATTCCTTTTCTCCGGTTGATGGCAGGTTGATAGCCTCTGTTCAGTCCACGGACAGGGCTGCATATCAACAGGTTGTACTAAAAGCGCAGGAAGCATTTGCCGTTTGGCGCCAGGTGCCTGCGCCCCGCAGGGGCGAGATTGTCCGCCAGATTGGCGATGCGCTACGGGAAAAGAAAGAATATTTGGGCAAGCTGGTAAGCTACGAAATGGGCAAAAGCCTGCAGGAAGGCTATGGCGAAGTACAGGAAATGATTGATATATGTGACTTTGCAGTAGGGCTTTCGCGCCAGCTTTACGGGCTGACCATGCATAGTGAAAGGCCCGGCCATCGTATGTATGAACAGTGGCATCCGCTGGGTATTGTGGGCATTATCTCCGCCTTTAACTTCCCTGTGGCCGTATGGAGCTGGAATAGTATGCTGGCGTGGATATGCGGAAATGTATGCATCTGGAAACCGAGCGAAAAAACACCACTTTGCGGCATTGCCTGCCAGCAGATTGTTGCAGAAGTCTTTAAAAACAACGATATACCTGAAGGCGTTTGCAGCCTTGTACAAGGAGGAAGAGAGGTTGGCGAATGGCTGGCTGCTGATACCAACGTACCGCTGATCTCTGCTACTGGATCTACTAGAATGGGCAAAGCTGTAGCAACTGCGGTTGCATCAAGGCTGGGCAAATCTCTTCTTGAACTCGGCGGCAACAATGCCATTATTATTTCACAGCACGCAGACCTTGACATGTCTTTGATCGGCTGTGTTTTTGGTGCTGTGGGTACAGCGGGCCAACGCTGCACCTCTACAAGAAGGCTGATTATACATGAATCCGTTTATGATTCCTTCAAAGAAAAATTGATAAAGGCCTACGCACAATTGCGCATTGGCAATCCGCTGGATGAACACAACCATGTGGGCCCGTTAATTGATAAAGACGCAGTAAAGCTCTACTTAAGCTCTATTGAACAATGCAAGCAACAAGGCGGAAAATTCCTTGTTGAAGGTGGCGTTCTGGATGGTGACGCATATGAAAGCGGCTGCTATGTAAAACCCTGCATTGCCGAGGTAACGAATGACATGCAGATAGTGCAGCACGAAACCTTTGCCCCCGTGTTGTACCTGATGAAATACAAGGATATTTCTGAAGCCATCGCGCAACAAAATAATGTTCCACAAGGGTTATCATCAGCCATCATGACTGTAAACATGCGTGAAGCCGAAGCGTTCTTATCCCATGCAGGAAGCGATTGCGGCATAGCCAATGTAAATATCGGCACCAGCGGCGCGGAGATTGGTGGAGCATTCGGTGGTGAAAAAGAAACAGGCGGCGGCCGCGAAAGCGGTTCAGATGCCTGGAAAGCCTATATGCGCCGGCAAACAAACACCATTAACTGGAGCACAAAACTGCCATTGGCGCAAGGGATTAAGTTTGACTTTTAAATGTGCGAATGTGGAAATGCGCGAATATGCAAATGAAAAGAACATGAACTAATTCGCACATTCGCACATTCGCATATTCGCACATTCACTAATTTGCACATTCACTAATTCGCATATTTGCACATTTACACATTCATGAGAAAATCACTTACTGCTTTAGCATGTTTTGCATGCGTAACAACCGTTGTATCGGCGCAGGAAAAACAAGACTGGCCGGGCATTTTTAAACAGATCAACACGGAAGTACAGGACAACTCAAAAGCTTATTCAACTTTGAGAGAAGCCACTTCAACAATTGGCCATCGCCTTACAGGTTCTCCTAATGGAAAAAAAGCGGAGGACTACGCGTTCAACCTGCTTAAATCTTATGGGTTTACAGATGTCCGCTACCAGCCATTTGAAGTTGAAAGCTGGAGCCGTGGCACACTGCAGGTTAGCACCGGTTCATCTCTTCAGAACCAGCAACCCGTAAAATCTGTTTCGCTGGCACACGCGCCTGTGAAAGTTGATGTAAGCGGTGAACTGGTTGATATGGGTAATGGCCTTGAGGCGGACTATGCCGCAAAGCCCGAAGCTGCAAAAGGAAAAATAGCACTCGTATACCTGGGCGTATTGCCCGGTTCTGCACCAGGAACAAAAACGCTTCATCGTTCTGAAAAAACAGCCATCGCGATAAAATACGGCGCCAAAGGAATTATCGTGATCAACACTGTAAAAAATGGTGTGCTGTTAACAGGTACCGCCTCCGTTACGGGCAAGTTAATTCCTATTCCTGCTGTTTGTATAGGTCTGGAAGATGGAATGAAGCTGAAAGAATCACTCACCAAAGGGCCTCAGTTTACGCATATTAAAATGACCAATTTCTCCGGCATGATCAAAGCGCGCAACGTAATTGCCACGCTGCCTGGAAAAACAATAGCCAACGAAAAAATAGTTATTGGCGGCCACCTCGATAGCTGGGATCTTGCGACCGGCGCTATCGACAATGGTATCGGATCCTTCTCTGTGCTGGATATTGCCAGGACTTTCAAAACATTAAACCTTCAGCCGGAAAGGACGATTGAGTTTGTGATGTTCATGGGTGAAGAAGAAGGGCTGCTTGGCTCCAAAGCTTATGTAGAGTCTGCATTGAAAGATGGTTCTATCAACAGCATTCGTTACATGCTGAATTACGACATGACCAACGATCCTAAAGGTTATAGCTCCAGCTCCGATGAAGCGGCACCGCTGTTCAAATCTATCGGAACAATTGCGCATAACATTGATACTTCATTCACCAATATTTTCAGAAGCGGTGGTGGGTTGCATAGCGATCATCAGCCATTTATGCTGGAAGGCGTTCCTACCGGTGGTGGCGCGGGTGGTAATCTTCCTAACAACTCCGGCGGATGCTACCATGCGGATTGCGACGACTTTAAAATGGTAGATGAGCAAGGCATGAAAAATACGGTTCGATTCAGCGCAATGTTGTTATACGGACTTGCCGATGCGACCGATATTCCGGCAAAAAGATTATCTGATGAAGAAACAAAAGCCTTCTTACTTAAAAATAACCTGAAAGAACCTTTGAGTATTGCTGGAGAATGGAGATGGAAGGATTAGGTAGCTGTCAGCTATCAGCATTCAGCTGTTAGCTCGACTGTTCAAAATTGTAAAGCAACACTACCGGCGACGCTTTAAAATAATAAATAAAAAAACAGGCAGATTGACGAAATGTTAATCTGCCTGTTTTTATTTATGCTACTCTTACGATCTTACATCTACCGGCCCGTGTTCAACAGAATTACTACTGTTGAAGGGTGCGAGGCAAGGAACGCTTAATAGTAGTAATGCCGCCCGGTTCATAATTATAATTAAAATTGGGTAAGGCGCTGGATTAATAAATGCCGTAAACGTTAAATTATAATTTTGATCTTCGACCTTGAGCAGCCAAGCTGATAGCTAATAACTGACAGCTTATAGCTAATCCACCTTCTTCACCGAACCACTCCCCGCGATGCTGGATTTAATAGTCGCCTTCCCTTTGTAGCTTACATCGCCGCTGCCCATAATGCTAACGTCAAGGTTCATGTCGGCATATACTTCAACGTCGCCGCTGCCAGCCACGCTTATTTTTGCGCTTTCGGCCATCAAGTCAAGTCCCTTAAAATTGCCAGACCCTGCTATGTCTAATTTCAGGTCCTTTGTCTCGCCCTTCATATTTACATTTCCGCTGCCCGCAAGATTAATATCAACAGACGGCGTATTTACTTCCAGGTCAACATTGCTGTCACCTGCCATGCTCACATCCAGCGCGTCGCTACCAGAAAACTTGCCCTTTCCTTTTACATCGCCACTTCCGGCAATATCCAGCTTGTGTAGTTTGTCGGTAGTTACTTCAACCTTTATCGGGTGAGATGAACGTAGATTGTATTCATCATCCACTTTAATCAACAGGTAATCACCGTCCCTTTCCGTCTTGATATATTGCAACAGGTTTTCGTCTGCAATCACTTTTACAGAAGGCGTTGTTCCCGGAATCAAGTCCAGATCGATCGACCCCTCCAGTTTTATTTTATCGGTAACAGAAACATTTCTCGCCTCTTCCTTTTGCGCGCCATTGCCTTTAACTTCTTTCCGGTTAATAAAATTGCAGGACGCAGCAAACAGGCCAAAACACAGTAGTGCTGGTAATAACTTTCTCATCTTCATAGTTTTAATTATTCGAAAAGATACAAAAAATCTGTGTTTGCCTACTCTATTATGACAAACGGCAGCACCAATACATGAGTAAAAACAGTTACCTGTACCAAACTAGCCAACTTTAAATTACCTTCGCAGCCATGACTGAAAAGATACTCATACTCGATTTTGGAAGCCAGTACACCCAATTGATAGCCAGAGCCGTTAGAGAGGCAAATGTGTATTGCGAAATTATTCCCTACCACAAGAAGTTTACAATAGACAGCACCCTGAAAGGCATCATCTTAAGCGGATCTCCTTTTAGCGTTAATGAAGAGAATGCACCATTGGTTGATGTTGCATCTTTTATTCAGCAATTACCGGTTTTAGGCGTTTGTTACGGTGCACAGCTTACAGCTAAAGTTTTTGGCGGTAGAGTGGATAAATCCAATAAGAGAGAGTACGGCCGTGCAAAGCTTTTGAAAAAGCAGGACGACGTTATTTTACAAAACGTATCTGACCATTCACAGGTTTGGATGAGCCACAGCGATTCCATCACGCAATTGCCTGAAGGTTTTGAATTGCTGGCGACTACAGATAGCATCCCCGTTGCCGCTTTCAAAAAAAATGGCGCTGAGGCAAAACCATTATATGGCTTGCAGTTTCACCCGGAAGTATATCATTCCACTGAAGGCAAAAAAATCATACATAACTTCCTTACGAATATTTGCGGATGCAAACAGGATTGGACACCAGCGTCTTTTGTTAACGAAACAGTTGAACAACTGAAACAACAGATCGGCGATGCACATGTTATCATGGCGCTGAGCGGTGGTGTTGATAGCACTGTAGCTGCTACCCTGATCAGCAAAGCGATTGGCGACAGGCTTCACGGCATTTTTGTTGACAATGGCGTATTGCGTAAAGATGAATTTGAATCAGTGCTGGTTACCTATAAAAAATTGGGGTTGAATATTACCGGCATCGATGCAAAACAAATGTTTTACAACGAGCTGGCTGGCAAAACAGACCCGGAAGCAAAACGCAAAGTGATTGGAAAGCTGTTCATTGATGTTTTCCAGGAAGAAGCAAAAAAAGTGGATGGTGTAAAGTTTCTCGGACAAGGCACTATTTACCCTGACGTGATTGAAAGCGTGAGCGTTCATGGCCCTTCTGTAACGATCAAGTCTCACCACAACGTAGGTGGTTTGCCAGACACAATGCATCTTTCTCTTGTAGAACCATTGCGCTTTTTGTTTAAAGATGAAGTAAGAAAGGTTGGCCTTGAACTGGGAATTCCTGAAGATTTGATCTTCCGTCATCCTTTCCCCGGACCAGGATTAGCGATTCGTATTCTTGGCGAGATCACAGAAGATAAAGTGAAATTGCTGCAGGAAGCTGATGCTATATATACAAAGAGTTTAAAAGAGCATGACCTGTATACCAAAGTCTGGCAGGCAGGCGCTATACTGCTACCAGTTAAAAGCGTTGGTGTAATGGGTGATGAAAGAACATACGAATATACTGTTGCCTTAAGAGCGGTAACCTCTGTGGATGGCATGACGGCCGATTGGGCGCATCTCCCTTACGAGTACCTTGCTCATGTATCCAACGAAATTATCAACAACGTAAGAGGCATTAACCGCGTTGTATACGATATAAGCAGCAAGCCACCAGCTACGATTGAGTGGGAATAAATTTGGAAAGCGCAAAGCTGAAAGCCTAAAGCTTAGAACTGGTGATGTACGTTTGAGAGCGTAACCAAATTCAGCATATTAAGCGTCCTGCATAAAAAAAATGCAGGACGCTTTTGCTTTATAACGCTTCGTCTCCTTCAGATTGGTTTGCTTATTTTCATTTGCTTGCGCCCTTATAGGGCTTGGATTACCCGTTTGTTGTTTTTGACAGGGCGTTGCCCTGCCCTGATGCCGGCGCCCCTTCAGGGCTAACACGTAAGCACTTTTCAACAGGCTCCAATTGGAATCTCCGGTAAATCTTGACAGGTAGCTCCTAACGGAGCTGCTAATTTTGGATTTTGTGTTATTTCTACAAACAGGATGCTCCTATGGAGCAAAACCTGATGATCTTCCCTAACAAAAGCCTTGGGATTTAAGCCTCTCTCTCCCCTTGTTAAAATTTAACCCCATCCACAATATTTATCAACCTTTCCGCATTTTTACATAGTTAATGAATACCTTCCCGCAAAAAGGTATATTTTTTGCTCAATTGACGGCTATGAATAAAATAACCCTGAAAACATTTATTTTCTTCTTTATGCTGTTTGCTGCTTGCTCTACAGTACAGGCGCAGCATGCAATACAGCGTAGCAAAGTTAAAGTGGCAATACTGGCTCCCTTATATCTTGATTCTGCATTTAATGGCCCCGTTTATAAGCTTCAGGGCAACAGTATTCCTCAATATATTTTACCTGGCCTGGATTTTTATCATGGAGTGATGACTGCCATCGATTCTTTGAAGAAAGAGAATACACCTATCGATGTTGCTATTTTCGATACAAAGAAGGCAGGCAAAGGTATTAACGCTATTCTTTCCGATATTAAGGCCGACAGCAGCACGCTGATCATTGCCGCATTCAATAATTCAGCCGAGCAAAAAGCGGTTTCTGATTTTTCGTTTGATGAAAACATCCCGGTACTTTCAGCAACTTATCCCAATGATGCCAATCTTACGGGCAATCCCTTCTTTGTAATGCTTAACTCAACAATAGGCACACATATTAATGCCATCTATGATTATGCACGCAGAAATTATTCCCGCTACAAAATTATTTACGTAACCAAGGGCGGAGGTTTTGAAACGAGGATAAAGTCTCAGTTCGATAACTTAAACAAGAGCAAAAGCCTTGTTTATAAAACCATCAGTTTGTCTGACAATTTTGATCCAGACGCGCTGATCTTTAACATGGACAGCACCAAACAGAACCTGGTTATTTGCGGGTCGCTGGATGATGCGTTCGGGCTGAATATTGTTAAAGCGATAAGCGCTGCAAAATCATACAGGACAACTGTTGTAGGCATGCCGACATGGGAATCCAACGACAATTTCAATAACCCAGATTGCAGCGGCGTGGAAATTGTCTTCACTACACCTTACAACTATTCAAGAACAGATATGATTGGCCAATACATGACCTCAGTTTACCGAAGAGACCACTTTGGCAGGCCAACGGACATGTACTTCAAAGGCTTTGAGAGCATGTACCACTTCTCCAAATTGCTGGTGAAATACCGCACAAATATCCTCAACAATATCTCTGATCCGGCATTCAAAATCTCCACCGATTTCTATTTCGAACCAGTCAGGCTGGGCAAAGAATCTTACGCTCCCGACTATATCGAAAACAAGAAGATCTACTTTGTAAAGAAACAAGATGGTATGGTGAAGGCGGTGAATTAGTCGAGAGGCGTGAAGTGTGAGGTATCAGGCGTCAGGTTTTTAGCTTTTAGCTATCAGTAGTAAGCTATCAGCTTTCCGGAGCCGAATTTATACCACTTCAATTTAATGTTTTAAAGTAACAAGCGAAAGTTCCGCTGCGCCGCCGCCTCGCTTCGTCCGCCGCGAGAAACCTCCGCTTCAACTATTGCTGACTTTTAGCATTTGCAGCGTGAAATTAGCTATCAGTTTTGTCTCGCACTAAAAGTATCAGCCTCCAGTCTGCCCATAAATAATACGAATCATTCATTATAGAAACATAATTCGCTGCGCCGCCGCCTCGTTGCGTCCGCTGCGAGAAATCTTTGCTTCGATCCTTTTGACTTTTGACTTCCTCCCCTTCCGGCAAGCCTTTTGTATATTCACTATATGCCATTGATAGAATTCTCAGACAGAGGCCTCTATTGCCGCCAGGGCGATTTCTACATCGATCCGTGGAAGCCTGTTGATAGGGCCGTCATTACCCACGCACACAGCGATCATGCCCGTTGGGGAAACAAATACTATCTCTGCCATACACTTACAAAACCTTTATTGCAGGCGCGCCTGGGCGACAACAATTATCAATCTGTTGAATGGAACGAAACCATCACCATGAACGGCGTGCACGTAACGCTTTACCCTGCGGGGCACATTATTGGCTCCTCACAGGTTAAGGTTGAATACAATGGCGAAGTGTGGGTTTTCAGTGGCGATTATAAAACAGAAAACGACGGCATCAGCGGCATTTTTGAACCAGTGAGGTGCAATGTCATTATCACCGAATCAACCTTCGGCTTGCCCATTTATCAATGGCAGCCGCAGGAAGTTGTCTTTCAGAAAATACGCGCGTGGATCACACAAAACAAAGAAGAACAAAAGAACAGTGTGCTAATCGCCTACAGCCTCGGCAAAGCACAACGATTGTTGCAGGCGGTAGCGCCATTTAATGAAACCATTTATCTGCATGGCGCCGTTTACAACATGCACCAGGCAATACTTTCAAGCGGTATTCAGTTACCACCTGTTGAAAGGGTTAATACAGAGCCTGGTAAAAACAGCTACAAATCAGCAATCATTATCGCACCGCCTGGCGCGGACGGTTCAACATGGATGCGGCGGTTTCTGCCTTATGAAACAGGCGTATGCAGCGGCTGGATGCAGGTTCGGGGAAATGTACGGAGAAGAAATGCAGACGCGGGATTTGTGTTAAGCGATCATGCAGACTGGAACGGACTATTGTCTGCCGTAAAAGCGACTGGTGCAGAAAAAGTGTATGTAACACATGGGTTTCAGTCGGCTTTTAGCCGGTACCTGAATGATAATCAAATATGGAGCGCTGAGGTGAAGACTGAATATGGCGATGAGGAAGAAGAAAAAATTATTGAAGAACCCAATAACAGCCCGGCAACATGAGCGATGCAGCAACTATATCAACTATTGCTGAAAGCACCAAAGGGTTTGGCGCTTTTGCCGGGCTGGTAAGCATACTCGGCACCAGCACAAAAACAAATGACAAGCTGCACGCATTGATTGACTATTTTACACATGCAGACAGCAAAGACAAAGTATGGGTTATTGCATTGTTTAGCGGGCGAAGGCCCAAACGAATTGTAAGCTCGACCTTACTGCAGCAATGGTGCGTTGAAATAACCCATTTACCCTATTGGTTGTTTGAAGAAAGCTATCATACAGTGGGCGACCTTGCAGAAACTATTGCCTTACTGTTGCCCGATCGGGATGCAGCTGCAACAGATGATCACAGCCTCTCCTACTATCTTGAAGAATTTATTACCTTAAATAAGAGTGATGAAAGCACTCGCAAAAAATTTATAACCGATAGCTGGCATACCATGAATAAAGACGAGCGCTTTGTATTCAACAAACTGCTTACCGGTGGATTCAGGATCGGCGTTTCTCAAAAAATGATCGTTAATGCGCTGGCAAAAACTGTAGCGCTTGATGCAGCCGTTATTGCACATCGTATAAGCGGCAACTGGGATCCTGTTACAACTACTTTTGATGATCTGTTAAGTGAACACGCAACGACCGCCGATTTCTCCAAGCCATATCCTTTCTTCCTGGCCTATGCGCTCGATGCTGAACCTGAAACGCTCGGCGATGCCAGTGAGTGGCAGGCTGAATGGAAATGGGACGGGATCCGCGGACAGATCATAAAACGAAACAACGAGTTGTTTGTCTGGAGCCGCGGAGAAGAACTGATGACAGACAAATTTCCTGAATACCAGTTGTTGAAAGAATTATTACCAGACGGACTTGTAATTGACGGAGAAATTATTCCCTTCCAGGTAGCAACATCAGCTGAAGGGACCACTGCTGTTAACCCGCTGCCCTTTGCATTGTTACAAACAAGGATTGGCAGAAAAAACATCACTAAAAAACAATTACAGGAAGCACCGATTGCCTTCTTTGCCTACGACTTACTGGAATATAATTATGAAGACTGGCGCAGCAAACCACTGGCCGAACGCCGCATTAAACTTGCGGAAGTAGTACACAAGGCCGGCCACGTTAACCTGCAGTTGTCCTCCGCAATAACGTATGCATCATGGCCAGAGCTAATAGAAATAAGGCAGCAATCGCGCGACAACTTTGCAGAAGGATTGATGTTAAAAAGAAAATCTTCTCCCTACCAGGTTGGCCGCAAAGTAGGCGACTGGTGGAAATGGAAAATAGACCCGTTTACCATTGATGCAGTAATGATCTATGCCCAGAAGGGCCACGGGCGAAGAAGCAACCTCTATACAGACTATACCTTTGCCGTGAAAGATGAAGAAAGGCTGGTGCCGTTTACCAAAGCATATTCCGGTTTAACCGATAAAGAATTTGCACAGGTAGATGCCTTCGTAAAAAAGAACTCACTCGAAAAATTCGGCCCGGTGAGAACAGTGAAACCTGAACTTGTTTTTGAAATTGCATTTGAAGGAATAGCCGCCAGCAACCGCCATAAAAGCGGCGTTGCGCTTCGGTTTCCGCGGATCAGCCGTTGGAGAAGAGATAAAACACCAGACGAAATAAACACGCTGCAGGATTTAAAGCAAATGCTTAAAATGTATGGCAGCAGCTCTTCGAATGAATGAAGAAATGTATTGAACATCGCAATAAATTTTAACGAGTTAGCTCAACGTCTTCATGGAATAACTACAGCCATAACTTCGTCTAGCCTAATCCCGCAGGGATGAAATTATTATAGCCAGACCGAAACCAGGTATTCGAACCCCGAAAGGGTGATATTTTATTTTTGTCAGCCTTGGGGTTTACATGTAAATGTATATGTGCTTCTATAATAATTCCATCCCGCCGGTATTGAGTAACCCTACATAATCAACCGATTGAGCAATTTCACAGATAAGACAGGTTGAAATTGCTCCTGTTTAATAACGATCAGAACGCAGAAGTGTGCGACGCAACAAATGCCTAATAGTAGCACTTCTGCCCGGCCCCATAAAAAATCACCGCAGCCCCAATTAATGATCCTTCTGCTTACAAACATTTAATACATGTGATATAACTTCAAGTTTTATCTTTAGCAAAAATCCCAACATGAGATTCGGCCTTTTACTAGCTTGCCTGACCACCGCCTGCTGCGTTAATGCGCAATCTTTAGAATCATTGGAACAAACCAGGGTTCATTTACCAAACGGATGGAGCCTTACTCCTGCCGGACGGAACATAACGCTGGGAGACCTTCCATTAAACATGGCCGTTTCAAAAGATAAAAAATATATTGCTGTAACCAACAATGGCCAAAGCACACAAATGATTCAACTGGTCGATGTACGCAAGGAAATGATTGTTGATAGTTTGATCATTCCCAAATCGTGGTATGGCCTGTCTTTCAGTACTGACGGCAAAAGCCTTTATGCATCTGGGGGTAATGACAACTGGATCTTGAAATACAATGTGGCAAATGGAAAATTATCGCTTGCAGATTCCATTATTCTTGGAAAGAGATGGCCCAACAAAATCTCTCCTGCCGGACTTGCTGTTGATGATGCAGCAAAAAAAATGTTCGTTGTCACAAAGGAAGACAACAGCTTGTATGTAGTTGATCTCTCTACAAAGAAAACTATTCACAAACTGGCTTTGGGCGCTGAAGCTTACACATGCCTTTTAAGCAATGATAAAAAGACTTTATTTATCAGCCTTTGGGGCGGTGACAAAGTACTGTACTTTAATACTGCAACTAACCAACTCACGGATTCAGTTGCTGTTGGCGATAACCCAAATGAGTTAACGCTTTCGCGCAAAGGAACCTACCTGTATGTTGCAAACGCCAATGACAATTCTGTTTCTGTTATTGATGTTGCATCTAAGCGTGTAGATAGAAACATTGAATGCAGCATTATATCCTAATGCGCCCAGCGGATCAACAAGTAACGGAGTAGCATTAACGGACGATGATAAAACACTTTACATTGCCAACGCCGACAACAACTGCGTAGCGGTTTTTGACGTAAGCACTCCGGGAAAAAGTAAGCCTGAAGGTTTTATTCCTGTTGGCTGGTACCCGACAAACGTGAAAGTGATTGGACAAAAAATATACGTTACGAATGGTAAGGGCTTAACCTCGATGGCGAATCCGAAAGGCCCCAATCCGGTTGGTAAAAAACAATCAGTGAGCTACCAGCAAAGCGATAATAAGAAGCCTGAAGCTGTTCAGTATATAGCAGGATTATTTAAGGGTTCATTGAGCATTATCGGCAGGCCCAATGAAAAACAACTAAGCACCTACTCGCAACTTGTATATGCCAACACACCATACACAAAAGACAAAGAATTGAATGCGCAGGGCGAAGAAGGTAATCCTATTCCCATGCAAGTAGGCAAACCTTCCCCCATAAAACATGTATTCTATATTGTAAAAGAAAACAGGACATATGACCAGGTGCTTGGCGATGTAAAAAAGGGCAATGGCGATACAAGCCTTGTGCTGTTTGGTGAAAACATAACACCTAACCAACATAAACTGGTGAATGATTTTGTTTTACTGGACAATTTTTATGTTGACGCAGAAGTGAGCGCCGATGGCCATAACTGGAGCATGGGCGGCTATGCAACGGACTTTTTAGAAAAGAACTGGCCCACAAGCTACGGCGGAAGAGGCGGAAGCTACCCTGGCGAAGGCAATAGAGAAATAGCCAATAACAAAGGCGGTTTTATTTGGGACCATTGCAAAAGAAACAACGTAACCTTTAGGACTTATGGTGAGTTTGCTGATGACGGCAAACCCAATATACCGGTATTGAAGGGGCATGTAGCGCCCTATATTGGCTGGGATTTGTCGGTGAGGGATACCCTACGTTTTTATCAGTGGGTGAAAGATTTTGATTCATTGGTTGCAGCTAACGCGTTGCCACAGTTAAGCACCTTGCGTTTTGGTAACGACCACACGGAAGGCGCTAGAATAGGCAGGCCTACGCCTTTTGCACATGTTGCAGACAACGACCTTGCAGTGGGCATGTTTATTGAACATTTGAGCAAAAGCCCCATTTGGAAAGAAAGCGTGGTATTTATTTTAGAAGATGACGCCCAAAACGGGCCTGACCATGTTGATGCGCACCGCAGCCCGGTATACGTTGTTGGGCCTTATGTGAAAAGAAACTTTGTGGACCATACCATGTATTCTACAACAGGCGTTTTAAGAACGATGGAACTTATACTTGGCATGCCGCCGATGACGCAATATGATGCCGCGGCTACCCCACTGTGGCGTTGCTTTACCAATGAGCCGAACACAACGGCATTCACCCATCTGCCTGCAAATATTGATTTGAATGATAAGAACCAGTCGCCCAACGCGCTGTCTCGCCAAAGCGAAAAATTCGACTTCAGCAAAGAAGACAATATACCTGATCTTGAATTTAACCATGTTCTCTGGAAAACGGTGAAAGGGTTGAACGCGCAGGTTCCGGGCCCAAGCAGGTCGGCCTTTGTTAAAGTGAGCAAGAATGAAGAAGAAGATGATGATTAGAGGTTGTTAGCAATTACCTATTAAGCAACTACTCTTATTGTAAATAATTTAAGGCGAAAAAAAATCGCCTTTTTTTATTTGCAACCTGTCGATTTCTCGGATACTGATTCTTGTTCCTGTCGCCTCAATTCACTCAATCAAGGGCCAATACAGAACCTGGCGGCAAAGTAGCAGTCCCACAAAAACTTCGTAGATTTAATCATAGTCCGCCACGATGAGCATTTGGAACTACGATACCATACCTGAACAAATCAATGCAGAACTATGCAAAATGCAAAAATGCATCTTCTGCAATATCAATTTAAAGCAGGCAACCGTTAACCGGCGTCAAAATGAGCCCAATGTTCTAGAGGGTGAAAGATTAGAAATCCGTCATTGTCCACAATGCGGCTGGTGGAGTGGCGCGTACCAGATAAAAGGACGTGCCGACATAATTGAAAGCTCCGTAACTACAAAGGGCGCATATGGCATATTAAGGCAGCTGGATCTCAAAGATGTTACCTTACCCATTAATGAAGTCAGGGATTTTCTTACCGTAAAATACAATAGCATTAAAACCATCCACCCACGATTGATGGAAGAAGTTGTTGGAAGCGTTTTTAAAGATTTGGGATACAAAACGCACGTCACAAACTATTCCGGTGACAATGGCGTAGATGTAATATTGTATGATAGTAATTCCAGATTAATCGGTGTTCAGGTTAAACGATTTAAAAATTCCATCAAAGCCAATCAGATCAGGGAGCTTACCGGCGCATTATTGTTAGGCGGATTTACAAAGGGCGTATTTGTAACAACCTCAGATTTTCAGAAGGGTGCAGTAAGAACTGCAGAAGCTTCTCAAAGAAAAGGTATCCCAATTGAGCTGATGGACTATCAAAGATTTTTTGATGCGTTAAAATTAACTCAACTAACGGTGAACAGAGAAGATATATCCTGGGACTCGTATAACCTAGATAAATTCAAAATCATAGATCATTACACACATATGGAAACCTATTACCTTAAGTAGCCAGGAACATTCCTACTACCGGCAGCTACTACCCTATCCATGTAATTGCCGTTCTTCTTTTTCGCATTTTTAATCAGAAAATTTGGTTATTTATTTTTTCAATATCAAAATTTTATGCATTTTTATTTTCTTCAAATTTCAATCCTTGCCCGCTGCTATATGTGAGTGAGGTGGCGGAGCATTGAAAACCCTACAACCCTAAAGCCATGAACCCGGATTTCCATTCCGAAATTATTAGCCATAAAGAAGAAAGCAGGATCAGGTTAGATTTTGCGCATAATGCCGCAAACAACAGCCGGATAAAAAAGATTGCCGGAGCCAGGTGGAGCAGAACGTTGAAATGCTGGCATATACCAGATACGATTGAGAACAGGCATATCTATTGCGAAAAAACGCCAGGTGCAGATTTGCCATCCGTGCCTTTGCATGATAACCAGGAAAAACTGCAGGTAAAAATTTCTCCGGAAAACCTGGCTGAACTAAAAAAATATGTTGAACAGCTGCAGCTTAAAGCATACAGCCCAAGTACGATAAGGACCTACCGGAATGAGTTTATGCAACTACTGCAAATTATTGGGAGCTATAAAGTAGAGGCACTTTTACCGGATGATATCCGGCGTTATATTCTGCATTGCGTAAATAAAGAGCGCTTAACTGAAAACACTATACATAGCCGCATAAATGCGTTGAAATTTTATTTTGAGCAGGTTTTGAGGCGCGATAAAATGTTCCTGGACATTCCGCGGCCGAAGAAACCTATTCAATTGCCACATTACTTTAACCAGTCGGAAATCGCGGCGATAATAAAGGCCGCAGGAAATTTAAAACACAAAGTGATGTTGATGCTGGGTTACAGTTCCGGCATGCGGGTGAGCGAAATTGTTGCATTGAAAACAAAGAACATTGATAGCAAAAGAATGTGCATTTTAGTTGAAAGGGCAAAAGGAAAGAAAGATCGTTTAGTTACCCTTAGCCCGGTAATACTTGTAATGTTGCGGGAATATTGGAAGGCTTATACACCGGCCTCCAATGGCTACCTGTTTGAAGGACAACAGCATGGGGAACCTTATAGTGCACGAAGCTTGCAGCTGGTATTACAGTCCGCCAAGCAAAAAGCAGGGGTATTAAAACCGGGGAGCATCCACGCCTTGCGCCACAGTTTTGCGACGCATCTTCTTGACAAGGGCACAGATGTTACAATGATTATGAAATTGCTTGGGCACAACGACCTGAAAACTACGCTGCGATATTTGCACGTAACAAACAGGGATCTGTTGCATGTAATAAGCCCATTAGACGACCTAAAATTAGACTAACCAATATTGTATTTACGAAACACACATTAAACTTTTAGCACTTGCGTCAATTGAAATATTATATTGAAAGTCAACAGGTAAAAAAAATTGTCGCAAGGTTTGGAGGATGTGAAACCTTCGTATATTTATAAGTTGTGCGTCAGCAAAAGAATGACACTCTATGAAACAAACAGACGAATTCATCCAAAATGGTTTTACAACTATTGACAACATTTATTCGACCGAAGAAGTAAAAAACATATTGCAAGAAATCGATCAGGCAAATTCCGAAAATGGGAATTTTAAAAAATCATCAGACCTTTTCGCGATCAGGCAATTCCTAAAAGAAGTGCCTTCAACATTGGACTCAATTTTTAATGACAATTTGAAAGAGGTTTTGAAGAAATTGTTTGGCCACAAATACTTTGTTGTTAAAAGCATATATTTTGACAAACCACAAACTTCAAACTGGTACGTTTCATATCATCAAGACCTAACAATTTCTGTAGACAAAAAACTTCCACTAAAAGGTTTTGAATTCTGGACGACAAAACAAAATCAGTTTGCGGTTCAACCTCCTTTGGACATTTTACAAAATGTTGTGACAGTTCGCATCCACCTTGACGAGACAGATGAGAATAACGGAGCTTTAAAAGTGGTTCCCAAATCGCACTTAAAAGGCATTTACCGACCTGAAACAATTGACTGGACTGTTGAAAAAGAAGTGAGTTGTTGTGTTTCGAAAGGTGGAATTATGCTAATGAAACCACTACTGTTACACAGTTCTGGACGTACAATAAACAACAGACCAAGACGAGTAATCCATATTGAATTTTCGAATCAGGAATTACCAGCCAAATTAAATTGGGCTGAACGAATAAATTTAAATTGACAAGCCGAACGCACAACATGGGTTTTGCGTCATGGCGGCATGACGGGCAAAACTCATCATTTGAAATTCTAATAAACTTTTGTACTAAACCCGGGCTGACGGAATTCTATTTCCGCCCGACCGCAAAGCCCTAAAACGTTGTGTGCAATATTTTTCGACCATGTTCAAATTCATAACTGCTATTTTAATATTTGTTTTTTTTGCTTGTAATCAAAAGCCAATTAATTCAGACACAAAAACTTTAGACTTTGGTTCATTCACAATTGAAACACCAAAATCATGGACAAAAATCAAGGAACAAGGAACAGACAGTTATGTTGGCAAAATCGCAATTGACAATAAGGACACTTTAGATTTTGATTTGGGTTGGTATTCAAACAAGCTTTATGAAACTGACGTAACAATTCTTGATAGCAGCATGATGAATTTGGTTGACACAAACGCAGTTGACTTTTATTCAATCATTTTTGTAAAAGACAAAAATTTAGTTGACCCTGACAAGTACAGAAAAAATAATATTTCGTGGGACACAATAGATGGATACAAAGCTAAAATTGTTTATCCACGACGACCTGGAGTTGGAATAACTGGAGTTTATATAGACAGTTTGTGGCAAGCAGGTTCTGACATTGACCGTTTTAATTTATATGGTACAAACTTAAGCCCTGACAATGAAAAAAAAGTTCTTCAAATTTTGCAAACATTAAAATTCCATAAGAAGTAATACTGCACACAACAATAGGTTTGGCAAAAACTGGCTGACACAACGCAGCATCAACTTTTGTTTGGCTAATCAGCAGCAGTTATCAGCTGGACGTTATAAATTTGGCGACATCAATAACAATAAACTTTTACTTATAAATTTAGCTACAGTTCGGGCTGGACGAATTTCAAATATCAGTTCTTCGCCAAGCCTGAGCCGTTGGTTGCCATAGTATGACAGACCTCAATTTCTAAGACTTCTTTTAATCTGCAATTAATATTCGACAACAGTGCATGACAACTTTAAACGACTAACAATTTGGACACTTGTTCTCAGTTTTTTTATAATTATCGGAGCAGGACACGGAATTGCCTGCCTTGGACTTTTAGAAATAGTTGGCTTGTTTCATAAATTTAATATCGGGACAGAAGACTTTACTTTTTCGCGGACAGCTTCATACGACAAATCACTTTCCATAACGGCACTTTTTGCATTCGTTGGACATATACTTTTAGTTATATCAGTTGCAAGCAAAAATTATAAAATTATATTTCGAACAAAGATTATTGGACTAATTATTTTATGGCTGAGCTTTTATTATTTGACACATAATATTTTTGATGACGATTTATCACAAATTGGTTTTACGACTGGACTTCCATTCTTAATTGTATCAATTCTTTTAACGTACAAAATATTAAGACAAGAATTCCAATCAGCCTCAGGTTGACAAAGAACTACGGCAACCAACAGGTGCGTTTGCAATAGGCTGGCTCGACATTAAGTTTTCGACATTTTTGCAAGCATCAGCATTTGTTCCAGCTTGACTTTCGCTATTCGACTTTTGTTTTATATTTTCAACTTTTAGTTTTTCAATTAAGCATTTGTACCAAGCTGACCAATCGTTATTGCCAGCCCATCGCAAACGCTTTCACGTTAGCTGTAATGCATCGGAAACATACCTTCAACTAAAAGCAGACCATTAAGACAGAGTGAAAAAATTATTTAGTAGCCCTCTAAAGACGGTTGGTTTTTTGACCATTCTAATTGCGGTAGCTTCATTTGTTATAGGCGGGTATTTCATTTTCCTTGGATTTTACATTTTAGGAATTGGGTTAATTATTTATCTAATAAACTTTTTAGTTTCCCGTTTTATAAAAGACCGAAAAGTGTTTTGGCGGACACAATACACTCTTGCGATACTTTATTTTTTCTTCTGTTTTTGGGTGTATATGAAGCAAGGGGAACACAATGCAATAATATTTCCAGATAATTATAAAGGACAAGCAGGTATTATTTTTGGTATTAAAGGTTACCCACCTTTGAAAGAAACAAAGTTTTGGAAAAAGACAATCGAAATACCTGATAATGGAATTCTAATTACATCAACTAAACAAGAAGAAATACCAAATACAATACGCTATTATTTTAGAAATGGCAAAACAGGAGACTATAACAAAATAACTTGGGACCCAAACTTTGAATATTCCTGTATTATAAACAATAGCGTTATAAAGTCATGGCTTTTTACATTCGACAACAATTCAACTACTCAAATTCAAGAGACAATATCCGACTTAGCCAATAAAATAAACAAAGGCGAAATTAAAAGTATGTACACGACGGACAACCAGTTTGTGTCAGAAGATAACAAAGGAAAATACCTTTGGCTTCAGGATAAAAATTTAGACTTTTTACCTGACGCTGTTTCTAATCTTAATATTTATAAAGCCATTTTAACAAGTAATAACTTCAAAGAAATTCCTACTCAAATTTTATCTATTAAATCACTCGAAGACCTAACAATTGGACACAACCCCATTACCGAAATAACACCAGCTATTTCAAATTTAAAAAGACTGAAAAGCTTAACATTAAACGCTACTAAGATAATTGAAATTAAAACAGACCTTTCGAGACTTGACTCACTTGAGCATTTTGACTTTTCATCGAATGAAACATCACATTTACCTGACCAAGTAAAAAATATTCCTAATTTAATTTGGCTTTCACTTAATAACAACAAATTTCAAGACCTTACATTTATTGATTCAAGACTTCATAAACTTCAAATGCTCTACTTGTACACTAATGAAGTAAAACATATTTCTTCTGAAATAAAATTGCTACCTAATCTCAAAGAACTTTTGGTTTTTGATAATCAAATCGATTCAATTCCTGATTGCATTTCATCGTTAACAAATCTTGAAAAATTTGAAATTTGGGACAATCCTATAAAATACATTTCACCTGAAATTAAAAAGCTCACAAAATTGAAAGAAATGAGAATTGACGATGATTATTTGACACCCCAAGACAAACAAAACTTAAAAACTTGGCTACCAAATTGCACAATTAATTTTCAGACACGGGCAGACAAACAAAAATAAGAAAGTTGTTAAGAGCCGACAGAGTTGCACTACAGCTAACATGGGGTTTGGCAAAATACGGGCGGACGTAAGTTATCTTCAGCTTTTGTAATTCTGTTGTACTTTGGTTCGAGGCTGGACATTTACTATTTAGCTTTTTGTTATTATCTTCATCAAAAGTTTTTCAATCAGTATTTGTTCCGGGCTTGACCAGCTACTATTCCCGTACTTCGCCAAGCCCTGCTCGTTATGCGCAACCTTTAGACAAACCACATGGGACTTGAATCGTGCTTATTATATCTCACTTTTAAAAATCCTGTCTCTCAGACAGACATCAAAGACATCCTTGAAATTGCCGGTGCTGTTTTTTTGTCTGACAAATCCGATATAAATCACCTAGACACTTACCGAAATTTCTATTTTGAAATACGGTCTAAACAAGGCTTGACTGAAATACATATTCTTTTGACTCCGGGGAAAACTGTGATAAATGACATGTCAATTCGTTTCTCAATTTTAAGCCCCTCAAGTGTCATAGACCAGACATTTTCTTTTTTGAATAAGTTGAATACATTTCGAACGATCAAAGTGTTTGACACTGACAATAATTCAAAAAAACTTGATTTGAATCCCGATAAATTCGAATTAAATAGAGACAAGATTCGTAAGCGACAAATAGTAATCAATAATACAACGGGACAAGTCATCGAAGGTGGTAGTGCGACAAATGCTTATATCCATGACAATAATCTTTATGACATTTGGGGAATGCAGCAAGACAGCGCATAACATGGGTTTTGCGTCATGGCGGCATGACGAACAAAACTCATCATTTGAAATTCTAATAAACTTTTGTACTAAACCTGGGCTGACGGAATACTAATTCCGCCACGACCGCAAAGCCCTCAACGTTGTGCGTCAGCAAAAGAATGACACTCTATGAAACAAACAGACGAATTCATCCAAAATGGTTTTACAACTATTGACAACATTTATTCGACCGAAGAAGTAAAAAACATATTGCAAGAAATCGATCAGGCAAATTCCGAAAATGGGAATTTTAAAAAATCATCAGACCTTTTCGCGATCAGGCAATTCCTAAAAGAAGTGCCTTCAACATTGGACTCAATTTTTAATGACAATTTGAAAGAGGTTTTGAAGAAATTGTTTGGCCACAAATACTTTGTTGTTAAAAGCATATATTTTGACAAACCACAAACTTCAAACTGGTACGTTTCATATCATCAAGACCTAACAATTTCTGTAGACAAAAAACTTCCACTAAAAGGTTTTGAATTCTGGACGACAAAACAAAATCAGTTTGCGGTTCAACCTCCTTTGGACATTTTACAAAATGTTGTGACAGTTCGCATCCACCTTGACGAGACAGATGAGAATAACGGAGCTTTAAAAGTGGTTCCCAAATCGCACTTAAAAGGCATTTACCGACCTGAAACAATTGACTGGACTGTTGAAAAAGAAGTGAGTTGTTGTGTTTCGAAAGGTGGAATTATGCTAATGAAACCACTACTGTTACACAGTTCTGGACGTACAATAAACAACAGACCAAGACGAGTAATCCATATTGAATTTTCGAATCAGGAATTACCAGCCAAATTAAATTGGGCTGAACGAATAAATTTAAATTGACAAGCCGAACGCACAACATGGGTTTTGCGTCATGGCGGCATGACGGGCAAAACTCATCATTTGAAATTCTAATAAACTTTTGTACTAAACCCGGGCTGACGGAATTCTATTTCCGCCCGACCGCAAAGCCCTAAAACGTTGTGTGCAATACGTAAAACTACTTCACTAAGAATCAAACTAACGCAAATAATGGACGAAAAATCAAAATTTCCCTCAATCCAGAAAACAACTATTAGAGGAGAATCAGGAATTACAATCGTAAAAAATATTGTCGAAGAGAATCTTAGTTGGTTGTTCAGACAAAATCATTTGGAGAACGATTTTGGTATAGATGCATATATTGATGTGATTACAGATTCAGGACAGGTGACAGGAAAGTCAATTGCAATTCAAGTCAAGACGGGAACCTCTTTTTTTGAGGAAGCAAATGAAATCGGCTTTGTATTCAGGGGTGATATTAAACACCTGAATTACTATATGAATCTCCAAATACCGATTCTAATCGTAATTGTGGATGACGCTGGAAAGATGGCATATTGGGAGGTTTTCAAAAAGGAAAAAGTCATTCGAGCTGGAGAAAACTGGAAAATGACAATTCCATTAAAAAATACTTTGTCTGCTGACCTCAAGGAAACACTACAACAATATGTTGGGCCTGTAACTGACTATGCATCGCAGTTTGCTGAACAGTGGGAATTAGACAAAATTCTAAACGATGGTAATAATAGGATAATATTAAGAGTTGATAAGGACGATGTTCTAAATAATGATATAGAACCCGTTTTAACTGCGATTGAACGTTTTCAGCAATCACCCGAATTAATTTTAAGTTTAAAGAGTAGCGTTGACATTTCTTTTGACGACTTTGAAGACGACAAAAGGGAACTTTATGAAATTCCTGAAGTCAAAAAATATTTAGATACATTATTTAACTCTCATAATTGCTGGCCCTATTTAATGGCAATGGACAAAGCCGCCGGATTTATATTCACATTATTCTGCTGCTATGTTCCATTTAAAAAAGGGCCTTACGACGAAAATGGAAAATATGATGTTGAATTTTCACCAAAGGAAGCCTGGCCATTTATCGAGTCGCTATTTATGAAGCTAAATCAATATTGTGTTGATATTGGCTTGTCCGATAAAACAAATTCTGAAATCACTCAAAAAATTGCCTCTTATTTAATCAAAGGCATATAGTACCGCACACAACAAAAGGTTTGCCGCAAAGCTGGCGGACGGAATAACAATCGACAGTTGTACTACTATCAGCTAATATCGGGCTTCACCGAATTCTATTTGGCTTTTAGTTGTTAACTTCAACATCAGTATTTCAATTCGGCTTCAATTGCCGGGCAGACACAGCAACTATTCCAGCCCTGCGGCAAGCCTCGAACGTTGTGTGCTACCTTACCGACACCCTAAAAGTATTGACAGAAAATAAACGATACGAAATTTTAGATTCATTGCCAACATACGGACCAATGTATATTCCTGTTACTGAAAACGACGAACCGTTTTATTCAGAAGGATTTGCAGTTCGTTTTAATAAGACAAACGGAACTCAATGGGTTGCTAACTTTCAGCCAGGTTGGACAGACTTGAAGACAATAGTTGAATTTGCTGACACAACTAATTTATTGGTAATTGCTTTCGGAACTTGCTACTTAATGAATCCCGACGAAATTAAACCGTTATCGGTTTTTGGTGTTGGTTACTTGACAACTTTCACAACACAAGATGGCAGACTTATTTTACAAAATCAGATTCACTTAACCATAGTTGAACCAAATGGAACTTATTGGGACACAGAACGTATTTCGTGGGACGGTCTTAAAGAGTTGGTACTTAATAATAATTTAGTAACTGGGCTCGCATATGACCCAATGGATGACGCTGACGAATGGGTAAATTTTTCTTATAACATTGACACAAAAGAGCTAATTGGTGGAAGCTATCGAAAGCGTGACAAAATAAAGAAATCAAAATGGCGGTTTTGGTGACAGCACAAAGCATCACACAACATGGGTTTTGCGTCATGGCGGCTGACGAACAAAACTCATCATTTGAAATTCTAATTAACTTTTGTTCTAACCCCGGGCTGACGGAATTCTATTTCCGCCCGACCGCAAAGCCCTAAAACGTTGTGTGTAACCCTGACATAACACTCAAATGAATAATGCTCTAAACATAATTTTTCGACTAATCCCCGTTACTGCGATTGGACTATTTGCAATTCGAACCATAATTCGAAATGCTGATGATGAGTCGCTATTTGATAATGAAATACAACTTTTTATTATAGTACTTTTCATCTTTGCATTTCTCTGGACAATTTATAAAGACAATAAAATTTACGGACTAAAAAAAACTAAATTTAGTTTTATACCGACAGGTTTCGGTTTTGCTCTAATCGTTTCTTTTTTTATTACTAATGCTGCTTTAGCGGCTAGAGACAATTCGCCTGTTTTAATTCAAGCTGGTTATGACGGAGGATTTAATGGAGCATGGTTTGAATTTCGAAAGGATGGAACTTACAAGTTTGCTAATAGTGGTGGTATTGGTGCAACTTACATTCGAGGAAAGTACATTTTAAAAGATAGCCTTATTACACTTGATAGAACCAATATTGACAATGTTATTCAGAGCAAGTCTCTTGCTATAAGAAAAGAAGAAATACTTGACACAACAGAACAAATTATCTATCAAATTAATGGTCAACATCAAGTGATCGAAAAAGATTTGAAGTTTATAATACATGTTGACGAACGCAAATAATAATGGGCTACAGCCAACATTGGGTTTTGCGTCATGGCGGCATGACGAACAAATCTCATCATTTGAAATTCTAATAAACTTTTGCACTAAACCAGGGCTGACGGAATACTAATACCGCCACGACCGCAAAGCCCTCAACGTTGGCAGTAATTTTCAGACAACCTACATGTGGACACATAAAAAAACTTTTGCAATCGGTGGACTTGAGAATGTTGGTTATGCGACTGGACAAGATAATTTAATGGTGTTATCGAGTCAAGGACAAGGCCTATTTGACTGCATTACGGGAGTGAAAATTGCACGACTTAATAATGACGGTGATTGGTGGCAAGGTTTCAATCAAGACACAAACTCAATTACCGGGTTTGACATTTTGGACAAAATACAAATATCGACTTGCGGACTATATGGCCCAGACAATTTGCTCAAATTTACAAATGACGGGTGGACACTTACAATATCAAAGGCAGAATCTGATGACAAACCATTTGATAAATATTTAGTGCAAAAAATTTATTTGGTATCGCCAGACGAACGACAAAATATTGTGGTAGCCAAAGATGGACCTTGTGAACTAAGAGCATTCGGTTTCTCTGACACAGGTAACTCGTTTATTGTAGCATTAAGTTGTGAATTGATCATTTATAGCAGACAATAATTGCTAGACAAAACTACTGCCAACATGGGTTTTGCGTCATGGCGGCATGACGAACAAAACTCAACATTTGAAATTCTAATAAACTTTTGTACTAAACCTGGGCTGACGGAATACTAACGCCGCCACGAACGCAAATCCCTGGCCGTTGTGTGCTATTTTGACACAGCTCTAAACTCATAAAAGTTTCAAAAAATGAAAACATACTTCGTTGACTCTTTCACAAGTGAAAAATTTAAAGGAAACCCTGCAGCAGTTTGCCTTCCTGACACAGATTTAGAAGTTGAGACAATGCAACAAATTGCAGCTGAAATTGGTTTTTCTGAAACTGCATTTGTAAAACAAATCACCGACAACACTTATAGCATAAGATTTTTTACACCAAAGATTGAAATTCCTTTGTGTGGACACGCAACATTAGCTTCATCAAAAATTATTTTCGACACAACTTCATTTGACAGTATAAAATTTATCAACTGTAACCATGTTGAACTGTTTATTGAGAAAGTAAAAAATAAAATAAAAATGCAATTTCCTGTTTATGAAACAGAGGAAATTGAAGTTCCAAAAAGGATGTTAGACGCACTTGGAATTTCTGAAATTTTAAATAAAAGATACAGTCCAAATAACAAAATCATTTTAATTGAGATTAAAAGTGCACTTGCGTTGGCAGATTTAAAACCTGACTTCGAAGCACTGATAAAATCATATACTGGAATAAATGGTGTATTGGTAACAGCAATTTCAGATAGAGAAAATTTTGATTTTCATTACAGATATTTTTGGCCCTGGGCGGGAACCAATGAAGACCCCGTGACAGGCGGTATTCAAACGTTCTTGACAAAGTATTGGGCAACAAAATTGAACAAAACAAAATTAAATGCTTATCAGTCTTCATTAAGGACAGGGACAATGAGTACAGAACTTTTGCAAGACAAAGTTTGTATTTTAGGCGAAGCTGTAACAGTTTTAGAAGGACAGTTTATTTTATAACTATGCTAATTGACACCTTAAAAATATTATTCAACAGAGATTTAAAAAGATTGATAAGTGAAATGGAGCAATACAATAGCGAAACTAATAACTTCAGTTCGGGCTGGACGTTAATAATTAAGCTACAAATGTTATCTTCCACAAAAATTTTTTCAATCAGCATTTGTACCGGCTTGACGTTCAATGAATGCCCTGCCATCGCAAATACCTGTTCGCTGCCTGCTACTTTAAAATGACACCTTAAAATTATGTGGAGACGAATTTTAGCTTACATTCTATTTGGACTCGGTTTCTTGACAGTGACTTTTTTTAGAAGGTATTCAGGAAACTTAATTCCTTACCCGTTTTTGTTTTGGCTACTAGGACTAGCTATGTTTTGGGGTGGCTTTTTATTGTTTCGTTACACACCTTCGACAAAAGAATTAAGTATTCAGCAGACGATGAGATATTTGATTTCCGACTTAAAAGAAAATGGCGACAAAATCAGGGTTGACTTAACTAAGTGTCAACTCAGGGAACATAATTACACCGAAGAAAGGGACAGGGATGGACATAAAAATGAACTATTGACACTTGACATTGAACGAGAAATTCAAGGCTGGAATGCATTAGGAGGCGGAGCAATGAGAAATGTTGAGCAAGTTCAGGTGACACAGACAGTGATTATTTATTCTTATTTAAATAATCGTACAGGGAAGACAGAAAAGTTTATTAGCAGAGTAGTTCCAAAAGATAAAATCAGTCTCACTTTTTACTTGGACAAACAAATAGAAACGACACTGTATGTTGACAAAACAAATAGGGAACGTTATTATTTTGACCTTGACTTTTTGACAACATAAACTTTAAAACACTTGTTAGACAAAGCTGCAGCCAACAGGCGGTTTGGCAATAGGGCAAGCCGACGAATATATTCTCAACTTTTTGTTCGCTAATCGGCTTCAGTTCCAGCCGACGAACAACGCCAAGCAACAGAAATAGACAATGAGCTTTTGTATCTTTAATCAGCAGTGGCACCAGGCAGACGGAACACAGAATACCGCCACATCGCCAATGCTTTAACGTTGGCAGCAATTCTTAATGACAAATCCTTTGACAATAGAGTTTGGTAACAGATTACCCCCGCATGAATCGCTATTAAAACTTTTAGGAGAAAATGAAAGCTTAATATTAACGTATACTTTCATTGAGCCTGGTTATGTCGACAGACTAGAAGATTGTTTAACTGAACATGCAATTCTACATTTTGATTGGAGTAATTCAATTCATATTTTTCGTAGCATCCCAACAATGAAAGTTATTGAAAACAAAAGCGAAATTTATCAATGTGCCAAAACGTTCAGACAAGATGCATTTAGCCTTATGCAATTAATGGCTGAAACTTTCAATATTGACTTAGAGACGCTGGACGGACTACATGAACTAAAACTTAAAAAAAGTAGTAAGCAACGCGGTCACTTAAATGAGAATTGGAACTACTATCTGCACGGCGCAGAATGCCGGTTCGAAAATATTAAAACTGGACAAGTTGCAGAAATAATCGTAATTACAAAACCTGAATTTGGTTGCTTGGATGGTTACTTTTTCTATAACTATATGGCAACGACCGAAAGATTTAAAGGACTTGCTTCGTGGTTTGAGAATGATTATAAAAAAGTTGCAAAAGCCATAAATATCCTGGCAAAAGAAGGGACTTTACTAAGAAGATATGACCTTAATATTAATAGAAATGTAATTGCTGTATGACCACATTGCTTGCAACATGGGTTTGCGTCATTCAATGACCTTAGAGATGAGTACCAACGCAATTATAATAGTGTGCGTAACGTCTTGATTTTTTATTTACTACTGAGACTTATAATTGGCAACTTTAAAGAAATAAAACGATGCTTTTGGTATTTAATCAAACCAGACATATATCTATAATGGATAAACGTTTGCAAAAGTTTTTCGCTACACAGATCGGTTTATACTTGTTGCCATAATGATATTAATACGTAAAACTCAATATTTAACCGTACTCTATTAAATACCTGAATAAAATTTTAACTTACAGTAGTAGCTGTGCTTGTTGAGCGAATGATTTGTTTATGGACTAAAAAACACAGGAAGAATGTTTATCCATTTTTATTGCTTATTCTGCAATAGTAAAAAGCTTTACCGGCTATAAATTTCGTTAACAATTACTCCGCAGAAATGAAGGCCTGGCAGTATAATAAAACTGATTTATGAAAAACATGAAGCATAGTGTCAACATTCAGGCAATGTTACTGGCTATTGTCATATGTGTTTTTTGTATAAATTATGAGGCTAATGGCCAGGAGAAAACCGACACTTTGCGGGACAGAGATGGTAACATCTATACCATCAAAATAATGCCAGACAACAAAACCTGGATGACGTCTAATCTAAACATCAATATCCCCGGATCTTATGGTTATGAAAATGGAGAGCAGAAAATTAATCAATATGGCCGTTTGTATACGTGGAAATCGGCACAGGAAGGATGTAAGTTATTAGGGGAAGTTTGGCGTTTACCGACAAATGAAGAATGGCAAAAAATGGCGAAATCGTACGGTGGCGTGCGCGGTGATTCGAATGATGATGGTAAAGCAGCCTACCTGGCGCTAATAAATGGGGGTAACGCTGGATTCAATGCAGTATATGGCGGTAGTCGTGATTCTGCTGATGGCAGCTACGCTCGTGTAGATGCACATGGATTTTATTGGACAGCTACAGAAAGTGATGTGGCCAATGCCTGGTTTTATAACTTTGGCAAAAATGGTAAAATACTGAATCGCCACCAGGATGGCCAAAAGCACATGGCTATCTCCGTGCGTTGCATTAAGGATATCGGAAACGAAAATTAACAGTGATAAACTTTTAATTTATTAGTCAAAAATTCCTTCAGCAAAGGATAATGTAGTATTCATTTGAGATAGCATTATAACGACATTAGAGGAGTCCGGTAATTTCATTAAGATAAATATTTTTAGCTTCTACAATGAGTTAAGGAAATTTGTCAGATTAACTGTAAACGGATCATGGTTAATTGAAATATCAAGTCTTAGCTTTTACAGTTCATAGTTGTTGTTGATCAAAGCGCAATTTTCTATTAAGATTCTCGTTAAAGAGCTCTGCGTCTGAAAAGTTGTGCGGGCAGTGTAAGGCCTGTGACTTTGTGATCGATCGCAATCATGATTAAATTTATGTGATGGAAACTTTTGACTAACCTATGTACATCAGGACAAACGATAAATCAGGCTTACCTGAGGACAAAATTATTTTTTAAACCGATCCAAAAACGGGGCAAAACGTGGCATGAATAAATTCAACCCAAGCTATACCGACTTCAAACATTCCTCATCATAAGACTGCAACTCCAACACCTTGTTGAGCAGCAATCAGCAGAAGATTTTCGCTGTGCGTTCTTTCTGGCGTTATGCGGAGGCTTTAACCGAAAGTGTGGGTCTGTGTAACAAAAACATACAGCCTTGTATCAAAAACGCACACATCCCTCCGCTGCTGATCTTTCAGTTTAATGATTGTCAATGCAATATATAAGTGGTATGTAATTGGTGTTTTTGTCGAAAATCAGCGCGGGTATGTTTAAAAACTATTTAAAAGCCGCTTTCCGCAGCTTCAGGAAAAACAAAACCACTACCGGTATTAATGTGCTCGGGTTATCCATTGGTATTAGTGCATCCCTGATCATTTTTCTAATTGTAACCTATCATTATAGTTTTGATACCTATCAACCAGACGCAGATAGAATTTATCGAATCGTATCAGAAGGGGAAGGTTGGAAAAGCTCCAATGTACCAGTCCCAATGCATGAAGCTGCATCGCAAAAGGTATCCGGCATACAAACTACCGCGCTGTTCTTGCATTATAACGACCGGAATGCAAAAGTTTCAATTCAGCAACTCAATGAGAAAACACCGCAGTTTTTTAAATCACAACGCCAGATAGTTTTTGCCGACAGCAATTACTTCAATCTTTTCCCGCAGGAATGGGTGGTTGGAAGCCCTTCATCATCATTGCAGCATCCTTATCAACTTGTGCTAACGGAAACCCGGGCACATTTATATTTCCCAGGCATTCCCATCTCCCAAATAGCAGGTAAAACAGTCATTTTTAGTGATACAATTTTAACAACCGTTACAGGCATTATTAAAGACCTGAAATCGAACAGCGATTTTAAATACGAAGCCTACATATCGTTAGCAACCGTTTCACAGACCTCTTTGAAAACAGCTTATGATTGGGATAATTGGAAGAGTACGAATTCCAATACGCATACGTTTGTAAAACTTGTGGCAGGTGCCGATCAGAAAATTATAAACAGGCAATTCACTTCCATCTTTAAAGAAAATACAGGTGTGAATGACAATAAAACTATCCTGCATTTACAAGCATTAAACGATATACATGTTGGCGAGAAAGTGAAGGAATCAACCATTCGCAACCTGGTTTTGCTGGCTGTGTTTTTAATCATTCTAGCCAGTATCAATTTTATCAATCTTTCAACGGCACATGCAGCGGAACGTGCCAGGGAAATCGGCATACGAAAAACACTCGGCAGCAAAAAACACCAGTTAATCCTGCAATTTTTATCGGAAACTTTCTTGCTTACAGTTTTTACCGCTTTCATTTCTATCGCTTTAATGCCATTGTTGCTAAAAGCATTTTCGGGTTTTGTTCCTGCCGGTTTACAGTTTGAATATTTTTTTACGCATCCATTGGTATGGAGCTTCCTGTTATTACTGGTTGTTGTCGTAAGCCTTATTGCCGGCTTGTATCCAGCATTTATTCTTACCCGGTTTAAACCTGTGGCTGTTCTCAAAAAAGGCAGCGGTGTCAGTCTTGAAAAAGGAAGAGAACCTTGGCTCAGAAAATCATTGATTGTTTTCCAGTTTGCCATCGCACAAGTTTTTATCGTTGCTGTGTTGGTGGTTGACAAACAGATAGATTTTTCCGTTGAAAAAGACATGGGATTCAGAAAAGAAGCCATCATCAATTTTAATCTACCTTCGGATGATCAGAATGCCGAAAATAAAAAACGGGTGTTACGAGATGAACTGAAAAAACTGCCGGAAGTCCAGGAGGCAAGCTTGGGAAATCGCACACCAGCCTTTAGCGGAAGAATGACAACAAAAATCTTATTTACGGCTAAAGGAAAAGAACAAACACTCGAAGTAGATTCAAGAAATGGTGATACAAGGTTCCTGAATGTATATGGACTTAAACTGGTTGCAGGCAGAAACATTTCTTATGTTGATACTGCGAAAGAGCTTCTTGTCAATGAAACCTTAGCGAGGCAGCTTGGATTTAACCATCCCTCAGATGCCATCAACCAGTTTATTAGCATGGATAATAAGTTACTGCCTGTTGTGGGTGTAATACAGGATTTTCACCTTGCCTCTATGCGCACCGCTATTAACCCTATGCTATACTACGGAGATGTGAAATCAGCGCAGGTGATGCATGTGGCCTTGCAACCCAATCCCTCGGCATGGCCTTCCGCGATTAACAAAATACAATCAGCCTGGAAAGCCATTTATCCCGATAAAGATTTTGCGCATACTTTCCTGGATAATTCAATAAGTGAATTTTACAAAGAAGAAAGGCAACTTTCCACGCTGCTTACCTGGTCTGCCGGAATCGCTATATTGATTAGCTGTCTGGGTTTGCTTGGCCTCATCATATTTATGACGAATAACCGTGTGAAAGAAATTGGCGTGCGGAAAGTATTGGGCGCATCTGTCCGTCAGATCATCACGTTGCTTTCTGTTGATTTTATTAAGCTCCTGGTGATAGCATTTATAATTTCAACGCCCATTGCATGGTGGCAAACACACAACTGGCTTGAAGACTTCGCCTATCGTACAGAATTGAGTTGGTGGATATTTTTATTGAGCGGATTTTTTTTAATCACAATCACTATGATGATATTAAGCATCCGGGCAGGAAAGGCCGCTATGGCTAACCCAGTTAGAAGTTTGAGGACGGAATGACAGATAAGCCTTAAATCCAAAAAAGTAAATGCATCTCTATTATCGAAGCGGGTATCACCCTTATGAGCGCTTACCGGTTTGTTGGGAACGGGCGACTGGTGGCTATTTTCCTGACACTAAGAAGGGATAATCAACACAACAGCAAAACTTACATGTTTATCAATTTTGAGAACTTTGCTTGCCGCTTTCGGTTTTGATCCAATCGGAATGCATTGTACCCTCTGGTACATTGGTCGGGCTTTCAAAGAGAATATTATACCCGTCGGGGTCCTTTATGCTGACCACCCATAGATTATTACCAACAAACGGTTCGTCTGGCGAAAGCCCTCGTGAAGTTATTTCAGTATGAATCTTTAAGGCGTCATTACACATAAACACGATGCTTACCCCTACGCCCAATTTTTCTTCCGGCTTGTTTATCTTGTATTCCTGCAACATTACTGACGCTCCGTCCAATTGAAGCCAACACCATTCCACCTTACATCTTGGTTCCCATTTGATTTTCAATTCGAAACCCAAACCTTCAACATAGAAGCCGAGCGACTTGGTCATGTCCGTAACCATGAAAAAAGGAACGGCCTGTTTCACATTTTGACCGTACTTCAAATTGTCGTCCATTTAGAAAACAAGTTTTGATGAAAAACCGGAATAAAAACGGGTAAAGGATGAATCGCTGAAAGTCAGCAATTTTGTTCAAGGCACAGCGGTCGACAACCATGAAGGCGCCGTTTCATTGGTAAATAAATGTATTTGAACTGATCAAAGATACCATATAAAATATTCAATTTATGGAAACTGTAAAACGATAATCAAAAACGCCTGGCCCTATCAAAAAGCCAAAATGAATTTACCACTTAGAAACATCCATTCCCGTTTTGGTTACCTGCTGACACAGCGCATTGCTCCCCCTGCAAGCAATATCGATCCGTTGACTGCCATTCACATCTATTACTCTCCGTTTATACTTGTATTACCATATCTTAGACTTTCCGAAACGATCATTGCATTAAAAACTAACTATGATAAAAAGAGGACTTGCGTGTTGTATATTTTCTGTTGAAGATGCTCGTAAAGCTTCAGCTCAAACAGAATATCGCATTGGTTCCATAACAAAGATGTTTACTTCAGTCCTGATATTTCAGCTTATTGAAAAAGGAAAACTTCATTTAGGTACCAAGCTATCTGATTTTTACCCGCAAATTCCGAACGCTTCTAAAATCACGATAGAGCAAATGCTCAATCACCATTCTGGAATATTTAATTATACAAATAGCCCTTACTATAATGACTGGTCGTTAACATTTAAAACTGAGCAACAATTAATAGACAGCATTTCTAAAGACGAGCCATTGTTTGAACCGGGCACAAAAGGCGACTACAGCAATTCTAATTTTTTACTTTTAGGATACATCATTCAAAAGATTACCGGGAAAACTTATTCCGAAGTTGTAAAGGCGAATATCATTAACAAATTAAACATGGATAGTACATACGTTGGCGGCGCTTCTAACCTATCTAAAAACGAATCTTATTCCTACGACTGGATGGATAACAAATGGGCGAAACATAATGAAACTGACATGAGCATCCCAGCCGCAGCAGGCGCTATTGTTGCAACAACTCATGATTTGGATAAATTTATAACGGGGTTATTTAATGGGAAATTGATTTCCAAAAGCTCATTAGATACGATGAAGACAATCAAAGATGGCTTTGGAATGGGCATGTTTGCGTATCCTTTTATTGGGCAGATAAAGTTCTCTTTTACCAGTAAACAAGCTTATGGACACATTGGAGGAATTGATGGGTTTGCATCAGTGTTAGCTTATTTGCCTCAGGAACAATTAGCTGTGGCTTATTGTACAAACGGGGTAAATGAAGATTTCAGCGATGTTATGTCAGACGTCTTTAAATATATAAAATAATAAAACCGCCAACAAAAGGACAAAGAATCGCAACCAACAAGAGGTTTGCCACAAGGCCAAGGCGTTGGCAGAAATTGTAAGTAGCATTCAACAAATCCATCAGATATAGAAAATTAGATATTGTAGTAAAACTATTAAATCAAAAACCACGGCTAAACTATTCAACCAATGGAAGACTATAACAAAGAAGTTACCGCTTACATTGCAAAAATGACTGACTTTGCAAAACCAATTCTAACCCATTTAAGAGAAATAATTTTTAGTACCTGCCCGGAAGTAGAAGAAAATATTAAATGGGGAACACCTCATTATTCCTACAAAGGAGACCATTTAGTTATGATGGGCGGTTTTAAACAGCATTGTTCCTTTAGTTTATACAAAGCTGAACTGATGAAGGATAAGGATACACAGGCAAGTGTAAAAGCAGGAAAAAAATTCGGCTATATGGACAAGATTAAAGACATATCTGAGTTGCCAAACAAGAAAATTTTAATCTCATATATCAAAGAAGCTATGGAATTAAATAAAAATGGCACTTCAAAACCTAAACCCGTAAAAGAAAAATCAGCAGTTGAAGTTGTTGCTCCACAAGAATTTATTGGCGCATTAAGGAAAGACAAAAAAGCAACCGAAATCTTTGAAAGTAAATCCCCTTCATTTCGTAAAAACTATATTATTTGGATTGCAGATGCAAAGACGGACGAAACCAGAAACAAAAGAATTACTCAATCTTTGGAATGGATAGCAGAAGGCAAAGACAGGTTTTGGCAATCTAAAAAGTAAACATAATGGAAGAAAAAATAACTAACGGCTAACAAATGGTTTGGCAAAAACAGGCTGACGCAGCGCAACATCAAAAAGAGAAAAAAAAGTATATCAAAGAAAGAACTACCGCCAGCACATGCATTTGCGATAGAAGGGCTGATAGAATAAACTATTCAATTAAGCATTTCTCACTACAGCGTTTTACAAATGCCATATTGAACTCTAATAATATCAGTTCGAAGCGGGAAGAATTTCTTAAGCGCTGATTTCGAGCTTATATCCTTTGCCGCGTATAACAGCAATCTTGACGTTCGGATCAGGTTCCAGTTTTTTTCTAAGTTTTGAAATGAACATATCCAGGCTGCGGCCTACTATAACACCTTCATCTTCCCATATCTCTTTTTGTAGCCGGCTTCGCTCTATAACTTCGTTAGGAGACAACACGAAAATGCGTAGCACACGGGTTTCAGTTCTGGTCAGGTCTATGGCCTTTCCATTTATCATGAGCTTACGAGTCTCAGTATCGAACAACATTGACCCTAGAGTGAACGTACTGGTGGGTTGATCGGTTTGATCCCGTAATCCGGCAGGCTGATCCTCGGGTGCGGCAGACTGATTCTCGGGTAAAACAATCCGCGGTTTAACAGATCTCAAAAAAATAAATCCAACAAATGCTAAAACTGTCAGGCTGCCCAGAAGAAACCCATTCTTTGCCGTAATTATTCCTGTCGGTTTGAATTTAATATCAATCATGTAACCAGCTGTGGGTTGCCTTCTTCCCTGACAGGTTACAATATCATCTTTCTTATTTTTTGATATAGCATATCCATACGTTATACTGGCATTGGCACTATTAACTACGTTAACAACGTAATCACCTGCGAGCGGGTCCTTTGCTAACAAACGCTGCGTAATATTCACCAGGGACTCGGGGTGAAAAGTAAACGCATTCTCAAAACTGATCTGGTATTCATTTTCGGCGATCTTTTTTATCGGTAATACCCGTGATACACTGTCGCCCGATTGAAGGAGTATCTCATGTCCGATTCGACGAAGCAAAATTTCCCTTCTGGCATAGTCAAAGTCGTCATTGCCTTTCATGCTGAAAGCCACGCAGATGATAGAGATAACCATGAGTAGTAATAATCCGCCCAGGTGTTTTCGTTTGACTGGCAAGAGATTTCTTCCAAAAAGCATCATGTAATGATATTATTTACAAAGTTTACACTATTTATTTACAATCCAGTTGGCCCCGTCTCAACACTATCAAAGTATTTTTGTTGCATCGACTTTAAAAGGATATGAAATTATCATGATTTTGCCGAAACCGCAGGCTAAATCATAATCGCTTCATCACCATTAAAAGCATAAAACAAACAAATGAAAAATAAAATAAATATTTTGTCTTGCCTGATTATTCTGTTAGCAGCAGTAATTTATTTTGCCGTACAGGCACAACAAAAAAAAGCCACTCATCCTGCTAACTTTTCTGGCGAATGGAAATCCAAAGAGTCGATAAGCATGGGTGGAAATATTGTTTGCTGCTATAACTCAGGGGATCGTATGCTGGCTAAGACAATGAAGATAGCAGAGCAGCCAAATTTTCTAACCATAGAGGTATCAAGCTCGTTTCCAGGCACAACACCGGTTACAAGCCAGGAGAAACTGACCTTCGACGGTAATGCAAGCGAAATTAATCATGGCCAGGGAAGAGGCAAGAAGTCTACCGTAAAGTTGTCAGCTGATGGACATACGATGACTGTTAACTCAATTGTACACCTGATGGTTGCCGCTCCTTACCATGTAGATGTTCAGAAACAACTAATTGTTTACGTAACAGAGGTTTGGAAATTGAGCAATGATGGCAAGTCTATTTCTGTTCAAGCCAATGCAAAATCAAACTCATTCGGCCCCGAGCGTTCCTGGAAGACCGTATTCGACAGAACCCTTTAGTATTCATAGGCTTTTTGGGGATGGCCCGATTGACATCACAATATTGAAATACACAACAGGAGTTCGTTCAATTTTTTTAGAGGATTGTAAAGGAAATAGTTGGTTTGTAGTTATAACGAAGGAATGTGTTTGCTTCACAACGAGGCGTTCCAATATTTCAAAACAGAAAACGGATTAAGTCACAACCAGGTCCGTACGCTTTTATGGGCAGGAAATTTCTCTTACCAAGTATAATGTAAAGATATTATTTACAAGGTTTACACTATTTATTTACAATCCAGGTGCCTCGTCTCAACACTATCAAAGTATTTTTGTTGCATCAACTTTAAAGGGTCCGAAAAATAAAAGAAATGCGTTGAACGGATTCGATTTACCAGGAGATCGATTATGCTAATTAAACCTACAAAAAATATGAAAAAAGTTATTTATGCGCTGATCTTGCCGCTGGTTGTGGTAAGCGCACTAGTATTTGCTAATCGCGAAATTAAAAATGAACCTTCTAATAATCCAACCCCAAAGCCACTCTCTGCTGCTGAAAGGGAAGCCGCTATGAAACAATGGGAGGCTACCCCTGGCGGTATAGCGTTCAAAAAATGGGAAGCGTCTGCCGAAGGTAAAAAAGTGCTTACCGATGCTGCTAAGCTAAGGAACCATATAAGTGCTTTTACCGACATGGAGGCTGTTGTAACCTCTCTTTCTCTTCCGCCGGGCTCAAGACTAGGTTTCGGAGTGATGGCCAGGATTAATGGCGAGGATTACATTCTTAGCTTTGGGACGGAAAACAAGAGTTTTTTCAACTTTAACAACGAGTTTCAGCAATTGCATAAGCTGAAAGTCAACGACAAAATAATTATAAGGAGCCATAATGTATCGTACGCGCCCAAGTATTCATATCCAATAGTATCGGGCGATTATGTAGAACGAGATAGCAAAATAATTTATAAACGTGCTCCCAACAAAGGCGGTTGTTGAGTAAATTGTAAAATACGCATTGTAGATTTTAAAAGTAAAAAAATAACACCCAGATTAACAATAACTAAGAGCTGACAAAAGAGGAACAACGGCGTACTACATTGGGTTTTATGCAACTTGGGCATTACATTGTACTATCAGCTATTTGCAAACCCCGGCTTTAGTTGTTGATAATAATTCGTCAAGCAGGAACAGCGGTGATGGGTAACCGGAATTTTAATTCCCAAGCCGTATAAAACCGTGTACGTTGGCAGCCCCCTATTGGCAGCCATCTAACAGTTTAAGTTTTATCTTTGCGTAACAACCGACACATGCCAACAACGAAAAAAAATAACACGAGCTTTATTGCCGGCTTTCTAACTGCGACTGCAGCATCGCTTTGCTGCATTACGCCGGTTTTAGCTTTTTTAGGCGGAGCAAGCGGGCTTGCTTCTTCCTTTTCATGGATTGAACCTTTCAGACCTTACTTAATCGGACTGACAGTTTTAGTATTTGCATTTGCATGGTATCAAAAACTAAAACCACAAAAGCAAATTGACTGCAATTGTGAAACAGACAATAAAAAATCATTTCTTCAATCAAAATCATTTTTAGGCCTTGTTACAATCGTTGCAGGACTAATGATTGCTTTTCCTTACTATGCAAAAGCATTTTATCCAAAAACTGAGCAACAGAAAACAGTTATTAATAACAAAAGCGATATCAAGCAGGCTACATTTAAAATAAAAGGCATGACTTGCGATGGCTGTACAGATCACGTTAATAATGAAATCGCAAAAATCAGGGGTGTTATTAATTACAAGACTTCTTTTGAAATGGCGAACAGCATTGTAACGTTTGACAATAGTAAAACTTCCGCTGATAGCATTGTTGCGGCCATTAACAGCACAGGTTACAAAGTTGTTTCTGAAACAGTAAATAAGAATTAATGGACGAAAGAATCACGCTTCAATCTGTTATTACTTGTCCTGTTTGCGGACACAAGCAAGAAGAAACGATGCCGACAGACGCTTGCCAATATTTCTATGAATGTAAAAACTGCAAGACAAGATTAAGACCAACAGAAGATGACTGTTGCGTTTTTTGCAGTTATGGTTCAGTAAAATGCCCGCCTGTGCAAATGGGAAACCCCTGTTGTTCATAGCAGCTAAGAGTATGCAGCTATTTCGTAATCATCTTTAATTACACTTCGCGACGGCGAAAAAATTCATAGGCAGTAGATAGTAGAAAGCTTAACTGATATAAAAGTGACTGGGTTATTGCAGACACTTAAAGACACACTTATTGACTAAAAGCCCAAGTGCCACAGCTAACAAAAGGTTGTGCAAAAACTGGCTGACAATACGCAAGTTATAGCAAACAGCATTCAACTTTATAGCTATTAGTACCTGGCATGATTCACCCGTACACTATTGACGACTAAGGCAGTATTTGATCTTACATTCATAAAGACAAGCGGGATATTTAAAAGAACAGCTGTATTAAAACGAACATAGACTGTAGCGAAACCGGACAATTAATATCCTCAAACAAATCGCAACCGGTTGATTATTAATGTGTAAAAAGCAGGCATTTTTTTCGCTAAAGTTCTGCCATATCCCAACACCAAGAGCATGTTCAAAAATTATCTCCATCTCGCAATCCGTCAGCTGCGCAGAAACCGCGGTTATTCCTTTGTCAATATCTTCGGACTGGCCACCGGCATGGCAATCGCCCTTGTCATCGGCATCTGGGCGAATGACGAGCTTTCCATTGATCAGGACATACCTGGCGGCGACCGCGTTGTGGAGATTATGCAAAACCAATGGCCAAAGGGTCAGTCCAGCGAAAAAACACCACCCGCTTATGTGGGTACCACTGTTTCCCCCGCCCTCAATCCCTGGTTGCAAAAAGAAAATTATAAGGATGTCTTCGCCCAAACGGCGATGATCGAATGGCCCGGCCAACATTTGCTGGTGAACGGCGACAAAAGCATATCCCCTACCGGAACATCTGCAGAATATACGTTTCCGCTAATTTTCGGCTACCATTTCCTAAGCGGCACCGCCGAATCTATGCGTGATCCAAACACAGCACTTATTTCCAGGTCAACAGCTATTGCGCTTTATGGCACCGAGAATGCTGTTGGCAAAACTTTTAAATACGAAAACCGGCGTCCCTTCACCGTTGGTGGTGTCTATGCTAATCAACCCGCTAACAGCAGCTTACATGAAGTTGACTTCTTCATCTCAATGGCTAATGATGAAACAAGGTGGGTAAGAAATATCGACGATTTTGAAAACCATAGTTGCCGCATGTTTGCCCGTCTCGCTGATAATGTTACCGCAGAACAGGCTACGGCACGCATAAAAAATATTTGCAGTCCATTTGTGAAGTTCGCATACGAGACCTACAAGGTGCTTCCGTACCAAAGCCTGTACCTGCATTACGATGAGTCCAACGCCGTAGGCGATGGCCGTATCGCTTATGTCAGAATGCTTGGGATGATCGGCATCTTTATCCTTTTGCTGGCTTGTATCAATTTTATGAACCTGGCCACGGCCCGCAGCGAAAAACGTGCAAAGGAAGTAGGTATTCGCAAGACCGTTGGCTCATTGCGTGTACATCTCATCGCCCAGTTCCTGGGAGAATCAGTTCTTCTCGCATTTTTGTCTTTTGTTATCGCTGTTGCACTAGCCGCTCTTACCCTGCCCTGGTTCAATCAGCTTGCGGGCAAGACGATGACATTCCCATGGACAAACACGTTTTTCTGGAGCCTTGCATTACTTTGTACCCTGTTCACTGGCCTGCTGGCGGGCAGCTACCCTGCATTCTATCTTTCCAGCTTCCGGCCGGTGAAAGTGCTGAAAGGCCTATTCAAAGCCGGTCAAGGCGCCAGTACACCGCGCAAAGTGCTCGTGGTTACCCAATTCTCCATCTCACTTGCGCTTGTCATCGGCACCATCGTCGTATTCCGCCAGGTGCAGTACGCCAAAGATCAACCGTTGGGTTATGAACAGCGCGGACTGATTACCGTTCCCACTAATACGCAAGAATTAGATAGTCATTATGAAGCCCTTCGCCAGGGTTTACTCCGCACAGGTATGGTTGCAGGTATTGCCAACTCATCTACGGACCTCAATTCATTTGGCATGAATAATTTGCTCAAATGGGAAGGAATGAGTGAGGAAGCAAAAACGATCTCATTCCGCGACATTTTCGTTAATGCCGATTTTGGTCAAACTATTGGCTGGAGCATCGTCAAGGGACGCGACTTTTCCCGCGATCACCTAACCGATAGTTCGGCCGCCATCCTTAACGAAACGGGTGCCCGAATCTTCGGATTTAAGGACCCCATTGGCAAGACCATCCAACATTGGGGGAAGGCTTACACCGTTATCGGGGTCGCGAAGAACATCATCAGTAATAATCCCTATTACCCTGTGCAACCCGCGATCTTCCTGGGCGACGGTGGCCATTCAGTTTTTACGATCCGCATTAAAAAAGGTGTACAGGTGCGCACGGCTCTTGCCGCGATAGAACCGGTCTTCAAACAATTCAATCCCGCCAGTCCTTTTATCTACTCCTTTCTTGATGAAGAGTACCAGAAGAAGTTTAATACAGAGTCGCGGATTGGTAACCTCGCAACAGTATTCTCTCTGCTGGCTATCCTTATTTCCTGCCTGGGCCTTTTCGGTCTTGCTTCTTTCGTCGCTGAACAGCGAACAAAGGAGGTCGGCATCCGTAAAGTGCTTGGCGCTGACGTTATGGGCCTCTGGGCGCTGCTATCTGCCGACTTTATAAAGCTGGTTGCTTTATCCATCCTGATCTCGATGCCTATTGCATATTATTGCATGGATCAATGGTTGCAGAACTATGTGCTTCATACCTCCATATCTGCATGGATACTTGTGGCCGCCGGCGTGGGTTTGCTGCTCATCACGTTGGTGACGGTAAGTTACCAGGCAGTGCGGGCGGCGTTGATGAATCCAGTCAAAAGTCTCCGCACCGAATAATGTTGACTTTTCACAACAAAAGTATTTGCAATACCAAGGCTTGACGGAATACAATCAGGAACAGATTTTTAATCCGCTCGGGTTAACTGCTGACAGAAAACTTTTGGTGATAAAATGTATCTTCAACTTTTAAGACAAAACTCTACTTCGGTATTGGCTGACTGAACGCAGAATTCTGTACCATCGCAAATCCTGAAAGTTGGGCTTAATTAAATTAAAGCGCTTCTTAGTAAGAAAAAATACGGTAATGAATTTTGAACAACTAATTCCGAATGTTTATTATGCGAACATTAGCAATGGTTTGAAAATGTTTGCCGATTGTTTAGGTTTTGGTATTGGGCATAATGAAATAAACTCAGACCAACCTTTTTGCGTACTGAACAAAGATGGATTAAGTATTTATCTTTTTGAACATGTAAAGCTTGCTAAGGAACATAATCCTGAGTTTAGGTTTGTCACTAAAAATATTGAAGAGGTTTATAAAAAGGTTTCTGCATCTTACCCGGAATTTCTTCATCCAAATCTTAAAGAAGTTACGCTACGCCCATGGGGTGCTAAAGAATTCGCATTAAGGGATGAACAGGTGTGTATTATAATTCAACAGTGGTGAAATCATGTTGTACTTTTATAACTTTGCTTAGACCATGACAAGGGAATGTTTGTTCGTAAGAACCAAATCATTTGCAAACAAGCAGCAGGATAGAATAACTACCCGTTAACATGCGTTTTGCTTCATGGCGGCTGACGTATAAAACTCACCATTTGAAACTCTAATTAAATTTTGTACTAAACCTGGGCTGACGGAATTCTATTACCGCCTCGACCGTAAAACCCTTAACGTAGTACACGACACAAAAGAACAATTCTCTTATTTATGGTTTTTAGGCTGTTTTTCATATTGATATTAGAAATTTCGCTAGGGTTATGTTGTTATGGCCAATCTGATGAGACAACGCCCGGACATTCCATCGGCCATGTATCGGTAAAAGACGATTTGATCGTGATAGAGTTGGACAGCGTAGCGCTCGGGCAACCGAACCTGTTTGATCTCGTCGGCCGCACAGTGCGATTTAGTCCAATCGGTTCACGCTATCGTGTGACGAATGAGGTGTTACGTTGGGATACCACCTACGGTACGGAACTCACCGGAGCTGACGTCAGGCTTCAGCGGTTCACGTTTCCTTTTTCAGGGCAACGGCGGAGTTCGTTTTCCGTGGGGACGGCGGGATCCATTCGATTCGGTCCGCCACCGGGCGTGGGTGATGTTGATGCATATGGCCGCCCTGACGGCGGGATCGCTGCCGCCATTGGACGATTTGACCGTCTCGCTGACGTAGCCCCCAGGCTGGGAGAACATGCACCAGCCATCTGCGTGTTTCTGAAGCCGAGGATGTCCGGCCCCCGCTATGTGCGGGAGTTGGCAGATCGCGTCGTCATCACATGGGATCTCACCGAACCATTCGGAGGCTATTTGGATTTCTCCTGGTTCCCCACGTCCAATCTGTTTCAGGCTGTCCTGCACCGCGATGGCTCAATCGAGATGTCGTACAAGACCATGGCGGTGAAAGATGGCATCGTTGGGATTTATCCAAATCTATCGGCGGGTGAGCATGTTCAATCCATCGACTTGTCCAGTCTACCCCCGAAGAGTGGCCCGTTCGCTGCGTTGTGTGAGTCGTTTCATTACCTGCAGCCACCCCAGCCACAGGATCTTTCCTGCACGGTTATTAAGGCACTGGGCGACAAGTTCGATTTTCTTGCCTACTATTCGGATTTCCGCATAGACAACCAGGAGGCCAGCAGCCCGAGCGATGGGCCAATCGGAGGCAACATCACCGGAATCGGCGATAGCAAACATACTCAAACGAAATCCATCCTCGAGAGCCGCTGTACAGGCGGGCGATTTCAGCTCGGCCTATATCAGCCAATCTATGTCGGCGCGAACGAAATGCAAGCGTTCCCGCCCGACAATGCGCCAGGTGGAAACCCACAAAATATAGCATTCTATACAAGCTCACTCGCGCAGGCAACACCCGACGGAAAGCCCCGTCCGTACAATTACGCCATCGGGCATCTCGGCCACGAGGTCGGACACCGCTGGTCTGCGTATGTTACTGCCCGCGTGAATGGCCAAACGATCCCGCTCGGAATGTGGCCCCATTGGGATCCAGGATTGGAGACGCGCGTGGCATATGCGTACTCGCTGCCTCTCGAGGCTTCCACTGAAGGCGGAAGTGCGTGGCAAGACAATCCCGACGGCACTTTCACCCAATTGCGTGCAGGCTTTTTCGTACCCGCTTCGGGTTACTCCTATCTCGAACTCTACCTGATGGGATTGATCACCGCAGCAGAAGTGCCCGACTTCTACTTGCTGAGGCAGCTTGAGCGGATAGGCTCCGATGCAAACGGACGCCCGACCTTCAAGGCGCAACGAATGAAGATTACGATTCAAGACGTTATCGCTGCGGAAGGTCCGCGTTTGCCCGACGTGAATCATTCCCAGCGACATTTCAATACCGGGATCGTATTGATTGTGGAGCACGGACAAACCCCTACTGCGGAACTGATTAACCGGGCCAACGGCATTAGGCAGCAGTGGATCGATTACTGGGCCATCACTACGGGACGTCGTTCGTCTATGACGGTCAATCCACACTGACGAGGCAGGCGGCGCAATCGGCGTTGCTATGATAATTCCATAGCCGGCAACATATAATCGTCACATAATACCATTTTTCGAATAACGCACTAAAACCGCTAACATCACATTGGCGATATGGTGGGGCGACAAAATACATTCTGAACTTTTTGTTCGCTAAGCAGCTCTGCTTCCGGCAGAGAATAACGGAGAGCAATAGAATAAACACTGAACTTTTGTATTTTTAATCGACAGTAGCGCCCGCCACACGGAGCACAGAATACCACACATCGCTAATACTTTAACGTTAGTGGCAACAGGGCTTCACTCCTACTAACTTTAAGTAGACAATATGCAAAAAACAAACGAAATATCAGAGAGCTCACAAAACGGCGGGTTGAAGATTAAAATTAATTCAGATGAATACCCTTATCCCTCTACTGATATTCCGCAAAAATTCCTAAAACCACGCAAACTAACTTCGTATTTTATTGTATTAATTGAAAGTGGCTCTGTTACCTACAAATTGGACTTGCAAGAAATTACACTTACGGACGGACACTTGCTTTTCGCCATGCCTAATCAGGTTTTTACACCGCCCGATAAAGCAGGCAATCTTAAATACTTCAAGCTGTTATTTGATGAAAACACATTGGCATTGCTCCCACAGCAATTTCCTTTTTTAGTCAACCCTTTAAACTCCCAAACAATAACTTTTGAAAACGCTGCAAGACAAAGGGTAAAAAAGGGTTTTGAAATTTTAAATCAAATACTTCACATAGATAAACATCAAACTGACACAGAAATAATATTGGCTTATTTGAATTCGCTATTAGTAGAATTGAACAGCGCCTATTTCAAAAACAAAGAACCAATTAATATTTTCAACATTAATCTTTCAAAATTCATCGAGTTCAAACTAGTGGTGGAAACCCATCTTACCGAGCAACCTTCTATCAATACAATTGCTGAAAAACTGGCTTTAACCACAAACAGTTTATATCGGATTGTAAAAGAATATGCCGGAGTTTCGCCAAAGGATTTTTTTACTAACCGCCTGATGATAGAAGCACAACGGAAACTGCATTATTCAAAGCTTTCAGTAAAAGAATTAGCTTACGAGTTGGGCTTTAACGACCCTGACTATTTTTCACGTCTTTTTAAAAAATGTACAGGAAAAAGTGTAAGTGAGGTTTTAGAAACCCGGCAAGATTTGTCAGGAGAATAGATTGATTTGTCCATCCACGCAGTTTTTTAGCCATCTACTTTTGCTTCATCAATTCAAAAAAATGAAATCAGCATTAGTAACAGGCGCTAACAAAAGCATAGGCTTTGAAGTTGCACGGCAACTTGCTCAAAAAGGAATATATGTTTACCTCGGCTGTCGCAATCCAGCAAATGGACTACAAGCCGTTGAAAAATTAAAAGCAGCGGGATTAAGCCATGTAGAGGCTATTCAGCTTGACGTTACAGATGATGAATCCGTAAAAAATGCCCGTATAGAAATCGGCAAGAAAACAAAAGTGCTGGACATACTTATCAATAATGCGGGACTTCATGGTGGCCATCCGCAGGCGGCACTTAATGCATCCATTGACCAGTTTAAAAAGGCATACGATGTAAATGTTTACGGGGTAGTAAGAGTTACACAGGCGTTTATTGATTTATTGAAAAAATCTGCTGAACCTCGTATCGTAAATGTAAGTTCAAGCCAGGGTTCAATTACATTGCACAGCGACCCATCATATAAATATTACGACTATAAAGGGGCTGTTTACCTTTCTTCAAAATCAGCAATGAATATGTATACAGTTGTGTTGGCGTATGAATTGAAAGATAGCAACTTCAAAATAAATGCTGTATGCCCCGGTTTTACAAAGACAGATTTTAATGGCCACCGTGGCCCGGGTAGTGTGGAAGATGCAGGAAAGCGAATTTTAAAGTATGCGTTAATTGACAAAGATGGGCCTACGGGAAAATTTTTCAGTGAAGAAAACAATCCGAAGACAGGAGAAATTCCCTGGTAAGGGATATATAACTTTGGAGAAAACAACGAACCACGAACAAGGTATTGCCAAAAGCTGGCTGGGTTGCAAAGTTAAACCTGTGTACTTCCATCAACTTTTGTACATTATTTGAATGGAAGTACTTGATTCCCTTAGCTTCGGCAATGCTCAAACCACTAGCGGTTATGCAAAAACATTCTCAATATGGTTTATAATATTTTAAACGGAGATGCTCTTGCCTACAGTTTTCCTGACACGGGAATTGAAGGAGACATAATCGTTGTCAGAGAAGCGCTTATTGACGGAGACTTATCAGGTGATGACCTCCTGGCTTTCTGGCACACAAGAGCCCGGTACATTGGATTAACTGAAGATGAGTATCACAACAAGGTTGCAAATGAATTTGAAAAAATAATCAATGCACCTAAAGATTCCGAATTCAATCTTTGGTTTGAATATGATTTATTCTGCCAGGCAAACATGTGGTTTGTTATTTCACTCATTAATAATTTGCCAATAAAGAAAAAAGCTTATGCTGTTTATACCTCCTATTTAGACAGAAACAATAAACATTTTTGGAATGGATTTGGACCGGCTAATTCAAGTCAGCTTCAAGTTTGTTTTGCTGATAGAATTCTTTTAAGTAACGCAGACTTACAACTAGGACAAGAATTATGGAAAGCCTATAAAGAAAATAAGTTTGAAGAACTAATATGCCTTGCAAAACATCAATCTCCTGCTTTCCCATATTTGCAAGAAGTAGTGAAAGCACATATCGAACGTTTTCCAACAGATGGCACGAATGGAAGGCCTGAAAAAGTAATTGAAGACATTACAAAAAATGTATCTACCGACTTCCATCAAGTGTTTACAGAATTTTGGAACAGAGAAAGTATTTATGGATTTGGTGATATTCAATTGAAACATCTTTATGATAAAGTGATGCGCTCCCGCTAACACCGAGCTACCTGCTATGCTGGCTGAACAATACCAATCGTTCTGCGAACTTATCCTCTATCGCCTGGGTTGGACAAAAAAATATCAGCAAAAGAATATAACTTCAACTTTACTAATTCTATTGAGCTTTTAAACTAAACTGACGGATCCTGGAAATGCCGGCGCAGCATATCCGTTAGCGATTATGGCAAAACACAACAACCAATGACACCGATCTTTTTCACAAAACAAGCTGATTTTAGAAAGTGGTTGCAAAAAAACCATGAAAAGGAAAGTGAGTTGTTGGTGGGCTTTTATAAGGTTGGCAGTGGAAAACCGAGTATGACCTGGCCTCAATCGGTTGATGAAGCGCTTTGTTTTGGATGGATTGACGGCGTTAGAAAATCTATTGATGAAGATCGTTATCAAATTCGTTTTTCACGACGCAAATCAACAAGTATATGGAGCGCGATTAACATTAAAAAGATGGAAGAATTAAGTGCGAACGGGCTTATGCAACCCGCAGGACTTGCAAGTTTTGAAAAAAGAACTGAAAGCAAGTCCAAAGTATATTCTCATGAAAAGGAAGAAGCAGAATTAAGTCAAAGCTTTAAAAAACAATTTAAAACAAACAAAAAGGCCTGGGATTACTTTCAGTCCCTGGCCCCATCATATAGAAAAGTATCAGCACACTGGGTTATGAGTGCAAAGCAAGAAGCGACGAAACTAAAACGATTGGATCAACTTATCTCAGACAGCGAAGCAGGTACGAACCAATGGAAGGACAACAAGTACAAAAAATGACATGTATAACAACGAACTGCAAACACAAGCACTGGTAAAATACAAACGGATGGAATGCGACACTTAACAAACTTTATAACGACGATAATTTTCTCCATCTTCTTTTGCAATTCGTCAATTGCTCAAACAGATAGTTTTTTAGTTGCAGAAATCAGAACCTACATGAATCATATTGACTCAATCAATAGTCCGGACAATGCTCAGGATAGAGGCTACATGAAATCTGTAGCCGACGGAATAATTAAAAGAGACAATGAAGTAGCCGGAGGTTTTGGTATTTATACTTTATCAAATTTAAATGGCGACACAGTTTATAGAATTGCATATCATGGCAATCTCGATATAAACACTTACAAAACTTATTATTTCAGTAAAAATGAATTGGTATATGCGACGCTTGAACTTAAAAATAAAGACTCGCTGGCAACAACGTTCTTTAAAAAAGAAGAGTTTTACAATAACGGAAAATTGATTTTGAAGAATCCGGAACAAGACCCAAAAAGATACATCGACATATCAGAATTCTCATTGTTGACAGACGGGAAAAAACTCCTGACAGACTTTTTTAAAAAATAACTACAGCCAACTACTATCAAATGAATACTCTATTATCAAATTATCGCATCTTCTTGTTTTTACTAGCCTTAACATGCAAGATCACCGTTTTACAGGCCCAGGTACCTGTACACGAAGAGCCACGGCACCACCTGGTTTTTCAAAATACAGAAGTACGAATGTTGAATGTCCTTATTCCTCCGGGCGATACATCTCTATATCATATTCACACAACGCCATCTGTATTTATCTTTTTTACAAGTACAACCACCGGTTCGCAATTGCAGGGAAAAACAGCTTCATCAGGAAAATCGGCCGCGGGCCACATTCTGTTTGAAAACCTGGCAGCACCTAATATCCGTGTTCACCGTGTGTGGAATTTAGACAAAGACACGTTCCATGTTATGGACATAGAGCTACTGTCTAAAGACACAGGTTTTCTTCAGGAACCTTTGTCTCTGCCTGACCTAAAATTAGAAATTGACACAGCATGGGTAAGAGCATACCGGCTTTCTCTGTCAAAAGGAAAGAATTTTATTCTTAAAGATAAAGCTCGTTCTTTCATATTAGTATCTCTTAATAACGCTGAAATAAAAACTGAACAAAGCGGAAAATCCCAGCGACAAACAGTACAACCAGGAACCTTTTTTAATATTAAGAAAAGTGCCTCATTTGCAATTGAAAACACTACTAATGCTACAGCGGATTTTTTTCTGCTTGAACTACCTAAATAATAATTCCATATTGTTTCAAGGCCTTGCAAAAAAGGATTGCCTTCAACACCGTGCTGCTAGCATTGCATTCAGAAAATGCGAGTCGATGAACCATTTGCATCTTTTTGTATACTATTCGGTTTTAGTCTCGGATAACAAAAAAACACCTGGTAGAAAAGCAATGAACATCTCTTTCCCATCCCTTCTTTATATTTGTTAAAATGATTGCTTATGAAAAGAATTACAAGCCTACTGCTTGCGTTGTACTTTGTTATTTTTATTAGCCTGCACGCAACTGCTCAAAAAAAACTGCCTGCACGCTGGGATGAAATAACGGCGGCTGATTGGGACAACGCCTTAAACAAAAGCAATAAAACCTGTATTCTTCCTATTGGCATTCTGGAAAAACATGGCCCCCATGTGCCCATGGGCAGCGACCTGATTCGTGTGCGCGAGTATGCTTTACGTGCAACGCAAAAAGAATACGCCGTAGTGTTCCCCGATTATTTTTACGGACAGATAAACGAAGCCAAACACCAGCCGGGTGTATTTGCTTTACCAGAAAGAACGGTATGGGACCTGCTGGAAAACACCTGCGATGAAATTGCGAGGAATGGGTTTAATAAAATCATCATTATAAATGGGCACGGCGGCAATCCTGAGCTGATAAAATATTTTATACAAACAAGGCTTGAAAAAGAGAGAAATTATGCGGTGTATTTTTTCCAGCCTTCCTCAGATTCTGCTTTTAATAAACAAGTAGCAGCCCTACGTCATTCAGATGCCAGCGGCGACCAGCATGCCGGCGAAAAAGAAACATCGGAAGTATTGTATTTCCGTCCGGACCTGGTGCAATTAGACAGCGCCAAAAATGAGTCTGGCAAAAATCAGAACCGGTTATCCATACCAAATGTGTATACAGGCATCTGGTGGTATGCCGATTATCCCAATCATTATGCAGGTGAAGGTGATAAGGCTACGGCAGCACTTGGTAAAGTGATAGCGGATCATACCATCAGCCAGTTGACCGATGCCATTAAAGCTATTAAGGGCGACAATAAAACATTGATGCTGCAGAAAGAGTTTTTTGAACGTGTGAGAAAGTAAAAATAGATGTCAACTACAACGCAGGAGGCACAACAAGATAGACTAATTGCTGTGGCAGGCCTCAACAATTATCAAATATCAATATGACAAAGACAATAACATTTTTACTTGCGGCACTTTTCGCCATTACTTCTTTTGGACAGGCTTTTGAAGGAAAAATAGTTTATAAAAACACTTACAAAAGTAAAATGCCAAATGTAACAGATGAACAACTCACGGCAATGATGGGTTCGACACAAGAATATTTCATTAAAAATGGCGACTATAAATCAGTTACAAACGGTTCATTTTTTCAGTGGCAACTTTATGTAAACAAGGACAACAAACTTTACAATAAAATGGCAAACGCTGAAACCTTACTTTGGAACGATGGTGCTATTAATCCAGACGAAATTTTAGATGCAACCGTTGCTAGAAATGTCACAGAAATCTTAGGTTATAAATGTGATGAACTTATATTGACTTGTAAAAGTGGGATACAAAAATATTATTTCAATAACAAGCTTTCGGTTGACACAAAACTATTTGTTAATCACAAGTTTGGAAATTGGTATGACTTTCTTTCCAAATCAAATTCACTGCCTTTAAAATCCATCGTTGACAATAGACAATTTACTTTGGAAAGTTTAGCAACAGAGGTAAAAGAAATGAAACTTGACAAGACGCTTTTTGAATTGCCAGCAAATGCAAAGACAATGAAAAGCCCTTATTGACAACAAGAAAACCTGCAGTCAACAAAAGGTTGGTGTTATTTGTCGGCGGACTGATTAAGCCACTTCAACTACAACTTGCTTAAATGGTAGTTTTCAGCTTGATGAGCAATGTCAATCACCGGTACTCAACATCAACTTTTTGCTTTACCAAGCCGAATTTCCAGGCTAAGCCTTTTCCTAATTCCTCACAAATGCCAAATCATACTCATCAGTACTATTCTGCTTAAGGCTAACTAATCCCGACAGTCTGATAGTTCAACTTCCGAACTTGTAATCAGTTATAGAAGACAAAATTTGCATTGTCCTTTTTTCTAAAAAAATAAATATTTATTGTTTATCAATAATTATTTATTATTTTAGCATCATAATTTAATCATTATGAAAAAAATTTCGATAAGATTTCTCCAGGCGGTCGTCGTGCTTATTGGCATTGTCGCGCTTGCCATTTTAATTCGGGTTCCCTTAACCGAAGGAAGAGCTGCAAACTTAGATTTGTTCAGCATTTACGCTGACCCGTTCATCTTGTATGGTTACGTAGCATCAATCGCTTTTTTTGTTGCACTGTACAAGGCGTTCAGGTTACTTGGGTACATAGGGCAAAACAAAGTATTCTCATCAAGCTCTGTTAAGACCTTAAAGAGCATAAAGTATTGTGCAATTATATTAAGCATTTTTATTGTGGCTGCTGGGTTATACATACGAATATTTCATAACAAAGACGATGACCCGGCGGGTTTCCTCGCCATTTGCATCGTGACTACGTTCGCTTGTGTAGTGGTTGCAACGGCAGCGGGAATATTTGAAAAAATGCTGCAGAATGCATTAGATATGAAATCTGAAAACGACTTAACAATTTAAGCTATGCCAATTATTGTAAACTTAGACGTGATGATGGCAAAGCGAAAAATTTCTCTGAATGAACTTTCTGACAGAGTTGATTTGACATTATCCAACCTTTCTATCTTAAAGACTGGCAAGGCAAAAGCCATTCGCTTTAGCACTTTAGACGCAATTTGTAAAGCCTTAGACTGCCAGCCAGCAGACATTCTGGAATATGTGAATGATAAAAAAGAATAACGAACTTCTGAAAAATAATTTCTGGATTGCCAGCAGGCATAAAGACAATGAAAATCCTTTATCGACCACAGGAAAACCTACAGTGCACATCAGTTTGATAAGATTGTGGTGGTACCGACGGTTGAAAACCGGCGTTGCTTAATATGTCATTGAGCTTCGCCTTTTTTCCCTCGACTTTGTTTCCAGCCGAAGGAATACCATCGAACAACGGCATATATTTTCAACAATAAATTATACTTTCGGCCTCCATTTCAGGGGGACAGAGCACGGAATAGCAACACATACCCCAATGCGTGGCCGTTAAGCGCAATTACATGGATATACAATGTATATATCATTGGTAGATTATAACAACAATCTAAAAATTTGATTACGCAGAGACATAACCCTTTTAACGCAGGACTGAGTAAAAGGATTTAAAAACAGCACGGCCTGATATATTGAATTAAAGCAATGGACAATAACAAACTTGGCACAAAGCCACATTATCAAATTTTAGATGGACTTCGGGGTGTAGCAGCTATTATCGTGGTATTCTTTCACCTTGCCGAGCCACTTTCAACCAACCATCTCGACAACGTTGTAAATCATGGCTACCTGGCGGTTGATTTCTTCTTTCTCTTATCAGGTTTTGTAATCGGTTATGCATACGACGACAGATGGAACAAATTAACCATCAGCGGCTTTCTACGTCGCCGCTTCGAGCGCCTGCAACCACTCGTTGTATTGGGCATGACGCTCGGTGCCATAACCTTTTATTTTACCGATTCAACTATATGGCCACATATCCATACTGTTCCGGCATGGAAGCTGACCATCGTTATGCTGATAGGTTATACGCTTATACCCATTCCGCTTTCTATGGATATACGCGGCTGGGAAGAAATGCATCCACTCAATAGTGTTGGCTGGTCATTATTTTTCGAATACATAGCCAATATTCTCTATGCGCTGGGACTAAGAAAATTATCTAACAAAGCTTTGGCTTGTTTTGTAGTACTGGCTGGTGCTGTGCTTTTGCATTTTGCTGTTACCAACACTAACGGAGACGTTACCGGCGGCTGGACGCTTAATGCTGAACATATGCGTGTTGGGATAACGCGTACAATATTTCCATTTTTTGCCGGTTTGCTTTTGTCGCGGGTAGCACGGCCCACGCGTATCAAAAATGCATTCTTATGGTGCAGCCTGTTGATTGCGGCTGTGTTGCTTATGCCAAGAATAGGCAGCGCAGCACATCTCTGGATGAATGGTTTGTACGAAGCTTTTTGTATAATTATTGTCTTTCCACTAATTGTATATATTGGCGCAAGTGGTGTGCTGAGCGGTCAAACGGAAAATAAAATTTGCAAGTTCCTCGGTAATCTCTCCTACCCCTTATACATGACGCATTATGTGCTTGTCTATTTTTACGTAGCCTGGGTAAGTAATCACAGCGGCATCACCTTATCGCAGGCGTGGCCATATGCCCTGCTCACCTTTTCAGGCGCTATCGTATTGGCTTATGCAAGTTTAAAGTTGTACGATGAACCGGTAAGAGCCTGGCTACGAAAAAAATTGAAGTAGCGAAAAGGAAAGTATTCATTTTTTTTCCGGCGGTGCCGCAATTTATTCTTTAAGGTATTAGCGTAACAGCTTTCCTTGTAAGCCAGAAAACCTGGCAACCGAGCAATGGGCGCATGGTCGCAAATACCCCTTCAAATGACGCCTTCGCACCCCCTAAAAAATGCCGTGAAAAGTATTTTTGTTTTCATAAAATATTACGGCAAATGAAAACGGTAGAATTATTTCAATTCGAATTATTGGCCGGAGTAAATCTGCTGCCTGTTTCGAAATTCCCTTGCAACAAAAATATTACACACAAAATGATGAGTGAAAATATGCGTCATGGCGATAGGTTATGCTATTGCTTAAGGGACCAATTGAACATAATTGCATAAATCATTTCGATGAAATCGATGAAACTTCTTTTAACTTCTTCAGGTATTAGCAACAAGAGCATTAATAATGCATTGGTTGAACTTCTGGGCAAGCCGATTACCGAAGCTAACGCACTTTTTGTTCCAATAGGCGTATACCCGTTTCGGTTTGGCCAGCGTTACGCCTGGAATCCTATCAGTGGGGAAGCCGCATCACGCATGTGCCAACTGGGTTGGAAGTCGATGGGGATACTGGAATTGAGTGTACTCCCCAGCATCAGTAAAGAGAAGTGGCTACCGTCGCTCGAAGAAGCTGATGCACTGCTTGTATGGGGTGGCGACCCACTTTTTATCAGCTATTGGATGCAGGAATCGGGGCTTACCACCCTCCTGCCTTTACTTAGCAAGCTGGTTTACGTGGGTGTTAGCGCAGGCAGCATTGCCGTTGCCTCCATTTTTGCTGAGACCTATAGCGCTGACCGCTCCTGCGCTGGCAGCCCTTTAACATCTGAGGTAATCGTTTTTAGTTCGCCTAAAGGGGAATTCTGTAGCACGCTTATTACAGCAAACGGCATGGGGTTAACTGATTTCTCGATTATACCGCATTTTGAAAATAAGAATCACCAGGACGCCTCTTCTGCCAATGCAGAAAAGTGGGCATCCAGGCTTTCTGTGCCGGTGTATGCTATTGACGATGATACTGCCATTAAGGTTGACGATGGCTCAGTAGAAGTCATTTCAGAAGGGCAATGGAAGTTGTTTACGCCATTTACAACAAGCCACAATTGAGATTTGCAACAATTGGTTTGTTATTACGCTCACAGACTTAATAGCAATCGACTGCAAATGTTTTATAGTTTCGGTTTTCGACACGACAGTCAGTTTTTAGCTTTTAGTTACTAACTTCAACATTAGTAATTCTAACCGGCGGGACAACTGGCGCATAATTAACGAATGTCCGCGCAGCCCGAAGCTACAGACATAGGTGCAATGCTTTAAACATGAAGTGGATCTATGAACATACAAGAACAAATTAAACAGTATATCGAGAGCCAGCCTGAAGCAAAGCGCGGTGACATGCAAGCGCTGCATCGGAAAATACTGCAGATAATGCCAGCTTGTAAATTATGGTTCCTGGATGGCAAAAACAGCGATAATAAAATTGTTTCGAATCCCAATATTGGATACGGTGCTTACATCATAAAATATGCCGATGGAAAAACAAAGGAGTTTTATCAAATTGGCATGAGTGCAAACAGTACCGGCATCTCGGTATATATACTTGGCATTAAAGATAAAAAATACTTAGCCGAGGCATATGGAAACAAACTCGGCAAGGCTAGCGTGAGCGGATATTGTATTAAGTTCAAAACGCTGAAAGATATAGATATTGATACTCTTGAAGCGGCAATACGATATGGAGCAGAGGCTTCGCTCGGGGAATAGTATATAATCTGGGCGAAAGGCAAATTGGAAACTTAACCAGTCAGCACATACTTGATCATCCATCTAAACAAAAAAAATGAGAAAGCTAATTGCAGCTATCAACATGACGATTGACGGTTTTTGCGACCATACTGTAATCAGTCCTGACGAAGAAATACATGACCATTACACTGATCTGTTAAATAGCGGAGGTGCTATTCTATATGGACGCACAACATACCAACTTATGGAATACTGGCAGCCTTTTGTAAAAAATCCAACAGGTGAAAAAGCAATGGATGATTTTGCAATTGCCATAGATAAGATTCCTAAAATCGTTTTTTCGCACACGTTGAAAAATATAGAATGGGAAAGCACAAAGCTGGCTACAAAAAGCCTTGAGGAAGAAGTTTTAGAACTTAAGCAACAACCGGGCAGAGACGTTTTTGTTGGCAGCCCTGGTTTGATTGTGCAGCTTACGAATTTGAATTTAATAGACGAATTCCAACTTTGCATTCATCCCGTAATAGCAGGAAAAGGTTTGCCACTATTTAAAAACATGAACGAAAAGATTATTCTTAAGCTTGTAAAAACAAAAACTTTCGGTTCTGGGGCTGTAATACATTACTATGAACCAACAAACAATACCGATGACAGTAGTAATACAATAGACGGTTTATGACGACAAAAAATATACTTCCTTATTTTAGCCTCCCGCTCATTTTCATTACAGCGCTACGCTGCAAAAGCCCTGACAGCTCAACGCCTCAAAAAGAGATGTACAAGTCTGTCTATATTCATCAATTCAGATTAACCTATTTCCGGCAAATGCTCATCAAAAGTTACAATAATTCTAATGCTGTTCGGGAAATTATAGATAACGACCATAGTGGTTTTACCGAGCCAATCTTAACAGTGGAAGATGACAAGCTGATAGACAGTTTAACGACACTCGACAATGATAAAATGACAATAGATTCCACAGAAGGAAACAGAAGAGCAGAAGGCGCGGAAGCCAAAAGGTCTTTAAGCTTTATTCTGGATAAACTTAGCAGCAGGTGGCTCGACAGTTTAGCCGATGCCAGATACAAAGCTTCAGGAGTTGAGGACTTTTATCACAACTAAGTAAACCTCTTCAGCATGGTTTGCGGATATGCTGCCAAAACTCCTTAAATTAGCAAGACGTTTAACCCCAAAACCTAAAACAACCCAAATGAGTAACAAAATCCTATTTTCCGAAAGACAGAAATTTAAACAATGGTGGCTCTGGTTATTGCTATTGGGCATTAACGGTTTTTTCTTGCTGGGCGTTTTCAAACAAGTAGTTTATGGACAACAATTTGGCAACAAACCAATGAGCAATGCGGGGCTTTTAATAACTACAGGCCTTACAATACTATTCACCTTATTGTTCCTCAACTTTCGCCTCGACACATGCATCAGGGAAGACGGAATTTATGTTCGTTTTTTTCCGTTCCACCTAAAATTCAAACATTATGGCTGGGACACATTGACTAGATCCTATGTCAGGCAATACTCTGCAATAACTGAATATGGAGGTTGGGGTTTAAAGTTTGGACGAAATGGAAAAGCATTTAACGTGTCAGGCGACAAAGGTTTGCAGCTTGAATTTACCAACAACAAGAAACTGCTTATCGGTACAAATAAGCCAGACGAACTAATCGAAACATTGAAAAAAATCGGGCAACAAAAAGAATGAACTAAAGCAGGCAAAAGGATGCCACCTATACTTTTCAAATCAATCGTCAACCTGTCAATAGCTTTGATATAAACAATGATGACTTACTAACAGGCTTAGACAAATTGTTGACCGCTGGCTTTATAAACAGAGTGATAACCTGTTGCAAAAAAATACAATTGCCCCGATACACCACTTGTTATTTCCTGATGAGAAAACAAGGCAACAAAATTGACAATATTTATTTGGATTTGAACTTTGCAGATGAAAGCATTTGCGGCGGGAAAGATTTAAAAATACTGGCGGAAATTCTTACCATAATTGGAAAATAGATTGGTCGCCATGACAAAAACGTTATCTTCCCTTTTAATAATTTACATTGAAAAACCATTAGATGTTCAGGCACCAGGGAAAGACGCGGACTTTAAGCCATAATCTTCGCATTGCTTCACTACTTTCTTTCATTGCAGGAATTGTGAACGTTGTTGGCTTTCTGGCGGTGCAACGATTAACCACAAATGTTACCGGCCATTTCGCATACTTCATGGAAGAAGTGATCAAAATGAATTTCTTGGACGGCTTTGTTTATTTTCTTTACATACTGTTTTTCTTTTTTGGTTCGTTTGCCTCCAACTTTATTATTGAATCGGTTTCAAGAAGAAGCGAACGTTACATGTATACAGTACCTGTTGTTATTGAATGTGTAATCCTATTTATAATCGGTAGCTGGAGCCCCGGCTTGATCACTGAATATCCCAATATCATTGCCTTCAGCCTGCTGTTTGCCATGGGGCTTCAAAACTCCCTGGTAACAACTATTTCGAATGCCAATGTAAGGACGACCCACTTAACAGGCTTGTTTACTGATCTCGGTATTGAGTTATCTCAACTCTTTTTTTTCAGGTCCCAGGACAATAAAAAAGTGCTTATCTCCTCCATAAAACTTCGTTTGACAATCATCTCCTTTTTTTTCGCAGGCGGAATAATTGGCGGCGTTGCTTATTCCAGGTTTGGCATCGCCATTCTAATGCTCGCTTCCGGATTGCTACTACTTGGGCTTGTTTACGATAGTATTAAATTCCGATTGATTTTGTTGCGTCGGAAAATGAAGGCTGAATAGGGAAAAGGCTTACTAAATTGAACGTTCTTTTGACATTACTCACAACCATAAAAAACAACAGTTCGAAAAATGTATATTCCAAAAGCAAATCAATTTACTGACAAGGATGAAATTATTGAGTTCATGAAACGGTTTAGTTTTGCAACAATTATTACAGCAACAGACAATTTACCTATTGCAACACATTTACCATTTCTTATTAGCGAGGAAAATGAACACATTATTTTGACTTCACATTTTGCGAGGGCTAATCCACAATGGAAAGATATTGAAATTAATAAAGTGTTAGTCATATTTAGCGAACCCCACGCTTACATCTCGCCTAAACATTATGACAATGAACGAAATGTACCAACTTGGAATTATGTTTCAGTTCATGCTTATGGACAAGGAAAAATAATTTCGGATACGGATAAAGTAATTGAACTGCTTGAACGTACTATTAACAATTACGAAGCAGCATACAAACAACAGTGGGATAGCTTTCCTGTGGATTATAAATTAAACCTTTCGGCAGGCATCGTAGCATTTGATATAATTGTCACAGATTTACAGGCAAAGAAGAAGTTGAGCCAAAACAGATCAGCAAATGAGCAGCAAAAGATTATACATTCACTTACCAATAGTGAGGACACAAATGAACAGCTGATTGCCTTTTACATGAAGCAGCATCAATTAAAATAGCAAACCGGGCACACAACCAGGTGCTACCGTAGCAGCTTTGCTGCGATGTTATTTTGAGAGACACGGTACATTCTGCATTTTTTTGAAATTTCACCGCTAGCTGCGATTGCATTTGTCAACTCATTTTTGGAATATTATTAAACATTAGCTTTTACAAGTCCTTTACAAACCGACATACTAAACAATGATTAAGAAATATTCAGTTTTAATAGGAATAATCATTTCCTTGATTCTACTGATAATAGCAACCTCCATTTACCCCGGTGGCTCAATATATGATAGTAGTTCTAAAGGCTTTGACTGGACAGGGAACTTCATAAGTAACCTGTTTGCACCATACGCATTAAATGGCGCTGAAAACCCTTCCAGGATTTGGGCGTACCTGGGTATGATTAACCTTCCTGTTTGCTATGCATTTTTTTTCATCCATATGTCAAAAAAGATTCCTGAAAAAAATGCAACTTATATCTTACAATATGGAGGCGCAGCTAATATCCTGTCTATGCTTTTAATCGTAACGCCTTTGCATGACCTGATGCTAAACGTATCCGTCTCTTTGTTCTGGACATGTATAGTTGTTATAACAGTCTACATTCTTAAGACAAAACTTCAGTTGTTTAAAGTCTGTTGCGTAAGTTGCCTGCTGATTTTTTATTACAGTATATATTTATGGGCAATTAGCGATTGGAGGTTATTGCCCTTGATACAGAAAGTAAATCTGGCCACTTCAACATTACTCATTTTGGGCCTGGAGTATTTTACCAAAAAGGAAGATTTTGCGCATATAAAACCACGAAACCGCCGCAAGGCAAAAGCTGCCGGCCGCACATAAGATGTTTAGCAAAGCTTCTTCAAGCCTGAACATTGGCAGCAGTGTCTCAGATACCCTACATTTAATTACATCCCTTCTTCCAGCAACAGCACATTAAATCTATGGCCATCGGGGTCGGCAAACGCAAAACCATAATAGTTGTTTTCATCTCTTCCTACCTCGTGCAAAATGCTGCCGCCAGCGTTTTTAACGTTCTCTGCCCACGCTTTTACCTCCGCTTCTGTTTCTGCAGAAAGTGTGAAAATAATTTCGCTGGTAGTTTGTGGCCCAGGCTTTAAATATTCATCTATCTGTGATCCCTGTTCAAAAAAATGGATCACAAAATCATCGTCACCAAAGAGATAACTGGCTAACTGAGGATAGCTGTTTGTCCCATTGGGCGTAAATCCTAACTGCGTATAAAATTGATTGGTACGTTTTACGTCTTTCACACTAAAATTGGCCCATATTTTTTTCGATTTCATACTGTTGAGTTTCGGTTTAATATACAGTAATCACGCCAATATATTATGTCAAACGGCCACAAGAAACAAAAGAATAAAACATTAATTTAGCCTCGGCGCCCACTGACCCAAAGCTATTGCCTCGCATCGATGCAGTAGGCCGAACGTCAGGCAAATTGTTAACTGCTGCCAAATGATTGTTTATATGAGAATATTTTTAGTTGCACTTGCTTCGCTGTACAGTATTGCGATCCACGCTCAATTCAAGCCTTCCGGTATCCTGTCGAGTATTAAAAACGCTAACACCAAAGCTGCAAAGGGCTTTTCATTGGTAAATATCCGGGACGGCAACCATCCCGTTGAAATGATTTTTCAAACGCGTACCTGCGTTGGTATAAGCCAGGAAGACAATAAATGGTATGTGCTTCCTTTAAATGGGCCGTCCGGCGATATTACCGCTAACACAAATTTGTGGGTATTGCCTCAGGACCCATTTTCAAAAGATAAAGCGTATCTAATCAAATTAACCGAAGGCGACTCAATTAACGCCGTTATAGAAAATGACCAGCTAAGGGTAAATGTATATTCCAAAAAATTTGAATTGCGCACTGCTGAAGCCCGCCCCCACAGCGATTGCTTTAACAACCGCTACACCATTGGTATACAGGGCGGCGATACCCTTGCAAACACACTGGCAGGGTTTTACTGGGGAACCATGTTACAATCAGTCATAGAAAAAACCAAAGCAAAAAACTACCCTTACTCCAGCGGATATGTTATTAGCACATTAAACCCCAGCGCTTATGCGGGCTCTTATCCTGATGTTGACCACGAATTTCAAATAAAGGGACGGCTTGCCTTTGCTTCGGGGCTTGATATTGACGTTGTGAAACGGATGATGGAGCTTCAGTTTAAATTAATGCAGGATGATCCTGAAGGGCTTTATCGAAATCCTTGTGCCGTGCAGCCCAATGGCGTTCGCGAATACCATGTGCGCAGGAACAGCCAAAACAATAAGGTAAATGCGGATATGTTTTTATTAACGGGCAATATGGAAATTCTTGAGGAAGCATTCCATTATTTTGAAGCCACCAAGGATACCTTCTGGCTCAATAAAAATATTGACAACCTTGAAAATGCCGCTGCGTTTACCATTGCAAATACTGACCAATATGGACGCGTATGGTCTGATGTGTATTATGAAGACCAGGTAATGAAAGACGGCCGGGAAACAATGTCGGGCGCATTGGCTGCCTATACTTTTCAGTTGTTGGCGCAGATGGAAAATATCTTGAACCGGGGAGACAAATCAAATTACTATTCCGGCATTTCAAAAAAAATAGCACAACAATTGGTTCAGCCTTTTCCTAAAGGATTCTGGAACGAGCAGGAACAGAGGTTTGTAGATTGGGTAGACAGAGATGGCGTTAGCCACAATCATATACACTTGTTGGCAAACATTCTACCTGTGCTCTTTGGATATGCAACCGAAGCACAAACCAATGCTGTAACGAAACTGGTTAATTCAAATATGAGCGAATTTCAAAGGTTCCCCAGCTTTATATCGGCAGATGTTGCAGCTTATAACAAATATGAAATTGGTAATGGCGGGCCATATGACCTTTGTGCTGCCGGGCGTTATTGGTGGTGGGATGCATTATACTGGAAGTGGCGCAACAATAACGATTTATTGTATAAGCAGCTTAACATGGTTGCCGGTGCGGCCATCAAGGATTCCTTTTATATGGGTGAAAGGTATGACATGAACCATGTATATTATATTGACAATAAGGATTGGCACGGCGCCGATAAATATTATGAATACCCATGCGTTTTTACCTCGGTGCTTATAGATAATTTTCTAGGCATTCAGCATTGCTTAAATGCAGATTTGCGCATTAAGCCAAACGTTAATAGTTACGGAACTATAGAATTTACAAATCCATTGTACAATATTCGATATACAATCAGTTCAAAAGGCTTCACGCTAAAGAACTTATCAGGCAAGTCGAGGAGTTTTAGTGTTGACTTATCTGCCGTTTTTAAAGAAAATCAATTTAAAGTTGTTACCAAATCAAAGACGGCAACCACAGGTTCAAATACTACAATTGAATTGTTAGCAAACGAAGAAGCAGCTTGGATTTTTAACTGACAACAAATAGAGCAATTGAAAAATGAACTTTTAGTTCTAAATTCGGTTCAGCCTTTATTTGCCAAATTACATCAATATTTTTCTGGCCATGAACTATCGGGCTTCGCTTTCAGCCATGATGATTGTCGCATTCACACAGTAACGACAACATATTTGTGAGTGAAATTTGTATCATCATAACACACCTATTTTGAAAAACATTTTAAAAAATAAATTATAAGTGGAGGTGACATAATATGAGAAAAATAATCGTCTTATCAATGATTACCTTAGATGGAGTAATGCAAGCTCCCGGCGGCCCAGAGGAAGATGCATCAGGCCACTTCGAATACGGTGGCTGGGTTGCGCCCTATGGCGATGAAGCGGGTGGCAAGATTATGGAAAAACTGATGAAACCTTCAGACCTTCTGTTGGGCCGCAAGACTTTTGAGATTTGGGAAAATTATTGGCCGGTACACGCGAATGCATGGCCGGGCATTAATGATGTTACGAAATACGTTTTGTCGACAACCAGAAAAAAGTCAGATTGGAACAACTGCGTTTTCTTCAATAGCCTGGCAGAAATTCAAAACCTTAAAAATTCAAATGGAGCTGATATCCAGGTTTGGGGCAGTAGTGAGCTTATTCAGCTGTTACTTAAGAACGACCTGGTGGATGAACTCTGGCTCATGATTCACCCTTTAACACTTGGCAATGGAAAAAAACTGTTCAGCAGCGGCCCAATTCCAGCAGCATTTACATTAACGGAAAGCGCAGTAACTACAACCGGGGTAATTTTTGCCAATTACAAACGCGCCGGAGAAGTGAAGACAGGAACGTAGGGGCTTAATAGCCTGGTCGATTTGGTAACTACATGTATTGCGAAGCTTAGAAACAAAAAGCTAAATTACCCTGATTAAAACTTTAATAAATAATACCAAAATGGACAACACAAGAGCCTTTAAAATGTCGTTTGCCGGCGTTTATCCATTGTATATAAAAAAGGTAGAGCGAAAAGGGCAAACAAAGGAAGATTTGGATACCATTATATTCTGGCTGACCGGCTACAACGAACAAACACTACAGCAACAGATTGACAAGAAGGTAAACTTCGAAACATTTTTCAGTGAGGCGCCCCAACTCAATCCGAATGTTTCAAAAATTACCGGTGTAATCTGCGGGTACCGTGTGGAAGAAATTGAAGACAAGCTCATGCAAAAGATTCGCTATTTAGACAAATTAGTTGATGAGCTGGCAAAAGGGAGAGCAATGGAAAAGATTTTAAGGAAATAAAAAGATTAGGATTGCACTAGACGCACAGTTGTACAGGTTGATGATGCAATCATTAAAAATTGTAACTATGCATATGGCGCCGGCAGAAATTGTTGAAATAATTGTGTGGCTGTCTGTTCTTCAGTTATTGACCAGGCTGAGTAGTTATTACAGTTTGATAAAAGCATATTAAAATAATACCAGAATTTGTTTGTTTAAGTGCATGATAAAAAACAATAAGGATTAGAATGCAAGCCCTTACAATGAAAAATCTACTGCTGCCAGGTTATTTACTCTTTGCGATAATCTCTCTATCGGGCTGTAATGATGAGCCAAAGCAAAATACTACGCGAAAACCGGTTGATTATATAAAAGCGATACCGGGCGTAAATGAACCCATTCCGGCTAAGGTGGTTCAAAAAGGTGAAGTGCTCATCAGCTATTCAGATTGCTATATATGTCATAAAAAAGACCAGAGATTGGTGGGGCCGGCTTTTGAAGACGTAGCAAAAAGATATCCTGCAAACAAGGCCTTTATTGAAATGCTCGCCCAAAAAGTAATCGCAGGAGGAAGTGGCGGCTGGGGTTCAGCGGTAATGGACCCTCATCCCAAACTTTCTGTTGAAGATGCGAAAACAATGGTCAGTTATATCATGTCATTGAAAAAATAATTTGAGCCATTGTTTATTGTAGATATTGTTGAAATGCAAATTTCGCACTTTCTTTGGGGAGTAGTATTATTTAACGGCAAGTCTGACCCGATTGAAACTGATCTGACAACGATAGAAGATGAATTCAATCGCTACATAAATTAAAAACGTTTCACTTTACAAAACATCATAATTAATTCGTAAACCAAAATAACTCGACCTATTTTAAACACCAAAACATTCAACCCAAGATGAAACTATATGCTGCTGCTTTTTTCGCGTTTATTGCAATAAACGCCTGTACCAAGCCATCCGTTCCTGTTAAGTTAGATGACACCCCCGTTCCCGTTGAACAGCCGGTTCCACCTGCAACACCTGTCAATACTATCATTACTGCATATGTAGAACCAAACGATCAAAACAAAAACCCACTTTTTGTTCATCTGAATGAAGCCCATTCACTTCCATGGAGTTTGGGCAGTTTTTCGGCCAATACTGCATTTTCTGTTGATCAATACAACACCAACATTTCAATGAACAACGATTCGTGGGTATCCGGCTTTTTCTTCGAAAATTCCAGGAACCTTCCCCTTACGGCTTCATCAAGGAACTATGTTGATGGAAACATTATTCAGAAGGTGCGCATAGGTTCCTTCACTTACCCATTTCAGGGAGGCGAATGGCCGCTGCCTATCGGCGGAAAGATCACGTATACGCCCAATAGCTTTGGTAGCAATTCCAGTCCCGGTGTTGGCGATCCCGAATTTGGGTTCGTAGATCCTACGGTGAAATTCTATGCCATTACTAATCCTTCTTTTACGGCTGATAAGGGCCAAAAAAGATGGTATTTAAAATCATACGGTATAATAAAGCTTGCAACTTATTTCGCCATAGCACCCATTAGCGATGTTGAATTAGAATATCCTATCCCCACTCCCCTGGCAGCAACAGCGCCCGATAGCATACAGGCATGGCTTTATAAGGACAACAAATGGATGCCTAAACACTATGCAAAAAAAACAGGAGGCAATTACAAAATAAAAATTGATGTTGCCGGCACATGGAATTTCGCGGTACCTGTAAAAGGATTTTACAAAACAATCAGGCTGAGGACTGATGCGGGCGTTCCTGTTACCAATGCAATTCTGAATATAAAAAACCGTACCGGTGAAGTGAATTCTGCGCGAACAGACGCCGATGGAAATGCCATTTGTTTTTTACCAACCAGCGAGAATTTTACCGTGGATGTAACCAATAGCTGGAACGATCAAACGTATGCGCCAGCTGTATTCAATCTATCTTTGTCATCATTTGAAACTCCGGATGATGTTACACTCACTATTCCTGCATCATCGCCTCATGTTATGACCATTAAAGGCAACGCTAATCTATGTAATGGCAGCCCGATACCGGATGGCACCGTTGCAATGACTTACAGGAACGGCCTGGCACTATGTTACATACCCGTAACAAATGGTAAATATAGCGCCGCGTTGGTGCGGCCATTGGACAACGAGATTTACCAGATAAAAGCCATCAACAACGCAAGTGGGGAGGCCGGAACAGATACAGCAGCATCGCTGAGAACAGGTTTGGATAATGTAATTAATCTCTCCACCTGCCAGACGGATACCAGGCTCTTCATCAATTATTCAATAGATGGCAAGCCCTACTCCATTATCGGTGATGCAACTCATCCGGAAGATCCGCCGCTCGCTGCATACCAGGACCTGATAGGGTCCAGAGGAACCACTATTTCGTGTAATTCACTGGCTTCGGGAAAAGGTTATGGCATTGGTTTCGTGACAAATGTTTCCACTACAGGAGTTTATAAAAACCTTATTCTTGATGCATTATTCATAGGAACTGAATATTGCAATCATGATTTTTATAAACCCATGAATCTGACAATAACAAGGTCTGACCTGCTGCCGGGCGGATACTTTGAAGGATCATTGGACTTCTATTATAAGGATGGTTCAAACATAACGCATCATTTCATTGGAAGCTTTAGATTGAAGCGGTTAACGTAAAGATCAAAATGACATATAACTATTTCAAAAGACATTGGAACTATGGCAGAATTCTGGGAAACCAACTTTAACGAAAAGCAGGAAATGTGGGGGCTTGAACCATCGCGATCCGCTATTCTTACAAAATATTTTTTTGTAGAAAAAGGAATAAAAAATGTCCTTATTCCGGGTATTGGTTACGGACGAAATGCGCAAGTTTTCCGTGATAACGGAATGAACGTAACAGGAATTGAAATATCGAAAACCGCAATAGAACTGGCCAAAAAACATTATGGAACAGAGATGAACATTCATCATGGATCGGTTACTGACATGCCTTTTGACGACAACAAATACGATGGGATATTTTGTTATTCCTTGATCCATCTATTAGATGCAAACGAAAGAACAAAATTGATCAGCGATTGCTACAATCAGCTAACTGAAAATGGTTACATGTTTTTTGTTGCTATCACTAAAGAAGCCCATACTTACGGTCAGGGAAAGTTTATCAGCAAGGATAGATACGAAATATTTGAAGGTGTTAAGATGTTTTTTTATGACTGCGAATCTGTTCATGCAGCGTTTGACAGCGCTGGTTTATTTGAGATTGAAGAAGTAAAGGAAAATTTTCCGTTTTACTTAATTAAATGCAGGAAGGATAGTGGTACTCAGTAAGTGCGCTTAAATTTATTAGGCGCTATTAAAACCTTTGATGAAATATTTAAAGATTGAACCGCATGCTGATTGAAACCTTGAAATCACTGTTTACAAGAGATTTAAACAGGTTAAGACAAGAAATAGAATTGTATAAGCAGGATGAAAATCTTTGGAAAACTCAAGAACAAATTGCCAATTCAGGAGGAAACCTTTGCCTTCATTTAATAGGCAACCTGAATACTTATATTGGAAAAGAGATCGGCCATTCCGGTTATATGAGAGACAGAGAAAAAGAGTTCTCATTAAAAAATATTCCCAGGCCATACCTGCTGCGCATGATTGACGACACTATTCAGGTTGTAAACAATTCACTTGACAACCTGGATGAAAATACTTTGGCTAATGAATATCCAGTTTTGGTATTTGAAGAAATGACATCTACGGAATATTTGCTGGTACATTTGGCGACACACTTGACCTATCATTTGGGGCAAATAAATTATCACAGACGATTAATTGATAAGTAGGATAATACACTCAATTTTGTTGCTTTAAGCAGCTTCGATTGGGAAAGTCTGCACCAGCAACAAGGTATTTTAGAACAGGCCAAATATCTATGCTTCATGGAACCAACCAATCAGGCAATACAACCAGATAATACCGCGGCAAGAACAGCCTTATGGCGAGCTTTACATGTTCAGACAGATGCTACGCCACATATAATGGAGGATGAAATTGGTTTTAAATTAGTTGCTCCCGCAGATGACTGGCAACAACGCCCTGATATGAAATATACGAAACGCCTGAGGGCTTCTATCGTAGCTCGCGGACGGTTTATTGAGGACCTGATGATTGAACAAAGTAAGTTCGGGATAAGCCAGTATGTTATTCTCGGCGCTGGCCTTGATACATTTGCCCAACGCAGGCAGGATATTGCGTCCGGACTTCAGATCTATGAAATTGACCAGCCCAATACGCTGGCATGGAAGCAACAGCGATTAATAGAATTGGGGTTAGGCATACATGGCAACCTGCATTTTGTACCTGTTAATTTTGAAACCTCATCCTGGTGGACAGAGCTGCAAAAAATGGGGTTTGATACCAATAAGCCCGCTGTTGTCGCTTGCACCGGTGTTACTTTATATCTTACCAAAGAAGCCATCATTTCAACACTAAAGCAAATAGCATCGCTTGCACCGGGTTCTAAGCTTGCAATTACATTCTATTTGCCAATTGAACTGCTTGATGAAGAAGACAGGCCCATGCAGGAAATAGCAGAGAAAGGCGCACGCGCTGCAGGAACGCCATTTGTCAGCTTCTTTACACCGGATGAAATATTGGCACTGGCACATGAAGCCGGTTTTAAAGAGGCAAGCACAATATCGACAAAGGACATGGAAAAGCTTTATTTTACCAATCGATCTGATAATTTGTTGCCAGCAAGCGGAGAAGTTTTTTTGCTGGCAACGACATAAGAGTTGTGCAATCTATGGAACTATTTAATAGAAAAAGGCCTGACACTTGCCCTATCCCCGAAGACAACAGAATTTGGTTGGAAAAATCATTTACAACATTATAAGGCTTATACCGCATGCGTGACATTTGCCTCATCGCGCAACATTTGCTGTAGCTATCTATAGTCCGCGCCTTAATTTTTTAAAATCAGCACAATTTGTTCCAATCAAATTTTGCCGTAATTATCCGGCAATTTATATTTGATCTAAAACCTTGAAACCCATGCACAAACCCTGAAGTTTTAATTTATAACCCTTGAAAAAACACTCATGAAAACATTATACGCAGCCATACTGGCTATTGCATTATCCGGTTGCACGAAAAACTCTGCCACTGACAATTGCGACGAAATTCAACAAGTACATGCATCTTCTAACAAAATAGTAACCATCGGCGACACACTTAAATTCTATTCACGCGATGTAGGTGGTTATAGTATTTATGATTGGCATGGGCCGGATAATCTCAGAAGCGGTAAAGCGTATAATGCCATTCCAAATGCGCAGTTAAAAAATAAAGGATGGTATTATTTATCTGTCGGCAACAATTCGTGCCAAACAAAATACGACAGCGTATATGTTGATGTAAAGCTGAAGCAGGGAAACCCGCCTTGTAATGTACCCGACAATACTTTAAGCTTTTCAAATATGCCCGGCGACGCGTTTTCATATATCCTTAAGTCATACGATACAGATGGTATTCTAACAGTTGAAGCAATCGGGTCAAATTCAATCGAGGTATTGTTTCATCCGCACTGGAAAGACAAAGAGCCGGAAGATGGTATTTATTCAACCGTTAATGTAAGGAGCTTTGATCAAACCGATAACGATTATAACAAGGTTTATATAAGCGCCGTAAGAAACAGCCTCCGTTTTCAGAGCTACGAAAACCAGGTTGTTTATGTAAACCATACAAACGGCAAATTACAGATCCGTTTTTGCAGCCTTCCCATGGGCGCATACAATGGCATATCGTTCGCTACCTCAGCTTCAGCAAACATTATTCAAAAATAACACGCTATGAAAAGGCTTATTTTTCTTTTCACAACAATCCTTATTTACACACAGGCATCATCGCAATTAACTGTAGGGGCTTCATTTGGCACCTTTAATTACCCCGGAGCCAGAGACCAATTTAAGGGACTGGCGCCTACTATAAAACTTGAATATTTTCACACAGACTATTCATCCCTTTATATTGAAGGAGCATTGTACAACAAGGAATTTCAGGACGAACCAACTGCGATAACAACTAAAGATGGCGACCTTATCGGGATGGCTGAGACAAAATTGGCCTATTCAATAAAGAATTTCCAGGTAGGTTTTAAATCGATATTAGGAAGAAAGGAAATTTCGGAAAAAGGGTTTTCATTTTTCTTAGGAGCTGGTGCCGATTTTTCGTTTGTAACGCGAACGTACCAATACACGCTTCCGGGCTATGTTATAGATAATAGCAAGACCAACAATTCAATCTTTGGTTTTCATTTTGCGGGCGGTGTACAATATCGGTTTAAGCCTGTTATAATTGAATTAAAACAAAATGTAAACCTCATGATAAAACCAGTAGTACCGGGCTGGTCTTATTGGCTATTGAGCGCACAGTTGGGTGTATTGGTACCGATTACAAGGTAGTAATCTTTTAATACCAGGCACAGGTAGCAAAAACATGAAGTTGCATTCTTCTAAAAAAAACATTGTGTAGAGAAAATTACATTTTGCAAAATGAATTCAATAATGCCGTCACGATTGCATGATGCCAACTTTGTATATTTATTATTATACATTTAAACCTCAAAGCATCGCCAATGCAGCTCCGTTATTGCTATACCTTAAAAATATCATACGCTTTAATTTTTACGTTCCTTTTTATCGGCTCTTTTGGCCAGGTAACCAAACCTGTCGGCACATGGATAACTGATGATGTAGAAGCGTTATTCGTTGACAGTACAGTAGACTACAACCTTCTTTCAAATGCTGATTTTAGGGAAGAACCTTTCAAACTCGTTATTATAAACGATACACTAAGCTTTCAGCAACGCTATACATCATCCAAAACAGACTTTAAGGTTAAGTATGTAGACAGATATGACTTCACAATTGACTATCAATCTGATTCGGCGCTCGTGCTAAGACCCGTTTCTGATCTTGCAAAAAACTTCTTTTTTGGAAAAGAAACCATTTCATTTAAAAAGCAGGAAACAACAGTTGACAAAAGTATCAGGTTTGAAAAAATTGTATTCCACACAACGCTCTGCCATGGATCCTGCAACGTTTATCATATGGAATTAAACAATTCTAAGCGCTATAAACTATACGTGGAAACGGTGTTTGATAACAACACTTTTTACAGAGATAGTGCAAAGCAAGGTTATTTTACCGGTAAAGTTTCGAATACACTTTACAACAAACTGACTAATGCATTACAAACATCTAACCTGAAAACCTTAAGAATGAAGCAGGAGTTTTGTTGTGATGCGCCAATTGTTACCATCATTGCTTATTTTAATGGCCAGCGGAGATATTTTAAATCCATGTCGCCTCCCATAGCTGCAAACAATCTTATTCAAACCCTTAACCAAATTTGCGATGCAAATAAGGGCGTTAAAACCAATAAGAAATTTACGTTTGAAGAGTAAGTTATTATAATCAAAGATTAAGGAACACCTGAAATTACCTTCTGAACGCCGATCCAATAAATGAAGAATAATCGCTGCTGCTTCCATTTGCTAATTTTTCTTTCTATTTTGAAATAGTGATTCAATGCCGTTTAGTTAAGATCGTACTTAAAATACTTACACTTTTAAAAAGATTGAACTAAAAGCAATTAGATGAATGCTTTCATCTTAACTAAACAATATTGAATTAGCAACGCATGATGCCCGGCTATTCGCGCATTGCAATCATCTTACTTTCCCTTTAGCTGAAAACAATTGTTATGATTACCACTAACCAAACTTTAGATATGACACCGATCGGCATGGTGTTTTATATTATAAAAACAGCTGGTGATACAAACGGAAAATCTCTTGAAATGGAATGGAAACTGCTGCCCAACGCCGACGGGACTCCCTTGCATATTCACCCGCACGCAACTGAAAGTTATCGCGTACTTGAAGGACAAATGGAAGTTAATGTTAACGGCCAATGGCAGCTATTACAACAGGGCGAAGAATTAACTGTTGCTGCTGGCACAGCACATACATTTCGCAATCTTTCAGATAAACCGGCCCGTGTCTATAACACCCACTCTCCTGCCATGCACTTCGCTGAATACTTTGAAGGCCTTTGCAGTGTTGTTACAAAGCTCTCTAACGGAAGTCATCAACCGATGAAAACAAATTTTAATGTGGCGACTCATCTTTCTATGCTCATGAAAAAGTACAAGGAAGAAATTGTGTCCGTCAACCCGCCAAATTTTGCTGTATCAATTCTTAACATTATCGGAAAGGTAAGAGGGATAAAAGTTTAAAACAATTACCTCATCAACTCGAGTGTTGAAGAGGTATAAAAAAAATGGAACCTGCGAAAGATTGGGCACTTCGTACCTCACAATTCGTACCTGGCAGAACATATTTCTGGCTTCAATATTGTTGGTTCTTTATATCGAACAATTAAGCGACGTTTTACTTGTATTACGCCGCAATCATTTTTATCATTAACAATATTCATAAAATGAAGAAAGTAAAAATTGCCAATTCCGACCTGGAAGTTGTGCCGATTAATTTAGGTGGAAATGTGTTCGGCTGGACGTTAGATGAACAGCATTCTTTTGAAATACTAGACGGATTTGTCAACGGTGGATTCAATTTTATTGATACAGCAGACACTTACCCCTGGTGGGTGAACGGAACAGGGGGAACATCCGAAACCATCATTGGTAAATGGATGAAAGCGAGGGGCAATCGTGAAAAGCTGGTTATTGCCACCAAGGTGGGATCTGAAACAAAAGAACATCCGAATGACATTAGCAAAAAGCATATCCTTCGATCCGTGGATGAATCTTTACAACGTTTACAGGTAGATTACATTGATCTCTATTACACACATTTCGATGACAACAAAACGCCGGTTGAAGAAACACTTTCGGCTTATGATGAGATCATTGAAAAAGGTAAAGTCCGTTATATAGCAGCATCTAATCTTTCTCCTGAAAGACTGAAAGAATCATTTGAAGCTTATGAAAAAAAGGGCCTGCCAAGATATGTGGCACTAGAACCGCATTACAACTTAGTTGAACGCACAAAGTACGAGACTGAGTATTTGCCCTTAGTAGAGAAATACAACCTTTCTGTGTTTCCTTACTGGTCGCTGGCAGCAGGTTTTCTTACAGGGAAATACCGCTCAGAAGCTGATCTCGGAAAGAGTGTTCGTGGCGGCGGCGCAAAACAATATTTGAATAAAAAGGGGCTGGCAGTTTTAAATGCATTGGATAAAGTTGCTGCCAAACATAACACCAAACAGGCAACAGTCGCATTAGCCTGGCTGTTAGCACAACCACATATAACTGCACCTATTGTAAGTGCCACAAGCCAAAGCCAGTTGCAAACTATATTTGATGCACCTGAATTGAAACTCGATGCAGAAGATTTAGAACTGTTGAATAAACAATCCGTATGATGCATGATTTAAGATGTACGATGGGAAGAATTCATATTGAACCCAATAATTCAAATCTGAAATTTCAAATCTCAAATCAATACTATGCTTACAGATGTCAATCCCAAATTACCCATGCGTAACAAGGCCGCTACGAGAGATTTTTACATAAACAAACTTGAGTTCCTGGAATTTGGCAATGCAGATTATGATGGCTATTTGATGGTGCAGAAAGACAATATTCAGCTTCACTTCTTTGAATTCAAAGAGCTTGATCCGAAAGAGAATTATGGACAGGTGTATATCCGCACAAATCAAATTAATCAGTTATATCAGTGGCTGTTGGACAAGCATTTAAGCATACACCCAAACGGCCATTTAGAAACCAAGCCGTGGGGACAAAGAGAATTCTCTATGCTTGATCCAGATAATAACTTATTGACTTTTGGGCAGCCAGTATAATGCAAGTACGATTTACGAAGTATGAAGTACATAATGGCTGGCTGGTTTGTTTATCTGAGCTGTCAGCTGTATCTGCCATTTTTTATCGCGTACCTCATAAAGATATGAACGAATTGGAATGGCGATATTTCGTAAATCGTACTTAAAAAGATGTCTTGCTTCAAACGCAAAAAGGCCGACTCATCGTCGGCCAATTTATTAAATAAAATGTAATCTTATTTAGCTGCTGCTTTCTTTGAACCCTTAGGTGCAAACATAACCAGCATTCTTTTGCCTTCCATTTTAGGTAATCCTTCCAACACCCCTACGTCAGCCAGACGCTCAGCAAATTTCAATAATAAAAGCTGGCCCCTGTCCTGGAACATGATCGCACGTCCTTTAAACTGAACATATGCTTTCACTTTGTTGCCATCTTTCAAAAATTTCTCAGCGTGCTTCGCTTTAAAATCAAAGTCATGATCATCAGTGCCTGGAGTAAAGCGGATTTCTTTAACCTCGCTCTGCTTGGCATTGGCTTTCATTTCTTTTTCCTTACGTTTTTTCTCGTATAGGAATTTTTTATAATCGATCACTTTACAAACCGGAGGATCTGCGTTTGGTGAAATTTCCACCAGGTCCATCTCCTGGTCCTGTGCTATACGTAATGCTTCCTGTGTAGGATAAATACCAACTGTTACATTCTCCCCTACCAATCGCACCTGTGGTACTCTGATTTTTTCATTTATGCGATGTTCTGGTTCGGGTTGTCTGTTAAACCTGGGGTTAAAACGCCCACCTGTTCTGTTTGGTAATGCCATTAATTGTTTTTTGGTTAATTGATTTTATTTTGGCTTATAAAGATAAAAAAATGTTTTATTCAGCCTTCCTGTTTGTTATCTCGTCTACTAAATTATTTATGAACTCATCTACTGTCAGTGTTCCGGCATCGCCTTTACCTTGTCTGCGGATAGAAAGTTTTCCTTCGTTTACTTCTTTCTCGCCTATTACCAGCATGTAAGGTACCTTGCCCAGCTCAGCCTCACGGATCTTTTTACCAATCTTTTCGTTACGTTCATCTATTTCTACTCTCACCTTCGCTTTACGCAGCTTCTGTTGCACTTCGTGAGCATAAGGTGCAAACTTATCACTTATTGGCAGAATTTTTACCTGTAATGGAGCCAACCATGTTGGGAATTTACCAGCATAGTGTTCCAACAGGAATCCAATAAAGCGTTCGTGTGTGCCTAAAGGCGCTCTGTGAATGATCAAAGGAACGTCAGACTGATTGTCTTTAGTAGTATATTCAAGGTTGAATCTGCGGCCTTGCGCAAAATCTACCTGGTTGGTTGCCAATGTAAATTCACGTCCGATCGCGCTCCAGATCTGCACGTCGATCTTCGGGCCGTAGAAGGCACCTTCACCCGCTACTTCCACAAACGGTGTATTTGTTTCCTTCAACACGTTTCTAACCAGCTCTTCCGTTTCCAGCCAAAGTTCAGGCTCGTTGATATATTTCTGGCCTAATTTTTCAGGATCATGTAAAGACAAACGCATCACATATTTCTCAATACCGAAGATCTTGAAATATTTCAGATACATATCATTCACAGCCTTAAACTCCTGTGCAAATTGTTCCTTACTGCAATAGATGTGTGCATCATTCATATGCAGGCAACGCACACGCATTAAACCGAACAACTCACCACTCTGCTCGTAACGGTAGCAGGTACCATATTCAGCTAAACGCAAAGGAAGATCTTTGTAGCTCTTGGGTTCTGCGGAGAATATTTTATGGTGATGCGGGCAGTTCATTGCCTTCAGATAGTATTTTGTACCATCCAACTCCATCGGCGGATACATACTATCCTGGTAATAAGGCAGATGTCCACTGGTTAAATACAGATTCTCTTTTGCAATATGCGGTGTTACCACACGTTTGTATCCTGCATCTTCTTCAGTTTCCTTAGCCAGTCTTTCCAACTCTTCAATAATGATGGTGCCATTAGGCATCCACAAAGCTAAACCCGGGCCGATATCATCATCCATGGTGAAAATTCCTAATTCCTTACCAAGTTTGCGGTGATCCCTTTTCTTGGCTTCCTCCAGCATGGTAACGTATTCGTCCAGTTCTTTCTGATTAGGGAAAGTAACCCCGTAAACACGAGTCAGTTGTTTATTCTTTTCATCACCCTTCCAGTATGCGCCGGCAATATTGGTCAGTTTGATGGCTTTGATAAAACCTGTATTGGGAATGTGCGGCCCGCGGCACAAATCGGTAAAATTACCCTGCGTATAGAAAGTGATCTTGCCATCTTCCAGATTTTGAAGCAGGTCAAGTTTGTATTCATCGCCTTTATCCGCAAAGTACGATACAGCTTCAGCTTTAGGAATTTCTTTACGAATGTAGACGTTGCCCTGCTTAGCCAGTTCATTCATTTTTTTCTCCAAAGCAACCAGGTCCTCTTCAGATATTTTCCTGTCGCCCAGATCCATATCGTAATAAAAACCTTTATCAATAGCCGGTCCAACCCAGAATTTCACCCCGGGAAAAATGCTCTCAACTGCCTCAGCCATAAGGTGAGCAGAGGAGTGCCAGAATGTGCTTTTTCCGTCCGTATCATCCCACGTCAACAGTTTCAGGTTAGCGTCCGTCGTTATAGGGCGCGTGGCATCCCATACTTCGTTGTTAACACTGGCGGCCAATACCTTCCTGGCAAGGCCCTCACTGATCGATTTCGCGATGTCTAACGCAGTAACGCCTGGTTCATATTGCCTTACTGCTCCGTCTGGAAATGTAATGTTAATCATATAATCTTTCCCTGGCTTTCTATTTGGGTTGCAAAAGTAACAAAAAGCTGGCAGTTTTAGCTATTGGCTTTTAGGTATTAGCATCAGGTTTCATCTATTAAGTTTAAGGCGTAAGGTATAAGGCGTGAGGTCTTGGGTCACAAGCCCGATCTACTTTTCAATCCTCGCCAACAAGAAGGGCCCCGGAAAGCTCGTGCCTAACGGGACTGGCTTGCCTTATGCCTCAAACTTTACGCCTCACTCCTTACGCCTCACTCCTTACACCTTACACCTCACTTTAGCCTAAACCGGTTCAATCTGCTGCACATTTCACCATTGACTGTTGGCCATTCACTTTTTCCAAAACCTTAACGTTTTTTCTATTTCTTAAAAGGATTTACAAAAGCTACTTTTGTAATATGATGAAGCTGCTGATTTCGTTTGCCCTATTCGTCTTAGTGGGCTCTTCTGTTGCTGCTCAGGATATAACCGGTATTTGGCGTGGATATTTTATGTCAGGCACGGGTTTTTACAGGCAGCGATATAAATATGAAATTCAAATTGAACAACTACCCAATAGCGCCCTGAATGGCGTTACCTACTCCTACCGAACCACCGTTTTTTATGGCAAGGCAGCGATGCGTGGCATTTACATGAGCAAGGCGCAGAACGTGATATTGCAGGAAACTAAAATGCTTGACGTTAAGATAGCTGATCAGTCTACGCCGTGCATCATGACCTGCTATCTCGATTATTCGAAAAACGGTGACCAGGAAGTGCTTGAGGGCAATTTCACCAGCGTAAATGTTAACAATAAGGCCGATTGTGGCGCGGGGACAGTATATCTCGAAAAAGTGCCCGAGTCTGATTTTCAGAAAGAGGATTTTCTTGTAAAAAGAGAAAAAGCCAAACCCAAACCAAAACCGACTACTAAAACGCCACAGTCAAAACCTGCAGCGCCGAAAACTACACCACAGGTGCAGCCTCCTGTTGTGAAAAGCAAACCTAAAACCCAACCAAGTACCGAATCAACGAAGCCACCTGCTACGCACAAAATTGATTCCGCGGATGCAGTGGTAAAAACGCCTGTTCCTGTCGATACGCCGAAAACTATACAGCCGCCCAAACAAATACCTGTGCCTAATGTGATTAAGGAGCGTGAAAATGCGTTGGTGAAAATAATTACAACCACGTCTCCTGATATAAAAATACAGCTGTACGATAATGGTGAAATTGATGACGACACTATCACCGTGTTTCACAACAATGAAATTGTGGCGTTAAAAAAACGGCTATCCTACGAGCCGATCACGTTAAATATCAAAGCTTCCATAGATGATCCAACACACGAGTTTATTATGGTTGCTGATAATCTTGGAAGAATCCCGCCAAATACCGCTTTAATGGTGATAACCACCGGCGGAAAAAGATATGAGCTGTTCATCACCTCTACTGAGCAGAAAAACGCGAAAGTGATTATTAAGTATAAGATTGAAGGGAAAGACATTTAATGTGCAAATGCGTGAATATGCAAATGTGCGGATGAAATTGACAGGTGAAAATGCCTTTGTGCAACACCGTTTATCCGGGATTGAAATAGCCCATGCAACAGGAGGATTTTAACCACTGAGTTAAAGGAGTATTTTTCACGGAGAACACGGGAGGAATAAGTTGAAATTGACAATTGAAAATGGATCAGGAAATCGTGTTGTATTTTTCGCCTTCTGTCATTGTCAATTGTCAACTTCAATTATCAATTCTTCTTCAATTGTCAATTATCCTAATAGCCAACTGTAAAGCGTTTCTGTACAAACTCACCTTTCTCTAACTCATCAAACAAAGCAACAGCAAGATCTTCAACGGAAATAGAGGATTCGCCTTTCTCATTTGTTACGGGCTCATCATGGCCGATACGAAATGAAGATGTGCGTTCACCGGGATGAAGATTTACTGCCGGGCTGATGAATGTCCAATCAAGATGGTTTTCTTTTTTAATGTTATTCAAGGCATCCCTTGCAGCCAGCGCACCTTGCTTCCACTCTGCAGGAAATGCAGGGGTATCAACAGCCTGAACACCGGGAGCTACATACAAACTTCCTGCACCACCAACAATAATAATGCGCTTTATGCCTGCTTTTTTTGCTGCATTGTTGATCGCGTCTGAACCCTTCATAAAATCACCATAAATATTGGGGTTCTGCCAGCCTGAATTAAACGCACTTACTATTGCATCGTGGCCTTTCAATAAGCCTGCAAGTTCCTCTTCATTATACACATCACCTTTTACAACCGTCAGATGTTTGTCGTTCACCGTTAATTTTGACGGGTCACGCACAATGGCTGTTACATCATAATTTCTGTGTAAAGCTTCTTTCAGTAGATGGTTGCCTACAAAACCGGTTGCGCCTATGAGTGCTATTTTCATATTATTAATATTTTATGCAAAGCTAGCAGCAGGCAATGGGGAGTATTGGTAGTTTTCTGCCGAAGACTGGTACTTTTATGCAACCTTGTTCCTCGTTCTGTATTCGGAGGGAGTAAGCCCCTCCCGCTTGCGGAAAGTTTTTGTAAAATACGACTGATCGCTAAATCCCAAAGTGTATGTAATCTCCTGTATTGACTGGGGCGTGTACAGCAACAACCGCTTGGCTTCAAGCATCAGGCGGCTGTCAATTACATTAGATGAGCTTAGGCCAAACACTTCCTTGCTTATTTCTCCTAACTTACGCGGAGTTACATTCAAGGTTTTTGCATAAAAATCCACCGGTTGCTGATCGTGAAAATGATTTTCAACAAGCATCAGGAATCGGTTGAATAGCTGGTAATTTTCTTTCGATGATTTATTTGCCGAAGCAAAATGCTTCTCTTTTTCATCTTTGAGCAATTCAACATATGCCGACAAAAGATATTTAATAAAAGCCGGTTTCCTGTCAGGCTCATTATCCGCATTAAGAATCAATTGCAGCAAACCGGTAATTTTCTGCCTGAATTCTTCACATCGCACCGGTATATTGGAAAGAAAGAAAAATTGCGAAAAAAGGCATTCAGTATTCTCCGGCAAAAAGCTTCCGGCAAAACGTACAATATAACCTTTGGCTCCGGGCCGCACTTTAAATGAATGTACTTTTCCCTGCGCTACAAGTATTACTTCGGGCCCTTTAACCTGGTATTGCTCTCCATCAATTTCATGAGATGCCTCCCCTTCTTGCAGAAATATGATTTCATGAAAATTATGCCTGTGTGGAGCACTGTTGATTGACTCCTGATCCGTTATATCAAAAGTAAAAATGCGGAACTCGGTCCGCATATTTTTTACTGGTGCAATATGTTCGCCGTTTGACTTCATGCCTGACAAGAAGCATTAATACTGAAAAAATATTTCCGTGGCGCCGTAGCCAAACCGTGGATCGTACTGGTTGATAAAGGTCTTAACCTCCTTGCGCACTTTTAGTAAATCATGAATTTCATCGCGCAGCCTGCCACTTCCTACGCCATGAATCACGGTTAATGAAGGCTGACGATGCGCTATTGCCAACTCATACCATTTCTCAAACTCTTTTAATTGCAGCATCAATATTTCAAAGTTGCTGAGGTGTTTAAAATCGTTCAGCAGTTTTTCGATGTGCAGGTCAATCACAGATCTCGCCGGCTCAAGATTTTGCCTCGTCCTTGCGGCATCATACATTTTGTATCCTTTGGCAACAAGCGGCGTAAGTTCAATCTTGTCGTCCGAAGCCTTATCCGGGTATTTTTTAAAGAGCTCGTAAGAAATGGTTGGTTCGTTTCTTTCTTTCATCTCTTCAATGCGCACAAAAACCTGTTTAGCTTTCAGCTTTACAGAAGCCTCAAAAAAATCAGCCTTTCTCTTATTTTCTTTTAGTAAGGAGAATTCGAATGTAAAATGCGGATTGTCGTTCAGGTCCTCAAACGGAATGTCATGTAAATAAAAATCCTGGAATGCCAGCACCTCATTCTTCAATTCAAAATCAGCCTCCCCAAAAAACAGTTGCCTGTAAATAAACTTGTACGCATTTTCGGTCTTGTTTACCAGGTAAACCTTAAATTCTTCAACCACCTCATCGTTAAAATCATCCAATTCAAACTTGGGTAGAAGGGACAACCAAACGCCGTCTTCTACTTTTATTTTATTCGCAGTCGGCTTTTCCTTTGGTATATTTTCAACATATGTTTTTACAGGCTTCTTTTCTTCAACAACCTTCTTTTTAGTAAACCTGTGAAAGTAGGGAAAGTCAATCTGGTCCATGTAGGCGGGAAATTTTACCCCACGCACTTCAATCATGACCATTTTATCGTTAACGATCTCTATTACTTTTCCTTCTTCATTGCTATGCAACACAATGATATCATCTCCTACCTGGTACTTCATGCTAAATAATTTACATTGCAAAAGTAGTGCAGTTAACGGTTTTATAGTTCAGTTGACACCTAATACGTTCTAATTAAAGTATTTTAGACTAAAATTGTTGTTGTTGGAATAATTTGTGACAACAACTAATAAAAACTGGTTTGTTGAAAATCTCGCTTACATATATTTTAAGAGTCACGCTGGCATACCTTGTATCCTTTCTTTTCTTCAGCATAAGCTATGCCCAGGATAAAGACACCTCGAAACCTGAAAAAAAGAAAAACAACATTTTCGATTTTGCCGTGAACGCCATTACCCGCAGTGCACCCGATTCCACCACTGAACTCATCAACGCAAAGAGTGAAGAACCCTATTTGCCATTTGAAGGAAAGGTTATCCGGCATATACGTGTAAGGATTTTTGGCTTTGAAACCACTTTTCAGGATACAACGCAAAGCAGCAATTATTTTGGTACCAAGATTTTAAATCACCTGCACCGCAATTCAAGAGAATGGGTGATTCGCAACAATCTTTTTGTAAAAGAACGCACACCGGTAAATGCATACATGATGGCGGACAATGAAAGGTATTTACGTTCGCTGGAGTTTATGCAGGATGCTCGTATTATTATCAAACCTATTGATGGCGACCCGGACTCCGTTGACGTGGAGGTTGCAACCAAAGACCTTTTCAGTATTGTGGGTGAAGTAACGCAATTTAGCCCTGAGCAGTTTAAGGGAAGAGTCGCAGACGCGAATGTGCTTGGAATGGGCCAAAAAGTGCAGCTTTCGGTACTCTGGGATCAAAAGCGCGATCCCACATTCGGCTATAATCTTTTATACAGTAAAAACAATATTGCTAATTCTTTCGTGAATGCATCGGTAGCCTACGGCTCCATTGCGCCTAACATCCAGGGAGCTGCATGGAACGAGAAGGGCTGGATGGTGCGTTTTGACAGGCCGCTTGCATCGCAATACCTGCATGTGGCGGGCTCTGCAGCTATATCGCAGGGCGAATCATTCAATATGTACAATCTCCCTGATTCGCTTTTCTACAAATACAAATACCGAACATACGATGCATGGATCGGTTACAACATTGGTGTAAAAAGATTTCTTCACAATATTGACAGAAAAGACAGGCAATTTGTGGCGCTGCGTTTTATAAACACAACCTTTCTACAATCGCCCGAGCAGATCAAAGGACTGCTTATTCAAAAATTTAATACCACAAAAGCGGTATTGGGATCATTTACCTTTTTCCGGCAAAACTTTATTAAAACTACTTACCTGTATGGCTTCGGTACAACGGAAGACGTGCCTTACGGTTACAATGTAGCTTTCACCGGAGGCTGGTACCAACAGGCTTTTCTTGACCGCATGTATGCGGGCGTTGATGCTAACAGGTACATAGTTACCGGCAAAAAAGATATCATTCAATATTTCGGACGGGCATGTACATTTCTAAATCATGGCGAATTTCAGGATGCAAGTGTACTGGTTGGCGGCAGTATGTTCAGCAGATTGTTTGTGCATGATAATGTTAAGCTGAGACAGTATATGCGCCTTACCTATGCGCAACAGTTTAGCAGGTTAGGCATTGACCCGCTTAGTTTGAGTAACACTTTTGGCATCAGGTATTTCAGCTCAGATTCTACTTTGGGAGACCAGCGCCTGAGCCTGCATTCTGAAACATATCTCTTTTTAAAATATAAAGTGTTTGGGTTTAAGTTTGCGCCGTTTGTATTTGGTGACGCAGCACTTATTACCCCTGAAAGAGAAAAACTGGCACAATCAGGAATGTATTATGGCCTGGGTGGAGGTGTTAGGACAAGAAATGAAAACCTTGTGTTTGGTACGATGGAACTGCGTTTTGTATTTTTTCCCAGGAAGGCAGAGATGGCCGATTCTTTTAAACTGGAGTTTACCACCAACCTTAATTTCCGCTTCAATAGCAGCTACGTAAAAGCGCCGGATATTATTCAATTGAACAACGATCCCAACAACAGCGTGTTCTGAGAATTTAACATTGTAAATAAATTGCTGCATAACAACCTTACGATGAATGCTTAATCAGTAATTTAACGAAGCCACATCAGCGCTCAATTTCAAACGCTTGTTTAAAAAATTTGGAGATAATCATTCCAACCCTATATCTTTGCACATGGCAACAAGAATTAGTTCCCCCAACAAAAAGTCTGACAGTTCAAGGTTTTTCGGTGAAGGTCTCACCTTCGATGACGTTCTTCTTATGCCGGCTTACAGCCAGGTTCTTCCCAAAGATGTTAATATTCAGTCGCAGCTTACAAAAAGCATCACGTTAAATATCCCTATGCTGTCCGCAGCCATGGATACAGTAACTGAAGCCAACCTTGCCATTGCATTGGCACGCGAAGGTGGCCTGGGTATTTTGCATAAGAACATGAGCATTGAAAAACAGGCAGAACAGGTTCGTAAAGTAAAGAGAAGTGAAAGTGGTTTGATCATTGACCCGGTTACATTACAGGAAGACGCAACAATTGGTGATGCACTGCGCCTGATGAAAGAAAACAAGATTGGTGGTATTCCCATTGTTGACAAGGCTGGCAAGCTGGTTGGTATCTTAACGAACCGTGACTTACGTTTCGAAACAGATAAAAAACGCAAGGTTACAGAAGTAATGACCCGCGAGAAATTGGTCACTGCTCCTGAAGGAACAGATCTTAAAAAAGCTGAAAAAATTCTTCACCAATATAAGATTGAAAAATTACCTGTAGTTAATAAACAGGGCCGTTTGATCGGTTTAATTACCTACAGGGATATTTTACTAGTACGCGACAACCCTTCAGCAGTTAAAGATGGTTTCGGCCGATTGCTGGTTGGCGGCGCTTTAGGTATCACAAAGGACTTACAGGACAGAGCTTATGCTTTGCAACAGGTAGGTGTTGATATTGTTGCGCTTGATAGCTCTCACGGCCATAGTAAAGGCGTTATCGATTCACTGAAACAACTGAAAAAGAACTTCAAAAATCTACAGGTGATTGCAGGAAATGTAGGTACCGCAGCTGGTGCGAAAGCATTGGCTGATGCAGGTGCTGATGCAGTTAAAGTAGGTATTGGGCCGGGTTCTATTTGTACTACACGTATTGTTGCTGGTGCCGGTGTACCGCAGTTAACAGCAATTATGGAAGCTGCTGGCGCATTGAAAGCTAAAGGCATTCCGGTTATTGCTGACGGAGGTATCCGTTACACAGGTGACATGGTGAAGGCTCTTTCTGCCGGAGCCAGTGTGGTAATGATGGGTAGTGTGTTTGCTGGTGTTGAAGAAAGCCCTGGAGATACCATTATTTACGAAGGACGTAAGTTTAAAGAATACCGCGGTATGGGTTCTATCGGAGCTATGCAGCAAGGTAGCGGCGACCGTTACTTCCAGGATGGCGATGATGTAAAGAAAATGGTTCCTGAAGGAATTGAAGGGCGTGTAGCTTACAAGGGTTATTTAAATGAAGTGGTATCGCAATATGTAGGTGGATTACGCGCAGGTATGGGATTGTGCGGAGCGAAAGATCTTGCAGCTTTACAGCAGGCTACATTCGTTCAGATCACCAACGCTGGTATGCGTGAAAGCCACGCACATGATGTAGAGATCACAAAAGAAGCACCTAATTACAGCAGGAAGTAGATCGCTGACGTGGGGTTTGAGGATGTCTGATTTTGTTCATTGTGCAAAAACGCGATGTCTCTATTCAACACCAAAATTTTTAGACCAGAATTTCTAGATATAAAATGAAAAAGGAAATTGAATTTGTTCAATTTCCTTTTTCATTTTTATTAATATACATTCCAGTTTCCGTCTGAAACCTGATACCTGATACCTACAACCTTCACATCGTACATCACCTCCTATTCTCTTTTCAAGTGCAATGAAGAACTGTCATCTGGCAGATAAAGTTCTACAGTTGAATCTGAAATTTCTTTAATCTGCAACGGCTGATAAATGGAGTCCGTTTCTATATAGATCGTTTTGCTGGATGAGTCCACGTAATATTTTCCTTTTTTCTTCGGCTGTTCCTTTGAGTAAATAACATAAGAACTATCTGTTTTAAACTCAAGTGAAGCTTTTACTGAATCTTTTGTGGGAATGGAAGATAAAATTCCGGATGCCGGTTTTGATGTGTCGGTTTTACTGCTGTCAACAATCGTAACAAATCCCCATCTTCCAATTAAAAACCTGGAGTCCTGTTTATCATGTGAGAACCACTTACAGGAAATAGTAGCATTGCCCATGCACAATAATCCGATAAAAAGTAACGCCTTATTCATGCAACATATTTAGTTCAAAAATCACCGTCGTAAATCGATGGCCTTGTCTTCCTTAAAGATAAAGTTTAATGCTGAAAGGCAAACGTAGTTGGAAGGCAAACATGAAAATGTAATGCAAGTAAAAAGTAAAAATTCAAAAGTCAAAACGTTGACATCATGCTGCCTGATGTACTTTATGACACGCTAATTATCGGCGGAGTGTAACGGATTTGTGAGACGCAAACCAAGATGATTAAGACCCGCCTACATTCTCATCAACGTATAACGTAACACTTACAACGAACCACTTGATTACCCTAAAAATACAGGCCCCGGTAAAAACCGGGGCCGCCTATAGTCACATAAGAAAAAAACTAAAAAATTTTCAACGATGTAAAAAAATGCATTTATCTCCAACGTATTATTCAAATAAGGATGAGAGGACGCATTTTAATATGTAAGGCAACTAGTTACCTCCACCACCACCCTTTACGCGGCTTGATTCATCATCAGATCCACCCCTCTTTCTTTGTTGTGTTGCCTGGCCTTTGCTGAACCTGTACGTGAAGCTAATGTTAACAACTCTGTTATCCCACTGGTTGTGTATTTGTACATCAATATTCTGGTACTTGCTATAACCTCTGAACTGTTGAATATCCAAAAAGTCTCTCACGTTCAGGCGGACAGTACCTTTATTCTTCATTATATTTTTACTCACTGCAAAACTCACCATACCCATTGGCTTAGCAACCAGCGTACCTTCGGTCATAGTGCTTCTGAAAAAGCCGTTCAACTCCAGTGTCCAGCTTTTCTTCAGGCTAAAAGTATTGGTCATGTTAGCCATAAATCCCAAACCGTCAACATCAATATATCCATTGTTTACCTGTCCTCTGAACCTGTTGTAAACGCCCTGTGCATATATATTTGTTTTGTACCATTTTGTTACCGGGAAATTTGCGCTAACACTTAAAGCAATGTTATCCCGGTCAGCAATATTGCTCTTTTTTACGTATGATGTATGTGTGCTGTCAATTTGCTCCAGCACCTGTTGTATAATGTCTTTTGTTTTGTTGTATTGTAATGATGTAGTTAAAAATCCTTTAAACGTATGATTCAATTCAATATTATGGCTGAACTGCGGTTTTAAGTATGGATTACCCACCTGGTAAGTGTATTTGTCAAGGAAATAATAGAATGGATTCATATCCTCATAATCCGGCCTTTGAATACGACGGCCGTAGCTTAAGGCCAGTTGGTTCTTTTCGTTCACTTTATAACCTACATAGGCAGTGGGGAACAACTGAGTGTAGTTTCTTTCAAACTCTGTGTTGGTTGTAAGTTGCTGGCCTTTTGAGACGGTGTTTTCCAACCTTAATCCCAACTGTGCGCTCCATTTTTTACTTAATGGCCTGCTATAGTTAACGTAAGCTGCATTTATATTTTCATTATAGATAAAGTGATTGGTTCTGCGCATATCTTCCTGCCATTTGCCGGCGCCATCCAATGTATCATAAAAGGCATTGTTGTCAGTTTTTACAAAACTTGTTTTCACTCCGGCTTCAAATTTTGCTTCATGCTTAAGCGGTTTTGTAAAGTCAACTTTTGCAGTATATATATTGATATTTGATGGCAGGTTGCCTCTCAACACCTCATCGTTTTGTATTTTAATTCCCTGTGGATCGTAAAACTGATTTTCAAACATCTGGTTCATAGTCGCCTTATAGTTCATATAATCAAAGTCAGATGTCAACTCAGTACCTGTTGTATCAAATACATGGCGCAGGTTAAAATTACCACCTATATTGTTCCACTTTTCTTTGTTATTGTTATTGGCAAGGGTTGTAGCCGTAAGGTTATTATGCGCATCGTAAATATTGGTAACCCCGTTGGATGTAAATGTACCTGGGTTTACATAGCCATTCACCACAACACCAAGCGTAGTTTTCTTCGTAACAAAATAATCTACGCCCGCTTTAAAAGAATGCATCTGGAAATTGGGAGTCATTTTAGTTGTTTGTTCGTAAACCGATTCTAATGCGTTGTTGCTATCATAGAACTTACGCGTAAGATCCAGTTGTTGCATACCCTTGTTCGCGTTAAAGCTATAGTTACCAAAAAGGTTTACTTTGCCAGTGCGATAATTCATGTTAACGCTGTTGTTGGTTTTAGGATTGATGCCCTTGCCCGCGCCAAGCGTAACGCTTCCGTTGAAGCCCTTTATTTTATTCTTCTTTGTTTTGATATTGATGACCCCTGCATTACCTGATGCATCATATTTTGCAGGAGGGTTGGTCATAATTTCAATCTGGTCCAGGTTAACGCTCGGCATATTCTTCAACAAATTGGCCAGATCCTGGGCACTCAGGTATGTGGGTTTGCCATCAACCAGCACCAGCACACCTTGTTTGCCTTTCAGGCTGATATTGCCGTCCTTATCAACTGTGATACCTGGAGATTTTTCCAGCACTTCCAAAGCTGACAGGCCCACGTTGGTTGGTGAAGCGTCTACGTTTACTACTGTCCTATCTATCTTTTGCTCAATCAAAGGCCTTGAAGCCGTAACTACAACAGTGCTTAGTTGCTGGCTGGTAGCTTTCAGTACAACGTCTTTTAATGTATAGTTTGCATTTTTAGCGTCAAGGCTAAACGTTTCGCTGTAATATTTGGAAAAACCTACCGCTTCAGCAGAAACAAGGAATTTGCCATTCTTTATTTTATCCAGTGAGAACAATCCTGATTTATCTGTGACTGCAATTTTAACGACTGATGAATCTTTTGCGTTTAACAGGGAAATAGCAGCCGCTTCAACGGGCTTTTCATTACCTGAAATTTTACCATCCACCTTTCCAGATGGCGTTTGCGCAAATGAATATATAGTTGCCGCATTTATGAAGGTAAAAAGGAGTATCAATTTTTTCATGACTATAATATTATGGTTCGGTTTGTTTTTTCTATAATACAGATCAAAACTAGGTACTATGTTTTGCATAGTACATTATATTGCTGTGAATGGCTTATTTTAGTGATAAACGGCGCCCTCAATTTGGAAGTTGTACGTACAACGTTGGAAAAAGTTACCTGGATTTTGGGTTGGATGGACGAACGGCATTTGGAATGGATGAGCGGGAACCGGGAGTAAAGAGGGCTAGAAACGATGCTTTCTTGTCCGGATCCGGATTAAGGGATTAGCGCATTTTGTTGATTTATTTTTAGAAACCCTCGTGAATCCGATCTAAAAAGACCTGCAATTAATAGGATTATCCAGGCCCAACTATACACCAATGCCTTATTCCTGACACCTGACACCTCATGCCTGTTACCTGATACCTGACACCCAGCCTCACATTAAAACTTCCACCGCTATAATCTTTATTTCAACAGGATGCTTATTTTAGATAAAAGCCGCTATATGAAATATCTGATTGTACTGCTAGGGATATTGATGTCAATGACAAGTATTGCCGCATATACTGAACGTAACCTGCTACAAACAGAAGCAAGTGAACAGCAACTGAAATCGTACATACTCCCAACAGAGCAATGGATCAAATACCCGGCATATAATAACCGCGATGGGTGGGACAAGCTAACGGGTAACTTTAAAAGCAGGATTATACAGGATGGCGAATCTTATCTGGCTTATGAGTGGAAGGTGGTTAAAGCTACAGACTATCTTGAGTACGAACGCAGTGGAAGCCGCGTTATAATGGAAACACCTTTTAATGCCAACAATACCGCGCTCAGCCGGCTTGTATATGCTGAACTGGCGGAAGGAAAAGGACGCTTTATGGAACAGATCATCAACGGTGTGTGGCACTCCTGCGAAATGTCATCCTGGGTATTATCGGCACACCTCCCCGCGCAGAAAAGTAAACGATCTCTTCCCGATTACAATGAAGAGATCATTGATCTTGGTTCCGGGCAACTCGGATCGTTGTTGTCATGGACCTGGTATTTTTTGCATAATGAAATGGATAAGACAGATACTGTTATCGCATCAAAACTGCGCAAAAATATCAGTGAAAGAATATTGATCCCTTATATGGCACGCAGCGACTACTGGTGGCAGGCATTGAATTATACGCCAGGTATGTTGGTGAATAACTGGAACCCCTGGTGTAATTCCAATGTATTGATCTGTTTTCTGCTGACGGAAGATGATGGAAACAAACGCACGGCGGCTGTTTACAAGACCATGAAAAGCGTAGACAAATTCATTAATTATGTAAACGAAGATGGCGCCTGTGAAGAAGGCCCATCCTACTGGGGGCATGCTGCGGGTAAATTGTATGACTATTTGCAGATCTTATACAATGTTACAGGCGGCAAACTGAATGTATTCAGCAAACCCATGATAAAAAATATGGGAGAATATATTGCTAACAGCTATGTTGGAAATGGCTGGGTAGTAAATTTCGCGGATGCTTCAGCAAAAGGCGGAGGTGACGTGGGGCTGATCTTCAGATATGGTGAAGCTGTTAACAGCAATACAATGCAACAATTCGCAGCGTACCTGCAAGAGCGCAATGCGCTTGAAACGGGTGTTGGAATTGACTTTTTCAGGACTATTGAAAACTGGAGCTGCGCTTCAAGGTTATCGAAAACGAGCCCCGCACTCCCTTCAGATAAATACACATGGTATCCACAAACTCAATTCTGTTATATGAAAGATGGCCAAGGCTTATTCCTTGCGGCAAAGGGGGGCTACAACAACGAGAGCCATAACCACAATGATGTAGGCACTTTTTCATTGTACCTGAATTCAACGCCGATGTTCGTTGATGCTGGCGTGGGAACATACACGCGCCAAACCTTCAGCAGCGAGCGCTATACCATCTGGACGATGCAAAGCAATTACCACAATCTGCCCATGATCAATGGAAAGCCGGAACAATACGGAGCTAAATATCGCGCTAAAGACGTTCAATTTGATAACCGGCTCATGCATCTCTCAATGGACATTAGCGGTGCATATACGGAAGATGCTGCGGTAAAAAGCTGGAAACGAACCTACGATCTTTCGAACAGTACACTCACCATAGAAGATGCATTTACACTAACAGAAGCCAAACAAGCAAACCAGGAAAACTTTCTTACATGGGCAAAACCCGACATCACAAAACCAGGAACTGTAATACTGGAAAAAGAAGGGCAAAAACTGCAACTGACATACGATCCCGCACAGTTTATTCCTTCTATTGAGGATATTCCCCAAACTGACCAACGCCTCTCCAACGTTTGGGGCGAACATCTCTACAGGCTTACACTAACGGCCAGGAAAATGCAGGTAAAGGGAAAGTACAAGTTTGTGATAAAGCCGTAGACATATAAGAATCCCGCACTTTAATTGATGCAACCAGCAAAAAGAAAGAGTGGCAAAATGAAGATCATCTTACCACTCTTTTTATTTCTTTTATGTCTTACAGTTATATAGTTCTTACGCTTTTGCTGTCTTCTTAAACTTCGGGGCGAAATAATACAGCGCCACACCAGCAATAACAAGTAACGTAGAAATGATTTCCGCCTGCGTTGGATGGAAACCAAAGATGCTATAACGTGAGTTTACGCGGATCTTTTCTATAAAGAACCTTTCAACACCATTCATGATAAGGTAAATAGCAAACAGCCTTCCAGGAATGCTGATCCTTTTCCTGATCGCCCATAAAGCCCAAAACAATAAAAGGCAGACGATGATTTCGTAAAGTGGTGTTGGAAATACAGGCAAAGGAAGATGATTACAATATTCACCCCACGTGCAACCGGGAATGGGAATTCCTTCACTGTTCACATTATGAGGGTATGTATACGCAACAAACCAATCAGGCAAAATAGACGCTTTAAAAGTAGCGTGATGCAAGTTTTCCACTGGTCCATATTGTGAATAGAAGTTGGCATTTGTAGCAGCTATTTGTTTCACTTGCTCAACACTTGTTGCAGGCAATATTGCACCATTGGCATCGCTTATATAAGCGCTGTTGACAATTCCCCAATCGCCATCTCCTGCAACCTGGCAACCAACTCGCCCCAATCCGTATGAAACCATTAACGAAGGCGCAGCGGCATCACATACATTGATAAATGAGATTTTATGTTTTCTAAAATACCAGTATAAAGCAAGTGTAGCACAGATTAAACCACCATAAAAAGTAAGGCCGCTTGGCGAAAGCAAATTACCAACGGGGTCTTGCACAAACCTATCCCAGTTCTCAAAATTGTCAAACAACTTGGCGCCGAAAAAGCCTGCCGCTGCCGCAATAATCACCACATCTCCCACCCTATCGCTTGGCCAAATTCTCACAGTTCTTGTTTCTGGCTGTTTAAGCTTAACCTTGTTCTTTTCATACCATTTCAGGCCCATAAAAAAAAGTCCGCACAAAATTCCTGCGGGCCAACTTCCTTGTTTGGAAAAGATAAAAACCTGCGGATTATTTAGTGCGTTCTCCACTAAAAACACGCCCAATATTTTAAAGCCCAATGTAAATCCGAGAAAGAAGTTAAGCGCCAGCTCCTGCGTGCTTGCTGGTTTGCCGATTGTTAGCTGTGTTTCCTCATAAGTAAATATCCCCTGCGCCTGTTTTCTGCGAAGCTCCTTGATTAGGAAATAAGCAGCCGCTAGAAATGCCATGGCGACAAAGAAGCCAAAGGAGTTCACAATCTTTAATGGCGGGATGCTAACTCCAAACAATTCTTTAAACAGGTAATATAAATTGGGATACATGTATGCTGTTGATGTTGAGTTTGCAATGATAGGGAAAAATAGCGGGACTTATAAGTTATAAGTGGTACGTTATACGTTGTACGTAAATCAATTCGAAACAATTCAAAGTATATTCATTTGTATTTATCACATGAAGCATGAAGCCATCCTTCGCGACGATAAACGTAAAACGTACCACTTATAACGTAAAACCCTTAACCTATTGCACAAAAAAAGACACCCCCCCAGGAATGAGGAGGTGGTATTTACTAACCCATCCATTGAACAAAGCTGCTCGCATGGATATCTTTAGCTGCTAACAATATTCTTCGAAAGCAGCGATTAAATTTTTTGCTATTACCTGGGCAGGGCGGCCTTCAATCTGATGGCGCTCTACCATATGTACCAGGTTGCCGTCTTTAAACAACGCGATAGCTGGTGAAGACGGTGGGTAAGGTAATAAATGTTCTCTAACTTTATTAACTGCGGCAATATCAAAACCCGCAAATACTGTTGTTAATTTATCAGGACGCTTTGCACTGTTATGAACTGCCATCACCACACCTGGCCTTGCAGCACCTGCAGCACATCCACATACCGAATTGATCATAACTAAAGTAGTTCCTTCCTTTCCAAGTGTTTCATCAACCTCAGTAGCGGTAAGTAACTCATCAAAGCCATTATCTGTTAATTCAGCCTTCATTGGCATCACTATTTCTGCTGGATACATTTCTTCTGTCCTCCGTTTTTCTGTTTAGAATACAAAAATAGGAGAAAACTTTTAATGCTTAACAGGATAAAATAAAGACTTTTTGTCATAAAATAATGACAAATATGGACACTTTGTCACTTAACACAAAATAAACTGACGAAAATACCCCTTTAGGGCCTGATTTAGCCAATGGTACACATTTTGAAAATCTATTTACATCGATCAAAAATTGAAAAAACGTAAAAACAAATAACTATGACACTGGTAAAACGTAACTACAGAACTTTCGACAACTTGTTTGAAGAATTATTTAACAACGTTCCCGCAGCATGGGGTAAAGAAGCAGGTTTAAATGTTCCTCCGGTAAATATTCATGAAAATGAAGAAGCATACCATTTGGAATTATCGGCTCCGGGCCTTGCAAAAGAAGATTTTAAGATTAACCTTGAAAAAGGTTTATTGACTATCAGTTTTGAAAAGAAAAATGAAGCCGAAAACAAAGAATACAAAACACATCGCCGTGAATTTTCTGTAACAAGCTTTAAGCGCAGCTTTACAGTTGATGACAAAGTAAACGCAGAAGGTATTCAGGCAAAATACGATAATGGTGTGCTTAAACTTTTCTTACCCAAGAAAGAAGAAGTAAAGGCATTACCTAAAGAAATAACTATACAATAATTTTCATAAGCAGTTGGTTTTGGTTTAGAGTGTCCCGCATATCAATGCGGGACTTTTTTTATAGTAATTACCGTCGAGACAATTTAATTTGTATCATGCACTCAAAACACGATCGTTATGCGTTATTCGATCAATAAAAAGCTGTTGAATTTTCTTTTCACCAGCATCATCACATTTATTTTTTGCAATGCATCAACTGCTCAAACGACAACATATTCGTCTTTATTGTGGGAAGTAAGCGGCAATGGTTTGCAACAACCCTCCTATCTGTATGGCACATTCCATCTTGTATGCCCTGAAGACCTTGTTATCTCACCTGTAATCTCCGGCAAAATACAGTCATCGAAAAAGCTATTTCTTGAAATGGATATGGATGACCCATCCGTTATGATTAAAGTGCAGCAGGGTATGATGCTGACCGACTCTTCATGGAAAGACCTTCTTTCTGAAAAAGAATATAACGCACTGGCTGATAGTTTTCAGAAGATCACACAAATGCCGATTGCCATGATGACGCGCATAAAGCCGTTTGCGTTAGTCTCCATTATTACAATGGGAATTATGAAATGCCCGATGGCGAGTTGGGACCTGGCGCTTGCACAAAAAGCCAAAGACAACAACATTGAAATTAAAGGACTGGAATCACCAGAACGAGAGCTTGAAGCCATCAACACAATTAGCCTGAAGGATCAAACCGATATGCTAAAAGACATGCTGCTGAATGCAGACTCCTGCAAAAAGGCGATGGACAAAATGATGGACATGTATAAACGGAGAGACTTAAAAGGACTTACCGAAGAAATCAAAAACGACAAAAGCTATGATTTACTGGAGGATGAACTGCTGGACAAACGCAATTCAGAATGGACACCTGCTATTGAAAAACAAATAAAAGCAGAACCCACATTCTTCGCATTTGGAGCAGCGCATTTAGTAGGCGACAGAGGCATAATAAGTTTGCTGCGAAAAAATGGATATGTTGTTAAACCGGTGAAGTATTAAGGCAGAACGCTGAAAACCAGCTTCACGCAAGATGTTTTTTTTGTTTAACGCGGCGATCGCAAAGAAACAGCACTGCGACGGCCTTACACTTTCTCTACAAGCTCGATTGCTTTGGCCAAAATATCATTCGTAGTTTCAAAAAAACGTCGTAGTCCGTTGTGCCGTATGTGCCTCCGTGGTTCAAATCATTTTGCGCGAAATATCTTTTGCTATCTTTTTTGCATCTGATGCTATTTCGTGAATTTGACCTGTTGGTCCAACCCAAAAGCCACAGAAATACAGTCCATCCTTTCCAAAATATTTCTGATAGCTCGCAGGTAATCTTAAATCTTCAAAACGGCTTTCGTCAACTTCCAGAATTTCTCCATAATCGCGGTAATAACCGATAGCGGCAATGATGGCATCAAATGGTTTAGATGCGCCATCAGAAAAATAAACTGCACTCCCATCAATGCTGACAATATCGCCGTAAATTTTTATATGCCCTTCACGAATGTGTTTTATCGTACCAATATCCAATACCGGTGTAGTGCCATTCTTTTGAATTTGCTCGAAGGGGCCATACTGCATCTTCGTCAATCCCAGCTTACTAATATCACCAACCAACAATCGCCTTAATGGAGCAGTAAGTATGTCTGCTACTTTAGGCGGAAACAGATTCATCACCTGGCTTATTTCAAGAATAGGAATACCCAAAATATCGCGTGAGACAATATTTACCGGCGAACGCACAGCCATTGAAGGTTTTGCTCCTTGTTCATATAAATCAATAGCGATTTCGCAAGCAGAATTACCGAAGCCAACCACCAACACTTCCTGCCCTTTAAATTCAGCACCGCTACAATATTCATAGCTATGCAAAATCTTTCCCGGAAAAGTATTCATACCAGTGAAGCCTGGCGCTTTTGGGCAGCCAAATGCACCAGTCGCCATAACGACATACCTGGAGGCAAAAGTTTCACTATCAGTTTCCGTTATCCACCAACCGCCTTCTCTTCTTATACGTCGTGCTGTTGTATTCAATAGCGGATCGAGATTAAAATAGCTGCAATATTCTTCCAGGTATTCTATAACATCCAGCCTGCCAGGATACCGGGGAACACGCTTATCAAACTTTTTATAGGGCAGATTTGAAACTCTTTTATTTGTATGCAGATGAAGACGGAGATAATGGTTGCGCCACGGAGAAGCAATTTGCGATTCTTTCTCAATAAGAAAATAGTCGACACCCTTCCTTTGTAAGCATGCCGCTGAAGCAAGACCGGAAATACTTGCTCCGACAATAAGTGTTGTCGCCTGTTTCATTACAACTGAACTTATTAAAATTGAGGGCTACGTTCAGCCCACTGTCAGAACTAAATTTAAAACTAAAAGTTCATTGTTTATTTAAGCGGCTAACCAGGATGCTGAAATGTATATTTCAACTTAGGCAGCATCGGGTATTTAGTAAAATTACTTTTTCAGGAAAGCAGTTATACGGCTATTAAATCAGATGGCACAGAAAAACCATGTACCAATAGCGATGCAGGATCATCAACACGACCCGCAATTTCGTAATGTATAATAGATTATCTGAATTTATTGATGTTGGCAGACCTTCTACAAACTTATTTCTACCTGATTATTTTAAACTGGTCATTCAATACAGCTTTAGCGTGGCTGTCTAACAATGAGTTTACGCCTAACACTATATTTGACAAAATTTTCTCGTGTCTAATCATCATAACGAACCAGTTCAAAACTCCAACACAAAAGAAAAGAACGGCAACCCAGATCTGTTGTGAAAAAAAACCACCGATAATGGCTGACAGGCAGATAAACCCAATCATGCGATACATATAAAATTTATAAATCAGCCTGGATCCATTGTTATCGTCGCTTATCGTAAACAAACCGTTGTCGATTGTTCCAATAATATCGCCCCGCCAGCGTATCCTGAAAAAGTTCACATCAAAGCTGACCTGATTTCCCTGGATAAAAATATCATCAGCTGTCTTACCATTTATGAAGCCCTGGATATAATTGGTTACCATACCAAGTTCCGAAGCGGCAACATGCCTTTTAAGCGGCATCGAAAATTCTTTAGAAAAAGGGAAGAGCATATTTGATCTTTTACAAAGTGGAGCAAAAATGTTTTCATAATTATATCAAGGCCATCGCCTTTTGTTACCTGTCGCACTTCTCGCAAAAAAGAATGCACATAATTGAGCATCATCCAGTTCAATTATTCAGTTTCCATAGCGATTTTTAATCAGCCTATTGAATTTTAGCAGGCATATGCCTGTACTTAAAAGGATATAATGCTACAAGCCCCAATCCATAAAAAGCAACCCAGGCTCCTGAAAAACCACGGATACTGCTTGCCTGCTGGAGTTTCAAATCGCTCGGCACAGGAGCTCCGTTTTGAAATGCCTGCATTCCATTTTGCGGCATAATGAAATACAATGTGCTAAACTGAAAGTAAATAAAGCCAGCTACTGCAATTACGATAAGTATTACTGGCACTCCCTTGGCTAAAATCTTCACAACTTTCAGGGGACTATTAAGCACCAGCTTATCCTTAAAAACAGGCATTTTTTTAAGTTCAACTATTGCAAGAAGGTAGATGCCAATTATGCCCAAATGAAGGCCCCAAACTATTGGAAATTTTTCTGAGACATCATTATGAAAAACCGACAACACATGAACGGCCAAACTCGCCAGCCAACCTATTAATGCACCGTAAAAAAGCACTATACTCATATTAGAAGAAACAGAAGTCATTGGCGCTTCAGGTTCAGGTTGCAAAATTTCAACCTCCTTTCTTTCAGGAACAATTTGGTTTTGTAAATCTGGCAGGAGATCAATATTCGATGCGATTTCATTAAGCATCTGCCTATGCCTGGCTGCTGTAGCTGTAACAACTATTCCTCCGAAAACGAACAGAAAAAAAAGGCTTATGAAAAATGTATGCATAAAGAAACCGGCCAAAACGGAAAATGCGCCAAGCATTCCCCAAAAGCGATACATTAAAAATCTGTATTTCAACACAGAAATGTTGCCATCGTTAACAAGCGTAAATACGCCTTTATCAACAGCGATCATTGCGTTGTGACGCCATCTTATCCTGAAAAAATTTACGCTATAACTAACGGTATTTCCATCAATGAGAATATCGTCGCCGGTTTGCTGGTTTATAAATTCTTTAATAAAATCCATCGCCGGCGCTATAGCCGGGCCAGACACGCTCTTTCTTAAGGCCCGGGTGTATTGTATATTAAATGGGACGGGCATATACTATTTTTTTAACTGGCTCGCAAACCTTCGCAAGCCTTATGTATATCCCTAAAAGACTGTTTTGTTACCTGTTTTGAGCCTTATACCCATGCATCTCTTTGGCCGATTCCGCGTCACTCAATTCAATTACTCTTTTTATATCTATCTCTTCCAGGAAGTATTCGTCGTGAGAAACAACGATCAGTGTTCCACGATATTCATTGATGGCGGCAGTCAATATTTCAATGTTTTGAATATCAAGATTATTGGTAGGCTCGTCAAGAATAATAATATCAGGCGGTTGATTACTGATTGTAAGGCAGCAAAGCATCAGGCGCATTTTTTCTCCTCCGCTTAAAGAACCACAGGATTTTTCCCAGGCATCTTTTGAAAACAAAAATCTGTTCAGCCTGCTTTTTATTTCATGCTCCTGCAACCCGGATGAATTAAACTGCTGAACCTGTTCGTAGACTTTCAGCGCATTATTAATCAATGAATACTCCTGATCTATATATACAGCTTTGTTGTAAGCCCTGTAAACTGTACCAGTTTGAGGCTCAATGTTGCCTAAAATAATTTTGATTAAAGTTGTTTTACCAGATCCATTTGAACCTTTAACCGCAATGCGTTCGCCACTGGTTAATTGAAAGTTCAATGCATGCGGCCATAACATTTGCTGCCCGTATCCAAAATTGATGGCTGCTGTATTCAGCAATATTTTACCTGCATGCAATGTTGAATTATCAAAGCCGAATTTCATTTTATCCTTATCAGGCAACTCTTTACGCAGCTCATTCAACTCCTGCGAAATGGAACTTATTTTTTCGGCATGAACGCCTTTCAGTTTGGATGTACTTTTTTCAGCGCTATTCCTAAGCGTGTTCATCATGATTGTCGGCAAACCGGCCTTCTCCTGCTTCTTCTTTCCCCTGGCATCAAGCTTCTGTTGGCGTTCGGCTGTCTCCCGCTCTATTTCTCTTGCTTTACGCAATGCCTTCTCTTTGCTTCTTACATCCTGGTCAAGCGCTTCCTGCTCTATTTGTTTTTGTTCGGTATAAAAATCATAATTACCTCCATACACTGTTATGCCTGTTTTACTTAGCTCATAAACAGCGTTCAAAAGGTTTAATAATTTTCTGTCGTGACTCACCACAATTAATGTAAGCGTGGTATTTTCAATAAAATAATACAGAAGTTGCCTGGCTTCAACATCGAGGTGATTACTCGGCTCATCCAGCAAAACAAGTTCCGGTTGATGAATGGAAATCCCCGCCAGGAAGACTTTTGTTTTCTGACCGCCACTAAGTGTAGCCATTTTTTGTGTGAGATCAAGCTCACTTAACTTCCAATAGCTTAACGCCTCATTACAACGTTCTTCTATTGTCCAGTCATCAGCCAGGTGAGTAAAATTGTTTTCGCTCACGTCACCTTCAAGGATTTTATGCAATGCACTTAGTTTCTGTTCAATACCAAGTGCCTGGGCAATTGTGAGCTCATTAAACTGACCAAATATTTGCGGCACATAATAAGGCGATGAATCAATTTTTACCACGCCACCCGCAGGTTGCAAAACTCCAGCTATGATTTTAAGCAGGGTTGATTTACCAATACCATTGTTGCCGACAAGTGCCACTTTAGCATTCCTGTTGACCGTAAGATTAAGATCGCTGAATAATAAGTCTTTATTGGGATGAGAATATATAAGATTCTGCAGAAGAACCATAATTTCTTTCTTTAAAATGAATAACAATCGCCAACCGGTCGCCGGTTTTGCTATCTGTTTTCTGAGAAAGAAATTATCCTACATTGATTTGTAATTTTTATTGAAGGCTGCAAAGATATAAAAAAATTATTTAGTGGCGATTTTTGCGAAAATACAGTTACACAGAGGGCACGGAGAGGACACAGAGATAGTTTAGATCTTCCAACAAATTGTTACGTTGCAATAATTCGATCCACTGCCATGATTCTGATTGATTCTTTATTCCGAAGCGACAGCCAGATCCAGCTCCCGGGGCCTTGACCGGACATTCACAAATTTATTCATCACATCAAATAACATCTGCGCAAAAAAAACGGTGAGTATAATAGTTATTACCCATCCTGCAATGGTCAAAATTATTTCCTCAATGGTCTGCGGTGTATCTCCCCTGGACCAACCTAAAGGATAAGCTTCCGCAAGCAAATGTGACAAAACCTTTTTTGCTCTTTCCGGAGACAGGTTTCCATTGGCATCCTTTTCTTTATCTAAAGCGGCAATAACCTTACTTATTAGCTCATTCCTTGTAATGCTGTTAAATAGCTTAATTGCATTTACATTAAAACCTATTACCAATACCGTAGCAACAAGAAAAAGTAACTTTTGAACGGTACGCTTATAATAGCTTGAAATTGTTTGCACAACACTATGAAATAACCTTTTTGCATTATTATGCCACTCTTCCATTGAAACGGCATTAGCCGACAGCTTACAAAAAGCTTCGATAAAAGTATTATTGGGATATGATTGATAAAGTTCAGGATTAAAATCTTCGATCTTTTTAATAGCTAACAGATCCAAAAAGGCAACAGAAAAATAACCAGCATTCAGGTACGAATTCTGCGCTCCCTGTATCTTGATGATGGGATGATCAAAAAGTTGCCTGATAAAATTTTCATCATTAAAAATCTTACGTAAAAACTTGCGAAGAAACCTGTTTCGCAGCCGGAACAAAGCACTTATCGCTTCCATAATGATTATGGTAAAAAGCCCCAGGATAATAAACCCTGCAGCAAGCTTTATCAATATTCCGACAAGAGTTGATAACAGGTCAAAATTTTCCATAGATCAGTTTTGAAATGGTTATCTACACCTTTTACTGTCCTTTTAAAATCAATTCCTTCTTACCATAATCAAAACTATTCCTGATGTTTACAGAAGTAAGTTTATTACCATCAAAATGACAGATCAATGTAGCGGTGTGCGGGCTTTCGATATAACGCAATGTAAGATTGAGTGTACTATCGTCGGCCCAATTGTAACTGCCGTCAATTTTAAAAGGATCCAGACCGGCAAGGTTGCGTCTTGCTCTTTCTACCAGATATGGGCCATGCAAGGTTGTTTCACCTGATTGCCATTTACCTGATCCGAAGCCAATCTTAAATGAAGCTGTATCGTTTTTTACTGTTGCATAGCAGGTATTGTTATTGAATTGGAATGAGACGCTTTGAATGTGTTTATCATTGGGCTCAAAGGAATATGTTGTACCGGATATATTTTTTTCTAAGGAAGACGCAGCCGACTTCTCAGGTACAGGAACAGAAAGTGACGCCAGCGTTTTCTTTAGCCTGGAAGCGCTTTCTTTATCTACTGCCAGTGCATTATCTTTCATCGCAGGCAAGAGGTATTTCCATACAAGATTAATTTCTTCCTGCATATCAGGCGTCTCGGCCGTAATAGCCAACACGGCATCTTTTTCAGGCATAATGATAATAAACTGACCAAAGGCACCATCTCCCCTGTATGCATTATTTCTGCAGCGCCACATTTGGTAGCAATAACCCTGCAGCCAATCGCTGGAATCTTTCTTTGATTGCGTTGCATTTGGGTCCTGCATTATTTTAGTGGATGAGGCCTCCTCTACCCAGGAAGACGGTATAATTTCCTTGCCACCAAAGCTCCCTTTTTGTAGAAACAACTGGCCAAATTTGGCCATATCTTCTGTTTTTAACCGAAGCCCCCAGCCACCGGTATTAATACCTTTGGGATCTGTCTCCCAATCCATCCCGCTTATGCCAAGTGGTTCAAACAGACGCGGCCTTAAATAATCAATCACTTTCTCACCAGTCACTTTTTGTACAATGGCAGACAACATGTAAGTGCCCATTGAATTATAAAGGAATTTTGTGCCGGGCTCATTTACGATGGGTGTTGATAAAAACCCTCTTACCCAGTTGCTATCACGTCCGGGAATAATGGTTGTAGGATCAGGATCCTGGCCATCACTCATGCTTAGCACATCTTTTACGGTAAGTTGTGCGAGATAAGGACTAATACTATCAGGAAGATCATTTGGAAAGAAGGATATCACTTTATCATTTACAGTGAGTTTGTTTTCAGTTACAGCAAAACCAATAGCTGTAGCTGTGAAGCTTTTACTGGTTGAATACAAGGTATGCTTGAGATCTGATCTGTACGGATTCCACCATCCTTCGGCCACAACTTTACCATGACGCAACAGCATAAAGCTGTGGAATTCCGTTTTGCTTTTGTTAGCAGCATCAATAAAATCCAGAATCTCTTTGGAAGAAACGCCCTGTGCTTCTGGTGCGCTGCGCGGCAATGAGGTTGATTGGCTGTTTGCGGTTACAAAGAACAAAGTAAATAGCAGGAACAGGTTAGCAGGCAAGTTTTTACAGTTCATTGTTTAAGGAGATTTATCATTAAACTTAAGAAAATAGTGGCAAGAAAGTAAGAGCTAAGGGAAAGTCTTTTCTAGTTAATATCCTAACAGACAAGAAAATTATGGAGATTATTTTCTATTGAGATTGATGCCCTACGGGCAAGAAGGGACATAACGGGGCGGGTATTGACGTTGGGGGCTGCTAATAATATTGAATTTTAGTTCTTCATACCTGGAACATTCTTGTTAATCCCGAAGGGATGAAATTATTATAGCACATGAAAAGGAGCGTTTCACAAACCCCAACGGGGTGGCATTTTTTCTGATTATTTAAATATTTGTATTTCGCCAATAAATCAATTCATCTTGAATCTTAATCTGGGTTTTGCTTGCGCCCTTACAGGGCTTGATTGTTATTTGGTCCTTTATTTATAGGGCGATGCCCCATGCTAATGCTTCGACGCCTTCAGCGTCGGCTTAAAGGCAGTGTTCTCAATATTGGATAATCATCTCGATAAATAAATCCTTTTAAATGACTTTTCATTACTGTCAGCAGTTCAAAACAACTCAAAAATTAAAAATTACCATTGGAGTATTGTGGATGAATATCTTCAGCGCAAGGAATATTATTTAAAATTCCTTCCCGATGGAAAAATTTCTGCCTGTACAACTTTCTGTGCTTTTGGTGTGCCGGGATAGGTTGGAATGCGATCACCATCTTTTTCATCAGCACGGGAAAGTGTAAGTACTGGTTGTTCTTCTTCCTTCTTATGTGTTAAATTAGCCAGTAAGGCATTCATGTTATAGCAGTGCTGCACAATCACATGCGTCACCTCTCCTTCTCTTTGCAGTTTGCCTTCAACCATTAACAACCTTGATTGCAGGATCTCACTTCTGAATCGTTCAAAAAGATGTTGAAATACAACGAGGTTGGCGCTGCCGGTTTCATCTTCAATCGTTATAAAACAAATACCGCTGGCAGTACCCGGCCTTTGTCTAACTAAAACCAATCCCGCTACCCGCACCAATGTCCCATCTGGCCAAAGGGTTAATTCGCGGGTAGCCAGCACACGCGCTTCAAATAATTTTCTCCGGACAAATTTTACCGGATGCGCTTTTAACGATAATGCCATTGAACTATAATCCTGAATGACATGTTCTGATGGCGACATTTCCGGCAAATCGGCCTTTGCTTCAGAAGCTGATTCAGAAGGCTGCCCGGTAAAGATGCCCAGTGGACGATCGCTTAACGCGGCAACTTCCCATAATGCCCTGCGCCTGTCAAGCCCAATGGACCTGAACGCATCTGCATCGGCCAATCTTTCTAATGCAGCCTCAGAAATACCGGCATCACGTAAAGCATGAACTGTTGTGAAAGGTGTGTTGCGGCTGCTTACTAACAATTGCATCTCTTCTTCTCGCAAGCCTTTTACCTGCCTGAAACCAAGCCTTAGCGCGCAATATTTACTTGTACGTTCTTCCAACATATTGTCCCAGCTGGAATAATTGATGTCTACCGGCCTCACTTCCACTCCATGCTTTCTTGCATCAATAACTATTTGTGCCGGCTGATAAAAACCCATCGGCATACTATTGAGCAATGCCGTTGCAAACACATCCGGGTAATAACATTTAATCCAGGAGGAGACATATACTAACAATGCAAAACTTACTGCATGGCTTTCAGGGAATCCATAGCTCCCAAAGCCTTCTAATTGCTTGAATACACGTCTAGCAAAATCTTCTTTATAACCTCTTGCTACCATTCCATCAATCAGCTTTTTTTCAAACTGACTTACCAGACCCTTTGCCTTAAACGTTGCCATACTGCGACGCAAGCCATCCGCTTCAGCCGGCGTAAAACCTGCAGCGACAATAGCAATTTCCATGGCTTGTTCCTGAAAAAGCGGGACGCCCAATGTGCGGCCGAGGATCTTTTCAAGTTCCTTTGAGGGATATTCTACGGGTTCTTCTCCATTGCGCCTGCGCAGATAAGGATGAACCATGTCTCCCTGGATCGGGCCGGGACGGACTATTGCAACTTCAATAACTAAATCATAAAAACACTTAGGCCTTAACCGCGGTAGCATAGACATCTGCGCACGGCTTTCTATCTGGAAGACACCAATTGTATCTGCATGGCTCACCATTTCATATACTGCATTATCATCCTGCGGAATATTGGCCAACGTCAGGTTTAATCCGTAATGTACTTTTGCCAGATCAAATGCCTTGCGGATACAGGTAAGCATTCCTAATGCAAGTACATCCACTTTCAAAAATCCAAGCGCTTCAACATCATCCTTATTCCATTCAATACAGGTTCTGTTTTCCATACGGGCATTCAGGATCGGGCACAGATCTGAAAGCTTTCCCTGTGTAATTACAAAGCCACCTGTATGTTGCCCCAGTTGCCGCGGAAATCCCATAAACGCCTTCGTAAGCTGCAATACTTTTAGCAAATGGGGATCGTGGGGATTAAATCCTTCATTCGAAATGCGCTTCCCTTCAAACCATTCATCGGTAAATTCCCAGATAGAACCTGACAGGCGATTGATGGCATCTACAGACATTCCCATCGCTTTAGCAACATCACGTATGGCGCCTTTCTGATGCAATTGTGTAACCGTAGCAACAATGGCCGCGCGGTCCCTTCCATACTTATCAAAAATGTATTGAATCACTTCTTCACGTCGCTCATGTTCAAAATCCACATCAATATCCGGAGGCTCATTCCTGGCGTCCGACATAAAGCGGGCAAAGAGTAAATTAAACTTATCAGGATTTACAGAAGTTATGCCGAGGCAATAACACACCACTGAATTCGCCGCGGAACCTCGTCCCTGGCATAAGATATCCTTGCTTCTTGCAAAACGCACAAAATCGTGCACAGTCAGAAAGTAAGATGCATAGTTCTTTCGCTCTATGAAATCCAACTCTTCATTAATGGATTTTTTGATTTTATCAGGTATATCATTCTCAAACTTTTCGTTAGCGCCCTTCCATGCAAGAAAAACCAACTCTTCCTGTGGTGTACGGCCCTCGCTTGTTAATTCTTCAGGATAAACATATTGCAAACTATCGAGCGAAAACTGACATGCAGCGGCTATCTCCTGCGTTCTGGCAATAGCATCAGGATACTGACGAAAAAGCCTTTCCATTTCACCACTATTCTTCAGGTATCTTTCGGCATTGGGATACAAAAGAAAGCCCGCATTGTAGATGGTGCATTTTTCACGAATACATGTCAAAATATCCTGTAACTCCCTTCGTTCCGGTGTATGATAAAACACATCATTTGTAGCGATAATAGGAATTTGTAATGCTACGGACAATTGAGAAAGGCGATACAGTTTTTTATTATCATTAGCCTGGTAAGAACGTGTAGCGCCCAGGTAAAGATGGCAGCCCAAATTTTCTTTATACTCTTTTACGGATTGTTGAAAATCTTGTTCAAATTCAAAATGTTCATTAAGGGTTTGAGGTGGTACAATAATAAATTTTAGTCCTTCAGCATGTTTATATACATCCGTCTTATACAAATCACATTTACCTTTCTCAGTGCGAAGGTTACCAGTAGTAAGCAATGCAGATAATCGCGCATAAGCTGCTTTATCTGTCGGGTAAGCCAACAATGAAGGGCCATCCAGCAGATCCAGGCAACAAGCAGGAATAATGCGGATCTCCTTTCCTCTTGCTGCAGCATGCGCACGTACAATACCAGCCAGCGTATTATGATCAGTAATGGCAATTTCTCCATAACCCAAAGCTGCAGCCTGTTCTACAATTTCTTCAGGATGCGAGCCACCCCGCAAAAAACTAAAATTTGTTGTTACCTGTAATTCGGTATAGAGCATGGTACACTATTCATTTTTAAGACCACTTTTATGTATGATGTACGATTTACGATGTACGAAGTACTTAATTTTAGGCTTGCTCCTTTTTCGTAACCTCTTATAAAATCTGCATTAATCATCTATGCAAAAAATCCATGAACAAACCATTTAGGTTCATGTTTATCATAACTGCCGGAACGGAACAACCAATAGCGGCTTCCATCCTCATCTTCCACACAATAATAATCCCTGTATAAACCTGCCTGCAACCACCACTCCTGTTCAATACGTTCAGGGCCATCAGCCTTGCTTACCTTATGTAATTTTCCTTTATACTGAAAATTCATGGGCGGATAATCAGGAACCGGCACCGTAACCTTTATCTGTTCCGGTTGGGATAACAAGTGTATCGGCCTTGGCAGATCTGTCCGCCAGGCTGTTGCAGGTTCTTCTTCCAACGATGCTGCCAACTTAACTGATCTCTCCGGCACATAATGTTCATCAGGCAGGTAACGACGAATCCCCTGCCCACCTACCTTACTTGCAATAGCATCTAACAGTTCAGCAACAGCAACATTGTTATAACTGCCGGACATATTCCAAAGCCTTTCCTGTTCAGGCGAAACATCTTCTACCACAGGCGCTTCCATTACAAATAACTCAATACCAAGATCGGGTTCGATAGATGTTATTTTAAGCTCGAATAGCTTAAATAAATGAATGTTGTTGCGTGTGGGACGATTGGTGCTTATCTGTACCTGTTCCAGCTTGCCATCAACCCTGAAACATTTTAGTACCGCAACACGCAATCCCTTCCCTTCTTTGATTAACCGGCCACACAAAGCTTCCAGCAATTTTTGAATGGCAATTTCAATTCCTGTTGCGGTGCGGACAGGATCAAATAAAGGCAATCTTTCCTGGAATGGTTCAACGGGTACTACAGGCTCGATGGGCTCTGCTTCTACACCAAGTGCCTGATCAAGCCTCGTTAATAACTGCTGACCAAAACGCCTGCGCAATGCCTGACGCGGCATATTCATAAAACTGCGGATGTTGGTCAATCCAAGCTTATCCAATCTTTGTAAAATATGCTGTTCAAGACGCAATGAAGCAGGCGGCAATGAAAATAATGCTTCAGCCTGCCTGCCAGGTTCAACTATACCACCTTTTTCTCCATAACGGGAGATAGCCCAGGCTGTTCCTACTGTATCTGCAATGGCGGCATGCACTTCATAACCGGCTTTTTTTAATCTTGAGAGAATGTCTTTGATATATGCTTCTTCTCCACCCCATAAATGTGCACAACCGGAAATATCCAATATCAAACCATCAGGCGGGTCAACCGCAACAACAGGCGTATATCGTATACTCCATTTAGCCAGTGCATTCAATAATTTATCCGACATACCCGGCACTTCGTCCATCACTTGCAATGAGGGTAACACAGCTCTTGCGTCTGCCACTACCATACCGGTAACAACACCTTTTTTCTCTGCATGCATGTTCGCAGCTCTAACAATCATGCGGCCACGTTCAGGAGATGCCAGCACAAAAGTTTTATCGCGCAACGCCGGCTCACGAATGGTGCACCGGTCTGTAAGCAGATAACGGAACCATATTGCCGCAAAACGCTTTTTCATATTAACCGGTTTGTAATAATTCAAATTTTTCAAATCTCATCATTGGCCTGCTCTTAACACTGAATCCATCTGAGGTCCATTCCACCTGCCAGCTTCCGGGTTTGCCATTTCTTATTTTCTGCAATTGCACATTCCAGCGAGGCCAGCCAACACCCGGCATTCCATCTGCAGTTTCACTGGCCATTGGCTGTATTCTCCAGCGGGAAACACATGCCACTGTATTTTCCACCAATGGATTATAACGGTGCAAGAGACCAGTAACACGGCTTTGTTCTACAGCTAATTGGAGACGTCTTGATTCCTTAAAATTCAGGTCAGTCAACTCACCAACAACAGCAGCCAGCGCACTGCATTTGAGCGCTTCTTCAACTGTCCAGAGAATATCTTTTGGTTTAATGAGGTCAATAAAAATGATGCGTTCGGGATCTATTCCAAAGTTTTTTAATCCTGCCGGAAAAATCGTTCTTTTATTTCCGATCCATAAACAGGCGCCGCCATGTTGCATTAGCTTTCCCAACAAACCACCGGCAAAGCCATTGGTAGCGGCCGCTTCTTCCCTGCTATAACTTATAAACTCATGCATAGCTGCCACAGGAAATGTTTGATTGGGAAATGCATTTTCTATTGGGCCTAAACCTATGTCCAAAGGGTGAGTGCCAGGTCTTTTCACTAGCCCTTGCAAAGAGAGGATCTCTCTTTCCAGATCACGGATTATATTGTTTTTTTCTGCTGTAGCGTTCATAAAACCCCTACATTTGTTACTAATAGTATCAAACGTGTGTTATCAATAATAACATTTGAGTATGAAAACTGCAAATCTTTTCTGGAGTGAGAACCTCAGATTTCTTCGAAACCGCAGGCAACTTTCTCAAAATCAATTAGCGGAAGATTTAAAAATTTCCCGCGCAAAATTGAATGCGCATGAGAATGGTCTGAGCCGAAATCCTCCACTGGAGGATCTGATACGTTTTGCTGACTACTTTAAAATGAGCCTGGATACGTTGCTTCGAATAAACCTTTCCAGATTGGGCGAATTAAAAGTGCGAGAGCTGGAAGCGGGCAATGATGTGTATTTGACGGGCAGGCAGATCCGTGTGCTGGCAACAACTGTTGACAAACAAAACAATGAAAATGTAGAGTTGGTACCTATCAAGGCTAAAGCAGGCTACCTGGCGGGATATAATGATCCGCAGTTCATTAGCAAATTACCCAGGTTCAGCATTCCTGATCTGCCGTCCGGAAAAACTTACCGTTTGTTTCCAATTAAAGGCGAATCGATGCTTCCCGTCCCGGAGGACAGTATTGTTATCGCATCTTATATTCAGGACATGTTGGCAATTAAGAAAGATACCCCTTGCATTGTTGTGGTAAAAGGACAGGATATAGCTTTTAAACTGGTTGATATTAGCCATGTACAGATGACAGGTAAAATGTGGCTAAAATCGCTCAATGTGCGTTTTGCCCCTTATGAAGTTGATGTTGCGGATGTCTTGGAAGTGTGGCAATTCTATGGTTATCTAAGCAAAACAATTCCTGAAGAAATGAATAACGCAGACATTGTTTCCGCATTGAATCATTTACAAACAGGTATGCAGGAATTGTTGAAGAGAGGTTTGGAGGAATGATCCATTTTGTACGAATAGACAACGAAGCAAAAATTCAATGATTTTTATTGAGCTATAAGCCTTCTCAGTTATTTAACTTTAATTAATTCCGTTTTATTACTTGCATATCAATAAAAAACCTGCCGAAAAGAAAGTTACTTTTTACGGCAGGTTCAATATAAATTATTCACTTTTAAATCAACGGCTCCTGCTGGCTCAGACAGTGAAAACTACCAAGCCCCCAGATAATATCAACAGAATCAATACCTACAACTTCTCTTCCTGGAAAACATGATGAAATAATCTGCAATGCTTTGTCATCGTTTTTAGAATTAAAAACAGGCACAATCACATACTTGTTTGCAATATAAAAGTTTGCATAAGAAGCTGGTAAACGCTGATCTTCAAAAACAATTTCATCTGGCATGGGTAACTCAACGATATTCAATTGCTTACCATTTAACAGTCGCATCTGCTGAAGTTGTTTCAGATTATGTTGAAGCAAAGCATAGTTTTCATCAGCTTTATTTTCCTCAATCACTGTTATCACTGTATCCTCGTTCACAAAACGAACCGTATCATCAATATGCCCATCAGTATCATCTCCTACAATACCTTCGTCTACCCATAACACCTGTTTCATGCCGTAATAATCATAAAGGAATTGTTCAATTTGTTCCTGGTTAAGATGTGGATTCCTGTTTTCATTCAGCAGGCAACAGGTAGATGTTAGCACAGTACCCTGGCCATTAAATTCAACAGAACCGCCTTCCATTACTATACCCGGATTAAATACGGGCAGATGATAATGTTTACCTATCAAAGTAGGGATTACATCATCCAGATCAAAAGGAGGATATTTTCCACCCCAGGCATTATAGCCCCAATCTACTATCGCTTTCTTTTGAGCTGCATTTGGATTGATCAGAAAAGCGGGACCATGATCCCTGCACCACGCATCATTGGTCGGATGAAGGAAAAATTCAACATTTTGGAGGTTAGCACCAGCTTTTGTAATATGCTCCAGTGCAAAATTCTTCATATCCTCACTACCCACATTGATGCGTACTTTCTCGCTTTGCGAGAGGTATTTTATAAACAGACTGTAATTGGGATAAATAGCATCGATTTTCCCTGGCCAGCTTGCTTCTTTGTGTGGCCAGCTTAACCAGGTTGCCTCATGTTGTTCAAATTCCGCGGGGAAATAATAACCAAGTTCCCTTGGGGTAGATTGTGTCATTCGATTAGTGTTTGGAATTAGAGATGTTTCGTATTGGGTGGGCATGTATTGAAAAAATGCTATCTGCTGAAATTATAAACTGCTGCCCTGAAAAGGAACAGCAGTTTATATTATATGCCGTTATTGATTATTCAACTTCATCAATATATCTTTTAGTGATCTGCTGATAAGAGTCGATTCTGCGATCTCTCATAAAAGGCCAGTGTGTTCTGTAGCGATCTGTTTTATCTGTATCGATAGTTACCACGGCAACTTCTTCATCTTCATGAGAAGCTTTGTAGATCAGCGATCCGAAAGGATTGCTTACAAATGAACCACCCCAGAATTTCATGGCGCCATCTTGCTCTAATCCAACCCTGTTAACACTTACTACGTGAACACCGTTGGCAACAGCATGACTTCTCTGAATGGTCTGCCATGCATTGTATTGTTCGTTATTTGTTTCTTCATCCTGTGATGTTGCCCAGCCGATAGCAGTTGGGTAAAACATTATTTCAGCACCCATCAACGCCGTAATGCGCGATGCTTCAGGATACCATTGATCCCAGCAGATCAATACACCAATTGTTGCGAATTTTGTTTTGAAAACTTTATATCCAAGATCACCGGGAGTGAAATAGAATTTTTCATAATATGCCGGATCGTCCGGAATATGCATTTTGCGGTACTTGCCCAGGTATGAACCATCTGCATCGAGAACAGCCGTGGTATTGTGATAAAGGCCCTGCGCTCTTTTTTCAAAAAGAGAAGCGATGATCACTACACCCAATTCTTTGGCTACTTCGCCCAATGCATCGGTTGATGGACCAGGAATGGTTTCTGCGAGTTTGAAGTTGTCATAATCTTCTACATCACAGAAATACAGAGAGGTAAACAACTCCTGTAAACAAACGATTTGTGCGCCTTTTGCAGCAGCTTCACGAACTTTTTGTATAGCTTTTTCCAGGTTTTCCTGTTTGTTATTTGTGCAGCTCATCTGCACAAGACCTACTTGTACTTTGCTCATGGGCGCAAAATTAAGCAAAAAGCTTTAAGGTGAGCTTAAAGCGTAAAGCTCAGAGCTTAAAACCTAGCATTATTAACGATTTTGTTTATGGCTATAAATGAATGTTGCGGTATGATCGTAAAGTTTGGCAATATGTTTCAATGCAAGCTGTTTGAGCTTAAAGGCCACAAGTTTTAAGCTTTAGGCTCTTAGCTTTGATCTTTGCGCTTACGCTTTCTCAATCACCATTGCACTTGCGCCACCGCCACCATTGCAGATACCTGCGGCGCCATACCTGCCGTTTTTTTGCTGAAGAATGTTGATGAGGGTAACGATAATTCTCGCGCCACTGCAACCTAACGGATGCCCGATTGACACTGCGCCGCCGTGCACATTTACCTTGTCCGCAGACAACTGCATCTTCTGCATGTTCGCGATGCCTACTACAGAGAAGGCTTCATTCAGTTCAACATAGTCGATATCATTCAACGTTAAGCCTGCTTTCGCAACTGCTTTAGGAACGGCTAATGATGGCGTTGTCGTAAACCACTCGGGCGCCTGTTCTGCATCGGCATAACTCTTAATTACGGCCAGTGGTTTTATGTTTAATTGTTTTGCTTTTTCTTCACTCATTAATACCAGCGCCGCGGCTCCATCATTCATCGTGCTTGCATTGGCAGCAGTCACAGTGCCGTCTTTTATAAATGCCGGCTTTAATTCCGGGATCTTATTGAATTTAACATTGAAAGGCTCTTCATCTTTTGCGAAAAAAATTGGATCACCGCTACGTTGCGGAATTTCAACCGGAACAATCTCATTATTGAATAATCCTTCATTCCATGCCTGCTGGCTTCTTGTATAACTTTCAATGGCAAAAGCATCCTGGTCATTTCTGTTGATGTTGCATTCTTTGGCGCACAACTCGGCTGCATTGCCCATGGCGTAATTGTTATAAACATCAGTGAGGCCATCTTTTGCAAGCCCATCAATAAAACTCACATTACCATATTTATTTCCCCAACGTAAATTGGGCGCGTAATAAGGAACATTGCTCATACTCTCCATTCCGCCGGCAACAACAATCTCAGCATCACCTAACGCAATAGCTTGCGCGGCCTGGGCAATGGCTTTCATACCGCTTGCGCAAACTTTGTTTACAGTTGTAGCTATCACCTTATCAGGTAAACCTGCCCCTTTTGCAGCCTGACGTGCCGGCGCCTGGCCAAGATTTGCTTGCAACACACAACCCATGATCACTTCATCTACATCAGCCGATTGAATGCCCGCTCTTTCAACAGCGGCTTTAATTGCAATGGCGCCAAGTTGCGTAGCTGAAAAATCTTTCAATGTACCTCCAAAACTGCCTATAGGTGTTCTTACTGCAGAGACAATGCATACTGTTTTATTACTCATACGACTGATGATTTTAGCTCTGACGAAGTTAGATGCTTTACATATAGAAAAACGTGAAAATTAACGATGTAAGATCGTTGGTTTTTCAATCAAAATAAAAAGGCTGAACGGATAAAACGTTCAGCCTTTTAAAAGTCGTTACCAGCAGTGGCTATTCCTCGCTCTTACCCGGTGTTCCGGCAAAAAGCTGTTCAATTTTATGCATCATTCCGGATACAGGGCCTTCCATTTTATTGGTTCTGTCATCCAGCATATTGTCACCTAATATTTGCCCGATTTGCAGTTTAGCAGGCAGGGATTTCAAAATATTATTTCTTTCCGCCGTAAAATAATCCATCACAGCCTGTTCGCTGTTGCCAGCGCCCGCTTGTACGATTTCGCATGTTACCTGAGCCACTTTTTGCATTTCATTTTCAGCAACTTCATTGCTCATGCTGGCGTATTTTGCAACATGCTCAACAACTGGTGTTTTCTTTTCACCGAAAATATCGGAAAGTATATCAGGGGAAAAATTTCCACTTAAAATCTTTGCCGCGCCTGTTTTTACCCGTGAAAGTTCATAAAACCCTACCAGTGTAGCCGGTACGGCGGCTTGTGCTAATGAATCATTTTCTTTAATTGTTTCCTGTGTATTAGGATCTACTTTCTTAACAGAGGAATAATTAAGCTTTTGCTGTATTAATTCAATAATGTTAGCCATGATCTTTTTATTGATCATGTTCAAATTATTGTGCCAAAAGCTTAAATGTTAAAGCTTAAAGCCCAAAGCTTAACGCTTCGGGCTTTGTTTAGTGGTTTAGGGAAAGAGTGAGCAATTGAAACAAGTACGATTTACGAAGTACCTGATTCCATCCTCTCGCTTTTTTGTAACAGCCTTCCGATTAATACTAAAAAACTGTTGCATATCACTCACACAAACATGATCATTATTTTCAAAGGATAAGGATTAGTTTTCAATCACCTGGAATGTTATGGCTTGTCTCTGCCTGTAAATAACCTTTCTTCCATTCTGTTCAGCAGGAATCCATTGATTGCTCTTTTTGATTACTCTAACGGCTTCATCGGCAGTTCCAAAACCAGGATCATTTTCTGCACGTACTTCAGAAATATTTCCATCTTTATCTACAATAAATGAAACGACAACTTTATAATCCCCTGCAGGTGCGCCATTGTCTGATGGAATTTCATTTCTAAGATTTCTTCTTAAAAACTTTTCCCATTCAGGAAAGCCACCGGGAAATTTTGCCTGAATTTGGACGGTTTCCATAATGCCTTCATAATCTTTTTCTTTAGTACCTATTGACTCTACCTGACCAGTACCTGTTTTTTCAACGGGAGGAGTAACAATATCGCCTTCTACTCCAGGTGTTGTTACTGGACCAATCTTTACATTATCCAGATCATCATTGTTGGGTACTTCATCTTTCGGCGTTACTTGTTCATCAGGTACTACTTTGATAGTTACATCTTTAACCATTGCAATCTGTTGTTGAGGCTCAACCTTAGGTGGAATTACTTTTGGTTGTTCCTTTTTAGGTTCATCAACAGCATTTGCTAATTCAATAACAATAGAAGTTGGGTGGGCAATAGTTGGCTTTCTTGAACTGGCAAATATTGAAACACCTATTCCGGAAAGACAAAGCAAAGCCATACCCGTTATTGCATATACTATACGTTTGTTGTAAGTCTTTCTTAACTCGTAAGCACCGTATTCTTTGTTTTTTCCATCGAAGATGATATCAAGTACATCGGCTTGTAAAATTTTGTTTGCTTCCATAATTTAAAGGTTTACTATAGAGATTGAGGGAAGCAAAAAAATCCATACGATAAAAAATATATTTTATTATCGGTTGAAAGTGTATGGAATAATAAGATCTTAGAATCGTTAAGATGATAAGAATAAAAAAGAGTTGCATAGAGAAATTCTCCGCGCAACTCTGTGTAGTAATTATATTTTTTATAGACTAAGATCATCAACCTCCTATAATCAACCTCACACCTGATACCTAACACCTCAAGCCTTACCCTCTCTAAAACACATTATACCCAAAACTCACATAGTACAAACCTCCAATACGGGGATTACCATAAGAGTTGATGTAATAGTGATTGGTGATGTTTGTTCCACCTAATTTGATGAGAGATTTTATTGAAGGGAATTTATAGCTAACCTGTGCATCAAGCGTGCTGAATGCATCTACATTGCCTGAGATAAAAGTGCTTTCGTTGAAATATGAATCCTGCCATCTATAAACAATATTGAAACCCCATCTTTTTTGATAACCGAAACCACTATTTGCAAAGCCAATATTGGTGCGGTATTTAGGCGTATTGAATTGCGCCTGAAAATCCTGAGGCACATCAGTTATGTCATCTGAATATACATTTGCATTGATGGAAAAATTATGCTCAAGCAAATACTCAAGTGATACACCATAACCATAAGTAGACACCTGGTTATTACTATTTACAGCAACAGAATAAATACTTGGATTTGCTAAGCCTTGCGGTGTTCCAGTTGAAGATTGAAACACATTTAGCCTTCCCAGAAAATCTTTATAACGCGCATAATAAACGTATGCATCTACAAGAACTTTTTGATTGAACAAACCCTTATAACCTACTTCATAGGAATTAGATGTTTCGGGTTTATATGTACCAAATTGCTGTATCTGTAACTTTGAGGGATCACCCGATTGAGCGAATGCCATAAAACTGGCTTGTGTGTACACAGGATTGGTATCAAAATGATGCCCCGTACGTAATTCCGGCAAACCTCCGATTAAGAAAGCTGATCCTGTTTGTAAATTGATCCATTGATTTTGTGTTGTAGGGAACCTGTATGCGGTTTGATAAGACACCCGAATATTCTGATCCTTTGCCACCTTTATAACACCTGAAATACGCGGCGTAAACTTGCCGTCGAAGTTTTCATTTTTGTCGTAACGTCCGGAAACAGTCAGCTTCAATACGTCATTAAATAACTTTTGAGAGATTTGTGCATAGGCGCCGTATTCGTTAATACGAATCTTTCCGGTAGTATCAGCAAACAAAGTTCCTTCAGAATTCAACACATATTGTTTCCAGTTACCACCAATAAGAATGTCTGTTCCTTTGTCGCGCAATTTTAATTTATCAGTCAGGTTATACTGGCCTTCTATCATGTACAGATTAGTGCGATCTAAAAACAGGCCGCCCTGTGGAATTGGCTTTTGCACAACACCATTAAATAATTGTTTAAATGCATCACTACCTCCGGCTGGCCTTCCCTGATCGGCAAATGATCTGGAAGTATTATACAACATAGCAGTATTGCTTATCACCGCACCTTCCGCTGTAGCAGCAGCCTGTTGTTGGTTTTGCCCTGCAGCAAGCGCAGCCTGGTAAGCCGTCTGGAACACTGTCACAGCGCCCTGTACAAGCGCACCGGCAAATTGCGGATACCAGCTTCCTGCGGCATTTGCAGGATTGTAACTAGGCTTCCAGGCTTCATTGGTCAACTGAGTTGCAATAGTTGCATTGTAAGAATCACCTGAATTTTCCTGCGTGGTATAACCTCTTATAAACCAGTTGGTGGATTTTAATTCCAGTTTGTACTGCCCCATTTTCAAGTTCTTTAACGAGTAACGATCGGCGCCTGTATAAACAGTATTACCTGTGGCCCAATAGCCGGAAAGAGAAGCAGTGAGTTTATCTGTAAGTTTATAATAAACGCCTCCTGAAAATTTAAGGTTTTTTGTGACAGGGTCGATTACATCCCGTTCTTTGTATCCCGTGCGCGAAATATTCTGTGCCGAAGACAAGAAGGGCTGCATGATTTGTTTTACCAATGGTTGTTGTTCGGCCGGCAACGTAGATATTACACCATTAATAAACTGATTTTGAGGAACAGAGATTTCATCTCCATAAACATTCACGCCATTGTAATTGGGATCAGATGCCCTGTTACCGCCTTTAATGGAAGACGTATTTACGTTATAGTTAGTAGTATCGTACGCAGCCCAATCGTTAGCTCTAACATATTGCGCACCAATTTTAAATGCAAACTTCTCTCCTATTTTCTGTGCCCAGCGTAATGTATAATCCTGGTAAGCAGATGCACTTTGTACAGGGCTGTTGATATTCATTACACCTCCTTTAACCTGTACACTTAGCCCTGTATATTTAAACGGGTCTTTACTATTGATGATAATGGTTCCGTTCATACCACCGGGGCCGTATAAGGCGGATGAAGCGCCTCCAAGCAGTTCAACGCTCTCTACATCGAGCTCGGTTAAACCGATAACACTTCCTACGGAAAAATTAAGTCCCGGCGCCTGGTTATCCATTCCGTCAACAATCTGGTTCAACCGGGTATTTCCACTTCCACTGAAACCACGGGTAGTGGGTGTTTTAAATGTGAGGCTTGATGTAGTCATGTCCACACCTTTCAGGTTACCGATCACATCGTAATAACTTGTCGCCGGTGCATTGCGGATTGTAGCAGCATTGAATCTTTCAATTGACACGGGCGATTCCATTATGCGTTCAGGCACACGTGATGCCGCAACCACAATATCTTCACCTAATACATAAGATGGCGTGAGAGACACCTCAACAACCTGGTTAACATCCGTGTATTGCACTTCCTGCGTTCTGAAGCCTATAGAGGCAAAAACCAATGTAAAAGGAGGCGCTTGTGTAGCCGTAAAACGGAATCTTCCTTTTTCATCCGTAAAAGTGCCGGCATTGGAATTTTTTATCAGTACGGAAACAGCAGGAACCGTTTCCTTTGTGGATGCATTTTTAACTGTTCCGGTAATCGTGATTGCATTTTGCCCCAGAGCCATTAATGTAATTAACGGGGATAGCAATATTATTAGGATTCTTGTTGTAGTAGCTCTCATATGCAAACAAGTTTTAATTAGTTAACGCCGGAAAAATAGCATTTGTTCTCACCAATTAAAATTTTTCTTTCAATCATTTGTTCGTATCAACAAAATCGTGCTAATCTTTGCGGTTATTACTAAATGTGTATAAAAATGGCATCGTTTCAATTTCCTGATCAGACTGCATTTTACAAAGGCAAGGTTAGAGATGTATATACAATTCATGAAAACTGGCTGGTAATGGTTGCCAGCAACCGTATTTCTGCGTTCGATGTAATTCTGCCAAGGCCTATTCCTTATAAAGGACAAGTTCTTAACCAAATAGCTGCATACATGCTGAATGCAACAAAAGATATTTGCCCTAACTGGTTAACGGTTTCACCTGCACCAAACGTATCTATCGGAAAAAAATGCAAGCCATTCAGAATTGAAATGGTAGTTCGCGGCAATCTTACCGGCCACGCATGGAGAACTTATGCTAGTGGGAAAAGAGAATTGTGCGGAGTTGAACTTCCAGAAGGATTAAAAGAAAATGATAACTTCCCCACTCCTATTATCACGCCTTCAACCAAAGCTGAAGAGGGGCATGATGAAGATATCTCTAAAAAAGAGATTATAGAAAAAGGCCTGGCAACAGAACAGGAATGGTCCATTCTTGAAAAATATACGCTGGCGCTTTTTGAAAGAGGAAAAGAAATTGCCGCTAAAAGAGGGCTTATTCTTGTGGATACAAAATATGAATTTGGCCTGCTTGATGGCGAAGTGTATTTAATGGATGAAATTCACACGCCTGACTCTTCACGCTATTTTTATGCGGATGGCTTTGAAGAAAGGCAACAATCCGGCGAAAGGCAAAAGCAGTTAAGCAAAGAGTTTGTACGCGAATGGCTGATTGAAAATAATTTCATGGGCAAGGAAGGGCAAACCGTTCCTGAAATGAAAGATGAGTGGGTAAATACCATTTCAAAAAGATATATTGAGCTGTATGAAAAAGTGATTGGTGAGCAATTTCACCCTGAAGCATTGAGCGACGAAGAAACAGAGAAAAGAGTTATAGCAAGCCTGAAGGAGATAAAAGCAATATAGTCATAAGTTGTACGGTTTTTTTATGCGAATGGCTTCTTGATTTCATAACCTAATCATCTCGCCCTGGATTTTAAACACAACACAAAAATGTATTAAAGGCAAAGCAACCTGTTATTGCTTTGCCTTTTTTATGTTTTATAATTTTTACTATCCCCTATTGTTGGCCTGTTGCGGCAGCTTTTGCTTTGCTGAATGGCAGGAAGATCGTAAAGCCCACGTTGATGGTAAGGTCACTCGTGTATGCTTTGGAACCAAATCCCACCAGGCCGTTATATTTAAGTAATCCTTCCAATCCGATGTTTGGTGTAACAAAATAAGTCATGCCTGGGCCTACTCCGAACTGAAATCCGTTAGTAGAGGTATTCGTTTCCGCATTAATTTTTCCCGCTAAACCAGCTGTACCTTCCAGGAAAAAACGCGTGTGCTTAAGCACATTAATTGACGCATCATTTACATAATATCTACCCAATGCCTGAACGCCCCAATCTGTAGTCGGCTCAATGCCTTTTTGCGCCTGGATGCCATAATTTATTTTGGCACCTAATGCTATATTGTTTTTAATGAACCAGGCTGCATACGGATTAATGTTTACGTTGGATGCAGAACCTTTGTCCAGTCCGATTTTAAAATTGGCAATGTCCGCACCTATAATTGTACTTCCTTTTTCCAATTGCGCATTAGCTACGCCGCAAAAAGCTATAAAGCCTGCAATAAATAACACTACTTTTTTCATTTGAATTAGTTTTTAGAATTAGATAATGTCTAGAGTACTGATTATCAAAATGAAATTAGCCTCATCCGGCTAGTTCGGTTCATTGGAACGGGCAGCAGCCTTTTAGTTTCTAAACGCAAAAGCTTAACTTAATTAACCAACGAAATAATTTTTTGTTTAAAGACATGATATTTTTTAATCAATTATTAGTCCACTTATTTTTGATGTTGATTTCTGATTACTGATTTTGTTGATGCCTGATTTCTTTTTATTCAACAAAAACAATACTTCAACGCCACTATTCAAAAACCACGAATCATGCTATTTATATGCATGTTTAATAATTATCAGACTCATCATTCCTTCAAACCAAACATCAACAAATTCATACATCAGCCATTCTATGCTGATTGCTGATTTTGCGATCGCTAATATTTAGATGTTTTTTTAATCAAAAAAATATCCTTAATCTTCGTATTCAAAGATTTTACACTCGCCTCTTTTTACTTTCTATGATCGCAACAGCCATTATAGCCACTCAAATCAGACATCAACAAATCTGACATCAGACATTAAAATCTATTTCTGATTGTATGATCTCTGATGTTTGATTTCTTTTTGTTCAACAGGAAACAACACTTCAACTCCTTCTATTCAAAATCCAAGAATCATGTTCTTTCAATGCATCTTCAATAATTATCAAACTCATCATCGCTTCCAAATCAGACATCACAAACTCAGATATCAGACATTCACCGCGAGTTTCTTTTAGATAACAATCAATTAATATGCCTCAACACACTATGGTTTTAACTTGCGCCCGAAATTGATGAATTTATGGACCTCTATTGCTGCAATGATTCTTATTTGACGATGTTTCGGGTAAAAAAATACACAGGGCATTTAAGGCTTTATAATGATTTAATCTTAAATTGCTCTTTAACTGCTTCAAATATTTTATTGCCTTGAATACGATTGCTGCATTAAAAGATGGGGACCAACTTGTCTTTGACCAGGTATTTTACCAGTACCATGGCAACGTTTACGCGTATGTTTTAAACAAAACAAATTCGGTGTACCTGGCAGAAGAAACTACACAACTTACGTTTATCAAGCTATGGCAATCACGCAAAAACCTGAATGAAGAGCTATCCTTATTTACACAGCTTTTTCGCATTGCCAGGACTACCATGATCGATCTTATCAGGAAACAAAACAACAACCAGCTTCATACCAGTCAGCTTACCGTTGTCAATGAACGCAATGATGTTTGGGAAAAAGTGAGCGAACGTGAATTACACGAACGCATGCACGCATCATTAAACGATATGCCCGATGTAAGGCGGAAAGTTTTTGAAATGAGCCGCGTAAAAGGAATGAGCTATAAAGCAATTGCAAATGAGCTTTCTATTTCCGTTAAAACAGTTGAAAGCCATATTTACCAGGCAATAAAACAATTGAAACACCTTATTACCATACTGCTTCCAATATTTTTTATTTTTTCTTAGTTAAGGCTAAGGGTTCTTTAATTTTCAAACGTATCCATTATAGCAACAACACTTATAAGGAATGATTAGCCAGGAATTAATAGACAGGTTTTTAAGGAATGAGTGTACTGCTATTGAAAAAGAACAGGTACTTAAGTACCTTGATGAGCATCCAGAAGAACTTGACGCTTTTTTTCCTGTAGATGAATGTTTCGAGGCCGACAACCAGTCGGTAAGTAGTGATGCTACAGAGAGGATGCTGTCTAAAGTTCATCTTCACATACAGAAAAAAAATACCGTTATTTCTTTGTACAGGCGAATGATTGCTGCAGCTTGCATCCTGTTGGTTTGTGGCGCTGCATGGTTTTGGGTAAGTAAAGAAAATAACCGATCAAGCAAAACGGTTGCCGCAGTAGCTACTCCGGCTTCCTTAAATGATCATTTACAAAGAAGGTTTAATACCACGGATAAAGTAATTGCCGTTTCAATGGCGGATGGCTCTGTTATTGAACTACAGCCCGCCAGCAGCATCAGCTATCCTGAGTCTTTTGGAAAGAACAATGAACGTACAGTCTACCTGACAGGAGAAGCAACCTTTAAAGTAGCGAAGGATAAAACAAAGCCTTTTACTGTTTATACGGGCGGAATTTCCACAACGGCCCTGGGCACATCGTTCAATATCCGTTATTACGATGAAAAAGATATTACCAGTGTGGAATTATTCACCGGAAAAGTGGTGATTAAACCTGCAGGCACAACAGAGCAAAGCCTTGATGAAGATGTTTATCTTGTTCCCGGCCAGCAGTTGATTTATAATCGCAAAACGAGGCATGCGCAAGTGCAGCTGATCCCTAAAAAAGATGCAAACGCGCAACAAAATAAACTGGTAAGTGCTAGAAAAAAATATACTGGCACTGTGGCAAAACCAACATGGTACATGTTTAACGGACAAACGCTTGAACAGGTGCTGGACCAGTTAAGTGTTTATTACAACACAGATATTGAGTATGTGCCTGCGGAAATAGCGGACAAATACTTTACAGCAAAATTCGACACAACAGATTCTCTTGATCAGATATTACATGATATAGCAGTGCTTAATCAACTCTATCTGAAAAAAGAAGAAGGTAAATATACCATCAGGAAAATCACCAATAAATAAACCCGGTTCGCAAGTAAAAAATTGCCTTATAAAAGGCAACGTGTAGCGTATTGAGCAAACCGGAAGAGACCTATATTTTAATGAGTTAATCAGCCTAAAATCATACAACAAAGCAGATTAAAACCTGGCCATGTGCACGCACGTGGATGTAACCCCTTTTTACAAACTAAAGAGAACTGAGTATGAAAAAAATGAAAGTTTACAGGCAGATTCTATTCTACCTGTGTTTAGTGAATCTAATTACTCCTGCTCTGCTACATGCGCAGGCCACAAGAATGGATGCTACCGGTATTGTCCGGAATGAAAAAGGAAACCCGTTGCAAGGCGTAACTGTTGTTGTTCAGAACAGCAAAACAAGTTTTACTGCAGGAACACAAACAGACACGGCGGGAACTTTTGTATTTAACAAACTTCCTCCGGGCAATGGTTACAATTTTACATTTTCATATGTAGGATATGAAACACAAACGTTGAAAGGTTATGAGTTAAAATCAGGCACCACATTCTCACTTGTTATTAAATTGAAAGAAGAAGATAAAGCATTGAATGATGTTGTAGTTGTTGGTTATGGTACCCAAAAGAAAGTAAACCTTACTGGCGCCGTTGAGCAGGTTACTGGTAAAACGCTCGAAAACAGGCCCGTGCCAAACCTTACACAAGGCTTACAGGGCGTGGTTCCCAACCTGAACATTATTATGGGTGATGGTAAGCCCATCCAGTCTCCTAAGTTTAATGTGAGAGGAACGACCTCTATCGGGCAGGGCGGCAATGCGCTTGTTTTGATTGATGGTGTTGAAGGCGACCCCAGCATGATTAACCCTAATGATGTAGCCAGTGTATCAGTTTTAAAAGACGCGTCTTCTGCAGCAATCTATGGTGCAAGAGGTGCTTTTGGCGTTGTACTTATCACAACAAAAAATCCTACTAAAGACAAGTTCAGCATTACTTATTCTTCCAGCTACTCATCTAAAACACCTACCACTGTGCCGGATATGGTGAGTGATGGTTACTTATATTCCAAGATGTTTAACGAAGCATGGACAGCATGGAACGATTATTCTCAAACACCACAAAACGTAAACAAAACAGTTAAGTTTTCACAGGATTACCTGGCTGAGTTTGAGAGAAGATCAAAAGATCCAAGCTTACCTAAAACTGACGTGAATGCAAGTGGTGAATATGTATATTATGAAAACACCGACTGGTACGATCTGTTGTATAAAAAGCATACAGGTGCAATGGAACAGAACTTGTCGCTTTCCGGCAACAGCGGCAAAGCAAGCTTTTATGTAACAGGCCGCTACTACGGCCAGAATGGATTATTCCGCTATAATACGGATGATTACAAAATGTACAATTTGCGTGCAAAGGGTTCTATACAGGTTTATCCGTGGTTGCGTATTGATAACAATACTGATTATTCAAGCATGCTGTATCATAACCCACTGAATGTGGGCGAAGGTGGAGGCATCTGGAGGAATATTGCGGACGAAGGCCATCCAATGTCTCCATTGTTAAATCCTGACGGGACACTTTCCTATTCTGCGGCTTATACTGTTGGTGATTTCTTTTATGGAAAGAACGGTATTGACATGAACAGGCGCATCATTAAAAATACGACAGGTTTTACCTCTTCTTTCTTAAAAGACAAGTTGCGAGTTAAAGGTGATTTCACTTTCCAGAATACCAGTTATGATCAAAACCAGATCCGTGTTCCTGTTCCTTATAGCAGAAAACCGGGTGTGATTGAATACGTTGGTACGAATACAAATGATATCCAGAATACCACACAGGAGACGCAGTACCTCGCTACAAACGTTTATGGTGAATATGAGACCAGATTAAACCGCGATCACTACTTTAAAGCGATGGCTGGCTTTAACTATGAGCAGTCCACTTTTAAGAACCTGATGGCGCAAAGAAATGGTTTGATATACGAAGATGCGCATGATATTAACCTCGCTCTTGGCCAGGCAATCACTACGCAGGGCGGATGGGAAAAATGGGCCATTATGGGCGGATTCTACAGATTGAACTATATGTTCAGGGATAAATACCTGTTAGAAGTTAACGGGCGTTATGATGGTTCTTCCAAATTCCCTTCAGATCAGCGTTATGCATTCTTCCCGTCTGTATCGGGCGGTTGGCGCGTGTCTAAGGAAGCCTTCTGGAACGTTAATCCTGCAATCATTTCTGATTTGAAAATAAGAGCATCTTATGGTTCATTGGGCAATGGTAACATCAGCTCCTATGCCTTCCAGGAAAAATTCAACATCAGTCAGTCTGGCCGTGTTTTGAATGGTGTTCGCCCGCAACAGACCAGCCAGCCAAACGTATTGCCTGATGGCCTTACATGGGAGAAATCCACCACTGAAAATATTGGCCTTGACCTGGCATTATTTGGCAATAAGTTGAAAATTTCGGGAGATGCATATATCCGTAAAACTACGGGCATGTTTACTGTTGGTATGTCATTGCCTGCGGTATTCGGAACGGATGTTCCAAAAGGTAACTATGCTGATTTGAAAACAAAAGGATGGGAACTTTCTGCAACATGGAAAGATTACTTTATGGTTGCATCAAAACCATTCAATTACTCTTTCAGAGCTGTATTGTCTGACTACACTGCAGAGGTAACCAAGTTCAATAATCCTGAACAAAAACTTGGAGATGACATTTATTATGCCGGACAAAAAGTTGGTGAAATATGGGGATATGTTACAGATGGCTTCTTTACAAAAGATAACATCGCGGAAGCTTCTAAGCAAAAACTGTTTAAGGCTTCAACAAGTGGCCAGTGGTTGCCAGGCGATATCAAGTTTAAAGATGTTAATGGCGATGGCGTTATCAACAACGGCGATAACAGGGTGAATAGCCCTGGTGACATGGTGATCATCGGTAACAGCACGCCGCGTTATGCATATGGATTTAATATTGACCTCGACTGGAACAACTTTTTCTTCGGTGCATTCATTCAGGGCGTGGGCAAGCAACAATGGTGGCCAGGTGCTGAATCTGACGTTTTCTGGGGCCAGTATAACAGGCCTTATAACCTGTTGCCTAAATCACAGCTTGGCCATATCTGGTCTGAAGAAAATCCCAATACATACTTCCCAAGATATCGTGGTTATTCAGCGCAATCAGGAGGTGGCGAGTTAACTACCAAGCAAACAAAATACCTGCAGAACATTGCTTATACAAGAATCAAAAATATACAGTTGGGTTACATTTTACCGCAGCGACTGATCAGCAAAATAAAAATGCAGGCTGCAAGAGTTTACCTCTCCGGAGAAAACCTGTTCTCATGGTCTCCATTGTATAAAGTAACCAAAGACCTTGATCCTGAAAACACGGGTGGATCTGACAGAGTGTTAACTAACGGAAGCAATGGTAACGGTAATAACTATCCCTTGCTGAAAAGTGTAACAGTAGGATTATCTGTTACATTCTAATGCAATAATATAACACAACAAGTAGCAAAAGTGGAGTTGAATGATTGGGTTATCGTGATAAAGTTGATCACTAAAAAAATTCACTCCGATTGGTAAAAAACAAAACATTCAAGGATGAAAAAATATTTGTTCTGGCTGGCTGCAAGTATAACGTTGATTAGTTGCAGCAAACAGCTTAACCAGCTCCCTGAATCAACTGCATCAAACGGTGCGGTGTTTGGGAGTGAAAAGGGCCTGGAATTATATTCAAACTCTTTTTACAACATATTGCCTGATGCTAACTCACTGATAAGAGGCGATGAAATGACTGATTACCTTGCAAGGACCCAGGTGCCTGATTTCCTGAGGCCGGGCGCTTTTGGCCCACGTCAGAGCAGCGGTTGGATATGGACTGATCTTCGCAACATCAACTACTTTATTGAAAATACGGCTGCATCAAAAGTGTCTGATGATGCAAAGAAAAATTATACAGCCATAGCACGTTTCTTTAGGGCTTGGTTCTATTTTGATAAAGTAAAACGTTTTGGTGATGTGCCCTGGTACAGCAAAACAATGAGTGTTACTGACTCAGCGTTATACAAGCCACGCGATCCAAGAACACTTGTAATGGACTCTGTTCTTGCAGATCTGAACTACGCTTGTGAAAACATAAAAGCAACAGATGACAAAACCAGGAGCCTTATTACAAAATATGTGGCTTACGCTTTTAAATCAAGAGTATGTTTGTTTGAAGGAACATTCAGAAAATACCACGCAGATTATAAGTTACAGAGCAGCGCAGCACAATGGCTAAACGAATCTATCACAGCTTCCCAAAAAGTGATGACAGAAGGTGGTTTTAGCCTTAATACGGCGCAAGGAAACGATAAGTCTTACAGACAATTGTTTATCAACAAAACGCCTGTATCATCTGAAATCATCATTGCCTCCGTTGTAGATCCTTCCCTGGCTGTTTACAATGATGCTAACTGGTATTGGACCAGTGCCACTTATGGTGCAAGATTGAGCTTTACAAGGACCTTTGTCAATACTTATTTGAACATTGACGGAACTCCTTTTACGTCAAAATCTGGTTACGAAACAATGCCCTTTGTTGATGAAGTAAAAAACAGGGATATGCGTTTGCAGCAAACCATCCGCATGGGCGATTACAAAAGAATCAACGGTGGTGTTGCTGAACCTGCGCCTCCGGTATTCTCCTACACCTATACAGGATACCAGCCAATTAAATGGTGTCTGGACGATACTTATTATGATGGCGGTACGCGCAACGAGAACTCCATTTCAATGATCAGGTATGCGGAAGTATTGTTAAACTACGCAGAAGCTAAAGCTGAACTGAATCAGTTGACTGATGATGATTGGTCAAAAACTGTTGGAGCGCTTCGTAAACGAGCAGGTATAACAGGTGGCCTTACTTCAAAGCCTGTTACAGCGGACCCTTACTTGCAAACAAATTATTTTCCGGAGATATCAGACCCTGCATTATTGGAAATCCGTCGCGAGCGCAGCATTGAGTTGTCACTGGAAGGCTTGAGATATTACGACATCGTAAGATGGGCGAAAGGCGGCCTGATGCAACAAAAATGGAATGGTTTCTATGTACCCGCACTTGATGTTCCAATGGACTTAAATGGTGATGGGATACTGGATGTTTGCTTCTACAAAACCAAACCGGCAACCCAGGTATCAGGCGTTACATACGTTAATGTAGCGGAAACTATCAGCGGTGGAGTAAACCCACAGAGGTTATCTCATGATACATATGGAGAGCTTACGTGGTTAACAAATGTTCAAAGGGTATTTGAAGATAAAAATTATCTTTACCCAATCCCCGAAAGTGACAGGTTAATGAACCCGAATTTGGGACAGAACCCGGGATGGCAGTAATACGATGTACGGTGTTAGATGTACGATTTTAGATGTACAACGTAAGCGGAAGTACGAAGTATGATTTATAAAGTACGAACGACTGACGAACCGCATATTAACGCACAAAACATATTTTATAAAAAGGAAAAAGGTATCAGATATTAGGTACGGTCTTTATTGTTGAAGGTTTAAAGCTGACAGCTACCTTACACCTGATACCTTACTCCTGATACCTACAAACGATTCAACATGAAAAAATGTATTAGCTTAATTACCTTTTGCGTGCTGGTGATTATGGTGCACGCACAAACGCTTCGTGTAGCATCTTACAATCTTAGATATGACAACAAAGGAGATACCGGCAATCTCTGGGTGAACCGCGCTCCCGTTATTGGTGCGCTGGTTGCATTTCACGACTTTGATATTTTTGGTACGCAGGAAGGTTTACAAAATCAACTGGAAGACCTTCAAAAGCAGTTGCCTGAATATAGCTGGTATGGCCGTGGCCGCGATGACGGTGAAACCAAAGGCGAACACTCTGCTATTTTTTACAAGAAGGAAAGGTTTGATTTGCAGGACAAAGGTGATTTCTGGTTATCTCAAACGCCAGATAAACCAGGCCCTGGATGGGATGCTAAACTAAACAGGATTTGTTCATGGGTTAAGCTTAAGGATAAACAGACTAAAAAAACTTTCTATTTCTTTAATGTGCATTTTGATCACCAGGGTGTTCAGGCAAGAGTAGAAAGCAGCAAGTTGATCCTCCAAAAAATTAAAGCTATCGCAGGATCAAACACTGTAATCTTCACCGGTGATTTTAATGGTGGCCACAATTCTGAGTGGTACAAAAACATCGCTCAGTCTGGCTTCCTGAACGATGCGTTAAATCTGGCAAAAAAACCATACGTTAACAACGGTTCTTTTAACGCTTTTGGAGAACGTGTAGCCAGCAATGAAATTATTGATCATATTTTCCTTTCAAATGGTTTAGCTGTAAATAAATACGGCATCTTAACAGATACCTATCACGGTAAATATCCATCGGACCACTACCCTATAATGGTGGTGCTGGATTGGAAATAGTGAATAGTCAATGGTGAATAGTGAAAGGTTCAGGCCGGTTCATTATTCATTCGCACAAAAATAAAAGGTCAAAAGCGAGATAACTCTCAAGCTTTTGACCTTTTTATTTACAAGATCGAGTCCATTTCAATCCAATCAATAATTCATTTACTACGTTTTAGTTTGCAATAACCAGTTTTTTCAAATCATGTACGAAGATGCACCTTTCACTATTCACCATCGACCATTCACTATTCACCATTCGCTATTCCCGCATCTCTTCTCAACTCGCTCAGCTTCGGCCTTAGCCTTGCTTTCGATTTATTGAAAATGTTTCGCCCTTTGTCAATTCCTTCGCGAATTTCTTTTTGCCGTTCTACCGGCATATGAATAGTATCCTGGCATTCTTTACTGCAGCAACCTTCATATTGAGAAGCACAGCTTTCACATTGAATAAACAACAGATGGCATCCGTCGTTCTTACAGTTGGTATGTGTATCACAAGGCTTGCCACATTGATGGCAATGCGCTATCACATCTTCTGTTATCCGTTCTCCGAGCCTGTTATCAAAAACGAAGTTCTTGCCAATGAACTTGCTGTCGAGCCCTTGCTCTTTTATTTGTTTTGCGTAATTAATAATGCCACCTTCCAGGTGAAACACATTTTTGAATCCTTTATGCAGCATGTATGCACTCGCTTTCTCGCAGCGTATGCCGCCAGTGCAATACATAATAATATTTTGTTCCTCTTTGCCCTCCAGCATATCTACAGCCATAGGCAACTGATCGCGGAATGTATCCGAAGGTATTTCCAGCGCGTTTTCAAAATGTCCCACCTCGTATTCATAGTGGTTACGCATGTCTATAACGATTGTGTCATCCTTCTTTAACAACTCGTTCATGCCTGTGGCATCTACATACCTTCCTTTATTATCCATATCAAAAGAAGGATCATCTATTCCATCCGCAACAATTTTCTCTCTCACTTTTATTTTAAGCACCCAGAAAGATTTTCCATCATCATCAACCGCAATATTTAATCGCAGGCCTTTTAAAGCTTCTATCGAATACAGAAATCTTTTAAACTGCTCAAAGTTGGTGGAAGGAACACTGATCTGAGCATTGATACCTTCCTTCGCAATATAAACCCGGCCAAACACCTTTAAGGTATGCAGGTTCTTGTATAGATAATCGCGAAACTCTTGTGGATTTTGAATGTGGAAATAACAATAAAAACTAATAGTAGTCCTGGGTTCGTTTTCTTCTAATAAACGCTTCTTCAGTTCCTCGTTGGAAACACGGTTGTGTAATACTGCCATAAATAAATATTTCAGACATCGCTGTAGAACATTTACAGCAATATTCCATTAATAATATGGACTCACTTGCAGGGTGAGCAAAATTTTAATCGGGTGCAAAGATAAGCAGAATCACCGGAGCTAACACAATACAACTTGTGCAAATAGCGTTGGAGCAGGCAATCTTGTATAGTCGCTGTAAAGTGTGCAAGGTATATTTAGTAAAATAGTTCGTTCATCATCCGTCGATATCTTAAAATGTTAAAACCTTCATAACACTAGTTAGAAAATTGTTTCGCAACAACTTTTATCTATTCATTTTTATTGTCTTCCTGCAAATTAATTCCTGTTAAACAGGCTATTAAAAATACTATAAAATTGGTGAGTATCAACTCGATTTATGATGCGCAAAGTATCTTCGTACCGCCCCAAAAAACGTTTTAGTTAAGGCATAGAACCATCGATGAAAAATGCGGTTTTATTTACCGAATGGAATATTCTGTCGTTAACCCAATTTGCCTTAACAATGCTAAAAAATAGAATCCGGTGCTGAACGAAAATTTGACAAAATATCAATCCGAGGGCTTAAGAAAGCTTATCAGATATAACAGGAAATATCCCTTAAACGACAATGCATACAAGTCGAACAGGAAAATAATTGATGAGTTTATTACTTTATTCTGCGAGTATGATTTAGCTGACAATGATTACATGGCTATTCAACTTGCGGCCAACGGCAACAACTCACTCACCAATTATATTTTTCAAAACAAATTATCTCTTGAGTACATCCTGAAATGTATTACATACATTATCTGGACAGACAGGATCGTAGACAATTACCTATATAATCGTTTAAAAGATAACACGTTTGTCGAATTAATGAGCCAACTCGAAGAGCTGCTTTCCAAAGAACAAAAAATGGAATGTTAGCTACTAACATTCCATTTTTCTTTTACAGAACTATTTAAGAACAGTTTAATCTTTCTTTATAGTTTCACATCCTTTACACAACGGAAACCAATGTGATTACTTCCCGAACGCCACTCTCCTTTCCCCCTGGTTCCTATCATGTATCTTGTACAATATTGATCTGTACATAAAAAAGATCCGCCGCGTTGCACTTTCTTTTTTGCATTGGGTTCATCGGGATCATAAGAACCCGAAGGGCCCTTGGGATTTTTTGCTACACCTTGCTTGGACAATTCAGCATAATAATCCGGCCTGTACCAGTCACTGCACCATTCCCAAACATTTCCGGCCAAATCATACAATCCATAACTATTGGCCGCAAATTGTTTTACCGGGGCAATGCCTTTGAAGCCATCGGAACCGAGATCATTGTTGGGAAATTTACCTTCAAAAATATTTGCCATCCACTTGCCATCTGGTTTAAACTGGTTTCCCCAGGTGTATAATTCACCAGCCTTTCCGCCTCTTGCGGCAAACTCCCATTCTGCTTCTGTTGGCAATCTTTTACCAGCCCATTTTGCATAGGCCTCCGCATCTTCAAAGGAGACATGTGTAACAGGGTAATTATCCTTTCCTTCAACAGAACTGTTAGGACCAAGTGGATGACGCCAATCCGCACCCGCCACATATGACCACCATTGCAAATGATCGTTCAATGATACATCGTGTGAAGGAGGGGAAAATACAACGGAACCTGTAATAAGACTTTCATCGGTGGCTCCGGGGAATTCCTCTTTAGTTGGTTTTTTTTCTGCAATTGTTACATAGCCTGTAGCTTTAACAAATGCGGCAAACTGCGCATTAGTTACTTCTGAGGCATCCATAAAGAAACCGTCAATATATACTCTGTGAACCGGCCTTGCATCATTCATAGCCTGATGGCCGCCATCATCCATGCCTACAGGGTTTACACCGCCCATACTGAACTCACCACCGGGTATCCAAACCATGTTTGCCGGAGCCTCGCCCGTTGGCTTTTTTTCATTTACAACAGTTGATAAAAATTCTTTGCCTCCGCCGTTCATGTATAGCGTGCTATCCTTAACGGTAAGCCCATTTGAAGTACAGGATATAGTAGCCTCAATTTTATCATCAGCCAGGCTCTTACCTTCAGAAGACCTGCAACCAGTGTTCATCATTATAGAAAAACCACCGACACAAAAAAACAAAGCCAGGTTGGAATATTTCATAAGTAATAAGTTACTATAAAATTAAGTTCATTAGTCCACAAAAAAACTATAAATAACATTCGTAAATAAGAAAAGTTAAAACATATTTCCTGAGAGGCTTGTGCATAAATAGCACACATACAACAATTTGATAACACCAACACTATGGGCTTAATTATTGCGTTTGGGAGAAAAATCATTCTCTTGATGAAAAAGATTATAAGCGCTATAATTTGTATTCTCATCTGCAGCTACGGCTATAGCCAGCAGCAACCGGCCTATGACCAGGCCATCGGACTCAAGTTTTTAAGCGGCGTTTCCATTACCTACAAAAAATTCATTACAGAAAAGAATGCTATCGAAACACAGGCGAATTTCTGGAACAGAGGCTACAGGCTTGTTGGTTTGTATGAATTTCATTTTTACGATTTTGATGTTGATGGGCTTTCGTGGTATGTTGGCCCAGGTGCACATGTGGGAAGTTGGAGTAATTCTTACGCAAAAGATTCCGGAAGTAAAGCAGACGTGGGAATTGATGGAGTTATTGGTATTGACTATAAGTTTGGGAATCTTCCGCTTAATTTAAGTGCGGATTGGCAACCATCTTTATCACTCATCGGCAGCAATGGATTTAGTCCATCTTACGGAGGAATTGCCATTAGGTATACTTTTTAAAATATGAGTTTGGCATGATTTTTTAATAGCTGACCATTAACCAAATAGAGATTTTATGAAAAAGTTTTTGTTCGTAGCCCTCGTTCTTATTGCAGGTATTTCGGTTGCCAATGCACAAAATATGTCATCTTCCTATAAAACGGCGCTTGGCGCTAAAGGCTACTTTGGAGATGGTTCCATAGGTGGCTTTAACGTTAAACACTTTTTTAATAGCACGAATGCATTGGAAGGTTCATTATTATTTAGAAGCCACTTTGTTGCTTTTGAAGGAATTTACGAATGGCATGGCCCAATCAATGGAGCTAACGGTTTAAAATGGTATGTTGGCCCTGGTGCTCAACTCGGTTTTTATTCAGGTGATCACGATCATGACGCTAACAATGACCATCATGATGACAATGTTCTTTTTGCACTAAAAGGAACTGTCGGCCTGGACTATAAGTTTACCGGCGCTCCGATAGACATTGCTTTTGATGTAAACCCAACATTCAATCTAACTCCGAATACTGATTTTAATTTTTATGCTGGCCTGGCCTTCAGGTTTGCTCTTTAGTAGCCTATTACCGTTTAATATAAAAGGGTGCATGTTATTTGCACCCTTAATTTTTTTATAGCTTTCAGCCATTAGCTTCCCACGTTTGAGGATACCACAAAACATCTGACATCTTACGTCTGACATCATACATTAGATCACAACTCGCGGTGCCTGTACTTCTTACTCCCTAACTCGTACTTAATATTGCTTTCAGCGACGAGTTTCTCTCACTATAGTCATCACACCATAACAGCGCACATCGTACACCGTACATCTAACATCGTACATTAGCTGAGCTTAAACAAGCTATCCACAAACTCATGTTTGTCGAATATCAGCAAGTCATCAATCTTTTCTCCCACACCAATATATTTAACCGGGATCTTTTGCTGATTTGCGATGGCTAGTACCACACCACCTTTTGCCGTTCCATCCAGTTTAGTAATGGCAAGTGAAGTTACATCTGTTGCTACCGTAAATTGTTTTGCCTGTTCCAAAGCGTTTTGTCCGGTTGATCCATCAAGCACAAGCAATACTTCATGAGGAGCATCAGGAATTACTTTTTGAACAACACGCCTGATTTTACTCAACTCATCCATCAAATGGATTTTGTTATGGAGGCGGCCAGCTGTGTCAATAATTACCACATCGGCATCTTTTGCCACAGCGCTTTGAACGGCATCGAATGCTACAGAAGCCGGATCGCTGCCCATAGATTGTTTTACAATGGGAACACCTACTCTTTCGCTCCAAATGGTAAGCTGGTCAACCGCTGCCGCACGGAAAGTATCCGCAGCGCCAAGGATCACAGATTTTCCTGCTTTTTTAAAATTATGGGCGAGTTTTCCAATAGTTGTGGTTTTTCCTACACCATTTACCCCTACTACCATAATAACATAAGGCTTCTTTCCAAGCGGTACGTCAAAACTTCTGAAAGACTGATCTTCGGAATCTATCAGGATATTTTCAATTTCCTGCTGAAGTAAAGTGTTCAGTTCATTGGTGCTAACGTATTTGTCTTTCGCAACCCTGCTCTGAATTTTTTCAATAATAGCAAGTGTTGTGTCAATTCCTACATCTGCACCAACCAGCGCATCTTCAAGATTATCCAGCACTTCATCATCAACAGTACTCTTTCCTGCAATAGCTTTTGTAATCTTCGCAAAAAAACCTTCTTTGGTCTTTTGCAGGCCCTGATCAAGACTTTCCTTTTCTTTTTTACCAAACAGCTTTCCTAAAAAACTCATGCTTACTTAATTTACCTGGGGTTAAATATATAGCAACAAAGTATAACAGACTTTGTTAACCCAATATCAGGCCGTTGAAAAAAGAAAATACAAAAAGCTTCCGGCAAATACTGCGGGAAGCTTTTAATAATATCTTTTCACGACCAAACTATTTAGCCAAAAAATCTTTGATTTTATCCTTGTGCACGATAGCCTCTTTAAAGGTGTAAGCACCTGTTTTTGGACTACGTACAGCCTTGATAACTTTTGTCCAGTTTTTAGCTTCAGCGGCTGCCTTCTGGTCTTTGGTCTTGATCGCTGTTTTAGCTGCTTTTGCCATAACTATTTAATTTCTTTATGAACAGTAACTTTTTTCAAAATTGGATTGAACTTCTTTAACTCCATGCGTTCGGGAGTGTTCTTTTTGTTCTTTTTAGTGATGTAACGGCTTGTACCGGGCTGGCCGCTAGCCTTATGCTCTGTACATTCCAGGATCACCTGAACTCTGTTGCCTTTCTTTGCCATTGTATAAGCAATTTAAACTTTTAACTCAATTAGATTTTAGCACCTTGTGCTCTCATTTCTTTAATAACTGTAGCTAAACCTTTTTTGTTTATGGTTCTAATTGCTTCAGTTGATACTTTTAGCGTTACCCAACGATCTTCTTCTGCATAAAAGAAGCGCTTGGTTTGTAAATTGGGTAAAAAACGACGTTTGGTCTTAATGTTTGAGTGAGAAACATGATGACCTCCAATTGGTTTTTTACCTGTAACCTGACATACTCTTGCCATGACGTAATTTTTTCGGGACGGCAAAGGTAGTGAACCTTGCCGAAATTCAATAAGTTTATTTTCTTTTTTTCAGGAAATTATTCACAAATATGCGAAAAAGGTTTGAAATGGCCGAGGTTATCCACAATTAAAGCTGAGGCCTAAGGTCTAAGATTCAAGGTAAGAGGCGTAAGAAGGTTGCAGCACCCTGCTATCTCGTACCTCGCGCCTTACGCCTTACGCCTTACTCCTTACACCTGCGACCTTAACATTTAGCTTTGAGCTTTGCACTTTTTCCCCTATCTTGCCACTCAATTGAATAGCATATGGCTTTTTTACTCCAAAATCTCGATCTTCTCAATCATCCCTGTTGCGGGTAGTATACATATATATTTTCGCCATATTTAATTTTATCCCCTTGCGGGAATTTTTCGTTCTTATTTGCTTTTCAATTATTCAATTTAAATTTTATGCTTACTCATACTATGTCTGAAAAGGCATTGCGTTTCCTGCAACTGGAAGAACAATTCGGTGCCCATAACTATCATCCATTGCCTGTTGTGCTGGAAAAAGGCAATGGCGTTTTTGTGTGGGATGTAGACGGCAACAGGTATTATGATTTTTTAAGTGGTTATTCTGCTGTAAATCAAGGGCATTGCCATCCACGTATTATCAATGCGCTTACCAAACAAGCACAAAAGCTCACGCTGACCTCCAGGGCCTTTCACAGTAATTTGCTGGGCGAATATGCTCAATATATAACAGCTTACTTTGGCTACGACAAAGTTCTGCCAATGAACACCGGTGTAGAAGGAGGCGAAACGGCCATCAAACTTGCACGCCGCTGGGCATATGATAAAAAAGGCATCGAAGAGAATAAGGCCAAAATCATCTTTGCGGAAGGAAATTTCTGGGGAAGGACGCTGGCCGCTATTTCATCTTCGACCGACCCATCGAGTTATAAAGGATTCGGGCCTTTTATGCCGGGATTTGAGCTGGTGCCATATAATGACCTGATCGCCCTCGAAAAAGCTTTCCAGGATAAAAACGTGGCTGCTTTTATGGTTGAGCCTATCCAGGGCGAAGCTGGTGTAGTTTTACCTGATGCAGGTTATTTGCAGGGTGTGCGGAATTTATGTACCGAGTATGATGTACTGTTTATTGCTGACGAAATACAGACTGGTTTAGCCAGGACCGGAAAAATGCTGGCTTGCGATCATGAAAATGTGCGTCCCGATATACTGATACTGGGCAAAGCATTAAGTGGTGGAACGATGCCGGTTAGCGCGGTACTTGCCGATGACGAGGTAATGCTGAATATAAAACCGGGAGAACACGGTTCTACTTATGGTGGCAACCCTTTAGCATGTGCGGTTGCAATAGAAGCACTGCAGGTGTTAAAAGATGAGAAAATGGCCGAAAACGCCGAAAAAATGGGACAGCTACTGCGGGATGGTATTTCTGCTATCAAGTCGCCTTTTATTAAGCTTGTACGCGGTAAAGGCCTACTGAATGCCATTGTTATTGATCATGCTGATGAAGACGCTTCCTGGGAATTGTGCCTTGCCTTAAAAGAAAATGGCATGTTAGCAAAACCTACTCATGGCGATAAAATCAGATTTGCACCTCCCCTGCTGATCAATGAAGAACAGATTAATGAATGCGTGAGTATCATTGAGAAATCGCTGCAGGTGTTGGAAAAGTAACAGCAAGGTATAGGGATTGAGGGATGAAGTGTGAGGCATGAGGTGTGAGGCGGAGTCAGTTTGAGGATAAATTACCTAACAGAAGAAACTTGGTCGCCCGTAGGATAGGCTGGTTAAATTCAGAGCACCTATGGGCGGCTTCATTTAGTAATTCCGGCGAGCAACATTGAACTTTATAGGCAGCCTTTAACAAAAAACAACTGGCAGCTTGGCTGACTTATTAAAATCACTGTTATTTTCGCCACTCAATTTATCAAAATGAATAAAATCTGTTCTTTTATTGTTCTGGCTTCCGTTGCAGGATCTGTTTCTGCTCAAACAAAGCCTGCAACGAAACCCAAGACAGCAACTACGGCTAAACCGGCAACAACAGCACAGGCTCCGGTTTTTAAAACTTCTGCTGATTCGCTTAGCTATTGCATCGCCATGAGTACTGCTCTATATTTTAAAGAAAAAGGCGCTACCAATATTAACCCGGCTATGGCTTCTAAAGCATTTGAGGATGTTATTAAGAAAGATAAACCGGCATTTACACAGGAACAAATGAACCAGGTAATTATAACTTACCTGCAGAACCTGGAAAAAGTGAAGGCAGACGAAACACGAAGAGTAGGCACTGCATTTTTAGAAGCAAACAAAAACAAGCCTGGTGTAGTTACGTTACCAAGTGGCTTGCAATACCAGATCGTTACACAAGGTACCGGCCCTAAACCTGCAGCTACAGACAGAGTAAAAGTTCATTACCGTGGTACATTAATAGACGGAACTGTATTTGATAGTTCAATCGACAGAGGAGAACCCGCTGAATTTCCCGTAAACGGCGTTATCGCTGGCTGGACTGAAGCTTTACAGTTAATGCCTGTAGGAAGCAAATGGAAGCTGTTTATTCCTTCTAACCTTGCTTACGGCGACAGAGATGCCGGACAGGCTATCAAAGGTGGTTCTACACTTCTATTTGATGTAGAGTTGTTGAGCATCGAAAACCAGGATAATACTCCAAAAGCAGATTCAACACAGCAGAAATAGTGTTAAGTTATAAGTGATACGTTGTACGTTTTAGCCCTGGTAGGTGAAAAACGTACAACGTATTTTTTTGTAGTAACTTACGAACCTCAGTATATAAATGCTCAAATCTTTGCCCACTAACCTTCTCTTCGATCAACCTATAACGTGCAACTTATAACCTCCAACTCACTTCTCTTCGATCAACGTATTACGTAAAACTTATAACTCAAAACTTATTTCGCCAGGCTTTGTATAATATCATACTTCGTTACAATATGCAAATCACCCTTTTCATCTTTTGCCAACACTGCTCCGTTTTCACGATTGATGAGATTGCCTAATCTTTCTACAGGCGTATCAAACGAAACAATAGGGTAAGATTGTTCCATCACATTTTTTACAAGCTCGCTTTTTATGTCAGGATTGGTAAACAACTTTTGAAACAAACCACTTTCGCTAACAGCGCCTACAGGCCCTTCGCCATTAACAACAGGTATTTGCTCGATATCATATTTCTTCATCAGATCCACAGCTTCAGACACTGTTTTGTCCGGTTCTATGGTCACCAGTTTTTTAGAACCACGTGCACTAACGATATCCTTAAAAGTCTTTACATCCAAAAAACCTCGCTCCATCATCCATTGATCGTTGTAGATCTTAGCTACATAACGGCTGCCATGATCGTGGAAAATACAAACAACAAGATCATCAGGTTTCAGCTTGTCTTTGAGTTGTATTAATCCTTGCAAACAGCTACCAGCACTATATCCGCAAAACAGGCCTTCTTCTTTTGCCAACCTTCTGGCCATGATGGCGCCATCTTTATCCGTCACCTGCTCAAAATAATCAATCACATCCATCTTGTAATTCGCTGGCACAAAATCCTCACCAAAACCTTCGGAAACGTAAGGGTGCACTTCACTCATATCCACTTCACCGGTATTGAAGAATTTTGTAAGCAGCGATCCAAAAACATCGATTGCCCAGATCTGGATATTAGGATTTTGTTCTTTCAGGTACATTGCAGTTCCGGTAACAGTGCCGCCTGTTCCGGCCGTACAAACAAGATGGGTTATTTTACCATCTGTCTGCCGCCATATTTCGGGGCCTGTTGTTTCATAATGCGCAAGGCGGTTTGCCAGGTTATCATACTGGTTGCACAGGTATGAGTTAGGTATTTCCTTAGCAAGCCTTCTTGCAACGGAGTAGTAACTACGAGGATCATCAGGTTCTACATTGGTCGGACAAACAATCACCTCTGCTCCTACCGCCTTCAATATGTCCATCTTTTCTTTACTCTGTTTGTCAGTCGTTGTAAAAATGCACTTATATCCTTTTACACAGGCGGCTAACGCTAAGCCCATACCCGTATTGCCACTGGTACATTCAATAATGGTTCCTCCGGGTTTTAAATGCCCTTCAGCTTCTGCAACCTCAATCATTTTAACAGCCATCCTGTCTTTAATGGAGTTGCCGGGATTAAAATAATCCACCTTGGCAAGCACCGTAGCAGGTATGTCTTTGGTTATCTTATTTAACTTAATCAACGGAGTGTTACCGATCGTTTCAAGTATGTTGTATTTGATATCCATTATTGCAGTTGATTTATGTTGTAAAGATAGGACAATGTACGATGTTAGATATACAGTGTTAGATGTAATCAAATGTACGGTGTACGATGTACGATATACGATTTTAGATGTAACAGCAAAGATGCATAAAGTACGAATTATGAAGTACGAACTACGGGCACCGCATGATCCAATGTACGATGTAAGATGTACGATTTTAGATGTAAAAGAAATGGTTGAAAAAATAAGATATCTCCAAGCTGATTGAAAAACCCTAATAACAGATACCTTATGCCTTATACCTGACACCTCACTAAAATTCTTCTACTTTTTTATGGAATCAAAAATCTAACGCATCTAAATTCTGTAGTTACATAAAAAACATTGCTATGAGTACATCCTTACGACCCTGGCAAATTGCCATTGTAGCAGTTTTAACTGCCCTTAATTGTTTTTCCATTGCACAAGGTTTGGCTTACCAAAGTTTCATCGGTATTTTTCTCGCTGTAGCAAGCTTAACGGTTCTCGGATATTGTATAAAGATGTTCCGTACCATGAACCGTGTGGCTGATAATGCAGACGACATTTCGTAATTAATCTTTCAGTTGCCAGTTTGTTTGCAACTGATCCATTCTTTCCTGCGATAATGATGGCTGTGCATAATGGCCCGCAATATTTTTTTGCCTGAAAGCCTCATAAACAGAAACGGCGCAGGCTACAGAAATATTCAGGCTTTGGATGATCCCCATCTGAGGAATTAAGAAATTGCCGTCCGAAGCATTGCATATTTCTTCGCTGACGCCTGTTTGCTCATTGCCGAAAACGAGCGCAACCTTGTCGGTCAGATCAACATCGTAAATGCTTACAGATTCTGCCGTTAACCGGGTAGTATAAATCTTGTTGAAATTTTTTCTAACAGCTGCAACACATTCTTCAACGTTGTTAAAATGATGAAGCGTAAGCCATTTTGCTGCGCTTGTACCAGACTTGAACTTCCACTCCCTGTGGCGTGGAGGCTTGCTGTTAATGATGTAAATATCCTGGATCCCCACCGCATCACAAGTGCGCATTACTGCTGTCACGTTCCTTGGGTCCTCAATATTTTCCATAACAACAGTCAAATTATCCTGCCTTTTGGCCAACACATTCATCAGCTTACCATATCTCTCAGGTGTCATATATTATCCTTTAGAAATGCCGCAAACTTAGCAAAATGAAGGAACAGCCATTTCTTTTTTTTAAAGTATAGCGGTACTATGTTACTGCGTTTACTTTACCATCTTTCTAACGCATTATAGCACCCATAATCCCCAGTAAAAACGCTAAAGCATACATAGCGATACAAATAATCATTAATATCCCGATAAACTTGAAATATGCCTTAAGCTGCGCAAATGATCCGGCGAGTGATTCCTGATCATTCCCTGCCAGCGCATGAAGCATTTTGCTGGAATAATTAAACAAAAAAAGGTTGGGTAAGAAGAATAACAATGCTATGATGAGATAGGTAACTGTAAAAACGCTACCATTGATGTAACCTCCTGAAATGATTGAAGAAAAAAAAGACTTTGCAAAAATTGCGACCAACACGAAAAGTGCCGACATCACAAAACCAACAATGGAAATAAATTTTGCCCATTTCGCAGTACTGGAAAGATGAGCGTTGGCAACGCTGTCTATTTGCAATTCAAACAAGGATGGAGAGGACGTGTTTGGTTCCATACAATTGGGTTTTATTTTTGGTTGATTGAATATAGTTTTTTTAGCTTAAAGCTCAAAGTATGAGGCTTAAAGCCAACTAAAACCTAAGTATGAGTTACGAAGTACGAAGTTCCAATTTGTGACTTCATCATTTTTTGCACCATCCTTAGAAACTGGATATAAAAAACTCCGTAAAACTGCTTTGATTACTCAAATTGGTCTTACGGAGTTATTGATTATTCTTACAGGCGAAATGCACTGGTAACAATTCGGCGCTTTAAGCTTTACTGAGCTTTCTTAATATGCTTTTGCAAACAACACACGCTGTGTCGAAGGTTTTCCACTCAAAATACATGTGCCGTTTTCCTGTGGATTATCGATAGGAATACACCTGATGGTAGCCTTGGTTAATTCCTTAATCTTTTCTTCGGTTTCTGCAGTACCATCCCAATGAGCCGAGATAAATCCGCCTTTTTCTTCCAGCAGTTTTACAAACTCATCCCAACTATTTGCGGGAGTGATATGTTCATCACGGTACGCAAGCGCTTTGTTATAAATGCTTTGTTGAATATCGTCCAACAACGTTTTAATATTTTCAGCCAGGCCATCCAGGCTATAAGATTTCTTTTCCTTGGTATCGCGGCGTGCAACCTCTGCAACATTGTTTTCCAGGTCCCTTGCTCCTATCGCGATTCTCACCGGAATGCCCTGCATTTCATATTGGGCAAATTTCCATCCCGGACGCTGATTATCGCTGTCATCGTATTTCACAGAAATGCCCATTGACTTAAGTGACTGAACAATTCCATTCACCTTCGCATCAATGTTTGCCTTTTGTTCTTCGCCTTTATAGATTGGAACAATTACCACCTGGGTTGGGGCAATTTTTGGAGGCAGGATCAAGCCATCATCATCACTATGCGCCATAACCAAGGCGCCAATAAGCCTTGTGCTAACGCCCCAGCTGGTGGCCCAAACATAATCCAGTTTATTTTCTTTATCGCTAAACTTGACATCAAACGCCTTCGCAAAATTCTGGCCGAGGAAGTGAGAGGTTCCTGCCTGCAAAGCCTTACCATCCTGCATCAATGCCTCGATGCAATAAGTGTCTTCTGCACCTGCAAAACGTTCACTTTCGGTTTTTATGCCTCTTATTACAGGAAGTGCCATCCAGTTTTCAACAAAATCAGCGTACACATGCAGCATTTGTTCCGCTTCAGCTACCGCTTCATTTTTGGTGGCGTGGGCAGTGTGCCCTTCCTGCCAAAGAAATTCGGCCGTACGTAAAAATAGGCGCGTACGCATTTCCCATCTTACCACGTTTGCCCATTGATTCACGAGAATTGGCAAATCACGATAAGACTGGATCCAACCTTTATAGGTGTTCCAGATAATTGCTTCACTGGTAGGACGAACAACCAGCTCTTCTTCCAGGCGCGCTTCAGGGTCCACAACCAGCTTTCCTTTCGCTTCCGGATCAGATTTTAAACGGTAATGAGTTACCACAGCACATTCCTTGGCAAAACCTTCGGCGTTCTTTTCCTCGGCCTCAAAAAGGCTTTTGGGAACAAACAATGGAAAGTAGGCGTTTACGTGGCCGGTATCCTTAAATTTCCGGTCAAGTGCATCGCGCATATTTTCCCAAAGTGAATAGCCATACGGTTTAATCACCATACATCCGCGTACGGCGCTGTAATCAGCCAATCCTCCCTTGATAACCAAGTCATTGTACCATTGAGAATAATCCTGTTCTCTCGAAGTAATCTCTTTACTCATATAAAAATTTGTTTCGGCAATTTGTAAACAATTGTTAGCTTTAATTAATTGTTAACAATGAATGTTTTTAATTTAGCTTTAAGGCGGAGCAAATGTAGTAACTTCGCATTAGAAACTTCACAATCTCAGTTTATGAAGAAACATATATTATACCTTATTGGCGTGGTGATGGTATTTGCCAGTTGCTCAACGGCTTATAAGAATACCCAAACTCCCGACGATATGTATTATTCACCTTCCAGCGAGGCAGGCGCAAAACAAGTTGCCGCAAGCGACGACAGGTATGAACAATACATGAACACAA
>JBEHXT010000011.1:0-210029 GCA_048498555.1 Bacteroidota bacterium
AAAAAATGTGGATGACAATACGGAATGGATCGCTAAGAATCTGCCTGCATTTCAATACATTCAACTGGATGATGGTTATCAGCCGCAAATGGGCGACTGGTTGGATGAAGGGAATGCTTTCGGAGGCAAAACGGCGGATGTACTTAAACAAATCCGTGATAAAGGATTGCAGCCCGCCATATGGGTAGCGCCTTTTATCGCAAGCCCCAAATCCCGCATTCTAAAAGAACATCCCGACTGGTTTGTGAAGGATGAAAACGGACAGCCATTGTCTTCCGACAAGATCGGTTTTGGTGGCTGGCGCATCGGGCCATGGTATGTGCTCGATGGAACCAATCCTGCAGTTCAGCAGCATCTTACAGAAGTGTTCCGTACCATGCATGAGAAGTGGGGCGTTACTTATTTTAAACTGGATGCCAACTATTGGGGAGCAATACATGGAGGCGTTCACTACGACAAAAATGCAACTCGCGTTGAGGCTTACAGAAAAGGTATGGAAGCGGTGATGCGCGGCGCTGGAAATTCATTTTTACTAGGATGCAACCATCCATTGTGGCCCTCGCTGGGATTAATCCATGGCTCACGAAGCTCTATGGATATTGACCGTAGCTGGAAAAGTTTTAAAACCATTGGAAAGGAAAACCTTCTACGCGGATGGCAGAACGGCCGCTTGTGGTGGAATGATCCTGATTGCCTTTTGCTAATCGATGCACAATCGAAAGACAGTGTATTAGCAAATGGAAAAACCATTACCACAGGCCTTATTCCTGAGAACGAATTTCTGTTCCATGCGGCAACTATTTATGCCTCTGGCGGAATGGTACTGAGTGGAGATGACCTTACCAAAATAACACCTCATCGCCTCGCTATCCTTAGAAAGCTGGCGAAACCTACGGGTATTGCTGCACGCTTCGAGAATGAAAATTTTGAAGTCGGTAAAACGATTGTAAATGGCAACACTTCCTATACAGTTTTCAACTGGGATGATGCACCTGTTAGCAGAACGATCCACCTTAATAAAAACAGCGAGCTGATTGATCACATCAGTGGCGAAAGCTTAGGCAAAGCAAATGGCGACTGGACGATACAATTAGAAGGGCGCTCGGCAAGGATTATAGACGTAAAAGAAGATAAATAGCGAAAATTTGAAATTTAATTTTTTAAGCCCCGAAGTAGCGACATCATAGGTCGCTACTTCGGGGCTCCTTTTTATGCGAAGTAATTAGATCCATTCAAATTAATCGTCGGCAGTTCCATTTCCCCAAAAAAAGTGATGTTCCGCATCTCAAAAATTAATTCCTACTTAATTTATAGGAATAATATAATTAAACCTTATTTTCGCTTAAATCATTTGGAAAGGATGTCAAACAAAAGGTTGTTGCATATAGCTATTCTGGCGGTATTATTTTCTTCCTGCGGCAAATCGAAAAATCAACACATTTCGTTTTCGGGCGCCTTTGCGCTCTACCCGTTGACGATTAAATGGGGAGATGAATACAATAAACAACACAATGGATTAAAATTCGACGTTCAAGCCGGAGGCGCAGGCAAAGGAATGACCGATGCACTCTCCAATGCGGTTGACATAGGTATGTTTTCCAGGGAAATAACATCGGTGGAAAAACAAAAAGGGGTGTGGTGGATTTCGCTTACACAAGATGCAGTTTTTCCAACAGTGAGCTCGCAAAATCCTTTTATTGATTCTATCCGGACAAAGGGCTTAACAAAGGAGCAGTTCAAAGCGATTTTTGTAGATCAGTCCATCAAAACATGGAACGAGATCTTCGCTCCTGCTGCAAAAGAGACAAATAAAATTACTGTTTATACAAGATCCGATGCAAGCGGCGCAGCAGACTCCTGGGCCGCCTTGTTCGGAAAGAAACAGGAGGACCTGAAAGGCGTTGGCATTTTCGGTGATCCGGGTTTAGCTGATGCTGTGATTAAAGATAAAAACAGCATCGGATTCGATAATACGCTATACATATATGACCTCAATTCAGGCAAAAAACACCCTGGCATTGAAGTGATTCCGATTGATCTTAATGGCAATGGCAAAATTGATCCGGAGGAGAATTTTTACCAGGACCTGCCGTCTGTTTTAGCCGCCATTCATGATAAACGTTATCCGGCACCACCGGTTAGGGAATTATACTATATCTCCAAAGGGAAACCGGAACGAAAAGAAGTAGTTGATTTTATCAAATGGGTATTAGGCGATGGGCAACAATATGTTGCAGAGTCGGGATTTGTGCCGCTATCTAAAGAACGTGTACAGGAAGAATTAAAAAAGCTGGACTAAACAATAACGTTATTATTCAACAACATGCAATTAAAAAGAAAACTGGCGGATAAATTTTCCTCGGGATGGATGGCCTTTAGCCTTGCATTCTTTTTATTGCTCCCGTTGGCAATAGGCATAGGGCTTATACTAAAATCTAAAGGCTTGTTTCACCAGCATTCACTGCTTAGCCTGCTTTTTTCAGGCACCTGGGCTCCCTCTCAAAACAAGTTTGGCTTCTGGCCATTTATAGTAAGCTCGTTATGGGTTACAGTTTTAGCTATTGTGATAGCGGCTCCTGTATGCTTACTGTCAGCCATATATTTATCACAGTTTGCACCAGTCCGTGCACTAAAATTAATGCGCCCGGTGATTGATATACTTGCCGGCATTCCATCTGTTATCTATGGCGTTTGGGGAATACTTGTAATGGTACCATTTGTAAATAGCCTGGGAACAATCCTTCATAAAGAAACAACCGGCTTTAGCATTCTTGCGGCCGCCCTTGTGCTGGCAGTAATGAGTATACCATATGTTTTAAACATGTTGCTGGAAGTGTTCGGCCAAATACCCGTTGAACTGCAGGAAGCTTCTTTATCACTAGGAGCAACAAAATGGGAAACGATAAAACATATCTTACTAAGAAAGGGTTTATCGGGAATTATTTCAGCCATCGGCCTTGGTTTTTCCAAAGCATTGGGTGAAACGATTGCAGTATTGATGGTTGTGGGCAACGTAGTTCAAATACCTAAAAATGCGTTCTCATCAGGTTATACATTGCCATCGCTGATTGCAAATAATTATGGCGAAATGATGAGCATTCCTTCATATGACGCGGCGTTGATGTTTGGTGCTTTGCTGTTGTTCGCCATCATACTGGTATTTAATATCCTTTTTAGGTACATCATTTATAAATCAGAAGTGCAATGAGGAAGGGAAAAAAAAGACTGGAAGAAAAACTGTTTCACTATTTGTCGGCAGCCATCACACTCTTCATTGTATTTCTTCTACTGCATATTATCTGGAGCATTGCATCAAAAGGATTTGCGGCGTTGTCGTGGCAAATGATTACAGATGAGCCGAAAGGAGGATTTTATTTTGGTAAAGAAGGAGGCATTCTAAACGCTATAGCAGGATCATTTTACCTGGCTATACCTGCAACATTATTATCATTTGGAATCAGCCTTCCTGTTGCCCTTTTCATTAATGTTTACTTAAGAAAACATCCGCGATGGGCCAACGGGATAAGGTTTTCGCTTGACGTGCTATGGGGCGTTCCGTCTATTGTGTATGGTGCGTTTGCATTTACGATAATGATGTTCGCGGGGGTTAAAACTTCGCTTATTGCCGGGATTATTACGGTTGCAGTAATGATAGCGCCCATCATGATCCGGGCGATGGATGAAGTATTAAAGACTATTCCCATTGGCTTACACGAAGCGGCTTATGCACTGGGAGCAACAAAAACGGAGACCTCCTTTCATATATTTTTTAGAAAGGCGCTCCCGGCTTTTGCTACGGCAATTTTATTAGCCTTCGGCAGAGGCGTTGGCGATGCTGCTTCGGTGCTGTTCACAACAGGCTTCACTGATTATGTTCCGTCAAGCCTGCAGGAACCAGCGGCAACACTGCCTTTGGCAATATTCTTCCAGCTTGGGTCGCCGGTTAAAGAAGTTCAAAGCCGCGCTTATGCAGCAGCACTCCTGTTAACCATAATCATTTTAATAGTTAGTGTATTGACGAGGTTGCTTAACCGAAATGCAAAACGATTATAAACAACAACAGCATGGAACAGACAACCGCAACATATGAGGGCTCCATTCAATCGTATGAACATTACGGGAATGAATTAACGCAGTCAATTGTGGACGTAAAAGGCCTGAATGTATTCAGCCGGAATGCGCAAATTTTAAAGAACATTCATCTTTCCATTCCCAAAAACAAAATCACTGTTTTACTTGGCCCATCGGGCTGTGGCAAAACTACTTTATTAAAATGCCTGAACAGGCTAACGGACCTGTACAGTGATTTAAGATTGGATGGCTCTATTTTTATTGATAACGATGATATTTTAAACACGCAGCGCGACATAACAGAGATAAGACAAAAAATGGGTTTGCTTTTACAAAGGCCTTTTGCCTTACCTATGTCTATTTCAGGCAACATCACTTACGGGCTTAAACTGAAAGGCATTCGTAATAAAAAAATACTGGAAGCAAAAGTTGAAAAACATCTACGCGATGTTGCTTTATGGGACGAAGTAAAAGACCGTTTATCTCATTCAGCAAACAGTTTATCAATCGGCCAACAGCAGCGGCTTTGCCTTGCGAGAGGCCTGGCTGTTGAACCTGAAATCATTCTTGCGGACGAACCAACATCTGCACTTGACCCGATCTCAAGCAAGGTAATTGAGGAAGAGTTCATCAAGTTAAAAAACGATTATACCATCATATTGGTTACACATATTTTAAGGCAGGCAAAACGCCTGGCTGATTATGTTGTGTTCATGTACTATGGAGAAATTATAGAACACGGCAATGCGAAAGAAATTTTCAACAATCCGAAAACGGCGCTGCTAAAGCATTACCTGGAATCCGGATATTAAACTTGTTGTTGGAGGTTATATGCTAAAACCTTAGCCGCTCTATTCCTGGAGTGGCTTAATTTTTTGAGTTATACGTTGTACGTTATACGTTGTACGTTTTTGGAAGCGGAGAAGATAAACTGCAGATTATAGTTGCGCCCACTACGGTACTCAACACCCCATGCGAAATAAACACCAAACAAACAATGCCTACACTTTATCAGTCTACTTCTTGCGATTTGACTGGATAATCATTTGCGTTAAAAAGAAGAAGGCCGCTTCAAAAGAAGCAGCCCTCTGTATTTTTTGGCTTTGCCTTTTATTAAAGCGTTTTTATCAAATCGTTTGCCATCTTCACATATTCATCATTCTTTGCTTTTGTTGCAGCCTCAACACATTTGGTTGCGCTTGTTTTGGCTCCGGCATTGTCTTTCAGTTCTTTCTGAATCCTTGCTTTCATCAGGTACATCCAAAATGCATCAGGATTTGAAGCAAGCGCTCCATTTACGTTTTCCAAAGCTTTCGGATAATTCTTATCATATTCATAATAGAATCTTGCAGCATCCCAATAAGGCTTGTTAGCAGTCTTCATTCCAGCTTCAATCTGGCCTCTTACTTTATCTATTACATTTGTTGTAATCGGAATCGCTACACCTGTGCTTCCCCAAAGTAAAAACAGGTTGCAGCTTTCATCTTTCAGGTCGCCAAAGAGCATCGTAAATGTCTCCAGGTTCTCATTCATATTGAAAGATGGCACTTTCAGTTTTACTACGTCATCAGAAGCTTTAAAACCTTCTGCGCTTGGATTTTTCAGCCCTTTATTAAAGAATACTTCCCATTCTGTATTCCCGGGAATCGTGTAGATCACATAACTTCCGGAATCAATTTTAGTGGTTCCAATTGTTACAGCATCAGTAAAGTGAATTAATGTAGCGGCGTTTGCACCTGTTCTCCAGGCTTTACCAATTGGCGCCAGCGGCGTGTTATCGCCAAATACGGCCCTTCCTCTCAGCGAAGGCCTTGAGTAGGTCAGTTCAATCTGCCCGGTTCCAAAATCTTGTTTAATGCTTGTTGTTGGACTAGGCTGTGGCATTTTAACCTGTGCATTTGCAACAAAGGCAGATACCACGAAAGCAGCAATTAGCATGTGCTTCTTCATATGCTTGTTTTTAGTTTAATAAATGCCGGCAAACAGGGTTGTTCTTCCGGTTAGTGATAAAATAAATGCCGTCTAAAAGATGCTATTTTTTATTCGCTCAGTTAAACAACATTGAATTGCAAACCTAATAGAATGTAGTTAATAACCAACAGGAAATGGAGAAATGTATCAATTTATTTATGGACAGGATGAATTGCGGCTAAAACCCAAAGACCGGACCTAATGTTGGCCTAAAAATGAATAGTAACCTTGCCTTTCTTTCTTTTTGCATCGGTTGTCCATGCGGGGCCATCTTTAATAATTTCAACGGCTTTTTTATCCGCATCTTCGTTCAGCGATTTCAACACTTTAAAATTGTAGGGGTTCCCTTTGCTGTTAACCAGGAATTCTATCATAACGTCGCCATTTAGATCAGACAGGCTTGAAGTAGAATCGTATTTTTTTTGCATTTTTTCCGCGACGTATTTATCAAAAGATTCCCAACCTACAACAGGGCTTGCCAGGCTATCCTGCGCTTTCATTTTTTTGCTGACAAAATCCATTACAACTGTTTCACTCAGGGATTCTGCGCTTTCTGAGATGGTTATGGCATTGATGGTATTGGGTTTTAACTCAACTTCCTTATTTGCATAGCCAAAAGATGACACAGAAACTTTTGCCAGTGAATCTTTTGATATGATGGCAAAATTGCCATCCATATCGGTTACCGTTCCGGCATTTGTATTATTTAATGAAACGGTTGCGTTCGGAACGGGCAATTGATTGTTATCAGACACCCGCCCTTTGAAAACATAGTTTTTGACAGCAGGAGCAAAACTTCTTTCTACGCCGGCGGCAACAGCGTTAAGCGCTTTCGGAACCTCGGACCTTTTGGCTAATGCAGAAGGGTTAGAATCGATCTCTGCCTTTTGTTCGTAGGTCGCTGCCACATCGGCTGCTGCTTCTTTCTCAGCAGCTACTTCAGCGGATTTTGCCTCAGCTTGTAACGCTTTGGCTTCCTTTCGGCGTTCGCTCACTTTCTCGTTTGCGTTGGCAATTTCCCTTCGCTCACGTTGCTGTTCTACAGGCTGTACATGTTGCGCAATAGCAGGCGGCGCCTGTTTTTCTTCTGCTTTAACTGAGTCGGCAGATGCCGGCACAACTTTTCTTTCCTGTGCAAGCTCCTGTTGTTTTGCTGACGTATTTTCTTTCAGAAGAAGCCAGCTTATCATTCCGACGCCTGCCAGCAATATTACCGATGCCGCTATTCGCCACCAGCCATTATTCTTAACAGGGATAGGTATCACTTTTGACTCTTCCTTTTTCTGCCGCAACAGGCCAGCGCTGATTTCATCCAGATGCTTATACGACAGGCTCATATCTGCTTCACGATAACCTTCAATAGCATCTGCAAGAAAGGGATCACTCAATGCTGCCCTTTCAAGTTCATGCATTTCTTTCGAGGTCATGCGCCCGTTCAGGTATCTTTCGATATCTGTTACAGAATAGTTGATATGTGAATATTCATCAGCCATTTTTTTCCATGCAAATTTTAAGGTTCCTTCTTCCGTTTTGAATCAGGCTTCGCACTTTATTCCATTCCAAACCAGTTTCATCCACTATTTCGTTGTAGCACTTATTCTCCAGGTAGAACAACCGGATGCTCAACTTTTGATCTGAAGAGAGTGTTTCTATACAATTTTCCAGGTTCTTAAATTCCTGCTCCCGCTCCAGCACATTGTCAAGATGCGAAAATTCTGCCGATTGCATAATGTCCTGCTGAAACTCCACGGTAACAGTCCTTTTCGCACTACGCAAATACATCAGGCAGTGATTTTTAGCGAGCACATATAACCATCCTTTAAAATTCTCAACAGTATGTTGATTCAACTTCGATAATAACTCCTGGTAAATATTCATTACTGCATCCTTAGCCAGTTCTCCGTCTTTCAGATACTTCAGGCAGGTACCATATACAAGGCCGGAATAACGGAGATAAAGGCGTGCCAATAATTCCTGATCGCCGCTCTGTTTGTAAGCAAGCAAAAGCGCGTCATCCGTCTCTTCAATTTTTCTTATGTGCTGTAGTGGTAACAATCTTTTTATTCTTCAACAAAAATACAATTCCTGAAAAAAATTACTGCATGTTTATGTAATCCATAACAAACGAGCATCCTACTCAAAACAAGAAAACAAACGAACCCGGACAAAACGATCCGCGCCCTTTTATTATCAATTAAAATCAAGGTTATGAAAAAAATGCTTTTTCTAAGCTTTTTGCTTAGCGTGCTGGCTTTTGCCTTTACCCTCCCTATGTCCAGAACAATCACTGGAACTATAACAGATGAAAGCCACCAGCCTATAGCAGGGGCCAATATACTGCTTAAAGGTTCTAACATCACAACTATATCGGATGCGGCCGGCACTTTTAAAATTGTTATACCGGATGGCAAAGCAGTGCTTACTATCAGCTATGCAGGCTATCAAACAAATGAAGTCCGCGTGGGGCAAAAAAATCAACTAAATATCACGCTAAAGGCTGCCACCAGCAATCTGCAGGAGATAAAAGTAATACCAGATGAAGAAGCAAAACTTGAGGAACATAAGGCTCGTACTTCAGCAGTTCAATATGAAGCAGCCAACATTGTAGTCAGTGGCTATGCAGCAAAAATGCGGAAAGCCACACCAGTCATGAAGATAAGAGGATATGGGAACGTTGATTCTCTTGCGCGCTACAACGATAATTTCAATACTGAATCGTATGACCACATAACAGACAACCCATTTCTTAAAGTAAAGGGTAACCCTTTATCAACTTTTAGCATTGATGTAGATGCAGCATCGTATAGCAATATCAGGAGGTTTGTTAATGATGGGCAATTACCTCCTCCGGGTGCCGTAAGAATTGAAGAGATGGTTAACTACTTTAGTTATGAATATCCTCAACCGGCTAATGAGGCTCCTTTTAGTGTAAACACAGAGCTGGCAGTATGCCCCTGGAATCAACAACATAAATTATTGCTTATTGGTTTGCAGGGTAAAAAGATCCCCACCGCATCATTACCGCCAGCCAATCTTGTTTTTTTAGTTGATGTTAGTGGCAGCATGGATGAGCCTAATAAACTTCCGCTTGTGCAATCTTCTTTAAAACTGCTTGCAGATCAATTGAGGCCGCAAGATAAGGTTGCGCTTGTAGTATATGCTGGCAGTGCCGGAGTGGTTCTGCCATCAACACCAGGCGAATCAAGAATAACCATTAAGCAGGCGATTGATCAGTTGCAGGCGGGCGGATCTACAGCCGGTGGCGAAGGCATTCAGCTTGCCTATAAAATTGCCCGCAACAACTTTATTAAAAACGGCAACAACCGAGTAATACTTTGTACAGACGGAGATTTTAATGTTGGCATGAGCAGTGATGACGAACTGGAACAATTGATTGAAAAAGAACGGGCATCCGGAGTGTTTCTAACTGTGCTAGGGTATGGCATGGGGAATTATAAGGACAGCAAAATGCAAAAGCTTGCCGATAAGGGAAACGGCAATCACGCTTACATAGACGGTATGTTTGAAGCGAAGAAAGTGCTGGTAAATGAATTTGGTGGCACTTTATTTGCAATAGCAAAAGATGTTAAGCTGCAAATAGAATTTAACCCACAACGGGTGCAATCGTACAGGCTGATTGGATATGAAAACAGGTTGCTGGCCAAAGAGGATTTTAATAATGATGAAAAAGACGCGGGTGAATTAGGCAGCGGACACACAGTTACAGCGTTATATGAAGTGGTACCTGCAGGCGTAACTGATCCTTCGAACGATAACGTTGACCCTTTACGTTATCAGGGTCCTTCAAAGACAATAAAAGCCAATGCACTGAAGGATGAACTTGTAAATATAAAATTACGGTACAAGAATCCTAAAGAAGATGTTAGCAGGCTTTTACAATACCCAATGGTTGAAAAAAATGTTGATATAAAATCAACTTCCGCCAACTTCCGCTTTGCTTCGGCAGTAGCAGCATTTGGCATGCTGTTACGTGACTCAAAATATAAGGGCAATGCAGATTACAGGCTTGTTTCTACGTTAGCGAATGGCGCATTGGACAACGATAAAGAAGGTTATAGAAAAGAATTTATACAACTGGTTAAAAAGGCATCAACATTATCTAATGAAAAAGATATATCAAAGATGCGCGCTATCCCTGCGGATGGTGACGAAGAATAACTGATAGTACTTAATAAAAGCGTTCACTCCTAATACCAACATACGGCTGCGGGGCTATTGCTTCGCAGCTATTTTTTATTCCTATAAATCGCAGCCAGCCATTGATAGATTTCCATCTATGCACTATTGTTATATCAGCCAATGATGGCAGAACGTTACGTTTTTTAAAAAAAACTTTTGGTTGTACGTTCTATGCTTCCTACTTATTCAACTTTCCAAATGCAGGATGGAAACGATTCAATGTATCTCTTAAAAACTCCCTGTCCAGGTGGGTATAGATTTCCGTAGTGGTAATACTTTCATGACCGAGCATTTCCTGCACCGCACGCAGATCAGCGCCGCCTTCAACAAGGTGTGTTGCAAATGAATGACGGAATGTATGTGGTGATATGTTTTTTGTAATGCCTGCTTTCTTTGCCAGATCTTTAATGATATAAAAGATCATAATGCGGCTAAGTGATTTTCCATGCTTGTTCAAAAAAAGTATGTCGTCAAAATTCTTTTGAACAGGCTGATGAACACGAATATTTTCCCTATAAATTTTGATATACTTAATGGCATCGCTACCTATCGGCACCAATCTTTCTTTATCACCCTTGCCAATAACCCTTATAAAACCAACGTCAAGATATAGCGCACTAATTTTTAGGTTGACCAACTCACTTACACGAAGCCCGCAGCTATACAATGTTTCAAGTATGGCTTTATTTCTTCCGCCATCAGGTTTACTAAGATCAATTTGTCCGATGATTGTCTCTATCTCTTCGAAACTTAATATATCAGGCAATGCCCTTTTCAGCTTAGGTGCTTCAAGCAGTGTGGAAGGATCCGCCGTTACAATATTTTCAATCAGGCTGTATTTGAAAAACGCTTTTATACCGGAGATAATCCGTGCCTGGGATGTAGCTGTCATGCCCAATTCAGCAACCCATTGAACAAAGTGGTGCAGGTCGTTCAGGTTTACCTCTTGCGGAGTTTTGCCGTTGCCGGATGCAGCCAGGTATTCAGTTAGTTTATCTACATCGCGCAAGTAAGCTTCAACGGAATGGTCGCTCAGCGATTTTTCCATCTGCAAATAAACCTTAAACCCTTTTTTGTATGGCTGCCACATGTAAAATATCCCGCTTTAAAATCAGAAAAAAACTATGCCGCAAGATACTTGAATAAAGCTTGCTAATTCAATAACAAATACGATATTGCGGGCATATAAGTAATGTGAATATGCAGCCTGTTAATTTCCGTTCGTTTGCCCAGAAAGTCCGCCATAACAAGAAGGCCTTTAAACGCTTTTTGGCTAAAGTGGAGAAGAAAGCGCCAGAAAACCTGGACCAGATGGCCGAAGAGATTGATAAGGAAGTTTGGGAAATGACCGATTGCCTTAGCTGTGCCAACTGCTGCAAAAAAATGACACCAACATTTACAACAAAAGATATTGCCCGCATCTCTGCTTACCTGGATATGTCGCCCAAAGCTTTCAAAGAAAAATGGTTATACTACGATAAAAAAGACAGGGATTGGATGAACAGGTCTCAGCCCTGCCAGTTTCTTAACCTGGCCGATCATAAATGTTCCATCTACGAAGTTCGCCCGGAAGATTGCGCAGGCTTCCCTCATCTTAAGAAAAAGAAAATGGTTGACTATATTCATGTACATCAGCAAAACATTGAATACTGCCCGGCTACTTACAATATGGTGGAAAGGATGATGGAAAGAATGAAATAGCTGGAAGTCAGTGAAGAAAGAGGCTTATGGTGTAAGGCTTAAAGCATGAGGTATCCAGCAGAGTTGTTGGCAAATAATAACCCGCAATCAGCAACCTTAAACAAACCCGATGAGCGAACAAAAAGACCTGCTAACTGAAGAATTAGAATCGCTGACGATCAGAAGGATTAAGCTCATTCCTTTATGGATAAAAATATTCGCGTGGCTATTTTTAGTAATGGCGTGTGCAATTCCTATTATTATAGTTCTTGGAATCTTTAGTGAAGGCGGGCTACTGAGCCTTTATGGCTTTCAAACACAGGCTCCATTTTCTCTTACAGGAATATTGATCCTATTGGCAATCGCCCTAAAGGGCGTTGTGGCATTTGGATTATTGAAAGAAAAGGATTGGGCAATCAGGTTAGGGCTGATTGACGGATTTATAGGTATAGCTGCCTGCACATTCGCAACGTTGGTTCCACTTTTTACAAACTCTTTCGGTTTCACCATCAGGCTTGAGCTTGTTGCGCTGATCCCATTTGTATCGAAACTACTCAGCATTCAATCACAATGGGACGAGATAAAGGCTTGAGGCATGAGGTGTAAGGCTTGAGGAATGAGGCGTAAAACATGAGGCTTAAGGCATAAAATATAAGGCTTGCGTGAAACTATTTTTTGAGTACACCCAACCTCACACCTCATGCTTTACGCCTTATACGTCGCTCCTGATACCTGATACCTGACGCCTGATACCTATCAAAAATACACATCCTCCAACATAAAGAACTCTACCGGTTTTCCGAAATGCATAGTAATAGCCAGCACATTGAATTGAAGATATTTCCATTGCGGATAAAGCTCCTGGTATTGCTCTGCAGCATTGCGAAGATTTTGCATTTTCTTCCTGCTGATACTTTCTTCAGGATGGCCAAAGCGATCGGAAGTCCTGGTCTTTATTTCAAAGAAGTACAACATCTTTCCTTTAGCTGCTATAATATCTACCTCCCAATGGCTATAACGCCAGTTACATTCCAGAATTTCATAGCCGTTTTGCTGTAAATATACTTCGGCCAACTCTTCTCCTTTATTTCCTGTGAGCTTATTATGATGCATTGTATTAATTTGCGGGTTAAACTTATCGCCATGAGCTTTTTGCAAGATAAAATTTTCAAACTGAAAGGAAAGGTGCAACATTATGCCTGGGGTGGATTTTCTTATATACCCGCCTGGCTTGGTGAAGAAAATAAAGAGAACAAACCTTATGCTGAGTACTGGATGGGAGCGCATCCATCAGCCCCCTCTGAAATTGCAACGCCTAATGGCCCGCTTTCCCTGGACGTATTGATCAAGGATTATCCTGAAGACTTTATCGGAGAGAAAGTAATGAAACAATTTGGCGAATTGCCTTACCTGTTTAAAATATTGGATGTTCATGAAATGCTAAGTATACAGGTTCATCCAACGAAGGAAGAAGCGGAGAAAGGATTTGCGGCAGAAGAGGCAAAAGGAGTTCCGTTAAATGCACCCAACCGCAACTATAAAGACAAAAACCATAAACCTGAAGTTATGGTTGCCCTAAGTGAATTCTGGCTTCTACACGGCTTTAAGCCTAAAGCAGAGCTAATACTTACGCTAAAGACAATAGCTGAGTTTGCTGAGCTCGAAGAGTTGTTTCTTGAAAAAAGCTATAAAGGGTTATATCAACATGTAATGGAACTTCCGCAGGAAGAAGTAGATGAAATTTTGCGTCCTTTAGTTGAGAAAGAATTAAAAAGAAAAGCGGACGGAGATTTATCTAAAGACCAGCCGGGCTGGTGGGTTTGCAAATTGTTTGAAGGCAAAGAAGGTGCTATCAAGTCAATTGATCGCGGCGTGTTCTCCATTTATTTTTTCAACATTATGAAAGCCAATGAAGGCGAAGCTGTTTTCCAGGGTGCAGGAATCCCTCACGCATATCTTGAAGGACAGAATGTTGAGTTGATGGCGAATAGCGACAATGTGCTTCGTGGCGGCCTCACCCCTAAACACGTAGATGTACCAGAGCTCCTGAAACATACGGTTTTTCAAGGCGTTGACCCTCAGCTGTTAAGCGGTACGGATGCAAATGGCGAAAAGGTATATCATTGCCCGGTTCCTGACTTTGGCATCAGCAAAATTGACCTGACAGGAGATCAAAACTATTCAGGTAAAGCTTCTTCGCTGGAAATTATAGTGATCATTGATGGAGAACTTACTATCACCGGCACAAACGTTGTAACAGCGGGAAAAGGAGAAGCCCTGGCAATTTTACAGGGGGAAAGCTATGCCATTTCAACGGGCAGCCACACGCTGGCTTACAAGGCCTTTGTTCCATAACAATTAAAACTTATTTTTGTATTCTTGTTTTAACACATATCCCAGGCTTTAACAGCTAAAAAATAAACAAATGAAAGTTTCAAAATCCGTTATTATAGCGCTTGTGTTGCTTGTTCTGGTTGCTTCTTTATACAGAGTTTTACCAACAAGGCAATATGGGTTCGCTCCGCAATATGCAATGGCCATTTTTGGAGGAGCCTTATTTGTAAAAAACAAAAAATGGGCGTTCATCCTTCCAATATTGTCTATGTTTATCAGTGACCTGCTGTACCAGGTATTATATATGAACGGCTTGTCTCCTATCTATGGATTTTATGAGGGCCAATGGCAGAACTATTTATTGTTTGCCGGGCTTACTACAATTGGATTTTTAATTAAGAAGATCAATGTGGTTAACGTGCTGATCGCTTCCATAGCGTCTCCAACTGCTTACTTCATTTTATCCAACTTCATTGTATGGTCAGGATGGACAGGAACAAGAGGCTTAAACCGCCCAAGAACATTCGATGGTTTAATGATGTGCTATGCTGATGCATTACCTTTTTATCCAAGCAGCGTATATGCAACGTTATTCTTCTCAACTGTTTTGTTTGGCGGATACTACCTTGTTAAACATTACACACATGCGAAAGATGCGCAACTGGCATAATAGCTAAAAGAGCTTTTACCTTAATAATGGTCCCGGGAGTTTCTTCCGGGATTTTTTTATTTGAAGATGATTACAGCGCTGTTTAATATCCTGATATCATTTACTATTTTGTAGATCGTTTACCATCTCTAATACAATAATCATGTCATTTCAAGCGTATATTGATAATATCAAAACGAAGACAGGTAAAACGCCTGAGGACTTTAAAAAGCTTGCAGAAAAGAAAGGCTTTCTCAAAAAAGGCCAACTTGTTGAAACCGTTAAGGCGGGACAAATAGTTTCATGGCTAAAAGAAGATTTCGATCTTGGCCATGGGCACGCGATGGCGATTTATGCTACGTTTAAGGGCAAGACGGAATAAGATTATTTGCCTGGCCTTTGCAAAGAATGGATTACAACTATCCAACATAGAAATGTCCTACACTTTGAAAGTGTTGGACATTTTTATATGAAAGCCTTATCATCGCTTTTTATAAATATCGCTGCTCATTTTCATATCCTTCATCAACAAGCAGGTGTTTGCCATCAGCAGCGGTGGTTGCCAGTACATCACAGCGATTGTTGAACACATTGTCTGCGTGGCCTTTCACCCAAACAAATTTTACGCTGAAGTCTTTCGCAATTTGGTTATAACGTAACCAGAGATCACGGTTCTTTTTTCCACCTTTAAAATCAGTCTTAATCCAATTCTTCAACCAGCCTTTTTCAACACTGTTTACCACATACTGGCTATCGGTAAATACGGTTAATGGAATATTCTTTTTACTAAGCGCTTCAAGTGCTGAGATTACCGCCAGGAGCTCCATGCGGTTGTTGGTTGTCAATCTAAAACCTGCAGATAATTCTTTCCGCTTTTCACCCCACATTAAAATTGCGCCATAACCTCCGGGCCCGGGATTTCCCCTTGAAGCACCATCGGTGTAAATAATCAATTGATGTCCTTGTTGCATGTATTCGCTTCGAAATTTATAATTAACTCCCTGCTTACTATTTAACGAATGTAAAATTCACCTTTACTGTAAAGAACGCCGTTACCTGCCATAATTACCCGGTCGCCTTTGTCTTCACAATAAAGCACCCCACCTCTTTTTGATATCTGGTGCGCGGTTAATACCTCCTTGCCCAATTCTTTACTCCAGTACGGGATTAAAGAACTATGCGCCGAGCCTGTTACGGGATCTTCTCCTATTACAGAATTGGGCACAAAAAAGCGAGATACAAAATCTACTTCTTTTCCCTTTGCTGTTACAATTACACCAACAACATTCAATTGATTCCAGTAATTAAAATCAGGAACAATCTGTAATACTTCTTCTTCTGAAGCATATACTAAAAAGTAGTCACGCGCTTTTAATACCTGTTGTGGCTGAATGTTTACGCCCTTCAAAAGGCCATCAGGCGCGTCAGAAACCACAGGCATGCGGGAAGGAAAATTCAACTCAATTAAATCGCCGCGCTTTTTTACATCCAACCTTCCGCTTTTACAATTAAACACAATATGGTCTTCAGACAGTTTCAGTTCATTAAAGATGATATATGCTGTTGCAAGTGTAGCGTGGCCACACAGGTCTATTTCAAATTCAGGAGTAAACCAACGAATGTGGTAATCGTCCGGGCCTTTCTGTACGAAAAATGCAGTTTCAGATAAATTATTTTCAGCTGCCAGTTGCTGCATTAATTCGTCGGGCAGCCAATCCTGCAATGGGCATACTGCAGCCTGGTTACCACCAAACAATTTATCCGTAAAAGCGTCAACAACGTATATAGGTAATTGCATGATTTTGATTATTGATCAGGCGGCAAATATCCAGAAAAAGAAACAGAAAACCGAACGATGTACGATGTTAGATTTACGATGTAGGATGTGGGTTGATGTGCGATGTCTGATTTTTCGATGTCGGATGCTGGCCGACAGGCTAACAATGCAGGATGTGCACAAAACATCGTACATCTAACATCGTACATCTTACATATGAGTCATTTCTCCAGCTCTACCTTATCAACCATTACATCCCAATGCGATAACAATAGCTCAAACCGATGTTGCTCATCTTTTTCAAGCTTAGCGGTATCTGGATAAAGTTGTTTTCGATAGGGCGTTGTAAGGTTGGGAGCGAAAGCTGTTATGGCGTCTTTAAAAGTAATGCTCACTTTAAAATCCCAACGGGTGTCTTCGCCACTATGCATAATGGGGGTTTCGGCTTTAATATCAAGAATGTCGCCGTGTTCTTTTGCTTTCTTTAAAAGAGGGTAATGGTTTTTCTTCCACAGATCGATGAACTCGCCTGCATAACCCCATTTCACCTTGTAATAATTTTCAATGGTAAAAGGCTCTGCCTGCGTTTGAGCCGTTACAATGTCTGCAATCAGCATTGATAACAACAAGGATAGTACTGCGTGTTTCATCGGTAGAAGTTTAGCAACAAATTGATTGAAAATGGACATAGTAAAATACAAAACGCAAACGCAGAATGAAAGAGCGTGTTTTATTAAGATAAGATTAAAGATGAAGCCTGGAGCCCAAAGCTTAGAGCCTAGAATTAGCAGCGCTTAGTAAATCGTAGCTGATCATTGATCAAGTTGTTGTAAAAATCGCAAGCCTTCATTCCATTCTCCAAAACCGGATGAAACATTTATATGTCCCGCGTTACCAATGCTTTCCATTTTGCTTCCCCAGCTATACGCGAAAAAAGCTGCGCGTTGCGGTGTTACATAAAAATCATCGTCACTCATTACAACGATTGTTGGAAATTGAATGGGCTTCAGGCACATAGGTTTGAAACCAATTGTGCCGTCGGGATAAGATTCTGCTTCTGTATCACTTGGCGCAACAAGCAACGCGCCTTTAATAGTCCGGCCATATGTTGCAGCCCATTGTGCAATGGCTGTGCATGCAAGGCTATGGCCAACAAGGATAATATCTGACAATGTTGGTTGTTGCATCACTTCTTCATCTATGCGGGCAATCCAGTCATCACAAACTGGCGCTTCCCAGCTGGACTGCTCAATGCGTTTAAAGCCAAACCGATCCTGCCATATTGTTTGCCAATGACCGTCGCCAGAATTGCCTAAGCCAGGAAGAATAAAAATGTTTGAGCTGAATTGCATAGTTGAAAATCAATTGACATAGAAAATTGATAATGATTGCAATGTAGCGAAGTCTTATGTGATAAAAAAAGACGCAAATGGTTTTGCCACATGGAAGCTACTAAGAAGTGAATAGTGAATGGTCAATAGTGAAAGGTTCAGTCAGTACTTACTTGAATTACTTTGCATTCTTTTACATGCACACATCTTTGAAAATTATCCGAAGATCTTTGTGCAGCTTTGTGTCAGTGTAAAAAACTTCTTCGCAATTCAATCCTTCCAATCTTCGCTCCAATAAACGTACAACGTAAAACTTACAACGTATCACTAATTCTAATCTTGACCTCACACCTGTATCACGCCCGTTTTAAATTCAGGTATATTGGCGTTATTGTTGGCCGCGGAAATGCCTTCACTGATTAGCTGCCGTGTTTTAATGGGATCTATAATTGCATCTACCCACATACGCGCAGCAGCATAGTAAGGAGAAGTCTGTTTTTCGTAACGATCTTTAATTTTTTGCAGAAGTGCATCCTCTTCTTCTTTGGTCAGTTTCTTGCCAGATGTTTGTGTTTGAAGTAATGTTCTTGCAGCCTGTTCGCCACCCATCACCGCAATTTTTCCAGAAGGCCATGCTACAATCAATCTTGGGTCATAAGCTTTGCCACACATGGCATAATAACCAGCTCCAAAGCTGTTACCAGTAATAATAGTAAACTTCGGCACAACCGAATTTGCAACAGCATTCACCATTTTTGCACCATCTTTTATAATGCCTGCATGTTCACTACGGCGCCCCACCATAAAGCCGGTTACATCCTGTAAAAAAATGATGGGTATCTTTTTCTGATTGCAATTCAAAATAAAACGCGCTGATTTATCAGCACTATCATTGTAAATAACTCCACCAACCTGCATTTCACCTTCGCCGTTTTTTACAATAAGCCGTTGATTGGCAACAAAGCCTACTGACCATCCATCTATGCGCCCATATCCGCAGACAATTGTTTTACCATACTCTTCCTTAAATTGCCGGAATGACGACTTCGAAGGTTCATCAACATCTGCATCAACAATCCTGTCAATAATATCAACCACATTATAAGGCCTGGCATTATTATCAGAAAGCAATCCGTACAACTCTGCGGGATCTTTTGCAGGTGCAAGTGCGTCTATGCGGTTATAATTTGCTTTCGGAGAATCTGCAATTTGCGCAACCAGCTTTTTAATATGATTCAGGCAGTCATGTTCTGTATCGAAAATATAATCTGCCGTACCGCTTATCTGCGCATGCATAGATGCACCGCCAAGGCTTTCCATGTCAATCTCTTCACCAATGGCAGCTTTTACGAGATAAGGACCTGCGAGAAAAATGCTGCCGTTATTCCGGACGATTAAAATCTCGTCGCTCATTACAGGCAGATAGGCGCCACCGGCCACACAGGATCCCATCACTGCCGCAATCTGGGTTATTCCCATGGCGCTTATTTGTGCATTGTTTCGAAATATGCGGCCAAAATGTTCTTTATCGGGGAAGATCTCATCCTGCAGTGGTAAAAAAACACCTGCACTATCAACAAGGTAAATTAGGGGAAGATTGTTTTCTATAGCAATTTCCTGCATACGCAGGTTCTTCTTTCCAGTTATTGGAAACCAGGCACCTGCCTTAACTGTTTGGTCATTCGCCATAATTATGCATTGCCTGCCGCTCACATAACCAATGCCTGCCACTGTTCCTCCCGCCGGGCACCCACCATATTCTTCATACATGTCATAGCCTGCAAATGCGCCAATTTCAATAAAGGGTTTATCAGGGTCACATAAATAAGCAACACGTTCTCTTGCAGTCAGCTTGTTCTTCTCTCGTTGCTTTTGAATTGCTTTTTCGCCGCCCCCCTTTTTAATATGCTCTAGCTTTTCTTGTAATTGTTCGGTTAGCTTCCTCAGCCAGCTTGTAGTACCCGCGAGTGTTTTTTCCATACCATACAATTGTTAGTTTAACAAAGATAGGGAAGAAATGTACGATGTTAGATGTGCGGCGTACGATGTTTGAAGCCGCAGGTTTTCGAGGCTGATAAGAGACTTAAGTACGAAGTACGATTTACGAAGTACGATTTACGAAGTACGTTATGTGAAACAGGCCGATTTTTGTGCCCGTTAACCTGTTATGTTAGATGTCTGAAAAAATGTACGATGTTAGATGTACAGCGTACAATGTTGGAAACCGCGAGTTTCGAGACAGATTAATGATTTAGGTACGAAGTATCCGGAAAACAGTTGACCTGGCAAACAAACATATAAATACTCATTAAGAGAATATTTCACCAGAAGGCTGATACCTGACACCTAGAAGCTAATAGCTGACAGCTAAAAGCTAAATCAGCGTTTTCAGTTTTTCCACCACTTCGTCAATCTCCTCTTTTGTGTTGTATTTGCTGAAAGAAAATCTTACTGCTACACGATCGGGATTGTTGTCTATTGAACGGATTACATGACTGCCGGCATCTGCGCCACTTGTGCAAGCGCTTCCGCCTGATACGCAAATGTTGTTTATATCAAGGCTGAAAAGAAGCATTTCGCTCTTCTCCGTTTTCGGGAAACTTGCGTTCAAGACAGTATACAAGCTGCAACCAAGCACGTCGCCGTTAAAGGACACATCACCAAGCTCTTGCTTCAACTGTTCCATCATATAAAGCTTGAGGCTTTTTATGTATGTGCTGTCTTTTTCGTAGTTAACCGTTGCCTGCTCAAGTGCTTTTGCAAAGCCAACAATGCCATAAAGATTTTCAGTACCAGCGCGCATATTACGTTCCTGTGAGCCGCCGTGCACGAATGGGGTTATCTTAATATTCTCATTTACGAATAAGATCCCTACGCCTTTGGGGCCATGAAATTTATGTCCTGCGCCAGTAATAAAATGTACATGCGTGTGCCTTAAATCAAAAGGGAAATGCCCTACAGTCTGCACTGTGTCACTGTGAAAAATGGCATTGTATTTTTTACAGAGTTCGCCAACTGCCTGGATGTCCAACATGTTGCCAATCTCGTTGTTTGCATGCATTAAGGTAACCAGGCATTTTTCGGTGCTTTCGCTTAGCAATCTTTCCAGGTCCGCCAGGTCAACGTGGCCATTCGGTAACAACTTCACGTAACTTAAGGCCGCTTCACCTGTTTTATGCATGTGTTCAACCGTATGTAAAGTTGCGTGGTGCTCAATGGGCGAAGAGATAATGTGTTTACAACCCAAATCCCTGATGGAGGCGGATATAGCTGTGTTGCTACTCTCTGTTCCACCACTGGTAAAGAATATTTCTGCCGGATGGGCATTGAGGATTTTTGCCACGGTTTTACGCGCATTTTCTATTGCCAGACGGCTTTCGCGTCCATAACTGTATATTGATGAAGGATTTCCAAAATGCGAGGTAAGATAGGGCATCATGGCTTCAAGTACACACTCATCCAATGGCGTAGTAGCGGCATTATCCAGGTATATTCTTCTCATACTGTAAAAAAAGTTGTGCAAAGGTAAAAAATCCAAAATAAGTATGAGGTAAAAAGTATAAGGCTTGAGGTGGATTATTACCAATAGCAGCTAACTAATTAACTTATAGCAAATATTTAAATCATATAAGACATATAAGGGCCTATAAGTTTCAATTATATAGCGTCAAATAATATTCAAACCAACTTCAAGGCCGAATGTGATTTTAACAACCCTTTTTACACAAAAAAGGCACATAAGGACATTCAGTTTTTTCTTACATGCCCTTATATGCCTTATATGGTTTAAAAATCTTGTATCCGCTTAAATGCTTTCCTTTATATCGTGCATGATGCGTTTGGCGATATTGTCCGCCGTAGTCTCAAAGCTACTTTCAGCATAAATGCGAATAATAGGCTCGGTGTTACTTGTACGCAAATGCACCCAGTCGTTTTCAAATTCAATCTTTAATCCGTCATCCGTATTGATTGGATTGTTCTTGTATTTTTTCTGGATATGATCGAAAATCCGGGTAATATCAATCCCTTTATTCAGTTCAATTTTATTCTTGCTGATAAAGTAATCCGGATAAGTTCCGCGCAATTGCTTAATGCTTTTTTTGGATTGAGCCAGTTGGGTTAAGAACAATGCTATGCCAATTAAAGCATCACGCCCGTAATGCAGGTCGGGAACAATAATGCCTCCGTTACCTTCTCCACCAATTACTGCATTAACCTGCTTCATTTTGTTTACAACATTCACTTCACCAACTGCGCTTGGAAAATACTCGCCACCATTTTTAAGCGTTACATCTTTAAGCGCTCTTGTAGATGACATGTTGCTTACAGTGTTTCCCTTTTTATGCTGCAGAACATAATCTGCAACAGCAACCAACGTGTATTCCTCACCAAATAAGGTTCCATCTTCACAAACAAAACACAAACGGTCAACATCAGGATCTACTGCAATCCCCAGGTCTGCCTGTTGTTTATTTACTTCATTGCATAAACCTGATAAGTGTTGAGGCAATGGTTCCGGGTTATGCGCAAATCTGCCGTTCACTTCCTCATTCAAAACAATAATATCTTTTACGCCCAGAGCTTTTAACAGTGCAGGCACAGCAATAGCGCCCGTGCTGTTAATGGCATCTATTACAATTTTGAATTTGCGTTTCTTAATAGCAGCCACATCAACCAATGGATAATTTAAAATCGCATCAATGTGTTTATCACGTGTGGTGTCATCAGTCCTGTAAGAACCCAGCTTATCAACAGAAACAAATTCGTAGCTATCATTCGCGGCAATATCCAATACTTTTGCACCATCTTCAGCGCTTATAAATTCGCCTTTGCCATTCAACAATTTCAACGCGTTCCACTCCTTCGGATTGTGGCTTGCAGTTAAAATAATCCCACCTGCTGCTTTCTCAAAAACAACAGCCATTTCTACGGTTGGCGTAGTGCTTAAACCAACATCTATAACATCCAATCCCAGCGCATTCAGTGTACTAACAACCAGGCGCTGTACCAATTCCCCGCTTATTCTGCCATCGCGCCCAACAACAATCTTTTTATTTTCCGGCCCTGTCTGCAATAACCAGGTACCATAAGCAGCCGTAAACTTTACAACGTCTAACGGACTTAAGGTTTCACCCAGTTTCCCTCCAATTGTGCCACGTATCCCCGAAATACTTTTAATAAGCGCCATACATATATTTTTTGCTGTGGACAAACATAGGCGAAAAATTCAAAACTTTTGAAACGAATCCCGAGGCAACCGTTTGCTTCAAAAGTTGCAACTACGATAATAAATAACAATCGTCAAGTTCACCCACTTGTATATGAACAATTCGCGTAATAAATTTGTAATGGTTAAAAATAATATTATGCCGGGCACTGAGTGGTACATAGATTGGTTTGCATCCCCCTATTATGATTTACTTTATCAGTACAGGAATTCACAAGACGCATGGGAATTTATTCAGCGTATTCTTACAAAGCTCAATGCGAACAATGGAACGAAAATACTGGATGCTGGTTGTGGTACCGGCATCAATACGAGGGCAATGTCGTTAATGGGGCTTGATGTTACCGGGATAGATATTTCTTTTCGCCTGATTGACGAAGCGAAGAAAATGGAGACAGCCAATCTGCATTTTTTCCAGCATGATATGCGCCTGCCTTTTCACATCAATTATTTTGATATTGCATTGAACCTGTTTAACTCTTTTGGCTACTTCCGGACGGAACGGGAACATGACAATGTGATAAGAACTATTGCCCAAAGCCTGAAGCCAACAGGCACGCTGGTAATTGATTACCTAAACACACATTACACCGAAGACAACCTGGTAAAAAACGAGAAAAAGACGGTCAATGATGTTGTATTCCATATTGCCCGATGGCATAGCGCAACCCATTTTTACAAGCAAATACAGGTAGAAGAAAAAGGCAAAATATTAAAACATTTATATACTGAACGGGTGGCAAAATTTTCTCCCGGCGATTTTACTGATATGCTTTCTTACCAGGGTATGCAAGTTGCAGATATATACGGCGACTACCACCTGGCGCCTTATGACATCAGGACCTCTCAGCGCATGGTCATATTCGCGAAAAAGGTCAAGTAAATTTAAAGGATATAGGCATAAGGCCTAAAGGTTTCCATCCCTAAACTTCACCTCAATTAAGCAAGGCAAAAAATCACTTGTTTTCCGATTTAAAATTTAAATACATTTTAGGCATCGGCATGTTAGAATGGAAAGTGCTGTCCGGTGCAATAACTTTCATCTTATCCAACGGAGATTCAAAAGCTGTTAGGCCATTCCCGATGGGATATTGATCCTTTGGCTTGTACATTTCTCTTTGATCAGCGGCGATACCGTTTGGCATGTTACCATTTTCCGGATCAACCTGATTTACCTGGTTGTGAACCGGCCTAATTGTTTTCAGCAATAAGTTTTTGTTGAAATCGGCTGAAGGCTTGCTGTTCTTAAAAGCTTCAGGCTTACTAAAAGCATCGTTTTGCTTTTCATTTGTCTGCGCAAAAGCGGCTGACATACAGCATATGCATGCTAAAAGGAAAAAGGCTTTCATCTAGTTCGTTTTTAAGAATGGTAAGGGAAATCCAACTACACTATTTCTTTTAAAGGAACTACAAATTAAGCCTTTTCTTTAATATGTTACAGTTTAATAGGCAAATGTTATCGCTAGGGCTTTTTATTATTGAAAAGCATATAACGAGCGGTATGATAAAAAGCGTCAGACAGCGCGCGGTATTTGTTTCTAAGCGAATCAGTCAATTCCACCTTGTCGTTGTTTTTAATACTGCTGATCTGGTCAGGGCCGCCTTTTTGCAAGCCATAGCTATAATAAAGGCCATCGTGAATAATGCCTATCCTTCTTGAATCCGGTTCAAAAATAAAAGTGCAATTGCTTTTGCCATTATCTGCCAAAATGCGTTTGTCCTTCAGCAAGTCAACACCCAGGGCCGTATTTTTATAAGGAATGTTACATAAGCCGGCAATAGTGGGCAATACATCCACCTGTGAGGCCAAATAGCTTATCCTTTTTGGTTGAACAAATGCCGGTGAATAAAACAACAAAGGCACATGTTCGTTCGTCAGCCCCTGCTCCGTAAATACATTCGGCATCATAGATGACGCATCTCCGCGAATCCCATGGTCACCAATAAACACAAATAGCGTATTATTAAAATACTTTTCTTTTTTAGCCGCTTCCATAAACTTCTCGAAGCAATAGTCGGTATAACGAAAAGCGTTAAACTCTTCAAGCGTAGCAAAGCCATATTTCTTCAGGGAATCAGTTGGTACTTTTACAATTTTAAATTCCTGCTGGTCTTCTTTGGGAATGGTGTATGGCCTGTGGTTGTCTGCCGTTTGCAGTACGGCAAAGAAAGGCTTATCCTGTTTTGCCAGCACTTTGTTTGCGCCCAGCATCATGTTTTTATCACTCACGCCCCACACATCAATTTTGGGCGCATCGTAATCTTCCTGTTCGTACAGGTGAAGCCCCTGAATATTATTGGTAAGGAAGCCACGAATATTAGCCCAGCTGGCGCTTCCTCCAATGAAATAAAATTTCTCGTGATTTTTAAAATCATTAATCAGAATATGCTGATCTACGGCGCCTGGATTACGACTTGCAGTAGTGTTCAGTTCAACATCCGGCATGCCTGTTAAAGTAGCCCAAACGCCCCGCGCAGTTCCGTAGGTTGGCGTAAAACAATGATCGAAGAAAACCCCGTCTTTACACATCTGGTTAAAGTAAGGTGTTGTATTCAGCGGGTTGCCATACATGGAACTTTTATAGCCGCTAAAAGATTCGCAGATCACCAGCACTACATTGGTGATGCCTTGCGAAGATGTTGAGTCGGGCAGAACAGTCCTTCCATAAGTAAGCGGCGCACTGTTAGAATCAATTTCCAGGTATTGCTTCATAAACGGATAAGCAGCTTCAACTTTGTCTTTTTCAAACCCGGAATGACGGAAATTAAGAGAGCTGAAAAAAGACTGAAAAGGATTCAATGCCAGATTTGCCGCATAATCATCCCCAAGAGAATATGCATCGCTCCATCTTAACGGGAATTGCCCCAACCTGCCAAAAGTCCCTAACGCCAGTAAAAGAAAAAATATGATAGACCAGATTATTCTTGCTGGTTTTGATGTGGGCCTCGGCTCGCTAAGTACTTTATTGTAAGATAATTTTACCAGCCCAAGCAATGCAATAATCACAACGATAAGCGCCGCCAATATCCATCCAACATGATAAGTCTGCCAGATCATGCTCATAGAAATTTTGGCGTCATACAAATAGTTTAACAGGCCTGCTGTAAGGCGCTGAGAGAGATATGCGTAGTTGGCAAAGTCAATTACGTAAAAGAAAGAAAACACAAGGATAATCACGCCCCAGATCCAGAAACTGATACGTTTGCCCCACTTTTTATCCAGCGGATGTAATTGAGGAATGCAACCGAGCACAAAAAAAATAAGGGAGGCTATGCACACCATCTTCAAATCGTACCTGACACCTAAGATAAGCGCCTTACCAATTACATTCTTTGACCCTTCCGGAACCTTAAAGGCCAGCATCAATGCCAGGCGGAGCAGCGTCATTAATAACAAAAAAATGATCGCATTATAACCTATCCAAAGAATATACCGGGGTAACTTTATTTTTTTCATGAGGCAGCAAAAATAATGATTATATAATGGTTGTCATTTTTGCTTGGCCTATACTTGACACTTTAAGTTTATTTTTACTGAATGAACGGCTTTTTACAAACATTAAATAACCTGGATACATGGTTATTTCTGAAGATCAACAACGAATGGACATCTCCATTCCTCGATAGCGTTTTCCCCTGGTGGCGCGATCAGAATACGTGGATACCACTGTATTTCTTCCTGATCTTCATGGTTTTTTACAACTTTGGATGGAAAAGCTGGCCATGGCTGGCGGCTGCAATTGTAACAGTCGTTTTAACAGACCAGCTCAGCAGCGGTTTCTTAAAAGATTTTATCAACAGGACCCGCCCCTGCAATGATTCGTTACTTGGGCCTTACGTAAAATTACTGGTACCCTATTGCCCCACCAGCGGTAGTTTCACCTCTTCTCATGCTGCCAATCACTTTGGCCAGGCTGCATTCTATTATTTTACATTAAAACCTTATCTAAAGGGCTGGGCGCAACTATTTTTTGTATGGGCCGCTACCATTAGCTATGGCCAGGTATATGTGGGCGTACACTACCCGCTTGATATTTTGGGCGGTGCAATAATAGGCCTGGTGTTGGGTTCCGGCGTTGCAAGTATTTTTAACAGGCGCATCGGGTTTCCTCCTATGAAGAAAGTGCCGGCAGTTCCTAATGAGGGCTATAATCCTGCTGAACATAACAATTAATCATCTTTGTGTTTACACGGTTTGCCGATTAATCATTGGCAATAGAAAGTTTTTTTGTTATTTGATTCAGCGAATAATGTAAGTTTATAGCGTATTTACACCCAACGAAATCAGCATATGAAAATCTTTAATTACTTCTTTTTTGTTGTGTTTGTAATTTTTGCAGCACTCCAATACAACGATCCGGATCCTTATATATGGATGCCCATTTACCTGTATAGCGCCGTGCTATGCTTTTTGGCTGCCCGCAACAAATTTTATCCAAAAGCTTATCTCGCGGGAATATTTGTTTATCTCGCTTATGCTATTTATCTCTTTTTCGACAAGACTGGTGTGCTCGACTGGGCCACAGAACACAATGCCGAAGGTATTGCCCAAACAATGAAGGCTACCAAGCCATGGATTGAAGAAACCAGGGAGTTTTTTGGGTTGCTGATCCTTATCGTCGTTCTTGCCATTAATTGGATTTATGGAAGCAAGAGGAAAGTTAGAAGAGGGTAAGGTGGAGGCATGAGGTGTGAGGCGTGAGGCGTAAGGTGTGAGGCATCAGGCGTAAGGTTTCATATATAACGTTTTAAATAAAGAAACCGGGATGATCATCCCGGTTTCTTTATTTACACACTTCTTGAAACAGTGTCAAATTTTTTGATGTCGCTACTATTAGTAGATCGACTCGATGTGGCTATTGGTTGCATACTTCAGTTCACAAAACCAGGTGCACTCATCTTACACTTATACCGCAAGCTTTAAACCTTTGGCCTTAAGCCTTAAGCCTCACACCTCATACCTTACACTCACCCCTGCCGATCACTTCATATCCAAATCACCCTCAGACAAAACTTTATACTCCACATCACGCATCACGATTTTGTATTTGCCGGGCTGCAGGTTTAAATAGTAATAGCCATTTTCTGCCGGAGTATAACTTTGATCTGCCGGAATCAGGTAATCCTTTTCCAGCTTATTATATTCTTTATAATAATATGCCTGAACAAGGAAAAGGCTTTTTTCAGTTGGCTTCACCTCCAGTTCCTTCCGCATGCCGTTCAGGGAATACCAATCAGGGCGCCTGTTTTTATAAACTGTTGGTGGATGTATTATAGAAACATCATACTCAGTTGATGCCAGAAGGTCCACAGGTTTATTCTTTATCATTGCAACAGAAGGGGCCGTTATGGGAAAGGCTTTTATGTATGCTTCGTAGAACTGTTTACCGTATGCAAAATCACTTCCTTCGGTCATATCCGTCTGGTTAACAGTAAGGGGATTTATGCCCGAGATGGCTTTGAAGTACATCGCCATCGGTATGTAATCGCCAATCTGATCTTCGCTGATATGGCCATAACCGGCATGTACCAATATTTTTGCAGACGGATTTGTCTGAATTAGTTTGTAAATATTTAATGCCTGAATAGAATCGCGTACAGATCCGGAGTGCTTATTAGCCAATGTGTCTTCATAGGCGTAAACGGTATACCCGATATCCCTTGCTATTCTGATCATTTCCGCGCAAACGGGCTCATTGGTAAAAAAACCTGTGTTTACATTTACAATAGTATCTGCAATTGTGGCTGCGGATGTATTATTAAGCGCTTCCATAGCAAGATAGCGGTAGCCCAATTGATACATATCCTGCAACACCGAAATAGTGAAAGCCCTGTGTAAAGGCTTCGAATGGGCTTCGTTAATCATTGTCACCTGTGCATGCGCAGCAAGGTCAAGTATATATTTTTTTGCGGGAACATGTTGAACATTCAGTTTTTTCAGAGAATCGATAAAAGGTTGAATGGTTTCGCGAGCTTCCATATCTAACTTCTCATATCCTTTGGTGGCATAGTACAGTGCTGAAGAATAATCGCAGATAAAAGATGTATAATCGCTCAGGTTATCGTAGTAAGATTTATCCGTATTAAAATGCCTTATCCTTTTTTCATTCTGCAGGCCGATATACAATGGCATTACATAATTAATCCTCTTTTTATAGCGGTTACTGAATCGCGCAACCATTGAATCAACCATTTTTCCCGGATGCTGGGCTATATGTTTTCTCAATTGAATCAGTCCCGGTGATTCCTGTGCAAAAACAGCCCCTGCCACAAACAGGCAACAAAGCAAAACCGGTATTTTTTTAAACATCGTTATTTTTTGAGGGTACAATATTAGAACGTTGTTTGTGTTATGTTGTAAGTTTTACGTTATAACCGTGCTAAATAAGTTTTGAGCTTAAAGCCTAAAGCGCAAAGCCCGGAACCAGTATCACTTCCCGAACAAAAAATGCCGTTAACTGACTAAGTCAATTAACGGCATTAATATTATATAATTTCTTCGCACTAATGGTTTTAAGCTTTGAGCTGTAGGCTTTAACCTTACTTACTCAAATGCATACTTCTTTCTTTATACAAAGTCCTGAAGTATGGATCGCGAAGATCTTTGATGAAACGGATCGCTTCGCCGGTGCTCTTCATCTCGGGGCCAAGCTCTTTATTTACACCAGGAAATTTATCAAAACTGAACACAGGTTCTTTAATTGCAAATCCGTCCAGTTTTTTCTCGATGGTAAACTCTTTCAGCTTTGCTTCACCCAACATTACTTTAGTTGCAATATTCAGGTAAGGGATCTGATAAGCCTTTGCGATGAACGGAGTTGTACGTGAAGCGCGTGGGTTTGCTTCAATCACATATACTTTTCCGTCTTTTATCGCAAACTGAATATTTATTAATCCGCGGATGTCAAGCGCACGGGCAATTTTCTCAGCATAATACTCCATGGTTGTTACTTCCATTGGAGTAAGGTTGAACGCTGGCAACACAGCATTACTGTCTCCGCTATGGATACCAGCAGGCTCAATATGTTCCATTACACCCATTACATGAAAATCCTCGCCATCAAATATACCGTCAATCTCTGCTTCCTGGCAGCGATCAAGGAAATGGTCAATAAGGATCTTATTGTTAGGGATATGCTTCAGCAGGCTTACTACTGCTTTTTCAACCTCATCATCATTAATCACAATACGCATTCTTTGTCCACCCAACACGTAGCTAGGCCTAACCAATACAGGATATCCTACCTGGTTAGCCACTTCAATAGCCTCTTCAGCTGTAAAAGCGGTACCATACTGTGGATAAGGAATGTTCAGGTCTCTCAACAGATCGCTGAAACGGCCACGATCTTCGGCAATGTCCATGTTATCGAAAGACGTACCGATGATTTTTATTCCTCTCTCAGTAAGGCGTTTTGCCAGCTTTAATGCTGTTTGGCCACCAAGCTGAACGATTACACCTTCTGGTTTTTCCAATTCAATAATTTCCCAAAGGTGTTCCCAATAGACCGGCTCGAAATATAACTTATCGGCCATGTCAAAATCAGTACTAACAGTTTCGGGATTACAATTAACCATAATGGCTTCGTAACCACACTCTTTAATTGCTAATAATCCATGTACACAGCAGTAATCGAACTCAATACCCTGACCAATTCTATTGGGTCCACTACCCAAAACAATGATCTTTTTTTTCTGCGATGGAATAGATTCGTTGGAAGAAAGTGTATAACTCATTTTTTTAAGATTGCGCAAAGTTAACGTCTCAGTGCTTTTAAGCCAAAGAATAGTTGAAAACTTAAGAAATCAAAAAATTAGGAAAATCTTAAATAAGCTATTATTCAGGCATTTAGCCTCAAAAAACGACCATTTGCACCTGTTAAAATTATATATTACCGGTAGCAACCACCGTTATACTTTGTGGAAATACCGTAAAATCAGATAGGTTAAGGTTTAATTAGTATTTTTGACGCTCCAACTGTAAATCTCATTGATACTTAAGCGTCAAGAATAATACGTTATGCGAATAATTGTGATACTACTGGTTGGAATAATGTTGTTAAAGGTACCTGTGAGCCTGAAAGCGCAAGCGAAAACAGTGCGGGGACAGGTTGTGGATAAGCAAAGTGATGAACCTATACCATTCGCTTCCGTATTTTTTAAAATCAGGGGAAATGGCGTACTAACCGACTCACTTGGAAAATTCATTTTACCATATACTCAAGTTGAACCCACCGACTCGCTTATTATAAGCAGCGTTGGCTATATTCAATACGCCATTTTGGCTGCCAGCCTTAAAGATTCCTCTTCATTAAATATTCAACTAGTTGTTAAACCACCACAACAAGAAGCCGTTGTTAAAGCCAAATACAACCGCGCTTTATGGTTTTGGAGAAAAATAATTAAGAATAAGGACCGGAATAACAGGTCGCGCTGGGATAATTATAGTTACGAACTTTACAATAAGCTGGAACTTGACCTGGATAATGTTAATAAAGAGAAACTGGGCAAAACCATTTTTCTGAAGAAGCTCAACTTCGTGCTTGACTATGTTGATACCACTTCTGAGGATAAACCTTACCTACCCGTTTACCTTACAGAAACACTAAGCGATTATTATTACCAGAAATCGCCAAACAGGGTGCGCGAGTACATTAAGGCTACCAGGACAAATGGCATAGATAATCAAAGCATCATCAAACAACTGGGTGGTACTTATCAGAATGTAAACGTGCTGAATAATTTTATCCCTGTATTCAATCGCGAATTTATCAGCCCTTTTAATGACCACGGGGATAATTATTACAATTTCAAATTGCTCGACACCCAATACCTCGCCAATAGAAGGTTGATCCACTTTAAATTTTCTCCCAAGCATAAAGGAGAAAGCACTTTTGACGGAGATGCATGGGTACATGATACAACATTCGCCATTCAAAAGATCACTTTGCGGCCTGCGCTGGACGCGAATGTGAACTTTATTACAAACATGAGCCTGATACAGGAATACCGGCTCATTAATGATTCTACCTGGTTTTTGTCTAAAGACAAGTTTGTCGCGGATATATCTATTATAGGAAGCCGGCCTTTTAATTTTAAGGGAAGAAAAACAACGACCTATCGGAATGTCGTCGTCGACAGTCAATCTGTATTAAATGAGCTGGCAAAGAGTAAAGCGCCGGAGGATATTATCGTTGCTCCCAACTCTGCAATCGAATCAGATTCATTCTGGGCCGAGAAACGTCATGAGCCTTTAAATAAAAACGAGCAGACCGTTTACCTGGTGTTAGATACACTAACCAAAAACCCAACGTATATCAAATACAGGAATACGGTTAACTTCTTAACTACCGGAACTAAAGATATAGGCAACATCCGCATTGGCCCCTGGTGGTATTGGATAAGCGGCAACGCCTGGGAGGGAACACGCATGCGTTTTGATGTAGCTACCAACAGCGGTTTTAATAAACATCTCAACCTGCGAGGCTATCTGGCTTATGGGTTTAACGATGGTAAGTTTAAAGGAAAGGGCGAAGCACTGTACCGATTTAATACACAACCATGGTCGTACGTTTCAGCATCGTATAAAAATGATTTGGACAACGGCGTAACATACTACGATCAACTCGGTACCGACAACATATTTGCTTACATTTTCCGGAGGCCAAGTATTCCTTTCAAGTTCCAAAAAAACGAGGAATTTAAAACCGAATATTACCAGGAAACCAATAAAGGCTTTGGCTTTGGCTTAACCGTTAGTACAAGACGTTATACGCCGTTAGAAAACCTGCCTGACAAACAGTATTATATAAATAATGTTGGAGAGCCTTTAAAGACTTTTGAAACAGGCCTACGGTTTAGGTACGCATTTAAAGAGCGGGTTTTTGAAGATAACTTTAACAGGTACAGCCTCGGAAGTGATTTTCCAATTGTTGAGCTGAGGCTTGCGAAAGGCTGGCCAGGCGTGCTCAACAGCAGCTATGAATACACGAAGGTGGACCTGATGGTTTCTGATTACATGAAGATATCACCTTACGGCAGCTTGTATTATAACGTATTTGCCGGAAAAGTTTACGGAACGCTTCCTTATCAATTGTTGCAGATTGCTCCTGGCAATGAGATGTTTTACTTCAACCGCTATGCATTTAACTTAATGAACCGGTTTGAATACATAACAGACCATTATGCCGGATTTAACGTTGAACACAATATTGGTAATGGCCTGTTCAGGTTTATTCCGCTTACGCGAAAGCTTAAATTCCGCCAGTTCTGGAATGCAAAAGGATTGATAGGCGACCTAAGCGATGCCAACAGACAATTGAATTTTGTGGGTGATTATCCTTTTAAATCACTTAATGGGAGATGGTACATGGAGCTTGGAACCGGCGTTGACAATATCTTCAAGTTCTTCCGGGTAGACTTCTTATGGCGTTGGACCGCTAACGGTGTGGATGTAGATCCTGCAAGAGGATTCGGTATCTTCGGGAGCTTCCGCGTAACGTTCTAAACCACGGAGGCACAGCGGCAATACGAAACACAACGTCTCCTATAACTGATAATAATAAAAATGGAGTATAGAAATTTCCTGTGGCAAGTTTCTATACTCCATTTTTGTAAACGCTGTGCTGCGCCCTGTCGCCGTGCCTCCGTGGTTTACGTTTACTGCTTCTCTGGTGCTTTTGGCTCACGCAGTTCTACAGGTTTTGTTGTAGTGTTTTTCCGCACACGCATGTTGAGCAATTCAACAACAAATGAAAATGCCATCGCGAAGTAAATATAGTTTTTCAGATGCAGCGCCTCTGCCTGCTCATGATTCCATCCTTCAACCAGTAAACTTAATCCTATCATCACCAGGAAAGACAATGCAAGCATTTTAAACGTTGGATGTTTATGAATGAAGTTGGCAATTTTAGGGCTAAATAAAAACATGATGATCATTGCGATAATAACAGCGCCTATCATAATCTCCACATGCTTAGCGGTACCACCCGCCGTTATAATACTATCAAAACTAAAAACCATATCGATCAGCGCTATCTGAACAAGCCCGCTTCCAAAACTGAGCGGTTTGGAATTTTTAGATTCAGAAGTTTCTTCACCTTCCAGTTTATGGTGAATTTCCATTACAGTTTTATAAATCAGGAACAAGCCACCAGCTAGCATTACGATACTTGCTATGTCAAAACCCTTTCCATAAACAGTAAACAAAGGTTTGCCTTTTTGCGCCATCAACCAGGTGAGGCCGAGTAACAAAATACTTCTTACAATAATACCGCTCACGACCCAGAATAAACGGGCTTTGGACTGTTGCGCCTTTGGCAGGCGGTTCATTATGATACTTACGAAAATAACGTTGTCTATTCCTAAAACAACTTCAAGGATAACAAGGATGACAAAACTGATAATACTATCGGTTGTAAAAAGGTGTCCCATGTTGGTTTGCAGCTTGGTTAATGTATATTTTTACGAGTTGGCAGAAAGTGTTTTACAAATATTTTTTACAATAGCGGGGCCCTCATAAATGAAGCCTGTCCACACCTGAATTAAGGCGGCGCCTTCCTGCAACTTTTCCTTTGCATCTTCGCCGGTGAATATTCCACCACTTGCAATAATTGGCACCTTACCTTCTGTTTGGCGAACAAGATATTTCAACACTTCTGTAGAACGTTCCTTCACCGGTTTACCACTTAATCCTCCCGCGCCGATCTCTTCAATCTTTGCGACAGGAGTAGCAAGCTCGCTTCTGCTGATTGTTGTATTGGTGGCAACAAGCCCATCCAGCTCAACCTCAAAAGCAAGGCTTGCTATATCATCCAGCTGTTCGTTGGTCAGGTCCGGTGCAATTTTCAATAACAACGGCTTTGGCTTCGCTTTACCGTGATTGATTGTTTGTAGATGTGATAATATTTTTTTCAGAGACTCTTTCTCTTGCAACTCACGCAAGCCCGGCGTATTGGGGCTGCTTACATTTACCACGAAATAATCAACAAAATCAAATAGCTCAGAAAAACAGATTTCATAGTCCTTCCATGCATCTTCATTAGGCGTAACCTTGTTCTTACCAATATTACCGCCAACAATTAATGAAGAACCGGAAGCCGCTTTCCGATTGTTCCACACAGCCAGCCTGCCCGTAATAGCTTTAACTCCATTATTATTAAAGCCCATGCGGTTGATCAGCGCTTTATCCTGAGGTAATCGAAAAAGCCTTGGCTTGTCATTACCAGGTTGAGCGAGCGGTGTAACTGTTCCTATTTCAACAAAGCCGAAACCCAATGATTCTAATTCATTTAAGTACAAGGCATTTTTGTCGAAGCCAGCTCCAAGCCCAACGGGATTTTTAAAATGCAATCCAAAAACGTTTCTTTCCAGCGATGGGTGCTGGTATTGAAAAGACGATCTTATAATATTTTTGATGAGGCCTGCATTATTGCCACTGCGCAGTGCATTCATGGCAAAATAGTGAACATCTTCCGGAGGAAAATTGAATAAAAGACTACGTAATAACGGGTAAAGCATGCTGCGAAGATATTGTAAAATGGCATTTCAGTGCCGATTCTCCGCATCTGGTTCGCTATTATACGTGATAATAGCACGCTTTGGAGCCTTGATTAACCGTAGACTTCAACATCTGCCATGAAAGAAATAACATCCTGCAGGCTGTTTTTCAGGAAAATGGATGGTGGCAGTTTTTTGTTATAATTTTTAATGATGTGGCCGGAGATAACAACAGGCTTACCCGCAGCTTGCAGCACTGCCGCATTGATAAACTTTTCAAAACTGAAGCTTGTTGCAACAGAGGTAAGATGCGTATAGAGGAAATCAGGCTTACGCAGGGCTGTTACAAAACCAAGATCATCAAGCGAAGTATCAACGCCTAAATACAATACATCAAGCCCTCTTCTTTTTAGCATGTAGTGCATAAAGAGCAAGCCGATTTCATGGTATTCTCCCTGGGGTAAAAATAAGGCAACAGTTTTATTAACGGGCGCTTTGCACTCGGCGTGATCTATACCTACTATTAGCTTTTGCCGGATGATATTTGTGGCCAGATGTTCCTGCGCGGGATTGATATTATTGGTTGCCCACAATACACCCGTCCTTTCCAGGTAAGGAAAGATGAGTCCTGAAATAGTGTTTTCAATACCCTTTGTTTCAATGGTATTGTTAAGGACCGCCTCAAATTTATTAGCATCCATTTCCACCATGTGATGGATCAGCTCATTAACGATCTGTTCATTACCCGCTTGCATTTGAGCAATAGATAACACCTTCCCTTTTATTTCATCCGTACTTAATTTATTGATGTGCGAGATCTTATAACCATACTTGTTGAGCAATGCAATGTTTAAGAGCATTTTCAATTCCTCACTACTGTAGTACCTTATATTACTATTAGTACGTTGCGGTTTTAGAAAAGAATAACGCTGTTCCCATATTCGAATTGTATGAGCTTTGATGCCAGAGAGATTTTCTAAGTCTTTAATAGTAAAAACATTCATACGTTGCAGATGAGGTTAGCGAAAAGGATGAACAAACAATCGTCGTAAGGGAAGTTATTAAATTGACGATGTATATATACAATGCCTCTTAAGATTAAACTTAATTTAATCGGCTCTTTTCAGTTCAATTCAACATCAATCCCTTACAGTTATTATCCGCAATACGTTATGCTTTAACGGCCAGGCAATCGCATAAATTCAGGCGTCTGATATTTACATATTTCGCCTGTATTGGCCGCCAACTTCATATAAAGCGTGAGTGATCTGCCCGAGAGAACAATATTTAACAGTCTCCATCAGTTGCTCAAACAAATTACCATTGTTTACTGCAGCTTGTTTCAATTTCATTAATTCTGTTGCTGACACATTCTTATTACGCTTATGAAACTTAACCAGGTTTTCTATCTGCTGATCCTTTTCTTCTTTTGTACTGCGAATAACTTCTAATGGTATAACGGTTGCACTGCCAGTTTTGTTCAAAAAAGTATTTACACCAATTATAGGCAATTCTCCGGTGTGCTTAAGTGTTTCATAATAAAGGCTTTCCTCTTGTATCTTATTGCGCTGGTACATACGCTCCATTGCCCCAAGCACACCTCCTCTTTCTGAGATACGCTCAAACTCTTGTAACACAGCCTCTTCAACAAGCTCCGTTAATTCTTCAACAGCAAAACTGCCTTGCAAATAGTTCTCAGTTTTTATGCTTCCCAACTCCCTGTTTATAATCAGCTGAATAGCCATGGCTCTTCTTACACTTTCTTCGGTTGGTGTTGTAATCGCCTCATCATATGCATTGGTATGCAAGCTGTTGCAGTTATCATAAATGGCATACAAGGCCTGTAATGTGGTACGGATATCATTAAAGTCTATCTCCTGCGCGTGAAGGCTGCGGCCACTTGTTTGAATATGATATTTCAGTTTTTGCGACCGGTCGTTGGCATTATATTTATACTTCATTGCCTTTGCCCAAATACGTCGGGCAACCCTTCCTATCACACTATATTCGGGATCCATTCCATTACTAAAAAAGAAAGAAAGATTGGGAGCAAAATCATCTATATGCATGCCGCGGCTAAGGTAATACTCCACATAAGTAAAGCCATTCGCTAATGTAAATGCAAGCTGAGTTATAGGATTGGCGCCCGCTTCGGCTATGTGATAACCGCTTATACTAACGCTATAAAAATTGCGTACCTTATTATTAATAAAATACTCCTGAACATCGCCCATCAGTTTCAACGCAAACTCTGTAGAGAAAATGCAGGTGTTTTGGGCCTGGTCCTCTTTTAAAATATCTGCTTGCACGGTACCTCTTACATTAGATAAAGCTTCGGCCTTCAACTTCTTATAAATATCTGCCGGCACCACCTCATCACCAGTAAGGCCAAGCAGCCTTAAACCTAGGCCGTTATTGCCTTCAGGCAATACGCCTTCCAAATTTTGCAAAGCTGTTGATGCGCCAATGTTGTGGTATACGGGCATAGGATCTTTACCATACTTTTTATCCAGCGCTTCATGCACAGTATGCCAAAGTCCATTTGTCTCAATCCATTTTTCGCAAAGCTGGTCAATGGCCGCATTCATAAAGAAAGCAAGAATGATGGGAGCAGGCCCATTAATAGTCATGCTTACCGAAGTTTTTGCATCGCAAAGATCAAAGCCGCTATACAACTTTTTAGCGTCATCAATTGTAGCAATGCTTACCCCCGAGTTGCCTACTTTGCCATAAATATCAGGCCTGTGATCTGGATTCTCACCATATAGTGTAACGCTGTCAAAGGCCGTGGACAAGCGTTTTGCGGGCTGTCCTAAAGAAACATAGTGAAACCTTTTGTTTGTTCGCTCAGGGCAACCTTCGCCTGCAAACATTCTTGTAGGGTCTTCACCTGTCCGTTTCAATTCAAACACACCCGCAGCAAATGGAAATTCACCGGGAACATTTTCCTGCAACTGCCAGCGTAAAATATCACCCCAGTCTTTAAATGAAGGAAGCACCAGTTTAGAGATCCTTGTGCCTGATAAGCTTGTTGTTGCGAGCTCTTGCCTGATTACTTTATCCCTAACCTTATATTCAAAATAATCAGCTTCATACTTTTGTTTTAGCGACGGCCATTGTTCGATAAGCAAAACACATTCAGGTGATAAGCTGCCTTTAATGTGTTCAATAGACGCACCCAGGAATTTATGCGCCATTTCTTCATCCAATTCGCTTAGGCTAAGGTTTTCGTACCGGGGTGTGGTAAATGATTGCTGCATTACTTCCGATGCACCAGCGAGTTGATACCATTGAGATGCCAGCCCGGATTGTTCCTTTACCCATGCATCATATGCCCTGTTACGCTCGGCTATTTCTGCCAGGTAACGAACCCGGCCTGAGGGAATCACTACTGTATTTAAAGAGCCGGTTGTTGCAGCTTTATAATCACCGTAGGCAATTGCAGTTTTTTCTTTAATAGTCGCTACCAGCAAATCAAACAAAGCATTAACACCTCCATCATTAAACCGGTTTGCTATCGTACCAATAATGGGCAATTCATGATCCTTTGCAGCGAACTTATTGTGATTGCGTTTATATTGCTTACGTACATCCTGCAATGCATCTAATGCACCGGCTTTATCAAACTTATTGATGGCAATAATATCTGCATAATCCAGCATGTTAATCTTCTCTAATTGAGATGCGGCGCCATATTCAGGCGTCATCACATACAGGCTTACATCGCAGTAATCAAGAATAGAAGCATCGCTTTGCCCAACGCCGGCACTCTCTAAAATTATCAGGTGATATCCGGCTACGTTAACAATATCCAGTGCATCTTTTACATACACACTCAATGCCACATCAGATTCACGCGTTGCAAGTGAACGCATATATGCGCGCGGAGAACTGATACTGTTCATACGTATGCGGTCGCCCAACAAGGCACCACCGGTTTTCTTACGGGAAGGATCTACTGAAACAACTGCAATATTTTTTGCAGGGAATGCTTGTAGAAACCTTCGCACAATCTCATCTGTTACAGAAGATTTGCCGGCTCCGCCTGTTCCTGTTATACCGAGCACAACTTTTTTATGATCAACCTTTTCGCTTACAGGTGCAAAACCTCCTCTCTCTACACCATTACCCGTTAACTCATTTAACAACGATATATATTCAACTCCATCTTCCGCTTGTGTAATTGCTTTGGCTATAGCAATAATGTTTTTTGATTCGCCTAACGCATAGCTATTTTTACCATTAACAGCCTTTGCGCTGCCATTCGCCGGCTTACTATTTTGATTTGATGCGCATTTAGCTAATAAGTCTTCTATCATTCCTTCAAGCCCCATATGCCTTCCATCATCCGGACTATAAATGCGCGTTATACCATAAGCATGCAGCTCGTTAATTTCTTCCGGTAATATCGTTCCACCACCACCACCAAAAATTTGAATATGGCCGCAGCCATTCTCATTCAACAGGTCTTTCATGTATTTAAAAAACTCTACGTGCCCTCCCTGGTAACTCGTAATAGCAATTGCATCAGCATCTTCTTCAATCGCGGTTTCTACTATTTCATGCACACTACGGTTATGCCCCAGGTGAATGATCTCCGCCCCTTTTGCCTGCATAATTCTGCGCATTATATTAATAGCTGCATCATGCCCGTCAAAAAGTGAAGCCGCAGTAACTATTCTTAGTCTTTTGTTGGCCGTGTTCGTCATAGTTTTTAAATTTCCGTCTACAAAAATAACAAGTATTAACGATTGTTAGCATCAGGATAAATGTACGATATTAGATGTACGATGTTAGATGTTTCAAAAGCCGTCAGGTATTGGGCGTTAGATATCAGTTCAACGGCATCAAGCTTAAGGAAAAACATCCATTTTCTGCCGCGGCAGACTTTTTCTAAGAACTTACGATCTTCTAAAGATCAAACGTTTGTCTTTTTGCAAACAAAATATAATATGTACATTCCGTGATAAAACTTAAACCATGGCTTTTTCTACAGACATCAGGTCAAATGACACCGTTGTATTACACAACAGCAGCACGGGTTGCACCGCAGAGATATATTTATTTGGAGCTTTGTTGAATTCATTCAGTATTCCCGTACATGGCCAGCAGGTAAATGTTGTTGACGGCTTTACTTCGCCTGAGGATGCGGCAGCCGATATTACCAATGGATTTAAAAGCGCAAAGCTTAACCCTTTTGTATGTAGGTTGGAGAAAGGCAAATATTCGTTTGAAGGCAATCATTATAAAATTGATAAGTTTTATATGGGAGATGAAGCAATACATGGTTTGATCTATAATGCGCCTTATTCAATTAAAACTTATGGAGCTGATGATGAAAAAGCTTTCGTTACACTACAATACAACTATAACAGCAAAACGGAAGGGTTCCCTTTTGAATATTCAGTAGATGTTACATATACATTGAAAACAGGGGACAGCCTGACATTATTTACAGCAGTTACCAATACCGGCACTACAGACATGCCGCTGAGTGATGGTTGGCACCCTTACTTTAAACTTGGCGATACAGTTAACAATCTTACGGTTCAATTCAATACAGATACAATGATGGAGTTTGACGAAAGATTATTGCCTTCGGGAAAAACTATTGCCGACAACCGTTTTGAACAGCCAATAACTTTTAACGATACTTTTCTCGACAACTGTTTTTTACTTAAAGACCATACGCATCCATCATGTGTGCTCACTGATACACAAAAAGGCCTCCGCTTTTCAATAACTGCTGATAAATCATACCCTTATCTGCAGGTTTACACGCCGCCACACAGAAAAAGCATCGCTATTGAAAATTTAAGCAGCGTGCCCGACGCATTTAATAATGGCATTGGCCTTATTAAGGCAGCTCCTGATACCACGCACGCATTCAAAACAACATACAAGCTGGAAGTGTTATCATAATGCTTTCTGCGAGGTATTAACAAAAAAAGTACATCGCAGCTTTTACATCTTTAATTAACTATTTTCGAATAAGTTAGACGCCATTCACTCATTTTAAAATATGAATGAATGGCGTCATTATTTTATAACCGGTGACGGTCGTAAGCTCAAAGTAATACCTTTACATTTTATTAGTGAATTTTGGCAAAGTCATTGTACCCTCTCTTTTGCCACACTGCATTGCTGCATATTGTTTAACAAAAAATAATTGCATGTCGTTACGTTATCTTATTTCTAAAAGAAATGCGCTTCGTTTTTTAAGATTAGCCACAGGGTCTTTTTTATTTGACTGGAAGGAAGTAGCTGCGATGTTTGGCATCAAGCATGATGTGTACGAGAACCCTTTGCATCGACCGCTAGAACGGCCTGTTACTGCAATTGTGCTCGGGGCAGGCAATCGCGGGAATGTATATGGAGGTTATTCAATATTGCATCCTGACGAGTTGCAGATTGTTGGTGTTGCCGAACCGAACGCACTAAGAAACGAGCGTTTTTCTTCTATGCATAACATTGAAGAAAACAGGCGCTTCAACACGTGGCAGGAAGTTTTTGAAGTGGAGAAGTTTGCCGATGCCGTTATTATATCAACGCCGGATAACCTTCACACCGAACCTTGCCTTAAAGCGCTTGAAATGGGCTACGATATTTTACTCGAAAAGCCTATTGCTCCAACGGAAGAAGAATGCAGGGCTATACTTTCCAAAGCACATGAAACAAACAATATAATTGGCGTTTGCCATGTACTTAGATACGCACCCTATTTTAGGCAGATAAAAGAATTATTGAACGCTAACGCCATCGGCAGGGTGATTAGTGTTCAACATATGGAGCCCATCGAACATATTCACATGAGCCATTCATATGTTCGGGGCAATTGGCACAATAGCAAGAAGACAGCTCCGATTATACTTGCTAAATCATGCCACGATACCGATATTATAAGGTGGTTGATTGATCAGCCAACTGAACAGATTCAATGCTTCGGCAACCTGAGCTGGTTTACACAAAAAAATGCACCGGAAGGCAGCACACACCGGTGTACTGATGGCTGCAAAGTGGAACATGAATGCCCTTATTCTGCCTTACAAATCTATCATCGCGACAAAAGGCGCTTATACGTATTCGATCTTCCCGAAGACAAGGACGAATGGGAAGATGCTATCTATCAGCAATTGCAAACAACCGATTATGGACGTTGTGTATACAGGATGGATAATGACCAGCCCGACCATCTCACCATTAACATGCGCTTCAAACAAAATATTACCGCAGCTTTTTCTATGGAAGCTTTTACTTCTTATGAAGGAAGAAGAACAAGAATAATGGGTTCGATGGGCGACCTTGTGGGCGACATGGAAACATTTGCGATGACCAATTTTCAAACTGGCAAAAAAACGATGTGGTCACTGAAAACTGACAGCCATGGAGGCGGCGACCACAGGCTAATGAAAGATTGGGTGCAGGCAGTGGGCCACCAGGACCCATCCATGCTTTCTTCCGGGCTAGACGTTTCCGTTGAAAGCCATCTTATGGCCTTTGCTGCAGAGAGGAGCAGGTTAAATAATACGATTGAACCAGTAACGTTGATGAAGAAACAATATCCAAATGTTGTTAATCCTGGAGCGTTTGAAGTCGGTCGCCAAACAGTAAATGGCAAATAGTGAAACGTAAACAGACCAGATAATTGCGGTCATGTTTATCACTTTTACGCCGGAAAGTTCCGTGCATAAAACGAAAAACAATAACAGTAACAAGGTCTTCAATTACATAATCAATCCCTAAAACGGTGGATACTTTTAGCGCGGCTTACTTCCATTGATCAGGCGGATAAACAGCAATACGGTGCGTTCTTAGCATATACCTAATGTTATGGGCTTCCTTTTCATTATTGAAGTCCAGGCTTTTTGAAGGGCGCAACGGCATATGACAGCTAATGCAATTATTGCCTCCGGTGTTTATATCTACCGTGTGTTTTACCTGTTGATGACATGATTTACATTGCTCAATGAATAACTGCGTGCTTTCTGCCTTGTGTGTCCCGTGGCAGGTTGAGCAGGTCATCTGGCTTTGCCTGAAGCATGCGCTAAGCTGAAGTAATTGAGATTGCATGCCATGTACATCCGGTTCGCCGGACGCGCCACTATAAAACACATAATACTTTGACAACTGATCGCCTGGCTTAAAATTGAAAATAGACTTAATAGTTACAGGATCTCCTGAATGACAGGTGCCGCATAAATCCAACTGCTGTTGCCTGCTAAGCCCTTTGATAGATGTGATAAATTTAGCTTGTTTAACGCCGGGGTTTTCATTATGGAATTTTACATGCTCTGCCGCAGGGCCATGGCATCTTTCACAATCAATGCCATATACAACTACAGATGGATCAAATACCTGCTTGGTCCGCAATAAATTACCTTCTCTTTTTTCGGTAACCCTGGCAAAGGAAGCATGGCATTCCAAACATCTGCTAACTACAGGCCTGGTAAAATAGGGATGATCGACCGGAAAGCCCGGGCTGTTAGTCCACAGCTTTTCTTCTTTAAGATATGTGAGGGGTAGTTGATAAAGCTGACTGTCTTTCCAATACGCAAATGTTTGCGCCTTTACTGCAGAGCCGAAAACAACGTCCATTTTCGCTGCCTGGATCGGCTGGTTGCCCTTATACGACGTTTGATAGAACGCAGAGCCTTGCTCACCTAACACAACTCTTTGACCGTTGACAAATCCGACTGTATTGTTAGAATCGTTTATGATAGCCCGCAGACTATCGTGATCAGCGTTTCCGGAACTATTGAAATGGTGGTTGTGACTGTATAGGTCTGTAATGTTTTTATGGCAGGATACGCATGTGGCAGCACCGGCATACAAGCTACCCCGAGGGTCCTTGCTACCGCCCTGATCATCTGTGCAGGTGATAAAAATTACCAGTATAACTGCCAGGCAGCCTATAACCATACCTTTTTTCATGTGAAGCGTTCTTTACGTTCTTGTTTATCGAAAAGTTATAACAAAAAGAGGCTGCCTGTTACAAGCAGCCTCCACAAGATCATGTTATTTTACTTAGTAACCATTATTCTGTTTCAATGCACCATTGCTCTTATCCAACTCCGTCTGCGGAATAGGATAATAGGTATTCTTACTTTCATCGAAAGTGATACCCTTATTATTGATCAGGTAAGTACCTTCAAAGGAAGAGTAGCTTTCGATGGTCTTTTTAGCAATGCCCCATCTTACCAGGTCAAAGAAGCGATGGCCTTCCATAGCCAGCTCAAGCCTGCGCTCGAAACGCACAGCGTTACGTGCATAATCTGCACTTGGAAAAGACGCATATTGGCCTACCTTATAAGCTGCCGCAGGAGTTCCGTTAACAGTAACAGGAGGCAGCGTGGCAGCTCTTGCCCTAACCGCATTAACCCATGTTCGAGCAGACCCCAGATCGTTAGTTTCAATCGCACATTCAGCAGCCATCAGGTACACATCAGCTAAGCGGATGATATTGATGTTAAGGCCAGTTATGTACATGCCGCCAGATACTGTATTACCTGTAAAATCGGCTTGATTGATCATAGATTTGAAGCCTACGAAAGGACCAGCATATGCCGGATCGCGAATCCACGCATCACCGGGCATTACACCCCAGTCTCTGTATGGTACGCCTCTGCGGCCCACTGTGTAATCCAAACGTGGGTCGAATGCGATTGTTTGGTCAACTTTGTAATTGTCTTTTGCAGCACCTGAAAGCAACATATCAGATGTGTAAGGATTTGTTCTGTAAGCATTGTCCAGATAGGGCAATCCATTAGCGTCTACTTTGTAAGAATTCACCAGGTCGATTGATGGCTGGCTAAATCCGCAGCAGTTCACAGGCGCTGTACCGTAGAAACCAGACAGCATGTCTCCAACGTTGGCGTTGTCACCACTACCATCGGAATTGATCACGTTCTGAACAGTAAAAATTGATTCTGAGCCATTTTCTGTCCCAATGTTGAAGTTGTTCTGAAAAGGTATTGTGGCCAGCGCAGGTTTTGCAGCAATAACAGTTTTAAATAGCGTGAGCGCTTCTGCATATTTCTTTTGATACAAATAGAACTTGCCCAAATAAGCCTGTGCAGCCAACTTGTTTGATCTTCCTACTTCTCCCTTTGGATGAGCATCAGGCAGGTTTGCTACCGCGAATTGTAGATCCGCTTCAATTTTTGGTAACACATCCTGATCATTTTTTATTGACTGTGCAGCCGTGGTTGTCGTAGTTTCATCTATGTAAGGTATATTAACAAATAACCTCTGCAACAAAAAATAGTAGTGGGCCCTAAGCATTTTTGCTTCGGCTTCCACTTCCTTGGCCCTGCTGTCATCAAGTTTTTTGCCATCACCGTTCTGCACCGTTGTCAGGAGAGAAATTGTGTTATTGCAACGGATGATGCCTTCGTAATAGTTATGCCATGTTATGCTAAGATTGTCATTGGTGGTAGTAAGCGTGTGATGCTCGATCTCGTTCATGTAACTCTGGTCGGTACTGCTACTGCCTTTGTGAGCATCGTCTGCTGCCACCTCACCAAAAAGCCACATGCTTGGAGCCGGTGCGTAGTTGCCCCAGGTTCCGCTAATGTTTCCATTCATTAAACCATACGCACCAATCAGGGCATCTTCAACACCCTGAGGTGTCGTCAACTGCGACTCAGTAAGTTGACCTTGCGGCGCTTGCTCCAGGAATTTCTTGCCGCAGGAAGAAGTCAGCAGCACAAGAGCTATTATTGATAAATTATATATTCTTTTCATACTAATTTTTATTTGAATTATACAGACATTAAAATGTTGCGTTTAAGCCGAACAGGAACTGACGAGACATAGGCACTATACCATAATCTACGCCGGGAGCACTGTATGTACTTGACACAGAACTAACTTCCGGATCCAAACCTGTATATTTTGTAATAGTAAACAGGTTGGTTGCGGCCACATATAAACGCAACTTGCTTATTGCTTTGGTCTTAATAGCGGATGAGAGATCATAGCCAATCTGTAAATTCTTCAGTTTCAAAAAGCTTCCATCCTGAATATAGTAGCTGGATGATTGCAATTCAGTATTACTTCTGCCTCTGTAAGGCGAAGGTATCATGCTACCACTGTTGGTAGGGCTCCATGCATTCAGCATTCTTTTTGTAACAGCACCGTCAAAACCATTTAAATCAGTATAATAACGTGTTTGTTCAAATATTTGATTGCCTTGAGAACCATTAAAGAAAAGCAGAATGTCGAAATGCTTATACGATGCATTATAAGACAGTGAATAAATATACTTAGGATGAGGAGTGCCAATAACAGTCCTGTCATTTGCATCAATTTTTCCATCAGGTTTACCGTCTGGTCCGGAAATATCTTCATAAATCGGGCCGCCTACTCTTGCCTTATCATAAGAAGGCCTTTTAGCGATGTCATCTGCATTTTGATAAATGCCAGTCATTTTATAACCATAAAAAGCACCGAAAGGCTGGCCTGTTTGTAGAACGGATGTAGTGATATCCCTTACGCTGTTGTAAGGTACATAATCAATAGTAGGAGTTAACTCCACGATCTTGTTGGCATTATGCGAAATGGCACCAGTTACGTCGAAACGGAACGAATTTGGCCTTGGATCACCATCATAATGGTAAGTCAGCATCAATTCCACACCTCTGTTATTCATTTTGCCTATGTTAACGTAAGGTGAAGCTCCACCGCCAACAGCTGCCGATGGCAATGGCACAGGATATAGCATGTCCTTGGTGTCTTTGTTATACCAGTCGAATGAACCCTCAATTTTGTTTTTAATAATAGAGAAGTCCACACCGATATTCAATCCTTCCACCTGTTCCCATTTGATCGCAGGATTATCGTAAGAGTTTACCCAGATACCCGCACTTGTTGAGCTGCCTCCTGTTGGATAAGACGAAGCTGTAAGGCTTGACTGGAATGTTTTCAGGTATTGGAACGCAGGAATATTTTGGTTACCTGTAATACCCCAACCGGCACGAACCTTAAGATCGTTAAGCCAGCTTATACCTTGCATAAAATTCTCTTTTGAAACTCTCCACGCTGCACTGGCAGCAGGGAAAACACCATACCTATTTTGTGGGCCAAAGTTGGAAGAACCATCACGGCGAACAGTTCCTGACAACAGGTACTTATCCTTAAATGAATAGTCTATCCTTCCAAACAATGAGAACAAGGTACTTTTAGTTGCAGCACTGGTAGAACTTGTAGTAGCAGCCGCACTCAGATAATAGTAATTAATATCTCCGTAAAGAAAGAAGTTATTTCCATTACCTGTAACCTGCCTGTAGTTTGAGTTAACAGCTTCAGTACCGGCCAACACAGAAAGAGAATGGTCGTTAAATGTCCTTCTGAATGTCAACGTGTTTGTCCAGGTCCAATCTGAAGAATTTCCTTGCCATTCAGACATGCTGTTTCTGTTAACACTTCCCTCTGACATCTCAGGGTTTGGCACTGTTATGCTAATTCCAGTATAATTGTCGTAGCGAGCACCATAAGTTGTTCTTAAATTCAGGCCATCGATGATCTTAAGGTCTGCAAATGCGCTTCCAAAAAATTGGTTGTCGGTATTTACATTGTTTCTGGCACGGTACAACAATGCCAATGGATTTTCGGCATTACCTAAAATGCTACCCTTAGTTCCCGCAAAATTTCCCATGATATCATAAACCGGTATTATGCTTTGCATACGGTATACTTCAAACACTGCAGCGCCTTCACTCTGGTAACTGCCCGCAGTATTTGTGTTTGTAGCATATCCCACACCTCTGTTATAAGAATATTGCATGTTCTCGCCTATGGTCAGGCGTTTGTTGAACAGGTAGAAATTAGAGTTAGCTCTGATAGTAGCGCGTTTGTAGGATGTGTATTGCAACGTACCCTGTTGATCGAAATAGCTACCGCTAAGGGCGTACTGCGAATTATCACCACCACCGGTCAAACCAAGTTCGTAGTTCTGGATCGGTGCATTCGTTGTAATAGCACGCATCCAGTCAGTACCCTGTTGATTTGCTTTGGTGATCTGGTAAAAAGTAGAAGCATCTGTGCTGTAGTTGTATTTGGACGGATCAGAATCCGCAGCAGTAATGTTTTGCCCGGTAGCTGTTCCTGCCAGTAAGTACTCTGGCAAAGTAGGCGTAGTGGGTGATGTACCGTAGTTAGTACCTGTAGTACCCGATGTACCTGGAGTTTGGCCAGCATTGATGAACTCCTGGTAGAAATAGTTAGCGTACTCGGTAGAGTTAAGCATTTGTGGGAACCTTGACTTATTCGGGTTTTGTGAGCCGTAATATACATCCAGGCTAAGTTTTGGTGTACCAGCCTTCCCCTTTTTGGTGGTAATGATCACAACGCCATTGTTTGCGCGCGATCCATAGATAGAAGCGGCAGACGCGTCTTTTAACACCTGCATAGACTCGATGTCATTAGCGTTCAGCCAACCCAGTTTGCCTCTGTAAGGCATTCCATCGATGATGTATAGAGGATCATTGTCGTTGATAGTACTAAAACCCCTGATCCTGATCTGTGGCGTACTACCTGCGGCTCCGTCGCTTGTGATTTGTACACCGGTAGCTTTACCTTGCAAACCCTCAATTGGGCTTGCAGCTGGCTGAGCCTTAACACCGGCTACATCCACAACGGCAACGGCACCAGTAAGATCTTTTTTCTTTTGCCCGGTATAGCCGGTAACAACAATCTCATTAAGGCTTGATGTACTTTCTTGCATCACAACGCTTAAAGGGCCATCGCCGATTGTAACGTCCTGATCAGCAAAGCCAACCGATGAAATTGTCAATATGGTTTTGCCTGAAGGCACTGTGATAGAGAAGTTTCCTCCATTATCAGTTGCAGTTCCAACATTTGTGCCCTTAACTGTTACCGAAGCACTCGGTACGGGCGACTTTGCTTTTGAACTTGTTACAGTTCCTGTAATTTTTTTTTGGGAAAATGCTGCAAGGCAGACGATAGAAAACAGCATGCTAAGGATGCATGCACGCATGACATGTCTTATTTTCATAAGCAGGCAATTTTGGTTTGTTAGATTTAAAAAAGATGCACAATTTCCTGCATTGTGCTGGGCAATATTACAGAGGTATTTTGATTTACAAAATTTTTTTTAACAGTTTTTTTCTTTGGACGGTTAATATAGTGGTAGTCAATGGTAATTTTCAGCTAGAAAAACGGGTAAAACACAACATTGGTCGATCTTCTGTTGTATTTTACCCGTTTTATTTTTAAACAGCCTGAACTTTTTTGCAGACAGAATTCAATGCAATTTTCAAGCCAGTTTCACGGCTTTTGCATTACGTTTTTTCATTATAAAATGATGGTAGCAATCATGCTAATTTCAACATTTACGTTCTTAGGCAACCCCTTAACGGCCACTGTTTCCCTTGCAGGAAAATCTCCGTTAAAATAACTGCCGTATACTTCGTTAACTGTTGCAAAGTGCGCCATGTCGTTTAGGAAAATGGTTGTTTTTACAACATGGTCAAATGTAAGTTTTGCCTCTTGCAAAATGGCTTCAAGGTTTTGCATTACCTGGTGTGTCTCGGTCTTGATATCGTCAAGCACCAACTCGTTCGAAACAGGATTAATTGCCACCTGCCCACTAATGAACAGTAAATCGCCTGCCTTAACTGACTGATTGTATGGCCCTATCGGCGCCGGTGCTTTTGTGGTATTAATAATTTGCTTACTCATATTTTTTTTATTGCATACAAATGAATGAATTTTAATGTAATATACCAATCCTATTTTTGTAAGGCATTATTCTAAAACCGGCTTGTTGGTTTTACCCGGCCGAACGCACTAAACTATTTTTATGGCGCTGATCTTAAACATTGACACCTGCTCGGATGAAGCTTTTGTATCGCTTGCATCAGATGGCGAGGTGATTGCGACAGAAACAAATCCGGACCAGAAAAATCATGCTGCTTTTTTGCAGCCTGCGATAGAACGTCTCATGAAAACTGTGCAGCTTCCATTGCGTGATATCGACGCAATAGCTGCAGTATCCGGACCCGGAAGTTATACCGGGTTAAGAGTTGGACTTGCCAGCGCCAAAGGGCTTTGTTATGCCTTAAACAAGCCGTTGGTATTTGTAAACACGTTATACGTGATGGCATATGCAGCTAAAAAACAAACTGCGGCAATAAATCCAACCCCGCAGCTCTTCTGTCCAATGGTAGATGCCAGGCGAATGGAAGTTTTTACATGTTTGTATAACAGCCAGCTTGAACTGGTAGAAGCTCCTCATGCAATGATTTTGGATGAATTATCATTTCTTGAATATGTTGATAATCAGCCGGTTTTATTTTTTGGTAACGGAAGTGAAAAGTTTAAGCCTGTAGCTAAAAACAGCAATGCGCTGTTTGCCAGTATTCTATATAGCGCTGAAGACATGGCTGTGCTTTCCCAGACGGCTTTTGATGCCCAAAATTTCCAGGACCTGGCCTACAGCGTGCCCGAGTATATTAAAGACTTTTTCGTTTTGCAGAAAAAACATTAAATATAATTTAAAAAAATCCATTTCTGCTTGAAATCATTTATTGTTGAGAAAAAATAATAATATCTTTACCCGATCATATTAGTATTTTACAAAAATTAATTTATAACCTGATGAACACTCCGGCACAAACAGTTGTCATTAACGACCCGGCAAGCAAAGAAAGCATTAAGGTAGATTACTTACACCTGAAAAAAGCCGCTCTGATTCTACGAGCGCTGAACCACAAGCTCCGCCAGCAAATGGTTAAATTACTGGACGAACATAAGAAAATGACGGTAACTGAAATTTACGTAAAGCTTCGCCTGGAACAATCAGTAGCCTCTCAGCATCTTGCAATTTTAAGAAGGGCTGGCATTGTTACCACACAAAGAGACGGCAAATTCATTTACTATCATATTAATTACGAAAGGGTTAAAGAAGTGAGCCAGTTTGTAGAAGATTTGGTAAGCTAAGAAACCGTACAATTTTCCGTATCGTTTGATCTGCAGTAACAGCTTTTTTAGCATCTAACAATCACCAAATGCGGTGATTATCACAGCAACAGGAATTTAGATAAATCGTACCCACGTCCTTTCTTTATGACTTTGTTGCAAGTGGCGAAACATACTTAGAGTATCTTTGCCAAAATTTTTTACATGCATATTCAACAATTGTACACTAACTGTCTCAGTGAGGCGGCCTATTATATTGAAAGTGAAGGAGTAGCAGCAATAATAGACCCGATGAGAGATGTAGAGGAGTATATTCAATTGGCGAACCAACGCGGCGCTGAGATAAAGTACATTTTTGAAACTCATTTTCATGCAGACTTTGTTAGCGGACATATCGATTTAAGCAAGGCAACCGGGGCTCCGATTATTTACGGCCCCGATACCCGTGCCAATTTCCCATTTCATCTTGCCAAAGATGGAGAAGTGTTCGCTTTGGGTAAACTTTCCATTAAAGTTCTTCATACACCCGGCCATACGCTGGAAAGCACCTGTTTTCTTTTATTGGATGAAAATGGCAAAGAACACGCTGTTTTCACTGGCGACACTTTGTTTGTTGGTGATGTTGGCCGCCCGGACCTTGCACAAAAAGGGGAATCGCTAACAACCAACGATCTTGCCGGAATGCTTTATGACAGCCTTCAAAACAAGATTGTTCCATTGAACGATGATGTAATTGTTTACCCTGCTCATGGGCCAGGAAGCAGTTGTGGCAAAAATCTCGGGCCAAATACACAAAGTACTATAGGCGAAGAAAAACAGTCAAACTATGCGTTGAAGGCTCAATCCAAAGAAGAGTTTGTCAAAGCTGTAACAGAAGGTTTGGATACGCCTCCACAATACTTTCCCATTAACGCAAAAATAAACAAGGAAGGCTATGAGCTGCTTGATGCTATTCTTGAAAAAGCTTTAGCACCACTATCCGTTACACAGCTGAAAGAAAAACTGGCTGACGAGAACACCATACTGGTAGACACTCGTAAATCAACACTTTTTGCCGAAGGGTTTATTCCCGGTGCAATTTTTATCGGCCTTGAAGGACGCTTTGCAGAATGGGCCGGAAGCTTGTTGCCATTCGACAAATCTATTGTATTGGTGACTGAGGAAGGCAAAGAAAAAGAAACCGCTGTACGCCTTGCCAGGGTTGGATTTGACAAACTGGAAGGATATCTTGACGGAGGATTTGAAGCCTGGCAAAAAGCGCAGGAACCCATTGACATGATTATTGAAGTAGAAGCAGATGAAGTTGCGATGGATATCCCTTTTGATGATCGCCTTGTACTTGTAGATGTGAGAAGGGAAATTGAATATGATGAGAGCCATATAAAGGATGCAGTGAATATTCCGTTAAGCAATTTTACTGATCCCGGCAGCATGGCAAACATCAATGACGATGATAATTTATACATCCATTGCGCCAGCGGCTACAGAAGCGTTGTTGCGGCTTCGCTAATGAAACGCCAGGGTTTCCACAACTTAAGAAATGTATTGGGAGGCTTTAAAGCCCTCAAAGAAATTCCGACATTAGAGATTGAAAAAACAACATCTACACTGAACTAGCCATTGGTTTGAGTTATCACACATGACTCGTTCAGAGTGTAACGAGATACATATTTTTTAAGAATAAAAAAGCTGAATAGACAACACTATTCAGCTTTTCTTTTTATCAGCGCTTTTGAACGCTTACTTCGTTTTTAGACAACGAGATGGCCAAATTTCTCTTGGTCAAAAGGTACTTTCCATCTCTTATGGCTCCACAGATAGTTAGAGGGCTGCTCGCGAATGCCGTCTTCAATAAACTGGATCATTTCCCGTGTGATTTCACCATTTGGCATTGATCGCGGCTCCATTGTTAACAGCTTTAGTTCACAATGATAATAGCCTCTCTTTCTCTTTTTTATCCCTGCCATTATGATGGCCGTATTGTGAAGCTTGGCTCCTTTTTCCGGGCCAGGAACGAAGGCTGTCATACGTCCAAAAAAGTTTGTCCAGTATGCATGCTCAGGGCCACCAGGGCTTTGATCCGCAACTAGTGCAAGTGCATACCGCTGTCTTGAATACTGACGGAACTCATTCCTGAAATCCGTTGCTGCAACCAGCTTTCCACCAAACTTCGATCTCATGTCATAGAATATCTTGTTGAAGATCTTATTTTGGATGGGCATGTACACAGTAACCAAGGGGTAGGTAATATTTGCAGAGAATGCCAGAGTTGCATATTCCCAGTTAAAGCTGTGCCCCAGGTGAAATTGAATATTCTTGCCGGTTGCGTATAAATCATTAACGATATGGTAGTTGGATGTAAAACGCTTATCCAGTTCTTTTCGTGACATGGATAACATTTTAATGGTTTCAATAAATTGGTCCACAAAAGATTGATAAAATTCTTTTGCAATCTTAATGCGCTCATCCTCACTCTTTTCCGGGAAAGCTACAGCCAGGTTACCCATTACAACATCCCTGCGATATCTGATCACATAATAAAGCAATAAATAAACACCGTCGCTTAAAAGATACATGAACCAAAAAGGCAAAAGAGAAAACAGGTACAATAACCCGTAAACAACATAATACATACGCGGCAAATAATCCGCAAATATAGCGTATTTGAAACCACGGAGGCACGGCGTCACAAACGATACATAGCGTTATTAAACCACAAATATTCTCGAATCGGCTTAAACGTACAACGTAAAACTTTTAACGTAAAACTCAAAAGGACCGCAGCATTGTCCCTTCCTGGCAGGGTATATGAAACAAGTTCTTTAAAGACGGTGGCACTAATTGCCTTAAACACACAACGTTCAACTCTTAACGTAAAACTCAAAAGGAGTCGCCGCTTCATTGCATCCACCGCGTGAAACCATATTTCCCGTGAAATAAAATCCTTAACTTGTAGCAAAGCACTCCGCAACCACAACAAACAATTGCCATGGAAGAAAAAAACAAAAGGCGTTCTTTCCTTAAAAAAATCGCATTGGGCGGCGTTGGCGTAACTGTTGCGCCTGCATCATTATTTGCAGGTGAAATACCAGTCAACAAAGAAGCATCAGATAAAGGCCAACAGCCAGCTGATAAACGTGCATATAATGGCGTTTACAAGGGCGAATACCTTAACCGTGTCGCATTTCCAATCGGCGCCCTGGGGGCAGGTATGTTTTGCATGGAAGGGACCGGCGCAATTTCTCATATGAGCGTTCGCAATAAGCCTGATATTTATAATGAACCTTCCATGTTTGCTGCGATTCATGTAAAAAATATTAACAACGGAAGCAAAGTGCTGGAGGGGCCTGTTCCTCAATGGAAATTCTTCGGCCAGCGCGGTACAGGCAATGGAGCCACGGGAACTACTTTCGGGTTACCACGCTTTACCAATTGCGAATTCATGGCACGTTTTCCATTTGGCACTGTGCGGTTATCAGACAATGATATTCCGCTTTCAGTGGAGATCAAAGGCTGGAGCCCTTTTATACCAACAGATCAAGACAATTCTTCATTGCCGGCAGGTGTATTGGAATATACCTTTACCAATAAATCTGCTGCGAATGCAGATGCCATCTTTTCTCACAATACCAAAAACTTCCTGGCGGCAGACAATGAAGGGCAGAACAAGATTTCTTCCATTCAAAACGGATTTATCCTGCAACAAACAGCAACAACAGAGAAACCACATCTGGAAGCAAACTTTGCCATCTTTACTGATAACGATAACACAATCGTAGATCATTGCTGGTTTCGCGGTGGCTGGTGGGACCCGCTCACTATGGCCTGGAATGCCGTTAAAAACGGATCAGCAAAATCTACAACACCGGTTGAAAAAGATGCACCGGGAGCGTCATTATACGTGCCATTCACGTTGAAACCCGGCGAAAGAAAAACCATCCGCTTGTATATGGTGTGGTATGTTCCTGAGTCAGACCTTCACATTGGAGATATTATGCTGGATGAGAAAAAAGATTGCGATCCCAACAGTGGTTGCTGCGCCTCGCCGGCTGATCTTGGCGTTACAAACGGCAAACAAAGCAGCTCAAAAAATTATAAACCGTGGTATAGCAGCAAGTTTAGCAATGTGACTGATGTTGCAAATTACTGGAAGGCAAACTATACTGACCTATTCAAAAAAACATCTTTGTTCACTGAAGCTTTTTACGCCTCTACATTACCGCCTGAAGTAATGGAGGCTGTAGCTGCAAATCTTACCATCATAAAATCGCCTACCGTGTTGCGCCAATACGATGGCCGTTTGTGGAGCTGGGAAGGCTGCGCGGATGATAACGGTTGCTGCCATGGGTCGTGTACGCATGTATGGAATTACGCGCAGGCTGTTCCTCACTTATTTCCGGCACTGGAACAAACGCTTCGTAACACGGAATTTTGTGAGAACCAGAATAAAGCGGGGCACCAGGGTTTTAGAGCCAACATGCCTATAAGCCCTTTAAAACATGACTTCCATGCTGCAGCTGATGGCCAGCTTGGGGGCATTATGAAAGTGCACCGCGACTGGCGCATAAGCGGCAATAATGAATGGCTCGCGAAGATTTATCCTATGGTTAAAGTGAGTATGGATTATTGTATCAAAACCTGGGACCCGCGTAACAAAGGCGTTGTAGAAGAACCTCATCATAACACGTATGATATAGAATTCTGGGGGCCGGATGGAATGTGCACCAGCTTTTACCTGGGCGCATTGAAATCTACTATCGCTATGGGTAAATTTCTGCAAAAAGACGTAACGCGTTACGAAGATCTTTATACCAAAGGCAAAACATATTTGGAGACCAACTTATATAATGGCGAATATTTTTTTCAACAAATTGAATATAAAGAACTCAACGCACCCAATCCTGCTAAAGCACAATCATTTGGAGGAGATTACTCAGACGAAGCCATAGCCATTCTTCAAAAAGAAGGGCCAAAATATCAGTATGGAACAGGCTGTTTAAGTGATGGAGTATTGGGCACATGGATAGGCGCCATGTGCGGGATCAACGACATTGTTGACGAGCAAAAAATAAAAAGCCATTTATTGTCTATTCACAAGTATAATCTCAAAAAAGACCTTAGCGAACATGCCAATCCACAGCGCCCTGCTTATGCGCTGGGGCATGAAGGCGGGTTATTGCTTTGCTCCTGGCCCAAAGGAGGAAAACTATCGTTACCATTCGTTTACAGTGATGAAGTCTGGACCGGCATTGAATACCAGGTGGCATCTCATCTGATGTTAGCAGGAATGGTTAATGAAGGGCTTGAAATTGTAAGGTATTGCAGGAACAGGTACGACGGCCGTATTCGCAACCCTTTTAATGAATATGAATGTGGCCACTGGTATGCGAGGGCCATGTCGAGTTATGGCCTGTTGCAGGGCATTACCGGCATAAGATATGATGCAGTTGAGAAAACGTTATACATCAATAACAAATTAGGCAAAGATTTCACCTGCTTTATTTCAACAGCTACTGGCTTTGGCACTGTTTCGTTAACAAACGGAAAGCCGGTTGTTAAAGTTAGTTATGGTAATATTGCAATAAATAAAACAATAGTTAACAACAAAGCTGTTACTACATGATGCCAATTGATGAAAATACCGTTGTTACTATCCGGTATATTATGAAAAACTCCAAAAATGAAGTGCTTGAAAATAATATGGCTGGTACGCCGGTGGTGTTTCTGTTTGGAACGAATAATATTTCACCCATATTACAATCGCAGCTTCATGGGCTAAGCCTGGGAGACAAAAAAACAATATGCTTACAAAAAGAGCAGAGTGCGGCAGATGATGATTATACCTTCGAGGTACTTGTTGAGGAAGTAAGGGCTGCGCTTCCTGAAGAAATTTTGCTTGGGTATCCACTTTTGATAAATGCCAATGATTGTGATGAGAATTGTGCATGCCATAATTCATCAACACAATTACTAACTCACAATGCTTAGCAAGAATGTTTATATATTAGAACGTAAGAAGTAAAAAAATTATGATAATTTGCCCGAACCGTATTTAACTAAAAGAACGAATTTTGGTCGGTCCCTATGCGAAACCTAACCTCTGCACAAAAAATGAAGATTCATCTACTTAGTGGCTTTTTGGGAAGCGGAAAAACTACCGCTATACAACAGGCCTGCAAGCAATTGCAGCAAAAAAATGTACGTGTTGGCGTAATAACCAATGACCAGGGCATACAATTGGTTGACAGTAATTTTTTTACCAGCCAGTCCATTTCAAACAGGCAGATAGTAGGCGGCTGCTTTTGTTGTAATTATAATGATCTTGAAAAAAGCATTAATTCATTTGAAGCCACTGAACAGCCCGAAATCATATTTGCCGAAGCAGTCGGTTCATGTACAGATATGATAGCCACCGTTTTAAAACCGTTGCGCTATAACAATAAAAATGTTGAGGTTACGCTATCCACACTCGTTGATGTACGTTTATTTCATTTACTGTTCATTCAAAAACTGCCACTGTTTGACGCGTCGGTAAAATATATATACACCAAGCAGCTGGAAGAAGCTCCGGTAATCGTGATAAATAAAGTTGATCTTGCTGACGCAAAAATGATGCAGGCGGTGAGCCTGTTTGTGAGCGAGCATTATCCCGGTAAAACCATACTGTATCAAAATTCATTCTCAGAACAAAGCATACAGGAATGGCTGCAGATAATCAACACGGCCAGTATAGATAATACGCCTCCTTCTGCAGAAATAGATTACGATATCTATGGTGAAGGAGAAGCAAAACTGGCCTGGCTAGACACAGATCTTGAATTTTCATGCGCCTCATTTAACGCAGTTCATTGTGTGAACGTGTTTGTAAAAACCCTGCGAAGGTTGCTTGAAGAAAATCATCTCACCATTGGCCACCTTAAACTGTTATTGAACGGAAAAAATAAATATAGCCTTACCTCGGTACATACAGAGCTTGAGCCGCCTTTTGATGAAGCTAATGCAAGCAAAAACGCATCGTTACTTGTAAATGCAAGAGTTCAAACAGAACCGCCAATATTAAAACATTTGATGTGGAAGGCTGTGCGCAATACAGAAGTGCTTTGCAAATGCAGCATAAGGATGGAAAACACAGCGAGCTTTAAGCCTGGATATCCGAAACCGGTGCATCGGATGCTGTAGAAGCTAATATCGGTATAAGGTGTGAGGCTTGAGGCTTAAGGAATACACCTTACGCCTTATCCCTTACGCCTGATACCTGATACCTTACACCTCCCCTACAGCACAATATTTTGCAGTAAGCTGCTCTTTTCCGGATGGTCGGTATTGTAATGCAATCCTCTGCTCTCTTTACGGAACTGGGCTCCTTTTACAATAAGATAACCAACTGTAATCAGGTTTCGCAATTCGCATAACTGCGGAGAAACTTTAGTGCTTTTATACAGCTGTTCAGTTTCTTCGTGAAGTAAGTCTAAACGCTTTGAAGCTCTTTCAAGACGGACATCAGTTCTAACAATCCCTACATAATCACTCATGATCTGCTGTAGCTCTTTAAGGCTTTGCGTAATGAGGATCATTTCCTTCGGATCAGTGTTTCCTTTTACGTTCCAATCGGGGATTGAGCGAACAATTTCAATGCCGGATATTTTTTCGACAGCGTCAAGATAGCATCTGTGCCCAAAAACCATGGCTTCCAGCAGGCTGTTGCTCGCTAATCTATTGGCACCATGTAAACCAGTACTTGCACATTCGCCGCAGGCATATAAATTTATAATGGATGTTCTGCCGTATTCATCGGCTTTAATTCCTCCGCAACTGTAATGAGCAGCAGGTGCTACAGGAATCATTTGCTTCATCACATCAATTCCGATACTCAGGCATTTTTCATAAATGTTAGGAAAGTGATGAACAAACTTTTCCTGGTCCATATGCCTGCAATCAAGGTACACATGTTCGGTACCTGTCCTTTTCATTTCACTATCAATTGCACGAGCTACAATATCACGCGGAGCGAGGTCTTTGCGCTCGTCATACCTTTCCATGAAAGCTTCTTCATCCTTGTTACGCAGAATGCCTCCGTCGCCACGCACAGCTTCAGTAATCAGAAATGAAGGTGATATGCCCGGCTCGAACAATGCAGTGGGATGAAATTGAATAAACTCCATATTCTCAATTCTGCCTTTGGCCCGATACATCATCGCTACGCCGTCTCCCGTTGCTATTTTAGGATTGGTAGTAGTTCTGTATGCCTGGCCGCAACCACCGGTAGCAAGTAAAGTTATTTTCGAGAGTATTTTTTCAATCTGTTGCGTCCGAAGATTTAAAACATACACGCCGAAACAGGTAATGTCCGCAGTAGACTTTGTAACCAGATAACCCAGGTGGTGCTGGGTGATGAGGTCTACCACAAAGCAGTGATTAATCAATTCTATGTTAGCATATTGGCGCAATTCTTCCAGCAACGCGCGTTCCATTTCTTTGCCGGTAACATCTTTATGATGGAGAATACGATGCTCGCTATGGCCACCTTCGCGCCCAAGCGAATAGTCGCCGCTTTCCGTTTTATCAAACCTGGTTCCGTATTCGATTAATTCTTTAATGCGTGCGGGCCCTTCCGTAACAACTATTTCAACGGTCTTAACATTGCACAAACCGTCGCCTGCGATCAATGTATCTTCTATGTGCTTTTCAAAACTATCCTTCGTCTCATCCCAAACGCCGGCAACACCTCCCTGGGCATACTTCGTGTTGGTTTCATCTTCACGCGCCTTTGTAATGATCATTATTTTTTTCTCGGGAAATTGCCTGGCAACTTTCAGTGCATAGGTTAGTCCGGCGATACCTGAACCAATAACCAAAAAATCTGTCTCCATGTATGTTTTCGCTTCTAAACTGTAAAAAAGACATTACAAACATAGTTTGTTTTTTTAATTATATGGCAAGAGAGGCTTGTGAATAGTGAATCAACAATAGTGAAAATGATGCTCGCGACTTTTTTGATACGTGAAGAGTTTGCTGATACATGAGTGGGCTTCACTTCTTAATATGCTTTTGAAACCGTGTAACTATTGGTCCGTGAGACACGAACCATGGCGTTCGCGGTAATTACAAGAGCGCAACGAAAAAACAAAGAGCCGGAGTTCTCTCCGCGTTTCTCTATTTCTTCATTGCGCTCTCTGTGTATTTTTTAACCAGACTATCAGCTAAAAAAAACAAATACACTCGCTTCCTTCACTATTCACCATTCACTATTCACCATTCACTATCCTCCGCTAAGGTTTGAATTCAACTTTGTTCTCTAACGTTCCAATGCCTTCAATACTAATAGACACAATATCGCCGGGCAATAATGTAAAATCATTTCCAGGGACAAGGCAGGTACCTGTCATTAAATAAGCACCCTGAGGAAAATCAAAACCTGCTAATAAATAAGATGCCAGTTCTGTATGCGAACGCTTCATCCTGTTGATGGATGCTGATTCATTATACATCTCTTCACCATTTCTTGTAATAATCATAGCGATCATAGCATCTTTATGAATAGGCTCTTCTGGTATATATAAGCATGGCCCCATAGCAGCGCTTTTTTCATACACTTTTGCCTGGGGAAGATAGAGAGGGTTTTCGCCTTCAATACTTCTGCTGCTAACATCATTACCAATCGTATAACCGGCAATTTCACCACTTCCATTAATAAACAAAGTAAGCTCAGGTTCAGGTACATTCCATGATGAGTCTTTTCGAATATAAATTTCTGTATTGTGCGCGCAAACCCTGTGTGGCATAGATTTAAAGAATAACTCCGGCCTTTCTGCGTCGTACACTTTATCGTAGAAATCTGCGCCACCTGATTCCTGAGACTCTTCCATTCTTGCAACCTTGCTTCGCATATATGTTACACCGGCGGCCCATACTTCCTGAGAGCCAATGGGTGCAAGTAATTCATCCCTTAACAGATCTTCAAATTCTAACTCACTCAGCACCGTTGCCGCTTCTTTTAACTCAACGATATGGCGGTGAAGATTCTTACGGTTAACGAGATCATCCCAGTTATTTTCAATCAGCAGATAATGAACTGCTTTATATGTTACAACTATCCCTTTGCGCGTGCTGTATAATTTCATGGTACTTTTTTAAAAGATTGATTTGGTTATTTTTTCATGGTAGCCTTTACATCGTCAAGATCGATGTGCAGCAAGTCTTGTGTAATTTTTTTCAATGAAGCATAACTGCCTTGCAGATGGCAGGTTACCTGTTGGTAAGTTTGAATATCGCCCGCACCCAGTTCCCTCGCAGCTGATGAAGATTCAATTTCATAGAATGGCCCGAGCTGAGAACCATCCGCAAGCGGCCCATCGTTATATGCATTTACAACATCGCCCTTATAAGGTTCTTTTTGTATTTCCCATTTTCCGTTTACATAGTTACCAAGTTTTTCAACCGGAAAATTAATAAAAGTTAGTACGTTGTTTTCAAAATCATAGCTGGCTGCAAAGGGTTTTGCTATTGCGGGAGAAAGCCCGAGCTTACCCCTTTGTTTACCATCGCACTGAAAATACAAAACGCTGTCTTTAATTACCAGCCTGTCTTGCGGAATCTTTCCAAAATAATCATCGGTTATATTTTGGCGGGAATTTTTGCCACCATCAAAAGGTATCATTACAACTGTTGCAGGTGAAGGCGTCATCATGCCCAGCAGCCAGATAGACATAAGGCCTTTCTCCTTCGTCCATGCCTCAGTTCCTATGTTTTTAACCCCATTGGTAGTTTGATATGCTACGCTTTTTACATCTGCCGGAATCGAAATTGAAAACATATCCGCCAACTTGCTTTTAGCGATGATGCTTATTCGCCTTTGGATAACTACATGAAAATCCGTTCCTGAATAATTTTTCAGCGTGGCTTCTTTGGTGAATGTCACAGAAGAACTGTCTTTATCCAACACCTGGTAAGCAATGGTATCGATAACCGGCGGTACTTGCCAGTGATTAATATTAAACGAATCGCCTTTTGCAAAATACAGGGAGTATTGCCCGCCTTCCGGCCCAAGCCAGAAGCGCTCCTCACCTCCTACCGGGTTAAACTGCGCTTTTTTTGTGCGCTTTCCTATTAAGTCATAGTTGATCCATCCGAAGCTTGTTCCGCTATCGCCGCCAGCCGTACTTGTCATCACACGCCCCTGGTAATCTGCTGATAACAATATTTTTGACATGCCGTCATCCGTAGATAACTCGAGTACTCGTTTAGTATTTTCTTTCATGAAGTCTGCCGCATATCCATAAGATCCTTTGGCATAAACAGGTTTTTCTTTCATAACCGGGGTGTTACAGGATTGATGTAAAATAAGTAAACCGAGAAGCAACAAGCTGATTCCGGATCGTATCATCGTTAGAATTTTTGTGGGTCAAGATAAGGAAAAATTAGTAGCGGCACATCATTACATTGCTCCTACGTAAGTAGCCCTTTCTAGGTACCATTTACGAAGCACGCAAACCAAGTATGGCTCCGATTCTCAAAAGCCAAACAAAATGATAAGCAGGTTAAGGCAATGAACCCAGCCGCAGCCAGCATATGTTTAATCGCTACATGAAAGAATCTTATTAAATTAATTTAGAATTTGTTTTCTTTGATGATATGGATCCAGTCAACAGGATGCTTAAATCAGCCCCATTCCTTAAAATTCTGCCCGCTTTAATTGGCGGCATTCTATTGCAGTGGTATATCCAGCTGCCGTTGCTATTACTTGGCATCGCCTTGTCCGTTTGCATAGCTGTGTTGCTCATTTTTTACCTCCTGCCGCTTCATCTCCAATTCAAACTCCGCGGCGCTTACGGACTGGCAATGTTTTTATTGCTTGTCAATTTGGGCACCCTAGCTACATGGAACGCCGATGCAAGAAACCATAACACATGGTTTTGGAAGCACTCAAATTCGGATTCCGAAATTCTTGTTACTATCCAGGAACCTTTGGTAAACAAGGCATCTACCTACAAAGCACTGGCATCTATTGAGGCTATAAAAGAAGGAAATACCTGGGTTCGCGCTACAGGAAAATTGATCATTTACTTCAGGAAAGACAGCCTGCCATTACCTGTTACGTATGGCAGCCGCATAATATTACACAACAAAGTGCAGGCTATAACAAACTCAGGTAATCCAGGCGCGTTTGATTACAAACGCTATTGTCTTTTTCAGGATATAGCCGGGCAAATAATTGTTACGGCAAAAGATTACCGTGTTTTAAGTGGCAATGCCGGCAATTATTTTACCAGGTCTCTTTTTGCAGCGCGGGATAATACCATCCGTCTTTTAAGGCAATTCATCCCCGGCAGCAACGAACAAGGCGTTGCAGAAGCCTTATTGATCGGCTACCGGTACGATCTGGACAAAGACCTTGTTCAGGCTTACAGCAACACAGGTGTAGTGCATGTGGTAGCCATTAGCGGACTTCACCTCGGTATGATATACGGTTTACTGATTTGGCTACTTTCTTTCCTTCCTTCAATAAATGTTACGCAATGGATAAAAGCCATTGTGATCCTTTGCGTTCTTTGGTGGTTTACGCTTATTGCCGGAGCTGCGCCATCCATCCTTCGTTCAGCGGTGATGTTTTCCTTTATTGTAATTGGCCAGTGCATTAGCCGGAGGACAAACATGTATAACAACCTTGCGGGATCAGCCTTCTGCTTACTTGTTTTTAATCCGTTTATGCTGTGGGATGTAGGCTTTCTGTTGTCTTATTCTGCCGTTGCAAGTATCGTACTTTTCATGAAACCCATTTACAACTTATTCCGGCTGGAAAACAAAATGCTGGATACCATCTGGCAACTGAGCTCCGTTAGCCTTGCTGCACAAATTCTCACATTGCCTTTTGTGATCTATTATTTTCATCAGCTGCCTTTACTTTTTCTGGTAACAAACCTGGTAGTCGTCCCATTATCAGGCTTCGTTTTATATGGAGAACTTTTGCTGTTGATTTTATCCTATTTTCCGTTCCTCGCTACGGTTGTGGGTAAAGCCCTGGGATTGTTGATTCTACTAATGAATAACTTCATCACTCACATTAACAGTATGCCATTCGCTGTCTGGGGCGCTCTTCAATTATCTCCGTTACAATCCATTCTTCTTTTTGTTATTATAATAGCAGTAGCAACCTGGTTATCGAAAAAAAGTGTTGCCGCTTTTTTATCCTTTCTTAGTGCCACCCTATTTTTTTGTTTGTTGCGATGCATTGATTTCATCGAGCATCGGGTTCAGCAAAAATTGGTTGTTTATAATGTTTCCAAACACACTGCAATTGACATTATTCATGGCCACCAGTGTTCGTTTATTGCCGATAGCTCATTGTTTAAGGATCAGAGCCTCACAGATTTTCAATTAAAACCTGCACGGATTGAGCAGCGCATTGCTCCGTTCAAAAACCTGGTCATACGGAGAAACGCCTGTTTTTCTGTCGCGGAAAAATCCATTCTATTGTTAAATGACGAAAAAAAATTATACCAGGCTGATAATATTTATGCGCCAGATGTCCTGATTATTTCCGGCAATCCAAAGCAGGATATCTTATCGCATATCAGTAAAATCAAGCCCAAAATGGTCGTTTTTGATTCCAGCAACCCGGTCTGGAAAATTGAAAAATGGAAAAAAGGCTGCGACAGCCTACATTTGCGCTTCCATTCGGTGCCCGAAGATGGCGCATTTGTAATGGATCTGTAATAAACTTAACCCGCCAGAAGGTGCCTGCAGATTGAAACAGGGCGCAATTTTATATTCGCGGCGTTATAGTTAACACACCAGTTAAATATCTTTTATCATGCAAAAGAAAATTCAAAGCGCATTAATCTCTGTTTTCTACAAGGACGGCCTGGAGCCGATTGTAAAAGAATTACAACGTCTCGGCATTACCATTTACACAACGGGAGGCACACAAAAATTTATCGAGGACCTGAAAATTGACTGTGTTGCCGTTGAAAGCCTCACAACCTATCCATCTATTTTAGGCGGAAGGGTAAAAACGCTGCATCCGGCTGTTTTTGGTGGAATCCTTGGAAGAAGAGAAAATGAGCAGGACTTGCAGGAGATGAAAGAATACAAAATTCCGGAAATTGACCTGGTAATCGTGGATCTTTATCCATTTGAAGAAACCCTGCGTACAACAACTGAAGAAAAAGCCATTATTGAGAAGATCGATATAGGTGGCCCTTCAATGATCCGCGCTGCAGCAAAAAACCATAAGGACCTGGTTGTAATTGCTGCAAAGGATGATTATGCTTCCCTGGTTGAATTATTGCAGACACAGAACGGCGAAACCAGCCTCGAACAGCGTAAAGCTTATGCGGCCAAAGCTTTTGAAGTAGTAATGAATTATGATATTGCCATCAACAACTATTTTAACGGTACTGTAATACAGCCATTGAGTACCAAACAATCGCTGCGCTATGGTGAAAATCCACACCAGCATGCTACTTTCTATGGCGACCTTAAAGAAGTATTTACACAACTGAACGGCAAGGAATTGTCTTACAACAACCTGGTGGATGTTGATGCTGCTGTTCAACTGATAAAAGAATTTACAGAAACTACTTTTGCTGTTATCAAGCACACAAATGTTTGCGGAATTTCATCAAGGGCTACAGTTAAAGAATGCTGGGATGCAGGTTTGGCGGGAGATCCTGAAAGTGCATTTGGTGGCGTATTGATCTGCAACGGAACAATTGATAAAGCTACTGCAGAAGCTATTAACGAAATATTCTTTGAAGTATTGATAGCGCCTTCTTTCAATGAAGATGCACTGCAGGTATTGAAGAGCAAAAAGAACCGTATCCTGTTGCAATTGATCAATCCTGATGCTTCTTACACAACACAGTTTAAATCTATATTGAACGGAACATTGGCTCAGGATATTGATACAGGCAATTACACTGAGTGGAACGAAGTTGGCGGAAGAACTACCACACAACAGGAAAAAGATGACTTGATCTTTGCAAATATTGTCTGCAAGCACCTGAAGAGCAATGCAATTGCGTTGATCAAGAACAAACAACTGGTTGGTAAAGGTTGCGGACAAACAAGCCGTATCGATTCACTGAGGCAATCCATCGACAAGGCAAAACAATTTAATGTTGATTTGAAAGGAGCTGTTTTAGCGAGCGATGCTTTCTTCCCATTCAACGACTGCGTTAAAATGGCGCACGCTGAAGGTATTGAAGCTTTTATACAGCCTGGAGGATCTATTCGTGATAAAGACAGTATTGAATATTGTGTTGAGAATAAACTGGCAATGGTGATGACTGGCCTGAGGCATTTTAAACACTAGGAGAAAATGGCTGACGAATGATTTGAGGATGTCTGATTTATCGAAATGCAAGATGCCTGGTAGAATTCATTGTCAATTTTCCATTATCAATTATAAGAGGATCAGTAAAATAGAAATGTTTTATTGATCCTCTTTGCATAAATTAACCCCACATGCAAACCAACGCTTATTGAGCAATTCTAATCCATACAAAACCAACGCTTACATCGCTCTCACCATAACCAGTATTATCTGGGGAACAACATGGGTGGGCAGCAAAGTGGCCGTGCATTATGGAATGCCAGGATTAGAAGTTTCGTTTATCCGGCAATTCATTGCAGGTTCCTTGTTTCTGTGTTATTTTCTTTTTTCCGGCGAGCCGCTACCCACGCCAAAACAGTTTGGATGGCTATTATTACTGGCCATCTGCAATTTTGTTTTCGCCAATGGCCTCAGTACATGGAGCCTTAAATATGTATCAAGCGGATTAGCTGCGCTGATAGGCGCACTATACCCCTTGTGTGTGGTTATTATTGAATTGATTTTTTTCAGAAAGAGAAACTACAGCCTCTTAACTTTCGCAGGCCTTCTTGTTGGTATTGCGGGCGTATTGTTTGTACTATATGAAAACGCTTTTCACGAGCAGCCAACCGGATATGGATTTGGTATTTTATTGGGACTCATCGCTATGGTCTCCTGGAGTTTTGGAACCATCCTTATTGCACGTAATAAATACCAGATGAACCCTTACTATGCAATGGGCTGGCAAATGTTCCTGGCTTCATTTATGATTTTTGGGCTGGCAAAAGTTGTACAGGTTCCGTTGCTCGGCATTCATGAAATACCTGTGCAGGCATGGCTTGCAATCCTGTATCTTATATCTGCCGGTTCGCTGATAACTTTTATTGCATTTGTGTATACGGTTAAATACCTGCCTCCCGCACTTTCTTCTATCTATGCTTACATTAATCCTTTGGTAGCAATGTTAGCAGGTTATTGGGTTTTGGCAGAGCCTTTAAGTGTAAATCTTTTTCTCGGAGCCATAATTACATTAGCCGGCGTCTACCTGGTCAACTTTAGTCTTAAGAAAAAGTAAGCTGCTTATTTCTGCGTGAAACCTTTGGCCTCGTGGCTTTGCGCCATCGCTGCCGCCGATGTTATGCTACTTTATTGCATTCTTTTCCTTCCACATCTCATTGAATGTTTTCTTGCTGAAATCAAGCGCGCCGTGATGTTGTGTCCATGCTTTAAACACTTTATTTACCACCCAATTCTTCATGTTACCATTGCCTAAATTCATCATTCCCCGGTTAAGGCTGGCAGTTTTCCAGGCTTTCCATGCAAGACGTTCAGACAAGGTAGAATATCCTTGCACAACAGCCTCATGCCTGTTTTCCAGGAGTAGTTCATGGAGGTTGATTTTCACAGCACAAACTTCCGTGCAATTGCCACAAAGAGAAGAAGCATAGCTCAGGTGCTTATACTCACCCATGTCTTTAAGATGCGGCGTAATTACACTTCCAATAGGGCCACTATAAGTGGTTTCATAGCTGTGGCCGCCGATATTTTTATAAACAGGGCAGGCATTCAAACATGCCCCGCAACGAATACAATACAGCGCTTCACGTGTTTTGGGATTAGCGAGTAAGTTAGTACGGCCATTATCGAGCAATATCACATACATTTCTTCCGGTCCATCTGTCTCGCCTGGTTGGCGCGGACCTGCAATGATCGTATTATAAACAGTTACTTTTTGTCCTGTGCCGTATGTCGACAACAACGGCCAAAACAATGCAAGGTCCTGCATACTGGGAATCATCTTCTCAATACCAACAATAACAATATGCGTTTTGGGCCAGGCACAGCTTAAACGTGCATTGCCTTCATTTTCCGTAACTGCAACAGCACCAATATCAGCCACTATAAAATTGGCTCCGGTAACACCAACTTCCGCTTGGATATATTTTTCACGCAGTTTTTGCCTGGCAATAAGTGTAAGTTCCTCGGGGCTTAACCCTCCAGGAACATTTAATTTATCTGCAAACAATTTGGCAACGTCTTCTTTGCTTTTGTGCATGGCAGGCGTTACAATATGGTAGGGTGGTTCATCATCCAACTGTTGAATATATTCACCCAGATCAGTTTCTACGCTTTCAATACCTTTCTTTTCGAGAAAATTATTCAGATGAATTTCCTCGGTCACCATACTCTTACTTTTTACAACCGTCTTGCAATTCTTTTCATCACATATTTTAGCAATCTCATTCAAAGCTTCTTCCGCAGTTTCTGCCCACAATACTTTTGCACCACGTGAAGTGATTTGCTTTTCAAATTCTTCCAGGTAACTATCAAGATGTTCAATTGCGCGCCATTTAGCATTTTTTGCGCGCTCGCGTGCAGTCATTACATCTGCAAACTGCTGCTTACCCAAAGGAACCGTGGCATTGTATTTACCTATATTGAAGTTGATCTTGCGCCTGTGTTCCAGATCTGCGGACTTAATAGTGCTTTTTGCTATGAATGATGACGCATTGCTCATGATAGTAGTGAATTGTAAATAGTGAATCAGCGTTTCCTTAAGATCAAATGCCTTCTTATCAGGTACGAATTACGAAGTACTAAAATTTAACTCCGCTCCCTTCCTCCCTTACCCTCTTAAAAGCGAATTGAAAAATGAGCGTGAAAATCAAATACCGTATATTTCTTCGTGATGAAAAAGTACGAAGCATTTAATTTCGGTCGATCTTCTCTTTTTTCTTTTGCATACTTCTATACTTAAGGAAATTTAGTACTGCTGCCAGCAACAGGAATAAAGTTATGCAAAAACCATACTTCATTTCGGAAGGCACAATCTTTCCTTCATCAAGTATTGAATAAATCTGGAACAAATATGCCAATGCCACTACAGTAAACAATACCAGGCTTACCATAATAGCGCGTTTGTTGAGGATCATATTTTACTCTGGTTATTAAGTAAGGTTATGCAAAATTAAAGCTTCATGTAATCGCCGGTCTCACTAGCGGGCATCCATATGAGACGCAGTAGCAGCAAGCGCTTCATAAAACTCTTCGCCGTATTTTCTTGTAAGGGCTTCTTTCAAAAATACGTATACGGGAACTTTTAGTTTCTTTCCAAGATTGCACGCAGCTTTACAAAGGTCTTCACGTGGTATATAATTTACAAATTCCACATCAGGATCCATACTGCTTTTAGTAATTTTTGCGGGAAAGAGGTGACAACTGATTGGCTTCTTCCAGCCGAGCTTGCCATCATAAAAAGCCTGCTCAATGGCGCATTTTATTATCCCTTTTTCATCACGGTAGCCGTAAGCACAAATGCCACTATTTATAGTTGGAGTAACCCAGCCAAATGACACATCATACAAATATTTGCCTTGCTTTTCAACAGTGGCAATACCTTCGGGTGTCATATATTCTTTTATTACCTCGTAATTATCTATCAACTCATCCAGCTCATCTTTTTCCAGGGGAGCGCCAGCATCACCATCCTCGCAACAGCCTCCTTTACATTTATTCAGGTCACAGACAAATTGTTCTTCCAGAATTTCATCACTGACTAGTTTGTTATCTATCGCTATCATAAAAAGGCCTCCCGGGCAAATTTCTTTTCGCAAAGATAAAAAAAAGCAAAAAGCTTAAAGCCTAAAGCTTGGAACTATTATATCGCTCCTGATTTACAGTTATTAAAATATTAGTAATGATTTGACTTTAAGATAGATACTACAGACGGAGAAATGTGCCGGAGTTACTTCTTCCATTTGAAGGTGTTAACCATATGTACCATGTCTTCACGAAGAAAATCGTTAACCGGCTTAAGAGAATCCTGATTAGGCGTTGTATCAAAATACAAGGCTCCGCGAAGAAAGTTTTTAACGGAATCCGTTAGAAAGAATTGATTGGCTGTAGCCACATCTCCGCCAACTTTAAAGAAAACCCCGTGAACATTGTTGGGAGTGGTAATTACTGAGTCGTCTATAGAATATGCCTTAATACTGTGCTTGTTGGTCATGTTATAGGCATCGTTCACCAGTTTGGCTAAAGAATAGGCGCCTATTTGTTTATAGCTGATATAGATGGTGCCTGCGAACTGCGGGAAATTTACATTGATCCACCAGGGGTTTTCTGGAGCATCGCCAAAGAAGGAAGTATCTTTTACAACCTTTGCGTAAACAGGATATTCGAATGTGTATGGAAATCCCGGCTGGTCGAACACTTCGTACTTTTTTTCAGGAAAAGAGATATTAAAATAACCACGGGGCTTTGGTGTATATATACTATTGCACGAAACGATTACTAACGTTAGGAATAAAGCCAACACAAAACCTGCACTTTTAAACACCATACAATTTATCAATGGATTAATGGACTGTTACTATGTTTCCTGTTTCAGCCCGTTGTTATATTCAAAATGAAACTCCGTGCATTTTTAGCTAACGGAAGATTTAATAGTAACCTTGATTTTGGTAATTCTGTTCTTTTCCATTTCCAAAACAGTGAAGTCAAAGTCGCCACTGTTTACAACCTGGTTCACCTGCGGTATTTCACCCGCAATTTCAAGAACAAGCCCCGCCAGTGAATCACTTTCTCCTTTCACACCATCAAACGTATCCATTGGCAGTTCAATTGCTTTGCACACATCATTTATCATCACCTTACCGTCAAAAATATAGTTGTTGCTGTCAAGCTTTCTCACTGGAGAATCATCCTCATCAAACTCATCTTTAATATCACCTATTATTTCTTCTATAATATCTTCAAGCGTAACAATTCCACTTGTACCACCGAACTCATCAACAACTACTGCAAAATGGATTCTCTTCGCCTGAAACTCTTTCAGCAGATCGCCAATCAATTTATGTTCGTGAACAAAATAAGGAGCACGCATCAATTCGTGCCAGTCAAAATCATTGCCTTGTTCTAAAAACGGAATAAGATCTTTAGTTTGAACAATGCCAACAACTTCGTCAAGGTCTTCTTTAAAAATTGGTAGCCGGCTATAATGCAGTTCCTCAGCTTTATGTACCAATTCTGCAAAACCTGTTTTGTATTCAATACCACTTACATCGAGCCTTGTACGCATGATTTGCTTAACGGTAACATCCCCAAAATTTTCAATTCCCAATAAAATATTTTTCTCCTTTTCTGAACCAAAATTTTCAGCATAAAGATCTATAGCATGCCTGCGTTCTTCTCTGCCATAAGTGCCATTGAAATTTTTGGCCAGCCTGTTTTCTATTACGTCGGAATATTTTATCAATCCACGCCCCATGCGGTTAAACATGTAATACGCTGCTTCGGCTATAATGCCAAAGTCTTTTGCAAAGCGGATATTGTTTTGATTGGCGAACACCTTGGGCATTATTTCAGCAAACAAAACAAGGATGGAAGTTACTGCTACAACTTTTATCACGAATTCCAGCCAGGGATATTGCAGATGGCTAAAATCGAGAAAACTATCCAGCACCAGATTGGAGATAATGATGATGCCGATGTTGGTAAGGCTGTTAGCGATTAACAATGATGCCAACAACGCTTTAGGGTCTTCAAGCAGGTCGAGTATTCGCTGATAAGAATGCTGCTGCTTGGTTTTAAGAAGATTAATGTCTTTATATGTAAGTGAAAAAAATGCGACTTCTGCTCCAGACACAACAAAAGAGAGAGCGATAAGCACCAACAACAGTATGATTAATACTGTTGTACCCTGCAGATTAACTGCGGCAAGCCTTTGTATACTTCCTGATAAAATGTTTGCGTCCGAGAGAACTTCCAAAATGAATTATTTAGATGAATAATCATTATCAAAATGGCACGACTATCTCGTGCCAATAATAATCAGTTACAAAAATATGCTTTAAAGCTTAGTTTCAACTATTTATGCTGTTTGATACAGCCGTTAAAATGCCCGTAAATTCTTTACCTCCGGGTATTGGAGAGCGAAAATTTTTAACCGTGCACGGACTTAAAACGAAATGCCTTCGGACGGATCACTTAATGGTGGGATATCAACATTGCTGAATCCTTCCATAGAGTCGGTTCCTGTTTGAGTAGAAAAGCCACCGGGATGACCTTCGCCTCTTTTATCCAACATGATCAGGTTATCACCAACTATTTCGGTAGCGAATTTTTTATTGCCTTCTTTGTCTTCCCAGCTTCTTGTCCTTAGTCTTCCTTCAACGTAAATCAGGCTTCCTTTGTGTAGGTATTTTTGCGCGAGCTCTGCTAAGCCACGCCAAAGCACCACGGTATGCCATTCTGTTTGAGATATCAGCTTTCCTGCCCTGTCTTTGTAAGTCTCTGTTGTCGCCAACGGAAATTTAGCAACTGCAATGTTTCCTTCGAGATACTGTACATCCGGATCTTTACCCAGGTTTCCAATGAGCATTACTCTATTTACGCCTCTCATACAATAGATTTTAGATTCGCCTGTTTAATAATAATGTCTACCTCATGTTCCGTTACGTAAATTAAATAAAAATAAATAAAAAGCGAAGCCCATTTGTTAAAAAAGCCAAGTTTGAGATTCTGCCAGAGTTAAAGCACTGCAGATGCCGGTTTACCGAAAAATTTAAGCTATATATAAGGTTTGAGAAAGATACTGGTTGATGGTTTTAGGGAAAGCGAGCTTTTCTATTTCCGTGTTTTCCAGCCAGTCCAGCTTCGCCAATGAAGGCGGAATAGTTTTCAATACAACTTTTACAAACACTGCTTTAATTGCCTGATGCGTCAGTTGTTGAGTTACCAGTGCAGATATATCTTCCACAACAGCATGCTTTATGTTTAACTGCGCTGCAAGTGTGGTAAGCACAGATGCTTCGGTCCAGGCCAGTTTTTCATCCGTTTCAACAAGGTAAAATTCATGCAGGTTTTGCCAGATGTCGTTGCCGGTGCGTTTGCTGACAAGTGTTTTATCCTTACAGCTGAACACGAAATAGGTAAACCAGCGTGTTTTTTTCTTAAGCACTTTTTCCTTTACTGGCAAGTGGTTTACGTCGCCTGTATTAAATGCTGTGCATTGTTTTTGCAAAACGCAGGCGCTGCATAATGGAAGCGCCGGTTTACAAACAGTTGCACCAAAATCCATGATGGCCTGGTTATAAAGGCCGGGACTTTTTTTGTCAAGCAATTCTTGGGCAAGCGTCGTAAAAAAAACTTTCCCTTCAGAAGAGTCAACAGGTGTGTTATTGCCAAAGACCCGCGCCAGCACCCTAAAAACATTACCATCTACAACCGCATAGGGCAGCGCAAAAGCGAATGATGCAATGGCCGCCGCTGTGTAAGGCCCCACGCCTTTTAAAGCAAGTATTTCTTCATATTTTGAAGGAAACCTGCCTTTATTGTTTTCTGCTACAAAACGCGCGGTGTGCAACAAATTTTTACACCTGTTGTAGTAGCCCAATCCTTCCCAAAGCTTAAACACGTCTTTGTCTTCGGCGTTGGCTAATTCTATAATAGTGGGATATTTTTCAATGAAAGATTCATAGTATTTCCAACCCTGGTCAACGCGTGTTTGCTGAAGAATTACTTCGCTCAGCCATATTTTGTAAGGATCTTTTATTCCCTTCCACGGCATTACCCTCGTATTCTCATGTTGGTGCCAATGTAAAAGAATGGCCGAAAATGTTGACTTATCCATTTAATCCTGAAAAAATTAGAACAATTTGAGCGTAATCTCTGTTATATTGGTTGTACAACAAAAAATTTAAGGCCCTGATTTTTGACGAGTGGTTTCGTAAAAAAACGAAAAACATTGGGCATTGCTTCAAGACTTTGCCAGTCAGTATAAAACATCTGCAAAAAAAATCCCATTTTTGCTTTTAGTTCTCTTAAATTGTTTTTATTTTAGAGTAATAAGTAAAATTCAATGATATGAGGAAATCAGATCTCATAAATAATATTTCGGACAAAACCGGCATTCCGAAAGTAGATGTTTTAGTGACTCTCGAAACCATGTTGAAAGAAATTAAAGAAAACCTTTCCAAGGGCGAAAACATCTATATCAGAGGCTTTGGGAGCTTCATCACGAAAAAAAGAGCCGCCAAAATTGGTAGGAATATTAAAAAGAATATTGCCGTAGAAATACCCGAACACTTCATTCCTGCGTTTAAACCTTCAAAAGAATTCGTTAATGAGGTAAAAGAAATGCACTCAGCCAAATAACTTTGCAGTCTTAATTGGCTAAAGTGAAAAAACAACAACTTATTCTTGTATCAGCTTCATTGGTACTTTTTATTGTATTATTTTTCTTTGGAAGAACGATTCCTGAAAAGAAAGTTTCAGACAAAAATCCTTCTTCTTCTGCAAGTGCGCCCGCTAGTGCCGTTACTACCGATCAGCTTATTGCCCAAGCCAAACAAAAGCTTAACAATGAGCAGGTTATGCGTTTAAATCAACTCGAAAAAGGCATTATTCGGGGCGATGTTAAGCAACAGCAAATAGACTCATATAAGCAGTTGGCGACCTTCTGGGGGGACTCAATCCATGAGCACCTTCTGGGAGCTTTTTATATTGGAGAAGGAGCTAAGTTGGAAAATTCTGAAAAAAACCTCAACTTTGCAGCCCGTTTGCTTTTGGAGGAAATGATGATGGAAACAAATCCTCCCCTGCAAAAGTGGATGGGAATACAGGCAAAAGCTCTTTTAGAAAAATCGCTTGAGATTAACCCGGCGAATGACTCAGCTAAAGTAGGTATCGGCGCATGCTACCTTTTTGGAAACATATCTGAGGCGCCAATGCAGGGTATTCAAATGGTTAGGGAAGTTTTGGCTAAAGACCCGCATAATGCATATGCACACATGGTTCTTGGCCTGGGCGGCATCAAAAGCGGCCAGCTTGACAAGGCTATCGAACATTTTGAAGCCGTTGTTAAAGACAACCCATCTAATATGGAGGCGGTTTTTAACCTTGCAGAAAGTTTTGACCGCAAGGGAGATAAAGCCAACGCTATTAAATGGTACACTGTTGTACGTGATAAGATAGCGGTGCCTGAAGCAAAAAAAGAAATTGACGAGCGCATTAAAGCGTTGCAATAAACTATAATTGATAACAAATAAAATCACTTTGAACTATGCCTTGTGGTAAAAAAAGAAAACGTCATAAAATTGCAACTCACAAACGTAAAAAGAGACTAAGAAAAAACCGTCATAAGAAGAAAAATAAATAGTTTTTCGAATATTATTTTAAATGCCGGAAACTTTTTGATTCCGGCATTTATCTTCATTTTTGAATGGTTACACCTTTCTGATTCTCAACTCTCCTCTCGCAACTTTTACCTTTTCCAAATCTAAATAAGTAGCAGGATGGTGTGGTTGGTGGTTTTTGCTGCTTACTATTGTCTTCGATGCTGCCCTGAATTGTTTGTCACTTTAAAAGTTGCATTTTGTGAACAAAGAACTAATTATTAACGTAGCTCCCGCGGGCGTGGAAATAGCCCTGTTGGAAAACAAAAAGTTGGTTGAGCTACATCACGAAAAAACAGATGCAAAATTTGCTGTTGGGGATCTTTACCTGGGAAAAGTAAAAAAACTTATTCCCGGTCTTAATGCGGCATTTGTAGATGTTGGATTTGAAAAGGATGCTTTTCTTCACTATACTGATCTTAGCCCGTTTGCGCGATCTATTTTAAAATTCACGCAAATGGCCATGGTTGATAAGCAAGAAAATGGCTTCGACTTTTCAAAATTTGAAATAGAACCGGAAATTATTAAAACTGGTAAAATTAATGAGGTACTAAACGGCAAGCCGAATATCCTGGTTCAAATTTTAAAGGAACCTATAGCTGCCAAAGGCCCCAGGTTAAGCTGCGAAATTTCACTTCCCGGCCGTTTTGTGGTTGTTACTCCTTTTAATGATATTGTTGCGGTCTCTAAGAAGATTCATTCTTCTGATGAGAGAAAACGCCTTCATAAAATTGTTGAGGCTATAAAGCCCAAAAATATTGGCGTAATCGTTCGTACAGCAGCCGAAGGGAAAAACACCGCTGAATTGCATGAAGACCTTTCAGCTCTTATTGAAACCTGGACTCAGATTCAGCGAAACCTAAAAGGTGCTGAAGCGCCCAGCAAAATATTGAGCGAACAGGATAAAACGACCAGCATTCTGCGCGACCTGTTGAACGAAGATTTTAACCGCATCATTATTAATGACAAAAACATTTTTAATGATACCAGGAGCTATATTCAAAAGATAGCACCTAATAAAGCGGAGATAATCTCCTTTTATAATAATGGTATCCCGGTTTTTGATCAATATGGCGTAACAAAGCAGGTAAAATCCTCTTTTGGCAAAACGGTTAACCTGCAGAGCGGTGCATACCTGATTATTGAGCATACTGAGGCCCTGCACGTAGTTGACGTGAACAGCGGCTACAAAAGTGTTAGCAACAATCAGGAAGAAAACGCCCTGGAGACCAACATGGAAGCGGCCGAAGAAATTGCACGCCAGTTGAGGTTGCGCGATATAGGTGGTATTATTGTGGTGGACTTTATTGATATGAAACTTCCTGACAATAAGAAAAAGCTGCAGGAAGCGATGGAGCAGTTTATGCGCAGCGACAGAGCCAAGCATGCAGTTCTACCTATCTCTAAGTTTGGCCTGATGCAAATTACCCGCCAGCGCATGCGCCCTGAGGTGAGCATCAATACTTCTGAAACATGCCCTACCTGTAATGGAACTGGTAAAGTTACCTCTACGCTTTTACTGGAAGACGAGATTGAAAAACGCATTCATTACCTGGTTACACATCAGCACAAAACACTTACACTTTTTGTGCACCCGATCTTGTATTCCCATTTAACAAAAGGCATTTTCAGCTCCATAAAAAGAAAGTGGCGTAAAAAGTACAAAGTACCGATCGTTATTAAACCTGATTCGGACTACTATTTGACCGAGTTCCACTTTTATGATGCTAACGAAGAAGAAATTAAATTATAGAAAAAATCCCCGCTTGCGGGGATTTTTCTTTTATAAGAAGAGAAACCTTGCCTTATGAAGATTGCGCAGCCTATTCGGCTTTAAATACCCAAATAGCAATACAAATCCCAAATGGCTTACCCCAAATTACTTTTCATCTGCGAGAGATTTTAGGACGCATTAACAGCCTAAGTATTTTACTACAGGAATATTACACTGAAATCAAAATCGGATAAATAACATGCGTGAGAATGGCGAGGAAGGGCACTGTCTGCCGGGCAGAAGCGGCCCAAAATAAAAAAGGGGCTTGGATGGAAATCCTACCCCGTTTTAAAATCCAATATCCTATGAAAAACCGATGACAAAGTTATATATTGATTTGAATCTGCCAAATTTTGGGAAACCTTTTTTTCTTAAAAAAAATGAGGTGTGTAAATAAATGATAATGTTTGCCTTATGTATGTTTTGCGAACATGTTATAACATGAAAAAAGCCCCGCAAGCGGAGCTTTTTCATTAAAATAAATTCTATATACAGTTTTCTGGCTAGTAAGCCCAAAGTGATTGTTCGTAATCAAATATCTTTTCTTTAACATTATCCCCTTCCAGTAAACGGAACAGAGGGTCTTTAATGTAGTCAGCAAAGAACTTGTCGTACGGGTTATTGATGGTAGACTTGATAATATAGCTGCTGAACATTCTGCTCTCAAATAACTCTTCCCAGGTCATTCTTGCGCTGTAGTTTTTACCGTTATATACCTGGTATTTAGCCAATACCGCACGGATATCCGGGTAATAAACCCACCATACAGGGCGTTCACTATTTGGAACAACGTCTCCGTTAGACAGTTTATAAGGAATAACCGGCGCTATACCGATAATACGAACAAACATTCTGCTGGCTTCTTTGTCAAAGATCCATTCTTCCTTAATACGGAATTTATAAATGGAGTCAGGAGAAACCGCTTTAGCCCTTACTTCATAGCCAATTACGTTACCATCCCTGTCATATTTCTTAGACGTATCCATTCCTCCGCCAAATGCATTCATAGCATCATCAGGAGTGATAGGCGTGGTAAAACGGTCGTCATCACCACTAAAGGCAGTTATACCATCTTCTTTAATGGCGCGCAATAAAATACTGATGAAGCGTTGGTTACCATTGTCTTCAGTTGCCGCATATCTGAACGGAAGATTAATTTTTTCCCTGATATCTATCTCGCGCCAAACTTTAGCTGAATACACGGCATCATCTTCGCGCAGGTGCTCATACTCCAGCGGAGCACGATCCTTTACGAGGTTCTTCTCAATAGCACCGTCGTTACGAAGCGACTGCTTAACACTGTCGATCAAACCGCCAGTGGTTGATTTAACTGTTGTAATAGGCAGGGCTGTATCCCTCGGCTGTTGTGCCGCAGGCTGCTGGCCGTATGCTGATGGAGCATTGTTTGTTTGTTGCGGCCGTTGCTGCTGGTTGGCATTATTTGCCGGGGGCTGTTGGTCGTACGCACTGGGCCTCCGCTGGGTTGCCCGCCTTTGCTGGGCAAACGCACCAATTCCAACAGAAAGCAGCAAAGCAATACAAACCAACTTTGAATATTTTATTTTCATAAACCTTACGTTTATCTAAGATTAAAAACAATTGGAGGCAGCGTTCTTGTGCCACCAGGGCCATTTGCCTTGATTTCATCAATTGTAACCGTAGTTCCAGGACGGCAATTTTCGATCAGGTTTCTTACACCGTCAAATGAATCGCCATTTACCTGCCTGTACTGCAATTGAGGGAATCCGGCGCCTGTTAATACAATAGTATAGCTAGATATATTGAACTTAACGTTTTCAAACACAAAGTTTTCCAAATCAGCTCTCACACCAAATTGAGCCTTAAACTCGTTCACTGCCATTGGGCCGCCTTTGCTTTGGCCAACTTTTGCCACGGGGTCAGGAACTGTTTTAACCCTGAACTGGAAAGGCGTCGATTTTCCTTCAGAAGTTACATTGATCGTAGCTGAACCAGGTTTAGTTACGGTAACCTCATATTTTCCACCGCCCTTATTAACAATGCTTCCCTGGTCTATTGTTGCCTGGATTGATTCGGCTCCTTTAGCTCCTCCGGTAATGCTCAACGGGTTGGTAAGGCCTACATACAATACTTTCACCGCATCCGCACTTACAGAAATTCCTGTAGGAGATCCAACTGTGTACTGCACATCCTTTATCAATTCAGCCGGAGTTCCGTCTGGTTTAATAAACGTAATTTTTACCTTTTTAGTGTAAGTGCCCGGGCCACCAACTGCAGATTTGTATTCGGCAACGCCATCCGCATTTAATGTAACCGGTGCCCCGTCAATTGTTACAGCTGGCTGGGCTTTTTTGCTGAATGCACCAACACCTGCAGTAACCACTAATTCCTGGCCTGGCATCAAATATTGAGAGTTTGTTCCCGCAAACGCCTGGAAGGCATCGTAAACAACCTCAACTTCTCCAACTTTCCTGTGACAAAACTCTACAACTTGTGCTTCACTATTTTTTACATCATTCTGAAACTTGCTCAAAATAGTAACTGCAGCGATTGTTGGCGTCATTCTGAAATAAGCTGAAGACCAGTCGCGGTTTGCTTTATTTTCAGTTTCAGGAACCCTCAGATCAATAGGTAATGTTTTTTCGAAAGCCGTTTTCACCTCAGGATCGATTGCTAACAATTGATTTTTGAAGGCCTCAAGTTTGTCATACAAAACTTTTCCCTGAGGTTCATTCGCTTCAATCATTACCCTTGTAGGGGTGTTCGTTTCATCTTCCCTGTAATGCTCCGCTCCGTCTATAATTTCAAGCCCCGATTCTTTTTTAAGCCTGGTTTTAAGCTCTTCAATGTAATTGGCTAAATCATCCGCAAGTTTCTTAGCTTGCTCAGCCTTTCCGTTCCAAAGCGTTGCTCTTTCGCGGGTTTTCTCATCTTTCATTTTAGCCTCGAAAGATTTGAAAAGTTCACCATTTTTTACATCGATCATGTCATTCGAGTTCTTCAAACTCGTATTGACCGTTTTAAAAGCATTTAATATTTCTGCTGAAACATTCAATGCTAACAAGGCTGTTAGCACCAAATACATCAGGTTGATCATTTTTTGCCGTGGCTCCTTAGGTAGTGCCATATAATAAATACAATTTTTTAATAGGATATAATAATTTCATTCCCGTCTAAGCTTAAAGATTATCTACCCTGCATTGCAGTGAGCATATTTCCGTAAACCTGGTTTAGTTTACCCAAATTGTTTGCCAATGCAGCAATTTGTTCTTTAGCTTTTTTAGCGTCCTCAGCAGTACCATTCATTGAGTTAGACGCATCAGCCAGTTTACCGTAGAACTGGTTAAGCGCTTTCAAATGGTTATTGCTTTCCTGCAATTCCAATTCGTAAATTGTATTTAAAGAAGAAAGATTTTTTGTTAATACCTGTATCTGATCGTGGAATACTTTAGTACTATCTGAAGCATTGTTAAATGCAGATAAAGAGTTTGCAGTGGTTAAATATGCATCTTTTACAGAAGACAAAGCGGTAGTTGCTTCTTTTGTTTTAAGTGTGTATTCGCTTGTAGCAGAAACTGCATCGCCAATATCACCCAGTTTATCAACGGTTGAACCCAATTTCTGAAAGCCAGAACTTAATTTAGTAAGGTTTGCAGGAGTTATGTCTGCTTCTTGCAACATTTTTTCCATGCTTTTCAAAGCAGGATTGCCTGTAGAAAGGTTTTCTGCGCCGGCCAGTTTAACCTGGTGATCATCAATTGCCGGATACATTAAATATAATATACCATAAACCGTAAATACCAATGCCTCGGTACCAAGACCCACGATAAGCATCATGTCCGCACCTTTCCAGTGTTCAAGTTTGAATAAAGCACCAACAATTACCACTGCTGCCGCAATGGAAACGAAAATGTCTACGATTCTGCTTACTTTAGGAGGAATAGCAGCTGCCATAATTTAAATTTTAGTGATTGATTGTGTTTTTCTAATTGGAATATTGATTTTTAAACGAAACTACTTTCTTAATTGTGCGGGTAAGTCTATCACGCACCTGAAACCGATATAAGACTTGGCTGTATCCTGGTATTCGTAAGCTCTTGTACTTGTTTGAAGGAAGTAACCTACATCTTTCCAGCTTCCGCCTCTAACCACTTTACGTTTCATCAACGGAGGATCGGTATCTTTTGCGTTATAACGAACATCCGGGTTCATATCGTGCTGAAAATTGTAAGCTCCTTCATAATAATAAGATGAAGTCCACTCTGCAACATTTCCTGCCATATTGTACAGACCGAAATCGTTGGGCCAGTATGAATCCGCTCTAACAGTGTAGAAACCACCATCTTCAGGATAATTACCGCGTCCAGGCTTAAAGTTAGCCAATAGACAACCTTTTTTGTTTCTCAGGTAATAGTTACCCCAGGGGTACATTGACTGAGTACGTCCGCCGCGTGCCGCATATTCCCACTCTGCTTCTGTTGGCAGGCGGAAATCGCTTTCTGTAGCGTATTTCTTTCTTTCCAGAAAATCGTTCATGTAACGTGTTCTCCAGCTACAAAATGCTACAGCCTGTTTCCAGGTAACACCAACTACAGGGTAGTTACCAAAAGAAGGGTGAGCAAAATACCTTTTCGTCATTGGCTCGTTGTAAGAGTAAGAGAAGTCTCTCATCCATACCAATGTATCCGGGTAAACTTTTTCGCTATACCTGTAAATAAAGTTGATTCTTGGTTTACCGGCATTTTCACGTTTAGCTGCTTCTTTAAGATCGAAGCCCTGAACGCTGTACATTATTTTTTCGGGGTCAATTTCAATTTTGTTGTAGATCCTGTTGTCCGGAGCAAGCACCAGCTTATTCAGCTTTTCCATAGTGGCTTTATCGTTCCACTTAATGTTTTTAGCTTTCGTCCAGTCAACAGCAGTATCCCCGTTCTGGCTGGTTTTGAAGAAGCCCAGCTCAACAGCTGCCAGGGAATCCCTTGTCCACCATACAAACTGGCGGTACTCATTGTTGGTGATTTCCGTAGCATCCATCCAGAAACCGTTGATAGATACCTGTTTATTACGTGCTGTAAAATTGTAGTTTATGTCTTCGTCACTGGGGCCCATGTGAAAGGTTCCGGGTGGTACATAAACCATACCTATTGGCTTATTCATACTTGTCCTCGAATAGGGGGAAACACCTACTAACTGGCCGTTATCAGGTACGCCCGATCCCTTACCTTTTTTTGTAAAGCAGCCCTCAAATATGAGGACCAGGGAAAATAGTACAATAAGCGATAAGATTTGGCTTTTCATTCTTATTCGTATAATTAATTGGGTATTAAGCAAATGTAATAATTAAATGCACTTTTGAATTTGGAGCGTCGATCATTTTTTTGACAAAATGCATCAAAACAACTAACTCAACTACGAAAAACGGCTTTTTTTTCTACTTATTGTATCAACAAAATACTTTTTTACGGTTGCTTTCATGGTTTTTTCAATTTTTGGATAAATAGCTCCAGCGATGTTTCAGGGGCGCTGCAACTATAATTGGAGCACCAATATAAGAGCGTTTCGTCATTTTCAGGCTTTTTATTTTCCAATAATGCATATTCGTTATTTTCTTTATCCGTAATTAGCGAAATCTTACCGGGTAAATATATATGATTGACTTGTTTTAAGTATTCCGCTGCCGTGCTTCCAACAATCGCGATCTCGTTCCACCCGCGGGTTATTTGCTGCAGTAAAAAAGCCCAAATACCAAAAGAAGTGGGATATCTTACAATTGCCGAACCCAATGATTGAACCATATCTTCAGCCTGCTTTCTCCAGGTAGGCTCATTATAAATGGTAGCCAGGTAGTTCAGGTTAACAGCCATTACGGCATTTCCTGAAGGCACAGCGCCGTCATATACTTCTTTTTTCCGAAGCAACACGTCTGTTTGCGACTCTCCGGTATAATAGAAAAAGCCGGTTTCACCTTCTTCAAACTCTTCAATTGTGTACAATAGGAGTTTTTTTGCCTGGGAGAGATAACCATTTTCGCCGCTTACCTCATGTAAATGAATGTATGCTTGAATTAAATACGCAAAATCATCCAGAAAGGCAGGGTATTTCGGCATATTTTCTTTCCAACTATGATACCATTTATTTCCGTGCCTGAGATTTTCTTCCAAAAACTGGATAGAACGCGCCGCTTTCTGCAGGTATTTTTCATCGCCCAAAGCTGCATGTGCCTTACAATAGGCACTGATCATCAATGCATTCCAACCCAACAGGATCTTATCATCCAGCCCTGGCCGTATTCTTTTCTCGCGTACATTAAATAATTCCTGTCGGCAGATTTTCAGCAAATCCTCCAAAGCCTCATAAGATAATTCATTCTGTTCAGCTACCTCCTTTATAGTAGCAGGAAGCCAAATAATATTGGTGTGCTCCCAATTCCCCTCTTCTTTTATATCATAAACCTTGCAAAACAATTCCGCTTCATCGCCGAGCACGTCGTGGATCTCCTGCCAGGACCAGGTATAATATTTACCTTCCACACCTTCAGAATCTGCGTCCAGTGCACTATAGAATCCGCCTTCAGGCGAAAGCATTTCTCTTTCTGCATATTCAATTGTTTGTTCTATTATGCTACGATATGAGGAATTTCCGGTCAGCTGATATGCTTCACTGAGGACAGAAAGCAACAGCGCATTATCATAAAGCATTTTTTCAAAGTGAGGGGCCAGCCATTTTTCATCAGTACTATAACGGGCAAAACCACCTCCAACATGGTCATAAATCCCGCCCTGCATCATTTTGTCAAGGCTCAGTTTAACCTGTTGCATTGCATCTTCGTCTCCACTATAATAATAGTACTGCAACAAATACTGTAGGGAAAACGTTTGTGGGAATTTGGGCGCACGGCCAAAGCCACCCCAGGTTTTATCGGCAGCTTTCAAAATGTTCTCGGCCATCAACTTACAATTCTCAGCTGAAAAGACACTTGTGCTACCAGGAGTGGACAGCCCAAATGAATTTGAAGCCTGTAGATGTTCCGTAAGGTTGTAAGCCTGGGTTTCAATCTCATCCCTTTTTTGGTTAAACGCATCGTTAACCGAGGCCAGCACCTGGCGCCAGCTCATTCTATTGTACGCATTAACGGGTGGAAAATAGGTTCCCCCGTAAAAAGGCTTTTTATCGGGCGTAAGAAAAACATTGAGCGGCCAGCCTCCCCCGCCAGTCATCGCCCGAACTGCATCCATATAAATATGGTCGAGATCCGGGCGTTCTTCCCTGTCTATTTTAATATTGATAAAATGCCTGTTCATGATGGCTGCAGTGTCCTCATTTTCAAAGCTCTCCTTTTCCATTACGTGGCACCAGTGGCAGGCGGAATAACCAATACTAACCAAAATGGGCTTATCTTCATCTATCGCCCGCTGAAGCGCTTCTTCCCCCCAAGGGTACCATTCCACTGGATTATAAGCATGCTGCAGAAGATAGGGGCTGGTTTCTTTGGCCAGCCTGTTAGGTTCTTTTTTCATAGCTCGATTGTTATGTCAAAAATCAGGTGTATTTATATAATGCTGCTATTTTTTTGTTTCCTTTGCCGCTGTTACATGATTTGTGGCGATAAAAAACTTGACTAAAATACCGTTAAATGACCAAGTTGCTAAAACGAACACTTTTTAATTTTTTGGGACTGGATGGCTATCTCTCTCTTTTACAAAAAACCTACCTGCTTTCTTTTAAAGCCGGTTTCCTTAAAAACAATCCTGTTTACGCATGGCATTATTTTGTAAAAAAGCTGGTGCGGGAGGATGATACGGTAATAGATATTGGTGCTAACCTTGGCTATTTTGCCAGCGTGTTCCTGGAAAAATTAAATAATAGCGGCCATTTGTACTGCGTAGAGCCTGTTGAACCATACAGAAAGCAATTAAGCAAGATAATCCGTGGCAAAAAAAATGTAACACTGTTTTCCTTTGCATTGGGAGATGAAAACAAAGAAAACATTCACCTGGGAATGCCGGCAGCATTCAGCGACCTGGGCTATCTGAGGCACGGGCTTGTTACGGTTGAAACAGACGAACGCGCCATTGCACACAATATAACATTTGACAGCTCATTAAAAAAAGCGAGCGAGGTGTTTGCCCCTTTTACGAAAATAGATTACATCAAATGTGATATTGAGGGATACGAAACTGTTGTTATTCCGGAAATGAAAGAGGCATTGGTAAAACATAAACCACTGGTGCAATTGGAAACATGGCACGACAACCTTGTGTTCATGATCGATTTTTTCAAGGAAATAGGATTTGAACCTTTTAACCTTATTAATGGCAAACTGGTATCCTGTTATACACTGCCTTCTGATCAGATAAATGGTAGTGATGTTTTATTTGTTCCGCAGGAAAAAAGAGAACGCATAGAGAGATTCTTATAATGTACGATGTCAGGTGTACGATGTTAGATGTGAAGAAGAGAGAAAACAGCTGGTATAAGGCGTAAGGGATGAGGCGTAAGGAAATGCCTGTATATAAGTAAAGAATTGAGCCCGCCAATCATTTTTAGCGGGCTCTTATATTTTAAATCGATTGCACTTAGGGCAATAAATTTATTTGACTACATTTTGTTTGCTGAAAAACTGCTCTAAGGCTGCAACCATGCTCGGAGCCTGTGGCGCAGGAGCTTTAATATCAACTTTAAACCCTGCATCTTCAGCGAACTTCATAGTATTGCTGCCAAAGGCGCCAAATGAAGTTCCGTTCTGCTGATAGTCCGGATAATTATCCAACAAGCTCTTAATACCGCTGGGCGTGAAGAAACAAATAATGTCAAACTCTGTTTTATCCATTACTTCTTTTACTTCATTGCTGATAGTACGGTACATGAAGGCCAGCTGGAATTCGCAGTTGTTTGCTTTTAACCAGTTCACAATGTCATTATCCTGTTGATTCTCGCTGCACACATATAAGAAGCTTTCGTTGCTTTTATGCTTATTTATAACATCAAACAAGCTTTTATTGGAACCATCTGCTCCGTAAAAAACCTTGCGTTTTCTGTACAAAATAAACTTTTGCAAATAAAGGGCAACCGCCTCTGTAACGCAGAAATATTTAGTATCCTGGCTAATCGTCACTTTCATTTCTTCGCACATGCGGAAGAAGTGATCGATAGCGTTCCGGCTGGTGAAAATAACAGCGGAGAATTTTGCTATATCTATCTTCTGTTTTCTGAAGTCTCTTGCAGGTATAGCATCAAGACGGATAAAAGGGTGGAAAACCAATTCAAGGTTATGTTTCCTGGCGAGTTCAAAATACGGGGATTTATCGCTTTCAGGCCTTGGTTGGGTAATCAGAATTTTTCTAGCGCCTTTTACAGCATCTTGTGAATTTTTTGACCCGATCTTTACCATGCTGTTATTCTGAGTTAAAAATTTAGTTGTTTTTCATTATCAGGTTAAACAATACCTTATAGATGATCATCAAGGGTACCATTTCAACTGCGCAAAGGTATATAAAAAACTGTAATGCACTTACTTTCAAGTTATTTCTGATAATTGACAGTGAGGCAATGTACCTATAAGCTATCATTAATACGATTATGCATAAAATAATAGTAATCAAAGTATTGGCAACCTCTCCATTAGAAAACGCGTAAAAAAGCAGCAAGGGCAGTACTATAACTGCTAAAATTTTGTTTATTAAAAAAACTATAAAAGCGTAGGTTTCGGCGGCGTCACGCACATTAAACACCCAGCCGGCGAACTTTAAAAAAAGGTATTTTACACTATAAACGCCCGCCAGCAACCCCGAACAATACAACAGCGTTTGCCAAAAATCTGCTTTCACCCAATGATGCTCAAGTGATAAAAGCGTAATTAAAAGGCCGCCCACCAGCACAAAAAATATATTCATCAGTAATGAAGCAAGCGTATCCTGCGATAGCTGTTCACGCGTTTGCTTTTGCCTGAAAGAAGTTTGAAAAAAGAGCCTGAATATATTTTGAAAGTATTTGGAAAAAATAAAACGGATGAACCCAAGAAACATAAAAATGCCGACAAACACGTAAAATAACTCATCCTTTGATTCGGGTTCTCTTACCGAATCTATTCGAAATACATGCTCTGCCTTTACAGGAAGGTATGGCACATCAAAAACATGATTGTACAAAGTATCATTCTCCCATGTAATTATTCTTGGAGGGATTAATATTCTGCTGATTGAATCAGCTGCCTTTCTCGCAGAGTCTTGTCTGATTGAGTCCTGGAGCGATACAGATGTACGAGGCGCAGTTACCTGTTTTCCCTGAAGCGAGTCTTTTGACGCCTTTACAGCCGAAGGTTTTGTCCGTTTGGATGAACTATCTTTTTGCGCCGTTACGGCAAAAGGAAAAAGCAGCAGTAAAAAAAACAATTGGTAAATATACTTCATCCGTTCGTCTTCGGTTTTTTATCAGGAAGGCTTGATCACCCATCAAACATGGGCTGCATCCTTTTATCAGACCGCAAAAATAGTGTGATAATAACTAAGTCAAATCTTTTTAAATACATCTTCATGGTTATTTTATTTTTGCGGCTATGCCTGGCATTTATATTCATATTCCATTTTGCAGAAAAGCCTGCCACTATTGCAATTTTCATTTCAGTACGAACACTACACAAATGGAGGCGATAAGCAAGGCCATTGTTCATGAGGCCGAATTGAGGAAGGATTATATTTCAGGCCCTGTAGAAACCATTTATTTTGGAGGAGGAACACCATCTTTGTTGCCAATCGAAGACCTGAGCGCGCAAATCCGTACTCTCAAAACGTTATTTAATGTTGACCCTAATGCTGAAATTACACTGGAGTCAAACCCGGACGACATCACTGCAGAAAAGCTTGCCGGCTGGAAAAAAGCGGGCGTTAACCGTTTGAGCATAGGGATACAATCTTTTTTTGAAGATGATTTACAATGGATGAACCGCGCGCACAATGCCACTCTGGCTGAAGCTTGCATCCACCTCGCGCATGAGGCAGGTTTTGATAACCTTACCATTGATTTGATCTACGGCACGCCTACCTTAACCGACGAACAATGGAAGCACAATGTTTACAAAGCGCTTTCGTTGGGTATTACGCATCTCTCCTGCTATGCGCTGACCGTTGAGCCTAAAACGGCGCTTGCCGATATGATCAGGAAACACAAAATAGAAGATGTGAGCGCGGATAAACAGGGCCATCATTTTGAATTACTGATGCAATGGATGAAGGACGCCGGGTGGGAGCATTATGAAATATCCAACTTTGCAAAGCCTGGCCATCGTAGCAGGCATAATAGCAGTTACTGGAAAGGCGCATCATATCTTGGCCTTGGCCCTTCGGCGCATTCTTTTAACGGCGCTTCGCGCCAATGGAATATTGCCAACAATGCGTTATACCTTAAAAGTATTGAGCAAGGCGTTGTACCATTTGAAGTGGAGCAACTCACCCCAGTGCAGCAACTCAATGAATATATCATGACGAGCCTGCGGACAATGGAAGGTTTTTATATCCCTTATGTTCAACAGCATTGGTCAGAAACGCAGATCGCGGAAATATTGAATGATGCCGAAAAGTTCATTCAGTATCGCCTGATGGTTCGGGAAGGCGATTATCTGCGGCTTACTGAAAAAGGGAAGTTAATGGCAGATGGAATTGCCGCGGACCTCTTTAGATAAAGCTGCAACTTATACCAGCAATTGTTCCACTTTATCAAAAGCGTCAGCTGCGGGTACATGTTGCCACAAAATATTGTAGATATTATTAAGCACAGGCATTTGTGCGCCTACCGTTTCATTGGCTTTAAACATGCATTTGCTTGCATTATACCCTTCAGCTACCATGTTTAATTCTAATTGAGCGGCCTTTACGGAGTATCCTTTACCAATCATGTTACCAAACATACGGTTGCGGCTATAAAGCGAATAACAGGTAACCAGCAAGTCTCCTAAGTATGCGGATACATTGTAATTGATATGCTCTTTTTCTTCATCGTTATTTGCATGATAAACTTTGCGAAGAAAACCCATCATCTCGCTTGCGCAATTGGCAATATATACGCTCAGAAAATTATCGCCATAATCAAGCCCATGTATAATTCCCGCACCTAAAGCATATACATTCTTCAGCACCGCAGCATATTGCGCGCCAATTACATCATGGTTCACAATGGTGTTTATGTAGGGCGTTTTAAAGCAATCTGCAATGCGTTGCGCATGCACCTCATCTACACCACAAAATGTAAGATAGGAAAGCTTTTCCGCTGCAACTTCTTCCGCATGGCATGGGCCCAGTATTGCAAAATAGTTTTCAAGGTTCACATTAAAATCGTTAAACAAATATTCATTCAACAGTAAATTACTATCAGGCAGTATGCCTTTTACAGCAGATAATATTTTCTTTCCTGCAAATGCATCTTTATTTAAAGTGCTTAAAATACTATGAATAAATGCCGAGGGCGACGCAATCAAAATCACTTCGGAATTTTCCACTACATATTCCAGGCTGCTGCTCATATCCAACAGGTTCGTGTTGAAAAAAGCCGTGCTTAAATAATGTGGATTGTGCTTCCGGCTGCCAATATGTTGTATGGTTTCGTTATTTCTTACCCACCATTTAATCTGTTGATGATTATCTGTAAGAATCTTCGCCAGCGCAGTAGCCCAGCTACCGCTTCCTATAATTCCAAATTGCATACACACTAATTTATTGGTTCTACACAGCAAACTTAGCAAACCTTATAGTAAAAGGCAATTGTTCAAGTACGATTTACAACGTACGAAGTACCTAAACCCAGGCATAACAATTGTTTCAGGCCTTTTGAAAATGTTGCATTCAATACCAAATCACCGAGCTATTGCTAAAAACAAAAAAGGAAGCCTGCAAAGTATTTTTCTGCCGACTTCCTTTTAAAAGTTATTTTTCTACCTCAGCTTTAAGCTTTCTAATAATCCACTACCTGTTCAATAATTGCCTCAGGTATTTCGCGCCACTCATATTGTTGGTTACGCAGTTGCGGTTCAAAACCTGCTTCGCGAATGGCATTCTGAATTGTTGTAGAAGTAAAGCGGTGCGGTGCACCTGCAGCACTTACTACATTCTCTTCAATCATAATGCTTCCCCAATCGTTGGCACCTGCATTCAGACAGATCTGCGCTGTTTGCTTACCAACAGTCAGCCAGCTCGCCTGTATGTTTTTTATGTTCGGCAACATGATGCGGCAGATGGCGATCATGCGGATGTATTCTTCAGCAGTGGTCAGATTATGCACACCACGAATGCGGGTTAATAAGGTATCTACATCCTGGAAAGTCCATGGAATAAACGCCAAAAACCCTTTAGCATGCTCAGGCTTTTTCGCCTGTACTTCGCGAAGGCGAACCAGGTGAATAAATCTTTCTTCCAGCGTTTCCACGTGGCCAAACATCATCGTAGCGCTTGTTGTTATATTCAGCTTATGCGCTTCGTGCATAACATCCAGCCATTCATCAGCACCACATTTTCCTTTGCTAATCAGCCTGCGCACACGATCCACAAGAATCTCCGCACCAGCACCCGGCAATGAATCAAGGCCTGCCTCTTTTAATGCTACCAATACATCATGGTGGCTCATTTTTTCCAGCTTACAAATGTGCGCTACTTCGGGTGGCCCGAGCGCGTGCAATTTGATTGTTGGAAATTCCTGCTTTATCTGGCGGAAAGTATTTGTATAAAAATCAAGCCCTAATTCGGGATGGTGGCCGCCTTGTAACAGCAACTGATCACCGCCATACTTAACCGTCTCGTTTATCTTACGGCGATAAGTATCCATATCTGTTATATAGGCATCAGCGTGGCCGGGTATACGGTAAAAATTACAAAACTTACAATTCGCAATGCACACGTTAGTCGTGTTCACATTACGGTCAATCTGCCAGGTAACTTTACCATGCGGCACCTGCTTCTTCCTTAACTCATCAGCGATAAACATCAGTTCAGTCAGCGGGGCATGCTCAAATAAAAACATACCTTCCTCTATGCTTAAAAACTCAAAGTTCAGCGCCTTTTTATATAACTCATCTAGCTTCATCATGCAATTTTAATTAATCGGTTTCAAAGTCAACATTCAAGCTCTTATGGCAGATGTATATCGATTTGCAGGCAGAATTGTTTTATTGCAATTATGCAGTTTCCTGTGTCATTTTCTCCGCGTTTTCAGCAACCTGTAATGCTTCGATAAATTCCTCCAGCTCACCGTTGATCACCGCATCCAAATTATAGGAAGTAAGGCCAATCCTATGATCGGTAACCCTTCCCTGCGGCCAGTTGTACGTTCGGATTTTGGCACTTCTGTCGCCGCTGCTTACCATTGTCTTTCTATGACGGGCTATTTCTTCTTCCTGTTTGCGTACCTGTTCTTCATAAAGACGGGTACGTAGCATGGTCATTGCTTTCTCACGGTTTCCAAGCTGCGTACGTTCAGTCTGGCAGATAACAACCGTACCTGTAGGAATGTGCGTAAGCATTACTTTCGTTTCTACCTTGTTTACGTTCTGACCACCAGCACCGCCACTTCGCGAAGTTTCCATCTTCACATCGGCGTCCCTTAGCTCAAAATCAATCTCCTCTGCTTCTGGCATCACAGCAACAGTAGCGGCAGATGTATGTACACGTCCCTGTGTTTCAGTATTTGGTACACGTTGTACACGATGCACACCGCTTTCAAATTTCAACGTTCCATACACATCCTCACCCTCAACCTCAACCACAACTTCTTTATATCCTCCAACTGTTCCCTCACTCTCACTGGCGATCGAAGTTTTCCAACCCTTCTTCGCACAATAACGCAAATACATGCCCAATAAGTCGCCGGCAAACAAGCTGGCTTCATCGCCACCAGTGCCAGCACGAATTTCAAGCATCGCGTTTTTATCATCCTGCGGATCTTTCGGAATAAGCAGTTTCTTCAACTCTTTTTCCAATGAATCTTTCTTCTCTTCCAATTCAGGCAATTCCATTTTAGCGAGTTCACGCATCTCCTCATCATTGCCATTCAATGCTTCTTTGCCAAAGTCATAGTCAGCCAACACTCTTTTATATTGCTCAAAAGGCTGAACAATTTTTTCAAGTTGACGGTATTCTTTACTCAGCTTGCTGAATTCTCTATTGTTGCTCACAATCTCCGGATTGGTAAGCGCTACGCCCACCTGTTCGAATCTTGCTTTTATGGCTTCCAGTTTATCTAACATGTATATTCAATATGTGATTGGTATAAGTAACATTCAAAAAAGATTGCTGTACTATTTCCCTTAATGAGTCACACTACAAATAATTATTTTTTGAATGCCTGGCTGGTAATTATGTTACAAAATTAATGACCAACTTTTGCGGCGGCAAAATTAAGTGTTTTATTACGCTTTTTTGCCGGATTTTGCGAGAGGGCGTAACGCGGCAGGTGCAGCGCTTGTTTCATAAGGTATTTTTTTACTATATGTTTATCCATGCAGACCATCTTATCTTTACAAAATGGCAATGTTGAAATTTAAAGCTGACAGGATTTTCACCGGTTCAAACTTTGTAGACAACGCCGTTTTGATAACGGATGAAGCCGGCGTAATAGAGGAAATTACTACAAATGCGGACGTGCGGGATGATGTACAGACCTATCGGGGCACGCTCTCCCCGGGTTTTGTCAACTGCCATTGCCACCTGGAATTGAGCTACCTGAAAGGAATGATCCCTGAAAGAACGGGCCTTGTGGACTTCGTGATAAGCGTAATGAGTAAGCGGAATTATCCGGGAAACCAGATTCAGGATGCGATTGCTGAAGCAGAAAAGGAAATGCTGGAAAACGGGATTGTGGGTGTTGGAGATATCTGTAACGATGCTTCAACACTAAATCAAAAGCTTTTAAACAACCTTAGCTATTACAATTTTATTGAGGTGAGTGGCTTTGTGCCCGCTTTCGCTCAAAAAAGATTTGAACACGGACAAAATATCCTTAGCCAGTTCCAACAGTTGAATGGCCAACAAAGCAATCTTGTACCCCACGCACCGTACTCCACATCGGGGGAATTGATTAAGCTGATCAATAACCAGGCTTATGGAAAGGTGCTTTCTATACATAACCAGGAGACTTTGCAGGAAGAAACTTTTTTCATGACCGGAGTAAGTGAGTTCCGTAAGCTTTTTGATTTCTTCAAAATCGACATTTCTTTTTACGAGCCGCCCGGGATCAACAGTTTGTATGCTACATTACCGATGCTACAAGCGCCAGGCAATCTGCTGCTTGTTCACAACACATTCACTTCGCCTGAGGATATATTCCTGGTACAGCAACAATCAGAAAACAACGCACAGGACGTTTTCTTCTGTATATGTATCAATGCCAATAAATATATTGAGGACACGGCTCCCCCGCTTGAATTATTAAGGAAGAATAACTGCAACCTCGTTCTTGGAACTGACAGCCTTGCAAGCAATCACAGCCTAAGCATCTGGGATGAGATAAAAAGCATACACAAGCACTTTCCCCAAATTGATCTGGAAGAGATGTTGACCTGGGCTACCTGGAATGGAGCTAAGGCGCTTCAAATGGACGAAACATTGGGAAGTTTTGAAAAAGGCAAAAAGCCAGGGGTGATTTTGATTCCTGACTGGAATAAAGATGAGAAGGTTAAGCGGTTGATTTAGATTGGGATATGGTCGGGATTTGGATTTGTCGGGATTGGGATTTGTTGGATGAATTTGATTAGCAGGATTTTTATGATTTTTGAGGATTGGTGATATTGAGCCCTTATTCATTTATCAATTTCCTAAGGTTATGCTTTTTACGTCCCGGCAACCGATCCTTCTTACCTGATACCTGATACCTGAAACCTGTCACCTCGCCCTCTTCACGACCTCTTTATCAGCACCAGCCCCGCCAATATCAATGCGGCACCAACGATCTTTTCGGTTGTAATTGTTTTCACCACAGAGCCAAATAACCCGTAATGATCTATTACTAATGAGGCAAATATCTGCCCGCTTACCACAAGCGCGAATGTCAGGGCCACGCCTTGCTGCTGATTTACCCACGTAATATAACCAACGAAAATGGCGCCGATAACACCGCCCATCCATATGTACCACGGATAAGTTGTTGAAGGCTTGATGTGTATAACCGCCTGGGTATTAACGCTCGAGTTCAAAACTAACAGGCAAGCAAAGCCAACAAAAAAGCTCATAAGCGAACCCATTAACGGGCCACCGATTTGCCTGCCCAATCTTGTATTTAAAACAGCCTGAATAGGAATGAAAGTGCCGATAATTAATGTCAACACCATAAGCAGGTAGCGCATTGGTAAATCTTTAACAATAATAAAATCCGAAAATAAATAATTATAGTAAGTAACAGGGATTGAGTTTTAACAATTTTGATATCAACTCCCCTATCCCCATTGGCATCAACTGTGCAAAAGCGTAGCCTGCTCAAAGCCAGGTACTTCGCACTTCGTAAATCGTACTTAATGTAAATTATCTAGTACGACATAACTTGAATTATTCTACAAACTAGTCAATGCCCGTTTACTAAACATGACTTTCGTCATATTTGTATATACAAATAAAGTCGTAATTTTGCGGATCATGAAAACAAATGACTGTAGATATTCTGAATGCCTTTACTTCTCGTCGGCAGCTTTTGCGAGGCAAATTGAAAAATTGGCGCAGGAAAGCTGGAAGCCGGTAGATCTTTCTCCGAGCCATGCTTACATGCTGATGATGATTATTGAAGATGCCGGAATTCAACCCGGCGTTCTTGCAGATAACTTAATGCTCACACCCAGTACTATCACGCGTTTGATAGAAAAACTGGAAAGCAAAAAATTGGTTGTAAGGACTTCTGAAGGAAAGGTTACCAATGTATATCCTACGCCAAAAGCAAAAGAATTATTGCCATTGCTGAAAAAATGCAGCCAGGCATTTAATGAGGCATATTCAGTAATTCTTGGCAAAGAAGAAAGTTCGAAGTTGGTTCAGACGATGAATAAACTGACAGACAAGTTTACGGTGGCGGACTAGATTGTACATACAAATATCAAATAATCTCTTTTTTAATCATTCAAACTTAAAAAAATGAAAGCAGGCATTTTTGGTTCAGGTCCCGTTGGCCAGGTGCTGGCCAAGGCTTTTAAGCAGGAAGGTTACGAGGTTTTATTGGGCACACGCGATGTGGCCAAAGAAGAGGTGATAAAATTTGGAAGCGAGAATCCCGGCATATCCGTTGGCACATTTGAAGATGCAGCGCAATTCGGAGACATAATAGTGCTAAGTGTTAAGGGAACAGCAGCGGAAGAAGCCGTGCGCCTTGCCGGCAAATACAATTTTGAAAACAAGATCGTGATTGACACCACCAATCCGATTGCTGACCAGCCGCCGACGAATGGTGTTCTTCAGTTCTTTACAGGCCCTAATGAGTCATTGCTGGAAAAACTGCAGGCGCTTGTGCCATCGGCGAAGTTTGTAAAAGCATTTAACAGCGTGGGTAACACACTGATGTACAAGCCTCAGCTAAAAGATACACCTACCATGTTCATCGCAGGCAACGATGCAGAAGCAAAGAAAACCGTTGCTGGTATAGTTTCTTCTTTTGGCTGGGAAACTGCGGACATGGGCAAGGCGGAAGCTGCACGAGCCATTGAGCCGTTGTGTATGCTATGGTGCATTCCGGGATTTTTAGAAAACGACTGGCAGCATGCATTTAAATTATTGAAAACTTAATTCATTATAAAAAAGTCCAACGTCCTATCATATAAAATAACAGGAGTAACATTATGGAATTAACAAGAAGGTCCAGCAAAGTTTTGAGAGAAACGGTAATGGATAAAACAAACAATTGGTTATCATATAAAAATTACAGACAATTAATTGATGAATTATTAAAAGAAGGAAAAACAACAGGCCCCAATCAATCTGCAGACCTGTTGAACTATGCAAAACTCAATGTAGCCCGTATGAACAGGCTCGATAAAACAATTGAGATTGATGCGGAACTTGAAAGTACAATTGCACAAATAACATCGCCCCAGGTTTGGATAGTAATCACAGAAGGATGGTGTGGAGACGCGTCTCAAATTGTGCCTTTATTTCCTAAACTCGCAGAACTGAATAGCAATATTGAAGTCCGTTTTCTATTGAGAGATGAGCACCTTTCTTTAATGGACGAGTATTTGCTAGACGGCAAAAGCAGAAGTATTCCTAAATTAGTTGTAGCAAACGGCAATGGCGAAGAATTGTTTAACTGGGGGCCAAGGCCAGCAGCAGCACAGCAACTATTCAATCATCTCAAAGCGAATAGTGCCAGCTACGACACGATTAAAGAAGAAATCCATCGTTGGTATTCAAAAGATAAAACGCAAAGTGTTCAGGCGGAGTTGACACAGCTTTTGAAGGAGAATCTGTAAAAAGTTTACGTTGTAAGTGATACGTTGTACGTTTGAGGTGTAAGATTTGAGGCATGAGGTTTAAGGCAAAAAAGATGAAGTGCGTTAAGCCTAAAGAATGGGAAAAAGAGACAAGTGATACGTTATACGTTGAAGACCTATTGACATTTTTGTGAGACAGTTTCCGATTGAGGACTTCGCTGATTGCTAATAGCTGACAGCTCACAGCTTTTTAAAACTCTAACTAATGAAATACAAACTTTTAGGAAGATCAGGATTAAAAGTATCGGAATTATGCCTTGGCACAATGGGATTTGGGACGGAGGCCGGATGGGGTGCCGACAAAGAAACCAGCTTTGCCATAATGGAAGCATTTGGCAACGCGGGAGGAAATTTCCTTGATACGGCAAACATTTACAAACTGGGAACGAGTGAAAAAATGATTGGTGAATTTGTCAGCTCGCGCGACAGGGACTATTGGGTAATAGCCTCCAAGTATTCGTTGAAGGATAACACGACCAATCCCAACGCTTCCGGCAATAATAGGAAGAATATGATGCGGAGTGTTGAAGAGAGTTTGAAGCGATTGAACACGGATTTTATTGACGTATTGTATTTACATATATGGGATGATCTTACACCGGTTGATGAAATATTACGCGGATTGGACGATTTGATCAGACAGGGCAAAGTAAATTATGCTGCTATCAGCGACACGCCGGCATGGATTGTAAGCAAAGCAAATACATTAGCTGAGTTGATGGGCTGGAGCCAGTTTATCGCTTTGCAGGTTGAATACAGTTTAATTCAGCGCACGCCGGAAAGGGAATTACTCCCCATGGCAAAGCATTACGGTATGACTTTAACACCATGGGCGCCTCTCGCCGGAGGTGCACTTACAGGAAAATATCTACGTGGCGATATTGGCAGAATTAAACCTGAGAGCAACAGGCTAAATGAAGACAGCATGCGTATAACAAAAGAAGTAATAGCAATTGCCGATAGCCTAAATGTATCTCCTTCGCATGTTGCGTTACAATGGACAAGGCAACAAGGTGTTTCTTCTATTCCTATTGTAGGTGCAACAAAACTTTCCCAACTGGAAGAAAATTTAAAAATGATTGATCTTGTTTTGAGTGATCAAGACATGCAGCGATTGGATGAAGCAAGCAAAATTACCCTGGGTTTTCCCGGCGAGTTTTTTAAGGAAGATGGCGTTAAGCTGAATAACTTCGGCGGCTTTTATGATAAAATAGAAAAAAGGTAGAACCACGGAGGCACTGCGACACAGGGATGCACAACGATAATTCTGTAATAATGCGATCGACTAAAGTACTGTTGTAATAGAAAGAATTTGTTTGCTACTTTCCGCGACAATTTAGATTTTACTAAACGTAATTCGCTGTGTTTCTTTGTGTCTCCGCGTATCCGTGGTTCAAAAAAATATGCAGTTCCCCTTTACCATACAACTTGGATCAGTTTCCATACTTTGGCACACTGTATTTGAAACATTGGGCTTCTTTATTGGCTTCCGGTATTTTTTATGGCTACGCAAACGGCAAGGTGACACCATACAATCATCCAACAGAACCTGGATCTTAGTAGGTGCAATTTTTGGCGCGCTTTTCGGCAGCAGGCTGATTGGTGGACTGGAAAATTTCAACGCTTTACAACAAGCACCCAACAAATGGCTTTACTTCTACAGCAACAAAACAGTACTGGGCGGATTTCTAGGCGGGCTGGCAGGTGTTGAACTTACTAAAAAGTTGATCGGTGAAAAACATTCGTCCGGCGACCTGTTCACTTATCCAATGATTCTTGCACTAATTATTGGCCGCATTGGATGTTTTAGCATGGGTGTGCATGAAGAAACTTATGGATCTCCTACCACAAGTATTTTCGGAATGTATTTGGGTGACAGTGTTAGAAGGCACCCTGTTTGTTTGTATGAAATTGTTTTTTTGCTGGCCTTATGGGTTTGCCTCATTGTGATTGAAAAAAGATACACGCTTGCAGAAGGAGCTCGATTTAAAGTATTTATGATCGCCTACTGCTTTTTTAGATTAATGCTTGATTTTGTGAAACCACGATACACACTATTTCTCGGACTTTCAACTATTCAATTCACAGCATTTGCAGGACTCGTTTATTACTATCAGTATTTAATTCAGCCATCGCTACTAGCTCTAAGCTATCGGCAATCAACTATCAGCCGGAATACAAGTGATGCTTGACTGCGCATACCCTGATAGATTTACTATTATTGTGAAATATCAACAGAGTTACTGCACCAAGCTGATTGCTGACAGCCAATAGCTACCCCACTTCCGGCAATTCATTCCATCTTGTTGCATAACGCGGGCTTCGAAACTCCTGGCGCATTTTCCAGTTACGGTCGGTGCCGCTGGCTGCAAATTTCAGGGCATCGTCACGCATGCTAAAATTGATATTATCCATCATCGCCATTAACGTCCTGTTCTTCTCTTTTTGCTTAGATTCTTCAACAAACAAATTACCCTGTATACTTGAATCATCAACAATGCCGCTCAGCATTACGCCGGCTTTTTTGTACTTCAATCCCTTTACATACACCTGTTCTGTCAACTGCAGAGCAGGTTTGATCAACTCCTGAGTTATAGATGTTGCATGGGGAAGCACGATATGCCTGCTTACAGTGGTTCCATGTGAGTATCTCTCATCTGGCTTTCGTTCTTCCCGAGGCACTACAAATACACTAACTACACTTGCTGCGCCGTATTGCCTCCGTAATTTCTCAGCAGCTCTTGACGTGTATGTTGCCACCGCTTCTTTTATATCCTGAAGATCCGAAACAGGTGTTCCAAACATGCGTGTTGTGGCGATCATTTTCTTGGTATCCAGCTCATCGTCCATATCAATAGCATGATAACCTTTCAATTCCCGGATCAACCGCACGCCCACAACACCACCAAGATTTTTTCTAGCCCATTCTTCGGGCATTCTGCTAAGCTGGTAAGCATCGTCAATTCCCCATTTCACCAATTTTTCGGCGTAGCTTCTCCCCACACCCCATATCTCGTTTACTGGCGTTCTTATCAATGCCTCATTAATCATTTCGGGATCATTCAACACTAGCACACACCGTGTTTTCCTCTTATTTTTCTTTGCAAGGCGATTGGCCAGTTTACTCAACACTTTAGTCGGAGCAACGCCTATAGAAACGGCTATCCCGGTCCACTGCTCAACCGTATGCCGCATGCGCATAGCTGTTTCATATAGTTCTGCCGGTGGAATATGATGCATATCAATAAATGCTTCATCAACGGAATACACTTCAACATTGGCCTGTCCAACCATCTCCCGCAATGTTTCCATTACACGCCAGCTCAAATCACCATAGAGATTGTAATTCGATGAAAAAGTTTCGACGCCATACTTTTCTATAATCGGTTTCGCTTGAAAATATGGAACAGCCATTTCAACTCCAACAGCTTTAGCCTCATCACTTCGTGAAATAATACAGCCATCATTATTGCTAAGCACTACCACCGGCCTGTTCATCAGATCAGGCCTGAATACCCGCTCACACGAGCAGTAAAAACTATTACAATCAACAATGGCTTTCATTAGCTATGAGCTGTCAGCTATCAGCTTTCAGCGCTGTTTAATTTTAATCAACATAATTATTTTTTCGACTTGCATTTCTGCAAGTACGAGTTACGAAGTACGCCAGCTACATCAACTTAATTTCTATCAATCAAATTCAAAATTTAATAACCCTCGCCAGTCATTGCACATTTGCATATTTCCCCATCTACCCATTCGTCTTCATTTTCAATTATCAACTGTCAATTGTCAATTCATTTACGCATTCGCATATTCACGCATTCGCACATCAGTATTTAATCTTCTTTCTCGCCTGTTGTGCGGGTGCAGTTGCGGCCTGCAGCGCAGCATCCAGTATATGTATAACACATGTTACAACGCCCCATGCACGATACTCAGTAAATTCACCCATATCTATATCACTGTACTTTTTATTCTCAGCCATGAGAGATACGCGGTTCATTGTTTGCTGATAGCGCCGAACCAGGAGATCGCCATTAACGGCGGCGACAATTATCTTTCCGTTGGTCGCCCGAATACTTTTATCAACAATTAGTATATCACCATTCTGTATGCCGGCACCCATCATCGCATCGCTGTTCATGCGAAAGAAAAATGTGGCCGGTTTATTACGGATAAGTTGCTCGTTCAAATCAATGCCGCGCTCCATATAATCATCTGCAGCGGCACCAAAACCAGTGGCATTGGCTGTCTTAACATCCCACTGGTTAAAATCTTTAGAACCCTTGTAAGCAGGTTCATAAAATTCTTCCCTATCCATATAATTTATTTTTGAATTACTAATTTATTTAGCAATTTTATGCTAAATTTATTGTCTGAAAAAATTTTTCTTGGGCGGTGGAAGGCAGGTAATTGATAAAATAAAGAAGATGAAGATTTTACGCCCGGAAACTAATTAAACCTATTTCAAACATTTAAAACACAAAAGAATGAACTACAGGTTGAATGACATTTCGAAGATTCCTGTCATCGCTTTGGCTGACGGGGCTGAATATATACTTATTGCAGAACCTTCTGCAGAAGCACGTGAGTTGATAATGGCCGAGAAATATTTCTTTCATCAGGACTACCAGGATGATAGCGCGTTAAACATGAAACCTTTTATAAAAGTGGCTTGCTTCAATGCACGTGAAGAAATGGAAGACACCATTATCCGTTGGATGCACAGGATCATTAGCATGCAGGAATCATTTGAAGTTATGCTGAACAACTACAGCGGATTTCCGCCGCATACCATTTATGCGCGGGTGCAGTTTACCGAACCTTTTAAAAAACTGGCAACACAGTTTTCTGCCATTGATCAATACCTTTTAAGCAATGGCTGCAAGCCATTGAGCTTTAGCAAACATCCGCATGTTACCATTGCGAAGAAATTGCATGAACGTGTATATGAAAAGGCAATGCTTGATTATTCACAACGATCATTCTTCGCCTCATTTTATGTAAGTGAATTGGTGCTACTAAGAAGGCGATCAGAGAACGAAGCTTACAGGCAGGTGTACAAATTTGGGCTTACGCCTGTGCAACATCCATTGTATGACTGATAAAACTTTAACCTATGCAGGTAAAAACACTAGCCGAATTTAAGGATGAAATCTTACGATCAAAAGAAGCGACATTAGTGGATAGCCTTATTCCTACTCAGTACTTACTTGTACTTGAGCCACACGAGGAATTGTATAATCGCATTAAAGTGATAAAAGAAGAATTTGCAATAAAGTTTGATTGTTCTACTGCAAAGCATTCCAAACCGCATATAACGTTGGCCAATTTTGTGCAATACGACTTATCAGAGTCTCGCATTATCAACAAACTGCGATCATTAGCCAGCCAGATAAGCCCGTTTAAAGTTGAGCTGGATGGGTTTGGAAGTTTTCCTGAACACACTATTTATATTAATGTGTCTACCAAAGTGAAAATTGTTGAAGCTGTGAAAGAAATAAAGCAGGCGCAACGCCTCATGAAAATTGATCAGGCCAATAAGCCATATTTTATAACAGATCCACATTTAACAATAGCCAGGAAATTACTTCCCTGGCAATATGAAAAAGGATGGCTGGAATTAAGTAACAACCATTTCACCGGCGGCTTTATGGCTAACAATATGTTATTGCTAAAAAGAGGTTCGGACCGGGAGTATAACAAATACAAAGAAATTGCAAGATTTTCCTTTGAAGGAAAAAAAGCAACAAACGCAGTACAGGCAACGCTTTTTTAATTGACAATTGAAAAGGGAAAATTCCCGCCCGACTGACGTCATTCAATGACAGATTTTAATTTTGTGCATTTTCCGCTCTGCAGGCTTATTCAATCACTTGCAATCAAAAATCGCTGCAAGCGATAGAATAATACCGCGAAGCTTGGAAGCTTCGCGGAGCGTTAAATTCCATACTCTGTCGCCTCTTTTGCTTGTTTATCCAAATTCTCAAGTCGAGGTGGCGATGCAATCGCAAAAGCATAATTTTTAATTAAACGACATCTCATTGTCAATTTTCACTTTTCAATTGCCAATTTTCAATTAATCAACGTGCTGCACCTTTCACCATTCACTATTGACCATTCACTTTAAGAACTATGAAAAATCTTGAACATAATCCCAACGAAAAGCCCCGGCCGCAGAATAAAGAGAGGGATGATTATTTTAAGGGCAGGGGTGCTCAGTTCAATACAAAAAATAAATTTTTAAAAACTGAGCGAGTTAAAGAACATATCGAAGGCATTGATGACTGGACAGAGCATAACACTGAAACAACCTACATAGAAGAACATAGTAAAACACTCGTGAACAAAGTGGAAAGCCCTGATGTAGGAATGTTCTACAGCATGAATCCTTACCAGGGATGCGAGCATGGCTGCATTTACTGTTATGCACGCAATTCCTTTGAATATTGGGGATACAGTGCCGGGCTTGATTTTGAAAGAAAGATCATTGTTAAGAAGAACGCACCGGAATTGTTACGCAAATTCCTGATGAACCCTAAATGGGAATGCCTGCCTATTTCATTAAGCGGCAATACAGATTGTTATCAGCCCGCTGAAAAAAAATTCCGTATTACACGGCAATTGCTTGAAGTATGCCTGGAGTTTAATCAGCCTGTTGGCATGATCACCAAAAACGCAGGCATGTTGCGTGACAAAGACATCATCCAGGAGATGGCAAAACGAAAACTGATAAGTATTCTTGTTTCTATCACCTCTTTTAATGAGGATCTGCGCAGGGTAATGGAACCACGCACTACAACGGGCCAGCAACGGCTTCGCATTATTAAAGAACTAAGTGACGTTGGCGTTCGTATGGGTGTAATGCTTGGGCCGATGATTCCCGGATTGAATGAACATGAAATGCAACGCATCATGAAAGCTGCAAGTGAAAACGGCGCAACATTTTCAGCGTATACTTTTATCAGATTGAATGGATCGATTCAGTTTTTGTTTCACGACTGGCTTTACAAAAACTTTCCTGATCGCGCCGATAAAGTCTGGCACATGATTCAAAGCAGTCATGGCGGCCAGGTAAACGACAGCCGCTTTGGCGTTCGCATGCGCGGCGAAGGGCCTATAAGCGAACTTGTGCGCCAACAATTTCATAAATACAATAAACTCTATAATCTGAATGCAGAACGGTGGGAACTGGATTGCTCCAAATTCAGGAGGCCCGGAGAGCAGGGACGGCTATTTTAATTCGCCTATTACTTTCGCTATATATCCGCATCATTTATTGCCGGCAAATATTCACCGGCAGTAAATGATTGCATCACATAACTAATTCTATTTTGCCTGGGCGCGTACCTTGTTCTTTAAGTCCGGTACACCTTTACCTTCTGTCAACAGCTTAAATAAACTTTCGCGTATGTAAAAGTCCCAGCCTTCCCTACAATTCTCAAAACATTCAACTTCCGGAACAAGGCCAACATGTGTCATGCTTATTGTTGTTGAGTTGCCATCAGGTACTATCTCCCAAACTATCTCAGTATTGTTCCATTCTTTTTTATCGGCCTGCCAGTGCAGGTAGCAATCTGTCACTTTCCACACAATCTTTTTGCCGGGAACAACTTCTGTCACTTTAAAGTTGACGAATGTTTCACCGAATGTAACCGTAAAAACATCATTCACTTTTTCTGCATGCCCGGTATAGCCAGCCGTCCACCATTCAGCCACTTTGCTGATTGCCTGTTGGGCTGTATTAGCATCAGCATTAACTGTAATGCTGGCCGTATAATCTGCATGTTCCATATGGATTGTTTTTAAATTAAGTATTCATTAAATCAACGGTCTCCGCAGTTGTAAGAATTAGCCATACACTTTTGAAGATTCTTAAACATTCAACAACATAAAGGTAGCAGCGCTATTTAAAATTAGAGGTTGGCATCGGCGACAACTATGGTGGTGTGAAGCGACAATTGTTTTTATTAACTTTGATACAAGACGCTCAGGCGGTTTAAGAAAACACCGTGTCAAAAGAACATCTATTTATTTTAATAACAAGATGTTTCTGTTACTGCTGCATTTAATTCATTTTCCTGCTGTATTGATGGATTTTAATATTGGGTTATTCACTTGCAAAATGATGTAATGAAACATATTTCTATTCTCATTCCCGAAGGAGAAATTATACAGAACACTATTATCAGTGTAATAGGTGCTTATAAAATGTTTTCTGTTGTTAACGAATACTTCGCGGCGAGAGGCACTGGCGCCGCTTTTGAAATTGAGCTCGTGGGCAACTCGAAGGAAGTGCAATTGAGCGATGGTCTGTTCTCCATTCAGCCCGGGATAAACTTTAATGATGTGGAGAAAACCGACCTTATCATTATACCTCCGGTTGCATTAAATGAACAAAGCCTGAGAGCCAACCAGGTGTTTACGCCATGGATCATACAGCAATATAACCATGGCGCAGAAGTGGCCAGCCTGTGTATCGGCGCCTTTGTGCTTGCGTCTACAGGATTGCTTGATGGAAAAAGTTGTTCAACACACTGGCAGGCCGGCGATAAATTCAGATCGCTGTTTCCCAATGTTAAACTGACAACAGATAAAGTAATCACCGAAGAGCAGGGCATTTATACGAACGGAGGAGCCTATTCCTTCCTTAATTTATTATTGCATCTTGTTGAAAAATATTGCGGGCGGGATATAGCCATTTATTGTTCCAAAGTCGGGCAAATTGATATCGACAGAAATTGCCAGTCGCCTTTTTCCATCTTCATTGGCCAAAAAGACCATATTGACGAACCCGTTAAAAAAGCGCAACATTATATAGAAAATAATGTAACAGAAACTATTTCAGTGTCGGAACTTGCCAGGCGGTATGGCCTCAGCAAACGCAATTTTGAGCGGCGTTTTAAAAAAGCCACCGCCAATACACCTATAGAATATATACAACGGGCAAGAATTGAATTCGTAAAAAAGAACCTGGAAGCAGGCAGCAAGAATGTAAATGATGTAATGTATGAAATTGGCTATTCGGACAGAAAAGCTTTCCGGACAGCATTTAAAAAGATAACGGGAATGTTACCCTTAGAGTATCGTAATAAATATAATAAGGCCGCCGTGGTAAGGCCCCAACATTCATAAAACTATATAAAAGGAGAAAAAAACACATTTTCGTTAATTTCGAAGCTGAAATTTTCGGCCGCGAAAGATAGATCGCATAAATAAGTATTTTATAGCCATCTAGTTAGCAGCCTTTCCGTTTTTTTTAATCGTTCCACATTTACTGGCCGAGTGTGCCTTATAATTCGGGCCCTGCAAAAAAATATAGATTTTTTCTACTTTTCCACAGAATTTGCTATACCTTTGCCGTCCAAATTAAGAAGAAGAAAAACTTTGGATGCTCATTTAAAAAGAAATTGAGATGTCATATCTAACAAAAGAAAAAAAAGCAACAATTTTTGCAAACTTTGGTGGAAAAGCTGAGAACACTGGTTCTATTGAGGGTCAGATCGCTTTATTAACCGAGCGTATCACCAATATTTCTGCCCATTTACAGGCGAACAAAAAAGACTATTCTACCCATCGCGGTTTGATGCACATGGTAGGTCAGCGTAAACGTTTATTGAGCTACCTGCAGAAACATAACCTTGCAGGTTACCGTGCACTGATTGAAAAACTGGGCCTCAGAAAATAAATCTTACGTTATGTATAAGGCTATTCCCAACTGACACTAATACGGTTGGGAATAGCTGTTTTTGTACATGAGCCTGTTTTTACGGAAATATTTTAACTAACCGCGATTACGATTGTACCATACGTACTATCCCGCCTGTACATCGCAGATCGTATTCAAAAAAACTATTTATGTTATCTCAACCTATTCAGTCAAGTTTCACACTCCCAGACGGATCAGAGGTAATTATTGAAACCGGCAAGCTGGCCCGTCAGGCAGATGGCTCAGTTACCATTCGCCAGGGTAACAATATATTATTGGCCACAGTGGTTGCAAATAAAGAACCTAGAGAAGGGCAAGAATTTTTCCCATTAAGCGTTGATTATCAGGAAAAATTTGCTTCTGCGGGACGTATCCCTGGTTCATTTTTCAAGCGCGAGGGCCGTTTAAATGATTATGAAGTACTGATCAGCCGCCTGGTTGACCGTGCGCTTCGTCCTTTATTCCCCGAAGATTATTTTTGTGATGTTCAGGTTTTAATAACATTAATTTCAAGCGACGCCGAAGTACTTCCGGATGCATTGGCTTGCTTAGCTGCAAGCGCAGCTTTAGCAGTTTCAGATATTCCCATCAAAGAAATTATTTCTGAAGTGCGTATCGCAAGAATCAATGGTGAAATGGTGGTTAACCCTACCCGTTCACAGTTGGCTAAGGCTGATATGGACTTTATCATCGCGGCTACTGAAAAGAACCTGATGATGGTGGAAGGCGAAAGTAACGAGTGTAGCGAAGAAGATTTGGTTAAAGCGCTGGAAGTTGCACACGATGCAATCCGTGTTCAGATCAAAGCTCAGCAGGAATTAAGAAATAAAGTTGGCATTACAACTAAACGTGATTATACCAGGCCAGAGCAGAACGAAGAATTACGCAATAAAGTAAATGCCTTTTGCACAGATAAAATTAACCAGATTTCAAGAGGTGGCACTGCTAAACACGAAAGAAGCGACGCATTCTCTGCATTGAAAGATGAGTTAATTGCGTTCCTTGGCGAAGAAGCTGACGACAAAACAAAAAAACAAGCTAAAAAATATTACGAAGACCTGCAGTGGGAACTGGTTCGCGATATGATCCTTAACGATCGTACGCGTTTGGATGGCCGTAAGTTAGACCAGGTTCGCCCGCTGGCGATGGAAGTAGATGTACTTCCTTCACCACACGGCGCAGCTTTGTTTACAAGAGGTGAAACGCAGTCTTTAACTACCGTAACACTAGGTACCCCATTAGATGAGCTGCTGATTGAAAGTGCAGCTGTAAGCAATTACACAAAATTCATCCTGCATTATAACTTTCCTCCTTTCTCTACTGGTGAGGTTAAACCAGTAAGAGCTCCGGGACGCCGCGAAGTTGGCCATGGTAACTTGGCTATGCGTTCATTGAAAAAAATGATGCCGGGCAGCGAGTATCCTTACACCGTTCGCGTTGTGAGTGATGTTCTTGAAAGCAACGGTTCTTCTTCTATGGCTACTGTTTGTGCCGGTTCACTGGCATTAATGGATGCAGGTGTTCCTGTTCCTAAGCACGTAAGTGGTGTTGCTATGGGATTGATCACAAGAAATTCTGATAACAAATACGCTATCCTTACCGATATCCTTGGTGATGAAGATCACCTGGGTGATATGGACTTTAAAGTAACAGGAACCCGCGATGGTATCTGTGGCGTTCAGATGGATATTAAAGTTGACGGCTTAAGCATGGATGTAATGCGCGAAGCATTGCAACAAGCGCGCGATGGCCGTCTGCACATCCTCGAAGCTATGTATGAAGCCATTCCTGGCGCACGTGAAGAAGTTAAATCACACGCTCCGCGCATGGAAAAACTGATCATCGACAAAGAATTTATCGGTGCGGTTATCGGGCCAGGTGGTAAAGTGATTCAGGAAATCCAGAAAGAAACAGGCACTACCATTAACATTGAGGAGGTTGGAAACTTTGGAGAAGTAAGCATCTTCTCTACCAACAAAGAAAGTGTTGAGAAAGCATTGAAATGGGTTAAAGGTATCGTTGCTGTTCCACAAGTTGGTGAAGTATACGAGGCTAAAGTAAAAAGCATTCAGCCTTATGGTGCGTTTGTAGAGTTCCTTCCTAAAAAAGAAGGCCTGCTACACATTAGCGAAGTAAGCTGGAAGCGCCTTGAATCAATGGAAGGTGTATTGAACGAAGGTGATATGGTTAAAGTTAAACTGATCGGCCTTGATCCTAAGACTGGCAAGTTTAAACTGAGCAGAAAGGTATTGATGCCAAAACCAGAATCTAAGCCAAGAGAAGAAAGCAACAATTAGAAAGTTATAAGTTGTGAGTTATACGTTATACGTTTGGCAAAGCCAGATCTGATATAAACTACACAAGCAGCTTATTCAAATAGATTCAACAGACAGGCTAACAAAAATGTTAGCCTGTTTTGTTAACTATACGTTCGTCGCTATTCATATCGAATTCGATCAACGTATAACGTACTACTTAACACGTACAAGGTATAACGTATATGAACTATATTCAGATAACCATACAGCCGGTAACAGAAGAGCAAAAAGAAATACTTGTAGCACTATTGAGCAATGAAGGGTACGAAGGATTTGTAGAAGAAGAAAACAGTATGAAAGCATTTATTCCCCGCGATCTTTTTTCAGAGGAAGCGCTGGCAGATATACTTGCAATCCATCAACTCTCATATACATCTGAAACAATTGAAAAGCAAAACTGGAATAAGGTATGGGAGTCAAATTTTGACCCTGTTATTGTGAATGATTTCGTAGCGATACGTGCTGATTTTCATGAGCCCATTAAAGGTGTTCAGCATGAAATCCTGATCACGCCTAAAATGAGTTTCGGAACGGGCCATCATGCCACTACATTCATGATGATTGAAGAAATGGGAAAGCTTGAAATGGCCGACAAAACTGTTTTTGATTTTGGTACCGGTACAGGCATTCTCGCAATTCTTGCAGATAAGCTGGGCGCCGCATCGGTGTATGCCATAGACAATGACGAATGGAGCATTGAAAATGCGACCGAGAATGTTGAAAAGAACAATTGCAACGTAACCTTGCAACTGGCAGATACAGCAGTTACAGGCAAGAACTACGACATTATCCTGGCCAACATTAACAAAAATATTATCCTTGCCAACCTGGACGCTCTCACAAGCCAGTTATCGGGCACCGGTTATCTATTGCTAAGCGGATTACTTGTTGAGGATGAAAGCGAAATATCCGAAGCACTAAAAAAATACGATGTAAATCATATCTCTACAAATGCAAAAAACAAATGGATTTGTATGGTTTTTGAGGCTAAATCAAGATAAATACAACCTTTTAAATTCGTTTTTGACCGCTGATACACCTATATTTGTTATCCAACTTTAACCAATGTACCAATGAAGGAACTTCTACTTATTGTGTTAGCATACCTTATTGGATCAATTCCTACCTCAGTTTGGGTAAGTAAAAGATTCTTTGGGATCGACATAAGAGAATACGGAAGCGGCAACGCAGGCGCTACCAATACCTACCGTGTTTTGGGTAGCAGATGGGGTACTTTCGTAATGGTGATAGATATGCTGAAAGGCGTAGCGGCTACTTCATTGTATATCTTTCTACCGTTTTACATGCACAGCGAGTGGGACCGTACCAATCTTATGATTGGCCTTGGCCTTGCTGCGGTGCTTGGCCACATTTTTCCCATTTGGGCAAATTTTAAAGGTGGTAAAGGTGTAGCAACCTTATTCGGAATGATCGTGGCTATGCAACCGCTGGTAGCAGTTTGCTGCGTGGGCGTGTTTCTGCTGGTTTTATACCTTACAAGATTTGTTTCGCTGAGCTCTATTCTTTCAAGCATCGCTTTTGCGATATTCATTCTTTTTATTTTCAATGATGATGTAACGTTGTACAGGATTTTTTCGGTATTGGTTGCATTGATGGTTATACTCACGCATCAAAAAAACATCAACCGTCTAATCAACGGCACGGAAAGCAAAGTACCCATTCTTAAATACAGAGATAGAAGAAGGCAAAGAAGAAGAGGCGAGTGATTACATGTACGATGGTAAATGTTAGATGTACGATGTGGGTGTTAGGCTTAAGGTTTGAGGCATATGGTCCAATTGCTTAGAATATTTTCTACATAAAAATTTTAGAGACGGCTTTAAGCCGTCTTTTTTATTTGCATTCTGTGCACATACTTTTCAGAACATGGATAGCCTTAACGTCTCAACCTAACACAGAAACCCGATACCCTACAGTAAACCTTATGCCTTATGCCTTATGCCTTATGCCTTACGCCTTAAGCCTCATATCTCTTACCTTAAGTGTTTATCTCAACTCACCAACATCATACACCTAACATCGTACATCTAACATTGAAATATTACCTTTGCACCCCTTTGGTATAAATATTGAATTATAAGTCCTTAAAACATTGAAGTCACATGAACAGGAAAATGCTATTTATTCCGTGCATCGCAGCTATGATTATCACAGGTTGTACCCGGAATGCAATCACCGGAAGGAGCCAGTTGTCGCTCGTATCGGAAGAACAAATGCAGGCAACAGCAGTAACCCAATACAAACAGTTCCTCTCCACAAGTAAAGTTGTACCCGCAACAACAAGTAAAGATGCAGAAATGGTAAAACGCGTAGGCAGTAGAATCGCCAATGCAATTACCCAATATTATACAGAAAAAGGCCAGGGCGATTTATTAAAAGGCTATCAATGGGAATTTAATCTTGTTGACAGCAAAGAAGTAAACGCATGGTGTATGCCGGGCGGAAAAGTGGTAGTTTATACAGGTATTCTACCTGTAACTCAAAATGAGGCAGCGCTGGCAATTGTGTTGGGGCATGAAATCACCCACGCCGTTGCAGGCCACGGAAGAGAAAGAATGAGCGAGCAATTACTCGCCGCGGGTATCCAGGAAGTGGGAACTGCTGCATTCTCAATGAGTAATAACCCACAGGCTGTCAATATTTTCAACCAGGTTTATGCGCCAACTGCACAGGTAGGGGTACTACTTCCTAATTCAAGAAAACAGGAAACTGAAGCGGACCATTACGGTTTGATCTTCGCAGCCATGGCTGGATATAATCCAAAAGAAGCCATTCCATTCTGGACAAGAATGGCCAATTTGGGCGGGCAAAAACCTCCGGTTTTCCTGAGCGACCACCCCAGCGATCAGGACAGAATTCAAAAGTTGGAACAACTAATGCCTGAAGCTTTGCAATATTATAAGCCGATAACTAAATAAAAACGCTAAAACTTAAGCTGATAGCCCACTTTTTAGAAAAAAGGTGGGCTTTTTTTAGTATCTACCACTAGGATTTTTTAACTTTGCACTCCGATTCTTTAAAAACCTCAATTATTTTTTAAGGATGTCTACACAGCAAAGTTTGTTTGAAAAGTTGCAGATTCAAGATGAGAAGAATATCCTTATACAAGGCCTTCCATCCTCTATTGAAAAGCAATTTGTTAAGTTAGCGTACTCGAAGAATGTGACGCCGTTGCTCAAAAGTAAAAAAATTGATTTCGCACTGGTTTTTGCCGTCAATCAGAACCAGATGTGTACAATTTTAAAAGAAGTGTTCCCGGCGTTGCACACAGAAAGCAAATTATGGGTGGCTTATCCTAAAGCAGCCAGCAAAATCGCCAGCGATCTTAACAGGGACTGCAGCTGGCAGATTCTGAGTGATAACAACTATGAGGCTGCCGTTCAGGTGACGCTGGACCATGTTTGGACTGCGATGCGGTTCCAGAAACTCGAAGTGATTGAAGAAGTTGTACCTGCCCCTCCAAAAGCAAAATCAACCAAAAAATCCAAAATGGAAATGGCTTAACCACAATTTCCATGAAACATATTAATGTTGAAATAAAAGCAAGATGCTTCCATCCCGAAAAGGTGGAAGCATTTTTGTTGCAACACAATGCCATCTTCAAAGGCACAGACGATCAGAAAGATACTTACTTCAATGTTCCGAACGGCCGGCTGAAACTGCGGCAGGGCAATATCGAAAATAACCTGATCTTTTATCAGCGAAACAACCAGGCCGGCCCTAAACAATCCGACTTCGAACTGGTAAAAATTGATCAGGGGCCAGAATTGGAACAATTGCTTCAACATGCACTCGGCGTAAAAGTCATCGTTGAAAAAAAGAGAAAAATTTACTTTCTAGACAATGTAAAAATCCATCTCGACCAATTAGAAAGCCTCGGCAGCTTTGTCGAAATCGAAGCTGGTAATATTACTGCGCCCGACAAAACCGTTGAAGAGCTTCATCAACAATGCCAGCAATTAATGGAAGCCTTCGGAATAAAAGAAAAAGACCTGCTGGAAAACAGCTACAGTGATATGTTGTTAAACTTGTAGCGGAAGTACAACAAAAAAATCAATCCAAAAACTAATCCCGATCAAGACAACGCATCGCAAGACGCGCCTCTCCAAATCGAACTTATCATCCATCATTCCCAATTAAACAATCCCATCAATCCCCAAATCCCACAAATCCCGATCAAGACAAAGCATCGCAAGATGCACCTCTCCAAATCGAAATACCATCAATCCATCCCACACAAAAATCCAAGCCCAAATCACTAACTTAGCCGCATGGCAAAAAAACTATTCCTGCTAGATGCACTGGCACTCATATACCGTGCGTATTATGCGCTGATCCGCAATCCGCGTATTACATCTAAAGGCCGCAATACCAATGCACAGTTTGGTTTTACCAATACATTATACGACCTGATCAACAAAGAAAAGCCCACACACCTTGCTGTATGTTTTGACACACATGCGCCAACTGAAAGGCACACTGAATTTGTTGAATATAAAGCCAACAGGCAGGAAGCGCCTGAAGATCTGCTTGACTCATTAGACGATATCAAAAAAATTATTAAAGGCTTCAATATTCCTGTAGTAGAAGTTGATGGATACGAAGCCGATGATGTTATCGGAACCCTTGCCTGGCAAGCTGCCGACGCGGGTTATGAAGTATACATGGTAACGCCCGATAAAGACTATGGCCAACTACTCATCCACAAAAATGTATTCATATACAAACCAGGCTACCAGGGCGGCGATGTTGAAATACTCGATGCGCAAAAAGTGTGCGACAAATGGGGGATTGAACGCGTTGAGCAGGTAGTGGACATTCTTGGCTTAATGGGTGATGCTGTTGATAATATTCCGGGGATTGCTGGCGTGGGAGAAAAGACCGCTGCCAAGTTGCTGAAGGAATTTAGCACGCTTGAAAATGTTGTGGCTAATGCGGACAGCATCAAAGGTGCATTGGGCGAAAAAGTGCGTAATGGAAAAGAGTCTGCGTTGTTGAGTAAAAGACTTGCGACTATTATCACCGACGTACCTGTTCAGTTTCATGAAGAAGACTACAAGATCAAAGAATGGAATAAAGTAAGCCTGGTAGAAGTGTTTACTGACCTTGAATTTAAAACACTTGGCAAACGCATACTGGGCGAAGAATTCAATGTTTTTCAATCTACCACCGTTGCTGTTCAAACCGACATGTTTACAGCAACCACTGAATCAAAAGAAGCTACGCAGAAAGACTTATTTGGAAATGATGTTGCTGCTAAAGCGCCTGCAAAAACAGCTGCGGCAGAGCCTGCTGAAACCGGCTTTAATGCAGATAAAAACATCAACAACACCACTCACGAATATATACTTGTAGATACTGACGAAAAAGCAAATGACTTTGTAAAAAAGCTCTTGCAGGAAAAAGAAATTTGCTTTGATACAGAAACAACGAACATTGATGCCAATGATGCTGAACTTGTGGGCATGAGCTTTTCTGTAAAAGCTTCTGAAGCCTATTATGTTCCCTGCTCTCCCGATCAGGAAAAGACAAAAAAGCTATTAGAGATATTCAAACCGTTGTTTAGCAAAACCGACATAACCTGGATTGGGCAGAACCTGAAATATGATTTGCTGGTTTTGAAATGGTATGGCATTGAATTGGCCGGCAGCATTTATGATACGATGCTTGCGCATTATGTTATTGAGCCCGAAGGCAGGCGCAGTATGGATTTGCTGAGCGCGCAATACCTGAACTATGAACCTGTACACATTGAAGAACTGATAGGCAAAAAAGGAAAGTCGCAGGGTAACATGCGTGATGTGGAAGTGGAGAAAATTAAAGACTATGCAGCGGAAGATGCTGACATTACTTTACAATTAAAATACGCTTTACATCCCGGGCTGAAAGCCAAAGAAGTTGAAAAAGTTTTCTATGAAGTAGAGAACCCTTTGGTAAAAGTACTCACAGACATGGAGTTTGAAGGCGTGCGTATTGATGAAGGCTTTTTGAAAGAATACTCAAGAATATTGGAAAGCGATGCGTCAAACGCAGAACAAAATGTTTATGCAGGAGCTGGCGTAAAATTCAACCTGGCATCGCCGAAACAATTGGGTGAAGTGCTGTTCGAAAAACTGAAGCTTGACCCTAAGGCTAAAAAAACTAAAACCGGGCAATACGCAACCGGCGAAGATGTTTTATTGAAACTTGCCCAAACCAATCCGATTGTAGATGATATTCTGACTTTCCGCGAGCTGACAAAGTTGAAGTCAACATACGTTGATGCGCTACCTCAAATGATCAATCGCAGAACAGGCCGCGTGCACACTTCGTACGCGCAGGCAGTGGCAGTTACAGGAAGATTAAGCAGCAACAACCCCAACTTGCAAAACATACCGATCCGTACAGAACGAGGCAAGGAAATAAGAAAGGCGTTCATTCCAAGAAATAGTGACCACGTATTGATCAGCGCGGACTATTCTCAAATAGAGCTGCGCATTGTGGCTGCAATTAGCGGTGACCCTAACATGTGCGAAGCATTTAAACAAGGCATAGATATTCATACTGCTACGGCAGCAAAGGTTTATGGCGTTGAACCGGGCGATGTTACAAAAGAACAGCGTTACAAAGCAAAGAGCGTAAACTTCGGGATCATATATGGACAGGGCGCGTTTGGCTTAGCAGATAATTTGGGGATTAGCAGAACAGAAGCCAAAGAGATTATCGACAATTACAAGAAAGAATTTATCGGCATAACCAGGTACATGGACAACACCACCAACTTTGCGCGTGAGCATGGTTATGTGCAGACGCTGATGGGGCGTAAGCGTTGGCTGAGAGACATTAATTCATCTAACTTTACGGTGCGCGGATTTGCTGAGCGAAATGCGATCAACTCGCCTATACAAGGTACGGCTGCTGACATGATCAAACTTGCGATGATCAAAATTCATGAAGCTATCAAAAAAGAAAAACTGCAAAGCCGCATGATCTTACAGGTGCATGATGAATTGATCTTCGATGTGCTTAAGAGTGAACTGGAGGTGATCCAACCGCTGATTTTAGAGAACATGAAGATTGCTCTTCCTCTGCCAAACGAGGTTCCGGTTGAAGCAGAGGTGGGCATTGGTGACAACTGGCTGGAAGCGCACTAATCGAATGTGCGGATGTGCAAATGGGTGAATGTGCGGATGGGCGAATTTGCAAGTGTGCGAATGAATGAGTTAACCTGGTGACGATCGAAAAAAAATTGTCAATAAGATTAATCAAAAAAAATTGAACCGATGCATACAACGTACTTAGCACTTCGTATTTCGTACTTGAAATGCTTGATGCTACAATACAATAACGTTGATTAAATTGACCAACCGCTGATGGCTTATAGCTGACAGCTCCCAGTTTATATGATTGCAGGATTATTAAAAAAATATCGCAACACCTTTCATAAGGTTGTACCCTTTGACCCTTCCAAGGACAAACTATTGGCGATGGACCTAACTGTAAACAACAGCCAACTTACGGCTGACATCTTGCAGAACACCAGCCAGTTTAGCAGGTACGTAAATGATACTTTGTATGCGCAAAATGCTTTATACGGCATCGGCGGATACAAAGAAAACAGAACAGTTTATAACCAGTTCAACCTGTTTGAAAAGAATAAAAACGAACCGGTTTCGCTGGTGGAAGAACCACGCACGCTTCATTTGGGAATAGATATTTGGGGTGAGGCCGGCACTGCGGTCTTTGCGCCTATGGGTGGAAGCATTCACAGCTTTGCGAACAATAACAACCAGGGAGATTATGGTGCAACGATCATTCTTCAGCATCAGCTTGATGGGGTGGTTTTTTATACATTATACGGGCATCTTTCTTTACTTGATATTGCCGGACTGCAAAAGGGCAGATACATCACTCATGGCGAGCAGATTGGTCGTTTTGGCAATGTTCACGAAAACGGCCATTGGCCACCACACCTGCATTTCCAGGTGATCCATGATATCGAGTTAATGGAAGGCGATTATCCCGGCGTTTGCAGGCTAAGCGAAGCTGATAAATACCTCGCCAATTGCCCGGATCCTGATCTTGTATTGACTATGATGAGATTTTTATAGTGAAAGGTGAATAGTCAATGGTGAAAGATGAAGCTTGCAAAGTATTCTACGGCTATGATCAAACTACAATTACGTTTAAAAACGCGAACCTGCTACACATTTGACTATTCACCATTCACTATTGACCTTATTGCACCGCCTAAAAACGGCCACAAAAACGCCAAACCTGCCGCCCCCTTCACCATTCACTATTGACTATTCACTATTTTTACTATTTTAGTGCGCTTAAATCACTAAAACGAATAGTTATGTCACATCATGAATTTGATTCAACTGATACAAAAAAATTTACACTCACCGCTTTTTTGAGTTTTGTTACTGTATTTTTCTTCCTGATGATCATGATGAATTGCAGCGGAAGTTTTAAACCGGGCGGAGCAGAGCATGAGGCAACGAAAGAACATGCAGGCACCCACGAAAAATAATTTTGCACGAACTTTTTATATAGTAAAACCCGCAGCGTGTAACGCCTGCGGGTTTCTTTTTAAAGGAAAGGATATATGGTCTTAAAACTTGAGGTAATGCTACACAACGGCGTGCGCTAACTATTTAGAACTTAAGTCGGGCCTTAATACAAGAAACTCATCCCAACGGCTTTGTACAGCGTCGGCAAAATCTTCCAGGAATTTATTAAATGAGCCATCGCCATTTGCTGCGTTAAACCGATCCGCCAATGGTTTTCTGTAGCCGTCGGCCATTTCCTTCAAGCCGTCCTTCAGCCTGTAAGCAATGGTAAAACCAGGCTCGCCGGAAAGCATGATCTGGTAAACGCCCACACTTTGATTATCCTTTTCCCACATCGTCTTCATTGTTTTAATCATCTCCGTGACTTTAGCAACCTTACCGGGCTTAGCAGTAATGTGGGTGAGGTAGATTTTATTAATTGTGTCCTGGGGGCTGCCTGTGCTTAATTCAGGCTTATAGACACCAAAAACAGAATAAGGACGATCTGACGCCAGCGGTGCAATATTCGTCATCCAGTCATTGGTATGTTCCGCGCTTAAGTCTTTTCGTCCATCGATATCTTCCCATGAATTCGGGCCTTCTACCAGGTCATACTCACCGGTATATTGGCCGGTTTGTATTTCGAATACATGCATTTTCCAGTTACCGGTATGGAACTTCTGAATATGGGCAGCTATCGCCTTTTCAAACTCTACAATCTTATCGGCTTTGGGAAGGAGTCTGTCAACCGAGATAACATTTTTCTGGGCGCAGACAAAAACAGGGGCAAGCAATAAAATGAACAATTTTTTCATAGAGAAGATGTTTATGAAGGTGAGAAAAAAAGGTACGTGCAGGGGTAAGTAAAAGATAATAAATGTTTACCTGCTTTGCAAGCATTTAGCGAAATAACCTTCAAAAGAACATGTGCTCTATGTAACGTAATTAGATGTTGAGGCAATAGCTAATCAAAGACTCCCATTCATTGTCAAGGCTGGCTGCCGGGCGCGACCGTCCGGCTTTGCTGTACCAGTAATCCGCATTCCAGATATCACCTTCTTTTCTGTGCAAATAAGCGTGGATCCATGAGGCCGTCTTATCGGGAACATCCTGTATTACTTCGTGAGATGTATCCCAATCCCCTTTGCCATCGTACCACAGCGATGTTAGATATACATTCAATTCAGCCGGAGGATTGGCAAGTGAAAGCGACTGTTTAAACTCTTCAATATTGTTCATAAGTTGATCATTATTCTTTTATAAACTGCTTCCGCAAGATATGCCACTCAACACAAAAAGTACGGCACAGCTAATAAAAAAGCCAACACGCCAGTCGCGTTGCCTGATAAAAAGAAAGACTATTCCCAGTATTAGATTGATGAGCCCGGCCAGCAGGCATACAAGGCCGAATATCACTGCAAAATCGTTTCTGCCATCAGTGGGGTTAAGGAAGGCATAGATAAGGGAAAACAAAATGACCAAAATAATGTTGGCCAGAAGTACTTTATAAGGTGTTTGCATTGCTGTAATATGATGTGTTCAAAAGAATATATTTATTCAACGGTAAAAAACCTTGTACACACGAGAAATCCGACCAACAACGATAAAGCGAGCCCCAGCAATATCCCCTGTCCTTTCTGCTTTTCGTTTTTCTTCATTGCCAAAATAATTCCTGCTATAAGTTCTATTACCGGTATCAAAAAAATGCCAACGCCAATATTGCCAAATACTACTAAAAAATTAAATGCGATCGTAATCGCTGCTACCACAAATACTACTTTCATCCTTCTCTATTAACTTCTGCCAGTTGTTGTTTCTTAAGTTCATTCACATATTCTTCTTTCCCATCTCTGTAAAACATATTCATTGTCTCAAAAGGAACAATGCGTCCATCCTTGTGAACAATATGAACGCAGCTTTTCTTAATAGCGCGCACATCAAAATCATAGGCATCAATAAACCGCATAATAATGATGCGGAATAGGTTGTCATAACTCAGCCCCGGTGCCTGGATCAGGGGAAGGCAGCACAGCAACTCTTTAAAATCTTCTCCAACACGATCAACAGAAATACCTGTACTGAAGATTTTCAGCATATGCTGATGAAGTTCCGCATCCTGCTCATAAACAATCGTATTGCGGCTATTATTTAAAAGATGCGCGGGATCTACATACCTCGTCATAGGAAAAACCTGTCCGCCGAGCTTTAACGCATAACCCATCGCCAATGCGTCGGGGTTGCATGGAACGGGGATAAGGTCATTGGGCTGAAAGATGTTTGTTTGCTCTAAAATTTTTGTCCGGACTTCAGTAAGTGTTATTCTATCCGTCGCGGGATTAAATCCATCCAATCTTCCCGCAACCTGTGTGGGCTGAAAAGTAACGCCACGCACGCAACGCTGCTTCAGCGCAAACTCAATAATCTGCCCCATTTCATCATCATTCAATCCCTTTTGTAAAGTAACAACCAGCGTTGTTGATAAATTAAATTCATTCAGGTGTTCCAAAGCTTTTATCCGTGTATTCGAAAGATCCTTGCCTCTGAGATGTTTTAATGCCTGGGGCTTGAAGGAATCGAACTGAAGGTATATTTCAAAGTCGGGCATATATGTTGCCAACCGTTCAACAAACTCCCTATCCTTCGCGATGCGGATCCCGTTTGTGTTAACCATCAAATGACGAATCGGCTTTTGTTTGGCGATATCCAAAATGGCAAAAAAATCAGGATGAAGTGTAGGCTCACCGCCGCTTATTTGTATTACATCCGGCTCGCCTTCATTCTGCACAACTTTATCCAGCATTCTCTCTACCTCTTCTACCGTTCTGTGCCTTCCGTAATGAGGCGAACTCATGGCATAACAAGTGGGGCATGTAAGGTTACATCTGTCGGTAATTTCAACCACAGTCAGGCAACTGTGTTGTTCGTGATCGGTACACAATCCGCAATCATACGGGCAGCCATAACGTACTGGCGTATTAAAGTGATACGGCATTTCGGAAGGCTTGTTGTAATTGCGGATGTTTTTGTAATAGTCCACATCCGTTGCTATAAGCACTTTTGTCGGGCCATGTTCATTACACTTCTTCAGCATAAAAACCTGGTTATCTTCAAACACAATTTTCGCATCAACCCTTTTAAGGCATATAGGGCACAAGCTTATCGTAAAGTCGTAGTAGGTATAAGGGCGTACCGGCATACATGTAGGTTTATGGACTGTGAAAGACGAAGATACTAAGGATGCAGATGCAAACAAATGACAAAACGCTGGATTGAATACATACAATAACCAGGTAATTTTTTCACCCAAACCGGTTAAAAGACAACCGTATTGTCTTTTTTGTTTAGCAGGATCTGGCCATCTTTCACGCGTTGTTCACTTCCATTCACCATAGCCGTGTGAATACCGGATGGCAGGGTTAAGCGAATTGTCCAGCCATCTTTATTCATCTTAATCCTATAGGTGGTTTTACCATTCTCTTTTTTATAATCGAAAGACAGCCTTGCGTCGCCAATGATAACGTCACTAATACTTGCTTTATTCCATTGGGAAGGCATCTGCGGCCGTAAGGCGATTTGCCTGTTATAAGCATCAGGATCAATTCCAAAAAAGTATTGAATCAATGGTATGTTGATGCCTGTCACATTCCAGGCCTGAACAAACATGCCGTAATCCGGAGACACTTCGTAGGTTGTACCGGGCGTTGCATAGCTAAAGGTATTTAATATTTTGTGGATATATGCGAGGGCTGTATCAACTAAACCATAGCGGCAGGCAGCAATGGCGGCCGTAGATGTAGCAATGGCCATAACAGCCCTGTTGTAGGTGAACATGCTGTCGTGGGCAAACGAACCTTCATCAACGGCTATATTATCAGGCCGTTCAATACCTGCGATATATAGCCCGAACTTATTGGTAAAGAAGCCCAATTTATTGAACATCTGCATCGCTCGCGCCGTATCAATAATACCGGTTTCCGCAGGCAGAATCCCTGGCGTGTTGTAGTAAACAGCATATCCTTTATCGTGGTAGTTTCCATCAACAATTTGCTTTCTTACATCCATCAATTTTTTCCTTGCCCATTCATTCCTTCCTGTGTGAACACGTTTACTTAACGCAGTGTCTATTATTGAAAGGGCTTTTTGGGGCGAGGTAATAAAATCTGCGTAGCGGCCTTCTTCTGGCAACCACCATTCACTATTGATTTTCGTTTTAAGATAGTCCGCTTTCTCCGCAAAGTCCTTCGCTCCGGCAGCATCGTTCAGTTGCTTTGCCATGGCGGACATACATGCAAGAAATTTTTGCGTATGAACCTGCACGTCCAGCATCTCTTCATTCAGGCCCTCGATTTCAACGCCACCATATCCTTCTATATAACCATTCTTGTTTTTATCATGTTGCTGCAACCAATTCCAGGTCTTTTTACCGTAGGTGTAATTCTCTTTAAGAAAGTCCAGATTTCCTGTCCACTTAAAAATATGCCATGCGGCAATTATATGCAGTTGCGATTCTTCCATTCGGCCTTTATCATAAACCGCCCCATTGGTAGATGCTTCATGCATAATTCTGCCATTGCTATCATTCGTTTTATCTGAAAGTTGTTTCAGCATTTTCCACGAGCTATAGAACAACGAAGGTTGCATTGTTCCCGTAAGGCCGCGGAAAGTATAAGCCTGGTCGTTACTAAAAAACCATGGATAGTCTGGCAAGCCTGCACTCATTGCCCTACCCATGCCCGGCACATCCCGAACAAGCCAGTCGGAATTATATTTACCCCACTCATAAGCTTGCTGTAACAATGTATTGGGAATAGATACAGCAGCTTGTTTTGATATTGTTGCATAACGCTGCGCCTTTGCAGTAAATAGTTGCGGAAGATCTTTTCGGGCTTTAGAAATATTATCTGCAATCTCTTTAGTATTAACTGTTGAGCCAGAAATAAAATACCGGATATATGTTGTTCCGTTTCCCGGCACACGCACATCGGAGAGCAACGCTGTATTTAACGTATTCTCGCTGCCTTCCCGCTTTTGCAAGCTGGCTTTAGCTCCGTGCACAGCCATTCCCGCAAACCATGAATTGTTGTGATCTTTTACAAAATAGACGTCTTTATCGGTGCCTGTAGATACAACCTCATCTTTGCCATCCGTCATTCCGCTGCGCTCGCCTAACCATGTAGGCAAAAGGTTCACAGTTGCATTAAATGAAAGCGTAAATGCAGCATCGTCTTTTGTATTATTATGAATGGCATATTCAACCACCAGGACAGGCAGCCCGTCGGGCACAAATTGTGTTCTTGTTATGTGTACGTTTTCTTCTGACAGATGGTATGAAAAAGAAGTTGTGAATGGATATGTTTTGAAATGATCGGCTTTTTCAAGGGTGTGAAAATCTGTAGAGCCGGCTTTGCGGATTCCAAAACTAAAGCCATTCAACAATTTTATCGGATGCTGCCAAACGCCGCCCATTTCTCCCGGGACATGAAAACCAACCGAAGGAAAATTGCCTTGTTGATTTCCGATAGTATATAGCCTATCTCCTGCAGTAACATACAAATAATCCTGGTTGCCGGCTTTCCCATCAAGTGAAGGTTGCGTTTTACTGGCTTCTGTAATAGAAAAGTTTTTTGATTGCGCGATAGCAAAAGAAACAGCAAACAGCAGTAAGAAGAAAAGACAATGTTTTGGTTGCATTAAGTGGCGGTTATTGTTACCAAATTAATCATTCCTTAAACAATTGCCATAGAACGGTTGATATTTATTGGAAGGTGTATTTAACGCTCTGCGAAGCCAGGAGGCTTCGCAGAGCGTTAACACACGGAGCATGAATTTTTCAAGCCGATAAGAATTGGTTCAGTTGAAGTGAGTGACACAACAACAGCCCCATCAGGGCACTATAGCCGGTAAAAAAATCTCTTCTCATGGCAAGTCAAAAAAAACAGGCTGCATCTTTTTTGATACAGCCTGTTTATATCCAAAGTTTCTTAATAAAACTACTTCAACTCACCTACCATTTTAATCGGATCTACCCATGCATCAAATTCTTCTGATGTAAGGTAGCCCAGCTTCAACGCCATTTCTTTCAACGTAGTTCCTTCCTTGTGTGCTTTCTGCGCAATTTCAGCCGCTTTATAGTAGCCGATTTTTGTATTTAACGCAGTAACCAGCATCAGGCTGTTATCAACGTGTTTTTTAATGTTCGCTTCAATCGGCTCAATCCCTTCAGCACATTTATCGTTGAACGATACACAACCTTCACCAATTAACCTTGCGCTATGCAGGAAGTTGAAGATCATCACTGGTTTAAATACGTTCAGTTCAAAGTGGCCGGTTGCACCGCCAATATTGATCGCGACATCATTACCTAACACCTGTGCAGCAATCATTGTTAATGCTTCACACTGTGTTGGGTTTACCTTTCCCGGCATGATCGAAGAACCTGGCTCGTTGTCGGGGATATGAATTTCTCCAATACCGCTACGTGGGCCGCTTGACAGCATACGAATATCGTTTGCAATCTTCATCAGGCTAACGGCAACAGTTTTCAATGCACCATGCGCTTCTACGATTGCATCGTGTGCCGCTAACGCTTCAAATTTATTTTCAGCGGTAACAAATGGCAGGCCTGTTAATTCTGCAATTTTCTTGGCAACCAGTTCAGAATAACCGGCAGGCGTGTTGATACCAGTGCCTACAGCTGTTCCACCAAGAGCCAGCTCGCTCAGGTGTGCCAGTGAGTTTTTAATTGCCTTAATGCCATGCGTCAACTGTGCAACATAACCACTGAACTCCTGGCCCAGGGTTAAAGGCGTTGCATCCATAAAGTGCGTACGGCCGATCTTTACCACATGCATGAACTTTTTGCTTTTTTCAGCAAGCGTATCACGCAGTTTTTCAACACCAGGGATAGTTGTTTCTACCAGCATTTTATATGCAGCAATGTGCATAGCGGTAGGGAAAGTATCGTTAGAAGACTGAGATTTGTTTACGTCGTCGTTAGGATGAACGAATTTATCTTTATCAGTAAGCTGGCCGCCGTTTAAAACGTGCGCACGGTAAGCAACCACTTCATTTACGTTCATATTGCTTTGGGTACCGCTTCCTGTTTGCCAAACCACCAATGGGAACTGGTCATCCAGTTTGCCTTCCAGTATTTCATCACAAACTTTGCCGATGGCATCTTTCTTTTCAACCGGCAATACGTTCAACTCAAAATTGGTTAAGGCTGCAGCTTTTTTCAGGTAAGCAAATGCCTGGATAATTGGCTTGGGCATTTTGTTAATATCCTGCGCAATTTTGAAGTTTTCGATGCTGCGTTGTGTCTGAGCACCCCAATAAACCTGGGCTGGCACCTGCACTTCGCCCATAGTATCTTTTTCTATGCGGTAATCCATATAGCTAAAATTTTGGCGCAAAGGTAGGGATTCATTTATCTGGCTGTGTGATAAATATCAAATGCCTGCACATAAAAAATCCCGCCGTTGTGGCGGGATTTTAATTAGTTAATCCGGATGGTTATGATTGAGAGCTTATCGCCCCGGTTTTTCATCATTAGCGTAACGTTATAGCCGCTGCCATTATTCTTGAGCTTACCGGCCATATACATTGTCCCGCTCATTTCCCGCTGGGAAGTGAGCTCAAAATCAGTGATGTGGTTTTGGGTAAAGAAATCTTTCAGTGTAATTGTCGCCTGGTTCTTTCCTATCCCCTTCACTTCGTCTTTGCCTGGCAGCTTAACATCAATAATATTATCGAAGTAAGCGCTTAACATATCAGCGTTGCCTTTTTTCAAAGCATTAACAATGCCGTCGCTATCAGCAGATATGCTAAAAGAGCATAATACCATCACCAATCCCGCCGCGTACAAAAAGCTTTTCATTTTATATTTTGGACTTATTTGGAGCTAAAAATATGCCAATTACTCATATGAAACAAAAGCCTTAACAGATGCTAAACAAAAATTCAAAATTGATATGTAGCTTAGCGCAGCAAAATTGATAAAGCATGGAAAATAATAAAAAAGCAATACTGATCATTATGGATGGTTGGGGTCTTGGCAAGGTAAAAGCAGCCGATGCCATACAAAACGCCAATGTTCCTTTCGTGAGCAGCCTTTATAGCAAATATCCCAATACAACCCTGGTTACTTGTGGCGAAGCGGTTGGTTTGCCTGACGGGCAGATGGGAAACAGTGAAGTAGGGCACCTGAACCTGGGTGCGGGACGTATTGTTTACCAGGAATTACAAAGAATTAATGTTGCTATCCGTGATGGCGAATTCTTCGAAAATGAAGTTTTGTTAAATTCCATCCGCTATGCGAAAGAAAATAAAAAACCTTTCCATTTGCTGGGCCTGGTAAGTGATGGTGGTGTACACTCACACATTAATCATTTAAAAGCTTTAACAACTCTTTGCCAGAAAGAAGGTCTTGAAGAAGTATACATTCACGCCTTTACAGATGGCCGTGATACTGATCCTAAAAGTGGCCTTGGTTTTATAAAGGAACTGCAGGAGCACCTGAATACAAGCGGAGGAAAAATTGCGACTGTTAGCGGCCGCTATTATGCAATGGACAGAGATAAACGTTGGGAAAGGGTTAAGCTTGCCTACGATGCCCTTGCTAAAGGTGAAGGGCCTAAAGCAACAGATGCAATAGCCGCTGTAGAACAATCTTACGCCGCTGATATAACAGATGAATTTATTAAGCCAACAGTTATAGTAAACGAAGCACAGCAACCGCTGGCAATTATTAAAGACGGGGATGTGGCGCTTTGCTTTAACTTCCGCACTGACCGTTGCCGTGAAATTACGCAAGTGCTTACACAGCAGGATTTCCCTGACTTTGGTATGCATAAGCTGAACCTGCACTATACCACAATGACGGAATATGATAAAACATTCCAGAATGTTGAAGTAGTGTTCGAAAATGACAACCTGAACAATACACTTGGCCAGGTATTGGAAGCGAATGGTAAAAAGCAGATCCGCATTGCTGAAACAGAAAAGTACCCGCACGTTACGTTCTTTTTCAGCGGAGGCAGAGAAACTCCATTTGAAGGTGAAAGCCGCATTTTAGCAGCTTCTCCAAAAGTGGCTACTTATGATCTGCAGCCTGAAATGAGTGCTTACGAGCTGACAGACAAACTTGTTCCTGAAATTGAAAAAGAGTCCGCTGACTTTATTGTATTGAACTATGCCAACACTGACATGGTGGGCCACACAGGCGTTTTCCCTGCGGTAGTAAAAGCTGCTGAAACAGTTGACAAATGTGTTGAACGTGTTGTTACCGCTGCTTTAGAGCATGGATATACCATCTTTTTAACAGCAGACCATGGCAATGCCGATTTTATGGTTAATGCTGATGGCACGCCAAACACGGCGCACTCATTAAACCTTGTTCCGCTGTTTGTGATTGACAAAAACTGGCACGGAACAGTGAAGCCTGGAAAGCTTGGCGATATTGCTCCTTCCATATTAACCGTGATGGGATTGCCTATTCCGGCAGAAATGAAAGGCGATGTGCTTGTTAGTTAATTGATAATGGACAGTGGAGAATTGAAAATGATCGCCGATTGATCTTTTTATGATAATTGTTCGGAACCCGGCTAAATGCCGGGTTTCTTTTTGACCAGGCAGCATAACGTAAAACTTATCACGTACAACGTATAACTAATACAGTACTTTTGCTGCCAGGCTTCCAAAACACGTTTCACGCGGAAAACGTAAAACGTATTACTTACAACATATAACGTACAGCGTAATGGTTATTAAAAAAGCGAACTACCTTATTTCCAGCCCTTCGGTTGATAAATGTCCAAAGGCTGACAGGCCCGAATATGCTTTTATTGGCAGAAGCAACGTTGGCAAATCATCGCTGATAAATATGTTGTGCAATAATAGTTCGCTTGCTAAAACTTCTGCGGCGCCGGGAAAAACACAACTAATCAACCATTACGATATTGAAAGCAAAGCCAGCATTAAAGCGGCAACAAAAAGCAAATGGTATTTGGTGGATTTACCGGGGTATGGATACGCGAAACGTTCTCAATCCGAAAGGAACAAGTGGGAAAAAATGATTGAAGACTATTTGCGCAAACGGGAAAACCTTGTAAATATTTTTGTGCTGATAGATAGCCGCCATGAACCGCAAGCTATTGATCTCGAATTTGTAAATAAACTAGGGGAATGGCAGGTGCCTTTCACGCTTGTTTTTACAAAAGCTGATAAAGAAAAACCCAAAGCCCTGGAAAGGCATGTAAAAAACTTTTTAGATGCCATGCGCGAAACATGGCAGTTCCTTCCACAGAGCTTTATTACAAGTGCTGAAAAGAAAACAGGAAGAGAGGAAGTGCTTACTTTTATTGACAGTTGCAATAAGAAAGTGCAAGAGTAGAATAGTCAAAATTCAAAAGTAAAAAAACACTAGATCAACCCTAGTTTTGAAACTTAAGAAGAAGTCTATTTTCTTACAACTTTGCCACTTCCGCTTACGGATACATCAAGCGTGGGGCTTCCCCAATAATAGATATTTCCAGAGCCGGATATATGCGCAGAAAGATTATCTGAACAACTTAATTCAATAGTGCCGGAGCCGCTGATATGCGTTGTAGCTGTTTTTGTTTTGAACTCAGCGCCGTTTACATTGCCGGAACCACTCATCGAGATATCTGCATTTGTATAGCTCGAAGCAACGGACACCCTATTGGATCCGCTTAATTCAAGCGACAAAGAACTACCATTGAAATCATTGATAGAAAGATCGCCTGAGCCACTCAACATGGCTTTGTCAAACGCCGGAACTTCGATAGTGATTTCTATATTATCATGCCGTACGCTGGTATTGTTTTTATAGCCCACTTCAAGAATGCCGTTGCGTACATTGGTCTCAAAATAAGGCAACAGGTTTTCGTAACCTCTTAATGTGAGCTGTTGTACGCGGCCATATGTTACTGTTACCTTTTTGTTCCCACTTACTGAAATACCATGAAAGGCCTCCACATTTCTTGCTTGAGAAATAATATTACCGCTTCCGGTTATACGGTCTTTTGTACAGCCAGTTATTGCAAGCGTTGTAAATATTATAGCATAAAATAAAGGTTGGGTGATGATTTTTTTTACCATAGGTTCAACGCATTTAATCTTTTTCATTTTTGGTGTATTTAATAGTTATAGGTTGATGTTTGTATTAATAACAATCGAGGAGGGCGTTACCCCTATGTGTGAAAGTTTTTTTGTCCGAAGGGTATATTCTCACTTAGTTGAAGAGAGGCAGGTGATGCATAGTTAGACCAACGAGTATAAAACGTTATGCAGACAAAAGACATCGCCACTCATTAACAGGCCTATACTCGAGAGGTCTCTCCTATCGTGCCAATGACAGATTTGAGTTATTTTCATTGCCGTCTGCTTTAGCTGACGGAAGATGAACTAATTTGAATATGGCTCTAGCCACATGATTCATTATGGGCTAAAGCCCACTTTTCAAAGCGCACCTAAAAAATATGTATTCCCGCATTCCATCCGATCCATCCGGTTAAATGATCGTTTTTAAAATCAAATTGATGATAGCCAGATGGAGGCGTTACAGATTTATATTCACCTGAAGCCGCATTTTGATTACCATAATAAATATTCAACATTGGCCCGGCGTAGATGGAGAAATACTTACCGATCTTAAAATTCGCGTTTAGCGTAAGTTTATTTAATGAATTGTATTCATCCCACGCGCCCTTATACAAGTATTGTGTAGTTAACTCAGGGTTAATTGAAAACATCCTTCCTATCCCTATTTCAGTTCCCATGCCATATCCGAATGAATACAATTTTTCATTGGGGTTGGTGCTCATTCCGCCAAGTAAAATACTGTATAGCTTACGGTTGCCGGATTTAAATGCAACGTTTAATTGCATCAACTCATTTGTTGAGATGCCAATTTTGTGATAACCCCTTCTTACAAAATTAATCAGCCCTATACTATAACCATCGGATGTATCCGCAAAATTGATCAGGCCGATCTGCATGCCTTTCAATGACTTTGCATAGTTAAACACACCAGCAATCTGCATACCTTTCAAATCCTCATGTGTAATGTTTACAATACCCGCAGTCTGAACACCCTTTGTATAATTGGTAAAATTTCCAATACCTGCAACCTGCACACCCTTAACACTGTTGGTAGCATGGTTGTAAATACCACATACCTGAACGCCACTCGCATCGCTTCGCACAATATTACTAATACCAGCCACCTGCACACCTGATTGGTCCTGCAGCACCAGGTTATGAATACCTGCCACCTGTACACCTGCTACAGATCCGCCAACAATATTAAATACGCCGGCAACCTGCACATACCGTGCATCCTTTTTATTGATATTGAATAACCCTCCTACTTCAACACCTTCTGTTCCGCCGGTATAACCACCAAATATGTTCAATGAAAAATTATTGACAATCTGTGGACTTAAATTTCCATGCGAGCTCAATCCCGGAGTTAATGAAACCTGGAAAGGGCGTTCTGCAATGACCTTCTTTAAATTAAGGCTCTGCACTTTTTGTTTGGATGTAAGAAAGAACTTTCCCAAGACCGTCTTTTCAACCTTAACAGAATCCTGTTTCACAAATGTGTACTCAGTCACAACACTGTCCGTTTTTACTTTTACAATTACAGAATCCGGAAGCGAATAATCTTCCGGGCTAATTGTTACAGGCATTTCTATTGGCGTGATGGCTATTGTTAGCTGCTGGCTTTGTTTCGATGCCAGGCTCACTGTCGTATCCTCATACAACTCTTTGCTTATCGTTATCTCGGCCGTTCGGTATTTGCTTTTTAATTTCAGTTTAAAGAAGCCACCGTCATCACTTAACGCCGAAGCCAGCTGATGTTTTTCATAGATGCTGGCATCACTAACCTTTTCTCCCGTTTCTTCATTAATAATGTAGCCGGTAATAGTGTATTGTTTGTCCGCCACAACCTGTGTGGCCACAACCGTTACACGCGCAGGAGATTTTTTTATAATGATGTAATTACCGTTCTCCTTATACTCATAGCCTTTAAGTAAAACATCCAACACTTGTTTAATAGTCTTGTTGACTACCTTAAGGCTTACCACGCTATCTTTCCTGATGATATTACTGCTATAAGAAAAATAAAAGTTTCCCTTATTACTAAGCACACCCAATACATCTTCCAGCTTTTCATTGCGCACCTCAAATGAAACCTGCTTATTTAGCGGGCTTTGGGCGGCAGCACTGCATGCCAGGCAGATAATAAAAGCAATAGTAATCCCGAGCCGTTTTCTTAACCGGCAAATAAATTGTTCCATCTTAATTTCCTGTTTTATTCAAGAATGATCTGGCCGTCTTTGCGAACTACCGAAATATTGAATGTATCACTGATTATTTCGATAATATGGTCCAGGGTTTCATTATCAAATGTGGTTGTAAGTAAAAGTTTTTTCAATTCATCTTTTGCAATCACAATATGTACACCATATGCTTCATTCAGCATTTCTACCAAACGTTCGAGCGATGTATTATCACAAACGAATTTTTTACTACGGTAATAGTTGTATAACTCATCTGTTACCGGTTGTTTTACAGAAGTAGAATCCTGCGCGCCAGCTACTACTTTCTCTTTAGGTTTCAGTTCAGTTATTTTTCCATTCTGTATTACCTGCACTATGCCCGTTTCTACAATAACTTCTGTCTTACCATTAAAGCTTCTGATATTAAATGAGGTACCCACCACTTTCACTGTAATATCATTCACCGCAATTGTAAAAGGTGATTGCTTATTTGGTGTTATATTGAAGAAAGCTTCTCCTTCCAGCTTCACAGACCGGCTATCCTTATTAAATCTTGAAGGATAATATAGTTTTGAATGCTTATTAAGTGTTACCACAGATGCGTCTGGCAACGTATCGTTTATCACCTCATTTACCGCTGCGATTTGTAGCGTTTCTACCGGCCTTGGTTTAAATACGTACAGATATGTTATCGCAGAACCGGCAATTGCAAAAAGCATTGCGGCTGCAACTTTTATCCATGTATTCCGTTTATTTTTTTTATGAGGGAACTCAACAACCGTGGCGGTATGCTTCGGACTAATGCGCTGCTGAAACCTTTTCCACGCTTCATTTTCATCCAGGGTGCTTTTGGCAGCCAGCTCGAGGCTTTTTTGCCATATCAACCTGAAATCATTATAATATTTCCGGTTCTCTAAGCCTTCATTCACCCACTGATTCAATACCTTTTCTTCTTCCGCTGTTATTTCTCCGGTAAGGTCTTTTACCAGCAGGTCATCAATCATATCGTTCGAAAAATGTTTCAATCAACGTAGTTTAAAATAGGCTATGAATAAAAATAAGCAACGGCAGAAAATCGGCCAGCTTTGTCCTGAGTATACGTAGTGCTTTGCCCATCTGGTTTTCTACCGTTTTTACAGAGATATCCAGCACTTTCGCAATCTCCCTGTACTTCAACTCTTCAAACCTGCTTAACTGGAAAATAGTCCTGCATTGTTCAGGCAACTCATTCAATGCTTCCTGAAGTTTTTGCTGTAGCTCAGCCTGGGCATGGCTGTTATCTGCAGAACCGTTACCTGCAGCCTGCATAGTATAGGCAGCGTGCATTTGGTAAACCTTTCTAACATTACCATGTTTTATATGATTCATGCATTCATTATGTACAGCTCTGTATAGATAGGCACTGAGAGAAGATTGAACATTAATATTACCCTTGCCGTTCCAAAGTTTGAAGAACACATTTTGAACCACTTCTTCACCTGTTGCATCATCTTTCAGAATAGTGCACGCATAAGCGTGCAGGTTTTTAAAATATGCTTTAAAAACCTGTTCAAAGGCTAGTTCACTGCCATTCATCAAAGATTGCACAAGTGCATTGCCGCTATACTCCACAACAAATGTTTGACAAGATGTACCAAGTGCAACTGCATTCACTTTAAAATCCTTTTATATAGTAACAACCCAAGAGGAAGTTACCCCTATGCAGTGCTGAAATTTTTTTATGGCGCAAAATTATTCAAGCCTTGGGAAATTAATGTTGATTTTACATCACTGGTTAAAATCGTGGATGAGGGTAACCCAAAATCAAAAGGCACAAATCCCTGACTGTCAACATCATTGAAGAAATCAGCCCCCTTCGAAACGCATCAAACAAAAATTACCGCTGAATTCTTAAAGAATCAGCACACCCGAATTACAAGGTTTTGAATTTTGATTTTTAAATTTCGACTTAATGCTAGTTGCAGTTTTTTAATTGCCGGAGCGCGTGAATGAAGTAATGAGAGCCATTTTCGGGGTGTTCGTTGGATCTAAGTACAAGCGTATCATTAAGAAACTGAGCCTGGAAACTGCTATCTGTCTTGCCGACACGCAAAGTCAGTGTTCCCTTTGAATAAAAGTAGCTGCCACAGGTACGAGCGCCGTCTTTTTGGCGCAGGTATGTATCCGGAGCAAACCGGAAATAGTAATCAACAGAATCTTTTGGCAGAAAATAAGCGCCTGCACTATTTGCCTTTTCGCCAATGTATTTCCAGGTCCCGCTAAGCTCGTTCATTGGCAATGAATGGTCTTCTTTACTGCACGAAACAATACAGCAAATAACAAGCACCAGAAAGAATAATTTATACATAGCCAAAATGCTTTATAATTAGAGACTGTAAGGGGATAAAATGTTGCCGGGCCAGGTTGATTTTTTTGAAAGTAGATCTGAATTAAAAAAGTTGAGGGGAAAAGATACCATGCAACCTGCAAAAACAGGTTGTAAACAGAGCGCTGTTGCACTCAACTAGTTGCAAACTTTATCCGCGCAGCAACTACTGGCAAAAGCCTCCGGTTTCGCTTTAAACGCGAAGCCCATACCAAGGATGTAGCCCATTGCTTCGCGTAAAGCGTCATTGCTTTTAAACTGTGGATTTGTGTTAATATCGGCATGAACCTCCATGTCAATATCGTACTGAATAAACAGGTTACACAATTCGTATGCTATTTCAATGCTTTTGGCCACTTCAACCAGCATACGTTCTTTAATGTTGTACTTGTGTCTTGTCTTTTCGTTGTGGATATACATGAAGCCGCCGTTGTGCTCCCTCAGAAAAACAATTACCGTGGCAAATTCCGTTTCGTCACCCTTTACCTGGCTATCAGTTCCTATGCAAACTTTCAAACGAACGCCCTTTGCATACTCTTTTTTTATAGCCTCTTCTACAGCATTTTTGATAGGTAAATGGATGGGTTCTCCGTTAAACTTTCTCCAACGCATAAAAAATATAGGTTTGCTTGAAGTTACACATTAAATAAATGGGAATTGCGAAGAAAATAATAAGTTATGGTTAAGGGAGGCCGGAAGGTGTGAGGAATGAGGTATAGGATGTGAGGCTTAAAATTCGAGAGTCGCGGTTGAAATGCAAAAGGGTAGAGTCGCTTTAGAATTAAGAAAAGGTGCCCTACACCTACCCGGTATAGAACACCTTTTTTGCAGCCTTAAGCCTTATACCTCGCTGCTTACCAGCACATTTCTGCTGAAACTCTCATCGAGCGAGATAAAGGTCTCTGTGCGCTCTATGCCTTTGATTTTCTGAAGTTCATCATGTAATACAAAACGGAGTTGCTGGATGTCTTTGCAAACAATCTCAGCAAACATGCTATAGTTGCCAGTTGTGTAGTTAAGGCGGACAATCTGCGGGATTTTTCTTAATTCTTTGGCCACGGAATCATATAACGAGCTCTTTTCGAGATAGATACCGATAAAAGCGATAACATCGTAACCTAAGGATTTTAAATCTACATTGAGTTTTGTACCTTTAACAATACCGAACTCCTGTAGTTTTTTAATGCGGACATGGATTGTGCCCCCTGAAACAAATAGCTTTTTACCGAGATCCGCGTAGGAAATTTCTGCATTCTCCATCATTTCCTGGATGATCTGGAAGTCAAGTTTGTCTAAATTAAATTTCACGGGTTTATTCTGTTTAAAATTAAATAAAATCTAATTAAAACACCAATTTATTAAATAATTTCAATAGTTAGAAAAAAAACTTTGAAATATTTGTAACAAGTAAGTTTATCTCTTTAATATTGCATTGTCAAAGAAACGGAAAAAGTTCTTTCATAATGTGGGGTGATGAAATTTTGGCAGACATGCCCTCTCGTCTCGGGGGTGAGGACAACAGGATAAACTAAGCATAGAGTCGACCTACTCTCGAGTTCGGCCGACCGGGGTTGACCACCAGACTTTGTACTTTAGCCAACTGCCTCGTGTAGGTTCGACTCCTACCCCTACAGCAATTATTACTAGAAGAGCCTTGTAAACGAATAGTTTATGAGGCTCTTTTGTTTTTGGGATACCTTATCAAAGCAAGTTCTATTTGCCCGGGCAGAGAACTTTCAGTATTCGCACAAGCGTCAACCGATTTGGTGAAGGATTGATCAGACAGGCCGCCTTTAAATACCCTAACATGTTTTAGGTTATTAGCTAATGACTATATACTTTTCTGTTATTAATCGCTTGTACATGCCTTGCATTATTGCCTTCCATTTTTTCGATAGCCATGATCTGTTCTTCGGAAGCTTCCACAACATGTTTCATAACAACCCATTTAACGCTTTCAGTAAATGGTGGTGTGGTTAGTGAACCATTATACGTGTAATAAGATCTGAAGTCGTCTTTTGTGAATTGAGCAATCAAATCATCAAATTTCACTTCGCCTGCTTGCAATGTATTCTTTCCTCCTTCTTTTGCCGGAATTTTATTCAAAAACTCTTTGAGAAACTTGTTCTCTGTACCTATCTTGAAAAGTACACCAACAACCAGGTAAGATGGCGTATTCGTGTTACCTGAATCAGCTAAAACATTCACCACGTGCATTTCCATAGGAAAAGTCATACCATCCACCAGGTGTTCAGATGGTGTATGAAAATGAAATTGTTTGCTGGAAAAATTCTTCCCATTTACTATGCAATTACTTCCTTCTTTGAACTCCAGTTCAACAGTATGGCCCAGGTTTTCCGCGGCATCAATATCTGAATGAAAGACCAATGAAAATTGCTCCTTACTATCCTTATCTGTTTTGCCAGAAATAATGTTGATGGGCGATTGCGCAAGATGGTCAGTGTGCCTTGGCAAAGCATAGCCCTGCTCGCTTTTGATACCTGCATCCGGCGCTGCGGCCTTAACTTCATTATCACTTAGCAACGTTTCTGTATGAGGATGATCGTTCGAGGCAATCGAATCTGTCGTTTTCTTTTCCTCGCTATTACTACTATTACAGGCAAGCAGAAAGAGTAGGGCAAACCAATATGTGGTTGCCAATATTTTACGGTGCAGTGTTGGTTTCATAATAAAGCTTTTGAGAAAAATTAAATCTGAATGAGAACTGGATTCTTGGGTCAGTGGCCTTCCATCCATCGGTAAAATTCTTTCGTTCCAGATATTGAAGCTGCAATTCAAAAAACACATCCCTTACAGGAGTATAGATTAAGTTTGTTATAGCATATTCGCCAAAATGAAAAGCGTCGTGTGACTGCCCATCTGAGTTATCAATCTTAACAAACGAATAGCCCACGGTGCTGCTAAATTTCTTGTTCCAGTAATGATCATAGAAGCCTACAAAGCCTGTAACAGGCAACGTAACCCCTTCTATAGAATTTGGGCCGGTATTTTTTATACCAAGATCTGCAGGCGCATCTCTCACGTAATTCTCTATACCTTTTCCGTAGAGCAGCTGCAAGTGGATCATATCCTGCTTAAACACTTTAATTCTGGAACTTAAATTAAATCCCCAACCAGCTCTTTGTCCACTATAATCATTTCCGGAAGTATCAAGATCTTTCCATTTAAGTTGTCTCAAAATACCAGCAAGCTCTATGTATCCCCATTTTCTACCCAGCCGATATTCCGCAGTTAAATCGGGCAAATTAAATTGAGGCTTAACATTTTTAAGCTGTAGCATATCACTATACTGTCCTTCATCTGCAGTGCCGCCGGGCTTCTCCAACGCAATCGTCAGTTTTGTATCGCCTTGTATAGGCATATAACGAATTTGAAGGTTGCGGATATTGGCCATTCCGTTCGGCCCCCAATATTCAAGATCGTTGGGAAATACATCTATGTCCACAAACGGGCTCCATGTTTGCCCAACACCAAATTTCCCCAACTCGCCGTAAGCATGGCGAAGATGAAATGTGGTTTGGCCGGCGTCAACACCAGACCCAAACAAATCGAATTCAAACAAAGTATTCAGTGGCCCCAACGGTGTTACAATGGAACTCTTCACGCCAAATCTCGTTTGCCGTGCACTGAAATAAAGTTGTCCGTCAGGAGCAAACTGATCTTTATAGGAAGGCAACTTAGTCGGCCTCGGTACATCATACCATTTGGGATCCATTTGTTTAAAATCATAGATCACATCAGTGAGTATAAAGCCATAGAGCTCCAGGCTGGATCGCTTTGATGCAGGCTGGTCTGAAGTTTTTTTATTTTTTACTGAATCGGCTGATGGAGATTGTGCTACTGCCGCAGCGTTAAACAGCATAGCAACAGACGCAAAGGTTAGCATCAGCAACAAGAAGATTTTTACAGGATTTGCAGCGGGTTTGTCAAAACCCTTTGGCATAAGCGGGTGTTATCAAATGTAAATTTGAGATTTTATCGGGTGTTGGGCAAGATTAATCACGATGCAAAACACGTTTTACAGTTAAATAGTGTTTTATCCTATACAATGCTGCATATGCCCGGCTAATATGAAGCTGTAGCTTTTGTATTGGCAACCTTTTTCTAAACGCAAATATTTTCCACTCACAAAGCTTTAAAAAGTCTTGCGGCGATCGATATTCAATTCAAGATCAATTTTCTTATTTCCCCGGTGCGCGATACCCGGAAAGGCTTGCGCCTTTTTTCATGGCTTCAATAGCTTCTTCCGAAGTTATCAGTATTGTCGTCTTTTGTGTTGTAAACGCGCCACCTGCGGCTATAGCAACCGAAAAAGCCGCAGCGCTTACATTGTCCGGCAATTCTACAACCAGGAAAATATCGTATTCTCCGAAACAAAAATAACCGGACTCTACTTTGCCGCCCAGGCTTTCAATGATGGGACGAACAACTTCAATTCTGTTTTCAGGTTTGCTTACGAGTGCTTTCCATGCTTCGGGTGAGTAAGAACCCTGCAATAAGAAGTGGGCCATGTTTGGTGTATTTTATTTGATGAATAATCGGGAGGAAAAGCGAAAAGTCGCAACAGCTATAGTTCTAAGCCGGATTATTGAATACGAACAAAAGGTTACAGATTAAAGCCTTAAGGAAGTTACAACACACTTTTTGTATTTGCCAGCGTTTTAGATAGCGCAAAAAAATTTAAGGAAATCTCAATGTGGTACAACAAAAAACCCGAAGCAAATGCTTCGGGCTCCGTCATAATTTTTATAAATAAAGTTTACACCAACTCTTTCACTACATTCCTGATTACCTGTGGTTTGCCAAGTGTATAGTAATGCAACACAGGAACACCAAAGTTCTTCAACTCCTTACTCTGATGGATCAACCATTCAGTACCTACCTGTTCAACATCAGCATCTGTCTTGCATTTTAGAATTTCGTTAGACAACTCTGCAGGCAATTCAACCTGGAAAATCCTGGGCAATACAGACAGCTGTTTTTTATTGCTGATAGGCTTCAATCCTGGTATAATAGGCACATTGATACCAGCCTGTTTGCAGGCCTCTACAAAAGCGAAATACTTTTTATTGTCAAAAAACATCTGCGTCATTACATATTCAGCACCGGCATCTACTTTTTCCTTCAAACGTTGCAAGTCAGTCTGCAAGTTGGGCGCTTCAAAATGTTTTTCAGGATAACCCGCAACTCCAATACAAAACTTAGTCTTTCCGCCGTTCAGAATATCTTCATCCACATAAACACCGTTATTCAAATGAGCCACTTGTTTAAGCAGGTCTATTGCATAGCGGTTACCACCTGGTTCCGGCTCAAAAAAGGTTTCATTCTTGGCAGCATCACCACGCAATACCAGCACGTTATCAATGCCAAGGAAATTAAGATCTATCAGGGCATCCTCAGTTTCACGTCTTGTAAAGCCTCCGCAAATAATATGCGGCACTGCATCCACATGATAATGGTTCATAATGGCAGCGCAAATACCAACCGTACCGGGCCTTTTGCGTACCTCCACTTTTTCAAAACTTCCGTCGCCCTTTTTCTTGAACATCGTTTCAGTTCTGTGATAGGTAACATTTATCCAGGAAGGTTTAAATTCCATCAAAGGATCCAGGTGCTCGTAAATTGATGTTATACTTTTACCTTTCAAAGGGGGTAAAATCTCAAACGAAATCAATGTGTCTTTTGCCTGCGCAATATGATCTGTAACTTTCATCTCTTTCTATAAAATTGTTGCAATATACATTAGCCAACGCTTTTATCTACATATATAGCAAAGTAAAATCTAACCCGGCATAAGCCATAACAGTCCATACGCCTGAAACTCAGCAACTAATTCGTTAATCAAAATACAAATATTGGCATCATAATAGCGGCATAGCTGTTTAATATACCTTTATTGGCAACCTTATTCAATCACATCATTTATTTTTGTTCAAATTACGTTCACGAGTGAGTTTAACTATACATACAAAAAACCTGGTAAAGACCTATAGCAGCAGAACCGTAGTTAACAATGTTTCTGTAAATGTAAAACAAGGTGAAATAGTGGGTTTGCTTGGCCCTAACGGTGCCGGCAAAACTACAACCTTCTATATGGTTGTTGGTTTGATTAAGCCAGATGAAGGAGAGGTTTATCTTGACGAGATTGATATTACCGCCTTACCAATGTACAAGCGTGCACAAATGGGGATCGGTTACCTGCCGCAGGAAGCAAGTGTATTCAGAAAGCTGAGTGTGGAGGATAACATTATGGCCGTGCTTGAAATGACCACTTTGACCAGGCAGGAAAGAAAAGACAAACTGGAATCACTGCTTGATGAATTTCACTTGCACCACGTACGTAAAAATAATGGAGACAGCCTTAGCGGTGGCGAAAGAAGAAGAACTGAAATTGCGAGGGCGCTTGCGGTAGACCCCAAATTCATTCTGCTGGATGAACCATTTGCAGGCGTTGACCCTATTGCGGTTGAGGATATACAGAGTGTTGTTGCCAGGTTGAAGTATAAAAATATCGGCATACTTATCACAGACCATAACGTAAACGAAACGCTCTCTATTTGCGACAGGGCCTACCTGCTTATTGATGGCAAAATATTTAAACATGGGACCGCGGAAGAACTAGCGGCCAACGAACAGGTCCGCCGCCTGTACCTGGGAACAAACTTCGAGCTCAGGCGCAAAGACTGGATTATTGAAATGGGCAAAAACGACAGCGTAGCACATCTAACGAAAGACAGCAGCAAAGCGGAATAACAAGGACCGCTCAAATCAATGTAACTTTAAGTACGATTCCGGAAATAGCTAATGTATGGCTGCTTTATTTTTCGAAAAATCTAAAGGTAACTTGATCGTACTTCGCACCTGCCTGAATGTTTCAAACAGGCAGCTCCCTGGCTCGTAGTTGATGAAGGTTTTATCTTCCTAACGAACCTTCGTTAAAAGATAAATCGCCATTTTGCTCATATTTGAGCAGCATTTCTTATTTTGCCGACTGTCAGCCATGAAAATACTTTCTCCTGCAATATCACGATTGGCTCGCTTTCGCTACTGGAGCATTGAACAATGGAAGAATGATCCCATTGCGGCTCAGCGTATTGTATTGCAAGACCTGGTAACACACGGCCAGCATACAGAGTTCGGAAGAAAATATCACTTCAGCGAAACATTCAACATCAAGGCTTTCAAAAAAAATGTTCCCATCCAGGAGTATGAAGATTTAAAACCTTACGTGCAGCGTTTGATGGATGGCGAACAAAACCTTTTGTGGAACACGCCTGTCACCTGGTTTGCCAAAAGTAGCGGCACCACCAGTGAAAAAAGTAAATTCATTCCCGTTACAGAAGAGAGCCTCGAAGATTGCCATTACCAGGGGGCTAAAGACGTTCTTACGTTATATTACAATTTCAATCCCGATAGTGACCTGCTTACCGGAAAAGGGTTGGTAATCGGAGGCAGCCACCAGGTAAGCCAGGTGAATGAAGAAACGCATTATGGAGACCTTAGTGCTGTTCTTTTGCAAAACGCCCCTTTTTGGAGCCAATGGATCAAAACTCCTGAGCTGTCTATCGCATTGATGGACGAGTGGGAAACCAAAATTGAAAGCCTGGCGCAATCTACCATTCTGGAAAACGTTACTTCAATTTCAGGCGTACCTACGTGGACGCTCGTGCTAATTAAACGTATTCTTGAAATAACAGGTAAGTCATGCCTCAAAGAAGTGTGGCCCAATCTTGAATTATATATTCACGGAGGCGTTTCCTTTACACCATATCGCGACCAGTTTAAAAAATTTATTGGCGAGGGTGTTAATTACCTCGAAATGTATAATGCCAGTGAAGGTTTTTTTGCCGCCCAAAATAATCCCAACGAAGAAGGCATGCTACTCTTTCTGGAGCACGGCATATTCTATGAATTTATGCCGGTTGAGGAATACGGAAAACCCCATCCGATAACCATCGGCCTGCAGGATGTTGAGATTGGAAAGAATTATGCTTTGGTAATTTCCACCAACGGAGGGCTGTGGCGATACTTGTTAGGCGACACCATTCAGTTCACCTCCTTATTTCCTTTCAAAATAAAAGTAAGCGGCAGGGTTAAACATTTTATCAATGCTTTTGGCGAAGAGTTGATCGTTGATAATTCCGACAAAGCAATTGCTATCGCGTGCCAGAAGACCGGTGCGCTGGTCAACGACTACACCGCGGCGCCCGTTTATTTTTCTGATGAACATAATGGCGCACACGAATGGCTGATAGAATTTGACAAAGAGCCTGAAAGCCTCAGCCAGTTCGCCTACGAGCTGGATTGCGCTTTAAAAAGCATCAACAGCGACTATGAAGCCAAAAGACATAAGGATATTGCGCTTCGCATGCCAGTGCTTCACTCGCTGAAAAAAGATGTATTTATGCAATGGCTGAAAAACAAAGGCAAACTTGGTGGCCAGCACAAAATTCCCCGTCTAAGCAACGACCGCAAGTATATTGACGAAATAATGGCGCTAGCGCATCTAAAATAAACACATTCTCATTTTTTCTCCTATTACTTTACATTTGCTCACTTATTAACTGCTGCACAGGATAAGCAATTCAATGTTTTTTCCTGGAGAGGTTAATAACAAACACATCATTAACCAACAAAAAATAACGGAATGAAATTACTGGAAGGAAAAGTGGCCATTGTTACTGGCGCCGCAAGAGGTATTGGCGCTGCCATTGCCCTAAAATTTGCAGAACACGGAGCAAACGTTGCTTTTACTTATGTTAGCGACAGCAGTGCAGAAAAAGCAGCCGCTTTGGAAGCTCAGTTGCAGGCATTAGGCGTTAAAGCAAAAGCATATAAAAGCAATGCGGGTGACTTTGCGCAATGCGAGTCGTTCGTTAATGATGTGGTGAAAGAATTTGGAACCGTTGACATTTGCGTTAACAATGCCGGCATCAGCAAAGACAACCTGTTACTCCGCATGACAGCTGAGCAATGGGATGATGTAATGACCACCAACCTGAAGAGTGTTTTCAATATGACCAAACAGGTTATACGCCCAATGATGAAAGCTAAAGCTGGTAGCATCATTAACATGAGCTCTATAGTTGGAGTTAGTGGCAACGCTGGCCAGTCAAGCTATGCTGCAAGTAAAGCAGGTATTATCGGTTTCACTAAATCTGTTGCAAAAGAATTGGGTAGCCGTAATATTCGTTGCAACGCCATCGCTCCGGGCTTTATCGAAACAGATATGACGCATTACCTGAAAGAAGGAAGCGGTGCAGAAGATTTTCTCAAAAAGATTCCGTTAGGCAGATTTGGTAGCGCAAGTGAAATAGCTGATGCTACGGTATTTCTTGCCAGCGGCATGAGTACATATATCACAGGCCAGGTGTTAAGCGCCTGCGGCGGATTGAACATATAAGTTGTACGTTGGAAGTTATACGTTTTACGTTGAGTTAAGTGACTGCGAAATGGATTGCCAACCATTGGCAACAGTTTAAATAATGCATATTAATAATAATTTAATCTGATCAATTGGCTCCCTATCAATCAATGTAAAACGTATAACCTAAACCTTATAACATTGTATACAATGTATAACTTGCCACTTAAAACGTTAAATATGTTTTAAGCGGTTTTTATTTTGACGCTCAGTTATTTATCTTGCAGTACGAATGATGAAAAAGTTTATCTCTATACTATGTCTGTTGGTGCTTAGCATACAGATACTACCTGTAAGGCAGGTGGGATCTTTGTTGAGCAGCAACCAGATCACAGAAGAGCTGCCTCATTCATTCGGCGTAGAAAAAGCAGTTGATTTAAAATTTGAAACTGTAGGCAATGACTATTTGAGTGGTCATATTATGGTATCGCTGTTGTCAAAAAATCATCACATTGATTTTGCATCATCCATCCCCGACAATCACAACGGCGATATTCAAACTCCTCCTCCCAACTTCATGTAGTAAATATCGCTCTCAATGAACATAGGACTGCCAAGTGCAGACTAGTTCCGTGCATTTATTACTTACTACATAACATATTCAGAAATGAAAAATTTTATTAGGAATGCAGGCGCAGACTTGCCTGCTTCCCTGGTAGTGTTTCTTGTTGCACTACCACTATGTCTCGGTATAGCACTGGCTTCCGGTGCGCCTCTTTTCTCAGGAATTATTGCAGGTATTGTTGGTGGCATTGTTGTTGGCACTATCAGCGGATCAAACGTGAGCGTGAGCGGCCCTGCAGCCGGTTTAACAGCAATCGTCGCAGTTGCAATTGCCCGCATGCCTGCGTTTGAAGCCTTTTTACTGGCGGTTATCATTGCAGGAGTCATGCAATTTGTTTTAGGATCATTGAAAGCCGGTTTCCTGGGCGACTTTGTTCCTTCAAGTGTTATCAAGGGCATGCTTACCGCAATTGGCCTCATCCTGATCATGAAACAAATACCGCATCTTGTTGGATATGATGCAGATTTTGAAGGAGACGAAGCATTTGTTCAAACGGATCATAAAAACACTTTTTCAGGCTTATTCGCCGCATTTAGTAAGATTACTAAGCTGGCTATTATAATTGGCGCTATTTCCATATTCATCCAGATTGTCTGGGATAAAGTGCTGGTTAAAAAAGTTCCGTTCTTTAAGCTTATTCCGGCTCCGCTGGTGGTGGTTTTGGCGGCTACGGGTATTCAACAATGGAGCTTGTCAGCCTTCCCGGCATTAAGTCTGCAACAAGATCAGCTTGTAAATATTCCGGTGGCGGAAGATGTAACTGGCTTCTTCTCATTTTTCATTTTTCCGAAATTGGAGCACCTGTCTAATCCTCTTGTCTGGACCACCGCCCTTACACTGGCTATCGTAGCAAGCCTTGAAACATTGCTAAATATTGAAGCAGCTGATGAGCTGGATCCTTACCAAAGAGTAACTCCTACCAACAGAGAGCTAAAAGCACAGGGCCTGGGTAATATTGTCTCCGGAATGGTTGGCGGCTTGCCAGTAACATCTGTAATTGTCAGAACATCAGCAAACGTAAACGCCGGTGCAAGGTCAAAAATGTCCACCATTCTACATGGTTTCATGTTATTAACCTGCGCGATGTTTATTCCATCGTTGTTAAACCTGATACCACTGTCTGCTTTAGCTGCAGTGTTGATCTACACAGGTTATAAACTTGCTAAACCATCGCTTTTTGCCTCCATATACAAAAAAGGGCTCGACCAATTTATCCCTTTCATTGTTACGGTTTTAGCTATTATCTTTACAGACCTTTTAATAGGGATTATTATAGGCATTCTTGTTGGCCTCGTTTTTATTCTAAGAAGCAATTTCAAATCGGCAGTACTTATAGTTAGCGATGCCAATAAATACCTGATCCGTTTAAGAAAAGATGTATCCTTTTTAAATAAGGCTATTTTAAAGAGAAAACTGGAAGAAGTGCCGGAAAACAGTTTTATCTTAATTGATATTTCGCGGGCCGATTTTATAGACAAAGATGTTATTGAAGTAGTCAATGATTTTTTAACCCACGCCCATTTAAAGAATATTCGCGTTGAACTAAAAAAGAGCATGCTTAAACCCATGCATCAACTGGTTATAAAAAAGCAATTACAATTAATCGAGGAATAATATATGCAATCATACGAAAAGTTACTACTAGAGAATAAAGCGTGGGCAACTGAAAAAGTTCAGGACGACCCGATGTATTTTGACAGGCTGGCCCATATTCAAACGCCGGAGTTTTTATGGATCGGATGCAGTGACAGCCGTGTTCCTGCCAACGAAATAACAGGCACACAACCAGGCGAAATATTTGTGCATCGCAATATTGCCAACATGGTGATACATACTGATGTAAACCTATTGAGCGTGCTGGAGTATGCAGTGGTGCATCTTAAAGTTAAGCACATTATTGTGTGCGGGCACTATGGATGCGGCGGCGTTAATGCATCTATGAGCAACCATGATTACAAACAGGTATTGAACATGTGGATCAGAAATATCAAGGACGTGTACAGGCTGCATAAAGATGAATTAGAGGCTATACCAGACCAGGAAAAACGCTCTGACAGGCTTGTCGAACTGAACGTGAAAGAGCAGGTTATGCATCTTGCAAAAACATCTATCATTCAGCGCGCGTGGAAACACACGCAGCGTCCGCACCTGCATGGCTGGGTATATGGTTTGAAAGATGGTATTATTAAACCAGTATTCGAAATGGAAGCAGGCACACATATCGATCCATTGTATGAATATGATGACCTTTAATCATTTCTCGCAAAATGTTATGTACTATTTTGTATAAATGCAAAGGCCGCAGATTGTCTGCGGCCTTTTTTGATAGCTCTGTTTATCGTAATTAGCACATCATTTCAAAATAAAATCCGCACTATTCATCGTTGCCGAACTCGGACCAATGAATACCTTAAAATCTCCCGGCTCTGATACATATTTTAGATCTGAATTAAAAAACTTCAATAGGTCTTCATTGATTGTAAATGACACTTCTTTACTTTCACCTTTCTTCAACATTATTTTCTGAAAACCTTTTAACTCTTTTACAGGGCGGCTTACAGATCCTACCATATCACGTATATACAACTGAACAATTTCTTCGCCGTCGTAATTGCCGTTATTTGTCAACGTAACCGAAGCTGTAATAGTGCCTGTTTTTGTCATGCTTGGTGAAGACAATTTCACCGGACTATAATTGAACGTTGTATAGCTCAATCCATAGCCAAACTCAAACAATGGCTCGTTAGGAATATCCAGATAGTTTGACTTGAATTTCGAAGGGCCGCCTTTTACGTAAGGGCGACCGGTATTTCTATGGTTATAATAAACAGGAATCTGGCCCACATTCACAGGAAAAGAAGCGGTCAATTTACCTGAAGGCACTCGGTCACCAAACAATAAATCAGCTATGGCATTTCCTGCTTCTGTACCCATAAACCAAACGTCGAGGATAGCATCCGCTTTTGTATTTTCTTCTGCAATCGTCATGGGGCGCCCGTTCATCAAAACGATTACAACAGGTTTTCCTGTTTTTTTCAAAGCATCTAACAACCTCTTTTGACTCGGCTGTAAATCTATGTTAGACAGGCTGGAAGATTCTCCGGACATGTTAGCTGATTCCCCCAATACAGCCACCACTACATCAGCTTTTTGAGCGGCTGCCACTGCTTCATCCAACATCTCTAGCGGAGAACGCTTATCAATGTCAATCTCATTCATAAAAGCGTTTACACGTTTTGCAAAAGCAGTGTCGTCAGAAATGTTAGCGCCTTTTGCATGAATGATATTTACATTGCTGCCACCAACATTCTGCATTCCCTGCAATACGGAAACGTTATTTGTAAAGTCACCGGAAACGCTCCATGTACCCAGCATGTTCAAGTGATTGTCTGCCAAAGGACCGACTAGTGCAATGGTTCCTGATTTCTTCAGAGGAAGAACGTTATTGCTGTTTTTTAACAATACCGCAGATCGTGTTGCAAAATCTCTTGCGGCTGCACGGTTTTCTGCATTGAAAATATCTCCCGAACGGCTCGGATCGCAATAACGATATGGATCTTCAAATAATCCAAGTTTAAATTTTGCTTCTAACACTCTTCTACACGCATCTTCAATCTGCTTAACAGTAACCTTTCCTTCGTTCAATGATTTTTTGAGTGTAGTCAGAAATCCTTCACCCACCATATCCATATCAACGCCGGCTTTTAAGGACAATGCAGATACTTCCTGTAGGTTACCCATGCCATGATCAATGGTTTCATTAACGGCAGTATAGTCTGTAACAACAAGCCCTTTAAATTTCCAATCCTTGCGCAAAAGATCCGTCAGCAACCATTTATTAACCGTAGCAGGCACACCGTCTACCGTATTAAAAGAACTCATTATGCTACCAACACCCGCATCAATTGCTGCTTTGTAAGGAGGCATGTAGTCCTGAAACATTTGAATACGGCTCATGTCAACAGTATTATAATCGCGGCCGCCTTCACCAGCCCCATACAACGCATAGTGTTTAACACAGGCAATGACCGTATTCTTTGCCGCCAGATCATTACCCTGGTAACCTTTAACCATCGCTTTTGCTATTTGCGAACCGAGATAGGGGTCCTCACCAGACCCTTCCGAGATGCGGCCCCAGCGTGGATCACGGCAAATATCAACCATCGGCGAAAACACCCATGCAAGGCCATCGGCCGTTGCTTCTTTCGCGGCTATCTGCGCGCTTTTTTCTATCATCGGCATATCCCATGAACAAGAAATGCCGAGAGGAATAGGAAATATTGTTCTGTGTCCATGAATAACATCCAACCCAAAAATCAAAGGGATTTTAAGCCTTGAACCAGTGACGGCTATTTCCTGCGCCTTGCGGATTTTTTCCGCACCGGTTATGCCAAATAAGCCACCCACTTCGCCACGCTTAATCTTGTTATCAACGTCACCGCTTACAACAGAACCTGTTACTGCTCCGCCGGGCGTGACAAGATTTAACTGCCCGATTTTCTCTTCAATCGTCATGTGCTTCATCAGGTTATCGATGAAGACATCCATCGTGGATTTGTTAACAACGACGTCGGCTTTACTCACTTTCTCTTTAACCTGGGAAAAAGAGGGCGTGGCCGCAATTGCTGCTGCGAGCAATAACCATCCTGCTTTTTTATTCATGATCATAATTTTAGTTTTTTTGAACCACGGAGGCACTGCGACACGGGGCAGCACAGCGATTTTTACCTATACTAATCGCATAAGATTTCAATCAAACGACTATTCACTACATCATCAGGCCTTACAAAAACTCCGTGTACCGTTCCTTTCGCCGTGCCTCCGTGGTTCCAACCTTACTCTGCCTTGGCAGTCGTTTGCACCGACACACCATTTTCATTAATCGCTTCTATCGCAAAATAATATGGCTTCTCTTTGTCCATCGCTTTATAGAAATAGTCATTGGCTTCGTGTATCATAATGCAGTTATACAATTTATCCGGGGCAGTGCCAACGTATATATTGTATGCATACGCATTATCAACCGGATCCCACTTTAGCCATGCACTGCGTTTATCCGATTCGGTCCTTAACACAATTAATTGTTTTACTGCCTCAGGCTTCTGCCCGCTTCCTAGCCCAAAAACACGCAGGCCTGAGATCGCAAATTTTCCGGTAGGCATGTGAATATTTTCAAGCTTTATATAACGTGCCTGAACAGGTTTTTCCAGTTCTATATAATCGTGCGGAACATCTGTTTTATTTGCGCTTTTATCTGTCAACACTTTCCAGTTTTTGCCATCTGTTGAATAGCGGAGTATGTATTGATGATAGATGCCTTGCTGCTTGCCCATAAATTCTGCATCCTGATCCGCATAGTTAATCTGGACTGCATTAACCGTACTTATATCGCCCAGGTCAGTTTGGATCCACTCTCCTTTATCTCCTGTTATTGCGCTCCAATAGGTTTTGATATTTTCATCAACGGCATTGTTTGCATGAAAGCCGCCAAATGTGGATGACACCTGCACAGGCTTGTTGTAATTCAATAACATCCAACCACTAAACTGGCTCTGCAAATGATCTGCTTTGCCGGACGGAAGATAATGCGGGTAATCTCCCCACGCAGTGTTACAATACATGGTGCCATCTTTATCAAAGCCTGCCGGCCAGATACCGATGCGCCTCTCAAAATTATTCTTCACTGAAATGGCGATGGTTGATACGTGCCAATAGTTATCCCATTTATCCTGGTAAGTAGCACCATGCCCGGCGCCGCGCGCAAATCCACCCGGCTTGTAACTCAAGGGCAGGGATTCATGTGTGAATGGGCCAAGCGGCGAATTGCTGACTGCTACACCATCTGCATAATGACTGAACTCAGTAGCAGGGCCACCCCATTGCAAATAATATTTATTGTCATGTTTTGTCATCCACGCACCTTCCATAAAACCTTTCAGGAAAGTGTTATCAAGATATTCTCCAAAGCGGTGCCAACCGTAACGTTCATCGTCCTTAAGCAGCATTTCTTTGCGAGTGCCGATTGGCTGTAATGTCTTTCTATTTATTTCAATACCATATAATGGGTACACGTTGCTGCTTCCGTTATACATATACAATTTGCCGTCGGTATCCACAAAAAAAGCTGGGTCCCAACCGCCGATTTCAAAATTAGAAACCGCCTTTTCCCATTTGTTTGACTTGGGATCAGTGCTCATCCAGATTGGGAATTCGGAAGTGTAGGTTGAGCCAAACACCATCATCGTATCACCTTGTACCCAAACAGCCGGTGCGCACAAATCATCATACAATCCGGGATATTTACTGGTTAGCTCCGGCGTGAGAAAATGACGGAAAACAAAATTCCAGTGAAGCATATCATTGCTCCACCAGTAGCCCCATTGATTCGTGGAAAAGAGATAGTAATCGCCCTTGTAGGTTACAATCACAGGATCCGCCGTTGCACGATGTTTACCCCATTGTGTGAAATTGGGAATCGGGCAATAGCCATAGTCGATATTGATGGGATTGCAATAGGTTTTCTGTTGCGAGTACAAGGGGCTGCTTAACGCTAACGCGATATATAAAATCAGTATTTTCTTCATAGTTATTTTTTTACCACAGAGGACACGGAGTTTTTTTTCACTGAATAACGCGGCTTCCGTACATCTGTGCCTTTTATCATAACACGACTCTTTTTATTCCGTTTTTCATGCTTACTTCATTGAAGTTTAGCAACAGTCCGACTCTACATCGAGAGAGCTTGAGATAAGTTAGTATTTGCGCAAGATGAATTTCACACAATTTCTCAACCGCTTTAATTTCAACGACTATTTGACCAGCCACAAGCAAATCAATCCGGTAATCAATATCCAGTCTTACCGATTCGTAAACCAGCGGCAATCCTTTTTCTTTTTCAGCTGCAAGTCCTGTCTTCATTATTTCATAATAAAGGCACTCTTTGTAAGAACTTTCTAATAGCCCGGGCCCTAGCGCACTATGAACCTTAACAGCAGCACCAATTACTGCTCCGTTCAGATTGTTTACATTCATAAAAGGGGGCTTAGGTGAGACGTCAAATGTAAGCATCTGTGCCATCGGTGAAAAAAACTCTGCGCCCTCTGTGGTTAACCTGTAACCAATTAGCGCAGTGTTCTCTCGAATCCCAACTTTTGCAATCCATTCTTCACCTCCGGACAACTCATAAACAAATTCCACAATAGTCCTGTTCGATAATTTTCAATCATTACAACAATTGGACCCTGGTCGATGGCGAGATAAGACTTTGCATACCAATTTTTCGTTTCATTAAATGCATCCACAAAACCGTATTCGCCCCATATTTTATCGCCCAAATCATAATAAAAATGCTTCAGCGCCTGCATGGAGTATTCGGGCGTATAAGGGAATGCAGATAAGGCCGCCGTGGGTGTAATGGTTCCAAAATCATTTGTAGGCGAATGCGCGTTATAGCCGTTATAAGTATCGCTCGCCGTTAATCCCCAGCAATTGGCACCGTACCCATTGAAGTTGTTTGGGTTACGAACGCAGTGCTCCCTGTTGATCAATGTATGATTTTTATTTTGTTCCCAATAATCTGCGTATTGATCTCTCAATCCGCGTGGATCGAGCCCCAGAAAGGAATAATGCGAAAAGAAGAGCGGGCCTCCGTAATCAAAACCCAACGGCAGTTTAATGCCATAGAATTCTTTTCCGTTACGGAAGAAATCACTCTGCGCCCAACCCCGGTGATAAACAGCAGGTGTAACCGGATAACGTTCGGCAGAAGCCGCAAGCACATAAGTGATCAAACATTCATTAAAACCCCGCAGCGGAAAATTCATTACCCAACCGTTATTCGGGCTCCAGTGCCAGTACAGCACATCCTGGCCATTACGCGTGAACCAGTTCCATTCAATTTCGTTCCATAGCCAGTTTACACGGTCGCGGATCTCTCTTTCCTTTACATTGTCTTTCGTAAAATACTGGCGTGCACACAAAAGCCCCTGGAACAAAAAGGATGTCTCCACTAAATCTGCACCATCATCCTTTCTACCAAAACGAATTACCTTCCCTGTTTCACCATTCATCCAATGCGGGAAAGCACCGTGAAAAGCGTCTGCCTTCCACAAAAACTTTACGATTTTATTCATGCGTTCTGCAGCCTGTTCGCGGGTAATCCAGCCACGTTCGGAAGCTACGATTATCGCCATAATACCAAAACCGCTGCCGCCTGTTGTAACAACTTCGCCTCCGTAATCGAATGACTCATTACTGCGCTCCCGCGCCAATCCACTTACCGGGTGCGCAAAGTCCCAGAAATATTTAAAAGTCTGTTTCTGAACAAGCTCAAGCAAGGCTGATTCTGAAAGGTTTTTAGGCCTGTCAGCTGGGTTGAATGGCTGCGATTTTTTCTGCGCAAAACACATTGACCAGGCTACGCTGAGAACTAATAAAAGCAATGATTTAATCTTCATACCAGCAAAGTTTTTTTAAAGCCCGGCGGTTGTCGTACCTGTCAAACAATCGCAACTATTACCGCCGGCAAAAGCAATATTTATTTGTATCTAAAAACCGGAAAAGCCGAGCTTTGTCAAACCCGATCTAACTTCCGGGGCGCTCATAAATAAATTCCACAACAGCTTTGAACGATAATTCTCTATCATTACAATTTGCGGCCCCTGGTCTATAGCCAGAAAAGAATCAGCAAACCACAAATCTTTCAAACTAAATGCATCTTTAAAACCATAATCTCCCCAAAGCTTGTCGCCCAGTTTGTAATAAAAGAACCGAATCGCGCGCATGGATTCTTCGGGCGAATAAGGCAAAGAAGAAACCGCCGCTGTTGGTGCAATCACTCCTACATCGTTGGTTGGAGAGCTTGCTGTATAACCATTCGGAATATCACTAGCCGTCAAACCCCAACATGCATCGCTGTAACCAAAGAAGCCTTTTGAGTTATACTTACAGTAGTTATAATTGATGAGCGAATGATTTTTATTTTGAAGAAAATAATTGTCCGCGTAGGCATCTTTCAAGGCCGTTGGGTTTAAGCCAAGAAATGAATAATGAGAGAAGAACAGCGGGCCGCCAAATGCATCACCCAATGGCAATGAAATTCCGTAATAAGCGTTGCCATTTTTGATGTTGCCATTTTTTGCCCAACCCTGATCGTACACCGCCTTTTGAATTGGATAAGTGGGTGAAGAGGCAGCAAGAACATAGGTGATCAATGCCTCGTTCCATCCCGTTATGGGCATGTTCATCACCCATTGTTTGTCCGGGCTCCAATGCCAGAATAAACTGTTTGTGCCATTTTGAAACCATGTCCATTCAACACCTTTCCATAAGCTGTCTATATCGTCACGCAATGCACTTTCGTCGGGTGTTGACTGACTAAAATATTGGCGGGCAGTCAAAAGGCCCTCCATCAAAAAAGAAGTTTCCACCAAATCGGCACCATTATCATTTGCACTGAAAGGAACTACTTTACCCGTACTGCCGTTAAGCCAGTGCGGGAACGCACCATGAAATTTATCCGCGCTTTTCAGGAAAGCCACGATGATTTTCATTCTTTGCAATCCTTCGGCTCTTGCTTTAAAACCACGGTCAACCATTGCCACTAAAGCCATGATACCAAAGCCAGATCCACCGATGGTAACTATATCACCGGATGAGTTGCGTTCTCTCGCAAGGCCGCTAACCGGATGGCCAAAATCCCAGAAATATTTAAAAGTTTTTTGTTGAATAAGGTCAAGCAATTCGTCATCAGAAATACGGGGGAATTTATCAGTAGAATCAAGAGAAGAAATAAGAGAGATGGTTATGGCGCTACTCAATTTACCGCCAGATTTTGACATCAGCCCTGCAGAAGCCGACACTTTAAATTGCGATAGTGCAGTTAACGTGGCAGACGGCGTTAAGACAACTATACTATCATTGTTTTCGAAACTTGTTATACAATTAACAGGACTTGCCGCGGCGTTCAACAGAGCAATATTATTTGCAACAGACGACCGCTCTAAAGGCGCATCAAACTTAAATCGCAAAGCAGGTTGCCTGCCTATATCAAAATAGCTTTTTCCGTCAAATGACTGGCTTCCGTTTATGGTGATACTGGAGCAGGTAAAAGATGAAGGGGCGGGTGCCGGTGCAGGTGCCTCACTCTTTTTTGAGCAGGAATGCAATACGCACACAATGGCTGTTATCAGTAAAGCTTTTAGGACGTTATTCATTTTCACCATGCCTGTTTTAAATCAATCGTTAAAGAACAAAGGAGACAGGAGTATTTCCCATCCCCTTTGTAAACCAATTCAGCAGATCTTATAACTATTTAACTTTCTCGTTGTTGTAAATCTGCGCAACCTCTGTTGGAGTCAACGCCACATCATACACACGTAAATCATCCATCAAGCCTTTGTAAGGGCCGATCCAGCTATCCGTTCCACCATTTTTACCAACATACATTACTTCTGCATTTGCAGTGCCATCACTGTATATGATCGGGCCATGAGGAGCAGTGGCAGATGCAATCGACTTACTAAACTCTGCACCATTCACATAAACTGTCTGTGTGCTTGTGTTAGCGTCCCACATATACACTAAATGAAACCAGCTACTCTCAGGGTACCCACCGGATTTATCAAACCAATTATTACCGAGGCTGCCTGCTTTTATCTCATGAAAGTCGGTTGCCTTAAACCTGTAATTGGTTGCAGCCGCATCCATAAACAAACAATATCCGTTGGCCCATGTGTTTTTTTGCGTAAGAGAAACCAAAAAGCCGGTACCACTTGTATTCACTTCAGGCTTAACCCAAAGTGAAACCGTAACACTGCCGGATTTTAGTTTATCATCCGCAGGCACAGTAAACCAGATATCCTTACCATTGCCACTGAAAGAAGATGATTTAAATCCTTTGCGATCTACACCATAATCTATTTTTGAAATTGTTGCGGTTCTGTTTCCTACCTGTTCTTTGATATTGTTATTAAAGCTCCAGTAGGCCACCTGGTGATCTGTATTTACCACGTCGTAAACTTGCTCATCAGGCATATTTATTTTGTGATCGGGAGCAAAGGATGTTCTTTCAACAACTCCTTCTTTTTGACAAGATGCAAGCATTGCCAACAATGCCAGCGGGCAGCCTGCCTTTAAAATGTTATTAATTATTTTCATTGTTTTGTTTTGAATATGAGCAATTTTACCAACCCGGATTTTGCGTTAACTGTCCACCAGATAATTGAACCTGCAGATCCGGGATCGGGAACAATTCATTCTTGCCAGCAACGAATCCCTGTGGCCCAAGCACCTCAGCTGCACGGCCTGTACGAACCAGATCCCAAAAACGGTCCCCTTCGCCTGCCAGTTCAAGATGCCTTTCTTCCAGAATTTGTAAAAGTGTTGGTGTAGCAATATCACCAAGGCCTGCTCTTTTACGGATAAGATTCAACGAGGTAGCACCATTACCACCCGTTCTAACTGCAGCCTCAGCATTCATAAGCAACACTTCAGCGTATCTCATTAAACGAATATTCTGGTCGCTGCCCTGGGTTCCACCAGTCTTTCCCTGGGCAAAACGTGTAGGCACATAAGCCTTACCATTGTAGCGTGGTTCAGACGCACCATCCATCACTTTAATTCCAGCAACAAGATCACCGTCGGCAGTTACATCGCCTCTTGTTAAAATGGTTACTTTCTTTCTTACAACATCACCTGCATTATCAAAAGCCTTAACCAGGTTGTCGCTTGGAGTGCCCCAGCCCCAGCCCCAGCTTTCTGTACCGCTACCTCTAACGCCTCTGATTTGCGCGTACTGGCAACTGGAAAGGCCACTATTTTCGTTGAGGTAAGTGCTTACAACTTCAAAAATTGATTCAGAACAAAACTCCTGTTCCGGGCGGAACAATTTGTAAAAATCGCCATACAACGAGAACTTGCCACTGGCGATAATTTCATCAGTAAGCGTTTTACATTCAGCATATTTCTGGCGATACAAATACACCTTTGCCAGTAAAAACTCTGCAGCCCATTTTGTAGCACGCCCCAATTCAGTAGCCGGTAAGTCTGATGGCAATACAGCTATCGCATCTTTCAAATCCTTTTCAATAAAGTCATAGGTTTCCTGGGCTGTTTTGCGTAACATACCTTCCGGCCCAACAGGAACTTTATCTACGATGGGAACGCCGCCAAACGCACGCAGCAAATCAAAATAAGAGAATGCTCTCATGAATTTAGCCTCAGCGAAGTATCGATTTTTAATCGTTTGGTCCATGCTGATAGCAGGCACATTAGAAAGCACCTGGTTACTTAAATTAATCTGCTGGTAACGTGAGTTCCAGTAGCTATTGAACGTTCCCTCCGTTTTTTGAAACTGGAATGAATGATACATGTTGTTAGCGCCGCCATCACCCGGTTCGCTTCCTTTAAGAATATCATCAGAAGGCAGTTCATTTACAAGCAGGTAGTTAAACCCGCCATACATATCCCATGTACGCATATTGCCGTACATGGATGTCATCGCCTTAGCCGCGTCATCAGCGGTTTGAAAGAAATTGGTTGCAGGAACTTTTCCCTCCGGAGGGAAGTCCAGATATTTTTTGCACGACGTGATAGAGATGCTTGCTATCAGTATTAATAAACTAAAATATTTTTTCATTGTCCACTATTTAGAAGTTAACATTTACACCGAAAGTTGTTGTGCGCGAAAGCGGGTACACTCCATTGTCTATACCCATTGTTGTAGCTGTACCGCCGGTGATTTCCGGAGACACGCCATTGTATTTAAAGTATGTGAATGGATTTTGAGATGTAACAAAGAATCTCAGTCTTTCAATACCGATTTTCTTTGTTAATTCACTTGGCATAGTATACCCCAACTGAATGTTACGCACGCGGAAATAGCTTCCGGATTCTACGAAGAAAGTATTAGGGTATGCATTTAAACCGCCGCTGATATCTGCGTTAGGATACGTGTTTGATGTTCCTTCGCCATGCCAGCTATGATTATAGAAGTCAGCATCGTAGCTTTCATTACCAAACCTGTTTGCACGTTTTTTATTATAAATTTTATTTCCGGCAACACCCTGGAAGTCGGCGGACAAATCAAAAGAATTGTAGTTAATGCCAATATTAAATCCGTAGGTAATTTTTGGAATATAGCTACCAACAGTTACGCGGTCTTTCCTGTCAATAACGCCGTCGCCATTAACGTCTTTGTATTTAAAGTCGCCGGGTACTGCATTAGGCATGTATTCTACACCTTTGTCATTTTTATAGGAATGAACATCATTAAAATTCTGGAAGATCCCGTCTACCTGGTAAACCCAGAATTCTCCGATCGGATGTCCTTGCTGGGTGTAAGTGGCCAGGTTTCCGTTTACTACATCGCCATCATTGATCGGCAAGGTTCCGTCTTTCAGTTTTTTAACTGTATTATTTATTGTGGTAAGGTTAGCTCCAATTCTGTAGCTGAATTTGTTTGAAATATTATCTGCCCAGCTTGCGGTAAACTCAAAACCCTGGTTCAATATATCGGCATTATTATCCAGTACAGTACCAGAAGCTCCGGAGCTACCAATCAGGGTAACATCAAAAATTGCATTCTTGGTAAGCCTGTGATAATAGTCTGCAGTAATGTTTAACCTGCTTCTTAAAAATGCAGCTTCAAAACCGGCATCGGATTCTTCAACAATTTCCCATTTCAGCTTTGGCTGAACCGCTGTAGTAATATTTGCACCAGGCGATACCACGTTAGAACCATAAGGCCCGAAAATAGCAGAATATCTTGCGTCGGTATTAGCAGTTAATGTGTACGCATTTTGAGGAATTTTGTCATTACCCAACTTACCCCAGCTTGCGCGTGCTTTTAAGAAATCCAGGCCTTTTACTTTTTTCATGAACGACTCATCGCTTATGATCCAACCCAGGCCAACGGAAGGAAATGTACCCCAGCGGCTGTTGGAAGGGAATTTGGATGAACCGTCTCTGCGTAAAGTGGCAGTTGCTAAATAGCGATCTTTAAATGAATACTGTACGCGCCCGAAATAAGACAAAGCGCTTATCTTATCATAAGGGTTGTTAACTACAGAGTAACCCGTCTTGTCGCCAAGATCAATATAATGTGTTGCATCGGTAAAATCAGGCACGCCGGTACCAACCGCACGTAACAATTCTCCTGAATTATGCACAGCAGAGAAACCTGCCATCGCTTTTATTCTGTGATCGTCAATGCGGGCTTCGTACGTAGCAGTATTATCCCACACATAGTTTAAATTGTAATTGGACTCTTTGGTTAAGTGAGCCACTGTATCATACTGGGCACTGGAAACCCAGTACTTAGGAACATAAATAGAACTATTTGTTGTTTTAAGATCTGGAGTGAATGATGTTTTGAGCGTTAAGTTCCTTATCGGTTTTACTTCGAGGTACAAATTCATCAATCCTCTTAGATTCCGGTTGAACGAGTTATTGTATTCAATAACCGCTGATGGATTCGCGAAAATTCCAAATCCGGATTCAAGCGGGTTAGTAAAGTTGCCCTGGGCATTTTTCGGTGCAAATACCGGCGGAATGATGTGCATTCTTGTCAGTACATCCGCAGGAGCATTTTCCTGCCATGCGCTTAACGTTAGGCTATACCCGGTTTTTACATATTTGTTGATGGTAATGTCATGAGACCCTCTCAACGAAAACCTGGTATAATCGTTCTTTTTTACAAGCCCTTCCTGTGTAAACAAGCCAACACCAAAATAATAGGCGGACTTTTCAGAACCTCCGGTTACACTCAGGTCATGGCTTTGCATAAGGCCGTTACGCAATAATTCGTCATACCAGTTGGTACTTGTTGGATAATTTGCAGGATCAAACGGCGAATAAGTACCCTTTGAAGTATCCCTCAAAAAAGCTGAGTACATTTTCTCATTAATCAGCTGCACATATTCTTTGGAGCCGACCAGTGGCATTTTATTGGTAATTGACTGAACGCCCACATATCCGTTATAAGAAACTTTTGCAGGTCGGTTTTTTGCGCCTTTCTTAGTGGTGATGATCACCACCCCATTGGCTGCCCGTACACCATATATGGCGCAGGAAGATGCATCTTTTAAGATGGTAACAGATTCAATGTCGCTAGGGGAAACGGAGCTTACATCATCCATAAACACTTCATCTACTATGTAAAGCGGGCTAACAGCACCCCTTACGGAACCTACCCCACGAATTAACATGGTAGGAGCGCCGCCCGGTTTTCCATCTGTGCTGATCATTACACCTGCCACCTTGCCCTGAAGCGCGTTCAGTGCATTTGAAACAGGCTGTTTGGTAATTTCCTCACTCTTGATAGTAACAACCGGTGCTGTAAGGTCTTTGGATTTTTGCGTACCGTATCCTACAACAACTACCTGATCCAAAGTAGTAACCTCCGGTTCCAGGTTTATGTTGATAACATCCTGGCTGCCTACTTTAATTTCCTGGTTTTTGTATCCTACATAAGAAAACACCAGCGTGGTATTTTCATTTTTTACTCTAATGCTAAATTCACCTTTGTCGTCTGTTTGGGTTCCGGATTGAGTACCTTTTACAAGTACGTTCACCCCGGCGAGCGCATCGCCGCTGGTTCCATTTTTTACAGTTCCCGTGATGGTATTTTGTTGTGCGTGTGCCCTGATGAGGTTGGAAAAACAGAAACACACCGTCATAATAAAGACTAGCAGTCTATTCATAATGGCAATTTTTTGGTTATTGCGAAAAGTTTAACAGGCGGCAATTTGCCAGTTAGGGCATGCAATAACAAAAAAAGCACCTCTACATCTCCTCACACATGTCAGAAATCATGTTTTTGAGGATTACAATTTTTCAATCAATTTATAACGAATTAAATATGAATTAATTTTTTCAACATGCAACAAGTTGAAATTTGATTGTGAGAGGTAATGATGTAGTGCTAAACGGCCATTAGAAACTCTACAAGGTTCTGATCGTGCTCCAAATTGAGCTTTTTTCTGAGCCTATAACGACGAATTTCAACACCGCGAAGCGTGATATTTAAAATAGATACCAGCTCCTTGCTGCTCATGTTCATCCGGAGGTAGGCGCACAGTTTAAGATCATTTAAAGAAAGATCGGGATAAGAAGTTTTTAGCTTCCGGAAGAAATCCTCATGCACTTCGTCAAAACTGTTTTCGAAAAGTTGCCAGTCGCGGTCATCGGACATGCCATCTTCTATTACGGATTGGATTTTCTTCAGCTGACTGGCGGGCAATGTTTTTCCTTCCTTATCCTTCAGGCCCAATAATTCATCGTTTATTTTTTGCAGCAACTCGTTTTTGTAGACGATGTTCATGGCGGAGTTTGCTAATTCCCTTTTCTTACTGGACAGGTCCGCTTCCAACTGCTGTGTTTTTAGCAGGGCAATACGCTGTTCGCTGGCCAGTTTTTCTTTTTGGCGGAAAGCTTCTTTCTCCAACTCTGCTTTTTGCTCAATTTCCCGTTGGTGCTTCAACAAGCGCTGTTTATACCATCGGCGAGCGACAATTCCGGCGGCAATACATGCAAAAAAATAAAAGAGATAAGCCCAGCCTGTTGCATACCACGGCGGTAAAATGATAAACTCATAAACCGATACCGGCGTTGGCGCACCTCCATTTATCCTGGCTTTAACCAGGAAACGGTATTTGCCCCGGGGTAAATTGGTAAATTCTTTTCTGCTTTGGCCATCCCATGCCGACCATTGCCTGGAATACCCCTCTAAAAAATATTGGTATTGAACGTTGGCCTGATGGTAATACGGCAATGCGTATGAAATGGAAATATTGTGCTGGTCATATGGTATTTTGATAACGGCGCTGGCCAATCCAGTCTCAGTCAGCACCATAGTAGAATCTGTGATGTCGTTTACCTGCCTGATTAGTACGGACGGAAGCGTTCGCTCATCACTTGTCACATTATTCTCATTGAAAATGGCAAAACCGTCGTCAACGCTTATCAAAAACAAGGAGGTATCGATCTTATTGATGTTTTCGTACGAGGCTACCATTTTCCCGTTAAGGGCGCTGAATTTACTTGAATCAATGGAAAACTGGTCGGGATGAGAAAAATCCGCCAGCGCAATCCTGCCTTTATTAATAAACCAGTACCGTTTGTCGCCTACCGCGATTATATTGTTTGAAGTGGCAAAAGATCCCAGCAATTTATTGAGTTGTTCGTACGGTACAAATCTGTCGCTGATTTCTTCATACACATAAACCCCTTTTTCCGAAGAAAACACTACCTGGTTGTTAAACTGCAGCACATTTACATGAAGGTTCTGTGGCAATCCGTTCTGCCCGTCATAATATTTAAGCGATTGTACGGCAGTTACACCGTCATTCAATGCCATCCGGTATAATCCTTTGTATGGATGCCCAACCCAAATATTCCCCTTTATGTCCTGTTCCACATAACGCGCTGCATCATTAAAGCCTGCTATTTTGTTGGAATAAGCCCAGTTGCCAGCGGCGTCCTTTTTGTAAATAACCAGTCCTGTGTACATGCCCTGGATGAGCATTTCAGGGTTATTGATCAATTTTTTGATCGTCCAGCCGCCCCCATTGTCTGATATTTTTACCAGCTGGTCATTTTTAACCAGGAAGGTTTTGTCATTGTGCCCACATATCAGTTGGCCATCAATCACACTCAGGTTCCATATCTGGCCCTGGGAGTTGCTCACCAATTTGAAATCAAATGGCTGAAAAAGATTGCGTCCGCCCCGGCTCCAGCCGCTACTAAATAACCCTTGGTTTGTGCCGAGATAAATTTTGTTGCCATATACCAGGCTGGTATAAACCGTTCCAAAAACACCGGTTTTATCAAAATAGTAATACAAGGGCGAATTCAGCTCAATACGGTCAATTCCGTTGTCTAATCCCAACCACAGGTTTTCTTCTTTATCGGCATAAAGGCTTAAAATGGTATTGTTCTGCAACCCGGATGATTTGTTGATTTGCTGAACAATGTTGCCAGAGTCGTTTAAAATCACAACGCCATTCAGAATAGTGCCATATATATAATACCTGTCAAACATCACCAGGCCGTTGTTTACCTGGTTGGCTCTCAGAAACTGATCAGCCTGGTTATTCCAGGGTGTGAACTGTTTGCCATCGTAAATAAAAAGCCCGTTTTTAGCTGTCGCTATTAAAAACTGGTTGTTCCTGAAAGGAAGGATAGAATAAACACCACTTTTGCCTAAGTTTTGTGAGCCCTCTATAAATTGAAGTGTATTGTTTTTTAGTTCATAAAGGCCTCCGGATAACACCTCTACAAAAAACCTATCTTTTACTTTGAAAGAAAAAAGTAGCGGATGATGAACGTCCACCACTGAAATTTTGCCCTTCTCATAGATGTATATCCTCGCAAATGACTGGAATATAATACGCTCGCCATCTATAGAAATTTTCCATATTTCATCTTTGGACATTACACCTTCAGCTACCAGGTGTACAAGTGAAGTATATTTAAACAGCCCGTTTTGATTGTAAGACCAATAGCCAAACTCGCCAAATCCACCAACAAACACTTTTCCTTCAGCGCAGGAAACGGCCCGCACGATTGACCTGTTGGGCATTGGATAGAGTTGCCAGTGCCTGCCATCGAAGGCGAGCAACCCATCGTTATTACCGTAGTACATGATACCTCTATCATCTTTTGAAACAGACCAGTTTTGGTTACCAGACCTGTACATTTCCTTGCTGTAGTTTTGAATATAGGGAATCCCGATATTTTTAACGTCTTTGCCAAAAAGCATGGCTGGCAACAGAACATAAACGCAGCATAGGATAAGGATTGAATTAAACTTGCACATACACTTTTAAATAAGACCACTCAGGCTGTTTACAATCATATCGCTATTGAAAAACTCGTATTAAATCCGGAAACCGGCAGCGGGGTTGTTCTCATGTGATTTTGAGGCCGCGAAGATAGGATAGATAACCTGATAGAAAAACGACTTAGTTATGCACATGCATACCCAGCATGTAGAAGCTTGTTGCTATACCCTGCATTTGCAACTCAAACCAAAGCTGATGTGCTTATTGGGAAATATTTCTTTTACGCAGATATGCGTGCCAAAGCAGGTAGGAGGCCACTGTTCTATAAGGCCGCCATTTTTCCGTTAGAGCAATGATGTCATCCCTTAGTGTATCGGCCGGCAATTGTTTTACCTCTCTAATGCTTTTCATTAAAGCGATGTCGCCCGGGGCAAAAAAATCACAACGATTCAACACTATCATTAAAAATACATCGGCTGTCCAGTCGCCAATACCCTTAATTTTTTTGAGGGAAGCTCTTATCTCGTCGTCGGACAGCAGGTGTAAATCTTCAATAATAATGTCCTTATTGATCACTGCCGTTGCCAATGCCCTGGCATAAACGGTTTTTTGACGGCTAAAATAGCAGATGCGCAGCTCTTCGTCATTAAGTAGCAAAAGTTTTTCTGCAGTGATGTGCCCGATTTTTTCCTGTAGTTTAAGAAATGCAGCTTTTGCCGAAGCAAGCGAAACCTGTTGTTCAAGAATAATATGGATCAGGGTAGCGAAAGAAGCCTTTCTGCTCCACAACGGCGGGTAGCCATGCAGTTCAATAATTTGCTTAAAATCCTCATCCAGCCCGGCAAGTTCATCACATATCGAATGAAAGTTTGAATGGTCGAAGGTTAGATACTTTTGCCCCATATAACTTCAAACTTACTGCCTCAAATACAAAAAGCCGCTTTTAATTAGCGGCTTTTCATCTGATTTACAGATTTCAAATGTGTTATTAAGACGTTGCGCCTACTTTTATTTTGTTTTTAAATGCGGCTATAACTTCCCTTGCCTTAGGTGTTAGCGCCAATTTTGCGGTTAAACCGGCACGTTCAAGGAGAAGTGAATCCCAGTTTTCCGTGTCGTGCCACAGTAATCTTTTCAGTTCGACGGTTGCCTGCTCGCTGTAGTTGGCTAAAGTATCGGAAAGCCGCGCAATAGATTCTTCCATACTTTCCACAGATGGATGCAATTCAGCATACAGGCCTTTTCTTCTGGCCCAATCCCCGTTTCTCCACATGCTTGAGTCGATTGCAAGCTGACTATAACATGAAAGGCCAATTTTTCTTTCGATTGCAGGCCCAACTACAAAAGGAACAATGCCCAGGGAGAGTTCGCTCAGCCTTATATCTGCACCTTCAACAGCAATTGCATAGTCTGCAGCAGCAACAACGCCTACGCCGCCACCCACGCATCGGCCATGCACACGCGCAATAATAAATTTCGGGCACTTACGCATTGCGTTTATTACATAAGCAAACCCGCTGAAAAATTGTGTTCCTTCTTTTTCGTTAGACACTTTCAACAACTCGTCAAAGGATGCGCCGGCGCAAAAATTCTGTCCCGCAGAGGTAAGAATAATCAACCGGACATCTTTATCATTACCTGCGTAAGTAATTTCATGAGCCAGGTCCGCAAGTAACTTGGCGGGAAGGGAGTTGCTTTGGGGATGAAAAAATTCAATAGTTCTAACGTGTTTATGAGTTTCGGATTTTACATAGCCTTCCTGTATATCTTTTACGTCTACTATCATAGGTCGAAAATTTTAGTTAGTAATACGGTCTTACCAAAGCTAAGTTTTTCGGCGGCTATTTACTAACGAGATTTTTAAAAAAATATATAAAAAAGGCTATTTTATTAAAATTAAGTCTAATGCAACAACGTGGAAAACATTTTGAAATATCAATAAGTATCCAGTTTTTTTACTTTAGGGTGCCCATGTTCAGATTTTAGAATATCTTGCACGTCCTTAAAAAGTTTTTTTGATATGCAATACAGTAAAATTATTTCCGTAACCGGTATGGGCGGGCTGTTTGAATTGATTGGCAGTAAAAATGATGGCGCCATCGTTCGCTCACTGGAAGATAAGAGCACAAAATTCGTTTCATCACGAATCCACAGCTTTTCTCATCTGGAAAGTATAGAAGTGTATACCATACGTGAAAATGTAAACCTGGTAGACGTATTTGCGGCTATGGGCCAAAGCTCATTGGAACTGCCAAATGAAAAAGACCAGGCAGCTGTTAAAGCATATTTTCAGGAAGTTTATCCTGATATGGACTTTGACCGCGTTTACTCTAGCGATATGAAGAAAATGGTTAAGTGGTTTTCAGTATTACAGAAAAATAATGTTGAAATAAAACTACGTGATGAGGCATTTGAAGAAGAAGAGCCGGAAGCTGAAGAAGTTGCCGCAGAAGTAGCAGAAGAACCAAAAAAAGCCACTAAAGCCAAAAAGGCTGCTGCAACTGAAGAAGGTGCAGAAGAGCCTGCCGCTAAACCTGCAAAAAAGAAAGCGAAAGCAGAACCTAAAGCTGAAGAAGGTGATGCAGTAGCTACAGAAGCTGCACCTAAAAAGAAAGCAGCTCCTAAAAAGAAGAAATCAGAAGAATAAGCGCCCTAAAACGTGTAATGCACGTATAACGGCAATGGAAGTAAGTACGGCAGGAAGGATAGGTAGCGGATGAACAATTTTATGTTTCGATAACAAAATGAACGAGGCAGGAAGTGCATTTATTTGTATTTTCCAGCCTCGTTCTTCGTTATAGCAGGCACAAAACCTGCTATTTGCATCCGGCAACTACGCCGGTTAATTACATCAGTCATAAATAAAAAATCCTGGTTATGCAATTAAGCGCAGATATTAAAAAGACAAAAAGGGAATTTCTACCGGAGGATTTTAAAGTAACCACCTGGGATGAACTGGAACCTTATTTTATACAACTGGAACAACGTGAAATAACAGATAAACAATCGCTGGAAAAATGGCTGAAAGATTTGAGTGAAGCTGAAGCCGTTATCAGCGAAGATGCGTGCTGGCGGCAAATACGCATGACGTGCGACACTACAGATAAAAGCCTGGAAGAAGCTTTTACATACTTCTGCATGGAGATTCAGCCGCGCTTACAGCCTTACGCTGACAAACTGAACAAAAAGCTCATCAACAACCCGTTTGTGAACGAGCTTGATAAGGAGACCTATTTTACCTATTTGCGCAGCGTGAAAAAAAGCATTGACCTTTTTCGCGAAGCAAATATTCCACTCCAGGCCGAATTATCCGTAATGCAACAACAATACGGCGTTATTGCAGGCAAGATGACCGTTGAAGTAAACGGCCAGGAATACACATTGCAACAGGCTTCCAAGTTCCTGGAAAACCATGACAGGAACCTGCGTGAGGAAGTTTATAGAAAAATCCAGGAACGTCGTTCGCAGGACAAACAGGCCCTTCATGACCTGTACACCCAACTAATTGAAAAGCGCGACCAGGTTGCTAAAAATGCCGGATTCGCAAACTACCGCGATTATAAGTTTATTGAACTGGGGAGATTTGATTATACCAAAGACGATTGTTTTGCTTTTCATGAAGCGGTAAAACAACACGTGCTGCCACTTGTAGAAAAAATATATAAGGCAAAACAAGACAAGCTTGGGCTTGACACGCTTCGCCCATGGGATACAGAGGCTGAGCCGGAAGGCATTCAACCGCTTCATCCTTTTGAGTCTGGTTCAGAGTTACTCTCCAAGACTGAAAAATGTTTTGATGACTTAAATCCATTCTTTGCCAACTGTTTGCGCAAAATGGATGAGATGAAACATTTTGACCTTGACAGCCGCAAAGGCAAAGCGCCCGGTGGCTATAACTGCCCGCTTGCGGAAAGTGGCGCTCCTTTCATCTTTATGAATGCTGCGGGGCAAATGGGCGATGTTACTACCATGGTGCATGAAGGCGGCCATGCCATTCATTCTTTTTTATCGCATCATCTTGAATTAAGTGCGTTTAAAGAATACCCGATGGAAATTGCTGAAGTAGCCAGTATGGCAATGGAACTTTTCAGCATGAATCACTGGGATGCATTCTTTGACAATAAAGAAGATTTAAAACGCGCCAAAGAACATCAGTTGGAAAGAGTGATCACGATCTTCCCATGGATCGCAACAATTGATAAATTCCAGCATTGGGTATATGAACATCCACAACATACCGTTGAGGAAAGAACCAATAAATGGATGGAAATATTAAATGAATTTTCTGCTTCAACCATTGATTTCAGCGGGCTGGAAGAATATCGCAAAACCGGCTGGCAGCGCCAGTTGCATTTATTTGAAGTACCATTTTATTACATTGAATATGGCATTGCCCAATTAGGAGCAATTGGCCTGTGGATGCAATACCAGCAAAACCCTGCGCAGGCTTTACAGAACTATATTAATGCATTAAGCCTTGGTGGTACAAAAACATTACCACAGTTATATGAAACTGCAGGATTGAAATTCAATTTTTCTCCGGAGCACATAAAAACATTAATGGAATTTGTAAACAGCGAAATGGAAAAGCTGTAAAGAAGTTTGAGATTTGAAATTTGAGGTTTGAGATTGGCTGTTTTGATAAGTAGCAAAATTTCAAATCTCATTTTTTTATTCGATGCCAATGAGCAGCTTTCCTGAAAATATTCTACCCACAACGCCCTATGCCGTAAGGCTCGAAGCAAGGCGCACAAGATGGCACTCAACATAAAAAAAGTAACGATGAAACAAAGAATTACACTTAGAAAAATTCAACCGCAAGGATACAAAGCAATGTTTACGCTGGATGAAGCAGCTTCGACAGTTAATATTGACCCGTTATACAAAGAATTGATTAAGATTCGCGCCTCCCAGATAAACGGTTGTTCATACTGCGTGAACAAGCATTCAAAAGATGCTCGCAAGCAAGGGATGCCAGAGCAGAAGTTATACCTGATCAGCGCATGGCATGAAGCGGACAATATTTTTAATGAAGAAGAGTTGTTATTGCTACAAATGACAGAAGAAATAACACTAATTCATCAACATGGATTAAGTGATGGCGTTTATGAACGCTCCATAGCGATGTTTGGCGAGGAAACTACCGCCGAGATTATTATGGCAATTGTAACCATCAATGCCTGGAACAGGATTGGCGTGGCCACAAGGCTGCAACCACCGGCGGAAGTGGAAGTAGTGTAAATGATTTGAGATTTGAAATTTGAGATTTGAGATTGCCAAAGTTGGTTAGCGTTAAAAATCACAAACAGGTTTGGTTACTAAGTTTAAAATAAGCTGAAAAATAAAGGCTGTTACAAGCAAATCGCTGTGCAGCTCTCTGTATGTTCAGTACTCCTTGCGTGGCCTTTTCTCTTCGAATTTCAAATCTCAAATTTTACCAATCACGCCGCACCAAAAAATCTACCGCATCACATTGAATCATTTCAAATTTTAAATCCTTCCAATTTCAAATCTCAATTCTTCTGCCTAACTTCAAGAGAAACATTGCTCATGAGGCGCTTCCACATAGATCCGGACATAACCCTAGCAAAAACCTTGTCAACGGAATTCTATACGAGCCCGCAATATTTTGAGGAAGCCAAAGAAAAGATCTTTGCTAAGTCGTGGCAATTTGCAGGTGATACAAACATGATCAGCGAGCATGGCTCCGTTTATCCTTTTACATTATTTGCCGGTTATATTGACGAGCCATTGTTGCTTTCAAAAGATAAACAAGGCAAGATGCATTGTTTATCCAACGCCTGCACGCATCGTGGCAACCTTGTAGCGTATGAAGCCGGAAAAGTGAACCTGCTGCGATGCAGATATCACGGAAGGCAATTTCTTTTGGACGGATCATTTCTTTCCATGCCTGAATTTAAAGAAGTAAAAGACTTCCCGTCGCCTTGCGACGACCTTACTTCATTGCCGTTGTTCAACTGGGGTAAACTGTTATTCACAACCTTACACGCCGGCAGTAACGCTACAGATTTTTTTGGCGAGATGATGGAACGAGTGAACTTTCTTCCGTTAGATAAACTCGTGTACAGGCCGGATCTTTCAAAAGACTATCACGTAAAAGCCAATTGGGCATTGTATTGCGAGAATTACCTTGAAGGGTTCCATATACCTTTTGTTCATGCGGGATTGAATGCTGTGCTTGATTTTGGCGAATATACAACAGAGCTTTTCCGTTATTCCAACCTTCAGCTCGGTATTGGTAAAAAGGGCGATGTTTGTTTTGATCTGCCGGAAACTTCAGTTGATTTTGGGAAAGAAGTTGCGGCCTATTACTTCTGGGTGTTCCCAAATATGATGTTCAATTTTTATCCGTGGGGGCTCTCGCTCAATATTGTACAGCCCACAGAGATAAGCAGTTGTAAAATATCGTTTTTATCTTTTGTATATGATGAAACCAGGCTAGGCACCGGCGCCGGAAGTGGACTGGATACTGTAGAACTGGAAGATGAAGAAGTAGTAGAAAATGTTCAAAAGGGCATTCGTTCGAGGTTTTATGAACATGGCCGTTATTCCGCAACCCGCGAGCAGGGCACGCATCATTTTCATTCCCTTATAGCACAATTCATGTAACCGAAAAAAACACATTACCTCAACTCGAACTAAAGTCTGGAATCAGGTTCTGTATGTCAATGGTTGCCCGGGCTATTATTGGCGCCAATATTTTATAATCCGAAAAGTTTTATCCACTCTTCGTATCCGCGCTACTTACAGTTGAACCGCCTTTGTCAAACAGTTTAATGATTTGTGGCAGGAGTGTTGCAAGAGCAGGAATGATGACAAGGAGCCTTGTTGTAACAATTTCCTGCTGTGTTACAATCAGGAAAACAGCAATACCAAACAACAAGAAATAGAATACACTCCTTAAACTGCTCCATGTACCGCCAATATTCATATCCCGCTTCAGCTGGTTTATTTCATCGGTGCCTGTTTTGGCGATCAGATAGTTTCTGAAGCTGTATGTGATTATACGCAACTGGCCATCTTCATCAATCCTTAATAAGCCTTTCATGCAAAGCCTGAAAAGAAAATCGGTATTCTTGTAATTGGTAAATCCATCCAACGCATAATCATACAAAATAAATTTTTCTTCTGTTGAGCATTCGCTCCAAAGCCGGTCATAGCTTTTTTCCAGCATAAATTGCCTTTTCAGAATACTGTCATAACCGTCTTTATCATTGGCTATATTTTTTTCTTCTTCTTCAATAATGCTTTCTACATAATGATCAAAGCTTTGCCTGCTCATATTGGTTTGCGCAGGCATTATGACCTTGTCATTCACTTTTTTATCAGTACTGAGATGTTCATATAGCCAGTCATTATCAGGTTCGAAATTCCTGAAGTAACCGAGTAAAAATATCTTTTTAGCCAGCGATCTGATCAGAAAAAAATGTATCGCAACAAAAAGGATTGCGGCGATAAGGTACAACCATGCAACATATGCCTTGTCTGTTTTAAACAGGCTAAAGAAAACGAATGCTTTTGGCGAGTTATTGGTTATTCTGACTGCATTGTTTTTATGAAGCGTATCATATATGCCATACTTTAGGTTGGTTGTAAAAAGTGTATCGGGAAACCAGTAATAGTAGTATGGGCTGTCACTTACAAAATCAAGGTGATCTGCAGGAAGAAACAAGTAGTTAGTTACCAGCCTGTACAAGCGGTTGTTGGACTGGTCTTTTTGCGACAGATGGAAAGTATCCATGTTCACCCTGCTATAGCCGGCATAAATACCGTAGTTGGTTGAATACTTAAGGCTATCCTGGTAACGGTCATAAGCCATAGCCAAACTATCGTTGCTGCCCGGATGAAAACTCCACTTTCTTTTTTTTCTGCTATAATCAACGTCGCGGGTTTTCCGCTCGATGTTTTCTGACAGGTAAAGCTGCCGGGTTTTTATCTGCAATGGAAGCTCCTTGTTAAAGGCATAATACATAAAGCCGGTAGTTGGTATGATACTCATAATAACTACAGCAAGGAACGTGGCAAACGTGAAATATTGCAAATAGTTAGCCCGGTCTTGCTCCGTGCTTTGAGCGCTATCTTTTTTGAAGATGGCGGTAAAGAAAAATGCAAGCAGGCAAATACTGATCAACGCCGCAATAGAAATGTTTTTTAAGTTGCTTGACCCGATCAGGTACTTTCTCAACAAAAGAAAGATGAGTAATGTAAAAAGATAAAACAACAGTATCTTTTTATTAAGCACAAAAAAAGCACGCACTGAGTGGTCTGGCTTATTATTATAGAGATTGTTCTTGATGATATAATAGCCCGTTATGGTAAGAAAAGGAAGGAATATTGCCACATCAACAAGTGTAAATGCTAGCGTATTAAATTGCTTTGCAAACAGAAAAAGAACCGTTACAAAGCCAAGCAAAAGCAGCTCAAACAAAATTAATTGCTTATAATAATTTGCTTTGGAAGGCTTGGGCATCATCCAGTCAGGATTACCTGGCTCAAATAACAAACGCGATGGTTTAGGATCTGAAATATAATAGGCAAGAAGAAATACAAGAAAGGCTGCGAACAGGGTAAGTGTGCAAAAAAAGGTAAACGCAGCAATATGAAACACAAACAAATTCTGCTCTCTGTTCTGATAATAACTGATCATGTAATACCGGAGGTTCTTCATTGGCGTTACCATCATCTTTACGCTAAGCCCGTATAGCGTGATGTTGTTTATATAAACAGAATCCTTATGGCGTATGGCCTTTAGAAGCTCATCATTTCCATCAGTTTCCTTGAGAATATTTTCATGCATGCTTCGGGACGACTCCGAATGAAAAAGGGTGTTGCCTCTTCCGTCCACAATGCAAAATCCAAAGCCCTTAGGCGTTACCGGGTTAAAAACGGAATACATGTTAGCTGAAATAAGAATCATCTTTGCATTCAGCGTTTCGTTATCGCTTTTAAACCCGGCCTTGCTTCTGGCAGATATATTAATCGTGTAGCCGCCGGTGGCCCAGGAAATGGTAGGTTGTATGGCAAATGAATCTTTTGTTGGATGATTGGGCAAAGCAATCAGGTTGCCATCCCTCACATCTTTAAAATACTGACGCTCCCGCAAGGACAAATAGCTGAATGGAGTATCTATAAAACTCCACTTGGCAATCATTCTTCCGATAGAATCTGTCCATGTAACAGCATCCATGTTCTTATAGGTGGCAGGATAAAAATAAAGATCCGAGAAAGAATACGTGCGCTTACCCTTTCTACCTTTTTTGTATTCCTGCCAGTAGTTGACCATAGCATCATAATGGCCCATAGATGATGAATCATCTTTTTTTGAAAATTTGGCTGTGTCCATTAGCTTATCAAACTCGCGCATTTGCTTAACGACAGAATCGAGCTCCCCGTAAAAGTTCCGCTGAACCGAAGTGTGTAATGAGGCAAGTAATTCAGTAGTCCGCTTATCACCCAGCGTGTACATATAACCGGTGCCGAGCAAAAGAACAAAAAAAGAAGGCCCCAACAGAAAGGCAGCCACTAATGTCCGAACGTCTGTAATGTTGATGTTTTCTCTTCTGCTTAAAAAGTAAATTTTAAGAAAAGGGAAACTTATAATGATCAATATCACCAGTGATGCTATTGTGATGATTACCGGATAAGACGACGCTGTAAGGCTTTGCCGGTAAGTTCTTGAGGACAATAATCCGCCAAGAATAAACGTCTGGTCGCTATATTTAAACGGGCATAAAAACATTTTATACGGCACGCCGTTTACTACAATATCGGTAATGGAGGAAAGATGCAATGGCCCCTTTTTAAGGACTGAGTCAAGGTTGATATAATCATAGTCTAAAGCAAGGTTAGGCGACCTGTACAGCAGCACTTCATCGCGTTTCAGCGTATCATGTTTTACAAGAAGCACATGCTCGAATATGCGTTCATGCATTGACTGAATGGGCTGAATAAAATCGCCAAGATTTTTATAGAAGGGCTCATCCGGGCTTTTGCTGTTGATGAATTTAACCGAGTCGGGAATAAACAAAACCCGCAACTTCGCGGTATCTTTTTTATTTGTGTTATAACTATCAAAAGAGCTTTTTAAAGATTGCATGAAAACCACAGGATCGTTAAACCCTTCTTTCCATTCCATCTTTTTCGTGGGCGTATCGGCATAGTTCTTATAGTAAGTAGCGTAACCCGTAACCATTTCAGCGAAATCGTTGGTCTGGTCCTGTAAAATGCGAAAAGCTTTTTTGTTAAACCAGTCCTGTTGCTGCGGAATAATTATCAGGTAGTTGACTGCGACAAAAAGACAAACCAGGCCAGTTAGCGTGAGGATAATATACAGATTTCTCCTGAATGGGTATTTATTGGTATTGGCCATGATCTAATTCATTGCAAACATTGAATAGGGAAGCTAATGCCGGGGTTTCAAAATAAGATAATGCATAGTCTTTCTTAAATTTACGTATTATTTTTTATAAGTGCAAGAGAGGGAAGAGGTCAGAAGTGAATCGTGAATAGTCAATAGTGAAAGGTGGCACAGGTATACCATCAAAGGCAGCAAAATCCGGCTGATTCACCACTGGATCATATTTACAAAATGGGCATGCTAATGTGTAGGAGCATGCTATTCCAACTTGCTCAATGTTTATAGAATATTGCGTATGTTGCACCTTTCACTATTCACCATTGACTATTGACCTTCCTCCCCCGGCATCATAATTGTTTTATTGAACCAAAAAATCGTTTTTATGTATAAAGAGATCGAATCAAAAGACACTGCCGTATGCCATTTGTTTTTGTATTGCTGTTTTAAAGATGGGGTTTTTCCAGAGGGTGAACTGGATTTTGTTGCAGGCAAATTTGCAGCACTAGGCATGCATGAAACGCTCAATTTCAAAGATGAAGTCATTCGTTTTAAAGCATACAAGCCAAATATTACAGATGAACGTGATTATCTGCAATATTTAATTACGACCATCGGTTCTGCAAATGAGGCAGCTTTATTTTCCTATTGTGTGGAATTATTTTTAAGTGACGGCCAACTGGATTCTTCCGAAGACCATTTAAGTGAAACACTCGGAGAACTTTTAGGCATCACACCCAATGAACAGGTATTCGTTAAAAAAATGATGGTGCAGAGAAAAATTGTGGAAACACAAAAGTTCTTTTAGCCAATACAATTTTATACAAAAGCAAGCTTCATGCATTTGACGCATGATAAATTCTTCTGCTTCGCTTAAGGGTTGACCAAAATGCTTTTTTGTTTCTCTTTCCAGAAGCCTTTATAGTCAAAGCTTGTAACGCTTGCTTTTTGCGGAAGCTTTATTTCTTCTGTATGATTGCTGTTCGCGTAATGGAGCGCTGCTTTATTTATATTATAGTCTTCATCATTTGGATCAAATGTTAATGTAAGATCAGCAAGCTCAACTCTTGCATTTTTCTTTATCAGGAAGAGCTTGCTGATCACCGCCCGGGTCAAATTGTACGCATTTACTTCGTAATATATCGCCGCTGTGCTATCCAATTCATGCCAGTCTTCTCCAATCTCGCAATTAACGTCAGGAGAAAAATATCCTTTGGCAGGATCAAAAAAATGAACATCGCCTGACCACTTTCTTTGAAAAATCAAATCATTGTAACCATCTCTGTTCAGGTCTTTCGTTCTATCATAGTCATTATTGTTAGCAAGATCATCAAACACCAACACCTTGCACCATGTACCATTTTTATTCACTTCAACAACTCCATCAAATTTCGAAGCCTGGTGAATAATGCGGAGCTTATTTTCACCTATCGTAAATGTATCTATATATCCGGCTTCACCCGTGTGCTCCATGCCCTGCTCCCAAAAAGGAAGGCCTTTATAGTCGTTCTGATCAATTACACATGGCAACGTATCTGACTTAGCAGGAGCTAAACTTGCACCAGCAGAATCCAACATTTTATCAGTGACATTAATTGGTGCGTGCTGATTACAGGAAATAAAAAACAGGCTAGCTATCAGCGTTGTAAAAAGTATGAGTCGCATTACAATGATCAAAAGTTTGGTTATGGATAGTCCACATGCTATATATCTAATTTACGATTTAAAATTTGATCCATTGCAACAGGCCAAAAAGCATTAAGGCACTTAGCAAAAATAAGTTTCGTTTTTAGTGATTATTTAACCAGTTATCCGCAACAAACCTAATTGATCCGTAAACCCTCGCAACATCGTACTTTTTCTCTTTTTCTATCTCAACAAACTGGACCCGGTACATTAAATCCATGAGTAAAAAAATGTACGTTACGTACAAAATAGCAATATAAATTTGGAGGGATTGCTTGTCGTAGTATCCCATTTAAACGAAAAAATTGATCTGGTAATCTTTCCAATCGCACTATAAATTACGGTGTCATAAGTTAGCTTAAGTGCCAGAACCAATTAGTGTGTAAAAATCCATTGACGGCCTTTTATATTCGCATCGGGTAATCAAACAAATGAATAACCGCAATAGCTATTATTACCCAACCCTTGAATTCTTAAAATAAAAATGAAATTCCCCCACGAAATACAACGAAACATTATGGACTGCGGAGCTACTTGTCTCCGCATTATAGGCAGGTATTACGGCAAAGTATTTCCACTGGAATATTTGCGCCAGCAAAGCCATACCAGCCGCGATGGCGCGAGCTTATTAGGCATTTCAAAAGCAGCGGAGCTTGTCGGCTTCCGCACAATAGCTGTAAAGATAAACTTTGAGCAATTACTTAAAGAAGCACCGTTGCCGCTCATCGCTCACTGGAACCAGAACCATTTTGTAGTCGTTTATAAAGTCACACAGAAAAAGGTATATGTTTCCGATCCGGGGAATGGATTACTCACCTACACATATGAACAATTCCGCCAGCATTGGATAGGCTCACCTGTTGCAAGAGAAAACCCCGAGGGAATTGCGTTACTCATGGAACCTACTCCGGAATTTGAAACGATGGCAACACCAGACGGTAAGGATGAAAAAATAGATACCCGAGCATTCTTATTGCACTATGTAAAGCCTTATCGAAAGTTGCTGTCGCAGATCTTGCTCAGTCTTATCGCCGGGAGCATATTGCAATTGTTTGTTCCATTTCTTACACAGAACATTGTAGACACAGGTATTTACAAAAAAGACATCAATTTCATCTGGCTGGTGCTGATTGCACAACTTATGCTTACCCTTGGCCAGATGGCATTAGAGATGATGCGCAGCTGGATTCTGTTGCACATAAGTAGCAGGATTAACATTTCTCTTGTAGCGGATTTTTTTATTAAACTGATGAACCTCCCTATTCGCTATTTTGATACTAAACTTACAGGCGATCTGATGCAGCGCATTGGCGACCATCAGCGCATCGAGTCTTTTTTAACGAGTACTTCACTTAATGCCATTTTCTCATTATTTACACTCGTGCTATATAGTGTCATTTTAGTTTACTACAACGTTACCTTGTTTACTGTCTTTATGACTGGAAGTATGCTGTATGTAGGCTGGATACTATTTTTCTTGAAACGGCGCGAGAAGCTCGATTACAAACGCTTTCAGCAGGCCAGTCAGACAAACGGCAAAGTAATGGAGCTGATCGGTGGTATGCAGGAGATCAAGCTGCACAATGCCGAGCAACAAAAACGCTGGGGCTGGGAACGTATACAGGTAAAGCTGTTCCGTATCAGTTTACAGTCCCTCTCGTTAGAGCAGGTACAAGGTATTGGCTCCCGTATTATCAACGAACTCAAAAATATCTTCACAACCGTCATCGCTGCCAAACTGGTGATAGACGGACAACTCACGCTTGGCATGATGCTGTCGGTCAGCTATATTATTGGTCAGCTCAATAGCCCTATTCTCCAGTTGGTAAGTGTAATAAAATCCTGGCAGGACGCACGTATTAGTTTAGACCGTCTTACCGAAATACACATCAAAGAAGAAGAAACTACAGTCCATTCCCAAAGAATACCTGTGCCTGGGAAACATGATCTTCTGCTTAAAGACGTAAGCTTTGCTTATGATTTCTTTTCTACACCTGTCCTTCAAAAAATCAATCTGCATATTCCCGATGGTAAAGTCACAGCTGTTGTCGGCAGTAGCGGCAGCGGAAAAACAACATTAATCAAACTATTGATGCGCTTTTATGAACCATCATCCGGCGAGATCACTGTAGGCCATACAAAACTCACCAATACAGATTTGCATCAGTGGCGCGAGTTGTGTGGCGTGGTGATGCAGGAAGGATTTATATTCAGCGACACAATTGCCGGAAATATTGCTGTGGGTGAAGATCAGCCGGACTGGCAACGATTAAGCGAAGCTGCCGCCATTGCTAACATAAAAGAGTTTATAGAATCATTGCCGCTAGGCTTTATCACTAAAATAGGCGCAGAAGGGCTGGGTATCAGCACGGGGCAAAAGCAGCGGCTGCTTATTGCAAGGGCGGTATATAAAAATCCGGAGATCATCTTTTTCGATGAAGCTACCTCGGCGCTCGATGCCAACAATGAAAAAGCCATCATGCAACATCTCGAAACCTTCTACAAAGGACGGACTGTCGTGGTCGTTGCTCACCGGCTGAGTACGGTAAAGAATGCGGACCACATTGTGGTACTTGAGAAAGGTTCTATCGTGGAAGAAGGCACACATGTGTCACTTACCCACAACAAAGGGCATTATTATCATCTTGTCAAAAACCAATTGGAATTAGGTAACTAAAAACATTCCCTATGCCACTTGATCAACTGGATATATTAGCGTACAGCAATGGCATTTCGGAAACGCACAGACCAAATAGCTATGCGCCGGAAGCTGCTGACATGTTGGAGCGTGTACCCTCCCAGTTGATGCGTTGGGGCACTCTCTCTGTCATTTTCGTTATGGGCTTATTGCTGCTTATCGCTTTTTTTGTTCATTATCCGGATACACTGGAAGGCACGGCCACTATTACAACCGCCCCACTACCCATACAACTCAAAGCGCAGGCAAACGGAAGAATTGCACAGTTATTTATTCACGAAAATGAGCTTGTGGCTAAAGATGCAGTTATTGCGGAAATAGAAAACAACACCGGGTTACAAAATATCAGAACCATAGAACAACGAACTGACAGCATATTTGCAGCTTTACGACAAAACAACCTGAATGTACTCGATCGTTTTAGCAAAAGTAATCTTAAATCATTGGGCGAGGGACAAGCAGCGTACAATCAGTTACTACAAAACCTGTCTGCTTACCTGCTCGTAAAACAGCAGCATATCTTCAATAAAAGAGTTGATAATATACAGCAGCAAAACAGTCAATACCAAAAGCTGACTGACATCAATAAAGAAGAGACTGAACTGATCAATGATGAACTAAAACAAGCCGATGACCGGTTTAAGGCAAATGAAAAACTATACAATGAGAAAGTAATCAGCCGCCAGGAGTATTATGAGGAAGCCGCTAAGTTGCGTCAAAACCAGTTATCGCTGGAACAGCAAAAAAGGGGGAAAGTGCAAAATAGTATCAGTATTTCAGACAATAGTAAACAATTGTTTGAGATGGCCTACAATAAAGAAGAAAAAGAAAACTCCCTGATATTAGCTATACAGGAACAGATACGCAATTTGCAGAATTTTATAACCAGCTGGCGTAGGCAATATTTGATCGTTGCACCTTATTCTGGTCATGTGTATGGATCAAAACCATTGCAGGTAAATGAAATGGTGAATGCCGGTGAGGCTCTGTTTTCTATTGTTCCTGACAAATCCCATTATACAGCTTTAGTGCAGCTTCCGGCTGCGGGTTTGGGTAAGATTAAGAGAGGACAAAAAGCCCATCTGCTGTTAGATCATTTTCCCTATAACGAATATGGCTACCTCGAAGGTTGGGTAGCATCTATAAGTACTATCCCGCAAAGCACAGGCAATACACAGGACAAAAGCGCTATCACATACCGTGTTGATGTGCAATTACCGGACTCGCTTGTGACCAGCTATCATAATAAAATTCCATTTTCGCCGGAAATGTCAGGAATAGCAAGGATTATCACTAAAGACAGGAATTTATTACAAAGACTTTTTTCATTTGTCGCGAAGGCAAACAAATGAAAAATAATTATTGTAAAAAGCTCATTCAATTGTGTTAAATAAAGACCGATGCTTCAAGCTATAAAAAAGACAATGACGTTAAGTGTCTTATGTCTGCAACTAACTAATACTAAATCTTAAATTCTATAACCATGCCTTTTCTCAAAGTAATAAAAAAGATGAAACATATTGACGGCCTGATACGCGCGAAAGCAACAGGCCATCAACAATCGTTTGCAAAAAAACTAGGCGTAAGTAGAAGTATGTTGAATAAATACCTCAGACAGATGAAGGAGCTTGGTTTCCCAATTTGTTATTCCAGACAACGCCAGACTTATTACTATCGGGAACATGGAAAAATAGTAGAAAAGATCTTTCAATCAGATGGGATCAAACATTAAGCTGCCTATACATTGGAACTATTCGAGGTTTTCGCATCCCTGTTTCTAACAGTAAATTATCCAAGCTCAGCTTTTATTAGTTCGCGGTTGACATTGAGAGATTTTTTCTGATTAGAGTGCTCAATTCGGCACTGCCAGGGGCTGGTGCATTTGCATTGAGAATAGTTCCATCAGGGCCAATAAGTAAATATCTTGGGATTGTCGCAAGATTCATTTTTTTGAGAAAAAGTGCGACATCAGCGTTTATTACAAGAAAATTATTACTATACTGATCTAGCCCCTCTTTAAGAGATGCTTCCTTCCAGTCGTCAAAGCTCTTATCAATAGAAAGATAAATGAAAGATATCGGAGCTCCCTTAAACTGATTCCTTAATATTCTAGATGAGTTCATTGCTTTTCGGCACGGTGCACACCAGCTAGCCCAAAAATCTATGTATATCAACCGTCCCTTATTCGAATTAATAAGGCTTTTTAACGTACTTCTTTTCTTATTCAATCCAAGAAGATGTACGTCGTCTGTTTTTAGCCTAGCTGAATCAAAATTTATTAAGTACCGAGATGAAAGATAATTTAGTACCCCGGTATCATTTACTGAGTTGGTAAACTTGTTGTAATAATCCTTAAAATCAGACAGGCTAAAATATTGCGCAATCCTTTCCAATTGAGTAAGAAGTATCCATTTTTTATTGTCCTGAGCGAAAAGCTTACTGTCATTTATTAAATCATATGCTTTACGGTAATCATTTATTGCAGTATTGCCGAGTTGGAGTATTGGTGTCTTTTGTACAAAAAACTTTTCTGCAACAACACCTACAAATTCATCAAACAGGAAGTATGTATTTTTCGTAATGCTGGAATCTCTCATAATGGAGTCTGCTTCATGGTAGGAAAGTTTTCCATAGTCTATCTCCATAATTAATTGCTCAAACTTTCTTCTTAATGTAAAGTAGTTATGAATATTCTGACTGATCATCTCTTGTTGTTTCAACGAGTCTAGAAGATGTTGCTGCAACGCAAATATGGTTATTGCTTTTTCAAAACAGACTTGTCTAATTTTCTTTATCTGACCTGCAAAATCTTTATTGGAGAAGTCCACTTCAAGATAGGGGGTGTAATACTTTTTTAGAAATGAATATTTGTCATCACGTAAATATCTTAACCGAAACATACGATCCCAGTTGATGCCAGCAGACAACGTATCTCGATTTAATATTTTTACTTCAGGTACATTGCTGTGGTCAGGATAGCTAATGACTGCAGAATCCCCTTTGCTAAATAAATAATCAACAGTATTCGTTGCATCAAACCTTATTCGCATTACTATTCTTTCTCCTGATGACGCCAAGGTTAGGGTATCATCTTTTTGGTAGTTTCTCGGTAATATTTTCCAATGACTCAAGGAATCATAAACGCTCGTCTCGTTATCATTAAATTGCATAACCAGGCCATTAGGCAGCTTAACATTATCTGGCGGGCGTGAAGATTTTTTAAAAATAATAAATATTGACTGACTTGATTGAGTAGCTAACTCCATTGCTTTAGGCTTGCACGACAGACTGAGCAATATGAGTATCGAGACTATTTTCATATACTTAATTAGAAATTTTAAAAGAGCCCGTTTTCTTTAAAAACAGGCTCTATGTCTGCCAAAATTAAGGCCTAGTATAAGTTACCCTGCCACCACCAGCTGAGTTCGGATCATACCAACTGGCGGAACTACAAGAATCACAACACCATTTAGCGCCCGAAATACCGTTTGTCATATTAATAGCGTCGGTATAAGAAACACCATACATCGTAAGGTCTCCGTTGGACGAAGTTGCATTCGTTCCAGTGTAGGTGCCAGATGTACCTCCTCCGGTATATGAACTAGGGATATATGCCGCACAGGTGCCTACGCCACCGACAATTTTTTTTAGCTCTTCATTCGTAAGAGGCTTTCCGAGATCAGAAAAGTTTTTTAATTTTTTCATATTTTGTTTCGTTAAAATTAATGCCTACTCTGGTAAGGGTTTTCGGCATACTCCCTGTTGTACAACAATTTTATTTGTAAGTAGCTTAAACAAGAAAAAATCCAGAATTAAGCTGCCTTTAAAATTTAGGGATAACTGTTTTCGCACTAGAATATTTGTTTGCAAAATAACATGCATATTCATTCCATTATTTTGCCCTAACAGTAATTCAAAACTCTTAATCCAATCGTAAACCCATTTCAATTCTGCATTTGAAATCGTCACCAAGTTCATGCAATCATCGAAGATGGCTTCAATATCGCGGATGCTTTCCTGATACCGTTCGTCGGCCTCTCCCACTTCCCGATTATCAGGGAACTGCTCTTTGAACACTTGAACTACATGAGGAATACAACCTGGACAGGAAAGTAATAATGAGATATTGAGGTAAAGGCAAATAGTTGAAAGGTCGTTCATGTCAAACCGTTCTTTAGCTAACATTGTAAAGACGACTTCCGTGGCATTTTGCCAGCACGATAAGTATTCCTCTGTAGCAATGGAAGGGCTGAATTCATGAATGCCATACTGAATAGAATTATTAGGAAATGGCATAAAGAGCGTAGTAACCTTTTTCACATCTACAGCTTCCTGTTGAAGTTTTTTCTGCATGAAGTCTTTGAAATGCGCGTCTGTATTATCAAGAACGACAGAAGCAAGATCGCGTTGACACCACAATGTCAGACCGATACTTTCACCCTTTTCTCTACTTAAATGTAGCGTGTATTGAAGCTCCTCGCCGCGAATTATATCTTTTAGAAAGGGAAATATTGCATCTTTTATCACTCCATTCCAATCTGCTTCCCGACAATACAGTGAGATATAAAGTGGTATTTTTCTCGTCATGCTTTTCATAACTGAATTGCTTTAGATGAATCGAAATTCTTGTACACTATTCCGGTTCCATAATCATTATTGACTACCACATTTGCATGGTTATAATTCATTCTCATCCGATTCAAATTTGCTAGCACGGACAAAAGGTATAGAGCAGATTCCACTTGTGCTTCATCATTGATCTTACAAAACTCAAGCCCCGATTTCATTATTATTTTCCCGGATTCAAGCTCGCCAATATTCATTTTCTTTCCTCCATCTTCTATCAGGCAGATGGAGTTGCCTGTGATTTTCCAATAACCCCTAATCCAATCCACTGGTTTGAGTTCCAAAGACTCGCTTCCGCGAAACGGTCGCAAGATATTTGAGGGTAAATGAGCTCGAATTAGAAGTTTGTCTGTAACATTACCATAGGAATACCTGCCGTTTTTAAATAAGTAAAGAAATACAGATCTGCCAGGTGAAATATGGGAAACAAATAAAGCCTGCAATTCTCTGACTATGTTTTGGTTGGCTATCCTATCAGATATTGTATGTTTAATTGATCTCAGGAATTTTGGATTGTTCAATACTATTCTTTTGAGTCCTGTCATTTCAAGCCTATTCACTATGTCAAAATCGTCATAGCCGTAATCATTCATGAATTCATCGTATCCTGAAATGGTAGTAAAGTCGGCTTTTTTAAAGCATATTCTTCCAAGTACATCTAGCTCTTTCTGTTTATGCCGCTTGGCAATGGAAGTGATAAATATTTTATCGTTCCGCATAAAACACGCATTTATGTAATCGGCGTAATTTTCTCCCGTAAAATTATCGGCATCTATAACAGAAACAACATCTCCAGTAGCTAACCGGGATGCCATATTCTTTGAATGTGCCATTTTAAAACCAGTAGGCTCGTATGTTTTAAAGTAATGCAAGCGCCCAGCTTCTATTTCATTGCGAAAATTATCTTTTACCCAGCTATCCATCCCATCATTTGAATTATAGTCAAGAATGACAAATTCGAGATTATTGTAGCTCTGATTGTTATAAATATTTTGAGGCAGCGTCTCTTTCAAATGATGTACCCGATTCATGCAAACAGTACAAAATGATATTTTGGTGTTAGGAGCCGTTGTCATATATCAATCTGATTGTAATAGTAAAATTCTATATACTAAGTCTACTATTATTACACTTATGTCTTTTCTTTCAAACATGAAAGTGCACTAGTAATAGACTTTGTAAAAAGAACTTCGTATTGATAAAATCCCAATCTATGCTTCAGTCGTCTAATACAGAGCTCAAGAATGTCACGAAACGATATCTAAGCTTACTCGATGCGCGTATTACACCTCAAACGCTTCTTAGAGACCTTGAAGAAAGTCCACATTACCCGAGCTTGTTCTGCTTAACAGAAGTCTTTAACCGATATAACATTGAAAACGCAGCGTACGAAATAAATAGCTCAGAATTTGAAAAATTAGAACCCCCATTCCTTGCATTAATACATGCTCCGCAAAATCAAAAAGACTTCGTATTAGTGAAGGCTGTGTCAGCAAAAAGAGTACATTATACCCATGTTGGTAGAAAAACGATGCAAATGGACTTAGAAGAGTTTGTCCATAGGTTTCAAAACATTGTATGGGCCGCAGAAACCATTGGGCAAAGTGGGGAACCTGATTTTGAAAAAAATAAAAGATTTGCACGACAAAAAGATTTTCTTTTCAGAAGCAAACTAGTGATCGGCGTTCTTATGCTGATGTATTTGGCTTATACTAAATGCCCGATTGGGCATGCCACACCATACATTTCTTTTCTTCTTCTTTTGGGCGCAGGTTTAACTGTTAGTGCATTATTGGTTGCGTATGACATTAACAGAGATAATCCATTTACAAAAAATATTTGTTCACTTGGTAAAAAGACAAATTGTGAAGCCGTGTTGAGCTCTAGAGCTGCAAAAATCAGAAATATTAGCTGGTCGGAAATAGGACTCATATACTTCTTATCCCAACTCCTGTTTGTGCTCGGAACGACAATTTCATTTCACGATAAATTAGCTGTGATCACCTGGGTTAGCACTTGTGCCGCACCATATATTTTTTTCAGTTTATACTATCAAAAAAAAATTATTAAGCAGTTATGCCCTTTATGCCTGGGGATTCAGGCCGTACTCCTTCTTCTTTTTTTTGTCGGTATCTTCTATTATTGGATGCAACCATATATGATCGTAATGGAGTCGACTGTTATCGCATCTGTATTATTTAGTGTTGCTTTTCCACTAATTACATGGGGCATTATAAGACCTCTGTTAGACAAAGCTAAAGGCTATGATATATATAAGCCTGCATACAAAAGATTGCATTATAATCGTAAAGTATTCGAGACAAACTTGCTGCAACAACCAGTAATCATCGATGGCTGGTCGGATCTTGGTATCACAATAGGAAATCAGGGCGCTGTCAATACTATTGTCAAAGTATGTAATCCATATTGTACCCCTTGCGCAAGGGCTCATCAGCAGCTGGCCAAACTAGTTGAGCTGAAAAAAAATCTTTGCGTCAAAGTTATTTTTCTTGCTACGAACGATGATCAGGATAAACGAGGAAAAATAGTTAAACATTTTTTGTCTCTCTACCGAGCCAACGACAATTCAATTCATCAGATATTGTGCGATTGGTATCTGGCCCAGATAAGGAATTACCAGACTTTTGCCGAGAAATATCCTATTTCAGCTGATTTAAATCAGGAGCACAATTCAATTGAGATGATGTCTGAATGGTGCAAAAAGGCAGGAATTACACATACTCCGACCATTTTTTTAAACGGCTATTTGATGCCCGAAGCCTATACGTTAGATGACTTAGAATTATTGCTGTAAGTACCAAATCGATCAAAAAAACAAATAAACTGGATTAGAATTTTTCTCCGGGCATAATCGCCGCAATACCGTAAATGATCATTGAATCTTGGTCATATGCCATGATTTATTTATCCAAAGATGGACACATTCCAGACAAATTTGTGATCAAGTTATATTTTTTTCTGCCAATTTTATGTTGTTGCATTCGGAGTTGTTGTTCTAAAAACTTCTCTATTTAAATACTCTTTATCTATGGCTTGTTGAAAGTATAATGGTTTCACTAATTGCTTTTTCACTGTAGTTGATTCTTCCACTGTAGCAGCCGTACTTTAAAGAAAGCATAGCAGAAAGATTTTAACAGGAAAATTGCTCAAAATCCCCAATATCTATAACGATCAGGAAGTTGCATCTAATAACAGAGCAATATTACTGCTTATAAAAGATGTTTAAGAATCGCTACACAATTGCGAACCCAGATAGCAGCGCTTCCGCTAAATCGATTAACGAACTTGAACATGCAAGGGGCACCTCACGTCCCCTGATAACCATAAGCAATTGGACTAGTTTTGCTTCCTTACGAATCTCTCATAACCATTTTGCGCCATATTCAATGAGTTCTAAGTACCTTAGTAACATCAAAAACAAGCCATATGGATAAGAAGAAAAATCAGCAGCAGGCTTCGTCCGGAGAAGTAGAAAAATTTCCTGGCTATCCCCATTATCCTGAAAAAGAAGACATTTATAACAAGGACAAAAAAGAAGAATTTGTTGATGATAGTGTTCCGCTTTCTGACGACCTGGACGTTCCGGGATCAGAACTGGACGACAACGATGAAATAATTGGTGAAGAAGATGAAGAGAATAATTATTACAGCCTGGGAGGCGATGAAAAAAATTCGCTGGAAGAAGATGAGGGCGATTAACCAATAGTACCAGCGAAGCTTTTTAGCATTCGTAAATACCTTTAATAAAAGTTGCTGCACAATAGATTTGCAGCAACTTACCCTATGTTAAACATTCATCGTAACAGGTTTTATATAACAAGCGCAAAACACCGAAACCGTTAAGCGTTCTGTTTTCTTACGTATTTTGTCAGAATTACAATAACCTGCCCTTCTATCTTGCCTTCGATCTGATCGGTATTCTCCTCCACCAAACGAATGTTCTTTACGACTGTACCCATTTTGGCATTGAGCGTACTGCCTTTTACATCCAATGATTTTATCAATACAACAGTGTCTCCGGATTTCAGTATTGCACCATTGCAATCCCTGTGCAGCGCAACAGTTGCGTCATTTTCATGATCGCCGGTAGCTTTTGCCCAGTTCAACATTTCATCATCAAGATACATCATATCGAGGCTGTCCGCGGCCCAGCTTTCTCCACGGAACCTGTTCAACATGCGCCAGGAAACAACCTGTACGCCCGGCACTTCGCTCCACATGCTGGTGGAAAGGCATTGCCAATGATTGCTGTCCGGCTCCTCCTTTTTTTCTATCTGGGCCAGGCATTCTTCACAAATAACAATACTATTGCTTTCGTTGCTCTGCGATTGTGGCGGCACTTCGTAAACATCAATATTTTCCGTACCTCCGCACAGTTCACATTTACCTTCGCTTCTGCTGATCAGTTGTTCCTTTAGCTTCATTTGTTGCTTTGTTTTAAATGTCCATAAAAAAGTCCGGCAAGGTATTATTTTTTAACATCATGAACCTTCACCGGCCCAAAATAGCTTCAACTGCATCTAAAGATCCTTCCCCGGTGCGCAATTGTTTATATACCCTTCGGAGCTACAAAATTCTGAAAGTTGCACGGTTTGATGCAACGCAACTGATTAAATTATTGCCTTTAAAAAGAGTATTTTGCAGAACGAAAGATTCTCTCTACAACTTTAAGGATTATTCACCGGCTTGCCAATTATGAAGATCACTAGTCACGATAGAGAAAATACCGACATACTTGTGGGAATTGCCAACAGCGATCAGCAATCCTTCAGGCAGTTATTTGATCTTTTCTCCGCACGCCTCATCCATTTTTCACAGGCTATATTAAAAAACAGGGAAGCCGCCATTGAAGTAGTAGATGAAGTATTTGTGCGCTTGTGGAAAAACAGGGCTAATGCAACAGGCATACAAAACATCAGCGTTTATTTATACACTTCAGTAAAAAATGAATCTCTTAACCACCTCTCAAAAAAAGCAAAAGAACAAATCACCGATCCGTTTGATTTTATAGATATACACCTGGCAACCGATCCGAACCCAGAGCAAAAGATGATGACAGCGGAACTTTTCAAAAAGATGGAAACCGCAGTGGAAGAACTTCCGCCACGTTGTAAAATGATCTTTAAGCTGGTTAGAGAAGACGGTTTAAAATATAAAGAAGTAGCTGAAATACTCAATGTCTCCGTCAATACCGTAGATGCGCAAATGGTAATCGCTGTTAAGCGTATAAGCGATAAACTCCGCAACCATCTGGAGATAAAAGCGGCGGGAAATTCAAAATTTAAAATTCAAAATTCAAAACTTTAGCTTTGAGCCGCTTATTATAATTGGAACCTGTTCGCTTCAGAGGTTTTGAATTTTTACTTTTTACTTTTGACTTAAAAAAAGTTACTCTTCATTTAAGGTCATCTTCTTTTTTTCTTGTCTGTATAGTTAAGTCATCATCATGCTTAACGAAAAACTTGCTGTTTTAATCACCAGGCATTTAGCGGGAGAAGCTTCTGAAGAGGAGCAATCTGAATTATTCGAGCTGATCAGCAAGCACCCCGAACAGCAATATTTTCTGGATCTTTTGGAAAATTACTGGCGTGCGGGCGATGCTATTTCCCCTGATAACGAAACCAATAACGACGAACATTTTAATCATATCCTTGCGCTTGCAGACGAAGCTGAACCCGACAGTGAGGGACAGCCAAACAACAGTGACGGAATTACTTCTTTCAGGCGAAAACTATATGTATGGGCCGCCGCAGCAGCAGCGTGTGCCGCGGTTGCCATAAGCACTTACAGGCTTTCCATAAAACAACCGCTACCGGTTGTTACTATTGCACACAAAAATGAAATAAGTGCAAAAAGCGGTGCGAAGTCGAGGCTGACACTTCCTGACGGCACAAAAGTATGGCTGAACGCTGAAAGCCGCATTATCTACAACAACAGTTTCAACAGCAAGTCCCGCGAAGTAGAATTAGATGGAGAAGCTTTCTTTGACGTAGTCAGGAATCCACAAAAGCCTTTTATTGTCCACACATCAGGAATAGATATAAAAGTGCTTGGAACTGCATTTAATGTAAAATCTTATTCCAAAGAAGCAACGATTGAAGCTACCCTTGTACGTGGCCTGATAGAAGTGATAAAGAAGGATGAACCCACAGGCCCTCGTGTACTGTTACAACCGCACGAAAAACTCATTTTCAATAAAGAAAAAACCAGTTTGAAGCTGGCTGTTCCAGCAAATGCGATAAATAGAACGCCATCGCAGGACATCTTTATCATGCCCGTTTCTAAAAGCCTTCCCGATAGTGCTATGAAGGAGACTTCCTGGGTATACAACAAATTAATTTTTGATGGCGACAGGTTTAAAGACCTCGCGGCAAGAATGGAACGGTGGTTTGATGTAAAAATTGTTTTTAAAAACGACAGGGTGATGGAGTACCGATTTAAAGGCGTGTTTGAAAATGAAACCATTGAACAGGCATTAAATGCGTTGCAGCTAACGGCATCTTTTAAGTACAAAATTCATGACCATGAAGTAGAGATCTACTAATAAAAAGCGATGATGAAGGCTGCCCGGCAAGGCAGCGTAATTCATAGCTTATAAAAAAGGGAAACCGGCTTTTCGGGCCTGGCTCTGTGCAAGGATGCAGGTTGAAGAAAAGCGCGGCTACCCGCATTAGGCTTAAAGGAAACGCGGGCGAATCGGCAAATTGCTGCGCTTCCAATTGTAAAACCGTAAAACCAAAAGTATGAAAAAAAATGTGCCTGAAAACAGGCGCCGGCACATAGTGCCTTTGCTAAAATGCTTGCTGATCATGAAAATGATTATCCTCCTTACTCTATTCACTGCTTATCAGCTACATGCAGAAGTGCTTGGCCAAAAGGTAAGCGTACATGCCGAACAAACAGAAATAAAGAACGTTTTATCCGTAATTGAGAGAAAGACCAACGTACGCTTTCTGTACAATTATAACCTGCTGTATGCATTAAACCGAAAAGTTGATTTTACGGTGAACGATCTCAACTTTAAAGCTGCTTTAGATAAGCTATTGGAAAACACCGGCCTCACTTACCGCGTGCTTGACAACAATTTAGTGGTAATCCTTGCTGCTGATGAAGAAGCCGCTTACAAACCGGCTTCCATAACAGGCACCGTAACCGGCGAAAACGCCCAGCCCCTGCCGGGTGTTGCCATTAAAGTTAAAGGAACAAACAATGGTGTATTTACAGACAACAACGGCGTTTTTAAAATCACCGCTGCCGATGATGCCGTCCTGGTTGTTTCTTATGTAGGATATGATGACAAAGAGGTACCAGTGAGCGGCCAGTCTAATTTAATTATTCAACTAAGCCTTTCCACCAAACTGCTGGACCAGGTAGTAGTAGTGGGCTACGGTAGCCAGCGCAAGAAAGACCTTACAGGCTCGGTAGCAGTTGTTAGTGCGGCAGATATAGCTAACAGGCCTATTGTAAACGTTGGCGAAGCGCTACAGGGCAAGGCCACAGGCGTGCAGGTGGTTTCAAATTCAGGAAAACCTGGCGCCGGGTTAACCATTCGTGTAAGAGGCTCGTCTTCTATTAGTGCAGGCAACGACCCCCTATATGTTGTTGACGGCATTCCTATGACAGACATTTCATCATACACACCCAACGATATTGAATCAATATCTATTCTTAAAGATGCTGCTTCGGCTTCCATTTATGGAACCCGCGCGGCAAATGGTGTTGTTGTGATAACTACTAAAAAAGGTGTTGCCGGAAGATCTAAAATAGATTTCAGCATGTATTACGGCACATCCTCCACCACAAAAAAACTACCTGTACTGAACGGCAAACAATACCAGGATTATGCGAACAAAGTATTAGGACCAGGAACCATTACGGATTCTATGGTTCAGGCAAATGACATTAACTGGCCGGATGAAGTTTTCAGGCATGGTAACCAGGTTAATTACCAGCTTACCGTATCTGGTGGAACAGAAAAAACACAACACCTGATCTCGTTAGGTTACAGTGACCAGGTGGGAACGATCAAGCCGGCAAAGTTCAACCGTTTAACAGGCCGCGTAAACCTTTCTACAAAAGCGAATGATTGGCTTACGCTTTCAACCGCTACAGTAATTACGCGCTCTAATGCTTATGATGTTACAGATAATGCAAGTGTTGCAAAAGGCGGCGTGGTATTGTCTGCTTTAGCAACCCCGCCAACTGTGCCAAAATATAATCCAGACGGCACTATCGGGCTTAATCCGCTTTCAGGCTGGCAAAATCCACTTGGCGCCATTGAAGGCCAAAGCAGAAAAACCGTAACCGACAGGCTTGTATCAAATATTGGAGCCGACGTGAAATTGATGAAAGACCTGATCTTCCGTTCGCGTTTTGGTATTGATTATACAAACTATCAGCAAAATTATTTTCTTGACCCATATCTTACCACTAACGGACAACAAACTCAGGGCCAACTAAATCAAACAAAAAGTACCACTTTGGCCTGGCTAAGTGAGCAGACACTTACTTATAACAAGAATTGGGGACGAAATCATTTTATGGCGATGGCGGGATGGACGGTGCAGGATTCGAGAATGGACCAGACGTATATTTCCGGAACGCAGCTGGATACTACATACAGGCACAAGTCATGGGATGAAATGTATATGTTGACGAAGAGCAAAGTACCTGCATCTAAATCGATCGACGAATGGGCACTTGTCTCTTACCTCGGACGGATTACTTATGACTATGACGGAAAGTATCTTTTTCAAGCTAATATCCGTTCTGATCATTCCTCAAAATTTGCACCCGGCAACAGAAACGCAACGTTTCCTTCTTTCTCTGCAGGATGGAGAATTTCACAGGAAAAATTCATGAGCAACGTTGAAGCCATCAGCGATTTGAAACTGAGAGCAGGATGGGGACAGAACGGCAACCAGGAAGGCATCGGAAGCTATGAGTATTTGTCTTTGCAAAGTATTGATCCCGCTACTGGCGAACTCAAACCACAAACTGTTGCACCGGAAGATCTGACATGGGAAACCAGCACTCAAACCAATATTGGGCTTGATGCAGGCTTTTTGAAAAACAGAATCACTTTTTCAGCCGACTTTTACCTCAAGAAAACCAAAAATGTTTTGGTAAGGATCCCACTCTCATCCACATTAGTAGAAAGCGTTTTGTTTAATATGGGGTCTATGGAAAACAAGGGCATGGAATTCCTGGTTTCCAGTAAAAATATAGTGCAGAAAGATTTTCAGTGGAGCACAGATTTCAACATTTCTTTCAATAGAAATAAAGTTACCACCATCGGTAACGGCATTACCTTCATGAATTCCTACGGCAATATTTATGACCGTGGAAATGCAATTGCACTTGTTCAAGGTTATGGACTGGGTGAGTTTTATGGTTTTGTATCAGGTGGCGTGGATAAAAACACCGGCGATCAACTTTATGTGGCGCAAGATGGCAAAGCGGTTACGTATACCCAAATAAAGCCCTCTGACAGGCGTTTAATAGGTAACGCTCAACCTGATTTTGTGTATGGCATGACCAATAACCTGTCCTACAAAAACTTCGACCTTACTGTCTTCTTCCAGGGGTCACAAGGCAATAAAATTTTCAATGGCGTTAGAGTTGAAACTGAGGGCATGAAGGACTCCAGGAACCAAAGCACTGCCGTGTTGAACAGATGGGAGAACCCTGGCGATGCAACAGATATTCCAGCCATAAAAGCTAACAGTAACGACAACAGCCAGATCTCTACACGCTTTCTTGAAAACGGTTCTTACCTGCGTTTCAAAACGATTACGCTTGCCTACAGGTTTGAACCCAAATGGCTTACACACATTGGTTTAAGTGCCGCGTCTGTATATGTATCAGGGCAAAATCTTATCACCATTACCAAGTATGCAGGATTTGATCCCGAAGTAAACACTTATGGAACGGCAACCGACACTGATAACAAGAACATTTCTCTTGGCGTTGATTATGGTGCATACCCCCAGGCAAAGATGTTTTTGTTCGGAGTAAATGTGTCTTTAAAATAACCACTTAACCGGTTATGTTGTAAACGATCTAAATCATGAAGATTATGAAAACAAAATTCTTATATATACTTTCCCGTAGCACAATTGCCATTATTGCGGCCATGTGCATGCAGGCCTGTTCCAAGATTCTCGATAAGCAGCCACAAACCCAGGTTGTAACAGCCGGCGAAAATGAATCCATAACAGCTGCCCAAGCGAAGGACTTAATTGCCGGCGCTTACACAACTTACAGAGGATACGATTTCGGCCTTGAATTTAACGTGCTGGACCGCATTGTTAACGGTGATGCCATTGCCGACAATTGTTATGCCGGAGGTGACAACCTTGACAATATAACGCTGGATCTGTTCACCGCAAATTCACTGAACCAAAATGTATTTCGCGACTGGAAGGACGCATACGCGATTATCGGAAGGCTTAACATTGTGATGGACCAGGTTCGAAGATGTACTGACCCCGCCCTTTCTGATGCAGACAAAAAAATGATCCTCGGGGAAGCCAGTTTTATGCGGGCATATTGTTATTTTGATCTTGTACGTTTGTATGGAAGATTGCCGCTGATATTGGAGCCCCCGGATACCAAAACTGCCGAAACGCTGTTCAATTCAACCATTGTTCCGCAGACTACTCCGGACTCTATGTACCTGGCTATTTTAAATGACCTTTGGTTTGCAAAATCTACCGTGCGCCCGGTGGGGGCATCACCATCTAAATTTACTGTAGCAACAGGAACTGTAAACGCAACGCTAGCAAAAGTATATGCAACCATGCCCACACACAACTGGGATTCTGTACTCTACTATTGCAATGCGACGATACCAGATTATTCTTTACTGCCGGAATTTTCTGAGCTATGGGACAACAATCACAAGAACAACAGTGAAGCAATTTGGGAACTGACTTATGAAGGATATGATGTAATCGGCAACTGGGTTCCCAGCATTTTTATCGGTACTGACTGGAAACGTTTTAATACGCCAACCAATGATCTTGTGGATGCTTATATGGCTGAACATGACAGCATACGTATGAATCTGTCCATTTCTTTTTCTGACATGCGCGGCCACTGGACGGATAAATACTGGAACCTGGCTCAATATCCATTCCTTACTAAATACAATGATCCCACCAATGGCAAAAACGATTTCTATATGATCCGACTGCCAGATATACTTTTATTAAAAGCAGAGGCGCTGGTTGAAAAATCCGATATCAATGGCGCAATGGCATTGGTAAACCAGGTAAGGGCCCGCGTTAAACTCCCTGCAAAAGCGGCAACAAGTGCGGATGATGCACGAAACATTATTGCGAATGAAAGACGGCTTGAGCTGGCTTTTGAAGGGCACAGATGGTTCGATCTTTTAAGAACAGGAAAAGCGATCAGCACCATGAATGCTCAAAAAGATGGAAACGGAAATAATCTTAATTACAATGTAGATGAGCATCGTCTGTTAATGCCCATTCCGCAGGGGCAAATGGATCTTAATCCTTTACTTACCCAAAATGAAGGATATTAGTTACATTGATTTCCGCCGGTTTTACCGGCGGAAATCTTTTAAACCCGGTTACATGAAAATACTATACGTTTTACTTTTATGCACAATAGCACTTTCCTGTGCTAAGAAGACAATGCCTGGCAACTCAGCCGCCACCTCATCAACCAACAATGGTACTATTGCCACAACAGAAGCGTGGATAACCGATCCCGCACAGTTTGTATTATTTCAAAAGAAAAATAATGTAGTTGCAGGATCTTCCGGCCCTGTAATTCATGTGGACGACAAACAATCTTTTCAGTCCATTGATGGCTTTGGTTTTTGCCTTACCGGTGGTAGCGCTTTTCATATTCACAATATGGATGCAGCAAGCCGGGCCGCATTATTAAAAGAATTGTTCGCTACTGACGGCAACAACATTGGCACGAGCTATCTGCGTGTGAGTATCGGCGCATCTGATCTTGACGAAAAGGTTTTTTCGTATGATGATTTACCCGAAGGCCAGACAGATACTTTGATGGAGAAATTCAGCCTGGAGCCCGACAAAGCTTGGCTCATTCCAGTTTTGAAAGAAATTCTGGCGATCAATCCAGCGATCAAAATATTGGGTTCTCCCTGGTCTCCTCCCACATGGATGAAGATCAACAACAACTCAAAAGGTGGCAGCCTTAAGCCGGAGTATTACAATGCTTATGCGAAATATTTTGTAAAGTATATTCAAAGCATGAAGGCGGAAGGAATTACCATTGATGCCATTACAATTCAGAATGAGCCATTGCATCCTGGCAATAACCCAAGTTTGTTAATGCCCGCGAATGAACAGTCCGCATTCATCAAACAAAGCCTTGGACCGGCATTTAAATCTGCAGGAATTGCTACCAAAATTATTATCTACGATCACAATGCCGATCGTCCCGATTATCCAATGTCAATACTTGCCGATAAAGATGCTGCACAGTATGTGGATGGTTCTGCCTTTCATCTTTATGCAGGCCCGATTGATACCCTTTCAAAAGTGCATGATGCATATCCTGAAAAAAACCTTTATTTCACTGAACAATGGGTAGGCGCACCGGGCAATCTTCCGGAAGACCTTAAGTGGCACATTAAAAATCTGATTGTCGGCGCTACAAGAAATTGGTGCAAAGTTTCACTTCAATGGAACCTTGCCGCAAATTCAAAACAAGAGCCCCATACGCCTGGTGGTTGCACGGAATGCCTTGGCGCCGTTACAATAGATGGCAACCAGGTAAAACGCAATTCTGCTTATTATATCATTGCTCATGCGGCTAAGTTTGTAAGGCCTGGCTCTGTTCGCATATCAAGTAACACAGTTAACAATCTGCCGAATGTAGCTTTCAAAACCCCTGATGGAAAGAAAGTATTGATTGTAATAAATGAAAGCAATACTACGCAACCGTTCACCATTGATTATAATGGCAATACAGTGACTGCAAGTTTAAACGGCGGAGCTGCAGGCACATATGTTTGGTAACGATATGCGTTTACAGCAAAACGGCATTGGGCGCCATTAGCTCAATGCCGTTTTTTGTTTTATATGAATAAGCTTGAATAATTATTAGCTGATCAGGCTATCATGCCTGAATAAATATGGAATTAAGAATGCGGCAAGGCCACCAATAATAATTTGGGTGCCGATGAACATAGCCCTGAAATCGCCAGGGAATTTATTTTCTTCCGGGCGAACCATCAGCGCAAAGTATACAATAACACCGGTGATGGCGAAAACCGCAATGCGGTATAGGTTGGTTCCTCTTTTTAGAAAGTGTGCAAAGAAATAATAGAAAATACCGCAGGCCATTAACAATAAAGTGCTACCAAAAATAATGGTGCCTACATCTAGCGCATTGAACGTGTAGAACTCGTTGATGCGTCGATAGATAGCAATAAAAACAAGGTTAGCAATTGTACCGACAATGCCAGCGAATAATCCGCCCAGGACGCCCCGGGAAAGATCGCTTTGCTTATAATCGTAACGTGACAGGTCGTGGTGATGTTGATGTTGATAATCGGTATTCATATGCGGAGATTTTTAACTGCAAAATCAATCATGGTCGGCGAGAGTAAAGTGCCATTCAATTATCCGGCATACAAGCTATAGAGAACAAGCAATGCTATATTTCTTATCAATGACCAATATAAAGTTAGGCAATTTTTTAAGTAATTGCCAATGCAATGTAGTTAAGTTAAGGATTGGCTATTCACCCCGTTTATAGAGTGTTAAGGCTCAAAATTTCAGCGCGGAAAGGAGCTACGTGTAAAGTTTAACCGGCGACTCCTATAGAGCCTGTTTAACAATCACCAATTAGCAGCATTTCCATTACAGAAGCATTTAGGTTTGTTCGAAAATTTAAGCATTAAAAACCATGTTTCTCCGTGCCGCCCTGCCTCCGTGGTTCAAAAAAAAGCCGCAGGCTTTTCAACCCGCGGCTGTGCTATTTATAAATGAGTGGGCAGCCCTAATATTTGGGCAGCAAAACCACTAATTTCCTTTACCGAAATCCGGTGCGTTTTTATCGTACCAGATCCTTTGTGTGTTAAGCGTTTGAACATCCTGCGCCAGCGGTGTAAACCCTTGTGCCTGTAGCGCAGCATTCCAGTTTGTCCTGTTCACCTCGCCCGGGTCTGTTGTCCAGAATCTGCGGGGAATGGTTTCGTTAAACGTCTCACGCGGATAATACGCTGAACTCAACTTCGGATATCCTGTTCTTCTACATAACACATATCCTTCATTAATGTTCCTGTAAAAGTTTAAATACTCCTGAACATAAATTCTCTCCAGGTCATTTACGCCATTGAACTTCACCATTGGTTGATTCAGATACGCGCTTATAACAGACAGCCCATCGCCGCTATAAGCAGTAGTGGAGTTTGCCGTTACCGCTATCTGGTTCATGGTTTTTATGGAAGATGTTATGCCTTTTTTGTACCAATCTTCAGCAGTCCCGCGTGTATCAATGCCGGTACCATAACCCTTTTGAATAAACTCAGCCACTAACAAGCAAGACTCAGCAGTGGTTACAATTACGTCTGTAAACAAACCATCAGTTGCGCCGTTCATTCTTGGTGAAAAGAATTTGCGGTTAATCTTGGAGATCAAAAAATATTTGTTTGGCCCGACCGTATAAGCGTTGCTCAAATAAGACGCACGGACAGGGTCAGTGGTCCAGTCTGCGGGGCCACCTTGATAGTTAACCAGTGGGTCATTGGGATTTATAAAAGAAGGCAGCGTGGTGTCATACTTAACAAGCGTATCTTTAAAACTGCCCTGCAGGTCATTCTGCTCAAAATACACTGGTAACCTGGGATCATTTGCCGCCTTCAAAAAATTGACAATTGAAGTAGACGCATAACGAATGCTTCTGTAGTTGATGTCTCCTGAAGTTCCAAAAGGCAGGTAATCTATACTGCTATAAGAAACCTGCGCATCATCACTATCAATAGGGCCCGTTGCATCCTTCATTACTTCCTGAAAAATTGCTTTGGTTTTAGTAGCATCCTGGCTTTCTAATCTTGCAGCAATCCTCAGTTTAAGTGTGTTGGCGAGTTTCACCCATTTGGTAACATCCCCTCTGTAAAAAATGTCTGATGAGCCATAGCTCTGTTGTGCAGGCAAAGCGTTGTCAGACAAAGTTGTGATTGAACTATCCAATTGGCCCAGCCAGGTAGTGAACAATGTTTGCTGATCATCGTACACCGGGCTAAAATTATCCTGGTACCTGCCTTGCTCTGCTTGTGAGTAAGGTATGGAACCATTCATATCCGTTACTTTAACACCCTGTAAAATTTGCAGTACTAAAGTAATCGCGCGCATCTTCTGGTAAGATTCTTTATCAGCCTTCATATCTATCTGCCGTCTAATCTCAAAGAGGTTCGGCAGTATGTTCTGATAGTAATTGGAATAGCGCGTATTAACGTTGTTTGTTATTTCGTATGGGCTGGATGTGATGTGCTGTGTAAAGCGCCATAACTGTTCCATGCTTTCCCATACCCATTCGGTTCCCTGGTAAGTTACAAGCCTGTCTTCCGAATAGCTCAGAAGAAATCTTATATCCGGATTTGTCACAACCGCGGGGTCGGTATTCATTTCTCCGAAGTTCTTTTTACAGGAAGAAACAGCTCCGGCTATTATAGCCAGCGTTGCCAGAAAAATGTATGTTGATATTGACTTTCTCATAATTTGACAATTGATGTTTAATGAATCTTCCGTTATCTAAAATGAAGCCCTTAATGTGAACGTAATGGTACGCATCATGGGGAGAAAACCTTCCTCTCCGGAATAAGCCGTGTTATTGGAATTGTTTGATGCCGGATTATAGTTGTACGGCAATGTCCTGTACAGATAGAACAAATCCCGGCCAATAACAGAGAATGCAAGGTTATTCAACTTTATCTTCTCATACATCTTTTTTGGGAAACTGTAGCTGAGAGCGACCTGGCGAAGCGAGATCCATGAATTTTCTTTCACCCAGTAGTCGGCCACACCTGTTGATGAAGAGCCATACCTGTAAAAGAACTGTGGCGTATGTGTTGGTTCTACAAGCCCTTTATCATAAGCTTCTTTAAATGTCAGGCCTCCTACATCGGCTTTGGAACCATCAGGCATAGTAACAGTTTGTCCGGTAGCAAAAACACCGTCTACAATTCTTCCGTCATCATATTGCTGGTTATCATATTTGCTGGTCCATGCAATGCCTCCGTGGTCAACATCGCGGCCTGGAAGCGAATTGGGGAATACACCCGTATGCGTACCATAACGATAGCTCAACAATACAAAGTCGCCACCAATTTTCGCATCAATTAAAAAATTGAGTGATAAGTTTTTATAGGTAAAGGTATTATCCCAACCACCTCTGAATTTCGCGTTGATGTCACCAACATCCTGCCACTGATTGCTGCGTGCAGGGAAGGCCGCACGAGCGTCATCTCTCCATGCAAGAATAGGTAACCCGTTTTTAGGATCCGCTATTGGCTTACCATTTGCATCTACAGCCTGAAAAGCTGTTGAGTGAATTTGCGTTCTTAAAGTACCATAGGCTTTTCCAACAACAGCCCAGGTGCTTATTTCACCAATGTTTGCTCCCAAATCCTGTTCTGTCCTTCCAGGATAAAGCTCAATTATTTTATTCCTGTTTACAGCGTAAGTAACGGCGGTGTTCCATGTAAAGTCTTTTGATTTAACGGGTGTTCCATCAAGCCTTATTTCAATACCCTGGTTTTGAATATTACCGGAATTGATTTTTTGCGCATTAACGCCCGATTCGTATGGCGTTGTTATGTCGAGAATCTGATTTCTTGTATTATCCTGGTAAACGCTTACATCAAAACCTAAACGGTTTTTAAAGAAACGCATTTCAATCCCCAGCTCTTTTGCAGTTTTACGATAGGGCTGCAAATTAGGTTGAATAACAGTTGGACTGGTATAGGTAGATATTGCAACCGTTGAACCGTTAGCATTACTATATCCGTTAAATGCAAAACCCGGATTTATAATGAATGGAAGCGTACCGCCACCAAGCGCTGCAATGTTGCCCCTGAGTTTACCAAAGGAGATCCATCCAGGCAATTGTTTAAATGTCTCGGTAAAAATCCACGAAAGGCTCACAGCGGGATAGTTGAAAAAGTTATTACCCGTTCCATTGGTGTATGTTAAAGTTGATGCCCAGTCACCTCTCCATGTAGCCTGCAGAAACAACATGTTTTTGTAGGCAATGTCTGCACTGGCATATATAGAGTTGAGGCCATACCTGCTTTTAACGCCACCTTCTGTATATGGTTGGTTTATAGAATTCGCAAGGAAATAATTACCCGGATAGCTTAGTCCGCCACGTGTTTCACTGTACTCCCAGGAAGTTTTATACCGTTGCATTTCACCACCGATGTACCCGTTAATACTTAAGTCCTGATTAATATCCTTATTCATCATCACCATCCATTTTAGCATGTTGCTTTCTTTGGTGGTAAAGCCTAATCCATATAAACCGCCAGCGTAGTTTTTAGCCTGGCCAAGTTCTTTATTTTCATTCTTTGTGTAGATGTTGCTTACGTTGCCTTCCAATATAAGTTTTGCCCATTCAGTAAGTTTCATGTTCAGCGCCAATCTGCCTCGCACAAGTTGTTCTGTTTGCAAATAGTTATTTTCGAAAAGGCTGTACCAGAATCTCGCTTCGGGAACTTTGTTGGGTTCATTGGGATCATTGGGATCGGGAACACCACCAAACATGCTGGTATAATGTTGTTGCTGCATCCAATATTTTGTATCGTAGTTACGTGGCAGCATCCATGTAAATAACTTACCAAAGTTGTAAGATGCAAACGCATCAAGGCCACCAAGGCGCGGAGGATTTTTGCCTTCAAAATTGCTGTAAGCAAGGCTTGCATCTACATTCAAAAATTTATTGAATGTATGTGTGGCACGCAGGTCAAATGCATTTTTAGTGAATTTGTTATTGGAGACAACACCTTCGCCCTGGTTGCGGTTATAAGAAACACGGAATGTTGATTTTTCTGTTCCTCCGTCCAATGCAATGTTGGTATTGTATCCCCATCCATTTTGAAAGGCATCCATAAAATTGTTTGGCTGGGGCAAGTACTTTGTAGTAGTTCCGTCATAGTTAGTTACTTCCTGCCCTACCATTTTTGGGCCCCAGTTTTCCAGCTCACGGCCTATCTGCCTGTCTATATAAGGTTTTCCTGTTACGGGATCCGTAGGGAATACTTTTGTTGTCCAGTTTTCAGTTGGCTTATAGTTAGGATCTCTGTTATCAGTAAAAAAAGCACCAACCGAACCGCCGCCATATTCGTTCTGAAAATCCGGGCCAGCATAAGGCTGCGTAACACTTACAGATTGATTAACCGTTACCCCTATACCTTTACGTTGTACCCCCTTTTTTGTGGTGATAAGTATCACTCCGTTTACAGCCCTTGAACCATATAATGCAGCAGCGGCAGAACCTTTTAATACGGAAACACTTTCAAAGTCTTCCATGTTCAGGTTTTTCAGATCATTACCAAAGTCACGGCCTGTGCCACCGAATATATCATTGTCCATAATAACACCGTCAATAACAAAAATGGGCTGGTTGTTATTGCCAAGCGTTGAGTTACCACGAATCACAATTTTAGAGGAACCAAATAAGCCACCCGCACCCTGATCTATCTGCACACCTGCAACTTTACCCTGCAGCGCATTAATAGGGTTTACCTCGTTTGTTTTAGAGAGCTCGGCGCCTTTAACTTCAGTAACGGAATAACCAAGTTGCTTCTTTTGTTTGGAAACGCCGAGGGCCGTAACTACAACTTCCGCAACGTCTGATGTTTTTTGTTGCAGCTTAACAGTCAATGCTTTTTCATCAACAATTTTCACTTCAGCACTATCATACCCAACAATAGAAAACACAAGTGTGCTTTGCAAAGTGGCATCAATTTCAAAGTAGCCTTTGTTGTTGGTTACCGTTCCCTTACTTGTGCCTTTAAGCATAACACTTACACCTTCCAATGCAGCGCCTTCATTGTTGGTAACGGTTCCGCTTACTTTGTCTGCATAAGCAGCTTGCGCGATAAAAGTTCCGGCGTCAAGATCTAAGACTGCTACCTGGTTTTCCTTTTTTAAGATGATCTGTTTGCCTACCACTTCGTATTCTATTTGAAGCGGTTTAAAAAGTTGATCTAACACATTTCCCAGCCGTTGATTTTTGGCGGATAGTGTAATGCGCTTATCGCTCTTAAGAATGCCGGACGCATAGGTAAATTTTACATCGGCTTGTTTGGCGATAAAGCTTAGCGCAGTTTTAAATTCCTGGTTAAATAATTCCAGGGTAATTTTTTTGTCCAGTATTTCCTGCCCTTCTACCTTGTGGGCATATGTTGTGAAAGCAAATGTAAATGAGAGGGCTAGCTGAACAATCGTGAATTTCATAATAGCGGTACTAAACGTAAACAGGTTACATTTTTTCATAACTTTAGTTTGTTTTGGATTCTCTCAATAAGTTCAAAACCTGCATTTCTGCAAAAGCTTTAATGCAGTAGCTTGCATAAGTCCGTCCCCGAAATTTGTTATGGTATTTTGACCGAATACCACAAGCAGAAAATTTCATTCGAGTACAACTTATTTCTGGCTGAATATTATTGGCGGTGTAGCAGCATCGCCAATTTTTTTTCAGTTAATCATGAACATTCATTTTTTCATTATTTCATTGGTTTTTGATTTAGTAAATTGATTAATTGCATCCCCGGCTTAGGATGGTTATACTATTATCGTCTATTGTATATGTTGCGTTTATAGCTGAACAAATGATTTTGATTTTATCGGAAAGCGGCTCATCTCCAATTGAAGTGGTAATCCTGCAGTTAGTGATCTTATCCTGATCGTAGTTTATTTGTACATGATAGGTCGCTTGTAAATCGTTGAGGACCGTAATAAGGGGAGCATCTTCATAATCGAACAACAACGGTTTATAACTGGGCTGCTTAATTAATAACGTATCGCGCACCGTGGTTTTTACTGCCGTATTGTTTGATGCATTAATAACCACCTGCTGATTGGGCAACAGTACCATTTTGCCCGGGTCATTTTCTTTCTCCGTAAATACAGCCACCTTACCGGTACGCACTGCTACTGTAACATCATCGCTGGTCCTTCTTGCATCCACTCTAAAACTTGTGCCGAGAACGCGTGTAACAATATTATGTGCATGCACCAAAAATGGATGTTGCGGGTCTTTGGCTATCTCAAAAAAAGCTTCGCCTTCCAGGTATACTTCCCTGGTGCTGTCATTAAAAATTGCCTGGCTCTTTAAAATACTGCCAGGTGCAAGAAACACGCGGGAACCATCTGATAAGAAAACGGTTTCGTCCTGGCTACCGTTGTTCTTTCTTTCAATAAGATGTTTCGCTTCCTTCAATGCAGGAGTGGTTGCCAGCGCCGCCGGCGCAGGTTTCTGAAAAATATAGTATCCCATGGTGGATGCAATCATTGCTATTCCTGCAGCAGCCCACCACCATTTTCGAGGTTGCAGTGAAATTGTTTTACCATTTTGGGCATGGATGGATTGTTCTATCCTGTTCCAGATGTCATCACCTTCGTTTTCGGATTCTTCTATGGTGTGGCTCTCACGAAAAAGCAGGGTGAGTTTTCTTGCTTTTTCCAATGCTTCGGCATGCGCATCGCTTATTGTTGCATATTTTGACCAGTAAACATTTCTATCCTCCGTTGGTGAAAATACCCAGGTAACAAAATCGTCATTTTGCAAAAGCTCGTTAAGCAGTAGATTGTTATTGGCCATGAGATATATGCTTATCTATAGACAAGTGTATATCACCGGAATTTTATACTCACCTTTTTAAAAATAAATTTGCGAAGCGAAAATGAATGCAGAAAGCAGCTCAAAACTGTAACCCGGAATAAATCTTTTTAAAGAATCGATAGCCCTTTGCTGCAGATTGGAAACAGACTGGTAATTGATGTTAAGAAGATCAGCAACCTGCTGATGGGTATAGCCCTTATAAAACCGGAAATAAATAACTTCCCGCTGACGCAGCGGCAACCTGCTTATGGCATCCTGCATAATGCGAATGGTGTTTTGACGGCTTTCCTTCTCCTCCAGCAACTCATCGATGGTGCAGGCAGAACCATCCGTGGCGGAATTATCTTCCTGGAAATGCACAGAAACCACCGGGTTACTCAGCTTAAACAATTTGTACCGAAGCGCTTTCAGCATGTAAAACTCAATGTTATGAACATCTGGCAATGACTGGCGCCTGTTCCACATCTCTACAAAAAGATCATGGATCACATCTTTTACAATTTCTTTATCCGATAGAATCCTGTTGCCATAATGCAAAAGCGAACTTATATATGCCTGGTATAAACTGGAAAATGCAGCAAAGTGGCCCGCCCTGAATTGATCAAGCAGCAACTGTACGTTTAGATATTTTCTATCATCAATGCCCGTGTTAGTCATGGTAGAATGGCAGATACATTCTTCGTTCTCATAATATGAATGGAGCCAACACTAAAATAAAAAAACTAACCCTATTTTTTGCATAAGTTTAGCAGGCTGTTTATAAATGATAAAATTCAACAAACAATTGAAAAAAGGGTGGTGAGGTAGGGTGAAAAATGGTTAAGTGGAGTTTTGAGCTTAAAGCTTAGAGCCTAAAGCTTAAAACTGGTTATACGTTGTAAGTTCTACGTTTTACGTTTTCTGAAGCGAAGGTTTGTAGGTCATCCTCAGCTTTGTGCCCTTAAGCGTATTTGCGCTTCTTTATTCTTTGCGCATCCGGCGCTTTAGTATCAAAACGCCTGTATTTCGCCGTGCCGTAGTGTCTCCGTGTTTCAAAAACCTTTGTGCCCCTTTCTGCCTTTGAGCCTTCGCGGCAAAAAAAGTCGCTGTGTGTCGTCCCTTCGCCCGTGCCTCCGTGGTTCAATTCAAGCTTTAGCTCGTTTACGTTACCTTTGCGCCGTGAGAAAGAAAAAACCACCTGTTATTTTAGAAGATGTGCTTGTTGAGCACTATGCAGCGGAAGGCAAATCGCTTTCCCGTATTGATGGAAAAGTTGTTTTTATTGAAAACGTTGTTCCTGGTGATGTCGTTGATATACAGCTGGGAAAAAATAAAAAAGATTGGGCCGAAGGCTGGCCATTGCGTTTTAAAAAATATTCACAGCAAAGGGTTGACCCTTTCTGTGAGCATTTTGGCGTTTGTGGCGGCTGCCAGTGGCAAATGCTGCCGTATAGCCAACAATTGCAGTATAAACAACAACAGGTTGTGGACAATCTTTCCCGCATAGGAAAACTGGCACTTCCGCCAATAAGCCCCATCATCGGATGCGATGAAACAAGGCTGTACCGCAATAAAATGGAATACACTTTTGCAACAAAGCGTTTTATTCCCGATGCGGAATTTAAAACTATGAAAGCTAATGGCCTTTTTGAGGGCGATGAACCGCAGGGTTTTGCCGGCTTTCATGCAAAAGGCTATTTCGATAAGATTGTAGAAATAAACACCTGCCACCTTCAATCCGAACCAACAAATATTATCCGTAAAACGCTTGCGGCTTTTGCGCGTAAAAACAATTTACCTTTTTATAACATTAAAGAACACCACGGTTACATGCGCAATGTTATGGTGCGTATGGCAACAACCGGAGAGATTATGGTTAATGTTGTGCTGGGTTACGAGAACGAAAAGAACCGCAAGGCACTTTTAGATGACTTGCTCGAAAAGGTTCCAGGCATTACATCTTTATTGTATACGATCAATACAAAAAGAAATGACAGCATTTTTGACCTGGAGCCGGTTGTTTATAATGGCAAGGATCATATTATTGAAAAGCTGGAAGATTATAGCTTTAAAATCAGCCCGAAATCTTTTTTCCAGACCAACACGCGCCAGGCGGAACGTTTGTACCAGGTAACGCGCGATTTTGCTGAATTAGACGGTACACAAACGGTGTATGATTTATATTGCGGTACCGGTAGCATCGGGATTTTTGTAAGTAAGCAAGCCAAAAAGGTAGTAGGCGTTGAAGTGATTGAGGAAGCCATCAAAGACGCTAAAGAAAATGCGGCTTTAAACAATATACAACATGCATCTTTTTATGCCGGTGATGTAATTACCATTTGTGATGATAATTTTTTCAACATTAATGGTACTCCGGATGTAATAATTACGGATCCTCCCCGTGCCGGCATGCATGAAAAACTGGTAAACAAACTGCTGGATATAGCCGCACCAACAATTGTTTATGTTAGCTGCAATCCGGCTACACAGGCAAGAGACCTTTCTTTACTGGGGGAAAAATATTCAGTAGAGAAAATTCAACCGGTGGACATGTTTCCACACACCCTGCACATTGAAAACGTAGTTCAGTTAAAATTGAAATAAGTTAAAGCAAAAAGATATGTCAGAATTCAGGCCTGGTGGTTTTCAGATCCTACCTTCTGTTATTAAGAACCTTATCATCATTAATGTGTTAATATTTTTAGCACAGCAAACATTTGGCTCGGGTGGTAACACCAGGCTTGAAGACCTGTTTGCACTACATACGTGGCAGAGTTCATTATTTAAACCCTGGCAGTTTGTAACCCACCTGTTTATGCATGGCAGTTGGGGGCATATTTTCGGAAATATGTTTGCCCTGTGGATGTTTGGCGCAGTGTTGGAAAACCTATGGGGGCCAAAAAGATTTTTGACATTTTATATAGTTTGTGGACTTGGTGCAGCGTTATCACACATGTTGGTTCTCTATTTTGAGAACCAGGAAATAATTAAGGAATTCAGCGCATTGCCTGCAATGGAAAAAGAAATGTATTATCCGGCCTTGCAAAGACATTTGAACGGTGCTACAGTGGGAGCCTCGGGTGCCGTGTTTGGATGCCTTGCAGCGTTTGGGTACCTGTTTCCCAACAGGTACATTTATCTTAACTTTTTGTTTCCCATCAAGGCAAAATGGTTTGTTATGATTTATGCCGGCATAGAATTATTTTCGGGAATACGAAGCTCTGCAGGCGATAATATAGCCCATTTTGCACATTTAGGGGGTGCCTTGGTTGGATTTATTTTGGTATATTACTGGAACAAAACGAACAGGCATAATTTTTATTAGTATAAATGATGCGTTCTAACATGTATCAATTAGAAAAACTGATTTTATGAGTGTAATGGAGCAAAACAGGGGCAATCGTTTATTACTCGGACAAAATAATAATGCCCTTACCTGGCTTATTATCATCAATGCGGTTATTTTCGTCGCACTCAACTTTATCAAGATCATTTATCTTTTCTCTTATGACATAAACGCGGAAGCGACCCTTTCTTTTCAACGACAAATAGTTGACTGGTTTTCTCTTCCCGGTGGCATTCAAAAGTTTGGCTCCAGGCCCTGGACCATCCTCACCTATATGTTCTCTCACGTAAGTGTTTGGGATTTAATTGTGACATTGCTGTGGTTGTGGGGCTTTGGATTTATTCTGCAGGATATGATGGGCAACAGCAAACTCATTCCTATTTACCTGTACGCAGGTTTTGCAGGTGGTGTCGTATTTCTCGCAGCAACCAATCTTATTCCGGCCTTCAAAGTAGGCGCGGGCGAAAATGCCGCTTTAATAGGCGGGGGCGCTGCTGTAATGGGCGTAGCCGTGGCAACAACGGCATTGGCTCCAAATTATCGCATTTTCCCTATGCTCAATGGCGGCATACCATTATGGGTGCTTACACTTATTTTTATTGCTATTGATTATGCAACTGTAGCCAGTTCCAGTATGGGATACGCGCTGGCTCACCTGGCAGGTGCCAGCATGGGTTTTTTGTTTGTTTATCAATTAAGGCGAGGCAACGATTGGGGCGATTGGATGCTGAAATTATTTTATTGGGCAGACGATTTATTTAGTCCCGAAAAGAAACATACAAAAGCCGGCAAACAACAACAGCATTTTTATAAGGCTACCAAAAAACCTTTTGAAAAAAAGCCACATATTACCCAGCAACACATCGACGAGATACTGGATAAGATCAATCAAAAAGGATATCACTTTTTAACAGATGAAGAAAAAGAGTTTCTAAAGAAGGCAAGTGAACAGGACCTTTTATGAAAAGCCATAAGGCAGGTAAGCGAATAAGATTGATCTGGCGTTGAAGAAAGTAATAGATTACTGAAATTGTGCCTCCTCCTACGATTTCGTTGCTCTTTGCATTCTTCATGCCTGAACGTTTCAAGAAAACTTCATAACTCTTTTTTACAATAAGATCAGGTATTTTTGCAATGCTTTAAAGTAACAAACCCCGAAAATTCCTGATGAGATTTTTTTCCCGCGTGTCAGGCACTTTTGTCTGTATACTCTTTTCAATCGTTTATGTGCTGTGCTCACTGCCCGCATACATTTCATCTACTACATGGGCGAGATTCAGTTTGTTCGCATTGTTATTTCCTTACATGGCCGGCCTTATGTTTGTCGCCATCATTTATTTTTTGTTTCGCAATCGCCGGCTTGCAATTTTTCTCATTCTCGTTTCCTTTATCGGGTATAAAAATATTTCAACAACATTTGCGTTCCATCCTTTTTCGCCATGGAACAATAACAAACAGCCGGGCTCGTTTCGTATATTAACCTGGAACGTTCAGGGCTTCGAAAACCTTTCTGGTAAAAAAGCACAGGAACAACCCGGATGGTTGCAGGTGCTGGAGCAAGTTAAACAATGGCAACCGGACATAGCTTGTCTTCAGGAATACAAAACGGTAATCGAACACAAAAGGCTGGTAGATATGAAGGACCGATTTGATTCTGCTGGTTATAAATATTTCTATTGCTCAAAAGATTATATATCTACCACATACAACGGTGTTAAAATAGTTCACGGAGTGGCCATCTTTTCGAAGCTGCCGTTGATAGATTCCGGAACAGTTATTATTCAGAACGAAGGCGGTTATATAGAAAAAATGGCTTATGCCGACCTGCAGTTAGATAACCGGCGGATGCGCATTTTTACCGCGCACCTGGCATCGTACCAACTCTACTCAGAGGAGACATATATTGAAAACCGGACTTACCAGGAAACTATAGAACATAAAAGATCTATTATTGGTAAGATTCAGCAAAGGGAATTGATGCACGAGCAACAGGTAAAAACAATACGCAAAAGCATCGAGGCCAGCCAATACCCTGTTATTTATTGCGGAGACCTCAACAATACGCCTGCATCTTATACTTATCATTACCTGAGAGGCAACATGCAGGATGCCTGGCTAAAAAAAGGCCTGGGGCTGGGTAAAACTTTTTATAACCTGGCGCCATCATTACGCATCGATGTGTGCCTTGCAGATGCTGCCTTCCAGGTGCAGCAAAGCGTTGTTAAACGCGTGTATTCATCTGATCATTTCCCTGTTTTAACCGATATCTCCTGGAAATAAGCAACTGTTTCTGCGCATATAATGGTAATGAAAACTTTTGCATATAAGGTTTCCAATTAAACCGCATTTTTTTATATTTACCAAATGGCAGGCAGCTACTTTAGAAGTTTTACTAAAACAATTTTTATTGTAGCCAATATTCTGTTGAGTATTGCTTTCATAACGGCGTGTTTTGCCCCTTATCTTAATCCCGCTACATGGTGGCTCATCGGATTTCTGGGCCTCGCTGTACCGTACCTGATTATCCTGCACATTTTTGCGATTATTTTTTGGCTGATTGCTAAACCGCGATGGGCGCTGCTTTCTTTTCTTACGTTGATAGTTGGCTACAAGCAAATAAATGTGCTCTTTGCATGGCATTTGAAGGCAGGGTTTGTACAGGCCAAAAAGAAAGAAAGTATCAGGATTGTAGATTGGAACGTGGGCAGCATGTACGGCCTTAGCAAGAACAACGATCAGCGCAAACATAACCGCACAGAAATAGCCGAGGCTATAGAAAAATTAAGCCCTGATATTATTTGCTTACAGGAGTTTAATCATTCGCTCAAACAAGGCCCGCAGGCTGATAACATTGCCTTGTTCACGGATAAATACCCGTACTACTATTTTTCAAAAGATTACGATAAGGATAATGGCTTTTATCAGTATGGCTCAATTATTTTCTCAAAATACCCCATTGCAAAAAAAGGAAGAACCAAGTATCCATCCTCCTCTATAGAAAGCCTGATTTTTGTGGATGTGGTGAAGGGCGATGACACCATCAGGGTTTTTACTACGCACCTCCAATCTTTTAAGTTTACCCAAACGGATTACCAGGGAATGCAAAAAATACGGGAACAGGACAACGAAATGCTCGAAGCATCCAAGGGCCTTTTCAAGAAAATGAAGCTGGCTTTTTCACGCCGGGGCATCCAGGCAGAAACAGTAAGAAACCAATTAAACAATAGCCCCTATGCCTCATTTATTTGTGGGGACTTCAATGATGTTCCGAATTCCTACGCCTATTTTCATATTCGGGGTGGCTGGCAGGACGTTTTTCTGCAAAAGGGATTTGGTATTGGAAGAACTTTTAATGCGATAGCCCCAACATTGCGAATTGACTATATTTTGCCGGATAACAACTTTGTTGTGGACCAGTTTGACATGGTGGACGAAGATTTAAGCGACCATCTGATGCTTGTATCCGACTTAAGTTTGAAAAAATAGAATATCTTCGCTCCCCATGAGGTTTTATAGCATATACTGTTGTTGCTGCTAAGCAGCTAAATACCTGTACAGAGCCGGTAAACGGCCATTCCGCAACTATCATTAACCTTCAACAAAGATTTAATCAGAAATATGTCGCTTAAAGTTCATAATTCATTAACCCGTCAAAAAGAAGTTTTTACAACCATAACTCCGGGCCATGTGGGCATGTATGTGTGCGGCCCAACGGTAAGCGGCGAAAGCCATCTTGGCCACGCGCGCCCCTTCATCACTTTTGATATTGTTTACCGGTACCTTCTTCGCCTTGGTTACAAAGTGCGGTATGTAAGGAATATTACAGATGCCGGCCATTTTGAAGAAGAGGGAAGAGAAGCTGAAGACAAGATCAGCAAAAAAGCGGTGCTCGAAAAACTGGAACCCATGGAACTGGTGCAGAAATACACCAACCTGTTTCATTGGGCCATGCAACAATTCAACAACCTGCCACCAAGTATTGAGCCCACGGCTACCGGCCATATTGTGGAACAGATAGAAATGATCAAAAAGATTA
>JBEHXT010000012.1:0-189572 GCA_048498555.1 Bacteroidota bacterium
ATAATGGGAGTGATCCATTACATATTCACTTTTATACAAACTATCGGCAAGTTTAAAATCAGCGAGCGCAGCTGAATAATCTTTAGTGAAAATACACTTAATGAACGCCCTGTAAGAAAGAAACCCGAGTGTGTCATAACGAACTGCAGAATCGATAAGCGAAAGCGCTTTCTCATAGCCTCCGTATTTAGTGTAAGTCAAAGCTTTTAACTGATAGGCGTCAGCAGCATTAGGACAAATTCGGATAACACTATCACAGTAATCCTGCCATAAGGGGTCATTGTAATACAATGGCAGTTTTTCAGCACGCTCATCGATATAGTGTTTTATTAGGCTATCAATAACAAGTACATTACTGCAATCTGCACATTCTTTCTGCGCACAAGCCGGCTGCATTGCAAAAAGAAAATACAACAACGTACTAAGGAATAATATTCTCAAGCGTGCCATCTTTAATTTTAAAGGTGATGAATGCATGATATGGAATTGTTGTACCCTTTCGGGTTAAACCTGGCTGCCAGCTGGTGAGGGTCAGCAAAAAATTGTAGTATTTATTGACCATCTCAAAGTCAAACGATTTTTCCTGATAAAGGCTACTGGTTTGCAATACTTTTACACGCCGAACGATAGTACCGCTACAATCAATCAAAAACTGAAAGGTCAGATATCCAGTTTCACCAGATACTTTTTTACAATAAACAAAGCTTCGCGCCTTTTCTAACAATGTATTTGAACTCTGAGGATATTTACCTCCAACCTGGTAATAATAAGCAGGAATCGAATTTGGACAATCTGATGGAAGCTTACCTGAAGTATCGATATATAGGCCATCTGCTAAACTGATGAGTTGTGCTGATCCCTCAAAAGCACATCCAAACAACAAACAACATAAAACAAGCATTTTCATAAAACGTCGGATGAAAAGATTATCTCTTAAAAATATTTATCCTTTAGGTTAAAGCAGTTGTTCATTCCTTATTTTCTATCTTCTCAAAAATTTCATGCCTGTACTTCACGTTTACGAGATAAACACTCCCGGCAAACAATATTATATTAGCGCCTATAAGAATCTTCACTATTACGCCAGTTAAATGCGGCAACAACGCAATGGTTATTGCAGAGGCCATTCCTGTTGTACCCAACACAATAAAAAAACGACCAACTATTCGCCCAAGAAAAATTTTATTTTTTATTTTTTCAGGATTCAGTACAGAAAGAAATTCAATCATCTTCTGCTTTTTCAAGAGACAGCCTATCCAGGTAATAAACATATTGATGAGTAAAAGCGGTATCGCGAAGATTATACCAGACTGATGGTCCATCATCTTGATTTTAGTTAGTTCATGTTTTTTAAAAACGCATGCACATATGCAATTCCCTCACTCATAAAACTATTACTATACCGTTACATAAGCGGTTTGAATGAGTCATTTTAAAACTCATAAAAACATCTACATGTAAGAGTTTAGAAATCAAGAAAAGAGTATTTTGTATAATACTGTACTCGCAAAATTCTCGGGCAGCATAAGCATTCCAAACTATTATTCATGTTTCATACCAACTACCAAATCTTATTAATTCATTTTTTCACTCTTAAAGCTGTTGATCTTTTTCAAGATTGATTTATCACGTTAAAGTTCAACAATCAAAAAAAAAATTCGAACGCAATATCATTTTGGGGAAGCCGGAATATTTTTTGGTGGTATTATAATGATTCATCAAAAAAAAATATTCAGCATTAAAAAATTGAATACTTGCAACCAGCAAGCAATAACAACGTTTTAATTAACTACGGAACTTATACTCATAACCAACTTACTCTTTTGTTTAAGCCTAAAAGGCCCGTTTGTTTATACAAACAATTCTTTCAATGCTATTTCTTCACTACTAATAGTTACACTTATGAAAGGATCAAACAAAAGCAGGATAGCGGCCGCATTTTTTTGTATTGCGGTGCTGCTAAGCATTTCGCTTTTTTTGCAGAGCTGCAAAAAACATGATCAGCCACCACCTCCTCCTATTAAGGGAGTTGATTTAAAACTGGTTGCTGATAGCCTTGTTTCGCCATTGGGTGTTGTTGCCATTCCAGACAATTCAAAGCGAATGGCGGTATTGGATCAGGCTGGAAAGATCTGGCTGATAGATGCGCAAGGACACAAGATGGCTGCTCCGTTTATGGATGTTACCAGCAAGATTGTTAGCCTGAATGCGGCATATGATGAAAGGGGTTTATTAGGGCTGGCTTTTCACCCGAATTATAAGGCCAATGGGCTCTTCTACATTTACTATACGGCCCCGCCCCGCCCCGGCGCCCCGGCTGGCGGTACGGCATGGGATAACTTAAGCGTTATTGCAGAATATAAAGTATCTGCAGATCCCAACGTGGCTGATATGAGTTCAGAGCGACGACTTCTTGAACTGGATGACCCTCAGTCCAACCACAACGGGGGAACCATCGAATTTGGGCCCGACGGCTATCTATACATAGCGATAGGCGATGGTGGTGCAGCCAACGATGTTGCACCCGGGCATGTGACGGATTGGTATACAGCCAATGCCGGCGGCAACGGACAAGATATTGACTCTAATCTCTTCGGCAATATTTTACGCATTGATGTTAACGGAGCGAAACCGTATGCTGTTCCTGCAGACAACCCCTTTGTTGGGAAAGAAGGAATGGATGAAATTTATGCTTATGGCTTTCGCAACCCGTACCGTTTTTCATTTGATATGGGTGGCGCGCACAAGCTAATTGCTGGCGATGCAGGACAAAGTTTGTACGAAGAAATTGATGTGGTAGAAAAAGGCGGCAATTATGGCTGGAACGTAAAAGAAGGAACACATTGTTTTGATGCGGCTCATCCTTTACAGGAAATGTCGGCCTGCCCGGATGTTGGCCAGTTCGGCGAAAAATTAATTGATCCGGTAATAGAAGTCAACAACGCAGCCAATCCAAAAGGCGGTAAAGCAACAACAATCATCGGAGGTAATGTGTATCGCGGTAAAGCTATTCCGAGTTACATGGGCAAATATATCTTTGGCACTTACTCACAATCCAATGGAAGTGCAGACGGACAAGTGTTCATTACACAACAAAGCGACAATGCACCATGGACCTACGACCTGGTTCCGCTGATAACATATCCGGAAAATCTTGGAAATTACCTTAAGGGTTTTGGACAGGATGATGACGGTGAAATATACCTGACAGTCTCCGGTAACTCAGGACCTTCCGGCGTTGCAGGCAAAATATTTAAACTTGTACCTGTACAATAGTTAATAATATTTTTTTGTTTGGCCAAAAGTCTTAAAAGACAAAGAAGATTAAACTGAAATATGTAATCGCGAAGAAGTTGGGTTGATGGCAATGATTTCGCGAGTATTATCGATAAGAATCCGGACTCATTTATTTTGATAATAATGATTGTTTCAAAACAGAAGACACATGAGTGATGCGTCTTCTGTTTTTGTATGCCACCCTCTATATAAAAATTGCTTAATAACAATTTACTTAGCCTGTCATTTTGAACATCAGGCCTGCTCCTTTATTTAAAAATTAATAACTTCGGCTTTACACGTTTAAGCATTTATTGCTTATTTCTCAAACTAAATAATCATGCGAATAATCAACACGGCACTTTGCTCATTCGGAATGAGCGGTAAAGTATTTCATGCGCCATTTATAGATCTGCACCCGGGCTTTAAACTAACCGGTGCATGGGAAAGAAGTAAGAAATTGATCCAGGAGGCTTATCCCGGCGTAAAAAGTTATGGTTCACTTGAGGAGATTCTTGAAGATGAAACAGTAGACCTGGTAGTTGTAAACACACCCAACATAACACACTACGACTATACAAAAAAGGCACTACTAGCGGGTAAAAATGTTGTGGTAGAAAAACCCTTCACGAATACAATTGAGGAAGCTGAAGAATTAAAGGAGTTAGCCCGCAGCCAAAATAAAATATTAAGCGTTTATCACAACAGGCGATACGATAGTGATTTCTCCCTTGTAAAAAACGTGGTAAATGAAAAAATGCTGGGCGACATTGTTGAAGCGGAAATACATTTTGATCGCTTCAATAAAATGCTTAGCCCGAAAGCGCATAAAGAAGTCGCCGGCATTGGTACAGGAGTATTATACGACCTTGGTGCACACCTGATAGACCAGGCACTGCAGCTGTTTGGTTTTCCCCAGGCAGTTTTTGCTGATATACGCATTCTAAGGCCCGAATCACAAGTGGATGATTACTTTGAATTATTGATGTATTACCCATCTCTCCGGGTAAGATTAAAATCAAGCTATCTTGTAAAAGAACCGCTGCCCGCTTACTCTTTAAATGGCACATTGGGATCATTTTTAAAATCGCGGGCCGATGTACAGGAAGCTGATTTGATTGCAGGAAAAAAGCCTTCTTACAATGGCTGGGGTATTGAACATGAAGGTGAAGAAGGGTTTCTGCACATCGAAAAAGACGGAACTGACATAAAAGAAAAACTCACTGCTCCTGCGGGAAATTATGTAGGTTATTACGATGATCTGTATAAGGCCTTTACGGAAGGAAAACCAGTGCCTGTAACTGCTGATGATGGTATACACATTATTAAAATAATTGAAGCCGCTTTTGAAAGTAATAAAGGCAGAAAAGTGATTGATGTCAAAGAGTAATCTGTTCCATCTTACATCAAGTCTAGCGTAAAAAACGACAGCGTCATTGCAGAACTTTTAATATTTTAAAACCCAAAACAGCACTATTTATTAGGCCTGCACTTCGTACTAAGCCGAATAGATAATGCTGTTTCGTTATTAAAAAATGTAGGCGAGCCTGTATTTGTGGCTTCTGACATAATACAAGCCGTTATCACTGCTTGCTTTAGTTGAGTTGATGAGCTGTGAACATCATGTCGACGCCAGGAGACATCTTCCGCCTTTTAACAAGTTTACATTCGAAAGGCCTCTCCTATCATCCCAATGAACAGATTTAAGTTTTTATCATTGCTGTCTGCCTGCCCGCGTCGCATTAAGGCGCGCTTTAGCTGACGGAAGGCGAATTAATTTGAATATGGCTTTAGCCACACAATCCATTTTGGGCTATAGCCCGGTTTAAAACATCAACCAGTGTCCGTAAGCTAAAGCAGACGGCAATAAATCGAGGACAACCTTCTTAATGTAAAGATCCGTCGTTCAATTTTTGATTGTGGCTGGTCAAATTTACCAGTCGAGGTGACAATGCAACAGCAACTTGCTATTGTTTCGCAAAACTGAAGTTCACATATCAGCGACCTAGCCTAATTGACTTAACACGTATTACACCTATTATTTCCTAGACGACAAACCAGGAGGCTCCTGTCGAAATATTTTTTCCATTGCTTCAAACAGTTGTGGATGCTTGTGCTGGAAAAGATCGGGTTGCTCAAAAAAATATTCAGCCGCAACTGCAAAAAACTCCCCTTCATTTGTAGCACCATAGGGGTTAATGTCGGAAGAGTGCTGCATTATCGCCTTAATATCATTATGAATCAATCGCAACCACGGTAACACGTATTGCTTTCCCATCAATGCTTCTGGTATGCCATCCACACTACCATCAGCCTTATCAATTAAATGCACAAACTCATGAATGGCTGTATTGCTTTTATCCGTTGTACTTTGAAAATCGTGATACAACGCATCTTTGGATAAAATCATCATCTGGCTCATAGTTCCACTGCCCACCATCCCAAGTACATTCCTATCCTTTCCTTCAGTTGCAAAACTTTCCATGTTAAAAGTGTCGTTATACAACAACACGTCTTTAAGGTTATAGTAATGCCAGTCAGGAAATCCAAAAATCGGGATAACAGCACTCGCTGCAACCAACAATCTATCTGTATCGGTAACATCATTTTTAACGCCATGAATCCGGACGTAAGAAAGAAAAAGTTTCACCTCATCTTCAAATAACAACTTTTTATCCGGAGGCAGTGCACGGTAGTAAGACACATATTGCCCAAGAATTTCCTTGTAATTGGAAGGCAACATCACATCACTTAAATCGGTTTTCTTTTTCCTGAACAGCAGAAATGCTAATATTGACGCCGATATAATAAAAATGATCAACCCTTCCATTTGATCGCGATTTGTTTATACTAAAATAGACATAAATACATGCATAAATATATTCTGCCTGTTAATAACGCCTTTGAACAGCATGCAAACACCGAAAATGCAGCTGGCGCCAAAGCTTATCTATTAAATCAGTTTGAGTTTTTCGGACTAAAAACACCCCTTAGAGACTCCATCACAAAAACGCATATTAAGCAAGCACAACTCCTCGACATAAATGAGGCAGAGATTGTGGTAAAAGATTTATGGTCGTTGCCACAACGGGAGCACCAATATTTTGCAATAGATGTTTTTGCCGCACATAAAAAACTATGGACAACTGCATCTCTCAGGCTAATGGAATATTGTATCACACATAAAAGCTGGTGGGATAGTGTTGATGGCATTGCAAGCGACTGGACCGGGCCCTTCTTCAAACTGTTTCCGGAAAAAATACCTGCAACAAAAAAATGGAATGAATCAAAAAATATGTGGCTGCAACGCAGCAGCATTATGTTTCAAAAGGCTTATAAAACCAATACCGATACGGCATTATTATCTGCGTACATTCTGAACTGCAGAGGCTCTAAAGAATTCTTTATTCAGAAAGCCATCGGCTGGGCGTTGAGAGAATATTCAAAAACAAACCCCGAGTGGGTGAAAAAGTTTGTTGCAGATAACGAGCTGGCACCACTCAGCAAGCGCGAGGCGTTGAAGAGAATTGTTTAATGTGGAAATTTGCAAATGTGCGAATATGCGAATGCGAGAATGAATTGAAAATTGATAATTGAAAATTGACAATGAAGAAGCGATATCACAACCATCTTGGACATCAAACCCCAAGCCTCAAGCCTCATACCTTACACCTGATACCTGATACCTTAAACTAACACCTTCCCACTAAAAGCAACAAACCCCGCTCAAGGCGGGGCTGATAGCAGTAGTATTTAGCCTCATACAAACAAGGAATATATTTAAATCAGTAGATTCCCTATTAGAAATGGTAGGTTGCGGCCAGGATAAAAGTTCCGGTAGATTTTTTGAGTTCGTTCGCTGAATTAACGAATACAGCATTTTTACTATTGTCCAATCTGAACTCAGGAATGATGGTCAGGTTATCGACTTTAAAGTTGGCTGACAAGGTTGTTTCAAAAACATTTCCGAGCCCCGTTACACCTGCACCATGAATACCCAGCACATCATTTTTATCACTGAAATATTCTCCCCGCAATGTAAGGCCAAACCAGCTAATCGGGTCAGCATTAAGGTATAATGCTGATCCCCACCAGCTATTTGAAGCCCCCCACTTGTCGCTTTGTTTCATATTCCGGGATTGTACGGTACCGTTGTAACCCATATTAAATTTGTCGGTAAATGCGTAAGTCAGTACCACATCTCCCTGGTATAATTTTGCAGAGTCATTGTATTTGCCGCCCTGGTAGTTCAGGTAGGCTTTAAACTTATCATCCTTAGTAGCAACAGCGTATTGTGCAATCAGCATCTTAGGCATATTGGAAGCACTCTTTAAATCAGTAGGATTTGCAATACCCACCATTAAAGTGCTTTTGCCGCCTAAAGCGATATCTGCCTTAACACCGGTATGGAAAAAAGGGCCGTAGGAGAACATATAGCTCATGCTATAGTTTCTGTTGAGGTAGGCATCCACCAATTCGTAGCCGATATGTGTTGCCCAGCTTCCTGCAGTAAACTTCAGTGCCGCTGATGGAGAATAAGTTAAATACAATTGTTTGATGGCCAGTGTTGATTTGGCGTCGTTGTATGAAAAGTCTTCAGCCCTTTTGCCGAAGCCAAGATCTGCAACCATCCCAACTTTACCAATTGTATGTTCCGCTTTTAAGGAAGCCATCCCCAACTCAAAAGAGTTTTGGGAATTGGTAAAGCTGGTCAGGTTATTATAAGGAGCATCTTTAGGTTTCGAAAAATTATACCTGTAATACACATCCGCCGATCCGGAAAGTTTAAAAGCCGAAGCTTTTTCTTTCGTAGAGTCCGTGTCCTGGGCGTAGGACAAGGCACAAGTGGCCACAGCTACGCCCGTAGTCAAAAATTTTTGTAACATTGCAGTAAGTTTTAAGTGTTAAATGAGAAGGTATAGCGCTTTTTGAACTTTGTCCAGAAGTTCAATTTTATAAAGCAAGCTGTACCTTTTCTTTTTCTTCCTCAGTCAAAGAACCATTTTCGGCACTTGTAGTATGTACCAGCAAAGTACCCTGAAGATATTTTTCGTTGTGCTGAGATTCATCCAAACCTACTTCTTCGTCAGCTTCACTAACGCGCAGCGGAAGAATAAAATTGATGAATTTGAAGATGCCGAATGATACAGTGAAGCTATAAGCAACCACAATACCTAATGCTTTTACCTGAGTAAGGAAGAAAGAAGCATTTCCGTAGAAAAGGCCATCAGCACCCGCACTGTTAACAGATTTTGTAGCGAAAATACCCGTCATTAGCATACCCACCATACCGCCGAGGCCGTGGCAAGGGAACACATCTAATGTATCGTCCAAGGTAGATTTTTGCTTGTAGTAAACAGCTACATTTGAAATGATTGCAGCCAGAACACCAATAAATATACTTTGAGGGATTGCAACAAAGCCAGCCGCAGGTGTAATAGCTACGAGGCCTACAACCGCACCGATACAAAAACCTAAAACTGAAGGTTTTTTACCTTTCATGATATCAAAGAACATCCATGATAAACCAGCAGCGGCAGCAGCTGTATTAGTTGTAGCAAATGCAGCCACAGACAAAGAGTTAGCACCTAATGCAGATCCGGCGTTAAAACCAAACCAACCGAACCAAAGCAAACCGGTTCCGATAAGCACATAAGGAACGTTAGCTGGTGGAATTTCTTTGTGCTCAAGGTGCGCTTTTCTCCTTTTCAATACCATTGCACCGGCAAGTGCAGCACAACCGGCAGAAATATGTACTACTGTACCACCGGCAAAATCCAATACGCCCATTTTAAACAAGAATCCATCAGGATGCCATGTCCAGTGTGCAATTGGCGCATATACCAACAAGCTAAACAGGGCTATAAATAAGGCATAAGATGTAAACCGGATTCTCTCAGCTACGGCACCCACCACCAGTCCAGGAGTGATGATTGCAAACATTAGCTGAAACAAGGCAAAAAGTGTCAGCGGAATCGTTGGGGCGAGGCTCCATGGCGCGCCGGACGCAACATTTTTAAAGAACAGGAATGTTGTAGGGTCGCCGATAAATCCGCCGATAGATTTACCAAAACAAAGGCTGAAGCCAACAACAATCCAAAGTACGCTAACGATACCTGCTGCAACCACGCTTTTTATCATGGTTGAGATCACATTTTTGCGGTGCACCATACCACCATAGAAAAATGCCAGGCCAGGTGTCATCAAAAACACCAGCGCGGTAGCTACGATAAGCCATGCAATATCTGCACTGTTATAAACTTTGCTACCATCGAATAATGGAAGGGAAGGAATAAAAATAGCAGCCAATGCAATTGCTGCCAGAATCAGAAATGGGAGTACCTGTTTGGTGGTGAGTCTGCTCATGTTAAGTGTTTTTCTAGATAGATTATAAAATATTAAATATAATATCTAAGACTGAAATTAACACTTTAGTACAATTTGAACAAAAAGTAAAGATGGATATTTTTATTTATAATGTAATTTTAATTCTACACGCTGCTCTCGGCTAATTACATTAATTAATTTAACATATTTAGTTAAGCGCGCATATCTAGCCATATATCATAAAAAATAAAAAGAGAGTGAAACTATTTCACTCTCTTTTTATTTTTGTCAACAGTATATCGACTTTATTTTTCTAAATCATTTTTTTTGAAAAATTGCCTATTTAAGTTGTAAATAAATAAAGATAAAAGTACATATATTTCATTATCGGAACTAATATCCTGGATTTTGAGCCAGGTTTATATTCTTCTGAACGTCATACATTGGAATTGGCAAAACCATCCTTTGCGATGCCCAGGGTTGAACCGGTTGGCCGTAATGTGCTGGAAGGTCACGTCCTGTTCTTTGAAATTCTAATATCCCGTGGCCTTCAAATGCCAGCTCAATTCTTCTTTCGGTAAGAATTGCGTCTATTGTAGCTTGCTGGCTCGTAGTTGATACAGGCAAATTAGGATTTGACCTTAAGCGAACTTTATTTACATAAGTCAGGGCACCAGCAATATCGCCGAGCCTCGCAAGTGCTTCTGCTTTAGTAAGTAATACTTCAGCATACCTTAACACCGGCACGAAGTCAGTTGTTATTCCCGGGTACTTAAGCGTCCAGTTCAGCCCGTTTTTGTCAACTTTTATTAACTTTTTGAATCGCGCATCATTAGCAGTATCCATTAATGCCACGTAGCCAGCCGAAATATTTATATCTCCCCTGGCGGTTGCACCATAATGCTGCCCGAGTGAATTGTTTGTATTAGGGTTATCTCCGCCACTCATTGCAACTGAAAATATTGATTCAGCTGAAGTATAAGGAGAACTAAATGTAATCTCTGGCGAAGAATTCAATTTAAGCGTACTGTATGCAATAACTGAGTCTGCATAATTTGACGCCTTTTGCCATTCGCCTTTATATAAATACAAACGCATCAATAAACCCAGTGCACTTGATTTATTTGCCCTGGCTACGCGTGTAAAAGGATCGCCTGGAGGCACCGGCAAAAGATTTGCAGCATCAAGCAGATCACTTTCCATTTGAGCATAGACCTGGGCTACAGTCGCTCTTGGCAGTTGGTTTGAACTATTAAACGCTTCAGCGCCATCTTGCACTGCGTTTAAAATCAAAGGAACACCCAAAGTTGTTGTATCGGTATTCTGCCAGGTTTTGTTAATTGGTTGAGCCCAAAGATTTACAAGGTAGAAATAACATAAGGACCTTATAAATTTTGCCTCACCTATGTATTGATTCGCTTTAGCCACAGGCACCGTGTCTTTAACAGGCAGAAAATTTTGCAAAAAGTTATTGGCTTTAAAAATAGTGCTGTAGCCGCCTTGCCACGCCGCGGCACTTGTATTGTCTGATGAAACAATATTGGCCAGGTAGCCGATATTTCCAAAGTACTGGTTCGGTGATTCATCTATACCTCGCTGGTCTGCATAAATTAGTACCCGCCCACACAAAAAATTGATGTTCTGCAAACCGTCATACATTCCAATCGATTCCTTTTCAATCCTGTCCGGAGTTGAAAAAGCAACCGCGGGAGTTATCGAATTTAAAGGATCCTCGAATAATGCCTGTTTTTTACAAGCCGAAAAAATCAAGAGCAGGCAAGAAAAAAACAATGAATATTTTATCGATACAGTCATTATCAATGATTTAATTTCTTTTAAAAAAATGAGTTAGAATCCAACACTCAGGCCAATGGTAAATACTTTGGACTGAGGTGTCGCACGGTTATCCACACCAAGCGTTATGTTTGAATTGTTTGTACCGGACACACTTGATGTACTTGTGGAAGTCTGGCTTACATAGTTAACATCTGGATCAAGCCCTTTGTATTTCGTAAAAACAAATGGATTAAATACCTGGCAGTATATTCTCAAATGGTCTATATCCATTTTGTTTGTCAAGGCTTTTGGCAGCTTATAACCTATGCCAATAGTTCTTAGCCGTATATAATCACCTTTCTCGAGGAAACGGGTAGAAACAGCATTGGCTGTATTATCATTAGCATATAGCCTGGGAACACTTGTTTTTTCACCGGCTTTTGTCCACCGTGACATGATATCTGTATAATTATTACTGAAATTGTTATTCAACATACCAGACCTGGACAAGTTATAAATGTAGTTGCCACCAGCGTAATTGAAACTTACGCCCAGGTCAAAATCGCGATAGGTTAATGTATTATCCCAACCGCCATAATAGGTTGGCAAGCCCGATTTTCCTGTGTATACATAGTCTGCAGAGCCTAAGGCACTTACACTCTGGCCTTTTTCGTTGATCCATTTCTGGCTGCCAAAATCCCATATTTTTTTTGATCCATCTTTTGCATACCACATTGGGTTTCCTGTAGATTCATCTACACCAGCCCATTTCGGCATCGAAAAGCTTCCTAAAGGCCTGCCAACGCTGGCAACAGTATATGCATATGTTCCTGTTATATCTGCGTTGTTATTGGCTGACACAAGCGCTGTGATCCGATTCTTTATTGTAGTAAAGTTGAACGATGTAGTCCATGTAAAATCTTTAGTACTTACAGGTGTTGCGTTGATTGTAACTTCCAACCCACGGTTATACATTCTTCCGATATTGGTTGTAATACTGGCATTCGGAATACCCGTTGTATATAGAACAGGCGCTTGCAAAATGAGGTTGTCAATATTATTGCTAAAATAATCGATGGTAGCACTTAACCTGCCTTTTAGAAATGTTACATCCAAACCTACATCTAACTTTTTAGCGGATTCCCATTTTAAAGCCGGATTCCCTAATTGCTTCAACGCCAAACCATTTAAACTTGTGTATGCAGCGCCACTATAAACGGTCCTTGCATCGTACGGGCCAACGCCACTTGAGTTACCAACTGCTCCATAACTACCTCTTAGTTTCAGGTACTGTAACCAATCAACGTTAGCCATAAAACTTTCCCTGGTAAGCTCCCATCCAGCCGATATGCTCGGAAAATTGCCAAATTGATTTGCTGCTCCAAAACCAGAGTAGCCATCGCGACGGAATGCCAATTCTACAAAGTACTTACCATCATAGGAGTAGTTCGCCCGTCCGAAATAAGATATCAGCCCCTTAGAGTAAATGTTGCCGCCAGTGTTGTCTTGAACAGCCCCCGTGGTAAGGCTTGTATTCGTGTAAGCATTGTCGATGATATGCGTAAAGTATGGATCAGTGAAGTTGGCTGCGCCGGTAAATGTATACAGGTATTTGTTGTATTGATCTTCCGTTCCTGCAACTATATTCAATTTGTGAACTTTCGCAAATATCTTGTCATAGGTCGCGTAATTCTGCCAGATCCATTGGTTCCATGTTTGATTTTGATCTTGCACCAATCCGTTATACGTTTTACCGAGGCCGCTGATATAAGGCGAGGAGTATTGATCTTCAAAATTTGCGAGGTTTTGAATACCAAACTTACTCGTGTATTTAAGGCCTTTTAGAATTTGAACTTCTCCGTAAATGTTCGCTCTCAAATCCTGAGCTGTATTATCATTGCGGTTTAAAGCCGTTGCCGCCAACACATTTACGTAGTAAGAATTACTTGGCAATAAGGCTATTTTGGAACCATCAGCTAATGTTATGGTCGGATTGTTTAGGCCTTCATCAAGCAACCCGTTGCCATTAATATTGTAACCATTTTGACCAGTTGTATTATACGGCGAAACGTTTGGAGGCGCCTGCCAGCCAGAAACAGAAGCGCCTGCTATATATCCATCAGTCAGAACGCCTTTGTTTAAAGTTTTTGAATAGGAAACACTCATGCCAGATTTGAACCAGCTCTTTGGTGCAAAATCCATATTTAAACGTACCTGGCCTGTTTGAAGCCCATTGTGAATGGTGATACCTTCTTGCTTAAGATAACGGGCCGATCCGTATACGCTGAGTTTTTCAGCACCTCCTGAAAATGATATCGAGTTATCATAAGTCGTACCGGTACGATAAAGTTGATCGAGCCAGTTTGTATTCTGATTCACGCCCTGAACTTTATCAGTTGCAACGGGATAGCCCTGCACATTTGAGCCATAGCGGTTGGCCACTTTTTCATTCATCACATCTGCAAACTGTGCTGCATTTAAAAGAGATGGTAATTTGCGGGCGGAAGCAAATCCCACTTTAGAATCAAAATTCACTTTTACACTTCCCTTTTTCCCTTTTTTTGTTGTTATAAGAATAACACCGTTTGAAGCTCTTGATCCATACACTACAGCCGACCCAGCATCTTTAAGAACTTCAATAGATTCTATGTCAGCTGAATTAACCATAGCAAGCGGATCAAAGCGTGTGCCGTTGCCTGAGTTGAAACCATTTAAGTTGCCCACATCCATTTGGGGTACTCCGTCAATAACAACTAGTGGCTGAGACGAAGATGTAATGGAGTTAACACCCCTTACCCTTATTGCTGTTCGGTCTGCCAATGTTCCCGTTGAAGTACCGATTTGTACACCGGCAGTTTTTCCGGCCAGCGCCTGCTCAAAACTCGATACAGGTTCTGACACAATTTTGTCTGTTGAAATTTTTGATATCGCACCTGTTACTTCTTTGACAGTCCGGGTACCATAACCAACAACCACTACTTCTGACAAAGTATTTTGAGAAGAAGCCATGGCAATTTTAATTTCTAATTTACCTGTAATGGAAACTTCCTTATCGGCATATCCCATCACTGTTACAGCCAATGTTTTTGCAGTTGCTGGTATTGTCAGTGTGAACGATCCATCTTCATTGGAATACGTACCGCCTTTACTTCCCTTAATAATGATGGAGGCATGAGGAATAGGGTTATCCAATGAGTCTACAACTTTACCGGAAATTGAGCGGCTTTGCGCCCAGCACTTTGCCACGCACAGGCAAAGCATAATCAGTAGCATTTTTTTCATTAATCCACGTTGGGTTTTAGTTGGCCAAAAAATAAATGACAGCCTTTTTCCAGTTGGCGAGAGAAGCAACTAAAAATTGACTAAACTAAATTTTCGTGGTGTTTTCCGAGGTGAGAAAGCTGCTGTTGCAGTTACGCAATGATTGGACATTGCAGGGTTCAGGTTAAAACTGAGCGACAAATATAGAGTTAGTTATTAATATAACAATTTTTTAGCATTTTTTTTATTACAATACTGCTGCCCCTGTATGCCTGAATTGAAATTGGGCGTAAATAACAAAGGCCGTTACTTCAACAGTAACGGCCTTGCTTATGAAATGATGTATCTAAATTATATCTGAGTTACCCAGGCTGCATCTTTGCTTTCAAGTAAAGAGTATTCCATTAAGAACTCATCTACTTTACGTGCGCATTCACGGCCTTCGCTAATTGCCCAAACAACCAATGACTGGCCTCTTCTCATATCGCCGCAGGCAAATATTTTCGGAATGTTTGTCTGGTATTCTTTTTCGGTAGCTTTCACATTACCTCTGTCATCAAGTTCTACATCGAGGTCTTCAATAAGCCCTTTCTTTTCAGGAGATATAAAGCCCATTGCAAGAAATGCCATATCGCAAGGGATAACCCTTTCGCTTCCTGCTATCTCTACAAACTGTGCTGGTCTTCCGTCATCAGAAAGTTTCCATTCAAGATCAACGATCTTTAATTCTTTCAGATTGCCATTCGCATCACCGATAAATTCTTTTGTTGCAATAGCCCACTGGCGTTGTACACCTTCTTCATGAGAAGACGATGTTTTCAATACCATCGGATATGTTGGCCACGGCATAAATGCTGTGCGGCTTGAAGGCGGCTGAGGCATTAACTCAAACTGAGTTACGCTTTTTGCACCATGACGGTTAGAAGTACCAACGCAGTCACTACCCGTATCACCACCACCAATTACAACAACATGCTTATCTTTTGCTGATAGTTCTTTCGAATAAATATTGCTCTCGATTGCAGCGTTAGCTAGAGGGTCTTTTCCTGCAACACGTTTATTTTGTTGTTTCAGGAATTGCATAGCGTAGTAAACTCCTTCATGGTTTCTACCTGGTATTGGCAGATCACGTGGAACCGTTGAACCTCCCGCAAGTACTACCGCATGAAATTCTCTTAAAATATCATTTAAAGGAATATTCACGCCAACATTAGCATTGCATTTGAACACAACACCTTCTTCTTCCATCAGGTTAACACGTCTGTCGATCACCCATTTTTCCAATTTGAAATCGGGGATACCATAACGCAACAAACCACCGGGAGCATCATCTCTTTCAAACACGGTAACACTATGGCCGGCATAGTTCAATTGCGCTGCAGCAGCTAATCCCGCAGGGCCGCTTCCTACAACAGCAATCTTTTTGCCTGTTCTTACATTTGGCTTTTGTGCTTTTACAAGCCCTTTCTCAAATGCTATTTCTATAATATGCTTTTCAATTTCCTCGATGGTAACTGCTGGCTGATTGATGCCAAGTACACAAGCGCTTTCGCATGGTGCAGGACAAATGCGGCCAGTAAATTCAGGGAAGTTGTTTGTTGAGCTAAGGATGTCGTAAGCTTCTGCCCAGCTTTTACGATAAACAGCATCATTGAATTCAGGTATAACATTACCTAAAGGGCAACCGCTATGACAGAAGGGAATACCGCAATTCATACAACGTGCAGACTGCTGATTGAGTTTCTCGGGTTCAAACCTTTCAATAAACTCTTTGTAATCATTTAAACGCTCCTGTACGGGCCTTTTTGCAGGAAGCTCCCTTGTAAACTCTAAAAATCCTGTAGGTTTACCCATTGTGATGATTTATTGTTAACCTGGCATATTTATTCAACATGCCAGGTTGTTGTTGGTTAAATGTTGTTTACTACTTGCTTACTTCAGCTTTTTGTTTTCTTTCTGTAAGCACTTTCTTGTAATCTCTCGGGAAGACTTTTACAAAATTCTTCAACTGGTTTTCAAAGTCATCCAGCACAAATTTTGCAACGGTACTGCCAGTGTAATCAAGATGCCTGCTGATCATGTTGTGCAGCAACTTAGCATCTTCTTCATTTACAGGATCAAGGTCTACCATCTCTGCATTGCACATAGATGAGAACTTACCCTGCACATCATACACATAAGCAATACCTCCGCTCATACCCGCCGCAAAGTTTCTTCCGGTTGCGCCGAGAATTACAACGGTACCTCCGGTCATGTATTCACAACCATGGTCACCCACACCTTCCACAACTACACGGGCACCAGAATTACGCACGCCAAAACGTTCGCCGGCTTTACCGCGGATAAATGATTCCCCGGATGTAGCGCCATAGAAAGCAACATTTCCTATCAGGATGTTTTCTTCAGGAACAAATGAAGCATGCTTCGGAGGATATACAACCAGTCTTGCACCGCTTAATCCTTTACCGAAATAGTCATTTGCATCTCCTTCCAGTTCTAACGTAACACCATTTGTATTGAAGGCTCCAAAGCTCTGGCCGGCTGTACCTGTAAACTTGTAGTGTACTGTATCTTCCGGCAAACCTTCAGCCTTGTATATTTTGGTAATCTCGTTTGAAAGGATAGTTCCCGCTGTACGGTCTGTATTCTTAATATTAAATTCAGCTTTTACTTTTTCTTTACGCTGTAATGCAGGCTGTGCAGCTTCTAACAACTTCCAGTCTAACACTTCAGTCAAACCATGATCCTGTTCTTCCTGTTTGTAAAGGCCTACATAAGCATTAGCAGGTTCTTTATAAAGGATGGCAGAAAGATCCAGTTTGCTGTATTTCCAATGCGTAACGTTCTCGCGGCTTTCCAGGCAATCTACCTGGCCAACCATTTCATTGATGGTTCTGAAACCAAGTTCAGCCATAATCTCTCTTAACTCCTGCGTAATGAACTTAAAGAAGGTTACAACGTGGTCCGCATTACCGCTAAAGCGTTTTCTCAGATCAGGATCCTGTGTAGCTACGCCAACAGGACATGTATTCAAATGACACTTACGCATCATGATACAACCCTCAACAACTAATGCAGCTGTAGCAACACCCCATTCTTCAGCACCCAGCAGCGTGGCGATTGCAACATCACGGCCAGTTTTCAACTGACCATCTGTTTGTACAACTACGCGGCTACGCAATTTATTTTTAACCAGTGTCTGATGTGTTTCAGCCAAACCAAGCTCCCATGGTAAACCCGCGTGCTTGATAGAACTAACAGGAGATGCACCCGTACCGCCATCGTGGCCTGATACCAGAATAACATCAGCCTTAGCTTTTGCAACGCCCGCAGCAATAGTACCTACGCCAGCTTTAGATACAAGCTTAACGTTGATTCTTGCAGCACGGTTTGCATTCTTTAAATCGAAGATCAATTGTGCAAGATCCTCAATTGAATAAATATCATGGTGAGGAGGAGGAGAGATCAAACCAACACCCGGAGTTGAGTGTCTTGTTTTACCAATCCAGTCATCAACCTTATGGCCAGGTAATTGTCCACCTTCACCAGGTTTAGCACCCTGCGCCATTTTGATCTGTAATTCATCTGCTTCAGTCAGGTAGTAACTTGTAACACCGAAACGTGCAGAAGCTACCTGTTTGATAGATGAACGCATTGAGTCGCCATTTTCTAAAGGTGTATACCTGATATCATCTTCACCACCTTCACCGGTATTGCTTTTACCGCCAAGACGGTTCATTGCGATAGCCAGTGTTGTGTGAGCTTCCCATGAAATGGAACCAAAGCTCATTGCACCTGTAGCGAAGCGTTTGTATATACTTTCAGCAGATTCTACTTCATCAATTGAAACAGAAGGCCTGTTTTTCTTAAACTGGAACAAGCTTCTAAGCGTTGCAGCTTTTTCACCCTGATCGTTCACCGTTTTTGAATACTTCTTGAAAGTATTGTAATCATTCATTCTTGTTGAATACTGCAACAAGTGGATGGTTTGCGGATTGAACAGGTGGAACTCCCCTTTACGTTTCCATTGGTATAAACCACCAACAGGCAAACGGTCAACAGGAATATCTTTTCTGCTAAAGCCTAAGAAGTGTTTGGTAAGCGTTTCTTTTGCCACTTCATCCAGGCCCATCCCCTCAATACGGGAAGTTGCTCCGGAGAAATACATATCAACAACGCTTCTGTTCATACCTATAATTTCGAAAATCTGTGCACCCTGGTATGACTGGAATGTAGAGATACCCATTTTAGAGAACACTTTCAGCAAGCCATCGCAAACAGCTTTGATGTAGTTCTTTTTAAGATACTCAACATCCAAAGCAGTATCCATCCTTCCGTTCAATTTCATATCGCGGATAGAAGACAATGCCAGGTAAGGATTAATGGCTGTTGCACCGAACCCGATCAAACATGCGAAGTGATGCACTTCCCAAACGTCGCCGGCTTCTACAACCAAACCAACCTGGCCGCGTAAACCTTTGCGGATCAAGTGGTGGTGAACTGCAGAAACTGCCAGCAGAGAAGGAATAGGTGCGTGTTCGCTATCAATCGCCCTGTCTGATAATATTAATACTTCAAAGCCATCATTCACCGCGTCTACAGCGTAGCGGCAAAGCCTGTCAAGGCCTGCTTTTAACGCTCCCGGTTTACCGCTTGCCCTGAAATAAGTCTGTAATGTTTTTGCCTGGAAAATTCCGGTATCAATACTGCGCAATTTTTCCAGTTCGTGATTGTTCAAAACAGGATGTTTCAATGCAACACAGTGGCAGCTCAATGGATCTTCCTTCAACAGATTACCATTGTTACCAACGAAAGTTGCGAGAGACATTACCATTCTTTCACGGATCGGATCGATCGGCGGATTGGTTACCTGTGCAAATAATTGTTTGAAGTAACTGCTCAAATGCTGAGGTTGGTTACTTAAAACAGCCAAAGGCACGTCGGTACCCATAGACCCGATTGGCTCTTTACCATCCAACGCCATTGGCGCGATGATAGTCTCCAGGTCTTCAGTTGAATAACCGAATGCTTTTTGATATTTAAAGATCTGGTCTGGCTCAAGGTGTGTAAACAACACTCTTGGCTCAGGTAATTCTTCCAGGCGTATTTTATATTTATTCAACCACTCAGCATAAGGCTTTTGAGAACAGATATCCTGTTTCAATTCCTCATCACTGATGATTCTTCCCTGCTCCATGTCCACAACGAACATTTTACCAGGTTGAAGACGGCCTTTTTCTTTAATGATAGAAGGATCAACCGGAAGCGCTCCTGACTCGGAGGCCATGATTACGCGATCATCCTTTGTTACGCAGTAGCGTGAAGGACGAAGGCCATTCCTATCCAGTGTTGCGCCAATTATTTTTCCATCTGTAAATGAAATAGAAGCCGGGCCATCCCATGGCTCCATTAAGCAGGCGTGATATTCATAGAATGCCTTCTTTAACGGATTCATGTGCTCGTTACCATCCCATGCTTCAGGAATCAGCATCATCATTACATGTGGCAATGATCGGCCGCTCAGCGTTAGCATCTCGATCATATTGTCAAGGCACGCAGAATCACTCTGGCCTGAAATAGCAACAGGCAGAATCATTTCAAGTTCCTCTTTAGAAAATAAAGAAGACTCAAAACCGTGCTCGCTGGTTTTTAACCAGTTAAGGTTACCTTGTAATGTGTTGATTTCCCCGTTATGCGCGATAAAGCGGAACGGCTGAGCAAGGTTCCATGAAGGGAATGTATTAGTGGCAAAACGAGAGTGAACCAGGCCGAATGCACTCACTACCCGCTTATTGCTTAAATCAGGGAAGTAATGACGCACCTGGCTACTGATCAACTGGCCTTTGTAAACCACTGTTTTATAAGAAAGTGATGCAATGTAGAAACCTACAGCGTCTTTCTTAACTGTATTATTAATTGTGTGGCTGGCGTAGTTACGAAGTACGAAAAGTTTGCGCTCAAATTCGTCCGGATTGTTGATATGATCCGGGCAAGCTACAAACACCTGCTCCATTTCTGGTTCTACAGAAAGGGCCGTTGCCCCGATGCCGTTCTGGTTAACAGGAATCTTACGGTAAGCTAACACTTCCAAACCGAGCTTTTCAGCCGAGCGGTTAAAAATGTCGCGGCACTCTTCTCTCAGGCGGATCTCTTTAGGAAAAAAGATCACACCTACACCGTACTTTCCAAAAGCCGGTAGATGAACGCCGAGTTTAATGCATTCATCAAAAAAGAATTCATGTGGGGTCTGGATCATAATACCTGCTCCATCGCCGGTGTTATTCTCACATCCACATGCACCGCGGTGCTCCATATTCTCCAGCACCGTTAACGCATCAGAAATAATCTGGTGGCCTTTGTTGCCCTTTATGTTGGCCACAAATCCAATTCCACAAGCGTCATGTTCAAAGGAGGGGTCATATAATCCCTCATGTCTGTGTTGTACAGGCATAGGCAAACGAAAATTTATTTTGGAAAAAATAATTTGGCAGGCGACTAAAATTACGAAATAAATGAACACCAACCACCGTTTTCGTCAGCTGGCCGACAAAATATTTGAAATCATTCAACAAATGGACAAAAAAAATAGAAGCATTCTAAGAATTTGCAAAAATCAATATTAAATTTCCATTAAATCGCAGGCAAGGCTAAAGTAAGGTAGTGTTCGGGAAAATGTAATTGCGGCGTTTCAGTGGCTGGAAAAAGGCCAAAAACAGTACTCCCGCTCCCGCTCATAGCGGCATAAACAGCTCCCTTATCGTATAGGGTTTGTTTGATTGTGGCTATCTCGGGGTATTGTTTGAAAACCGGTTGCTCAAAGTCATTTACGAGCGACTGTCGCCAGCTTTCTATGGACTGGGCAATAATGTCTTTTACCGGCCGGGAAGGCTGAGACGGGTTGAGCTGAGAAAAGGCCCATCCGGTATTAACATGTATTTGAGGGTTAACAATTACAAATTTATAGCCAGCCAGGTCAACGTCCACTGGCTCCATTTTTTCGCCCCTTCCGGTTGCAAAACAAGGTTTGTTGATGATGAAAAAAGGGCAATCGCTTCCTAGCTGCAAGGCATAATCAATCAGCTTTTCTTCGCTGATATTCAATTGAAACCTGCGGTTAAGCAACAGTAAGGCATAGGCACCATCCGCACTTCCCCCACCCAGGCCTGCACCTATCGGTATATTTTTATGCAAATGCATTTTTATGCCGGGCAGCTGCGGAAAATCTTGTTTAAGCAGGTTGTACGCTTTAATACACAGGTTATTATCGGCATTTCCGGGAATGGCGATACCAGAGCTTGTAAATGAAATATCGTCCGATGTGCTTGAAATTACTTCCAGAGAATCCTGTAATGGTAGTGGATAGAAAACAGTTTCCAGGTTATGAAACCCGTCTGATCGTTTACTGATAATATTTAAACCCAGGTTGATTTTACAGTTAGGAAAAACGATCATTGTGCCTACTTTCTTTTATTTATTTCATCCCTGATAGCTATGGCACGAATATAATCTTCCTGGTCAAGCACTTCAATAAGCAGGGTGTTCAGTTCCTCAAGGCTCAACTTGGACAGGTCTTCCCTTCCCACGCTGGTTGAAGGATCGTTTACAGGCACTTCAGATTTCTTCTTTTTGCCTGTGTCTTCCATTAGTATACCTGCGCTTTCCAGAATATGGTCGTAAGTGTAAATGGGGCATCCGAAACGAACGGCCAGGGCTAGCGCATCGCTGGTACGGCTGTCAATTTCCACCGTATCATGTTCGTTAATGCAAACAAGCTTGGAGTAAAAAATACCTTCCTGCAGATCATTAATCACTATTTCCATCAGGTCAACGTTGAAGGCATTCATGAAATTTTTCATGAGATCGTGCGTAAGGGGCCTGCTGGGTTGCATCCGCTCAAGTGCAACAGCTATTGCCTGGGCCTCAAAACCACCAATTACTATAGGTAAACGGCGTAGTCCATTCACTTCCCCCAACACAACAGCATAAGAATGTGTTTGTGTAATACTATGCGATAATGCTACAATTTCCAGTTCTATTTTCTTCATAACCTTTATAACCAGGAATACAGTTATCAAACAAAAATAAAGATTTAATGCTTTCAATTTGGAATTTGTGTGCGCCTAGATTGATATGATTCAATGATTTTTTTGCCGGGACCGGGATTTTTGGGATCAGTGGATTAACAAGATTATTTTGAAAAATTCTTTGGATGGCTTTCGCAAAAGACCAAGGGAAATGTAAGCAAGATCAGGCCTCTGCCTCCCGCCTAAACACAAGAAACGGCATCTTCATATGCCGATAGCTAATTTTTTCTTCTTTTGGACCGGGATTTACGCGATTGAATGATTCATGGAATTTTTTGATTGGAATTGGGTTATTGTCGGGACCAGGATTTTTGGGCACAGGATTTTCTGCTATTGCAGGAATTGCCGGGATCGGGATTTATGGGATTGGTGGATTGGCAGGATTATTTTGAAAATGCTTTCGATGACTTTCATAGGGAGTTTGGTACCTGATCCCGAATATACCAGGCGGCTTCATTATACCGAGACAGATGATTATAAACCAGGCATGCGTGAAAAAGATAAGCAAGATTGAGCTTGCATGCTTTGTACTTTGTAATTCGTACTTGATGGATTGTTAATAGCTAATTGTTAATAGCTGATGGCTAATTAGCTAATTAGCTTTGAATCTTTATTTTTGACCAAATAACAATCACTTGACTCAACCAACTGTAGCGATCGTAATATTGAATTTTAACGGGGTTCACTACTTGCAGAAATTCCTCCCATCCGTACTGTCGTACTCTTCGGGGCAGGCCAGGGTTATTGTGGCGGACAATGCGTCAACAGATAATTCGGTAGCTTTTTTAAAAGACGCTTTTCCTTCAGTTGAAGTCATTCTTCTCAATAGGAACTATGGATTTGCAGGAGGATATAACAAAGCTCTGGAACAGGTTGAGAGCGATTATTATGTGTTATTGAATTCAGATGTCGAAGTATCCGAAGGCTGGCTGGCACCCATTATTACACTGATGGAATCGGACAAAAAAATTGCAGCCTGCCAACCCAAGCTACGCTCCTATCATGAACCCGAATTGTTTGAGTATGCCGGTGGTGCAGGTGGATGGATTGATTACCTGGGTTATCCATTTTCCCGCGGCCGTGTTTTCGAAGTGTGCGAAAAAGACGTGCAGCAATACAATTCAACAGCTGCTGTATTTTGGGCATCAGGCGCAGCCATGTTTGTAAGGGCATCCGTATTTCATGAATGCAATGGATTTGATAATTACTTTTTTGCACATATGGAGGAGATTGATTTGTGCTGGCGCATGCAGTTGCATGGCTACAAAATAATGAGTTGCCCTACGTCGGTTGTTTATCATGTTGGCGGAGGAACGTTACCCAAGGGCAATGAAAGAAAAGTGTACCTGAATTTCCGCAACAACCTGATCATGCTTTGCAAGAATCTTCCCTTTAAAGAACGCATCTGGAAATTGCCCCTGCGTTTTTTCCTGGATATATTATTTGCCTGCAAAAATCTTTTCACTGGTTACCCCAAATCATTCACGGCTGTTTTGAAAGCGCATGCGAGTGTAGTAAAATGGAGATTACTGCATTCGTTAAAAGCACCGTATGATAAAAAGCCTTTCACCTCTTTAACCGGTGTATACAATCACTCTATTGTTTGGAACTACTTTGTAAACAAGATGAAAAAATTTTCAGACATCATCGGAAGTAAATAAGATTCAATTGCAGCAATGCTTTCGGCATGAAGCACAACATGTAATTTTTAATTGCGTGCTGCATGTGAAAAAAAATTTATCCAATTTCTTTTCGTTTTTTACTGGCTACTCCCTTATTTTTGCAACGCAATCAAGAGATTATGTCACAGGAAGTAGAAAATATAAAAGAAAAAGATTTTAGGTACAACTGGGTAAGCTCATCTCGTTTTCTTTTTTATGTACAAGCATTTTGCATGATAGCATTTGTATTAGGCGGTTGCTACCGTTTATATAACCAACGCTATAAGGGGAAGCCTGATGTAGAAATTCAGAGCAGTACAAAATACACTCCTGAATACAAGTAAAAAAAACTTGAAAAAAGATTTGGAGGTTTCAAACAGATTTCTATCTTTGCACTCCCAAAACAAAAACAACCAACAAAAGTTCTTTAAATAAACAAGCGGAAGTAGCTCATTTGGTAGAGCACGACCTTGCCAAGGTCGGGGTGGCCGGTTCGAGCCCGGTCTTCCGCTCAGAAAGATTCCCGCTAAATGCGGGATTTTTTTTCGGTTGATTTTCGTGAGAAGATCAATCACAAACGGTTCGCCCTGGTGGTGGAATTGGTAGACACGCAGGACTTAAAATCCTGTTCGCCGCAAACGCGAGTGCGGGTTCAAGTCCCGCCTGGGGCACTCAAAATTAAACCTCTGAATTTTTCAGAGGTTTTTTTATTTGGAGATATTTATCTGCATCTCATTCACTTTTAAAACCATTTGCTTTTTCAGGGGTTATAGCCCACTCTCCACACCAACCTTGACCGCTTCAACCGCATCAATATTTAATCAGCCATCTCTTCTTTTACTTTTCTTTCTTTTTTAAAAGCCATCGTTGGTAATCGTTGCTTTTTTACAACAAGCGAATACAGGAACCAGGCCAATGAGAAAAAAAATACGGCTGCGATTTCAATCACCAATACCGCATATAATGGTATAAATTCAAATTTATCCATGCCCAAATAAGAGCAACAAAACGAGTTTACTATCAGGCCAATAAAAATACCAATCGCGAATGAACGCTTTCTGGACAGATCTTCCTTGTAACGAGTGCTGTATTGGCAAATAAATAATATGCAGGATGATAATAATGCTACAAGAGGAGCAAAAACAATAAAGTCTTTCATAGTTTTCTGGTACGTGCTTAAGAAGGGTAAATGAAATTTCTAATTTAATTTAAAGTGACCGCTTGGGTTTAAATAAGTCTTCTGTTAATACTATTATTATTATTATTATTTAAGAGACCAAAAACACCAGGCTTGTCATTTATATTGTACGGCATCTTGATATAAGCGAATGTTTAGGCCATTTTGTCGTCATAAAGAAATCGAATAACACCCACAACGAAGTTTAAATATCAATTAAAACTTTTTATCAATATTAAGGCCCATAAGAACTTTGACTGAGGTTTAAATCTAAATCAAATATTAGGCTCCCGTCGGATGACTGCTATTTTTTTCCAGTGCTTCTTTACTTAAAAATACTTTCTTATAAAAAAATCCCCAACCAGCCCCGGCTAAAGTAGCACCAATCAATCCTGTAAAGATCCATATGAAATAATCTTTTGGCGTTTCGATATTTCGCCTGAGAAAATCCCTTATCAGGAAGAAAACCAACATCATCAACCCAAAAGAAATCCCTTGTTTGTAGTATTTTTTCATGCCGCGCAATATATAGAACCCAACCATAATAATTTGTAGACAATAAAATGATTTCTTCTAATTCCTTATAACAATCAACCAAAACAAAAAGACTCTGCCATGTAAGCAACCTCACATAACAAAGTCTTTATAATTACAACAACAAAAAATCCGATAGCTATTTATTCCACCAAATGCGCGTCAACAAATCATCCGGACCCTGCACTTGCAAGGCTGCATTGTAATTTGTTGTGTTCACCGTTTGCTCAGATAACGGATAGCGTGTGCGGCGCGGCCATGCACTGATGGCACTGGCGGGGCCAATCTTTGTTTCTTTGGGCACACCTGTCCTTCTCCACTCAGACCAACCTTCAAAGCCTGTATAAAATAACGCGAACCATTTTTGAATACGGATCTTATATAACTTCTCTTCTGTCGTACCTGTATAAGCAACACCAGGCTGTGTGAAATATGAGTCGCTCGGAACAATATCTGATGATTTTGCAAAGTTGTGATCGCTTGCAGGAATGGCTTGATTCAACACATCCAGCCGGCTTCCATCATACGCGAACTGATCTTTGATGCCATTCATATAATACACAGATGCATCGCTTCCACCTGTAATCATGCCGCGCTCTTTTGCTTCAGCAAGAATGAACTGCACTTCTGAATAGCTTAATATAATTCCCTGCGCCGCCGTTTTTGATGCATACAACGGATACCCGAGGTAAGGCATGAGGATGGGCGACTCCTGCGATTGATAGTTAGTGCCACCATTATAGCTGGACTCTCCCGTTCCATAACAGTTAGGCACATCGCCATATTGCGGGTTGCCGCTGCCATAGCTTGCCGGCGTTGGCATAGCGAAGAAAGCGATCCTTGGATCTTTCAAATTATCAAGATTCAATTTAAATGTTGTACTTAAATGATAATCACCAATCGGAGGATTATGATAGGCAGGAAACTCGTTGTTGAGCTCTGTTGTAAACTGAAGCGCCGCCTGGTCTTCATGCGAGGCAAAAAGCGGGTAAGTAGTTGGATCGCTGGCTATCGCATTTATTTCTGTAGCCACATTTACCTTAGCGTTCGCAACGCCGGACATACGCATGAGCAACCTTAAACGAAGCCCGTTAGCAAACTCCCTCCAACGCATAATACTTCCACCCATCAATATATCTGCGTTGATCGGATCGGTACCTGTTGAAAGCAACGTATTGGCTACTTTCAAAGAATCCATCAGCGCGTAATAAATATCTTCCTGTTTATCGTAGACAGGCAAAAAATTATTCTCCGTTTTACCCTGTACAGCCTGGCTACAAGGCATATCGCCGAAGTTATCGGTCATCACCTGGAACATCCATGACCTGAGCACCAGCGCAACAGCTTCATTGTTTTTATCACCTTTCGAACTAGCCAGTACGCGCAGGTTCTCTACATCTTTCAACTGGTCGAAAAAGTTCCAGAGAAAGCCGCCTTCTGTCTGGCTGGCTGTCCACGCATCATTAAAACCACTATTGTATTGATTGGCGTAGTAGTCGCCCACAACGCTTGCTCCAAACTGCGATACGTACGCATAGTTACGTACCGAATTTTTGATGATGGCAGGGATCAACAGCTGTTCATTCGATACCTCCTGCGGACTATTCGGATTCTTGTTGATGGTATCGAAATTCTTGGTACAGCCAACGATGCAAAGCGACGCCGCCATCGCCATCATGCTTCCTATATATAATCTTATACTCATTATACTTGAATTAATATGTTAGAAAGTAATGTTTAGATTAACACCAATGCTTCTTGTTGTTGGCAGGCTAAGATTTTCAAATCCGCCAACAAGGCCCTGCCCCGTAGATGCTGCCGTTTCCGGATCAAACTGGTTGTTCTTTGTGAAGAGCGCGAGGTTACGTCCAACCACAGCAAAGTTGATATTCTGAATAGGTGTTCTCGTGAATAATTTCTTCGGGAAATTGTAGCCGATCTTCACTTCTCTTATTTTCACAAAAGAACGGTCAACCAATTGTTGTTCAGAGTTGTGGTCATAATAACGTTTGTAAAAATCGCGTGGGCCAGTGCCGTAGATGCCTTTGCTATAAGACCCATCAAACACTTCCAGGTTGCGGGCATAAGTGCCGTCTGATTGCAACACACCGCCATCCCTGAAATAATCTGTGTTATACACATCATCAGCTGCATGTTTCAATCTCGCACCAGCGGTTTCCTCTAATTGGCCTGCACCGGTAGCTTTATTAATGAAGCGTGAAACCATCACACCACCGTGGCTTACATCCACCAAACATTCAAGATAGAGGCCTTTGAAAGAAAAACGGTTGGTGATACCCGATACCCAGTCAGGGTTAATATTTCCAAGGAATATAGAAGTCGGCGTAATCTTCGCAAGGCCATTGGTACCGATGATAGGCATGCCTTTCAATGCACCGTCCGGCACACGCACAAAGCCAGGGCCATACAATGTTCCCATTCTTTCGCCAACATGCGCCTCAAGTGTTGCATCTTCACCTGGAGCAGACTGAACGATCTTATCAACACCCGGAGCAAGCGATACCACTTTACTAATATTGCGTGAGAAGTTAACGCCGATGTTCCATGTAAAGCTATTCTGAAGCCTTACGGGTATTGCGTTTAACTGCACCTCAATACCTTTATTGGATATTTCACCCGCGTTAATAATCCTGTTCCGATAACCTGATGATACAGCTGTAGGCAACGACAAGATCTGGTTTTTTGATTTTGTACTATACGCAGTAACATCTAAGCCAAGCCTTCCCTGGAACATAGATAATTCTGCTCCAATTTCAGTCGTGCTGCTTTTTTCGGGCTTTAGATTAAGGTTGTTGAGGGTTGAACTTTCTGATAAAGAAGGAAAGCCGTTGTACAGTTGCTGATAATTATATGCTGTTAATATAGAATAAGGATCAGCATCATTACCTGCCTGGGCGTAAGCCAGCCTTAATTTCAACAGGTCGATCTTTTCAGACATCCTGAAGATCTTATTAAACAAAATGCTGGCATTTACTGATGGGTAAAAGTATGAATTGCTGGATGTGGGCAAAGTGCTGGACCAGTCGTTACGGCCCGTAACGCCAACAAATATCTTGCCCTGGTAATCCGTCTGTAAAAATGCGTATACACTGTTCGTTCTGCGATGCTCATCACCTGAACTGGTTTGCACCGGCACGTTCGTATTATTCAGGCTATAGATACCAGGTACCACCAATGCGCCTGCGGTAGCCTGACGAGTGCCGCGTGATCTTTCCATAATATTACCACCGCCGGAAAGATCAATATGAAAATCGTTGAAATCTTTTTTATAGTTGATCAACACATCATAGTTGTTTTCCTGGTAGCTCAACGTAGTTTCTGAATAAGAACCCTGCGGCGCTGTGGAGCTGCTCATTGCTATCCTGGTGGGCCTGAAATCGTTGAAGTAATCGGTTCCTGCACGGCCGGTAATAGTCAGGTTATTGAGGATCTTATAAGTTAGTTTAACGTTGCCATACAGCTGGTCTTTTTTCTGGCCGCTGGGACTTTCAAAAGCATAGAAAAAAGGATTATCGTGGCCATTGCCATAATCCTGCGAGAACTGCTGCAAACCTTCTAGACCGGGCTGCCAGTAATTTCTGAGAGAATTGATATCAACGTTCCTGTTGAACCACACAAATTCATACATCGGCGTGCCGTGATCATAACCAAGGTTGGGCCTGCTTGAACTGTTGGTGTTAATGTATGTTGCCGATGCTTCAGCAGAGAGCTGGTTGGTCAATTTATAACCTGCTTTAAAATTGAATACATTACGTGTGAGGTTATTATTGGGCACTATACCCATCTCTTCATTATTAGTGTATGAGAAACGATAATTTGCCACATCATTGTTGCCTGCAAGAGCAATGGAATTATACCTTGAATGGCCTGTTACAAAAAAGTCCTTCATATTATCGGGGTGTGGAATATAGGGAGTAGCAATAATATCGCCCCTATTGGGAAGGTTTACATCCGCACCACGAAAGCCATTTTTGGTAGGTCCATCAAACTGTGTAATCAATCGTCCATCCAAAGCCGGTCCCCAGCTTTCATCCCAATCTTCATTAACACCATTGGGATACAAACCATTGTTGCTGTAGCCAAAATTCGAACCTTCATACAGTCCATCGGCACCACCTCCAAAAGAGTTCTGAAACTTAGGCAGCCTAAGCGGGTTTTCCCATGTGTAGCCGGTAGTGAAGGTTACGCCCATGCCTTTATTTGCCCTGCCGGATTTTGTGGTGATCACCAGTGCACCGTTGGCAGCCCTTGATCCATACAATGCCGAAGCTGCAGCGCCTTTTAGTACGTTCACCGATTCAATATCTGCGGGATTTATTTCATTGATGGTGCTGCCATAATCAGGACTGGTTCCTCCCCCACTGTTAATAACAGGATCGTTACCAACAGGCACACCATCTATTACAACCAATGGCTGGTTCTTAAAATAATTTAAAGAAGATTCGCCGCGAATGGTAAGCCGTGCACTGGCACCTACTCCATTGCCGGAAATGATATTAACACCCGCAACCCTGCCAGATAAAGAGTTGATAAAGTTATTATCGCGCGCTTCATTCAACACGCTGCCTTTTACTTCCTGCGTGGCATAACCCAACGCAGCCTTCTTTTGAACAACACCCAGCGCTGTAACTACAACCTGGCTTAACGTTGCATTCTTTTCTTTCATCCTTATACTAAGAAAATTTTCTTTGTTATTCTGGCTTACAACAACTCCTGCAGATGTTGCATCTTCATAACCTAAAAAGCTGATGGTAAAATCATACTTTTCGCCAATAACCAGTTTTCGGAAACGAAAGTTTCCATTGTTATCACTAATGGAAGTTGACGTACTATGCGTTGCCGTATTTGTTGCTACAACTGTTGCACCTTGCAGCACTTCTCCCTTTTCGTTAAGCACAGTTCCCGTTACATCTGTTGTTGTTGACGCGGGTTGTGCAAAGCCGTGTGGGCTAATAAACAACAATGCGAGCAGCAGAAACCCCCAAATTGATTTTTGCTTAGGCTGTAAGGCAATGCTGCCTCGTGTGGCAAATAACAATACCACACTTCCAACGAAGCCTGATTGCTTCAATAGGTATCGATTTTTCTTCATTTTTTTACGGTTATAGTTAATGGATGTGAATTAAAAAACAGGCGCTTTTTATGGCGCATTTAAACACATAAGCATTTACCCGGGAACACAGCTATAGCCAGCTCCCTTTTGTTGCAGGTTATTTCACGGGATAGCATGTTGCAACCTGCTGCGCTAAAAAATCAATAAGCTCAGCCTAAAGTTGCACGAGGTATGATTATGTAGGGTTCTTCGTATTTAAGACGAATAAAAAATCAGCAGCAGTTAATTTAAAAATCGCATCAGAGGAAGATGCTTTACGAATGGTTCAGTTATAATTGGCCTTTATGTATATAAGCTGTTATCGTTTCTTATCCTTTCTTTACCGGCGCAAAAATAGCAGCGCCGCGTTACTTGAATATTAATCATTGATGAATAAAAGGTTACGCCAATTTTGCTTTTTTACGCACTTGTACAAGCTTGCTTATAAAAAGGGCGCGTTCGAAGGTGATAATTTTTACAAGTTAATTGTATGACGACGGAAAGAAATTGCAGTCGCACAGCCGTGCAGGCACCATAGTTTTTACTGGACATAATGATTCGTTTTAGTTAGTATTTGGAAGAAAAAGTAATTATGCATTTCATGCTCTTCTTAACCCCTCTTTTCTCAAAAAGCCTGTCACCAGAACTTAATGATTGAAAAGTCTTTGCTGAACGCCCTTTATAGCCTGAATCAAAAATCTGATATTTAAATATACTATACTTTAGTTCAATATTAATAAACCATTATTTTTAAATTTAGTTTTCTTAAAATCAGAAAAATCGCGGTAAAGATTAATGTTCCAAATCGCATATATAACTTGTAGATTATTTGTATAAACCTGTTTTTTCCCGCCCTTAGCAATTGACAAACTCCGGATTCTTCGTATCTTACATAAAAGCCAATTATACATGACAGTACCAATCTCCAGCAAACTGTCGGTTGACTACAAAGGAAACACCCACCTTTTTCGTATTAAATCACAATACGACAGCCCTGCACACAAATACAATTTCTGGATTACAGAAACTAGCAAAAGCAATAAACTTTTTGCCAAAACCTACCAAACCGTGTATGATTTAAATACCAGTAAATTTGAGTTTAAGGAATTTGATGGCGACTGGGGATTGATGAACCTGGTTCTACAGGAATTATAAATGATCATTTATTTGATTCGGGTAAAGCACTCGCCTTCATCCGCAAAGAAGGAATGCTCTTGTTGCACAGGAAGAAGCTGGCAATATCCAATTGCATGCCCAAAGAACCGATATTTGCACCCAGCATAAAAGAATGCTCTATAATAATATGGTTTAATCGCCCGTTAACTACAAGCTTATACGGAGATAATTAGCCATTCAATTAGAACAAACATTTAGATCCATGCCCGTTTTCAAAATATCCCTCAATAGATTCAGGTACTTTTTATTTTCTGTATTGCTGATTGCGATTTCCGTTGTGCCCGCGTTTGGCGCAGCATCAAATGCTGTTACTATCTGTACGTGGAACCTTAGAGATTTTGGCAAAAGCAAGTCTGACTCAACAATCAGCTTTATTGCAAATACAATAAAGGAGTTTGACCTGTTAATGATTCAGGAGGTTGTTGCAGGCGATGGTGGCGCACAAGCGGTTGCCCGGCTTGCAGATGCACTGAACAGGCGCGGGGAAAAATGGGATTACGTTATAAGTGAGCCTACCAGTGGCGAAAACTCTTACAAGCGGGAACGATATGCTTACATATGGAAAACCGCACGGCTTAAACGAATCAACAGGCCGTGGTTAGAGCAGGCTTATCATCAACAAATAGACCGTGAACCTTTTTACTGCAGTTTTTCCTTTGGCGGCAAAACATTTACACTGGCAAATTTTCACGCTATTACCAAAAGCAAACAACCTGAAACGGAAATAAAGTATTTCAGGTTTATTCCTGGTGAATATCCTGATCTTAATTTGCTGTTTTGCGGAGACTTCAACCTGCCGCAATCACACTCCGTCTTTGATCCACTAAAACAAATGGGATATGCTCCGGTATTGATGAATCAAAAGACAAGCCTTAAGTTTAAATGCGTCAACAACAGATGCCTTGCATCGGAGTTTGACAACATATTTTTTAACCCTAAAAAAGTCTCTTACCTAAAAGCAGATGTGATTCATTTTTACAAAAGCTTTGTTGACATAGAAGCTGCCAGATCCATATCAGATCATTTGCCTGTTTATTTCGAGTTTTCGTTGAATTGATTTTTTGTACAAAAGAACAACCCTAAAAACACAATTCATTTGGATTTACTCAACTCAACCAGGGCCGCACTATGTATGCAAGCGAGCAGTCTTCCCTCCTATTCTCCACTTATATAATCGGCGCACCAGTAACATAAAAACTGATTACTTTAACCAATCATGTTCCGCATTTTGCTATTTTCAAACTAAAATACAAACTCATTTTATGATCAATAATCACGAGATTGACTACAGGGTGTTTGGTGAAGAGATGCAATATGTAGAAGTAGAACTTGACCCGGGAGAAACAGCCGTTGCCGAACCAGGCGCATTTATGATGATGGATGACGGCATTCAGATGCAAACCATTTTTGGCGATGGGAGCCAGCAACAATCAGGCGGATTGCTGGGCAAATTATTTAGCGCAGGAAAAAGATTGCTTGTAGGCGAAAACTTATTCATGACGGCGTTCACCAATATAGGCCAGGGAAAAAGGCATGTAAGTTTTGCATCGCCCTATCCTGGTAAAATCATTCCACTGGACCTGCTCCGTTTGGGAGGCAGGATTATTTGCCAGAAAGATGCTTTCTTGTGTGCAGCAAAAGGCGTTAGCATTGGCATTGAATTTCAACGCAAACTAGGTACTGGTTTGTTTGGTGGTGAGGGCTTTATAATGGAGCGCCTTGACGGCGATGGCATGGCCTTTATGCATGCCGGCGGACATGTTGTAGAAAAAGAATTAATGCCGGGCGAGCTGATTAAAATTGACACGGGCTGTATTGTGGCTTTTACCGCCGGAGTTGAGTATGACATTCAATTTGTAGGCGGCATTAAAAACACATTGTTTGGAGGCGAAGGTGTTTTCTTTGCTACGCTTCGTGGGCCAGGTAAAGTCTGGATTCAAAGTTTACCGATCAGCCGTCTTGCCGGCCGTATTTTACAGTATGGCACATATAACCGTAAAGAAGAAGGAAGCATACTGGGTGGACTGGGAAATTTATTGGACGGTGATTAGTTTCGCAGATAAAATGTAATAGCGTTACAAATTAATTTATGTTGGTATGTGAGCCGAAATAAAACGGCACGCATACCAACATTTTTTTTGACTTATATTAGTCCAAAGATCATTAGCGATTGCCTATTCGATGCCACATAGATCGCGCTTTACAAAATCCTGATTATAGTAACGGAAACAATATTGATTTATTATTCTGGACTGTTCATACGCGTAAAAGCCATGTGCAGATCAGCCGGGCTACCTTTCGCCATTGCTTCGCTAAAGCCATAAGTTAGCTGCGCCTTGCCGTCCTTCAATTGCTGAAATATGGCCTCAATAAAACCGTCAACGGGTGGTGCAAAGTCGTGAATCCCCTTACCACCAAGATCTGTATTCAATGCTGGCGGTACCACTTCTATCACCTCTATTCCCTTTGATTTTAAGAGATGCTGCATGGATAATGTAAAGGAATGGAAGAACGCCTTCGTTGCAGAATAAACGGGCACGTTTGTCAATGGCACAAATGAAAGACCTGATGTAACATTGAGTATGGTGTCTAACCCTGGCAATTGCAAAAAAAGTTTAATGAGATGAACTGGAGCCTCAACATTTGTGATGATTTCATTCTTTGCCTTTTCATAAAAATCTTCATCATCAAAGGACATCCAGTTTTGAATACCCGCATTGTTTACCAGCACATTTGTATCCTTATGTTCACGTTCAATCCAATTAAAAAGTTCTTTTCTTTCCTCTGCAAGGGACAGGTCACAAACTTTTGTAATTAACGAGGGCAACTTTGCCGTTGCCTCTTGCAATGCAGACGTGCGGCGCCCGCAAATAATCACTGTGTTGCCTTCCTGTACAAATCTTTCAGCAAGCGCAAACCCTATACCTGTAGCACCGCCTGTGATTAGAATTTTATTATTTGATAATTTCATATTCGAGATATTATATTAAATAGTTGTATTTGTGTATCGTATTAAAAAACAATTACCGTCTTGCCAATTGATTTTCCGGATTCCTGTAAGCGGTGCGCTTCTTTCAAATTATCAACAGTAAAGCCATTGAATGTTTTTTGCAAGGTATGCAACAAGGTTCCTTTATCAAGTAGCCCTGCAACCTTGTTGAGAATATGATGTTGTTCAATCATGTCATTAGTTTGATACATTGAACGCGTGTACATTAGCTCCCAGGAAAAGGTTACGCTTTTGTTCTTAAGCTTATTCAATGCGATAGGGACAGATGATCCTGTTATAGATGCAATATGCCCTTGTGCTTTAATCAGCTGTGCTACAATATCCCAATAGCCATTTATATCTACAAGGTCAATAATAAAATCAACTTCCTTATAGCCAGCCGCATGCATTTCATCAATCAAATGATGATGGTTTACTACAACATCCGCACCCATTTGCCTGCACCACTTCTGCGTCTCCGGCCGGCTGGCGGTCGCAATCACATGTAAACCTGCAATCTTTTTAGCAAGCTGAATGGCGATTGAACCAACTCCGCCAGCACCGCCCAATACCAACACAGTTTTACCTTTATCCCTATCATCAATGTGAAAACGATCAAACAAAACTTCCCATGCGGTGAGGGTTGTAAGCGGCATGGCCGCAGCTTCTGTGTCGCTCAATTTTGAAGGTTTTCTACCAACGATCCTTTCATCAACAAGCTGGTACTCGGCGTTTGATCCCGAGCGCGTTAAATCGCCCGCGTAATAAACTTCATCCCCGGGGTTAAATAATGTAACAGATTTACCAACTGATTCAACAGTTCCAACTGCATCCCATCCGATAATCTTTGGCTCTGCAAGAACCATATCCTTTGCACTATTTTGCCGTATTTTAAAATCTACAGGATTAACGCTGACTGCTTTTATCTTAACCAATAAGTCGCGGTCGCCCGGTACCGGTTTATCTAATTCGAATTCAATAAAACTTTCTGCTTCAGTGATAGGTAACGATTGCTTAAATCCAATTGCTTTCATCGTGTTTTATTTAACTCATTACTAAAAAAAATGCCGTAGAAAGCAAATGTACAACCGCGGGGTCGTTAAGACAAACAGGTTAAGCATATAGCTGAGCAATGAAGCGAGAATTCCAAATGCGGGCCTAATTATTAAAGCAATGCTCTCAAAATTTTCAATGATGTGCACTGATCAACTACAACATATAAGCACTTACATATATCAGGCAAAAAAATTAAGGCTACTGTAGAAACAGCAGCCGGATATACCCTCAATAGGTATGATAAAAAAGCTTGTGTTATATTGAATGTATTGATACTATTAATTTACAATAAATATTCTTTGTAGCAACGTCTTTAGTGATAAAATAATCTGAAGAGGCCATATTCTTTATAAGCTGGTGCTGATGGCTTCTTTGAGGGCATCCTTTTATGGAATCTATTATATCTAACGGCGTCAAATGGTTTCTAGTATGCACCACAATAAAAATATTTACGTCTCTTTTGCGTCTGTTTATAAGCAGTTATTAACAGCAGGATAAACAGCAAGTTTGATGCCACTTAAATCGCTTGAAAATCAATAGCCTTAACTATCACACAAAAAACGGAGAAGCATTTTTATTTATTTTTAATAATAATCGGCGGCTCAATCAAGTGGCATTCCGGCAACTCGCCTTCTACACGCAGCTTTTCTCCTTCATCATACTGCTTCCATGATTTAGTAACTTTTTTAATACCTATTGGATAAATACTTAATCCCTCTTTATTAATGCGGATCCTGAGAAAATTTTTATAATCTTCACACGCTAGTGCGGACGACGCTTCATCGATATGATTGTCAAAAACAAGACTAGACACGTACAGGTACAAACCCATAAGAACCCCGCCCTGTATAAAACCGGTAATGGCGATAATCAATGCAAATAACGGCCACCAATACGCATTGAGCACTTCTTCTACGAATACAGGGTAATATGTTCGGGCTACAAACCAAAAACTTACAAATGGTAACAAACACTGGAGCACACCGTGAATAAGGCCAAACAGTTTAACAGGCCTCATTCCCCTTTTCTTGTCGGTAAAATTATAAAACCCTGCAACAATCAATGAGCAAAGTAAAAACACAAAGGGTGTTGCGAGTACGGCCTTACCGGTAACGGATAAAAAACCACTAAAAGAAACCCTGCTTAATGTCTGCATATAATTTGGTTGCGCACTTTGTAAAAACCACAGCAGCAAACAATACACAATACTTAGCAGCGCTGCAAACAAAGGATTCTTCCAAAAGAACACCAAATTACCATGCAACAAAGCGAGCGATGTTTTTGCATCGGGAAAGCGCGCTTTGAGCTTAGCACCAACATTTAATGTAGTTAATTCAGCTGGAAGGTTATGTGTTAGATGAAGAAAAGCACCACCTCCACCCGATCCGATATAATGCTTACAGTATGCATTGTCGCTTAGCGCTTCATAGTGCGAATAATGATGCAAATCACCGGTTAACACAACAGCCAGATTAAAATGTTTTAAAAGCGGTTTATCAGCACTTCCTGTTATGTAATTCTCAACAAAAAAGTTAAAGCGGTTGTAAGACTTATCAGTCTTGTATAATTCATGATAGATCCATGCAGGCTCTGCAGTTAACAATATAATTTTGTCGCCTTGCTTCATCAGATCGCCGGACGCAATGCGGCGAAAATATTCGAGCTGCGGCTTATCAATATCTTCATCAAGTTGTACATCTATTGCCCATACCCAATAATTATGCGGCAAGGGCAATGCGAAGTAACTACGACGCTGCATCGTTTTCCAGTTGCCAATATTTCGTTGCTGACAAAACACTTTCAAAAAATTCCCCAGGCCGTCATACCAATCGTGATTGCCCGGAATAGCAAACATATGAGGGCGGTCACAATCATTTCCTTCTAGTGGAAAAGCGGCTTCAAAGGGCGTTCTGAATTTATTTTCATATGCGTCGGCAGTTGGAGCCGGGTAAATCTGATCGCCACCAAGCAACAAGATCTTTCCTCTCTTCAACAAGCGCTCGCCACTATGATCTTTTATACGAAGTTCTGGTTGAGCAATTGTACGCGCAACTGAAAATGTTGAATTAAAGCCGTCACCGGTATCGCTTACAAAATCAATCCACATCTCATCACGATGCGCATAGTCAGCGGCCATATTATTTAGTTCCTTTTCATCTGTAGCACGATCAGCCAACGCAGCTTCCATTTCACGTTTGTCGGCATAATTACCGAAGAGGCCTGAAATGGCCACTTTAACAGCAGTTTGAAAAAGCATTTTAGGCGCAAACCAACTTACCATTTTTGCCTGCCTGTATTTTTTACTCATAAGCATCTTATATATGGATACTTTGCTCGTTTATTTCAGCAAAACAATCACAAACTTTAAAGGGAAACATAGAACAACCACAACAATTTGCGTTCGCTGTATTATGGTTATCGGGAAAGCTTATTCAAATGTAAGAGATGTCTGTTATCATGCGTTAAGCTTGTTCGATTTAATACTGCACTGCCGAACACCCTGCCACGCCACTATCCATGCTCAAAGTCTCCCTTCAATCATGCCCAAAAAATGCTCTACTATTTTTTTCCCCCGAAAAAGCTACCAGATTTGATGCAATATTTTTTGAAACCGATTACATAGCCATACACGCCTTCATGTTTGTAAATGTTTTTTTAAGGTACGAATGTGAAAGATTTAAAATCCATTAAAATATTTTCTGATTTTTTTACGCAAACGTTTGACTAGTGGTGCGTAATTTGCTAATTCCCATAGCTTATTGTAATTTTTAGGTACAAACTGCTAAAACAAAAGACATGAGACCTAAAAAGCAGAATAACACGTCTTGATGATGTGTACCGATCGTTTTTTTCCTACCCTGTCTTCTTTTACTTGTCTTCTGAAAGTCTTCTTATTTACAATTAAACCAAACGAGCTATGAGGAAATTAAAAGGGGCACTCATTATCCCGCTTTTATTTTTAGGGCTTTTATTGCATGCCCAAACGCGAACTATTAAAGGGAAAGTTTTGTCTGCAGCGAACAAACCTATTCCCGGCGCATCCGTACTTGTTAAAGGAACATCTAAAGGAACAGCAACTGAAGCTGATGGCTCTTTCACTCTGAGCGTTTCAGGCAAATTAATACTGGTTGTTTCTTCTATCGGTTACACCAACGCGGAAGTATCTGTAGATGCTACAGAAAACAATGTACCTGACATTGTACTTGCGGAATCTACAGGTGTGGCTAATGAAGTTGTTGTAACCGCATTGGGTATAACCCGTCAATCCAAAACATTGGTTTATGCAACACAAAGCGTTAAACCATCAGAATTAACAGGTGTGAGAGATGCAAACAACGTACTTAACTCTTTGCAAGGCAAGGTGGCCAACGCTGTAATTACACAAGGTTCTGGTGGGCCAGGCAGTGGTGCAAGAATTGTGCTGAGAGGTAACAGGTCGCTACAAGGAACCAACAACGCACTGATAGTCGTTGACGGCGTTCCTATTAATAATACGACTTACAGCACCGCTGGCAGCGACTTTGGCTCTGTTCAGGGGTCGGATGGTGCTTCTAATATCAATCCAGATGATATTGAATCTATGACCGTTTTGAAAGGCGCGTCAGCCGCAGCGCTATATGGTAGCCAGGCTGGTAACGGAGTGTTGGTTATCACCACAAAAAAAGGAAAAAAGGACCGCATAGCTGTGGATATTAACTCAGGTATTGCAATGGAGTCAGTTTTCGCTTTACCAAAAGTTCAAAACAGCTACGGACAAGGTAATGGCAACATACTTGACCCTCAGTCTGGTGAAAGCTGGGGTGCAAAAATGACTGGTCAGTCATATACAAACTACCTGGGCGAAAACCGCAATTATTCATCACAACCAGATAATATCAAAGACTTTTTTAGAAACGGATTAAGCTTAAACAACTCTATCGGCATATCAGGTGGTAGCGAAAAAATGCAGACGTACCTGTCTTATACCAATAATATGATAGAGGGCATTATCCCTAAAAACGACCTGATGAGAAACACGGTTACTTTAAGGGTAAGCAACCAGCTGGGTAAGCGCTTTTCAACAGATGCAAAAGTCACTTACATCAACCAGCACATCATGAATAAGCCAAGAACAGGTGAGGAAAATGCACCTATTATTGATCTTTACCAGATACCGCGCAACGTAGCAATTACTGATGCTCAGAACTCTGAAACGCTCAATGCGCTTGGCATTCCTGTTCCCACAGCATGGCCATCAACGCAATCATCCATTTATCAAAATCCTTACTGGGTGATAAACAGAACAGCAATTAATGAAACAAGAGACCGTGTGATGGGCTTTATATCTGGTAAATTCCAGATCAATGACTGGCTTAACCTTACCGGACGCGCTAACATTGACAGAAGAATAGATAAACTGGAAGAACTTTATTCACAGGGTACATTATTGTGGGCGCCACAGGCAGGTGGTTACTATGCAAAAACAAATATTACCACCACACAACAGTGGTATGATTTGATTTTAGAAGGCCATAACAAAATTGCAAAAGATTTGAATGTTACTTATCACGCAGGCGCAATTTACCAGGATGCATCATTTGAATCTCTCAGGTCCCAGGCTGATGGTTTGAACGTAACCAATAAATTCAGTTTGAACTTTGCTACCAACCCCGCATTGATCTCCACCGGAACCGAAGTACAAACACAATCAGTTTTCGGACAGGCAAGCTTCTCGTTTAAAGATGCTTTATTTTTGGATGCAAGCATTCGTAACGACTGGGATTCACGGCTTCCATCTCCTTACTCTTATCAGTATTACTCAGTGGGTGGTTCTGCTGTATTATCTGATCTCTTCACCCTGCCAAAATCCATTTCCTTCCTAAAAGCAAACATCAACTACGCTGAAGTAGGCAATGGTGGCCAATTTGGCTTACTAAAACCCACTTACACATACAGCCAGGGTGCAGGCAACGGTTTACTTGCACGTAGCACTGTTTTGCCTATTCCCGGTTTAAAGCCAGAGATTGTTAAGAATATTGAAGCTGGCGTTGAAGCAAGATTTTTCAAAGATCGCCTCGGATTTAGTGCAACATGGTACAAGAGCAACTCTTTGAACCAGCTTCTGCAAATCGCCCCTCCTGTAGCTATTGGTTATTCCAGCAAGTATATCAATGCCGGGAATATTCAAAACCAGGGCTTTGAGTTGATTGTAAATGCAAGCCCTGTTAAGAACCCGAACTTCAGCTGGGATATGGCAGTTAACTTCTCTTTAAACCGCAGCAAAGTGATTAAGATCAGCGACGACCTTAAGATCGTGTACCTGGGCGGTGGTTACGGACGTTCTGCAACTCCGATTGCCCAGGAAGGTGGTGCATATGGAGATCTCCTCGCATTTAAATGGCAAAGAGACGGCAAAGGAAACTATGTGGTTGATTCCGCGGGACGGCCGGTTGCAACCGCGGCACAGGAGTATATTGGCAACTTAAATCCTAAAGAAAACATTGGATTTACCAACACGTTTACCTATAAAAGGTTTTCTGTACGCATACTTATGGATGGCCGCGTTGGTGGCACATTAGTATCAGGAACAGAAATGAACCTTGCATTTAGTGGCATTACAGAGGGAACAGAAAAATATCGTGAAGGTGGATGGAACCTGCATGGCGTTAGTTCAAGCGGAAACAGCGTAGGTGCAACTATTAAAGCACAAGATTTCTGGCAGATTGCATCAGGCAAACGTTATGGCAATGGTGAGTTCTTTGCTTACGACGCAACAAGCTTCAGAGTAAGAGAACTTTCTCTTAGCTATGATATTCCTGTTAAACCAGGATTCTTTATCAAAGGCCTGAAAGTAGCAGCATCTGCACGTAACCTGGCCTGGCTGTACAGAGGTAGTTCTACATTAGACATTCCAGGACTTGATAAACGTAAAATGTGGTTTGATCCTGATATGAGCCTCGGCAACGGTAACTACCAGGGTGTAGAATATGGAACTCTGCCTGCAACACGTACGTTTAATTTCAACGTGAGGATCTCCCTATAATTTTTAAACTTTTTACGATATGAAACTAATACAGGTATTTTCTGGAACACGTGCTAAACTGGCTCTCCTCAGCGTTTCGCTTATGGGAATGATGCTTTCGTGTACCAAGAAATTCGACGAAATAAATACAGACAAGAACTCTATCGCAACTGTGGGTACGGCTGAACTTCCTTTCCTTTTTACAAAGGCGGAATCAGCGGCTACAAACAACCAGGCGAATTACCAGGTTGCGCAGAATCTTTTCTCAGATCAGTATGCGCAATACTTCGCATGCGTTGCAACATACTTTCCTTCAGATAGATTGGTGATTCGTATGGACTGGGTGGGCACCGCCTTTAATCCCATGTATGTTTCTGTAATGCCGCAGTTACAAGTGATTATGCAAAACACAGATTCTACGTCTGTTGAACATGCCATTGCCAATGTTTGGTGGGTGTACACATTTCATAAAGTGACAGACTATTGGGGCCCCATTCCTTACTTTAACATTGGCCAGCCTGCCAGCACTGTACCATATGACCCGCAGGATAAGATCTATGATGACTTCTTTAAACGCCTGACCGCTGCGGTGAATATTTTAAAGGGACAAACAAGCGCTACTGCGTTTGGTGGCAGCTACGATATTATTTACGAGGGCGATGTAAATAAATGGATCTTATTTGCCAACACCCTTCGCTTGCGCCTTGCAATGAGAATTTCCAAAGTAGACCCCAACCGCGCCAAAACAGAAGCAGAAGCAGCATATGCTGCCGGTGTTCTGGCTACCAGCCCCGATGATGATGCACTGGTTGCGAGAACTACTAAAGGCGGCGATGGTAACGGTTTATCTATTATGTCTGATTGGAACGAGTTTAGAATGAGCGCTTCTATGGAATCTGTTTTGAAGGGTTACGGCGATCCTAGAATGCCGGTCTATTTTTTACCTGCAAAGAACACAGGCACATATGAAGGTGTAAGAAACGGCTTAACAGCTACACAATTAACTGAAGACATTAACAAAGCTGACAATAACTCGCACGTTGGCAAACGCTGGTCTTCGATAAACGTTGTTGACAAAAATGGTGTTGTACTTGGAACAACCGACCACCTGAGTACATCTCAAAACGTTATGTGCTCCGCCGAAGCCTATTTCATTCGTGCTGAAGGTGCTTTACTCGGATGGAACATGGGTGGTACAGCTAAGGACCTTTATGAAAAAGGCATTACACAATCACTTCACCAATGGGGCATTACCGACGCGACAGTTATCACTAACTATATTAACAGCACTGCCGTTCCTGTAGCACCAAACGACTTCTTAAAGTCCGCGCCAATGACAACCATTCCGGTTAAATTTAATACAGCTGACCCCAACATTCAGAAAGAACAGATCGCTACGCAGAAATGGCTGGCGTTGTTCCCTGATGGCATGGAAGCCTGGGCCGATTACAGAAGAAGCCATGTGCTTAAACTATACCCTGTTGCTAATTCAGACAACCCGGATATCACCAACACAACAACACAATGGATCAGAAGGATTCCGTTCCTGCTTTCTGAAACACAAACCAATGGGCAAGCTGTTACAGATGCAATTAAGTTGTTAGGCGGCGACGACAAGGTTACTACGCCGTTGTGGTGGGATAAGAATTAGCATTAAGCTTTCAGCAATCAGCTGTCAGCCTTTGCACTTAAGCAATGCTCGTTTGTAATAAGCGCCCGCTTGAAGAAACAACTCAGACACTTACGTACAACGTAAAACTTACAACGTACAACCTAAAAGATTCCATCAGCAATTGATGGAATCTTTTTATATTTAAAGGAAGCATCTTTCCATTACTAACACCAATTGTTGAATGCATACCATCGTTACTTCTGTGAAAAATCGGCTCATAATATCCTGCTTTTTTGTTTTGTTATTTTGTAGCTGCAGCAATGATACTTCTCATCTTTTCACTAAGCTTGATAAAGATAAAACAGGCATTCAGTTTCAAAACACCTTGTTTGAAGGCGAAGGGTTAAGTGTGCTGAACTATACGTACTTCTATAATGGTAACGGCGTGGCTATTGGCGACATCAACAATGATGGCTTACAGGATATACTCTTCACGGGTAACATGGTTAAAAACAGGCTTTATTTAAACAAGGGAAATTTTGAATTTGAAGACATTACCGCGAAAAGCGGCGTTGCTGAAAAACAGGGTTGGTGCACGGGCGCAACAATGGCCGATGTAAATGGCGATGGCAAGCTTGATATCTACATTTGCAGGAGTGCCGATGCTAACCCACAGCGCAGAAAGAATCTGCTGTTTATCAACAATGGTGATCTTACATTTACAGAAAAAGCCGAAGAATACGGACTGGCAGATCAGGGCTACTCTACACAGGCTTCTTTTTTTGATTATGATAAAGATGGCGACCTTGACTGCTTTATCATTAATCACTCATTACAGAAATATACAACTGGCGCGCAGGAAAATCCTGAATTAAGAAACCAACGTAGCCCGGACTTCGCTAACAAACTTTATAGAAATGATAACGGACATTTTGTTAACGTGAGTGAAGAAGCTGGCATTACATCAAACGTATTCACGTTTGGCCTGGGGCTTGCAGTTTCTGATATCAACAATGATGGATGGCCGGATGTATATGTATCCAACGACTTTAATGAACCTGACTATCTTTTTATCAATAATCGTAACGGTACATTTAGTGAAGCTTTAAACAAATGCGTGGACCAGGTTTCATTGTATTCAATGGGATCTGACATTGCAGATTTTAACAATGATGGCAAGCCGGACATTGTTACGCTTGACATGCTTCCCGAAGATAACTTCACGCAAAAAATGCACAGCGGCGCAGAAAATTTTGACAAGTTTCAATACCTCTTCAGCCGCGGTTTCTTCTATCAATACAGCCGCAACATGCTGCAAAAAAATAACGGAGATGGCACCTTTAGTGAAATAGGCCAACTGGCAGGAATATCTAATACAGATTGGAGTTGGAGCGCACTAATGGCCGATTACGATAACGACGGCAACAAAGATCTTTTTGTGAGCAACGGTTATGTAAAAGATTATACTGACATGGATTTTATTAAGTATAGTATCGACCGGGCTGCTGCGGGCAACCAATTAAGCAGAACAGGCAACAACAAAGAATTTATAGATAAAATGCCAGCCAATAAAATTGCCAACTACATTTTTAAGAATAACGGAGACGAAACTTTTACAAAAAAAATAGACGATTGGGGTATGAATGATCCATCAGTTTCTTCTGGTGCCGCCTATGCTGACCTGGATAATGACGGCGACCTGGATATGATCATCTGCAACACGAATGATTTTGCAAGCATTTATAAAAACAACAATGAATCCCTGGCAAAAAATAATTTTTTACGAATTCAATTAACGGGCAATAAAGCCAACAGCATCGGAACCGGTGCGAAAGTAAAAGTATACTGCAAGGACACGCTGTATTACCAGGAACAAATGCCAGTAAGAGGCTTTCAGTCATCAGTTGATCCGGTACTTAACTTCGGGCTAGGCAAACATACAACTGCAGATTCCATTATCATCATTTGGCCCAACGATCAATACCAGAAACTTCGACAGGTAAAAACAAATCAAACAATTGCGATAAAACAAACAGACGCCCATGATACATGGGTGTATGATACCGTGCGGCCCGCAGGTTATTTTTCAACTACAACCTTAGACAACATACGTCACAAAGAAAATCAGTTCAATGATTTTACCATCCAAACGTTATTGCCCGGCTACCTGTCCAGGCAAGGCCCATGCATTATTTCAGCCGATGTAAACAAAGATGGACTAGATGATATTTTTGTTGGAGGAGCTAAACAACAACCGTCTTGTATTTACCTGCAAAACAAGCAGGGTGGTTTTGTAAAAAGCAATCAGCCTGCTATTGCTGCTGACTCACTAAGCGAAGATATTGCCGCCGCTTTTTTTGATGCGGATAATGATGGCGACGCTGACCTGTACGTTGCTGCAGGCGGCTACGAGTTTAATGAGAATGATCCGTTGTTCCAGGACAGATTATACCTGAATGATGGCAAAGGCAACTTTACTAAAAAACAAAACGCTTTGCCATCATTAATCTTCAGCAAAGGATGCGTTAAAGCGGCAGATATAGATGGGGATGGAGATCTGGACCTGTTCGTTGGAGGAAGAGTTGTCCCGGGTAAATACCCAACTGCTCCGCCGAGCCGGTTGCTGATAAATGATGGCAAAGGAACCTTTACAGATCAAACAGCAAAATTAGCTCCGGCACTTGCTAATATTGGCATGGCAACAAGTGCCGTGTGGCTGGATGTAAACAATGATAAACAACCGGACCTTGTTATAGCCGGCGAATGGATGCCCGTTAAAGTTTTTATCAACAACAAGGGCGCGCTAGCTGATGCTTCATCCACATATATTCAGTTTCCTTCTACAGGCTGGTGGAATGCAATTGTGGCAGAAGACATGGATGGAGATGGTGACCTGGACCTTATTCTTGGCAACTGTGGAACAAACACGCAATTTAAAGCGTCAGAAAAAGAACCTGTGACGATGTACTACAAAGACTTTGACGGAAATGGTTCTATCGATCCGGTTATGTGTTATTATATCAACGGAATTTCCTATCCGGTTTATTCAAGAGATGATTTGACCGATCAGCTTCCATCGCTCAAAAAGAAATTCCTGGAATACCGCGAATACGCATCAGCAGGCATTAAAGATGTGTTTACGCCAGAGCAATTGAACAACGCGGGTTTTCTGAAGGCTGAACACATGCAAACAATATATCTTGAAAACACCGGCGCTAAAGGTTTTATACAGCATAAGCTTCCGGTTGAAGCGCAGTATGCTCCTGTTTATGGCATTGCTATTACGGACGCCAATCATGATGGCAAAAAAGATATGCTTCTTACTGGTAACAACTCATGGACCCGTATAAAATTTGGAAGATATACAGCCAATCACGGTGTGCTTTTATTAGGCGATGGCAAAGGAAATTTTAATTATGCACCACAATATAAAAGTGGTCTTCAATTAAAAGGCAATGTGAGAAGCGCTGCAGTTATTAATAACGATAAAATAATCGTCGGTGTAAATGATGGCGCAGCCGTAGAGCTGTCAAAGAATTGACAACTGACAATTTAGACAGGCGATTAGGTAGATATGAAAAGATTTTAATTTAGTTGCTTTGGCCTCAGCCTTAAAGCTCATAGCAGACAGCTAATTGCTAAAACCTGATACCTGACGCCTGATACCTGATACCTCATCCAATATTCTTATCTTTCCTGTATTAACGCCCTCTTTATGAATATTTCTATCGCTGATTCTTACGAATCATTATCAAGAGAGGTTGCCGATGAGGTAATCGCACATCTTAGCAAATCGGAACATCCATTGTTTTGCCCTGCGTCCGGTGATACGCCAACGGGCCTGTATAATGAGCTTGTTAAAAGGCATCAGCAAAAAGTTATCAATGCCAATGCATGGTATTTTGTAGGATTGGATGAATGGAGCGGCATGAACGGAGAAGACGAAGGAAGTTGCCGCGATTACCTGAACAAACATTTATTCTCTCCTCTTCAAACCAACGAAAACCATATAGGCTTTTTCGATGGCAAAGCTGTCAACCCCGAAAGTGAATGCCAACGCGTAGAACAATTTATAACAACCAATAAAGGCATTGATGTAATTGTCCTTGGGCTTGGCCTTAATGGGCATATTGGCATGAATGAACCCGGCAGCTCTCCACAACTCCACTCCCACTTTTCATTACTTGATCCGTTAACTGCAGAAGTTGGACAGAAGTATTTTAAATCCGAGACAAAGCTCACGCATGGGTTAACGTTGGGCATCGCCACTATTATGAAAGCCAAACACGTGATACTTATGGTTAATGGAGAAAAGAAGGCTTCGATTGTAAAAAAAGTAATTGAAGGAGAAATTACCAATGATGTTCCGGCAAGCCTGCTTCGTAAACATACCAGCTTCAGTTTGTTTATGGATAAAGCTGCTGCCGCTAAAATAACGTTTATGTAAAAAGGGGTTAGGATTGGTCCATTTCTAAATCCACTTGTTCCATTTAAAGCAAGAGAGTTATGAAAGCGTTCCGTTATTCATAACTCTCTTTATATTCTGGCTATAATTTTTCCTTTTTGAATACTGTTACTTCGCCTTCTACAGAAATATTCAGTATAACTTTTACCTTACCGTTGTTGGCTGATAAATAGTAGCTGGTGCCTTTATCAACATAGGTAAATTCAACAGCATCAGTAATAGTATAGTCAGCATATTTTTCGTCAATTTCTTTTAGAGCAGCAAGAGGCAAACGATCTTTTTCGATACTTCTTCCCATTCCAATAAATTCACCATCCTGGCTATAATAAGCTTCTATGTTTGTATCGTGCCATTTAAAGTTTGCTTTTACAAACTCTTTCTTAACTGTCCATTTAACATTTTCAGCTTTTGGAAAATGTTTGTTAAGGCTTTTGGTAATATCAAAGCTTACTTCGTTTCCTGATGCAAAAGCAGTTGCTGCTATACTAAGAATAAATGCGAAAGTTAACATTAGGTGTTTCATAATTTAAGTTTAAAGATTGTCAGATGTTGTTTTTTGTTTGATGTATATAACAATTCCAAGTTGGTGCCAATTGAAAAACAATTCGTAACTAATTGAAAATCAACATTAATAAAAAAAGAACATTTTTAAAACCGTTCGATACCGAACATTTTTTTGTTCGGTAATGAAACAAGCGAACACTTTAAACACACTTTTTTAAAGAAGCAGATCATTCATTCATACTTCAATCGCAATTGCCTTTAACGAATTGGATTTTGAAACACACTTTAGATTTATTACATTGTTATACTCATCCGTTCACCACGTACTGCTGATAATATTAACCTTCATAAAAACTACAAAATGAAAACTTCGATCGTTCCCTTTGCAATCACATTATTGCTTGCAACATCATGCACAAGTAACCAGGCTCCTACTACTATATCGGACAGCGCTGCTGTAGCAACAAAAACGGCAGCTGATAATAAAAGAGTGATGGAAGAAAAAAATAAGGCAACGGCTCTTGCAAGCGCAGAAGGATTCAATACACATTCCGTTGATCAGATATTTAAAGATTTTACTCCCGACATGATTGATTATGGTGATGGAAGTGGTCCCGCCATAAAGGGCAAAGATTCTATTAAATTTTTAATGAAAGATTTCTTCACCGCATTTCCTGACATGAAGGGCGAAAATTTAACAGCACTTGCAGATGGAAACAAGGTGGCTGTGTTTGCTGACTGGAGCGGCACATTCAAAGGTGCGTTTATGGGCAGAAAACCAACAAATAAACCATTTAAGTTCAAGGACGCTGACTTCTACACTTTCAATGATGCCGGACAAATAATAGAACACCGTAGCGTGCAAAGCATGGCTAACTTCTGGACACAAGTGGGAGCCAAATGATGTACGATGTTAGATGTACGATGTTAGACGTACGATGTTAGATGTGAAGAAGATGCCTGATGTACGGTGTACGGCTCTGTAATGCCTGATACCTGGCACCTGACGCGTGATACCTCCCCCGCTCTTTCTCAACTGTTCATAAATTCACAAAAATGAAAACATTTATTCCTCTTGCGCTGATTGCGCTATTAGCAACATCCTGCAGCAATAATCCGTCCACAACAAATGCAAAAGACACCACGATGGCAGCGGTTGTGCCGGACACAAAAACAACTATGGCTGAAAAAAACAAGGCCACTGCGCTTGCATCAATGCAGGCATTTAACAATCACAACGCGGCTGATGTTTTGAAAGATGCAACGGCGGATGCTTTAGATTATGGCGATGGTTCAATGCAACCCATGAAAGGAAAAGATAGTATTATCGTGGGCATTCAAATGTTTCTGAAATCATTTCCAGATGTTAAAGGTGAAAACCTTATGGCCTTTGCCGATGGTGATCAGGTAGTGGTTCTCGGCGACTGGAGTGGCACATTTAAAAATGATTTCAATGGAATAAAAGCCACAGGAAAATCATATAAATATAAAGACGCTGATATTTTTACTTTTAATAGTGCAGGCCAGATGACCGAACACCGCTCAATACAACCCGGCATGACAATGTGGACCCAGGTGGGAGTTAAAATGAAATAAAGCGCAAAGCATAAAGCCTTAAGCGTAAAGCCTAATACTGTTCATGCGCGAGCCAGTATTAGGCTTTTTTGCAGGAAAATTTCACGGAGAATATCAAACTAGACTTTAAACTTCACGCTTAAGGCTTTGAGCTAATCCACTGACAATGAAGCAAAACTAACAACCAGTAATATTCCTCTTCCAAAACCGGTTTAAAGCGCTTACTTTTGCCGCCAAATTTTTCGCTCCCATGAAGTTTGAACTCAATAGTGCAAACAGCGCGCTTATTAAAGAACATTTCGCCAAAATAGTAGACAGTAGTAATAAGATGCTTGGCTACCCGGTGTCCAGGGATTTTGACTATAGCGAACTGAATGAAATAATGCGCTATCCGCTGAACAATGTTGGTGACCCACGTATGGAATCCACCAGTGTTCTCAGCACGAAAAAGGAAGAAAATGAAGTGATCGATTTTTTTGCCAATCTTTTCCGGGCACCGCAAAACAATTACTGGGGCTACGTTACCAATGGTGGCACCGAGGGTAACCTATACGGCTTATATCTTGCACGCGAATTATATCCCAATGCAATGGTGTATCATTCAGAAGCGACGCATTATAGCGTACAAAAGAATTTGCACCTGCTAAAAATGGATAAGATAGTGATTCGTTCACAACCTTCAGGAGAAATGAATTATGAAGATCTTGAAGAAATCCTTTCTCAGCACCGCCACAGGCCAGCGATCGTTTTTGCAAACATTGGCACCACTATGACGGAAGCGAAGGATAATGTGGCCACGATAAAATCAGTAGTGAAAAAGATGGCCATCCGCCAGTATTACATCCATAGCGATGCAGCTTTGGCAGGAGTATATACGGCGTTGCTTGAGCCACATCATCCATTTGATTTTGTTGATGGCGCTGATAGCATTGCCATTAGCGGGCATAAATTTATTGGTGCACCCATCCCCTGCGGCCTCGTGATTGTAAAGAAAAATTACAAGGATAGAATTGGCCAGATGGTTCCATATATCGGATCGCTGGACACAACCATTACCGGCTCACGCAATGGCCACACACCGTGGTTTTTATGGTACGCGATTAAAAAATGGGGTATCGAAGGATTCAGGTACAGGGCACAGGAATCACTTGACCTTGCCGCTTACACCGAGAAAAAATTACAGGAGATCGGCTGGCATGCATGGCGAAATCCAAACGCTATTACAGTCGTATTAAAAAAGCCGCACGAAGACCTCATTGCAAAATGGCAACTGGCATCAGAGGAAGATATTGCTCACATCATTTGTATGCCCGGCGTTAAGCGGGAACAGATAGACGCTTTTTTAGCAGACATGAAGATGTATCATAAGCATGAATTGAGTGCCCAGCTTTCAGCAATCAGCCAGTAGGTGCAATGGTGAATAGTCAATGGTGAATAGTGAAGGATTTTCAGCAGGTTGTTTTTCTGATACGGCCATAATCTTTCAAGCTTTTAAGCGTAAGCTTTCCGAAACACAAACCTGCTCAATATTGGGAGATGTCTCCTGTTGTGCCAATGACAGATTCTAATTTTGTGCATTTTCCGCTCTGCTGAGCCTCCAGACTCTGCAGGCTTATTCTATCGTCTCCGACGATCACTTGCAATCAAAAATCGCTGCAAGCGATAAGATAATACCGCGAAGCTTGGAAGCTTCGCGGAGCGTTAAATTCCATCCTCTGTCACCTCCTTTTGATTGTGGTTAACCAAATCTCCCAGTCGACATGACGTTCATAGCTCATCAACGCAACAAATATTATCAACGTTAAAATATTCTACAGTCAGCAAAGCGTTAGTGAATAGTCAATGGTGAATAGTGAAGGATTGTTAGCAGGTTGTTTTTCCACCACACCTACTATACATCAACAAAAGACGAAATTCAACATCTATGAACACTTACCCATCTTCGCTTCGATCAACGTACAACGTAAAACGTACAACGTATAACGTAACACTTATCACAAGCCACCAGTCCTATACTTCCTACTCTCCCTTCCTGGACTCCCGAATCATCGTTCCATAATCATACTTTTTTGCAATAGCAGAAACCGTCAGGGCGATTCGCTTTGTGCGGGTTTGTTCGGTCTTGGCCTCATTGATCCATTTAATGAAATAACCCTGGTGAGATTTTGCGAGCGTGTGAAAATAATCTAAAGCCCCCGGCTCGTCGTTAAAGCATTCCATCAGATCATCAGGAATAACCATTACAACATGGTCAATTTCCAACTTAACCATAACTGTGGCGCCTTTGCGTTTCCCAATACCCTTTCGCATGGTGGCATTAACCGGCATAATAAAATCGCCTCCTCCCATGGGTAAAAGCGCAACACCCTTAATGGCATAGTTGTCGAGCTTTCCTTTCACACGAAAACCTTTTTTATTATCCGGCTTTAGTTTATGGGCAATTTCTTCGGGTACATTAATATAGCTCCAGCCAGTTTTTTCGCCTTGTTCTGCAAATTGTTCTATCACTGCGTTAAATTGAACCATCTGTCAAAAATATCTCTTTACTAAAATTTTCACAACAGGAGAACGGAATGAATTTGAGCTAGGGTTATATCAGCAACCCCCGATGCCGCGTTTTCGCTTTCCGGTTCATTGCTTAATGTTTAAATTAGCTATGAGTAAAAAACAAATTCCCATGTCACTTATTATAACCGATAGCCATCTAACCAACATTTGCGCCACTTGTGGGACGCGTTATGCAAAGGAAAAAACAGCAGTTGACACTTGTCTTATCTGCAACGATGAGCGGCAATACATTGGTGATGAAGGGCAAGTTTGGACAAGCTATGATGCCATTGCAAAAAATCGCGGCATTCGTTTTTCTCAATTGCAGAAAAACCTGTACGACCTCCGTTTGTTTCCCAACTTTGCCATCGGGCAAAAAGCGCATTTCGTGGTTTCTCCCGGCGGCAATATATTATGGGATTGCCTTCCTTTTGTTGATGAACAGGCTGTATCATTTATTGAATCAAAAGGAGGCCTTAAGGCCATTACCATTTCGCACCCGCATTATTATAGCCTGATGGTTGAATGGGCCCGGATATTCGACTGCACGATTTATCTCCACAATAATGACAGCCAATGGATCATGCATCCGGATGATTCAATAGAAACGTTTGAAGGCAACGAAAAAATACTTTGGGACGGTATAAAGATCGTTCATGTAGGCGGCCATTTTGCAGGCAGCACCGTGTTATTGTTGCCGCACCACGGCAATGATGGCACATTGTTAACCGGCGACAGTATTTATGTTTGCCGCGACCGAAAGCAGCTAAGCTTTATGTACAGCTATCCCAATATGCTGCCACTTCCTAAAAGAGACATTGAATATATTAATCAGCAGGTTAAAAATCTTCCGTTTGATGAAATTCACGGTGCATTTGAATGGATGAATATTCCAACTAATGCAAAAGAAAAATTCAATTATTCAGTGAAGAGGTACTTAGAAATTTATAAGTGAGAAAAGCTTAAAGCGAAAAGCTTAGAACCAGAACCAAAAAACAAACTTCATTCTCAAAGGGCACAGCTTCGCACTCTTATTCAATCAATCGCCTATGCTCTTATCATAAAAAAGCCCGAAGCAAATCTGCTCCGGGCTTTACATATCATTCAGAAAAGACTATTTGTTTAAAAACTCCAGCGAAGAAAGCGCAAGTACATTATTTCCGCCGCTTGCATCTTTTGCTTTGCTTACTACATAAACCGTATGTTTTTTACCATCTGTAACAGGTTCAATTTTTGTTGCAATCACCTGGCTTTTTGGCTTCTTGCTATCATCTTTACCTGCTGCACCGTTAAAGGTCAATTCGCCTAATTTCTTGCCATCAGGCGCATCCAGGTGCAATTCAAAGGTAAATGCACTTACCGGCTGAGTCAACCAACCCAGGGTTGCTGCAGCTTGTTTAACGCCTGCCAGGTCAATATCTTCAATTGCAAACCATCCTGTTGTTTTAGGCACAAGCATATACGCTGTGCCGTTGAAGAAGTTTTTAGAGAATTCCTGCATCTTTTTAATGCGTCCAAAAGTTACTTTGCTATTACGCAACTCAACAACTGAGCTGCCGCTTAATGGTTTGATGTTAGCGCCGCCTTTATCAGTATAGGTTGCAGAGATATACAGAATACCGCGGTCTTTCACCGGCTGGTTCATTGTTGGAGAAACAGAACCATTTGCAGGTAAAGATTTCACATTCTTACTTGCTTCCAAAGAAAGGATCCATGATACAATTTGTTTCAGGTCGCCTTCTTTAATATCAGGATGCGCAGACATCGCAGTTTCACCCCATACGCCGCCACCACCTTTGGTGATCTTGTTTGTGAGGTATGACATTGCATTAGCATCTTTGGCATACTTCTGAGAAACGGCTGTAAATGCAGGCCCGATAGATTTTTCATCTACTTTATGGCAAGACTTACAATCGTAAGACAGCATCAGGTTCTTACCTATTGCAGCCGCACTCATAACCTGGTGGCCCTGAGGCATTGCTGCTTTGTCAGATCCTTCGATATAGTTAGCTGTCACAACAAGATCCGCCGGATCTTTTACCTTCGATGTATCATCTTTATCCTCAATAGCAACAGCATATTTCACTGGTGTTCCAGGGAAATAGAATGACTGATTACCTTCAATAGCAACGTTAACAGTTGGAGCTTCATTACCTGCGTATACATTTACAACATCGCTTTTTGAAGTGGCGTTTTTATCATCTTTTACATCCACAGAAATATTGTAGTCACCGGCCTTATTGAAAGTGTATTTCAAAGAAGGCTCTTTGGTTTCTTTTGTACTGCCATCGCCAAGGGTCCAAACATAAGTGAGCGCATCGTGTTCGGGATCTTTAGCTTCCACAGCAAGGTTCACTGTTAATGGCAATGTGCCAGATGTTTTATCAACAGTTATACCATCAATTTTTGGAGCGCGGTTGCCACCGTTGTAGTCAACGCGAACTAAACCGGCATCAGCATTTTTTGAGAACCAGCCATTGCCATATTCAAGAATATATAGCCTTCCATCCGGGCCCAGCTCCATATCAATTGGCGAATTGAATTTGGTGTTCGGCATGAAAGATTCCATCTTATCAAAGTCGCCGTTTGGCAACATGGTAACCGGTTTAATAAATCCGCGGATCCACTCGTAAAAGAAGAACTTGCCATTATAATACTCAGGCATCCTTGTTTCTTTCGGATATAAATCAGCGTAATAAACAGGCCCTGCCATAGCTGTTCTTCCTCCAGAACCAAGTGACGGGAAGTCTTTTGACTCTGCATAAGGATACCAGATAAATGCAGGTTGTGCAGGAGGCAGCTCCGTTAAACCAGTATTGTTTTTAGAATTATTGACTGGCTTTTTAGGATCGAATGGAGCGCCTGATGTACCTGTTGCATAATCGTATGCGTGATAAGGGTAGTTATCACCGATAAACAGCGGCCATCCAAAATAACCAGCTTTTCTCGCCTGATTAACTTCATCATAGCCACGAGGGCCGCGCGTATCAATACTATCTGTACTGGCATCCGGGCCAACTTCGCCCCAATACAGGTATCCGTTTTTAGGATCGACTGAAATACGGTAAGGGTTACGGTCACCCATTACATAGATTTCAGGGCGTGCCTTCTTTTCATCTTTCGGGAAGAGGTTTCCTTCAGGGATGCTGTATGTTCCGTCTTCGTTTACGATGATGCGCAATATTTTTCCGCGAAGGTCATTTGTGTTACCAGAGCTACGGCGAACGTCATATTGCTGATGGCCGGGGCGGTCATCAAGCGGCGCATAACCATGGCTCACATATTTTTGATTGGGTTCGTCAAACGGTGTTGAGTTATCACCGGTAGACACAAACAACTCCCTGTTTTTACCAAAGGCGATGGAACCACCTGTGTGGCAACATATCTCCCTTTGAGAATAAAGCTGAAGAATTACCTTTTCAGATTTCGGATCGATCGTATCGTTGTTCAGCGTAAAACGTGACAGCCTGTTTACCGAAGTATCTACAGGGCTATAATATAAATAGATGAAATGGTTTTTTGCGAAGTCAGGGTCTTTTTGCAGACCAAGCAAACCTTCTTCTGCATTTACGCCCGGTGTATGAACCGTTTTATAATATACATTCAGAAATCCAGCCTGTTTAACTGTTTTTGTGTCATTTTTATATAGCAACACCTCACCACGGCGCTGAGAAACAAGCACATCAAGATTAGGTAATACCGTTAATTCTGTAGGCTCAAAAAAAGTACCCTGAACAAGCTGAACTTTGGTGAACCTGTCTTCATCCGGCACACGCTGCGTTTTAGCTTTTGCGTAATCAAGGTTCTTATTTTCACCGATGGCATATTTAATACCTGCTGCGATATGCTTTAAATAATTAGGCTCGCTGTAAGATTCATCTGTGTGGCCAAGTTCAGTATACCATGCGCGGCCACCATCATAATCATGATACCATGCCATTGGGTGATTGTCGCCGTTTGTTCCGCCCTGGTAGCTTTTTTCATCAATCGCCAAAAGCACATGAACATCAGGATTCAGTTTTTTGAAGTTATACCACTCATCAAACCGTTTCCATGTTGCAGGCAAATGTTTGGTGGCTTCATTGTTGGCATCAATTACTTTTATAACTGCGTCCTGTTGTGCAGGATGGCTGTCGAAGTAGCCGCCCACAAGCCTTCCATACCAGCCCCAGTCATACTCGGCATCAGAAGCAGCATGTATACCTACGTAACCGCCGCCGGCTTGTATGTATCTTTCAAAATCGGCTTCCTCATTACTGTTCAACAAATCTCCCGTCGTGCTGAGAAACACCACTGCAGAATACTTCTTAAGTGTGTCTTCTGTAAACATGGAAGCATCAGAAGTTGTGTCAACATCGAACTTATTTTCCATGCCCAGCTGCTGGATGGCTTTAACACCGGCGGGGATGGAACTGTGGTGAAACCCGGCAGTTTTTGTAAAAACAAGAATCCTGGGATTTCCGGACCTTTTTCGGCTACAGCCAAACAATAAGGCACTCACCAGTAAAATGGCAAAGCTGAATCGTAAGATATTTTTCATTGATTGTTTTTGAGCGTATCAAATATAATTCTTAACAGAATGCAACCGATTGAAATTTTGCAAAAAATCGACTTTCAGGCGTTTTTTTAATGCAAAAAAGACAAACGCTCAGGCATTCAGGCAATTTTGGTTTTTATCGGGAATAAATATAGCTTTTCTTTTAACGTTAATTCTTTGTTTCTTCTTTAAAATATTTTGTGTGCTAACGGTTTAAGCTTAACTTTGCTGCGTTAATTTGAGTTCTACAGTATTTTGTAATTGATCGTTCTTTCTGCTACGCAATACGCTACTAGCCATTAAAGCCTTCTTTACGCCCTGTTTTTTCTCAGATATTAATTAAAAAGTTAATTATTTATCATGAACATTTATGTTTCTAACTTAAGCTTCAACGTTGAAGATGATGACTTAAGAGGTTTTTTCGAAGAGTATGGTGATGTTTCTTCTGCAAAAGTTATTATGGACAAATTTACTCAGCGCAGCCGTGGTTTCGGTTTCGTTGAAATGCCTGATGATGCATCTGCTGAAAAAGCAATCGCTGAATTAAACGGTGCACACGTAGAAGGACGCGCTATCAACGTAACAGTTGCTAAACCAAGAGAAGAAAAAAGCAACAACGGTGGCGGTGGCAACAGACGCTCTTATAGCAACAGCGGCGGCGGCAGATGGTAATCATCAACTGCAAAAGTTGTTTAAAATAAAATCGGAAGAGAGTTCAGCAATGAGCTCTTTTCTTTTTTAGCCAGGAACTGAGAGGTTTAAGGTGTAAGGCGTGAGGTGTAAGGTTTGAGGCGTGAGTGTTTATGATACGAGGCATAAGACCTGATGGCAAGCTTAACAATTGCCAAACTACTCGGTTTATTTGCTTTTGCCCCTACAGGGCTTGATAGGGCTTGATAAAGGCAGGATTTACCAATAACCCCTATGGTGAAATTACCCGTGCAATAGAGCCGTTGCCTATTATCAATTCTCCTCCCATTTGCACATTCTCGTATTCGCACATTCTCCTATTAGCATTCCTGGGTTTCCCCATTTTCAATTGTCAATTTTCAATTTTTAATTGCATTCGCACATTCGCATATTCCCGCATTCGCACATTCACTCATTTGCACATTTTCAGTTATATTTAGTCCTTTCTTGCCAAATCAAAACAAACTAATATGCATCAATCCCGTAGAAATTTTTTGAAGACGAGCGCACTCTTTGTTGCAGGCAGCAGTATGTTGTCCAACGAATTGCTTGCAGCAAAAAACAAAAACGAACTAGTAGGTGTTCAGCTGTATTCTGTAAGAGATGATATGAAAAAAGATCCTATGGCCACACTTAAAGCATTGGCTAATATGGGATACAAGAATGTTGAACATGCTAATTATGTCAACAGGAAATTTTATGGCTATTCAGCAACCGAATTTAAAAAGGTGCTGGTCGATCTTGGGCTCTCTATGCCTAGCGGGCACACGGTAATGGCCAGGAACCATTGGGATGAAAGCAAAAAAGACTTTACAGACACATGGAAATACACCGTGGAAGATGCCGCCACTGTCGGCCAGCAAATTGTCATCAGCCCATGGCTGGATGAGAGCCTGCGCAAAGACATCAACGACTTTAAACGTTACATGGAAGTGTTTAACAAGAGCGGTGAGCTATGCAAAAAATCAGGCATGCGTTTCGGCTACCACAACCACGATTTTGAATTCAGTACACAATTAGGTGGTGAAAAATTATTTGACCTTATTCTGCAAAATACCGATCCAAAACTGGTAGTGCAGCAGCTGGATATCGGCAACATGTATGGAGCGGGTGGAAGAGCGCTGGATATTATGAAAAAATATCCGGGCAGGTTCGAATCCATGCACGTTAAGGATGAGATTAAAAGTGAAAAAGGGGAAATGGGCGGCTATGAAAGTACCGTGCTCGGCAAAGGCGTAATTCCGGTAAAAGAGATTGTGGACCTCGGAAGAAAATCAGGTGGCACAACGCATTTTATTATCGAGCAGGAGTCGTACCAGGGAATGGCTCCATTGGATACTGTAAAAGAAGATCTGAAAATAATGAAAGGCTGGGGCTATTAGTACACAAACAAGTGTTTTGCAAACGCCTGCACAATAAACATGTGCAGGCGTTTTTTTTAATCTAGGCTCAATGTTCCATTCTTAGCAATACGGTATCAAATATTTAAAAAGTTTTAAATCGGTTGCATATAAATTTTCAACATGCGTTTATATTGAAGTTTTACCGATTTATCGTTCAGTCGAACCAAAAATTATACTAAACTGTAACTCCCTTATTTTAAAAACTTTTTTTCATTTTCCTGCCATAAACCATTAGTCAATGGTTTGCCTATTTTCTTCTGTTTCCCGCATCCAGCATGGCATACGCCTTTTCTTAATTCCATATTTTATAACGAAAAATCACACAAACGTTTGCCTAAAAATATCAAACGTTTGTATTTTAAATTAATTACATATGTTAAACTCTTCAAAATTTAACACATTGTTGATTTCCATAATTTCCATCCTAACATCAATTCCAAAACAATTTTTTTAACCAAACAGATTAACTGCTATGAAAATTGTACTACTTGCTCTAATGAGCTGCTTGTGCATTTCTTTATCCGCACAACAGGTTATTAAGGGCGTGGTTTCAGACTCCAAAGGCAAACCGCTGGAAGGAGTATCAGTAAGAGAATCAAAAAAGAACGGAACAACAACAGACGCCGACGGCAAATTTTCCATCAAGTTAACCGGCGACAATGGAACGCTGGAGTTTATGTATGTGGGCTATACCAAACAAATTATGCCCGTGAGAGGAAAAACCGAGGTAACCATCAGTTTAAAAGAAGACGATGCGGCCAAAGGGCTGGAAGAAGTTGTTGTTGTGGGCGTTCAGGCTCAGTCTAAAAAAACAACAACTGCAGCGCTTTCGAGCATTTCCGGGAAAGTAATTGAGAATCTCCCCGCTCCCAGCGTAGACGTTCTGTTACAGGGTAGGATACCTGGTATGAACGTTCAGGTAACATCTGGCGAACCGGGCGTTGCCCCTACTGTTGTGGTAAGAGGTAACTCAAGGGTTAATACCAATGTTGCAAATCCGAACGTTGCACAGGCGCAGGCAATGAGTGGCCCGCTGTACGTGATTGACGGGATACCTGTTAATCCTGAAGACATCAGCAATGCCATAGATGCAACTGGTACCAACTACCTGGCTGGCATTAACATTAACGACATTGAATCGGTTGACGTTCAAAAAGACGCTGCAGCAACTGCTGCCTGGGGTTCAAGAGGTGCAAACGGTGTAATCTATATTAAAACTCGCCGTGGCAAATCCCCAACTCCTGAATTCAGGGTAAACGCGTACTATGGCCTTACCGAAAAGCCAAAGCTGATTAAAACATACACAGGTGCAGAGGAAAGAAGGCTAAAAATGAGCATTCTTAACCAATACGGCACGCCTGGCCAGCTCTCAAGCCTTCCTCAGATACTAACAGATAGCCTTAATCCGAATTTCAATAATGCAACAGACTGGCAAGGCCTGTTTTACAAAAACGGTAATCTTAAAAATATTGATGCAACGATTTCCGCAGCAAGTGAAATAGTGAACTACCGCGTAAGCATGAACTATTATGACGAAGATGGTATTATTACCCAGTTCGGTTACAAACGTTATTCACTACGTGGAAATTTTGACTTCAAAATTTCTCCAAAATTCAATGCTCAATTAATTGCTACACTAACCAAGGATGATCGCCAACGTGGAAGAAAGTATTATAACAGCGATGCCAATACCCCATTCAGCGGCTCTGACCAACCGTCCTCCTTCTATTTGCTGAATGCATTCGACTCCTCCAACTTCACTGGCATTTACAGTAAGCTGAGAAATAAAAACACCAACGATTATTACACCGCATCCGTTACTGCTAATTACCAGGTGCTTCCCGAGTTGAGGTATACTTTCCAGGGAGCGGCTAACTCTACTACTTCCAACAAAGACTATTTTCAGCCGTCTAATGTAGACGCCATTGAAGCAAACAAAGGCGGTAGTGCACAACCATCATACGCAGAGTCTGACAGAGGAAATTATACAACGTACTTCATGTCCAATACGTTGAACTTTGCAAAACGCTTCATGACTAACTCCGGCCGCGAGCATCATCTGAACATTACTGGCGCACAACAATTTACCAGTGATGTTTCTTCCGGCAACACAGTTTCCGGATATAACGTTCCTTCTAATGATATACAAGTTGTAAGTGGCATTCCCCAGGCTGACCTGAGCGGGTATTCGTATTTCAAAAAGAGCGCGTTACTGTCTTTTATGGGCCAGCTGCAATATGATTACAACAGCAAGTATCTTGTTTATGCATCTTATCGCGGGGATGCTTCTTCAAGATTCGGACAGGACACTAAATGGGGATATTTCCCTGCAGTGGGTGCTGGCTGGGTATTATCTGAAGAAGGTTTTATGCAGGGTTTAAAGTCACGCAACATTTTGAGCTATGCCAAAGTAAGGGCAAGCTGGGGTATTTCTGGTTCGCAGTCCAGCGACTTCTACGCACCCTACAACTCATATATAATTCCGGGCACTTACAATGGCGGCGTTGCAGTTCAACCAAGTTACACGAATGGACTAACTAAAAATGATCTAACATGGGCCAAAACTGAACAAAAGAACCTCGGTATAGACCTCCAGTTTTTGAATAGCCGCATTAACGTATCTGCCGATGTTTACGATAAGATTTCAAAAGATGACTATTACAATTTCGTATTACCTTTTTATACCGGCTTTGATCAGGTTAATTTTAACGCCCACGATCTTTGGGTAAGTAACAGAGGTTTGGATCTGATGATCAACACCCGAAACATGGCTCCAAGAAGCAAGTTTCAATGGAACACACAACTGGTCCTTACTTTCAATAAGAACGCAATTGCAAAGCTACCTAACAACAACAGGACATTTGTTACAGACGATGTACATAATATTTCCAGGATTTATGCTGTAGGCCAGCCTATATATGAATTCTTTCAAATGAAGTACAAAGGCGTATATAACAAAGAAGAGGATATTCCATTCAACAAACTTACCGGCAATAAAATCACCTACTTCAAGAAAAACTATCCGGTAAAACCTGGCTATCCTATTTGGGAAGATGCTAATGGAGACGGAGACGTTTGGAGTGGAGAAGACAATGGTGACCAATATGGTGACCGCGTTCCAACAGGAAATCCAAATCCCAAATTTACCGGTGGCTTTACGAACGATTTCACCTATAAAAATTTCTCATTAACGGTAGTATGTACGTTTACCTGGAAAAGAACAGTTGTAAATACTTTTCAGCAACAACAGTTTGATAACATTGGAGGTAGTGTGCAGGATTTCGCAAAAAGAAGGTTGCCTGTGTTAGATGGATTGAACTACTGGACACCGGAAAACGCCAAAGACGCAAACTATAATGCAAGCTTTCCTTCCATCAATCCGTTTGCGCCGTATTTCTACCAGTTCTTCCCATTCTCCAGCATGTGGAACGTAGATGGCAGCTATTTCAAAGTTAAATACGTAATGCTTGGTTACAATATTCCCCGCAGCATTACCAAAAAACTCGGACTGAAAAACGTAAGGGCTTATAGCATGATGGACAATGTGCTGATAATAAAAAACAAGAACAATACAATGCCGGATCCTGAAGCTGTTGATCAGCTGGGCGTTTATACAGGTGGCTTGTATCCTCAGCCACACAAGTTCACTTTCGGCCTCGACATTCAGTTATAATCCTCAAAAATAATAGTATGAATAAGCGATATTCAATCATTAAATACATCTTCTTTCTTTTATGCGCGCCGTCCTTTTTTACGGCATGTAAAAAACAACTGTATGATGGCCCCATAGATTCAACTTATAGCCAGAAGTTCTGGACATCTCAAACTTCAGTTGAACAGGCAACAGTAGCCATGTACGGCCAGTTAAGGGCCAGCCTGAGAAATGGCAGCCCATATGATATGCAGGAGCCCTCACACTTCGTATTTGGAGACCTTGTGGCGGGTGTTTTTGAACCGGGCGCAGGCGACACGTTCCTGCCCTACGGCCTAAAGGCGAGCAACAATCCTGCATTCAACTTCTCTTATGTACCTTATTGGGAAAGTTCGCTTCAAGACTGGTCACGTTTTTATAAAGTAATATCACAAGCCAACCTGATATTAGAAAACGTACCAAAAATGTCGGCATCCATGTTTACAGATGAAAGCGTAAGGAACAGCTACCTGGCTGAAGCATTATTTACAAGAGCATACACGTATTTCTATATTACACGTGTTTGGGGTGATCCTGTGTATGTTTCAAAAACATTTGATGGTTCAGATTATGGCAATATTCCTCCTCTTCCAAGGACTGAAGAAGGTATTGTTATGGATAGCTGTATTGCTGACTTAAAAAAGGCGGCAGGTTACCTGGATTTTTCCGGAGGCGATCCGATGAAATCCATCAGGGCTAATAAAGGAACTGCATATGCGCTGATGGCCCACATTTATGAGTGGAAGCATGATTATGCCAATGCGCATACTGCATGCCAGGAAGTAATCAAAAATGGTGGATATTCACTGGAACCTATGGCAAGCTATACCAACATCTGGAAAGGCCAGTCATCAAGCGAAAGCATTTTTGAAATACCAATGTTGTTCGATCCCAATGATCCTAATTTTAAGAACGGCGGCGATTGGGCTGAAGCGAAGTTTTCATGCTTCGCAACTTTCTTAAAAGGCCCTATTGTCGACAATAGAAAAAGCTCCTGCTGGGTAGCTACAAAAGGTGGTTTATTCAACACTACGTTATTTACAGATACAACCAATGATGCACGTTACAAAGCGGTATTCCAGTCATTGCCATCTACGGGCGGAGACAAAGCGGGTTATATGCTTACCAAGTACGCCAACTTTGCATACGGAACACCAGATACCAAGTCTAACGCCTACATCAATAATAACCTTGTACTGTTACGTTTGTCTGATATCTATTTGTTAGATGCAGAAGCATTAGGTTATTTAAATGATGTTGAGGGAGCACGTGAGGCACTTAAAGCTACAGAAGACAGAGCTGGAATCACCAACTATCAAAGCCCCAGCTCTTCTTATGACATCATAGATGAAGTAGTAATGGAAAGAGGACGTGAGCTGATTGGTGAAGGGCAATGGTTTTATGATCTTATTCGTACAGAATATACACAGCAGTGGTTGGAATATGTTGGATATCCTGCAAACAGAGTAACTCCTACGGCTAAGGGTTATTACTGGCCGCTGGATATGACAACTTTATTCCCGTATGACAATCTTCTTACACAAAACCCTTATTGGGCCACTAACGCGGGTAAATAACCAATAACTGTTTTATAAAAACATAAAAATGAAATCGAAAATATTAAGCAGGATTTTATTATCAGCATGCACACTGGCTCTATTATACTCGTGCAAGAAAGATAATTACATTGTTGGCGGTTCTGTTCACGACGTTAACCAATTTAAGAATACCAGTACCTATGATGTTCTTAAGACCAATCCGGTTTTTGACACATTGTCCATCATCATAGATGCGGCTGGCATGCGTGATAAAATAAACGCAAGCGGTACATCTTTCTTTGCGCCTACTGATTATTCCATCTATAATTATTTAGTGGCACGTACGCTTTATGTGCAAAATAAATTTGACCAGTATGGAAAGTTTGGTTTAGACTCTTTGGTGTACTATTTAAAAAACAATGTAAATCACACAGCGGATTCTATGTCAATGTACCTTATTGGAAAACCGCTGACCTATGATGTGCTTAAACCGGGCGGAACGCTTTACCCTACACAACTTGCCGGAGATACTGCTGTTGTTTCTTATGAATACACAAAAGACGGAAACCTGGGTTATACCACGCTCGTTTCAGGCACGCCGCAACTTGTGTATTACACACATTTATGGCGCCATTTTCCGTTGACAGATTCATATACCATAGACAATTTACAACCTGGCGATGGCGTACATACACTAGTACAAACTTCGGGCATGCTTACCCAGAACGGTGTAATGCATGTACTTAGCAACAGCCATACACTGTTCTTTTACGGCACAAACAGGTAATTGCGTCAACAATAATTAACAGGCTGTATTTAACGGAATTCACCTTGAATACAGATACTTCAAAATAATTTCGGATGAAAACAAATAAAAATTTATTCAGAAAAATATCCGCAGCACTTGCAGGCCTTACGCTATTAGGTGCTGCCTGTACAAAATATGAGAGTGGGTTTATAAGCCCTACTATGCAGTATTCTGTAACGACTTTCAAGATTATTAAAGGCAGGCTTTCATCGTCTAACTCTCTCGTGTCTGATGGATCGACTATTCCTTTGAATGTTAAATGGACCCATATATACGACTCCACTGGACAAGTGGTTGACACATTGTTTAAAACGCTGCATCCCGTAGGTATTTGGACATCTGCTTACAACCCAGCAACAGATACAACCTTCGAAAAAATCCAGGCAAAGCGCAGCTCTGAGGATCTTCCTCCGATTAACATCAATCCAAAAAGCGGAGTAATCGAGGCGAATGCAGGCACTTACTATCTGCCATCCGGTACTTACACAATGGACCTGGAAGTATCGAACAGTGCCGGTACCCAACAGCTAAAGAACGCAATGAAGCTGGTTGTTACAGACGGCAAAGCGTTGGAAACATCCCCTGAAACAGGAGCGTATAGTTTAAGCAGGTTGATTGCAAATACTGCAACCGGCGCTTCAAACGGCGTAGCTTTCAACGGCAACAACAATCCTTTTGTAATTGAAAAAATCACAAGGGTTTCAGATACGCCAAACGTGGTGATTGTTAGAATAACTGATAAGCATGGGACAGTATTCAATCCTTCAAAAGGTGAAATTGCCAAGCGTCCAAACTCAGGATTAAATCCAACGCCGCCTTTCCTGCAAAACCTGCAGGATTATGCGCCTGATACTTACAAAGCATTGGATACAGCCATGTACCTGCGTTTTCCGCTTGTTCCATTCCCAATCGCTTCTTTGGGCAATGGATTTAACATGTACTATCGCATTCCTACAAAATTTGTACATATCGACAGCACCTCTACATGGGCTGCTAATGTAGGCGGTGGCTATTACGAGGATAAAGGAGACTCACATTACCTCGGTTCATTCCAGGATGACCTGTATGATTTTGCCATCAGAATTCCGATGCGCATACAAGTACCAGGATCTTACCTGATAGACCTGAAAATTTTAAACGTAACACACAGGTAAGAGGACTTAACATCTTATATTAATTTTTAACCACGACATTTATGTCACACAACTGCATCTTGAAGGTTTACCCGAAAGATGCAGTTGTTTTATTAACATGATTATCATGAAAAAAACTTTTTTGCTGGCGTTACTCCCCGCGGCTATTTTAACTACCCATAACCTGAACGCGCAATCCTGCCCTAAATGGGGCCCTTACGTTGGCGCTAAATTTCAATCGAAAGAAACTGCGGACCTGCTGATGGCAGAAGTAATGACTCCGGCTGAAGGCAACGCTCCATACACTTACACATGCGCAGTACAATTTGGCATTGGCAAAAGCGGCGGCTATTGTGGTTTGCAAAATAAAAATGGCAAGGGTGAACACAATGTTCCACTGAACAACATATTCTCCGTATGGGATTTTCCAAACAAAGTACAGATCCGTGCCGTGTATAAAGACCCTATGACTTTTGTTGGTGGATTCGGCCACGAAGGAACAGGCCTGCATTCGCACTGTGACTTTGGATGGGTGCCTGGCCAATGGTACACACACGTTGTACGCAGATGGTATACCGGAGGTGATAAAACGCAGGTTGGTTATTTCATCTACGATCATACAAAAAAAGAATGGCGGCACTATGTAACATTTGAAGTACCTGAAGCAGATGCAAAATTGAGAAGCGGCATATCTAGCTTTCTCGAAAATTTTGCAGATGAAAAAAAGACGAGCAGGATATCCAATTACAGAAGTTACTGGCAGCTGACTACAGGCAACCAATGGATACATGCTGACTCTTTGGTTGCAGATGCAGGTGAAGGTTTTTGGGATGTAAAAGCTACAGGAAACAACGGCGTACAACTTACATCGTGCGGCCCTACATTTATCAAGAAAACCAAGGCAACCTTCCCTGTTAAGGAATCAATGGATAAGCCATCTGTTATTAAACCTGCGGAAATTTATGATGCTGGCGTGTACTACGACAAAACAGATAAAACCATGTATGTTAACTGGTCTGTCAACACAGCAGGTGCACCTCAGCTTTCTTACGATATAAAAGTTTACGATAACGAAGCAAAATCGGGAACACCCGTTGCTGTTAAGCGGGGCACGGATCCTGACACGCGCAGCATTGCTATTCCCACGCCAAATCTTTCCAGCGAAAAGAAAACCTATTACCTGGTGATGCAGGTGACTGATATCTTTAACCAACAATCTGCACCCAGGGATTTTATACTGGAAGAACTACAACCTTAATCTTACTTTTTCAACTGTTTACTACATGCAACTTAAACACTTCGCTTTAATCGCGTTGCTTTGCCTTGCAACACAGGCTACCATCGCACAACACTCTAACACGAGTATTTTATTGAAAGGCATCGATCATTTGCCATTGCCTGATACACCTGTATATCCACTGGCTTCATACCCGGTCAACAGCCAGAGTGAAATAATAGCGACAGGTAAATCCTTTTATTCTGACTTGCAATTACCTACCATTGTAACCGGGCAATTCGGGAAAGGAAAAGCAATGATGTTGTTTGCTGACGTTTATTTCAAAAAACCATTTCTGGACACCGCTGCCGTACAGCAATTTATCGGCAACGTGTTAACATGGAGCCATTCAGAAAAAAAGACAATTGGTATTTATGAAAATCAGCCACAACTGAAAGCATATTTTGAAAGCAAGCATTTTAAAGTATCAACTGTATCAAAAAGCATCTCAGCGAAAACCGGCGTAATTTTTATTTTGAGCGATATTAAAGACAGTGCTCAAAGAGCCATGATGTTATCGTTCATAGAAAAAGGTGGCACAGTTGTTTTTGCTTCTCCGTTTCCGGCTATTATGGCCGAAACGCGAAATGAGGTGATGCCGGAATATGCACTAAACGATGTATTATTAAAAACCGGATTGTATCATCCTAATAGCAATTTCCTAAAGGCTTCGTCCACCGGATTCCTTAATATTCTTAGTGAGGTTCCCTCCTATCTTTATATCGATAGTATTTTAGCTTATACTCAAAATGGCACCTACAACAAACTGATACCGCAAAACGGCATGACTGCCGCGGAAGCGATATTGAGATTGGTAGCGGCTAAAGCTGACACCGGCAGCATCTGCTACAAAAAACTGGTTGAAACATTCAGCCTGAATGATACATCAACTGCGTATCCTTCGGCAAGCCATATTATCAGGAAGAAAAGCACCAAAGAATTCCTGGGATATCAACTGAAAGAGATTACAATTCAACGCAATAAAAAAGACGGCGATTACCATTTTGTTCATCCGGCTGCAAGAAGCTTTCCTGGGGAAATATCAAAGAGTGCTGAACGAATAAATGCAGACATTAGCATAGGCGTGCATACAGGAAGAAATGGCCTGCTCGAGCCCGATTCAGCTTTCAAAAGATGGCACAGCACAGGATATTATGTGCCGGCGGGAGAAACGGTACAGATCATTGTGCCTTCGCAGCTACAAAAAAGAGCACTCACGGCACAGATTGGGTCCCACGATGATAACCTCTATCATATGGATTATTTTTCACGGTCGCCGAACGATCTAACTTCGCATTTTGACCTGTTGAAAGATACTACCGTTATTTACTCTCAATATGGCGGATTACTATACATTAATATTCCGGACTCCACTACACTCACAAACGTAGCGTTCAAAGCAACCGGCGTAGTTAGCGCGCCTTATTTTTTGCTAGGCAAAACAACCGACGAAGAATGGAATACAATTCGCAATAACCCCGCACCCTGGGCCGAACTCGCTACCGATAAAATAATCCTGACGGTACCGTCTTACAGAATCCGCAACTTGTCGAACCCAACGCAATTAATGCAGTTCTGGAATGAAGTGATGGACGCCGATGCCGACCTTGCTAATATTCCGCATAACAGAAAACATCCCGAGCGGATTATTGTTGATCAACAGGTTTCATGGGGATATATGTTTACGGTTGAATATAAAATTGTGGTGCCGGATGATGAAAGTTGCCAGTGGATGCTGAATGAATCATTCATGAGAGAAAAGGGATCATGGGGACATTTTCATGAACTGGGCCATCGCCACCAATTCTGGGGATACGACTATGATGATCTTGGTGAAGTAACAGTAAACTTATACAGCATGTATGTGTACGACAAAGTGCTTCACAAAGGCATCTACAACCATGAAGCGATTGCATCTGCAGAGAATGTAAACAAATCAATTAAAAACTATTTGGCCAATAGCCCTTCATATGAAAAATGGAAGAATGATGCATTTCTTCAGCTTGGGCTTTACATTAAAATAGTAGACGCTTTTGGATGGCAGCCGATAATTAGCCTCCACAAACATTTCAGAGAAATTTATGATCCAAAGAATATGACACGTGACGACGATAATAGGCGCAACAATTACTTTGTTGCATTGTGTGAAGCAACCGGAAAAGACTTATCTCAATACTTTGAAGCGTGGAAAATTCCGATTACAGAAGATTCCAAAAGCAAAGTAAAAAAATATCCTTCCTGGATGCCGGATGTTATGCTTTAGTAAAAAAAAATCCCTGAAGGAATTTCACTTCAGGGATTTTATTATTTATTCAATCCTGCTTTTATAACCCGCACCGTTACCAACAACTGGCCCAGGTGCCGCATGGTGTGTTCAGCGGCGTGAAACACCAATCCCTGCACCGTTGATGGCAACTGCTTACGCCCTACTCCTCTGAATTCAGTCAATGACGACTCATTTGTATTTTTAAGCTGGGCTATCGCTTCATCCACACGTTCACTGAACTTTTTTAGTAAGGCAGCAACTGTTACAGAGCTATCTTCTTTCCCTTCTTTGGCTAGTTCATCCAGCTGTTGCTCACTTAGCATCTTACCACCCGCATATGTCAACAACCGATCGATCACGCCGCTGAGATGCTGCAAATGAAAACCAGGGGAAGCCACATTTGCGGGACGCTCCCATAACAATGCATCCGGAAAGCTGGCCATTAATTCTGTTATTTCTTCCCTTGCCTGCAAAAGCGCATGGGCTACTGGCTGCAATAAAGGTGGCACGCCTGCTATAGGGCCACGCATCCAAATTTCAGGTTGCTGCATATTGATTTAAGTTACCGTTAAAAGATCAGCTAAGTTAGCCTAATTAGGGAGGTTAAAGCCCAAAGCATAAAACCATTTGAACCATATAAGGCATAAAGAACATGTAAGACGCAGCACAAAGGCTAAAGCGTAAAAACTTTTGAACCAAATAATGACGTATAAAGATTACGTCCGCTTTGTCGTTACGCATTTACATATCTAAGACGGCAAAAAACATTCGCTACACTATATAAATGCATAGAGAGGATCTTTCGTTTTGCTTTCGCCCATTCACGGCTTATTTATATTTTATTTCAGAACACAGGGCGTTGCCCTGTGCTAATGTCAGCGCCCCTTCAGGGCTTTTTTCAGAATACGCGTCACAGCATATATACGTAAGCAGAAAATTAAAGTTTCTGGTATTCGAGAAACAAACAACCAGAGCTAAAACATTTTCCGCGCGCTTATATACCCTTATATGCCTTATATGGTTCAAAAAAAATCCCGGGCATGCCCGGGATACAAATTCTAAATGTTGCGTTTTATTCTTTCTATGGTAATGCCTTAAAGTCAATCACCGGCTGCTTGCCTGTAGCCTTCCGTTCAAACACACTATTGATTGGCGCGTATGTTTTAAAGAATCCACAATTCGTCATGTAGAAAGCCCCATTTTCTTCGCCGCCCGCGTAGTCATATCGTGCACCTTTTCTTGCCGTAGCGTCTGCCGTAAAACGGGCTTTCGTCAACTCAGTCCAGCTTCCATTCGTATCCATCGCCCATTGATTACTGGTAAACACCTTACGGTTATGTGCACCCATTTCCGGGTTGAAATTTTCCAGGAATGAATGCGCGTGTTTGTAATAAGTATTTGTCTGTGGCCGCGAAAATGAAGCAACCAACATCCATTTATTTTGCTCTGGAGCAAAGAAGTAAGATGTATATTCAGTCCGCCCTTTGCCATCAGGTTTCACATGCGTTAAAAACTTGTAAGTGGTTCCTGCTTTCCAGTTATAACGAAGATAGCTTTGTCCACCAGACCCTTCATTACCAAACTCGCCTATATGAACACCTTCGCCCTGTTTCAACAATTTTATCCTTGCAGAATCAGGAATACTTTTAGGATCATCTGTTTTAAACGGGCTCCAAACTGAAAACAAAATTCTTCTTTCAGTTGGAGAATTCACCTGTATTCCAAAATACCCTTCACCAAAACCATTGCTCATAAAATAAGAGCCCAGTGGATCAGAACCAACCGGAATTGTCAATTCATTATAAAACCATTCAAACTGTTTGTCTTCAGGCAATAAATAATTGAGGTGTACAGATGGTCCTCTTCTGCCCCAATAAAATTCATCTCTCACAAAATCCACTTTCCCTTCAGTTGCAGGGCCGCTTATAATTAATTCCGAAATATCCGGAGCTACGTTATCTAACGATTCCAAAGCAATGGCAACATAGCCGGTATCGGTTACGTTATACTGCAAACCATCGTACACTTTCCAATCCTTATCAGTTACATGCACCGAAGCCTTTGATGGGCCTGCAGACATGCCCACTTTGCTATCAGCGTTGCTCTTCGCTTTGATATCAATTTTCAAATTGCCTGTTTTATTCACCCTCACATAAACAGTCGGATGAATGCTGTTATCGCTCCAATTGGAAATACCGTTTTCATCCAGCTTTATCTTTCTGCTTCCTTTGTCAAAAAAGGTATTTCCACCCAATGGAACATGAACAGCGGCTTCCTGTGCATTTATTGCTGTATGGGCCATTAACACAGCTGCGAGGCTGCAAATGATTCTTCTCATATAATGTAAAATGATGCTTGTGTTTTTAATACAGCAGGATAAAAAAAGCCGGCGCTATACCTGCAACCGGCCTTCTATAAAAATAAAGTAACGATTAAGAATTAACGGTACGGACAGTTGTATTGGCGCCGCCTTCAAGCGTCAGATTTACAGGCTTGTTGCTTTTATATGCACCTCTTGTAAAGTCCGGCACGTCTACTGATTTAGATCTGTTGGCCACTGATTTTTCGCTCAGCGGAGAAACGCTGCTCCACAATGCGGCATCGTACACGTTTTGATCTAAAGGCAATCCGTTGCGCAGGCAATCGATCGTGCGCCAGTCCATAATAAAATCCATTCCACCATGGCCACCAACTTTCTTTGCTATGTCACCTACGTGTTTTACCAACGGTGTCTGGTATTTGTCATACAGGTCCTTCAGTTCACTGTCTTTTACCCACTCTTCACCAAGCGCGATGCGTTCTGGAGAAGGCCATTTGCTTGCCATGCCTTTAGTGCCGGTTAACAAATGAATACGTGAATAAGGACGAGGAGAAGTAACATCATGCTGTAGCATAATAGTTTTACCATTCACTGTGCGAATGATTGTAGTATTCATATTACCGCGATATGGCTTGCCTACAAATTGATTGTAGAAAGCATCTTTTTCAGCTCTTTTCTTTGCTTCCTCACCCATTAGAAAATCATTGCCAGACATAGAAACCAGGTGGTCAAAATTGTCGCCCCTGTTTATATTCAAACATTGCGCAATTGGGCCGAGGCCGTGCGTTGGGTAGAGGTTACCATTTCTTGTAGCATTCTCTTTTAAACGCCACATATCAGCATAACCATTCTTGTTAAAATTCAGATCTAACAGGTTATGCAGGTAAGCGCCTTCAGCATGTATCACCTCACCAAACATACCGTTACGCGCCATGTTAAGCGTTAACTGTTCAAAGAAATCGTAGCAACAATTTTCAAGCATCATACAATGCTTTTTTGTTTTCTCTGAGGTTTCCACCAGCTGCCAGCATTCATCTAAGGTAACAGCCGCAGGAACTTCTGTGCAGGCATGTTTACCATTCTTCATTGCATATACAGCCATTGGGGTGTGATAATGCCAGGGCGTGCATATATAAACCAGGTCAATATCATTGCTTTCACATAAAGCCTTCCAGCCATCTTCGCCGGAGTATTCTTTTGCTTTAGGTATACCAGCTTTTTCCAGTATTTTCTGGGCTTTCGCAACGCGGTCAGGTTGCTTATCACACAATGCTTTTATTTCAACACCTTCTATATAAGACATTCTTTGTACAGCACCAGGCCCTCTCATTCCAAGGCCGATAATACCAATGCGGACTTTATCCAGTTTTGGAGCAGCATAGCCACTCATATTAAATTGTTGTTTCCCATTCTGAGGTGCTGCAGCCAAGTCGTCTGCAACGGTAGCGGATTTTCCAATGGAAGGCAAACCAACAGCAAGTACTCCTGAACCAAGAGTTATGTTGCGTAAAAAGTTTCTACGGTTAGATTTCATTATTACTTTTTTTGGTGTGTACAGTAAAACGCTAAATTCCCGAATTAACCCGAATAAAAATCAGCCAAAAGCATATTAAGGCAAACGTTTGTGTTGAGCCGTCAGCTTTCGGCTATTAGCAGTCAGCATTTGGCTTTTGGCTATTTGGTACCAGGCGTCGAACTTCTGGTATAAGTCTCAGATTTCATGAGCAGATTGCATTTATTCGGGCGCCTTGCTTGTGTCAAATCGATATTTAGCATGCCAAACATATTCTCATATTCGGTCTGCCATTCGCACATCCTCACATTTCCCCATTCGCACATTCCCTCATTTTTCTTATTTTGCATCCGCTTTAGGGGTGTTCCGTTTACGGAACTGAGATAATACCCTTGGTACCTGATACGGTTGATACCGTCGTAGGAAAAAGCAAAGGCTTTCTATGCTCCTTTCTTGCGCGGCCATCCTCCTATTGCATCAAAACAAGTTTCATGACAAAAGAATTATTATGGCAGCAGGTTGTGGCTGTAAAAGAAAAATCCCCGCTGGTACACAGCATCACTAACTATGTAGTAATGAATTTTAACGCTAACGCGTTGTTGGCTGCAGGCGCGTCACCCATAATGGCTCATGCGGCTGAGGAGATGGATGATATGGTAAATATTTCCGGCGCGTTGGTAATTAACATCGGCACGCTAGACAGCACTTGGGTAAATAGCATGAAAATTGCTATTAAAGCAGCGAAGGCAAAAAACAAACCCTGGATACTGGACCCTGTAGGTGCAGGCGCTTCGGCCTACCGGAACCAGGTTATTACGGAACTGCTGGCAATACATGCCCCTGCTGTTATAAGGGGCAATGCTTCTGAAATACTTGCTGTTGCCAACGCAGAAAACAAAACCAAAGGCGTAGATAGCACGCATTCAAGCAACGATGCTATTGAAGCCGCCAAACAACTGAGCAACCATCATAAGTGTGTGGTTTGTATTTCCGGCGAAACGGACTATGTTATCAGCAATGGTACAGTCACCGGGTTAAAGAACGGACATTCGCTCATGACCTTAGTAACAGGTATGGGCTGCACAGCGACTGCCCTCACCGGCGCATTTTGCGCCGTTCAGCCGGATGCTCATCTGGCCACATGCGCTGCGATGGCACTGATGGGGGTTGCAGGTGAAGTTGCGGCAAGGAATACGGAAGGGCCGGCCACGTTGCAGGCGGGCTTCCTTGACTTGCTTTATAAAATGGATGCAACAACTTTTACGGAAACTGTACACATTGTTTAACAATGATGATATTGATTGAGGCAATGAACGGACTATTAAACAAATAATATGGCATTTCCACACAGGCTTTACCTGGTTACAAATGAGCTTGCATGTAAAGGCAAAAAATTACTCGACGTTGTTGCGGCGGCAGTCAAAGGCGGCGTTGATATTGTGCAATTCAGGGATAAGCATACTACCGAAGAATTGTTCACCACCACTGCAACTGAACTGCAATACATGCTTTCAAAATACAACATTCCCCTGATCATAAACGATCGCTGGCAAGTTGCCCAATACATTAATGCATATGGTGTTCATGTGGGCAACAGCGACCTTTCACCCACAGCAATAAAGAGCGCATGGCCGCAATGTAATTGCCTTGGTTATTCGATCGAATACGAAGAGCAGCTAAACAATTCGGAAATATTGCATTCTGACTATCTTGGCATAAGCCCCGTTTTTAATACTTCTACAAAAGTAGATACGGTAAGGGAATGGGGACTTGACGGCATTAAATGGATGCGCAAAGCAACTACCAAACCCATTGTGGCCATTGGCAACATCAACATTACCAACGTGGCGGATGTTATTAAAGCAGGAGCAACCTGTGTTGCAGTAGTATCGGCTATCTGCAGCGCGGAAGATCCCGAAAGGGCTGCAGCCATGTTGCGTAATGAAATTGAAAAAAACAGCAGATCATGACAGAGAAGACATTTACTTACGCGCCGGTAATGACGATTGCCGGCTCTGACAGCGGTGGCGGTGCGGGCGTACAGGCTGATCTTAAAACGTTCTCCGCACTAGGATGTTATGGCTGTAGCGCCATAACGGCAATTACCGTTCAAAATACCATTGGTGTTTCAGGCATACACAGCATTCCGGAAGAGATTGTTCGAGGACAGATCAATGCTGTAATTGATGATATTCGGCCTGCAGCCATTAAAATAGGCATGCTGCATACGTCTTCGTTGGTGATAGCGGTGGCCAGGACCTTGAAAAACTATCCCAATATACCCGTTGTTGTAGATCCCGTTATGATAGCAACCAGCGGCGATAAGCTTTCAACGGGAAATATATCTGACAGTTTAAGAGAACACCTGTTCCCGCTGGCGTCGGTTGTAACACCCAACCTTGATGAAGCATCTATCCTTACAGGCTTTTCTATCCACGATACGGAAACCATGCAACAGGCAGGTAAACAGATTTTACAGTCGGGATGTACTTCTGTTTTAATCAAAGGAGGGCATCTGAAAACGGATCAATTGTTTGATGTATGGATGCATAAAAAAGGGCAAAAAATTATTATTGAAGCACCTTACATTCCTACCAATAACACACATGGCACAGGATGCACTTTATCTTCAGCAATCGCGGCTTTTCTCGCAATGAAGAACTCCATACCAGAGTCCATTCAGCTTGCGCATGATTATACCTATAATGCAATAGATCATGGCAAGGATGTCCTCACCGGGAAAGGCAACGGGCCACTCAATCATTTCTTCGCGCCAAAGGCGATGAGAAAATATGTTCTTGGAGAGAAGTGAGGAGTGAGGCGAGAGGCGCAAGGTTATAGGTATCAGGTATCAGGAAAGAAGCGTAAAGAATAAATCAGCGAGTTTAAAATTGCGGCAAACTTTTATTTTTTGTTTTTAATATCAAAGGTCATGTCGGATATTAAACATCGACATTAAATATTTTACATGCATCTCTGACCTTAAACCTCAGACCTTACACCTTACCCCCGATACCTAATCTCACCATTTAAAAACATTTAAACAGAATACATACACTATGAATTGGAGCGAAAACTCATGGGCCAGCATTGAACAGATCTATGGCAAAATACTTGACATGCCCTTTATTAATGAGTTGAAGGAAGGATCTTTAGCCAAAGAACGGTTCCGCTTTTACATGATGCAGGATGCCCACTACCTGGCCGCATTCAGCAAGGTACTGGCCATTATTGCATCTAAATTACCGTCAACCGAATCGTTGGATTTCCTGCGCTTTGCGGAGGGTGCAGTAGTGGTAGAAAGGGCGCTTCATGAAAATTACTTTTCAGCCTGGCAAATTGATGAGCTGGCGGAGATTTCTCCAACCTGCCAACTGTACACAGATCATCTTTTCCGGCGTGTGTACCAGGACCCTGTTGAAGTGGCGATAGCGGCAGTACTTCCCTGCTTTTGGATCTATAAAAAAGTAGGAGATCACGTTTACGCCAACCAGCAGAAAGAAAATAATTCGTATCAGCAGTGGATAGATACCTACGCCGGAGAAGAATTTGGCAACTCGGTAATCAGGGCCATTGATATCGCTGATCAACAGGCATACAAACTGACAGAAACCCAGCAACAGCAAATGACTAACGCATTTATAAAAACATCAAAAATGGAATGGATGTTCTGGGATAGCGCGTATTCTATGGAAAAATGGAAGGTTTAAAGATGCTAAGAAAAGAGCAACGAAAAAGCAGTATTAAACGTATATTCATAGAGGTATGCAAGATGAATAATAAGGGCAACCTGTTTCATCAGCCTTCACCTGAACCGGACAATGGACAGCTGATTGTTGGCAACTGATGGTATTTTATTGTGTTTTCGAAAATTTTAACAGTCCGTCGCGAACAAAAATGACAGTTCAATTATGCAGCAATCAATGTTCAACAAATTAAAATGAGATGTAAAAAGTATATCTAACTCATTGTCAGGTGAATTTTTCGGTTAACTTTGTAAGAGCGAACGTTAATATGGCACATTTATTACACCGGAAACCATCTTTAACAAAAAAAGCCTTTTTGCTGGTCCTGCTCATGGCCGGTAGCTTGGCTATGTTTGCATCTGCAACAGGTTTCATGGCTGATGATAAAGAACCCAAAGTTGTTAAGTGCTACCCCAACCCTGCCGTTGCCTTCGTTAATTTTGAATTCGACAAATCCGTAGAAAAAAACGCCACTCTCCAGATCTATAGCTTTACCGGCAAAAAAATGGCTGACATGCCTGTCTCTAACGCCAAGATCACCGTTCAGCTGGACGATTATTTTCGTGGTATCTACGTTTACCAGCTTCGCGACAGAACCGGCCGCATTATTGAAAGCGGAAAATTCCAGGTTACTAAGTAGTTTTAAGTTATAAGTTTTACGTTATACGTTTATTGCAGCGAAGGGCTGTTTACGCCTTGTGTTTGTTCTATGTGAATGTTATGCAACGAACTGCTGGTCTGCATTACGATAAAACTATAATTTATCAACGTGTCACTTTCAACGTATACGTCACGTTCGTTTTTATCAACGTAAAACTATAACTTACAACTTCCCTCTGCTTCGATCAAGGTACAACGTAAAACTTATAACCTACAACTCCTCCGCATTAATGAACGTACAACGTATAACTTACAACGTATCACTTAATCAGCAATAAACACAGCGTTGGCAAACATCAGCCTTCCATTCTCCCAAAAATTCCTGAACAATACATCATCCGCAAGATAGATAACGGAACCTGTTCCGATATTTTGTTCGCCGAACAAAAGGCCGTTTTTCAAATGCGGCATAAGCTTGCTCCCTACAAAACCCGCCACGTGGTCCTTTGCAGAAATCGTCCCTATGTTCCAGCCATTTTTAGTGTACTCATACATGTTACCATCCTGCTTGAGGGTGTAGTAGAAATCAGGGTATCCAAAAGCCAGCGGATGTGAATTATCCAGCCGTACTTTATAGATTGCGCCAGGTATTTCATTGGCAACCTCATCGCGCTCGCGCTCAGAATATCTTTTCAGCAATAATGAATCTTCCTTGTTTTCCTTACCCTTTTCATCGCTTTTATCTTCCTTCAGCTTAATACCCCAATCGCCTGAAGCCATTTGTTTCATGGCATTTTCCATAGCAATCAGCCTGCCGCCCTCGGCAACAAAGGTTTTAATCTTTTCTGTCAAGCGGGCATCATCTAAAGCTCTGTAATTGCCATCAGGCATGATTAAAACATCATAATTGCCAAGTGTAAGCCGTCCCAGTTCGTTCGCATTTAATAGTGTAACAGGATAATTCAATACCTGGTCAAAAAAGTTCCAGACTTCACCTGCGGAAAGTGATGAAGTTTGCTCACCTGTAAGCATCGCCACTTTTACGGGCTTGATAAACCGTATATCCGGAGAACCAAAATCCGCTCCCTGGTCAACAAACCCGCCAGCTACAGCATCCGGTTGAATATTGAATTCAGTGCAAAGGCTGTTTACCACATCATTCCAGCTTGTAATGTTGTTGCCTTTTAAAACAATTAAAGTGCCCTGCTTGTACACTTTATTATTATACGTAAAAGGTTTATCGCTCACACGCACACGTACTTTTCTTTTCAATAGTGCGGCCAGCAATTTGGCTCCATCAAAAGAGTTATAAGGTATAAGCAACCCGTAATCGGAACTAACTTTTTGAATAGCAGGAGTTGTTTTAAATGCACCGACTTCCAATTTTTCTTTTACTGCATAAGCTTTTACGCCATATACGTATGGTAATGACCATGCGGTTATATCATACGTGATAGAGTCATTTAACTTGGTCACAGGTTCAAACAATACTCTCGCCATCGCACTTCTTGGCTGGAATGCAGACACGGCCAACTGATAGCCTTCGTTCACGAAGGACTCCTCTTTTCCTGAAAAATAATTATACCCTTTAAAGCCGCTGGCGCTTAAAGAACCGTATTCAATTCCATTTTTATCCAACAGGTCGGCCACCGCTTTAATGTTATTAAAGCTACTGGAAGTAACAACATACGTTTTGTAGTTATTGCTGGAGCCATTACGGTTGTTGTCAAAAAACTTTTGAAACTCAGATAAGAGCCTGTCTGCATTTTTAGAAGAAGTTTCGATGGTTGACAAACCTGTGGTATAGTGATGTATGGCTCTGTCAAACAACGTAAGTGTGTCCTTTTCACCATTAACAATACCAAGCCCTGCACGGATTCCACCTTGTTCGAACGTCATGCCAATAGCGCCATTATACATGGGGTAAGTATCACCATACGAGGGATAAAACAGATCGAAGCGCTGGCGTGTAAAGTATAACCAGCCGTTGGCATCAAAATATTTTGCATTATTCTTTCCGATCAATGTTTGAAACTCACGCTGCCATTGCGTAATCACTTCGTGGTAAGGCTCTGCTGCCGGAGCAAAATAATAGGGCTGATTATAACCCTGTTCATGAAAATCTACATGCACCTGGGGCATCCACTCGTTGTACTTTTTCATGCGCTGCTGTGACTCAATTTGTGTTTGCCAGGCCCAGTCACGATTGAGGTCAAAATTATAATGATTGGTCCTGCCTTGCGGCCAGGGCTCGCTATGTTCACGTGATTGCGGATCAACATTAAAACTTGTTCCTACAACGGAGTTGTACCAGTTTACATACCTGTCACGGCCATCAGGATTTACGCAGGGATCCATGATGATTACGGTATTCTTTAGCCATTCTTTTGTTTGTGTGTTGGCTGGATCAACCAGCGCGAACAAGGTTAGCATCGCGGCCTCGGACGAAGCAGGTTCGTTACCATGAACATTATAACTTAACCACACAACAACAGGCGGCTTTGTTCCACTTGCTGCAGGCTTATCTTTTCCTATTCCCGTCATCTTCAGGTTACTCTGCCTAATGGATTCCAGTTGTTTCAGGTTCTCCGGCAATGCTATATACGCAAGGGCAAGCTCACGCCCTTCATTGGTTGCACCGTACTGCTCATACTTCACCATATCAGGCCTGGCCTGCGCCACCTTCTTAAAATATTCTACTAATTTATAATGGGGAGTGAATTTCGTTCCAACCTTATAATGCAAAAATTGCTCTGGAGACTCAAGCGATTGAGCAATAAGACAGTTAGCAATAGTTGCCGATAACAGCAACGCAAGTATTTTCTTCATAATATGTGGAAATAGATAGGTGAAAATAGTAGAATTTGGGGAATTTAAGGAGGAAGGGAGAAGGTATCAGGTTTGAGGCTTGAGGCGTAAGGTGTAAGGCGTGAGGTTTGGGGCTAGACATACGCACCTTACATCCCTACCTCTCACACCTCATACCTTATACCTTACACCTTACACCTTACACCTTATACCTTGTACCTTATACCTTATACCTCACACCTTGCTCCTCAAACCTGAAACCTTTTCTTTAAATTGCCTTATGAAGAAGAACACGCTACTGCTAATTTCATTAACGGCTTTACTGCAATCAACAATCGCCCAACAACCATTGGTTGGCGCAGGGAAGAAGGTCGATCCATATAATTATTCCATTACCAAAAACGCAACATTCAACAAGGCTTCTGTAGCAAGCGCACACCCGCTGGCGAGTATGGTTGGTGCCTCCATAATGCAACAAGGCGGAAATGCTTTTGATGCGGCTATAGCAACGCAACTTACGCTTGCCGTTGTTTACCCCGGTGCGGGGAATCTTGGCGGAGGCGGATTTTTACTCGCAAGAAAAAACAATGGGGACTTAGTCGGCCTTGATTATCGCGAGAAAGCTCCCGCCCATGCAACCCGCGACATGTATCTTGATAAGGATGGCAAGGCACAGACCAACCTTTCACAAAACGGCCATATGTCTTCTGGTGTCCCGGGAACAGTTGCAGGGCTTTTTGCAACATACCTGTATGCTAAACTTCCTTTCAAAATATTAATTCAACCAGCGATTGACCTTGCCGAGCATGGATTTGTAATTACAGAGCACGAGGCCAGGTCATTGAATGGCAATAAAGCCGACTTCATAAAATATAGCACTAAAGCGTCCGCGTTTATAAAAGACCATGAATGGAAAGCTGGTGATACGCTGGTGCAAAAAGACCTCGCTGAAACATTGAAACGCATCAGGGACAATGGACAAAAAGGTTTTTATGAAGGAAGGACCGCTGAACTAATCGTTGATGAGATGAAACGCGGGAACGGCTTAATAACATTGCAGGACTTAAAAGAATATTCAGCGAAACAAAGAACTCCGGTAACCGTCAACTACCGCGGGTTTGAAGTGATCAGTTTTGCACCACCAAGTAGCGGAGGCATCCTTCTCGCGCAAATGTTGAAAATGGCAGAAAAATTTCCTTTGTCAGAATATGGATTTCAATCACCCAAAGCTGTTCAACTAATGGTGGAAGTTGAGCGCCGCGCATATGCGGACAGGGCTAAATACATGGGTGACCCCGATTTTTGGAAAGTGCCTGCAAAGATGCTGATGAGTGATGCGTATCTTACACAACGGATGCAAGACTATGCAGTTGATAAAGCGGGTAAAAGCACAAACATCAGCTATGGCATGTTGAAAGAAAGTGAGGAAACAACGCATCTAAGCATAATGGATGCTGAAGGCAATATGGTTGCAGTTACAACAACACTCAACAACGGGTATGGCAGCAAAACGGTGGTTGCCGGCGCTGGCTTTCTACTAAATGATGAAATGGATGATTTCAGCATAAAACCAGGCGTTCCAAATATGTACGGTGCAGTGGGCGGCGAAGCCAATGCCATTCAGCCGGGCAAGCGCATGTTAAGTTCTATGACGCCGACTTTGTTGTTGAAAGATCACAAGCCATTTGTTGTTGTAGGCACTCCGGGTGGCACAACCATTCCTACTTCGGTTTTTCAAAGTATTGTGAACGTGGTGGACTTTTCTATGAATGCAGAAGAGGCTGTTAACAAACCCAAATTTCATCATCAGTGGCTACCTGATGTGGTTTATATAGAAAAGGGCTTTTCACCTGCAACAAGTGATGCTTTAAAACAAATGGGTTATTCAATAGAACAACGCGGCGCAATTGGCAGGACTGAGCTCATTAAAATAAGCGGTGGTAAACTGGAGACAGCAGCAGACAAACGTGGCGATGACAGCGTGGCTGGATTTTGAGAAGCGATGAAGTTGTAGGTTATAAGTTGAACGTTATAAGTTCTACGTTGTACGTTTATTGAAGCGGAGAGAGAAAGCTTAAAGCCTAAAGCTTAAAACTGAGCGCACTAATCGCTGATGTTGGATGTAGCGATGTCTGATTTTAAGGCAACTCATAGTTTAGTTTACAACGAATGCTTTGTGATATGGGCTAATACAACAGGCTTTCTATCGCCAACTAAGTAATTCAACGCCTGAAAGCTAACAGCTGACACCTGATACCTCATACCTAAAAATAAACGCCATGCAATTCGAAGAAAGTTTTTTAACAGAGATGGAGAAAAGATTCAAATCCTGCAAAAGCCTGGGCGATGAAACATTCAAGCAGCTGGAAGAAAATGATTTTTATTTTAAACCGTCGGAAGAAAGCAATAGCATCGCCATCATCGTACAACACATGTATGGTAATATGATGAGCAGGTTCACCAACTTTCTTACTGAAGACGGAGAGAAACAATGGCGCAAGCGGGATGCTGAATTTGAGGCTTCCGATACTACAACCAAAGACCTGCTTGACTTTTGGAACACAGGCTGGAACTGTGTATTCAAAGCCATTGCAGATCTGAAGCCTGAAGATCTGACAAAGACCGTTTACATACGCTCCGAACCATTGGTTGTGTTTGATGCTCTTATAAGGCAATTCGGGCATTACGCCTATCACGCCGGACAAATTGTGATGATTGGAAAAATGTTGAAAGATAAAAACTGGAAATCGCTCAGTATTCCGAAAGCAAAAAAATAGCCCATGAAGCCGCAAGCAATCATTTTTGACATGGATGGAACGCTTATCGACAATAATCCTTATCACATCCTCGCCTGGCAGGAGTTTTACAAAGGCCTTGGCCGTGAACTAACGCTGGAACATTATAAAAAAAATATGAATGGCAAAGTGAACAGGGAAATATTTGAAGATATTTTCAACCGCAAGCTTACGCCAGAAGAGCTCACCGATTATATACACCAGAAGGAATCATTGTACCGCCAATTATACGAACCACATATAGCGCCCATATCGGGGTTGATGGATCTGTTGCAATCCATTTCTGCAGCAAAAATACCAATGGCCGTTGCAACGTCTGGTTTGCCTGTGAACATCCAGTTTGCGTTTGACAGGTTATCCATGAGGCATTATTTTGAAGTGGTTGTTGATTCAACATACATTACGAAGGGGAAACCTAATCCAGAGATATACCTGAAGGCGGCAGAACTTGTGCAAGCCGACCCTGCTAAATGCGTTGCATTCGAGGATGCTATCGCCGGCATCAGGTCCGCAAAAAGCGCCGGCATGAAAGTAGTGGCACTATCCACCACACATGCACGAGAGGATCTTGGTGAGGCAGACCTCATCATCAACGATTACAATGATATTACGTTACCCCAGATTGAATTATTATTGGGCTAACCACGCGCCTTCAATTTTTGGACTTTTAGTATTGACATCTAACCCCCGGTTTTACAATGCACACTTTTATTTTTGACGAACAGCCCGGCCGAACGGCCATCAGCAACGGCAAGGAATATTTATTTTTTTCCGGCTATAGCTATCTCGGCATGGGCCATGTGCCGGAGTTTAATGCGCTGCTCCAGGAGGGTTTGCGCAAATTTGGGCCGCTCTTCCCATCGTCCCGTATTTCCAATACCAGGCTGGCTTTGTTCGAAGCATGCGAACAATTGTTGTCGTCCATCACCGGTTTTGAGGATACTGTTTTGGTTTCTTCAGGATTTGTTGCCGGGCGCTTATCAACAGAAGTATGGGGGCAAACATTGCAATACCCAGCCAATGCACATCCTGCCATCAGGCCACGGTTTGGTAGTATGCAAGCCATAGCAGAAAATATTGTTGCAACAGATTCCATCAATATCCTCGATGCGTCCATCAATCAATTTTCCTTCTACAAGCCTGACCTTGATCTTTGCATTGTAGATGACTCACACGGCTTTGGTTTACTTGGTGCAGATGGTGAAGGTATCGCATCCTCTGTTCCCTTTGCGAAGGGCAAAGGCATGATCACTTATTCGTTATCTAAAGCATGCAATATAATTGCAGGCGCCATAAGTTGTTCGGGAGAAGTAGCACGCAAACTCAGGTCAATGCCGGAATACACCGCAGCAACAGCGCCTTCGCCAGCTTTCCTTTACGCTTTCATGCACGCCCAGGGGCTTTACTCGGCGCAGCGAAAAAAGCTTCAGCAGAACATAAAATATTTCCGTTCATTACTTGGAGACACTGCAAAAATCAAGTCTCCGCATGGCCTACCTATTTTTATTCTCCCCCCTTCTATTAATGAGCTGGAGCTGGCTGAAGCAGGAATAATTATCTCCTCTTTTGCTTATCCAAACCCCAGCGGGCAAAAAATTCAACGCATAGTGTTAAATGCATTACATACCCCGGGCGACCTTGAAAAACTGGCAAGCTGTTTGAATAAGTTATTGCAAGGGCTTAACTGGCCTGGCTAACAAATCAACAACAGACTCCTATATATATATCCGGCCGCACATCATACAAAATATGCGGCCTCTTTTTTTCTCTCACATAAAACCTCTTCTTAATATTTGAAAGAGCTTTACAAATAAACTTATCGTTCAAATTTTTAGAATTATCTTGCCACCTTAATTAGTGTGCAGTTTGTGGAATGAAAATAGTTAAGAAATCTCTGAGGATATTGGGTCGTTCGCTATTGGTTTTACTGGCGTTTCTGTTGCTGGTATGGCTGCTCATTCAAACTGAAACAGTACAGAATTACATGGTGGGCAAAGCCACCAAACGTTTATCCAAAGATTTACACACAGAAGTTACCATTCAGCATGTAAGCCTTTCTCTTTTTAACCGTGCAAACCTCGAAGGCACGCTGATCCGCGATCTACAAAAAGACACGCTTCTCTATGCTGGCAAACTCAAAGTAAGAATTACGGACTGGTTCTTTTTTAAAAAGACGGCAGACTTTAAGTATGTGGGATTGGAAGATGCGACGATTAAACTGCAGCGCACCACAAAAACATGGAACTACCAGTTTATTGCCGATCATTTTTCCGGAAAGGATACAAGCCTCCCTCCTGCCAAAGTAGCAACGGCCAAACCACCTTCATCAGCAGACTCAACCAAGGGCACCGTTTTCGATATAAAAAAGGTAGACCTGAAGAATGTCTCTTTTTTGTATAACGATAAGTGGATCGGGCAACGCATGCTGGTTAAAGTGGGCAGCATGGTTATGGATGCAGACAAAATAGACATGGAGAAAAGCATTTTTGCCATCAATGAAGTTGAGCTGGATAAACCCTATTTTGCCCTGTACGATTTTGACGGGTTAAGGCCGGATAGCCTTCGCCCAAAGAAACAAATCGATACAGGAATGTATTTTAATGAAGGCGACATTTACCTAACTGCCAAAAAATTAAAACTCACAAACGGATACATCGCCATTGAACAGCCGGGACGGCCTGTTACTCCGGGTTATTTTGAGCCCGCTAATATCTGGATCAGCAGCATCAACGCCAACTTCAACAATGTTACTTTCATTAAAGACACCATTAAGGCAAAAGTAGAACTGTCCGCAAAGGAAAGAAGCGGCCTGGCAATAAGAAAGCTAACTGCACAGTTCAGGCTTACGCCGCAAATAATGGAGTTTGCCCGAATGGACCTAAGGACAAACAAAAGCCATCTTACCGACTACTACGCGATGCGCTATAACGACTTTAATGAAGACATGAATGAGTATATTGACAGTGTGTCAATGACCGCACGTTTTCGCAATTCGCTCGTGCACTCTGATGATATTGCCTTTTTTGCGCCGGAGATGAAAGACTGGAAAAAAGAGGTATTGATGAGCGGGAGGTTTGACGGAACAGTCAGCAATTTTGATGTAAAGAACCTTTTTCTGAAGAGCGGCAATGCCACATACGTCAGCGGGCATTTAGGCATGCGCGGGCTGCCCGATATTGATAAAACACAAATCAATTTTACCGACGGCAATATTCAAACCAACTACAATGAATCGGCCATTTTATACAAAGGCATACAGGACATAAAAACACCCGATCTGGCTGCTCTCGGAAATATTCGGTTCGTTGGCTCTTATAAAGGCACCATTAATGATTTTACAACGAATGGTAATATCACCAGTAATCTCGGCGGCGCGTATGCCAATGTAAGTATTAAATTTCCTAAAAAGGGCGACCCCTCCTATTCGGGAACCGTTGTTACGCGACAGTTCAACCTCGGACGATTTATTAATAACGATTTGTTTGGGCGAGCATCTTTTGATGGGAAGATCAATGGCAAGAGCTTTAATTTATCGCGGCTAAATACCGTATTGGATGGTACATTCAAACAGTTTGAGTTTAACGGGTATAGCTATTCTGACCTCATCATTAATGGCAATATCCAGAAAAAACTATTTAATGGCGAGTTCAAATCGAATGATCCGAATTTTAGTTTTACCAGTAGTATTGCCATCGATCTGAACGGTGACCAACCCAGCTTCAACGTACTGGGGGATCTTGTAAATTCGGACTTTCAGAAACTCAATTTTACGCCACACGACCGGTTTATCCTTACAGGTTTATTTGACCTTAACTTTAAAGGAAAGAACATTGATGCCTTTTTAGGTACAGCCAAAATACTGAATGCCAACCTTACGCATGACAGCAGTAAGCTTAGCTTCGACTCACTTACCCTGAATGCGTTTGTTGATTCAGCCAGCAGAAAAATACTGCATGTTCAAAGTAATGAATTTGACCTGTTGGTTCGCGGGCAATACAACATTCTTGACCTTTCTACCAGCTTTCAGAGCTTCCTTCATAAATATTATCCTTCGTTAATTAATGAGCCCGTAGCTGTTCCCAAAAATCAAAAATTCATTGTCGTATTTAAAACACGCGAGTTTGCCAAATACGCATCCATCCTTGACTCAAGGCTTACCGGGCTGGACAATGCGGTAATAGCGGGCGGTGTAAACACGGAAGATTCTGGATTTTATGTAGGAATGGATATTCCCTTCGTTCAATATGACAAATACAAAATAGAGAACGCAAGAATAAACGGCCGCGGCAACTACAAAGATTTAACCCTCTCGGGTGATATAGGAAGCATTCATGTTTCTGACAGCATGTATTTTCCAGGCACAGATCTCACGATTGCCTCAGCAGAGGATCATTCGGTAGTGCATCTTACTACAAAAGCAAACAACACATTAAACAATGCTACATTAAATGCGGACGTGTACACGTTGAATGATGGTGTAAGGGTTAAATTCCGTCCTTCATCATTTATTATCAACGATAAAAAATGGAATCTGGAAAAGGAAGGCGAGATAGTTGTAAGAAAGAGTTTTGCCTCGGCATCAAATGTTAAGTTCAGCCAGGGCTTCCAGGAAATTGCAGTGGAAACGCAGGAAGAAGACGGCGGCAACACCAGTAACCTTGTAGTAAAGATCAAGAACCTTGTGCTGGGCGACTTTACTCCGTTGCTAATGAAGCAACCAACACTGGAAGGCCTTGCAAACGGCGAAGTATATTTGAGAGACTTTTTTGGCAAATTTGAAGCCGATGCCAATATCAAAACTGATGAGTTCAGACTGGACAACGACTCCATCGGAACCGTATTTGTAAAAGGGCACTTCGACAATGCCAGCGGTATAATTGACTTCAATGTTAATTCAGACAACGCCGGTTATAAACTAAAGGGTGAAGGTTCTTACAACCTGAAAGATTCAACCGGCAATGCATTGAATACAACACTTGACATGGAAGATGCCCGTGTGATTATTTTGAATCAATTTTTAGACGGAATATTTTCTGATGTTAAGGGAAGGGCCGCTGGAAAGCTTACAATAAAAGGCAATCCTAATTCACCCGACCTGATTGGCAAAGTTACTTTAAGAGACGGAAGCCTGATGGTTGATTATACCAAAGTGCGTTATACGATAGATTCTGCTGTGTTTAATTTTTCAGAAGGTTTAATTGATTTCGGCCAGTTTACCATTAAAGATGAAGCAAAGAGAACTGCAACCGTAAAAGGAAAACTATATGAGCATGGCTTTAAAGACATGCGCTACGATTTTGATATTACGTCCAATAAATTGCTGGTATTAAATACTAAAAAGGCTGACAACAGCACTTTTTACGGACGAGCCATTGGCAAGATAGGATTTAGTTTAAAGGGCCCACAAGACAATATGCAAATGGGCATTACCGGCGAAGTGAACGATACCACGCACATTTATATTCTTACCACAACCAGTAGGGAAAGCGCAGAAGCTGATTTTATCGTGTTTAAACAATATGGTACGGAACAAAAAGCTATTGCCAAAGAAAACACGAGATTAAATATAGACCTGGATTTAACTGCAAACAATAAAGCGCAGATAGATGTGATACTGGATGAACTTACCGGGGATGTGATACAGGCAACAGGTAACGGGCGTATGCAGATTCATGTGCCATCTAAAGGTGATATGACCATGCGGGGCAGGTACAATATTGAACGAGGGCTATACAATTTTAATTTCCAGTCGTTCATTCGCAAACCGTTTGAACTGCTGGCGGGTTCCGGCAACTATATTGAATGGACAGGCGACCCTTATGATGCACGCCTTAACGTTGAAGCAAAGTACACTGCTAATAATGTAAGCCTGAAAGAACTGATCAGCAACTCAGCAGTGTTACAGACTTCAACCAACGACCTGCAAAGCTATCGGGGAGATGTGTATGTTATAGCACAACTAACAGGCAAATTAAGCAGGCCTAACATTGACTTCTCCATAGATTTCCCTGACTATAGCACCATTAAGAATAACCAGGAGCTGGCCATGTACATCCGCAGGCTGGAAAGCGATCAGAACGAAATGCTGAAACAAGCCAGTATGCTCATTGTATTTGGCTCGTTCTATCCAACAGGAACCGGCCCCAATAGTAGTAATTTCGGAGGGCTAAGCGCCTCGTTGGGCATTAACACCATCTCACAAAAAATTGCTGATCAAGCCAATAAGATATTGTCCGATGTGCTATATAAAATTACCGGCGACAAAAGCCTGCAGTTTGATATATCCACCTCTACATACAGCAGTTCCACCATCCTTACCCAGAATGAGCAGACCGCAGGAACTACACGAATGGACAGGCAAAACATCAACCTAAAAGTGAACCAGCGTATTCTGAATGACCGTGTTATTCTTTCGTTCGGCACAGGCCTCGATTTTGGTGTGGGCAATACTGCAGCGCAAACCGGAAGTTTTCAATGGCTGCCCGATATCTCCGTGCAATGGCTGATTACCCAGGACCGCAAGCTGAGGTTTATTGTCTTCAACAAGAGTTCACTTGACATTGCAGCAGGTGGCAGCACCATTGGACGCAAAACACGACAGGGCATTGGCTTATCTTACTCAAGAGATTTTGAAAGAGTCTTCAACAAAAAGAATAAGGAGCCTAAAGAACAACCCAAACCGGTTGCTGACGAAAAAGCGATGAAGTAGTCCATGTACTCATAAATTTCCGTTTCTTTAATATATACCTTCTTATGCAAGATGCACGAACCAGAAAGCACTTAGTCTTGAGTAATTCTGTTGAATGATTATCGCATGAAACTGCTTTAATTGCTTATTTTAACAATGATAGCCTATTGACAATCTCAATCAAATAAGCTAACTTGAATACCGTATAACCTCCATTTTTTTGATACCGTACCAGCATTAGGATACTCCCTTGATTGCTACTTATTACTCACTTTAAAAGCATTCAATATGCCGAAATTTGTAATTGAAAGAGAAGTACCGGGCGTAGGTAACTCATCTAAAGAAGATCTTGCAGGCATGTCAAAGAAGTCATGCGATATATTAAGAGTTATGGGCCCTGAAATACAGTGGGTGCATAGCTATGTAACAGGTGACAAAATTTACTGCGTCTACATTTCACCGGACGAAAAAACCATTCTTGAACATGCCGAAAAAGGAGGTTTTCCAGCAAATAAAATCTCAAAAATCTACGATACATTAGATCCTACTACGGCGGAGGCTTGAGCACATATTGTTCGATATCAAATAACACCAACAACCTAACATGAGCTTCTTTCTCTGATAAAATCAGGGATTAAATCGCTATGCCTTTATAATCCTTCTGGCGTGTGTATTCCGAAGGCCTCCCATGTCTATTAATTCCACCCGACTGTATCGGGGCTTTATACCCTCACCACAACAACCAGTTAAATTCCGCCAGTTCCTGCCTGTTGTCTGTATTTTGATTGCCACCGGATTTTGCGCTTACACATTGGTTCACTTTTGTGCTAAGATCATTAATGCTCATGCTGCTGTACTGTTGAATCTGCGATATAATGCAGGAGGTAAACCAACCGTTGGTAATGCCGCCGCCTTCACCCGCTGATTCATTGCTCTGCGCAGCTGAAAGCACATAGGCCCCATTGTTTCTCCTTATATCAACAAACGCTTCCTTCATCAATTTAAAAATGTCAGTAGAGGACTTCTGCGATGGATCGTTATTTTCTACTACATCCAAAATTTCAATACTTCCTGCCTTACTCTTATCCGCATCATCATTTCCCTTTTTTGTTCCGGGTATACTACCGACGCTGTTATTTGCACCTCCGTCTGACTCTCCGCTATGACATGCATCGAGTAACATCAGTTTTTTCCTGGCAGGTATGCTATCCAGCAATTCTTCAAGTTGCGCATAAGAAACACCATTTATTGACGGATCATTTACATCTGTATTACCGGTAACAAAATAAAAATCATCGGGATGTTGCGGGTCCACCATGCCGTGCCCGCTGAAACTAACGATCACCCTATCATTAACAGTGGTGTTCATGAGTTTTCGTTTAAGTGCAAGAATATTCTCCTTCGTTGCACGTTCATTCATCAACGTGTCTATTACTATATCTTCTTTAATCTTTTGTTTAAGCGCATTGCTTAAATCACGGATATCCTTCACACAATAACTAAGATCAACAAAGGAAGAATGGGCGCTATAATTATTGATTCCGATACCGATGAAATATGTTTTTACAGCCGCAGGCTTATCAGGTGCATATGTTACATACACTGCTTCCTTTCTGCTTACTGCCGCATTTTCATTGGTGCAATTCATTTCAATCTTATTCATTCCCTCACTTAGTAAAACAGTTTGCGTTATGGTTGTACCATGTGAAGCGTTGGCTAGTTGCTTTCCATTAATACCATTTACCGGAACATCATTTATAAAGACATTGTAGCTCCGTATATTATAAAGACTGTCGGAAACAGTAAATGAAAGTGATTGCTGCTGTTCAGCAGTAAAAGGCTGAATATTGTTTGAGTTAATCAAAACAGAAGGCACATGCAGTGTTTTGCTGTTAAAGTCTTTTTCAGCAAAACCATTTTTCTTTATTCTTCCCTGCCATGCTTTATAATATTCACCTATCAAACCTTTGTCATTGCTGCCAATCGCCTGCAGCACTTTATCCGGCCGGTTAAACTGCAGATCAAACTGGCTGAAATTATATAGCTTATTGTTGAGTTTAAAGTTCAGGTATTTGGCATCTGTTCTGGAAGAAATGAAATAATAACCTTCAGGCAAAATGATGGCATAATCATGATCCTTAAAGAACACCATCGTAAACATATTCTGTCCGTTTGTAAGATTCCACTTATTTAGCGTACCACCTTCGCACCATGTGTATACATATTTGCTATCGGACGTATAAGTCGCCCCATTTACGACGCCGGCTATGTTCATTTTCAGGTTATAAACGGGAGCTCCGTTTTGTGTATTAATAACTCTCACCGAACTTGCATCTGATGAAAACAAGGGATCAGATAATATACAGGCAAGCTTCTTATCCGGACTGATTATAAACTGCTTTACAGCGCCAATTTTTTCAGAATTATAAGTTATCGGTGTTTTGAAAATGAGATTGCTTTGCAGGTCCTGGCAATAGTAAAAATTTGGGTCAGTCATCGTTCCCGTGTAATGACGCCCAAGCAGGTATCGGCCATCATCACTGATAGTTGGCTCTGGCAAAAAAAGATTTTTTGCATTAAGAGAAAGAGGATGCACTACGTCTTTCGGTTTTGCTTTCCGTATGGCGTAGGGTACATCATAAGTAAAAACATAACTTCTTAATTTGTCATTATACTGAAGATTGGTGCTTCCAGCGGCGATCAGCAATGTTGTGTCAGCAATTTTGCCACTATTTAATATGCCGGACATTAGCGTCACTGTTGGTGCCATCATAGGTCGTTGAGGATTATTAATGTCCGTTAAGGTGGTGTATACCGAAAATGATTTAAGCCCTCGATCATTCAATTTTATATACTTGTTATTTTCGCCGTTTTTTCCAGCGGTATCAAAATCGCTGCCCAAAAGAAGGTCATTGGTGCTGGTGGCATCATAATAGGTGTTTTTAACTACAGAAGGCGTATCGTTGTTGATGATCAGAAAATTGCCATTCGGTTTATACTCGTCTCCCACATCCAGAATGCTGTATTTGTCTTTAAGCAAATAATGAACGTCCCGTATTGTTGCGGGGCCGGGTGATATAAAGGACAGCTTATTGATCGACTTTGCATCCTGCATGCCAAACATACTTTTTGTGATGTACCCAACCTTCTGGGATGCGCTGCTGGTATGTATTTGAATGAGTGGATCAATTTCATTAATACTGGACGTAACTTCTTTTGCAATCGTATCAGTAAAATCCCAAAGCACTAAATTTCCATCGTTATGCCCTGTTACGAGAAATTTATCGTTGGGGCTAAACGTCATAGCTATCACGGGATTTTTGGTCTCATAGTGACTAACTACCTTACCCACATCATTATAAATATTCATGCGACAAATGGTGTCTTTACTGGTTATTTGCATCTCTGCAGTAGCGTAAAAAAGTTGCTCATTGCCGTTAGTGCTCACAACATTCATATCGTATTCATTTTCCGGAAAAATTACCCGCATCGTATCCTTCAAAATAAAGTGGGCAAATTTTCTTGCCTGGGGCGCTGAGAATGTGCTATTGGGTAAGGGTTTTACAACATTATACATCATCAGCATAGCGGAATCATTTTTGTTAAAACTGCAGCTTGCCATTGCTATCGGCTGATTCCATATCCTTTTAAGATGTTGAACATCCCACAATTCAGTAAATCCTGAAGAATCATATTCGCCTCCGTAATGAAAAAGATAATTACGCCCCGGACTCATCAGCCACTGGCTGCTCTTGTAGAAATCTGTAGTATCGTTATAAGAGGCCACTTCTATATCCGTAAGAAAATTAAGAACTGTATATTTCGTTATAAACAAATGTTGACCAGCTGATGCATGTACTGCAATTAACAATGTACTGTCAGATGTAAAAGATATAAATGGCTCGGCGCCTGTTGTTGTGTCTTCGTATCGTGTTATCTTCTTAAATAATTTGCTTGTTGAAGCTTCGTAAATATTGATAGGGCTATCTGCTACTGTTTTCCATGAGGCATCCTTTTGATACGTTTTCATTTTATCCGGATGAACGGCTATCCATTTACTGTCTGGACTAAGCGTTGCAATTCCATAACCATCTGCATCAGCATACAAAAGGCGGCCGCTTTCAATTTCCCAAACATAAAACGGGATATTATTACCCTCTTTTCCCTCATTGGATTGCAGGCCCAAAGGTCGACGTGCAATCGCCGTGATGTCTTTACCGTCAGCGGAAAAAGATGCATCAATAAAAACAGCACCATTTCCACCCAGTTCCGTAACCAGCTTCTGACTAAAAGCGTCCCATATTTTTATGAGGCCATCGTCGCTTGTAGTCACCATTTGCTTACCATCGGGGCTAAACCTTGCAGAATTTACTTTTCTTAAATGCCCCTTCTGCAACACTAGCGTAGGTGATTGCGCAGTGGCATGCATGAGGCATAATACCAAAAACAGAAAAGAAAATGTTATAGCGCACTTCATATTCTTTATTGTTTTTTGTCTTCAGTGACAATATCCACACGCTTCAACAGCCAGTGGTCAAAAGATTTAATATCGCCTCTTTGCCCCGCCCCTTCGTCATTTAACAAAGCTTCTAACGGGTTATCGTTAAACTCAGCCTGATCGCCTTTTACAACCCCGCGCCTGGTAAAAATGTCACGATTGGAAACGGGCTCGCGCAAGGCTATAAAAACGTAATGATATGTACCAGGAGTAGTGTGCCTTACTGTAGCAAGATGGTAAAAGCTTGTATCAAACAAAATGTTGTTGGGATAAGTAAGAATACTGGTTCTTGGTTGCGGATACAACAGGTAGGTATTGCCTTTGGGATCGATGGACATAACGTAAATAAACAATGGCGTTATCTTATCAGTGGCCAGTGTTGATCCCGCATCTTTTTCAATGCCGATATCAAGCTTATCCTGCGTACCTGATTGGCCGGTCGTTTTATCATCCGCCTTTTGTTTATTACTGATATTTTTTATGGCAAGATGATACGGAAATATCATCGTTTTATCTGGTGGAGGTGAAGCCATCGACAACCAGTTAGCCAATACCGAAAGCCTGCTAACTCTTTGCATCAGGCTATCAACAGGATAATCGCTTCCGCTTGTAAAAAAATCAGTCACAATAGTCATTTCGTTTCCTTTGTTGATATCCTTGTTAAGAATAGTTTTTTCCCATCCGTATACAATATTATTTGAGTTGTTAACGAAATGCCCTGCCAGCATATAATCGGCTGCAGCCGGTTCGCTTACCACTTTAATGTTTCTGTTCTTCTCCGCAATTAATTTTGTTTGTAATTGTTCTATTAATTCGGGTGGCGGCGGCAATTGCACATATGGATTGCGCGATTTTGCAACTGTAAGAAGTTTACTTACTGTTGCTGCGTCCGGACTTTCTAAGGCAACAGTTTCCATCACACCGTTCCTGTTCAGTTTCCAGCCATTGTTATAAAAAAGCACGGCGTCAGGCAAATCCTGGAATGAAGGATTCATCCATGCATATCCCGGATTACTTTGTCGATACAGTTCTTTTGCTTTAGCGAGAATGCCATTGTAAACATCCTGGCTCAACCCAGCACCCAGGAATATTTTCAACGGCGGATCAGGGTTCGGCAATTTTTTTAATATGGTAAAGTTCAGCGCTGCGAGGTCAGTTGCTTTCCATTGGTTGCCTTGATTGATCAGTGTTACTTCTGTTTCCGTTAGCCCTACGTTTGTCACTTTTATGCTGTCTTTTGTCTTTGTGTCTATGAGTATATCATCGTTTAAAATATCGTCTGTGAAGCCCGCTGCTATTACGGGCAATTGCCTTGCAGAACAGTTAACGCATTTGAGAGAATAGGCTGCTTTTTTTATCCCTGCGGGAGCCGATCCTACAAGATTTTCTCTTCTTCTTTTGTCGGCCTCCATATTCGGCGTTTGCTGTTTATTTAATAGGCGAAGTTTTGAAACAGTTCTGTCGAGCAACACATCGATAGGCGCCTCGCTCCATTCCGTAACCGATCTGCAAAAACTAATCGTAAAAGCACCGTAGTATGTTTTGGGAGCAACCTGCGCTTCACTGGCTATTTCATTGTCCTGGCTCGAACCAATAGTAAGTGCCCCGTATTGATCCAAACGACGTGTAACCGCAGTACCTTCTGATATAAATTTCCCTGGCTCTAAGGATGGTTTTACTTCCCTTGAAGAGTCCACTTCAAACATAGTGCTGCCCCGCGTATTGGTTGCACTGTGGCAACAATCTGTTATTACCGTAAGTACAACGCCCTTGTCCGTAAAAGCAGCAAAGATCTTATTCAGCTCAGCACTGTTAAAGTCGGGAACGCCGGGTTTTATGATATCAGCAGGCAGTATTGTGTTGCGGTACCCTTTGCCTGTCCGTAGCTGATTGTCGTTTGCTGACTCGTATTCATAGCTGCCATGGCCAGAATAAAAGAATACAAAATAATCCCCCTTCCTGCATTTAGCAAGCAGTTGACTAAATGTTTGCAAGATCGCTGCCCGTGAAGCTTCCTGATCACGCAAGATGGTAATGTTGCCGGGCAAAAAGCCATAGTATTTAGTAAACAATTTCGAAATGGTATCTACATCGTTCAGGCATCCATTTAGATTTTTAATTCCGCGGTCCTTGCAGATCTGGCAGGTGGCATAATTCACATCAGCCAGGTAATTATTCACGCCCACACAAAACATATACTTATTGCCGTTTGTAGTTCTCTGTGTTTGCGAAAACGGGTGGCTACTTACGAACAAAAGGCAGAACGGTAAAAGACAACGTGATAAGAGGCATATTCGCATAGGAACGGGGTATTAAGTTGTTTTGCGAAAAGGAATTGAGAAAGCAACAGGGCCCTACGGTGTCAGATGAGTACGATGCATGAAAAACTTTATGGTGGCACAATCGAATGAACTTCATACAACACGCATTTTACCCTACAAACCTCACACTAAACAATATACGAATATTCCGGGGCTATAACAAGCAAGCCAAAGCGTATGAATATTTCCCGCCAGAAACGCAAAGTGACCGGCCCCGCTGCGCCTTTGCTTCGTAGCGCACGCCGCGTGAAACAAGTAAAAACAAAGATTCGAAGCGCACGAAGCGCCCACAGCGCTTATTGCTATTTCTCGCAGCGAACGCAAAGAATGACGGGCGCAGCGAAACGTCTCGCTGCGCCTTTGCTTCGTAGCGCACGCCGCGAGAAATAACCTAAACAAAGATTCGAAACGCACAAAGCGCCCATGCAACCATCTTCTAAATATTAATGCTAACTTAGGTATCACATCACCATACGCTGGCCGCTATGAAAAAAATAAACCTCACGCTTGCACTCCTGCTAAACATGCTATGTACCCTCGCTCAAAACCGTGACATAGATAGCTTGTCCGCACTTTTACGCACTGAAAAAACCGATCATAGAAAGATAGACCTTTTGAATACGCTCACCTTCTATTACCAGGATTCTAAGCCGGACTCCGCTTTATTGCTCGCGCAAAAAGCATGGTTTTTAGCCAGGAAGACCCAGGATACAAGGGGTGAATCTGTTGCGTTGAGCGGAATGGCGTTTGCTTATAAAAGCCTTGGCAATTTTACCAAATCACTCGAGTATGCTATTGCCCGGTTAAAGATGGACGAAGCAAAGGAGTCGGCGAAAGACCATGCATTATCTTATCTCTATATCGCATCATTATATGCAGAATCAAAAGACTTTAATAATGGTTTGGCCTACGCAAAAAAAGCAGATTCTATTATCCACGATAAACAGGTTCAAATTAATAGCCCGGATTCTATTAAAAGAAAACTGCGGGATTATGCGCCTTATTGTTTTCTAAGCATAGGCGATATTTACGAGAAGAAAGACATGCTTGACTCCGCAATTATATACACACAAAAATGCCTCGAGATGAGTATGCAGGCAAATGATACATTGCTGATTGGAACGGCCCTTAACAATCTTGGAAACATTTACAGAAAGTCTGGAAATGATACAATGGCCCTGAATAAATATCGTTTAGCTATTCCATTTATATTATCTACCGACGATTATTCTACTTATGCAGAAAGCACGTTGGGCATGGCCCAGGTGTTTGAACGCACGGGACAGCCTGATTCTGCTTTACGGTATGGCAAACTATCTTTTTCAACTGCTGCAGACAATCAGTTTATTGTAAAAAGCCTGAATGCCATTGATTTCTTATCACGTATTTATAAGAAAAAAAATGCCATAGACAGCGCATATGCTTACCTTCAAATGGCCGGATCTCTAAAGGATTCTATTGAAAGCACAGAGAAAATACGCGAATTGCAAAACATGAGTACTGCAGAGCAAATAAGGCAGGCGGAACTGGAACAGCAACGGCAGGAGCAGATTATAGATAGGAAGAAGAAGCTGCAGTTACTTTTTATTGGTATTATGATCCCGATTTTCTTTTTGCTGAGCATTCTCATCAGTCGCAGAAAAGTACATAAGCGACTGATTGAATTTATGGGTATTGTTTCGGTACTCTTATTCTTTGAATACATAACATTGCTATTGCATCCGTTCATTGCAGAAAAATCGCATCATTCACCCATCGTAGAGATCGTTGTATTTGTTGCAATAGCAGCAATCATTACACCGGCGCACCATAAGATACAACACTGGCTGTTGATAAAACTGGCAGAATACAATTACCTCAAGCATCACAAACATGCAGAAGAAGCTCAAGCGGATGAAGATATCACTGAAGCAGGCGCTAATGAAGCGTTGCCCGGTCCAGTGATATAATCATGTATAAAAGTTGAGATTAGCGCGTGGGTTGGGGTACTTTAATTTCTCTTCCCGTATCAGAAGGTTGTGCGGCATCAGCTGGTGCCATCTTTTTGGTAGTATCTGCCGGCTTCATGGTTGTATCTGGCGCAGGAACCACTGCGGTGTCTGCTTTTTTCTCTTCTGTGGCTGCATTGTTACCGCAACTATAAATACCGGTTAGTAAAATGGCCGACAATAGCAAGGCTGCCCCAAATCGTTGGTGGGTACTGGTTATCATTTCTGTTTAATTTTCAACTAATGTAATGTTATTATTTTTTGCATGCAACCTGCAGGTACATTTAGCGAAAACAATCTATAATACAACGGGCCAACCGCACGCCACTTTAAACACCGTTTTATTCGCGGCCCGATATATATAAACCAGCATATCAGTAACCAAACATATACTGACTATAAACACGTTTTCCAAGAGCATCTCATATTCATTTTTTATCAAATAACATAGATCCATTCAGCCATTTTCAACAATTCAACTTGTCAATGAATCAGCTTATCTTCGTAAACCTTAATTCAACACGCTAATGAACAAAAATACCGTTGCCAGGGCTTTACTGCTTTTCGGATTTTTTACTTCGTTTATATACAGCCAGTTGGCTGCACAGCTTCCTGTTACGTATACAAGCGCCGAAATTTATCAGCAATTAAAAAAATTGAATGTGTTTGGAAGTGTGTTGTACATCGCGGCTCACCCGGATGATGAAAACACAAGATTGCTGGCATACCTCGCCAAGGAAAAACAATACCGTACAGGTTACCTGAGTTTAACGCGAGGCGACGGCGGCCAGAATTTGATTGGCGACGAACAGGGCATTGAATTGGGTTTGATCCGCACACAGGAATTGCTGGCAGCAAGGAGAATTGACGGGCCTGAGCAATTCTTTAGCCGTGCTTATGATTTTGGCTTCAGCAAAAATGCGGAAGAAGCATTAAAAATATGGGGGCACGATAAAATATTGAGTGATGTTGTTTGGGTGATCAGAAAATTCCGCCCCGATGTTATTATTACACGTTTCCCCGGCGATGAGCGCGCGGGCCACGGACACCATTGGGCTTCTGCATTATTGGCGAATGAGGCTTTCAAAATTGCCGCAGACAGCACAAAATTTCCTGAGCAATTGACCTATGGCGTTCGTCCATGGCAGGCTAAACGCATTCTCTGGAATACGTTCAATTTTGGTGGCAACAACACTACATCACCAGATCAGTTTAAGATTGGTGTAGGTGTTTACAATCCTGTACTGGGCAAAGGCTACGGCGAAATTGCCAGCGAAAGCCGCAGCCAGCATAAGAGCCAGGGATTTGGTGTTGCACGCCAGCGTGGTGAATCATATGAATTCTTTACAACTACAGGAGGATCGTCGCCAAAAGAAGACCTGATGGATGGTATCGTTACTACCTCTCAAAGGCTTGCTGAACTGGATTCTGACAATCAGCCAATGGCAACGAGTGGAGAATTTAAAGCTATAGCTACAGCAAACCATCCCAAAACAGGGAATGCCAACTTTGATGCACTGCAATCAAAAATCGACAACATTATCAGCAACTATAATTTCGAGCATCCCGAATATTCTGTAGATAGCCTGGTTACATTGTATAAATCCATGCAGACATCCGCTTTTGTCAACAGCCCATGGATACTGCAAAAGCTAAAAGAAATTCAGCAATTGATAGTAGCCTGCAGCGGCATATTCCTGGATGTTACAAGTAGCAGCGAATATATTGTTCCCGAAGGCGATTTAAACCTTCAGTTCTTTGCAAACAAAAGGAACGATGTACGCGCTACATTGGAAAGCATTGTGGTATCAGCATTTGATACAGCGTTAAGAGTTGACCTTCCCGTGAACAGAAACATTATCATTTCAAAAAGGATGAAGGTTCCTGATTACAAAGAACCTTCACAACCATACTGGCTCGAGAAACCTTTGGTTAACGGAGGCAGCTTTGATGTAGCCAATCAACTTCTTATAGGTAATGCAGAAAACAGCCCTGCATACACTGCTACATTCGTGTTGAACATTAACGGGCTGCGCCTTTCTGTGAACAGGCCGGTTCAATACAAATATACAGATCCCGTTAAAGGAGAACTATATCAGCCGCTGGTGGTAATAACGCCGGTGATTACCTCTATGTCGCCATCTGTGGTTCTTACCAATGTAAAGCCTGGCAATGTTCTTACGGATAATCCCACATTAAAGGTTCAATACAAGTCAAACATAAACGCAGCAAACGTTAAGGTTACTGTTAAAATAAACCAGGAGACATCAATCGTATACAGCAAAGACACTGTTGTAAATTTTGAAGAAGGCAAAACTTTTGCGGTATTGTTGCCTTTGAAGGAAATAGCTAAAAAGGATCTCGGTAAAAAACTGACGGTAGATATTATTGCAGGCATTAATGGAAAGAGGATGGTGTACTCTCATTACCTCCGTACAATACAGTATGACCATATTCCGCATATCAATTATTTCTATCGTGACGCAACTACATTAGTAAATGAGGAAATAAAAACTGCAGGCAAGAAGATCGGTTATATTGTTGGTGCAGGAGATAAAGTCCCCCAGTCATTGATTCAAATGGGTTATGACCTGAAAATATTAACAGAAGCAGAAGTAACAGATGAGAACTTGAAACAGTTTGATGCAATTATTACAGGCGTTCGTGCTTATAATGTGCATCCCTGGATTACATTGAAGTATGACGTGCTGATGAACTTTATCAAAAACGGCGGTAACCTCATTGTTCAGTATAATACCAACAGTTCTGCCGGGCCTTTTGATGCCAAAATAGGCCCCTACCCTTTCCAAATTAGCAGAACAAGGGTTACAGAAGAAAACGCCAAAGTAAACATCACATTACCAGAAAATTCTGCGCTGAACTACCCGAATAAGATCACGTCAAAAGATTTTGACGGGTGGATCCAGGAGCGCAGCATCTATCATGCAGAACAATTAGACGCCCATTACCAGGCGCCTTTATCTATGAAAGATTCGTGGGACAGGGAAGAGAGCAAAGGCAGCCTTATTATTGCGCCTTATGGCAAAGGCAATTTTGTGTATACCGGTATTGTGTTCTTCAGGGAGTTGCCAGCAGGTGTTGGCGGTGCGTACAGGCTAATGGCGAATTTGATTGGGTTACCGAAGAATTAGGTATCAGGCGCCAGGTATCAGGTGTGAGGCATGAGGCAACAACGATCGTCTGAATTAAGAATTTAATAAAAGATTTCGGACTTAGACGAAACATCCGCTTCGTTCAAAACCTGATACTTGACACCTATAGCTGATAGCGGACAGCCTATAGCTAAAAATATTACCAACGGTTGCATTTGCATACATTATTTTCCGATTTTAGCGCCTTATTATGGAAAACAGGAGACAAGTGAGCATTGTGTTTTTAATAGTGCTGGGAGTTGCTTTAGGGTTATTGATTAAAAACGTTCGTGCCGGATTGCTGATCGGCCTTGTTATAGGATTGCTTGGGGGTGGCTTAGCCAGCGGCAGGAGAAAGAGACGGTAATTGAGCATGTGCGAATGCGTGAACCCGCAAATTTGCAAATGTGTAAATATGCGGACCTGTGAACGTGCAATGTATCAGTCGGGAATTTGATGCGGGAATTATTTGAAGCCTGACGCCTAACCCATTACACCTGACAAATTATGCTAACCTCAACTCAACATCTATGAAAGAAAACATTCCTTTATTTAAAAAATGGCGGGATTGGTACCTGCTGGTACTGCTAACGCTGATTGTAATGATTGTTTTCTTCTATTGGTTCACTAAACAATTTTCATGACTCAACTTGACTGGATTGTATTAGTACTTACGCTTGCCGGCATCATCATTTATGGTTTGTATAAAAGCCGTACTACCAAAAACCTGGAAGGCTACTTCCTGAGTAACAGAAGTATGCCCTGGTACCTTATCCTCCTGAGCATAATGGGCACGCAGGCCAGTGCCGTGACTTTTTTGTCGGCACCGGGACAGGCATTTACAGATGGAATGCGTTTCGTGCAGTATTATTTCGGGCTTCCAATAGCCATGGTAATCCTGTGTATTACGTTCGTGCCCATCTTCAATAAACTCAAAGTATTTACCGCTTACGAATTCCTGGAAACAAGATTTGATGTAAAAACACGGACTTTCACATCAGCATTATTCCTTCTTTCACGGGGATTGTCAACAGGCATCAGCATTTATGCACCTTCCATTATTTTATCAGCTTTATTTGGATGGGACATTTACTGGACAAACATTGTAATGGGTGGATTGCTGATCATTTATACGGTTACAGGCGGTGCAAAAGCCGTCGCCTATACCCAACAATTACAGCTGATTATTATTTTTTGCGGGATGTTTACCGCCGGGTATTTCATTGTTCACAAACTGCCTGAAGGCGTTGGTTTTATTGATGCACTTAAGGTAAGCGGTGCAAGTGGCAAGCTAAATGTTATTACTACCGGATTTACAGAAAAAGGGTTTGAATGGAAGGATCGCTATAACCTGATCAGTGGTATTATTGGAGGATTTTTTCTCGCACTCAGCTATTTTGGGACCGACCAAAGCCAGGTAGGACGCTATCTTACCGCAAAAGACACTACAGAAAGCAGGCTGGGATTATTAATGAATGGGCTGATAAAAGTGCCTATGCAGTTTATGATTCTGCTGATTGGCGCCTTGCTCTTCACCTTTTACCAGTTTAAAAGCGGGCCGGTATTCTTTAACAGTTCTGTGAGTGAGAAAGTTTATCAAACCCCATATGGCGATTCATTAAAAAAGCTGGAGAAAGATTTTAACTTTGCAAGCCTTCACCAACAAAAATTAGTGACTGCTTATGTGGCTGCGCAAAAAAGCGACAACAATGCGCATACAGCCCTGTATAAAGACAGCCTTGTTTTAGCCAACGGCCACCTGAACTCAATCAGGTCGGAATACAAAACATATCTCGGCAAAGCAGACAGCACCATTGACACCAATGATACCAACTATATTTTTTTACGATTTGTGATAGATACACTGCCTAAGGGCCTTGTCGGATTACTGGTAGCCATCATCTTCCTTGCGGCCTGGGGATCAATTGCAGCGGCACTCAACTCATTGGCATCCTGCACGATGATCGATTTTTATTGCCGGTTCAATAGCCACCGGAAAGAGGTGATAGACAATGAACCCAGGCAATACAGGCTTTCCCGCTGGTTTACGCTTGCCTGGGGCGTGTTTTGTATTGTAGTGGCGCAGTTCAGCAACCGCATGGGCAGCCTGATAGAAGCCGTTAACGTGCTTGGATCGCTGTTTTATGGTGTAATTCTCGGCATCTTCCTGGTGGCATTTTACATGAAACGGATTGGTGCCAACGCCGTATTCTGGGCTGCTGTGCTGGGCGAAATTGTAACCATTTCTTTATTTATTCTTGATAAAAAAGGAATTATCGGGTTCGGCTTTTTATGGCTGAATGTGGCCGGAGCCCTTGCAGTTATAGTATTAAGCCTTCTGTTTCAAGGCCGTAAATCAGCACAAATTTCATTAGTTAACACGAATTAGTTTTACTAAAATATAATGTGGCATTGTTTTTATTATTAACAATGTTGCCTTAATTTGAGTCATTATCTTTGCGCCCGCGAATGAAGAAACTGCACGAATTCATAAAAAGAAATATTCTGGCGCTGGTAGACTTTTTCTACCCGCCGTTCAAAAAATTCCTTCCGCTGCAAACTTTCCGTTACGCTGCTTGCGGAGGAACGAATACACTTTTAGATATTATCCTGTTTTCCGTTAGCTATAATTTCATTCTGCACAAACAGAATGTAGATCTTGGCATTGTAACGCTGAGCCCGCACATCGCATCTTTCTTTATGTCATTTTGCATAACGTTCCCTTTTGGTTTTTACCTCAGCCGTTATGTAATATTCCAGGAATCTGAGTTGAAGGGCCACATCCAGTTGTTCCGTTATTTTCTTGTAATTATCGGATGTATTTTCCTCAACTACGTATTCCTCAAACTTTTTATAGAACATATGGGATGGTACCCCACTCCCGCAAAAATTGCAACAACAGTTTTTGTGGTAATTTTCAGCTATCTCAGCCAGACATACTTTTCATTCAAAACAAAAGTGGCTAAATCTCAAAGCCAGCTATAAGCTATCGGCAATTAGCTTTGGGCTATTTAATCGCCACATATAATAAACATATTTAAAAAAAGGGTAGAATCAAATGAATGATACTACCCTTTTTTTGATCCCAAACCAACGAAACTTACTTAGCATTATTCAAGTGACAGATTTTTTTCATCTGCAGATTACCTCTCACAGTTAATTTATAACCCAGTATTGATTTTGTTGCAACAGGAAGATTAATCACCAATCAGCCTTTTGCCATGCAATCATTACAGATAAAGCATAAAAGGAAAGGGTAGCATCAAATAAATGATACTACCCTTTTGACCCCTAATTCAACTACACTTATTTAAGGTTATTCAAGTGACTGGATTTTTCCACTTGCTGATTTACCTCCTACGGTTAGTTTATAAACCAGCATTGAGTTTGTTGCAACAGGAAGAGTATATTGAACATCTCTTGCAACACCTGCGTCAAGCCTACCTTCAAAAGCATTTCCCAATTTCTGTCCTGAGATATTGTATACCTCAAGCACGCCCTTACCGGAAACTGAAGAAGTTATTCTGAAGTTCACTTTTTTCTGGAATGGATTAGGATAAGCTTTCACCTGTAACCCGTTGCTGTTTGTGGTTGCAGGAGTTACTTTCTTATTCTGGCTCACATTCGCAGGTGCAATACTCTTTTGTTGTGTAACCCTTGCAGGTTTTTGAACTGCAGTTGTATTAACTTTTACAAGAGGAGTTACGTTTTGAACAAAAGTGATGTGCTGTACACAAGTGCCTACGTTACCTGCAGCATCCACTGCTGTCCACGTACGATCAATATTTGTACTACCTGCGCATGCTGAACCTGCAGCTGGTGCATCAGTGTAGAATATATTGAGTTCTGCGGCAGAAGAGCAATTGTCAGTAGCTGTAGCTGTTCCAGTGTTAGATGGATCAGTAGATTCGCCACAATTCAATTGTTTGTCTTGCGGGCAACTAACTATTGGCGCTGTACGGTCTGTTACAGTGATGTGCTGTACACAAGTTGTTGTGTTGCCGCAACCATCAGTAGCAGTCCATGTGCGTGTGATGAGTGTATAGCAATTTACAGAACTTGTTACATCCTTGTGAGTAAGTGTTGGTGTACCACAATTATCTGAAGCTACTGGTGTACCAGTGCCTGTAGTGTCTGTATCGCCTCCACATTCAACCTTACGGTCAGGTATGCAAGCAATAGTTGGCGGAGTTACATCATGTACAGTAATTGTTTGTTGACAAGTAGAGAAATTACCGCATGCATCTGTAGCCTTGTATGTACGGATAATGGTCTTAGGACAGCTACCAGAAGCTTCATCTTTCACAAATACAACAGTTACTTTACCATTGCAATTATCAGTTGCGGTAACTGAAGTAGGATCTGGCAATGGAACATCGCCATCACATTCAACAGTTACAGGAGCAGGACATGTAATTGATGGAGCAGTTGTGTCTATATATGTGATATGCTGCACACATTCGCTAAAGTTACCGCATGCATCTGTAGCTCTCCATGTACGATCTACGCCAGCTATGCCTGCGCAAGAAGCCGGAGTGGCCACATCTGTATGAGATATTGTTACATTACCACCGCAATTATCAACACCGGTTGCAGTTCCTGTATTGGCAGGATCAGAAGAAGCACCGCATGTTAATTGTTTGTCGCCAGGACAAGTGATCACAGGAGCAATTGTATCAATAAATGTAATGTGCTGTACACATTCACTAAAGTTACCGCATCCGTCTGTAGCTCTCCATGTTCTGTCAATACCGGCCTTACCAGCACAACTAACAGCTGTAGCTACGTCTGAGTAGGTAATAGTTACGTTAGCGTCACCACAAGCGTCTGTAGCGGTAGCAGATCCTGTATGTGCAGTATCTGATGCTGCATCACATAGTAATTGCTTGTCGCCGGGACACTTGATCACAGGAGCAATTGTGTCTATATAAGTGATATGCTGTACACATGTGCTGAAGTTACCGCATGCATCTGTTGCTCTCCATGTACGGTCTATGCCAGGTATTCCGGCACAAGAAGCCGCAGTGGCTACGTCTGTATGAGTTATTATTACGGTACCGCCACAATTATCAACAGCAGTTGCTTTTCCTGTGTGTACTGTATCGCTAGGATCGCCGCATGTTAATTGTTTGTCGCCAGGACAAGTGATAACAGGAGCAATTGTATCTATAAATGTAATGTGCTGTATGCAAGTGCTGAAATTACCACATGCATCCATCGCTTTCCATTTTCTATCGATGCCTGCTAATCCATTACAAGCAGCTGCTGTTGCGGAGTCTGTATAAGTTATTGCTACAGTTCCACCGCAATTATCAGTTGCAGTTGCCTTGCCAGTCTTGGAAGTATCTGAAGCTGCACCGCAGAGAAGTTGCTTGTCACCCGGACAAGTAATGACGGGAGCTATGGTATCCTTAACAAGTACTTCTTTGCTACAAGTACTTGAGCAACCGCTCGCATTGCTGCTTGTTAATCCTAATGTAAAGGACTTATTACAATCATTGCCAGCTGTAACGGTTACAGACGAACTACTATCACTGCCAACAATAGTACCATTGCCAATAATGGTCCATTTGTATTTAGTGCCTCCTGTTGCGCTGTATGTATTTCCAGTTGACCGCGGACAAAGTGGGCCGTCGGGACCTGAAATATTACATGTCGTAAGCGGATTGATTACTACTATAGCACTGTCTTTCTTATTACATCCATTACCGCTGTTAAACGTATAGTAAACCGTGTAAGTGCCCGCTTGACTATTACCAAGGTCTATTTCTCCCGTGCTTGTATTTATAGTTAGGCCAACTTTATTCACAGAGAATGTACCACCTAAAATACCGGTCAAAGTAACAGCGGCTTTACCGGAAGCACAGAATGGCCCTGCATAGCCAATTTTGGCTGTACCAAAACTAAAGGAGACAGGTATCGGATCAACAAAATCTTTTAACGCAGCGGTAGTAACGTTAGACGCTTTTGTTTTCACCCAAAGGGTTTTAACATTCAAACCAAGGCAGGGGTCTATAGAACCCAACACCGCGGTAATATTGATGGCTGCTTCAACAAATGCGAATGCCGGATATGTGGTAGAACCGAAGGCGCCGAAAGGCACACTTTCCGGGTTGGCATTGGTCATTGCAAACGCAACAGTTGATGGAGGCGTAAACTGCACAAATCCGAAATTACCACCACCCAATGATTGCCATTTATAAAAGAACACGTTGGCAACAGCACCGCCATTGGTGTATTCCATAGAAATAACCAGGTCGTTGATGGTTCTACCGCCAGCAGGCCCGCCGCCAGTAAAAGTACCATTGGCATTTCTAACCAGTGTATTCTGTAAAAATTCAAAATCGATATAACTTGTCCCGCTTTGAAAAAGACGGTCGCCACCAATCATAATCCATTGGTTATTGCTCGCATCTTTCGATACGTGGTACATAGCGTTGTTAATATCATTCTTATTAGGCGCTGAACTTGGAAACCAACGCAGTGCACCAACGGTGTCGTTGAACTTGCTTCCACTTGTAAAAATGAGATCTGCGGCGCTATTATAGGCATCGCGTTTAAGCCCCGTCGTCGCGGCATTAAATGGATTGCCGGCATAAGAAAGTACACTGTCTCCGGTTCCTCCCGGCCCAAATACCCAGTCACCCTCATTAGCAGTAGGCGTATTGGCTTTTAAACCACCGTCAATACGAAATCCTCCTTTAGGCGGGTTAACGGGTGCTAATTGTGCAAGCGCCTGGTAAGAATAAAGAAGTAATGTGGCAAGCAAAAGTGGGATTGCTTTTTTAAAGAGGCGGATTTCTTTTATACATCGCTTCCATAAAAAAGGGGTATGAATATTTATTTCATGAAGAGTAAACATAGATCACGTTTTTATGATGTTGGGGTAATAGAATGGCCACTACACCCATAAGAACACCAATAGTGTGTATGGCTGATTTATTTTCGAAAGGGTATTTGCAAGGGCATAATATGATAATATATTATGCCCATCTTCGCAAGCGTATTCGCCTCACGAAAAGGGCCGCGCTATATAGGAGAAAATAAATATAGGGATTGACGGGCCGGATTAATAATTTAAGCGGTTCGTTGAAAAATTGTTGCAGGGGTATCGAACGTTTATTGTTCGTTATACATTGGGTACAATACATAAATGTACGCTTGATTCAAATGAATAATTCCAGTCAATAGAATATATACCACCGCTTACAGCGATGACACTTCATTTACGAAACCAGCACATACATCGGATACATGAAATCCTCTTAGCTCAAGGTTTGATTCAGAGAATATTGGGGTTGAAGTTCACTGGGGGCAAGCATTTGCGGAGTGACTACAAGTAGGAAAGCTAACAACATTTTTTTGTTTATGCAATAGTTAAAACGAAATTAATTTTTATTAAAGCTTGTTGTAAAAATTCATGCAATCGATAGCTGAAAGCTTTAGCCAAAGAATAATGACCTTGGCTAAAAGCCAGCTGCAGCAATGCTTGTGTTATTCCGGAATAAATAAAATCGCATCCGCAACAACTCTTCCTTCTGCTTTTTCATTGCTGATTTCTACATAAGCATTGCTTCCATTTTTCAGATCATACATACCAAGATCAATCCACTCGCCAGAAGTTTGCCCTTCAACTTTTACAGCGGCTGCATCAATTGTATGCATGTGTTTATTAGCTCCATCAAAAACGATTACATGCGTTTGAGGCGCACCATTCTCTAATTTCGGCAGATAGCTATATACATGATATTTTCCTCCCACTGATATCTCCGCATTAAAACGAACACCTGCTGGTTCTGCTCCTTTATTTTCATTTACATAAAGGGAAGGGCCATAAGAACCGCTGTGTTGTTTCTTCCAATCACCGGTAACCACTACATGTTTTGCATCATCATTATCCACCAGTATTTCCTGGATCTTTCCATTCACCAATGGATTACCCAGCAACGATTGCTGTACTTTTTTTACATTCACCTGCTGAACAGAAGTGTTTGTATTCAACGCTTCAACCGCAGCTACTGCTGCAGACTGAGCCAGCTCCATAAATACAGGCTCCATTCTTATAGAACCGTAAGCAATATGCGTTGCAGATAAGCAAACAGGCACAAATAAGTTTTTGCATTCATCGGCTTTTGGAATGATGGACCTGTACGATATTGGATAAGGGCCAAAGCCTCCAATCTGCACATCGCCTTCATTTTTTACCATACCATTTACAACAATGCGCTGGCAATTATGAGAATCCATTGTGTAAGCAGCCATGCCTATGCCATCGCTCACAGTTTCGCGTGCTTCGCAATTGGCCTGCGTCATAACATACGCACCTTTCATGCGGCGTGCTTCTCTTATGTATAATTGTGGTGTCCAGTTACCATTATCTGTATACTCATCTTTCGGATAGCCCCATTGCAACATCAGCTCACGCAAATGTTGCGGCATACGAGGATCATGGCCAACGAAATACAAAAAGCCTTTTGTATAGTCTTCATGCTTTTTGATAATCGCTTTTCTTGCTGCGGCATCACCTTCGGGATAAGCGTAGTTCTCTCCTATCATGTCTGTTGAGAAAGCGCCATTATTATTGATATCAGTTTTATGATTCGGCATTAAATCAACTTTCATAATACCATTCAGATCTTTCGCAGGCCGCTTGTCCAGCACACGTAACAGCAGTTCATAACGCGTAGGATCATAGCCTTCCGGTTTCGTGATCTCTATACGGTTAGCAGGATCACTTGTCAGGCAAATCCTGAAATTGTATGTCTGCACTTTTTTATCTCCGGCACCAATGGTACCTAATGGCTCCGGGCTGATGCCCCACAAAAGTCCGCTTGAAGGGTTGGCTGGATTTTTATAAGGGTTAACACTATCCGGAAACTGGTGTTTATCGCGAAGCTGTATTCCATTGTATGTTTCTTTATAATCCGCATTTGCTTCGCGGCCCACAATATAGGGTACGCCAGCCTTCGCCATCAAATCGCCTTCGTAAGAACAATCAATGAACATTCCCGCGCTAACCTGCAAATGCTTTCCATTATTTACATTCTCTACTTCTATTTCTGCAATTGAGCCATTTACTTTTTTTACATTTTTCAATCTGTGTTGATAACGAATATTCAATTGCGCTTCATCAACATATTGCTGAAAAATCTGCAGCGCAACTTTTGGCTCAAAGATCCATTGTTCAAACCGGCCGTAATGTTTGCCGATGCGGCGGTAATAATCTCTCGCTAAACCAGTGATCGCATATTTATTACCAATGTCTGTATAACCAAGGCCGCCTGTTGTGAGGCCACCAAGCCTTGTACCTGGTTCTATCAGCAACACAGTCTTGTTTAATTTCTTTGCTGTGTATGCTGCGATAACACCTGCAGATGTGCCGCCGTAAATGCATACATCAACTTTTTCAATAGACTGGGCCGATAAATTCTTTGTTGCAAAAACCAATATTAAGCCGAGCAACAAGCCATTCTTAAAAGCAATCATGAGTGATTTGAATTAAATGATTTTTGAAGCAGTTTTGTTAGATGGATAAATATAAGGTTTATTCAGGTATAAGGCGAAGGTGTAAGGCTTAAGGTGTGAGGTGTGAGGCGAAAGGTCTAAGGCTTATTGTGCGAGGCTTATGAAGTGAGGTTTCTGGCGGAAGGCTTCAGGTATGTGCTTTAAGCTAGCGGTGATTGAAGCTCAGCCTTCCTCAAAAGCCATACAAAAAAACATAAAAAAAGCTGCATCGTTTTGGATGCAGCCTTCAATTTATTAGGCACTTTTTTTACTTTTCTAACTGTTGCCCTTACATTTCTACCCTTCTCATTTTCGGTACAAGTAAATGCATGATCGTCCAGGTAACAAGATAAGCGGAACCACAAATTACAAACATGATGCTATAACCTGTTTGAATATGCCCCAATGCCTTATAATGATCGAACAAGGCACCGGCAAGTTTCGCGATGATTATTCCACCCACGGCGCCAAACATACCGCCAATACCGGTAATTGCACCCAGCGTATGTTTAGGAAACAGATCACTTGCCACGGTGAAGATATTAGCGCTCCAGGCCTGGTGCGCAGCCATAGCTATACTAATAATACACACGGCGACCCACATGTTAGATCCGCCGAAGTATTGCGCTGTTATTACAGGCAATGCGCAGCATGCATAAATGAGCATAGATCTTTTACGTGCGGCGAAAACAGATGAACCATTTTTGATCAATCGTAATGGCAGCCATCCGCCGCCTATGCTTCCGAGCGTAGCAATAGTGTAGGCCACAGCAACAGGAAAAGCTTTATCAGTAGAACTAAGGCCGTATTGCTTTTCTAATATATCAGGTAACCAGAACAAGAAAAACCACCACATAGGGTCTGTTAAGCCTTTACCTATTGCAAACGCCCATGTTTGCCTGTATTGAAGCAATTTGCCCCATGAAACTTTTTCGTGTTTTACTTCCTCTGCATTTTGAATCTCATCCTTATCACTGTGGATATAATCAAATTCTGCTTTACTTAATTTCTTTTGTTTTTTAGGCACTTCATATAATACGAACCAGAAAATAAGCCATACAAAACCAATCAGGCCGGTGATTACAAAAGCTGCTTTCCAACCCATTTTCTGGGCGATAAACGGAACAGAAAGCGGGGCTACAATGGCGCCGATATTTGTACCGGAATTAAATATACCGGTTGCAAGTGCACGCTCTTTTTTAGGAAACCATTCTGCTACCGTTTTAATAGCAGCAGGAAAGTTGCCGGATTCTGTTACACCTAAAAATCCCCTGGCAACAAAAAAGCCCAGTGTACTTGTTACCAGGCCGTGGCCCAGGGCTGCAAGGCTCCATAAGGCTGTAGCTAAAGCGTATCCGATCTTAGTGCCAAGTTTATCAATCAACCTGCCGGCGCCTATCATACCCAGCGCATAGCATAATTGAAAACAGGTTACCAGGTTGGCATAGTCTGTTTCGCTCCAGGTAAATTCTTTTTCCAGTGTTGATTTCAATAGGCTAATCACCTGTCTGTCCAGGTAGTTAATGGTGGTGGCAAAGAAAATAAGCGCACAAATTGTCCAGCGGTATTTTCCTATAGCAACTTTTTCAATGGCGGGAGGCGTGCTCGTTGTATACATCAATCGTTATTTTTTGATGGCTTGAATAGTTTCCAAAGCTTCTTTGGTTAGCGTAGTTATACTTGAATAATCTTTTTGTTGTAATAAACTTTTTGTGATCAGTTTGCTGCCCATACCTACGGCACAAACACCTGAATTAAACCATGCTTCAAGGTTTTGTTTATCTAATTCAACGCCGCCGGTAGGCATAAAAAATAAGGTGGGAAATAACTCCTTAATGGATTGCACAAATGCCGGCCCCAACAAATTCCCCGGAAACAATTTAATAAAGGTTGCGCCCATGTTTTCGGCCTTGATAATTTCAGTAGGCGTCATGCAACCCGGAATCCAAAGCATCCTTAATGATTTTGCAGCTTCTGCCACTTCATCAATTATACCCGGGCTTATAATAAAATCAGCGCCGGCATTAATGAATGCCAATGCAGCATGTTCATTTTTAATAGTGCCTATACCCAGGTACATATCTTTCAGTTCTGTATCACAAAGGTTTCTTAGCACAGCAAAGTTCTTTAGTGCCGCAGACCCTCTGTTAGTGTACTCCACGGCCCTTATACCCGCTGCATATAACGCGCGTAAAACATTTGCGCTCACTTCAGCACTTTCATTAAAAAACAGTGGTAACATTCCCTGCTGAGGTATTATATCCAGTATAGCCGATTTCTTATCCATGATGAATTATTTTTTTACGTACATCTTCAATTGTCTGGTTTGTTGCATCTCCTATTTCACTCAGTTTGCCAAAAGCCGCAGCCGTTGCAAAGTCTATTACTTCCTGCGGCTGATGTTTGTGAAATAAGCCATATATCAATCCTGCCATAAAACAATCGCCGCTTCCTACCTTGTCTGTTATCGTATCTGCAACATATTCCGCGGAAACATGTTGCGCTTTATTTGTAAACAATGTTGTGTAATACCTGATTCCCTCTTCACCATTATCAAACCTGAATGTATTGGCCACGGTGTGGCACTTGTGAAAGGTTTCCTCAATTGCCCTGGATGTTTTTTCAGCATGCAACAAATAGGCTTCTTTTGTTCCTTTCTGGTGAATGTCGTGATCAATGTCAATTCCCAATAAAGTATTTGCCGCCCAAATGTTTCCCATCACCATATCGCAATACTCAGCCAGCTCGCGCATTACCGATGCAGGCTTTTCTCCATATTGCCACAGCTTTGAACGATAATTAAGATCGACAGAAATAAATATTCCTTTTTTATGCGCCACTTCCAGTGCTTCTTTGCAAACATCAGCGGCTCTTCTGCTTAACGCCGGGCTTATGGCTGAAAAATGAAACCAGCTCACATCGTTGAAAACCGTATCCCAGTCTATTACACCGGTTGTTAGTTCTCCGAAAGATGAATATGCCCTGTCATAAATTACGCCCGCATGCTTCAGGTCCGCTCCCTGCGGCAAATAATACAGGCCAATCCTTTCACCACCAAAATGAATAGCGGCAGTATCTATTTTTTTCTGCTTTAGTTCATCTACAATTTCCGTTGCCAGGTAGTTATGTGGCAAAGCCGTGCAATAACCTACCGGAACGTTCCATTTTGTTAATGCAGTAGCCACATTCAATTCTGCACCACCTACATAAACGGACATCACATTATCACGCATCCATTTGCCATGCAACTGAGGAGACATGCGTAACAACAACTCGCCAAAACACAGTACTTTTTTCATTGGTATGAGGTGTGAGGTATCAGGTGTAACGTGTCAGGTATCTGCAAATGCTGCATTCCTATACAAATCACATCTTTACTCAGACTTTTTGGATTTTAGTTTTCAGTCTGCAGAGGCTTCAGGTATCAAGCGTAAGGTATCAGGAAGAACCTTATGTGCTGACGCCGAATTTCTATGCAGACTTTTGAATGTTAATTTTCCCGGCTTATGCCAGGAGTATTTTAATAAATTAAAAATTCTACTCTTTGTAATAACGGATAATGTATGCTCTGCTAAGCCTCCGGGCTTTGCAGCCTACGCTATCACTTGAGGCGATTTCACAGCAAATCCCGAAAATAACAGCACCACTTCATTTATCTTAGAATTATTCCTTCCTTTAGAAATTAAAATAATTCTTTGCGTTGTAATAACAAATATCCTGAACCATCTTTCCAATCCAGTTGATATCATTCGGTAATTCACCATTCTCTATTTCTTCGCCAAACAAATTACAAACAATACGCCTGAAATATTCATGACGTGGGAAAGATAAAAAACTTCTCGAATCAGTCAACATACCAATAAACCTGCTGATCAGCCCCATATTGGATAAGGTATTGATCTGCCTGATCATTCCATCTTTCTGATCGAGGAACCACCATGCCGAGCCATATTGTATTTTGCCTGCTACAGAACCATCATTAAAGTTGCCGATCATGGTAGCCATTACCTCATTATCTGCAGGATTCAGGTTATACAATATTGTTTTAGCCAGCTTATCATCGCTATCCATTCTTGCCAGGAAGCGAGCAAGGCTTCTTGCCTGTGAAAAATCGCCCATGGAATCCCAACCCGTATCCGGCCCGAGTTTTTGCAACAGGCGTTTATTGTTATTGCGCAGCGCGCCGAGATGATATTGTTGTACCCAGCCTTTTTCCCAATCCAGCTCTGCAAAATAGACCAGCATAGCCGATTTAAACTGCCTTCTCTCCTTCAGCGACAATACCTCGCCATTACGAACGCGGTTAAATATAAGTATGATCTCTTTCTCAGTAAAATCATCCGCATACATCTCTTCCAATCCATGGTCAGAAACAGTGCAACCGTTAGCAGCAAAATAGTCGTGCCTGTCTTTTATCGCATCAAGAAACTGATTGAAAGATGTAATGTCCATTCCTGTTGCTGTTTCCAGCTTTTTCAGGTAAGCGTTGAAGGTAACCGGATCATCTACATTCATTGCCGCATCGGGCCTGAATGCAGGATTAACGGGTATTTCAAACCCATCTTTCTTTAGTTGCTTGTGGTCACACAATGTATCAACAGGGTCATCAGTAGTACAAACCTGTACCACATTCATCTTTCTTAAAAGATTTTGAACCGTATATTCAGGTGTTTGTAGCAGCGATGTGCAGGTATCATAGATCTCCCTGGCACTTGAAGGATCAAGGATTTCATTCACATTAAAATACCGTTGCAACTCAAGATGCGTCCAGTGATGCAGCGGGTTACGAAGCGTGTAGGGAACAGTTGCCGCCCATTGTTCAAACTTCTCAAAGTCCGTGGCATCACCCGTGCAATATCTTTCATCAATGCCATTGGTGCGCATAGCCCTCCATTTGTAATGATCGCCATATAACCAGATCTCAGTAAGATTCTTAAACTGGTAATTCTGTGCTATCTGCGCAGGAGGCAAATGGCAATGATAATCAATGATAGGCATATCCTTTGCGAACTCATGATAAAGCCGTTGTGCAGTGTTTGATTGCAGGAGGAAGTTTTCATCCAAAAATTTTCGCATATTCCATTTTTAGGTGTATAAAACAAAACTGGCTATGCTGAAAAAACCATCATTAAGATCCCCTGATGCAATTCTGTTGAATGTGCAGGAAGGAAAGACTCTTTTTTCATGTGGCAAATTTCAGAGCGACAGTAACTAAAAAAGACAACTATTACGACAAGTCTATAACTATATTTAATGCAAACAAGCGCAAAAACAAGATTTTTTTACGCAAACGTTGTCGGTAACGATTTCATTTTTAATCAAGGCTGAACTTTCCATCCCTTAAATTGTTACTACCTTACTGCTACTATTTAAAACACATTACCATGAAAAAATTATTCTTTCTCCTTGCTGCAGCTATCTTAACGATATCTTCCATTCAGGCACAAACAGTCCCGGGCGATCTTACCAACGCTGCTTCTTCGGGGTTTAACGTAAAAAGCCTTACAAAAAGCATCATGGGAAAACTTGTGCCGTCATTAAAATTAACCGATACACAAAAGCCCGGCGTAACAAGCGCAATAACAGATTTCCTCACACAAAAAGCGAAAATATTACCTTTGCAACAGACTGATGCGGGCGGGTATAGCACTAAATTCACATCATTATTCAGTGGTTTAAAAACAAAGCTCGGCGGCCTTATTTCGCCCACACAATTAACGACTTTCATGGGGTTGAAGCCTTCAACAAATGACCCGAAGAATGTATTGTCCAATTTGTTTTATTGAGGAAGGAAGGAGCGCAAAGCTGAAAACTGAACTTTAATCTTGAGGCCACCTCTTTTACAGATATACATTTTATTAAAGATCCCAGGCAAACATTTGTTTTGGGATCTTTCAATTTTGTAACAACAGCCATCCCCATCTGATGGCATAAAGCTTTACACCAAAACGTATTGAATGCATTCACAACGCATGATTCTTTTTTACCATAAATCACCTCAGGGAAATACTAGTTTTAACATTGTTTAACTTTTTTCATTTTAAACATCGAAGAACGGTTGCGGTCTATGCAAAAAAATTTTCATGAAGAAATTATTTATCTTGTTTGCGGCAGCAACCTTAACGGGAACAACCCTTCACGCGCAAACAGCCCTTGGAACTTTGGCAAGTGTGGCTACGTCTGGATTTAATGTACAAAGCATTTCAAAAAGCGTTATTGGAAAACTGGCACCTGCCCTGGCATTAACCAGTGTGCAAAAGCCGGGCGTTACAAGCGCCATAACCACCTTTCTTGAGCAAAAAGCAAAAATTTTACCATTGCAACAAACCAATGCGAGCGCTTACAGCTCCAAGTTTGCATCGTTATTCAGCGGTTTAAAAACAAAATTGGGCGGCCTTATTTCGCCGGCTCAGCTTACCACTTTTATGGGCCTGAAGCCTGCAACCAATGATCCTAAGAACGTATTGTCTAACTTGTTTTTTTAGTTTTAAGTGTGAGCTAAAAACCTGGAGCAATTTAGTTGTAAAAATATGATACAAAAAGAGCCGAAAGCAAACAATTGCCCTCGGCTCTTTCCATTTAAATATGTTTCAAGTGTGCCAAACCTTGGCTTTAAGCTTGGCGCTTTAGGCTTTAGGCTCTATGCCCGCCCTACTTCTTCCTCACACACCAGATGGTATTAGAGGCATCATCTGCAACAAGCAATGCCCCGTTATTTAAAACAGCCACACCTACAGGCCTGCCATATACTTTGCCACTTGTCTCATCGGCAATAAATCCCGTTAAAAAATCTTCAGGATTACCTGTTGGCTTACCATTTTTAAATGGCACAAAAACCACTTTGTAACCCACAAGTTTAGAAGAGTTCCATGATCCATGCTGGCCAATAAAAGCGCCTCCCTGGTATTTTGCAGGAAACACATTTTTGTTGTAAAACGCCAGTCCCAGCGAAGCCGTATGCGGCTCCAAAGACACATCAGGAACAATTGCTTTAGCAACAATGCCGGCTCCTGCGCCTTTCATTCGCGGGTCTTTGTGCTGTCCAAAATAACTATAGGGCCAACCATAAAATCCGCCTTCTTTTACTGAAGTAAGATAATCCGGAACCAGCCCATCGCCCAGCTCATCCCTTTCATTTACGGCGGCCCACAGAGTTGACGTCCCCGGTGCCCAGCCCATTCCTACAGGATTTCTCAGGCCTGAGGCATACACTTTTTCGCCCGATCCGTCGGGATTGATTTCCAGTATATTGGCGCGCCGGATCTCATTATCCATGCCGTGTTCAGCATTATTGGATCCGGAACCGACTGATACGAAAATTTTAGAATTATCGCTATTGGCGATCAGGTTTCTTGTCCAGTGATTATTGTATCCGCCTTTTGGCAATGTTAGAATTTTCTGTGGCTGATTCTTGATGCTGTTTTGCCCGGCCTGGTAGGGAAACCTAAGCAACGCATCAGTATTGGCCACGTAGAAGAAATTACCCAGAACAAGCATCCCAAAGGGCTGATCAAGCCCCGAAAGAAATACCTCAGAAGTATCTGCCACGCCATCATTATTGGCATCCCTTAACAGTATTACCGAATTGGCACTGTTACCCAGGTTCTGAGAATTTGCTTTCCCCGAAACCTGCGCCTCCAGTTTTTTTACGGCACCGGGATCAGAAGATGCCTGCGAAACGAAGATGTCGCCGTTTGGAGCCTGGTAAATCCATCTTGGATTATTCAGGCCCGAAGCAAATTTAGTCACCACGAACCCTTCGGGCGCTTTGGGCATGATAGCATCAATCCAACCAATTACATCGCAAAATTTTGAAACAGATTTGGTGGCAAATGGCTCGGGCAGGGAAACGGGTTTAATTTCCGTTTGCACCGTGTCCGCCGGAGTTTCTGTAATATTTTTTGGCTGATTTTGGCAGGAAAACAACAAAATCACTGTCAAAACAGGTAAATATTTTTTTATCATATAAGGTCCATTTAGGGAGTTGAAGTACAAGATTGGAGCCAGAGGGAAGCTCAGAGCCCAAAGCTTAAAGCCAAAACTTGCGGTTGAATGTTCAAGACGTTTATTCTCTTCAGAATTTACCAGGAGTACCGAACGCTTACTGGAAACAAACTTCAATAATTGCGACAAAACTGTGCGCCGACAAACAAGCTTTGCGCTTTAGGCTTTACGCTTTGAGCCCTGCTTTAGCCTTTGGGTTTTAGGCTTTAAGCCTGTTCTCTGCCAATTTTTCACTTTGACAGTCGATGGCATAATCATTGACTGAATAAAAGGAACATTCTAATACAAAACCTTAAAGGATTAAAAGATATGGGAAAGATAATAGGTATTGACTTAGGTACAACTAACAGTTGCGTAGCTGTAATGGAAGGTAACGAACCGGTGGTAATCGCCAACGATGAAGGCCGCCGCACAACGCCTTCAGTTGTAGCCTTCTTAAAAAATGGCGAACGTAAAGTAGGTGATCCCGCTAAACGTCAGGCCATTACTAACCCGCATAACACCATTATGAGTGTTAAGCGTTTTATGGGTCGCAGATTTGACGAAGTGACCGAAGAAATCAGCCACTGGGCATATAAAGTTGCAAAAGGTGACAATAATACTGTTCGTGTAGACATTGATGGCAGATTATATACCCCACAGGAAATTTCTGCCATGATCCTGCAGAAAATGAAAAAAACGGCTGAAGATTACCTGGGCCAGGAAGTTACAGAAGCGGTTATTACCGTTCCTGCTTACTTTAACGATGCTCAGCGCCAGGCTACAAAAGAAGCTGGTGAAATCGCAGGTTTAAATGTTCGCCGCATAGTGAATGAGCCTACTGCAGCGGCACTGGCTTATGGTTTGGATAAAAAACACGCTGACCAGAAAATAGCAGTATTTGACCTGGGTGGCGGTACATTCGATATCTCAGTTCTTGAATTGGGTGATGGCGTTTTCGAAGTAAAAAGCACTAACGGTGATACACACTTAGGTGGTGATGACTTTGATAAAGTGATCATGGACTGGCTGGCTGACGAATTTAAAGGCCAGGAAGCAGTTGACCTGCGTAAGGACCCAATGGCTCTTCAGCGCTTAAAAGAAGCGGCTGAAAAAGCGAAGATTGAACTGTCATCTTCTTCAGAAACAGAAATCAACCTGCCTTATATCACTGCAGTTGACGGTGTTCCTAAACACCTTGTTGTGAAATTAACAAGAGCTAGGTTTGAACAACTGGCTGACAGGTTATTTGAAAGATGTTTAAAGCCTTGTGAGGCTGCATTGAAAGATGCTGGATACTCTGCATCTCAGATTGATGAAGTGATACTGGTGGGTGGTAGCACGCGTATTCCTAAAGTACAGGAAATAGTAGAAAAATTCTTCGGCAAAAAACCAAACCGTGGTGTAAACCCGGATGAGGTAGTTGCTGTTGGTGCTGCTATTCAGGGTGCGGTATTAACCGGTGAAGTGAAAGATGTACTGTTGTTAGACGTTACTCCGTTAAGTCTGGGCATTGAAACTTACGGTGGTGTAATGACTACGATGATCTCTTCTAACACAACCATTCCTACAAAGAAAACTGAAACATTTTCTACTGCAAGCGACAATCAGCCAGGCGTACAGATCCATGTACTACAGGGTGAAAGAAGCATGGCAAACGATAATAAGAGCCTGGGTGTGTTTAACCTGGATGGTATTCCACCAGCTCCAAGAGGAGTTCCTCAGATCGAAGTAACTTTTGATATTGATGCTAACGGTATCTTACACGTTAACGCAAAAGATAAAGGAACCGGCAAAGAACAGAAGATCCGCATTGAAGCAGGAAGTGGCTTAAGCAAGGATGAAATAGAAAAAATGAAGAATGAAGCGAAAGCCAACGAAGCAACTGATAAAGCTGCACGTGAAAAAGTTGAAAAACTGAACCAGGCTGATAGCTTGATCTTCCAGACTGAAAAGCAACTGAAAGAGTTCGGCGATAAAATTCCTGCTGATAAAAAAGCGCCTATTGAAGATGCTTTGACTAAGCTGAAGGAAGCGCACAAAAACCAGGATAGCGATGCAATTGACAAAGCTCTGGCTGAAATGAACAATGCTTGGACCGCTGCTAGCGAAGAGATCTACAAAGCTCAGCAGGCTGCAGGTGGAAACGGTGCAGAAACTGCTGGCGCTCAACAGCAAGCTGGTGGCGCAGAAGCTAAAGGCCCCGAAGATGTTCAGGATGCAGAGTTTGAGGAAGTGAAGTAAGAAGCACTAAGTCAAAAAGAAAAATTAAAAAGTCAAAAAATCTGAAGCGAAGGTTTCGTGGAAGATTGAAAATAACAAGGGCTCCGTTTCGGCGGGGCCTTTTTATTGCATGCCAGAGAGGCTTCGCGCAAAGGCGCAATAATTTCACGCAAAGGGCGCAATAATTTCACGCAAAGGGCGCAAAGAGTTTCACGCAAAGGGCGCAAAGGGGCGGCGAAACGCAACGGAAAAACAAAGGCAAAAACTGAGACCAAAAATTAACAACGTTACACATGAATGTTTCACGCAAAGGCGCAAAGAGTTTCACGCAAAGGGCGCAAAGGGGCGGCGAAACGCAACGAAAACCGAAGTCAAAATCTGAGATCAAAACTTAACAACATACATATACCTGTAGTTTCTTATTTGCATACTGCACATTTGTCTTTTTTCACATTCGCATATTTACTCATTTGCACATCCGCACATTATTCTGTTCTGAGGCTTTTGACAGGATTAGCCAATGCTGCTTTAATAGATTGATAGCTTACCGTGAGCAAAGTGATAATGAGCGATCCAATGCCTGTAGCAGCAAAGATCCACCACGATAGTGGCGCCCTGTATTCGTAGTTCTGAAGCCAGTTGTGCATGAAATAATAGGCAACAGGCGATGCAATCAGAAATGCGATAATTGCGAGAACTACAAATTCCTTCGACATCAATTCCCAAAGCCCTAAGACCGAAGCACCCAATACTTTTCTCACGCCAATCTCCTTCGTACGCTGTTCCGCAACAAACGAAGCCATTCCAAACAAACCAAGACAACTGATAAAAATAGCCAGTATCGCAAAAAAGCCTGCAAGCTTTCCAACACGTTCTTCATCTGCAAATTTCCGGGCATATTCATCATCCGCAAACTTATAATCAAACGGCTCTTCAGGTGAATACTTTTTGCACACAGCTTCTATTAAAGCAAGGGATGAAGCAGTTGATTTATTCGGGTTCAACCGGATATTTACAATTCCTCCAATGCTGGAATCCAGGTAAAATACGGTTTGCTTTGTGGGAGCATATGGCGATTCCACCACCATGTCTTTAATTACACCGATGATTGTATAAGCTCTGTCGTGCCACCTTACTGTCTCTCCTACCGGGCTCTTGAATCCCATGTATTTGGCCGCAGTTTCATTAATCACAATCGCCGAGGAATCAGTTGCCATTTGCGCTGACAAATCTCTTCCGTTTACAAATTGCCAACCGATTGTTTTACCATATTGCCCCGCTATGCCCACTGTATTAAACTTAATAGAGCCTTGCGGATCTTTATCCTTCCAGTTAAAACTATCATCAAAATGATCGTTTTCGGTAACCGGTGTGTTTGACTCAGCCATATCAACAATTGCACCTTGTTGCAACAGGTCATTCCGCATGGCAGACATACTGTTGTGGTAATTGTATGTTTTCATGATAATGGTAATCAGCCCTTCGCGCGTGTAGCCGATGGGCCTGCTTTTCGCGAACTGAACCTGCCTGAAAACGGTGATCGTACTGATGATGAGAATAACAGAAACAGTAAATTGAACTACTACTAAGACCTTCCTTGGAGTTGCCGCGTAGCGGCCGCTTTTAAAAATGCCTTTTAATACTTTAACGGGCCGGAATGAAGACAGGTACAATGCGGGATAAATGCCAGCAATCAATCCGGTCAGCAGTGTAAAGCCTGCAATTATCATCCAGAAATAAGCGTTGCCCCACGGCAGATGAATGTCTTTTTCGGTTACCTGGTTGAAAAAGGGAAGAATAAATAACACCAATAATATGGACAGAACAAAGCCAAACAATGCCACTACTAACGACTCACAGAAGAACTGCATTATGAGTTGTGAACGAAGCGATCCGACTGCTTTGCGAATGCCTACTTCCTTAGCTCGTTTTTCACTTCGTGCAGTACTTAGGTTCATAAAATTGATGCAGGCCAGCAACAAAACAAATAACCCTATTATTGCAAACATCCACACGTACTGTATTCTTCCACCAACACTAATACCATTCTTAAAATCAGCATGCAAATGCCATTTACTCATAGGGTATAAAAACATCTGCGGCTTTTGAAGCTGTGCAGTTTTGGCGTCTACCTTATTCAGTTTGATGTCTTTTATTTTTGCAGACACGCGTTCCCTATCGGCCTTATCCGTAAGTTCTACAAACAACTGAAAAGACGAATTGTACCAGTTGTTCTCATTACCACTTACCCAACTTTTCAAATCATAAAAAGGCGCAATAAAAGCCACATCTTTGAAGCTCGTGTTCAATGGAAAATCTTCGTAAACACCGGCGACCATTTCCTGCAGGTCACCATCTATCTTAACAATTTTTCCAACGGGATCATCATTACCGAAAAGCGCCTTTGCAGTGGATTGTGATAACAAAACAGATGCGGGTTCATTGAATGCCTTACGGGTACCGGCAACCATATTTAGTGAAAGCATTTCGGGTGCGCCGGATTCCATATAGCTACCTTGCAGGCTGAGCTTCTTTTCTCCTGCCGCGATAAGGCTATTCATATTCCAGGAAGACAGTACCACATGCTTAAAATCATCGCCATAGCTTCTCCTCAATTCTGCAGCCAGGGGAATTACGTTTCCCATTCCCGTGTTAACTTCTCCATTAAACTTCTGGTTTTGCATTACCTGCGAAATGCGGTCGTAATGTTGAAAATGCTTATCAAAAGACAGCTCATTCCAAATCCACAATCCAATTAATATTGAAACAGCCATCCCAACGGCAAGGCCACTCACGTTAATGAACGCGGAAAATTTATTTTTTAGTAATCCGCGTATTGCGGTTTTGAGGTAGTTTCTAAACATATAAGAAGGTTTAGATTAGTTATCGATATTACATGTAACGCTGAAATGAAAATACAGTTACACAGAACTTCACAAAGGCACTGAATTACGCAAAAAACTTATCCAAATCTCCAGGACAAATTGCAATCTGGCAATAGTTCTATTCACTGATCTTCCATTGTCAACTCAATGCCGTTTACTTAAGTTATTGTTCGACTATTCTTAAAAAACACAATCAGGCCAGCATTCGGGAGACCTCTCCTATCGTGCCAATGACAGTTTTTAATTATGTGCATTTTCCGCTCTACTGAGCCTCCAGGCTCTGCAGGCTTATTCTATCGTCTCCGACGATCACCTGCAATCAAAAATCGCTACAAGCGATAGAATAATACCGCGAAGCCTGGAAACTTCGCGGAGCGTTAAATTCCATACTCCGTCGCCTCCTTTTGGTTGTGGTAACCAAATCCCCTCAGTCGAGGTGACGATGCGAACACAGACTCGCTCACTTACTACACACCCATCATTGGTGTGCCCCAATTACTTTTTCCGTCAAGCCAGAATCGTCATGTCAACGACAGGAGACATTTTCCAAAGTCGACGACGCCTGCACAACTAAAACGCCCCCATTTTCAATCGTCAATTTTCAATTATCAATTATTCCGTCCTAAGGCTATTCACCGGATTCGCCACCGCTGTTTTTATTGTGTGATAACTTACGGCTATAATTGCTGTGGCCAGACTAATAATTCCGGCACCGGCAAACAATGACCAGTCCGGCGTTATTCTATATGCAAAGTTTTGAAGCCAAGTATTTGCCAGCAATAATGCTATTGGAATTGCAATTACAAATGCAACAAGCGCAGTGATGAACATGCCTCTGTTCAATAGCAGAAACAAATCACCCACAGACGCACCAAGCACTTTTCGGATGCCTATCTCTTTAACACGTGCTGTTGTTGACAAACCAGATAAACCAAACAATCCCATACACGCAATCACTATAGCCAACACACATGCGGATGTTACCGTTTTCATCCAACGCAAATACGCATCGTAGTTTTGCGCCACCTTTTCATCAAGAAAAGAATAACTAAAGGGTTCTCCGCCTGTTAGCTTAGTCCAGTTTTTATGCATTCTGTCCAGTACTTGCGGTATGTTTTGATCAGGCTTTATCCTGAACGAGAATGAACCACCGTACCATTTTTCTATTTTGTGCAGAGAAGGAGAAATTGCTTTTGTAAGATCATCGGGGTAATAATCTTTACATACGCCGATGATTATTCCACCAAGCGATGCATTGATCGTATTAAGTTTAGGGCTCCCAAGCATTTTATATAAGGTTTCATTTACAACAACAGCACATCTCGTAGCCGAAGCGCCTTTCATATACTGGTCTTCCGTTAACTGAAGTCGCGTGCTATCTTCCGGTATCAGCTTTGAAAAATTTCGTCCTTTTACAATTGGAATCTTGAAAAAGGCGAAATAGTTATAATCAACATCAAAAACTTCTACCATTGTTTTTTGATCGTTAATGCGATAATTGTTGACATTGTTATATCCCAGAAATGTATTGCTAAAGCCAGCAATAGAAGGGTCGGTTGCAGCAAAATTCTCCAGCCTGTCCTTTAAGAGGCGTGTATCGTTGGCATTATTAAAAGGATTGTTGAGTGTAATTACCTGTTCCTTATCAAAGCCCAGGTCTTTATGATTAATAAATTCAATTTGCTTATTAATAACCAGTGTTGAAATAATCAGAATGATGCAGACACCGAATTGTGTGGTAACCAAAATCCTGGATAAATACGGGTTAAGCTTGTATGCAGAAAATTTCCTCAACATATTCAATGGCTTTAAGCCAGACATCACCAATGCAGGATACACACCGGCTGCCGCGCCTAATATAACCGCCAGCACACATAAAAGCGTGAGAATTGTTCCAACAGAAAAAAAGCGGATGTTTATTTCGGCGCCCGTAAGCCCATTGAAAAAAGGAAGGCATATAATTGCAAGCAGCAGACCAAAAACAACGGAAATAAAAGCCAGCAGCTGTGTTTCAATATAGAATTGAAGGACAATTTGTTTTCTTTCGGCACCCAGGGTTTTGCGAACGCCCACTTCCTGCGAACGAGAGATTGTACCCGTCAACGTTAATAAGATATAGTTCAGGCAGGCAACAACAAGGATGACTATAACCAAAGACACCAACTGATAAATATTGTTGAGATCAGTTAAATGCCCCCATCCCGACGCATTGGAATAATGTGCTTCAGCAAAAGACCTGATGCGCACATGAAAGTTATTTACATTGATGCTGCTTCCCGGAAAAGCGGCCCATTCTTTTAATGCAGATTCATAATATTTTCTCGTAAAAGCATCCAGCCTTTTTTCAAAGCCTGTGGCATCAATTCCTTTTTTTAACTGAAGTATTACCTGGTCGCTGGATGTATTGAGGCCCCTACTCATCTTTTCTGCATAATCAGCCCTCGATATTCTTGGCATCACCAGGTCAAAACGATAACTGGAATTGGCTGGAAAATTCTTTGCAACAGCGCTCACTATATATGTAGCGCTGTCCTCATTTGGAAATAAAATTGTGCGGCCAATAGGGTCTTGTTTGCCGAAATATTTTAAAGCGATGTCTTCGCTAATAACAACATTGTTCTTTTCTGTAAGCGCGTTGGCGGGATTGCCGCGCAGCAATGGAAAGCTGAAGACCGTAAAAAAGTTTTTATCAACGTATGCAATATTGCTTTTCTCGTTGAAGCTCTGAGTGCCTACTCTGACCTTTTCCTGGTAGGATTGTTCAATTCTTACAGCCTCTTCAATTTCAGGAAATGTTTTTTGCAATTCAACAGCCAGTACAGCAGGATGTTGTATAATTCCCGGCTGCTCATCTTTCAGCATGAAAGAAAACAGGCTGCTCTTTTTCTTTTCATCGGATTGCCACAAATTACTTTGCTCCAGCCTGTATAAACGGGACGTATTTGTGTGAAATGTATCGAAAGACTGCTCATGCTTTACGTAGAGGTACACTAGTATACAAAACGCACTTGCAATGCTAAGCCCGGCCAGATTGACAAATGAGTAAAACTTTTTGCGCAGGATATTTCGAATTGCAAGTAAACCGTAGTTTCTGAACATGCTGCTGTTTTTAAGTTTCTATGTTGAAAATTATTTTTTCTAATTAAACACTACTTTTGAAACCACACAAATACACCACACAGAGTAGCAGGGAGAATACACGGGGCTACGCAGATAACTGTTGACTATTATCTGCATCATTCTTTTATCCGCATCAAATCATTTCAATATGAGCCATTTTACGATTCGCACATTGCCTCATTCGCAAATCATAATCACTGTCAATTATTCTGTTCTCAAGCTTTTAACCGGATTGCTCATCGCAGCTTTTACTGTTTGCAGGCTAACTGTTAGTACTGCAAGTACTATAGTTATCACGGCTGCGAAGAGGTAAATGCTCCACGAAATATTAGCCCTGTAAGAGAAATCTTCCAGCCATTTGGTAGTAGCCCACCAGGCAACCGGGAATGCAATCAGGATGGCAATCGCCGTAAGACGGATAAAATCCTTAGAAAGTGCAATAACTATACTACTTACCGAAGCACCCAGCACTTTGCGCACACCTATTTCCTTTATGCGCTGCTGTGCGGAGTAAGCTGAAAGGCCCAGCAGACCAAGGCAAGCCAATACAATTGCAATGGCGGCAAATAGATCCATTACTTTACCCAACCTAATTTCGGCATTATACAATTCGTTATAATCTTCATCCATAAAATGATATTCAAAAGGACGATGCGGCACAAGCTCTTTCCACTTTGATTCAATGAAAGCAATAGTTTGAGTAAGGTGTGCACCATTTATTTTCACCATTATTTCCCGCCCACCCGGTTCAGGGAAAAGCACGAACGGCTTGATTGGTTCACGCATGGATCTGAAATGGAAATCTTTTACAACAGCCTTAACTATACCCGGGCGGGTATCATCCAGGAACATTCTTTTACCGATAGCATCCTGTGCAGACCAGCCCAACTGACTGGCCGCAGATTCATTCAAAACAAAATGGTAAAGCGCGTTTGAATCCAGTGCCGCTTCCTTCACATCACGCTGCGTAAGATTCTCGCCGGCTATAATCTGCATGCCAACTGTTGGAATAAAATCTTCATCAATGGGATTTGCAGCTACCGCAATCTGTTGCGTTTCGGGCATAGTAGCAGAACGCATATTGTATCCGCCGCCGCCTTCCACCGGCGTTCTATAGCAATAAGAAACGTTCAGGACATTTGAATTGCTTTTGAGCTGCTGTTTGATTAATGGAATACTTTGCACCATTTTGCCATCCATTGGCAACACAACAATATGTTCACGATCATAACCCAGCTTGGCATTCTGAATAAAATACAATTGTCGTTGAACAATAAAAGTTGATATAATGAGGAACACAGAAATAGCAAACTGAAATACAATGAGCGACCTTCTTAGAGTTTGGCCTTTGCCTGTATTTTTGAAAGACCCCTTAAGCACTACTACAGGCCTGAAATCAGCCAGTATAAAGGATGGATACGCTCCCGCTAACAAACTAACAAGTACAACCAATAACAAAAGGAAAGAAATAAACTGCACCGAAACCAATGAGGCCCCGTTCAACGTTGTATTTGTAAGCTTATTAAAGAAGGGAAGTAACGCAGAGGCGACAAACAGGCTTAGTATAACAGCCGCAAGGCATACCAGCACTGACTCTCCGATAAATTGCCAGAACAGTTGCTTTTTTCCTGCACCTATTACTTTTCTCACACCCACTTCTTTTGCTCTTTCAAGCGATCTGGCTGTACTAAGATTAATATAAGTTGAACATGCAATGATAAGAATAAGCAATGCAACTGCGCCAAGAATAAACATGTACGAAATGCTGTTATTCGGCACAAAACTGTCATATGGAGAATACAGATGTATCTTGTTGAATTGTTCAAGATAAAAGTTGATGGTTGCATTTGCACCCTGCATTTCTTTTTTCATGAAAGCAGGAAGCTTTGCCTGTAGCCCGGCTATTGATTGATTGTTATTAAGCAATAAATAGGTTGTGTAGTTGGCATTCCAGTATGTATCTTCAGCTTCTTTTCTGAGATGCAAAGACGAAAATGAAGCAAGAAAATCTAAACGGATCTGTGAGTTGTCCGGAATATCCTGCATTACACCGGTAACACGATACAAGTTACTGTCATTACCAACTTTGAATGCCTTTCCTATCGCATTTTGTTCTCCAAAATATTTCTTCGCGGCAGACTCGGTCAGAACAACATTATAAGGAGCGTTGAGTACTTGCGAAGGGTCGCCATCTTTAAGCCTGAATGAAAAAATTTTAAAGAAAGAAGGATCAGCATACATAAAATTCTTTTCGCTGATCATTTTATCGTTATAATGGACCACCTTTTCATACGCGGCCATTCTGACTGTCGATTCAACTTCAGGGAAAGTCCGTTGTAGTACCGGCGCCACACGCACGCTTGTCCAGTTGCCCTTACCCGCAGAGCTACCGCCCTCAAAACTATATTCCATAATAACGCGCGCTATGCGGCTACCATTTTTTTGAAAGTCGTCAAAGCTCACTTCATGGCGGATATAAAGGCTGATCAGCAAACAACATGTTAACCCGATCGTCAAACCAAAAATATTGATGGCCGAAGCGGTTTTGTTTTTTAACAAGTTCCTGATCGCAACTTTAAAATAGTTCTGTAGCATTTTAATTCTCTCTTTTAGTTAACGGTTATTCTGTTCTCAGGCTTTTTACAGGGTTTGCAAGCGCGGCCTTAATGGCTTGAACACTGACAGTAAACAGGGCAATCATCACCGCAATCGTAGCGGCGATTGCAAACACCCACCAATGGATGTCCACCTTGTAAGCAAAGCCCTGCAGCCACTTTTGCATAACAAAATATCCTAAAGGAACCGCAATAAGTGTCCCCAATAAAACCGGCTTCAACAAGTCTTTGGACAACAACAATACAATATTTTCAACTGATGAACCAAGCACTTTTCTAACACCGATTTCTTTTGTTCTTTTAATGGCAGTGTATGATGCAAGGCCAAATAATCCAAGGCATGCAATGCAAATTGCGATAATGGAGAACACACTCAAAAGTGTTTCCTGGCTTGCTTCAGATTTATACAGCTTATTGAAACGTTCATCAAGAAATGTATATTCAAAAGGATAGTCAGGCACCTCAGAAGTGTAAACCTTCTTAATACGATCAACTGCCTGTGGAAGGTTGGTGGGCTTCAGTTTTATTAATGCCAATCTTCTATCATTTTTGTCGCTGGAAATAACTAACGGGCCTATCACTTGCTTTAATGATGCGAAATGATAATCTTCCACAACTCCGATGATTGTCCTGGGCAGACTATCCTTCATAATATTCTTAATCTGTTTTCCTACAGCCTGTTCAGGCTTATAACCCAGCTTGGTTGCAGCGGCGCGGTTAATTAATACCGAACTTGTAGAATCCGTAGGGAATTGTGCTGAAAAATTTCTTCCTGCAATAACTTTCAATCCAAGTGTAGGCACATATTCAAAATCTGCAAACTCCGTATTAAGCATTACTTTTTCACCGGGCTTGTCAGGTATCTCAAATCCATAGTTGTCGTGAAAGCCACCCGGCTCACCACTCATCAATGAAACACTTGCAATAGCGGGATCGGCTTGTAACTGATTTTTAAATTGTGTCTTTTTCTCCCAGATTGCATTATTATCCAGCCGCACAATCATTGACTGCTCTTTATCAAATCCCATATCGGACGTACGCAAATAATGCATTTGTTTTGTGACAATCGTAACACTAATGATCAGCAGTACTGAAATTCCGAATTGGCACACCACCAATGCTTTCCTGAAAAATGCGCCTCCTTTACCTGTCCTTAATTTTCCTTTCAGTGATTCAATCGGAGAAAAAGAAGACATCAACAATGCAGGATAGCTCCCTGCAAGTAAACCAACTACTACGATCACGGCAACAAGAAACAGATACACTCTCGGATCCGTCCAGTAAGCCGGCAATTTATACCCAAGGAAATTAGTGTAAACCGGCATAATGAGCTGCAATAAAACGAGTGCGAGAACGGATGCCAGTGTGGCGAATAACAGAGATTCAAAAATAAACTGCAATGCCAGCTGACGCCGTACAGCACCCATTACTTTACGCAGCCCCACTTCCTTAGATCGGTCTGTGGCGCGGGCAGTAGCCAGATTCATGAAGTTGATACATGCAATGATGAGTATTAATGCGGCGATGCTCATAAACACATATACCATTTTTCTGCTACCATGCTTTACATTATCAAAGGGAGATTCGCCTTCAAAATAAATGTCGTGCAGCGCATGTATTGTAAGCCCCATCTTAAACCCATTCTCTTTATAAAACTTGCCCATATATTTATCCATGAAGGCAGGGAAACGGCTCTTCAACTGCTCCGGATTTACCGCAGGGTTCAACTGCAGGTACACAAAAAGGCTGTTATTGGGCCATTGGTTCATCCAGTATTCATTCTTCCAGTTAGCCAGTGGCACAACCATATCGAAATCGAGATGCGAATTCACTGGCACGTCTTCTGCAATGCCCGTTACTTTCAACTGCAGCTTCTTATTCATCACTATGGTTTTACCAATTGGATCTTCGTTTCCAAAATACTTTTTTGATGCCGTAGCGGTCATTACAACGCTCGCTGGATCGTTTAAAACAGTTGATGGATTACCTTTCAGTAATTTGAAGCTGAAAAACTGAAAGAAGTTGTTATCAACCAGGTACACTTTCTTTTCATTAAAAGAAACGTTATCGTATGTCACCAGGTCATTATCTCCAAATACACGTGTCGTCTTTTGAATAGCATCCGGGTAGTCATTCGCCAAAGCAGCAGCATACGGTGGCGACAGATAAGGAATATTTCGTTCTGCCCCGTCAAGATTGCCAACGCGCATTACGCGGTAAATATTATCTCCGTTTTTATGAAACTTGTCGTAGCTGAATTCATTGGTAATAAACAGAAAGATCATTAAGCAGCAGGTTATGCCGACGGTTAGTCCCAGTACGTTAATTAATGAAAACATCTTCTGTTTCCGAAAATTCTTCACAGCGAGTAAAAGGTAGTTTTTAAACATATATTGGCTTTGAGCCGTCAGCTATCAGCTTTCAGCATTATTTATTGTTAATCTTTAGATTTTGTCTTTCACCATTCGCATATTTCCACATTCACACATTACTCTGTCCTCAAACTCTTCACAGGATTCGCCAATGCCGCTTTTACCGACTGAAAACTGATGGTAAAAAAAGCAATACAGACAGCCGACAACCCGGCGACACCAAACATCCACCAACTTATACTCGTGCGATAAGCAAAGCCCTGCAACCATTTATGCATAATAAGCCATGCCACGGGCGATGCAATGATAACACCGACAACAACCAACGCGATAAATTCCTTTGACAAGAGCAACGAGATCTGTCCCGCAGAAGCTCCAAGCACTTTCCTTATACCAACTTCCTTTCTTTTTTGTTCAGCGGCAAATATTGAAAGGCCAAATAATCCAAGGCATGCAATCAAAATTGCAATAATGGTAAAGTATGTTACGAGACTTGATGTTAGCTGTTCTTTTTCATAATTGTGCTGAAAGTCCTTATCTACAAAAGAATATCGAAATGGCACTGTAGGATTAAGCCTGGCCCACACACGCTCAATTTTATTGATTGCACGGGCATAATCTTTTGTGTTGAGATTGGCGACAAGGTAACCAAACCTGCTACCGAACATAGTTGTTGTAAAACCATAGGGTTCAATGTGATTGTGCAGGCTTTCGAAATTGAAATCTTTAACAACGCCGACTATCTGTAAGGCACCATGAAATTTTCCTACATCGTAATTTGCTTTCCTGCCAATAGCGTTTTCTACTGTGTAACCAAGCTGTTTCACCGCCGTTTCATTCAAAATAACGCTCAAAGAATCCGCCTTGAAATCTTTTGAAAACGACCTGCCGCTTAGTAACTGGAAGCCCATCGTTTCGATATAATTTTCATCTATTGAAGCGGTGTGCACGTCAACATTGTCGTTTTTTGCTTTTCCTTCCGCAAAGAACAACATGTCATTTAAATTGGTGATTCCCGGATATGCGGATCCGCAGGTCACGGCTTTTACCTCGGGCTGTTGCAACAGTTCATTTTTTAAAGAGGTATAATGGCTTTCACTATTCAGATAACCATCCTGTAACGGCAGCACTAATTTTTGTTCGGTGTTAAATCCGAGTTGCTGATGGTTGAGGTAATTTAATTGCTTCCAGATAACAACGGCTGCAATCACCAGGCAAACTGAAATAGCAAACTGAAAAATCACCAGCCCTTTACGCAAAACCGTTGCCGAAAAGCTGTTGATGATCTTTCCCTTTAGAATTTGAACCGGCTTAAAAGACGACAGATAAAAGGCGGGATAAATACCCGCAAACAAGCCTGTAGCCAGTGTAATGATGGCAATCCAAATGATCAGATGCGGTTCATCAGTCAACCGGATATCTTTATGTGTCAGCGTGTTGAAATAAGGCAATAAAATGCTTGTAAAGACTATTGCAATCACCAAAGCTGCAATACACATAATAAATGACTCGCCCAATAACTGCCAGATCAGTAACCTTCTGCCAGCTCCTATTACTTTTTTTACAGCTACCTCCCTAGCGCGTTTTTCAGAACGGGCGGTTGAAAGATTCATGAAATTAATACAGGCAATAACCAATATGAATGCAGCTATTGATCCGAGTATATATAGATAGGTGATGGCACCGTTGGGCGTAATCTCATTGCCGATTGCTGAATGCAAATAAATATCCCTTACAGGCTGCAAAAAAAGTGTATTCCTGAAACCAAATGCCTTCATTTCTTCTCCTGCTTCTTTATCAAAAAAAACATTCAGTTTAGCCTCGAATTGTTTTGCGTTGACCTGCGGCTTCAATTTTATATAGGTATAAAATACGTTGTTGCCCACCAGGTTTGTTTGCTGCGTTACCCAGTTCCACATATCCTGGTTGCGCATGGAAAGAAAATAATTTGCAGGAATGTGCGACTTATAAGTTGAATTATCAAAAACAGCTTTTACGGTGTAATTGAATTCGCCAAATGGCGTGTTAACAGATAGTGGCTTGTTGACAGGGTTTTCCTTCCCAAAAAAGCGTTCTGACATCTCTCTGGAAATAACCATTGTATTAGGTTCATTCAGTGCCGCAATACCACTTCCGTAAACAAAGTTGTATGTAAAAAGCTGAAAGAAAGTAGAATCGACATAGTAGCCGTTGGCCTCAAAAAATTGTTTCTGTTCGCTTGTATTCTTGTTGCGGATAAGCATTTTAGCGATATCGGGGAAAGTCATCAACCTGGCAGATTGCTCAACTTCCGGCAAATTTGTCTTTACTGTAAAAGCAAGCGGTGCCGCCGCAGCCGCCCAGGTTTCTACTTTATTACTTACCGAGGCAATGCGAAATAACCTGTCACCATCTTTGTGGTGTTGGTCATAACTACTTTCATCCAGTATGTACATAACAATGAGCAGACAGGATGTTAAGCCTATTGCAAGTCCAAAAATATTAATGAACGAAAAGGCTTTATTGCGTATCAGGCGTCTCCAAATGGTTTTGAAATACATAGATAAGCTTTGAGCTGTCAGCTATCAGCTTTCAGGTTATGTTTAGTTCAACAATAATTGTCCAAAATATAATGTCATCTCTCCGTGATCACATTTTCCAATTATCCCTTACTCTGTTCGCAAGCTCTTAACCGGATTAGCAACCGCAGCCTTAATTGCCTGGAAACAAACTGTAAGCAAGGCAATCAAAACAGAAAGCAAACCTGCGCCAACAAAAATCCATACACTAATATCAATCCGATAATTGTACTCCTGCAACCAGCTGCGCATCAACCACCATGCAATAGGGAAAGCGACGAGGCAAGCAACACCAACCAGTTGCAAGAACTCTTTGGAAAGCAATGTGGCCACTCCCTGAACGCTTGCACCCAACACTTTTCTTATACCTATTTCTTTTCTCCGTTGTTCAGCCGTATAGGCAGCCAACCCAAATAAACCAAGGCATGAAATAACAATCGCCAATACTGCAAACAGCCCAGCCAGTGTCCCAATCAGGCTTTCTGACTGAAACATATTGCTAAACGTGTCATCAACAAATTTGTACTCCACAGGATAGCCGGGGTTATCTTTTTTGATCACGTCTTCCACTTTTGCCAATGCAGCTTTCAAATCTGTGTTGGCTTTGAGGCGAACCGTAAGTTCATTAACATATTCGGTCTTATCTGAAAACAGAATCAACGGCGCGGGCGAAGAATACATATCGTTATACAGAAAATCATTGACTACTCCTACAACCGTATAGCGGCTGCCGTCGCCTCTTGAAAGTACTGACCCAACAATATTTTTCTTGTTGATCATTTTAGCAAGAGATTCATTGATAATGATGTTATTGCTATCTGATTTTACATTGGCATAAAAGTCGCGCCCTTCTTTCAATTTCATATCCATTGTTGAAATATACTCTGGGCTGGCAGCTTCAATAGTAATCAGTATTTCTTTACTCGGGTCTTTTCCCTCCCAGCTGAAGTCCCCGGTATTACTTCCTAATTGTAAAACGAGATTATTGCTTAGGCAGGCATTTTCAATAAGCCCTGTTTGTTGAAGGTCATTTTTAATAACGTCGAAATTCTGCTTCATATTACCGGTGAGGTTCATATAAACCAGGTCGCTTTTGTTATAGCCAATGTTCCTGTTCTTAACATGTTGAATCTGCTGATAGATAATGAGTGTGCATACAATAAAGATGACAGATATTGCAAACTGAACGATCACCAACCCTTTTCTTATGAAACCTGCGCTGTTGCCCAGTTTCAGGTTTAACCCTTTTAGTACCGTAACCGGATGGAAAGATGAGAGATAAAACGCAGGGTAACTTCCTGCAATCAATCCGCAGAGCATTGTAATAACCAACAACGCAGCAATATGCAAGGGATTGAAAAGCTCTATTGTAAGTTGTTTATCCACGAGGTTATTGAATGCTGGCAGCGCCGCGTAGATGATTATAATGGCAAGAAGCACTGAAATAAAACTCATGATAAGCGACTCGCCGATAAATTGCAGGATCAGATTGGTTCTGGCAGCACCGAGCGCTTTTCTAACACCAACTTCTCTTGCGCGTTTTTCAGATCTCGCAGTTGAAAGATTCATAAAGTTGATGCAGGCGATCAGCAAAATAATCCATGCGATAAGACTGAACAGTTTTACATATTTTACTCTTCCCGCCACTTCCTTTCCATCTTCATAGCTATCGTACAGGCGCCATCTGCTCATGGGATAAATAGACATTCTTGCATTCAGATCTTTGCCTTTTGTCTGTATGTAGCCATAAAGCTTTTTGTTTATTGCATCTACATTGGCATTGGGTTCAGTTTCCACGTAAGTGACAATACCATTGCTTCCCCAATTCTTTAACCACGATGTTTTATTCAATACAATTTGAAAAGGCGACAGCCAGTCAAACTTAAAAGAAACGTTCTTGGGAAGATCTTTAATTACGCCTGTAACCACATACTCCTGATCGTTGTTTACTTTAAGTGTTTTACCAACAACATCTGTTGAGTTAAAATATTTATTCGCCAGTGTTTCTGAAAGAACAATAGAATACAGCTGATCAAAAACACGGGCAGGGTTCCCTTTTATAAAATCAAGATTAAACATGGAGAAAAAAGAAGAATCTACATAAGCACCATGCTCGTAAGTATTTTTATCATTGAGCGAAAAAAGCACACGATCACCCCAACTTGTACGAGCCGCATTCTTTATACCTGGAATTTCACTTTTTATGCCTTCAGCTAAAGGCCCGGGCGTAGCATCGAATGTAAAGGTTTTGCCATCGTAAGTCTGGCGGTCCTTAACCTTGTAGAGGTTATTTCTTTTGCCGAAATAGTGATTGTATGTAACTTCATCTTCCACCCAAAGGAAGATAAATGCGGCGCAGGCAATGCCGATTGCAAGGCCTACAATATTAATGAAACTGAAAGTTTTGTTCTTTAGTAAAGCTCTCCACGTAGTCTTTAGATAGTTCCGGAACATGTTGCAAATTTTAAGTGACTAGCGCTCATTCTTTTACACCACTTTTCACTCCGCACAATTCGCCAGAGAATTTGTTCAACACGTATGCCAATGTTAAAATCCCTGATTATAAAGGGTTTCGCAGACTATTTCCTACCCCAGGTGTCCGAAAACGAACACTTCGTGTGCGGAAGCGAGCAAAGCTGAGAGCTATCAGCAGTCAGCTATTAGCTTTCAGCCATGTCACGGCTCAATCAAAATTACTGGTCATAAAGAATATTGTTAAACCAAACAGTTCCTTATTTTCCAGCATTCGCGCATTTACCTATTTACGCATTCGCTCATTTATTCTGTCCTCAAACTCTTGACAGGATTAGCAGTAGCTGCTCTTATTGCCTGAAAACTTAAGGTAAGCAATGCAACAAGCAACGTTCCCAGGCCAGCAATGGCGAAGATCCACCAACCAACATTGATTCTATAGGCAAATGCCTGCAACCATTTGTCGGTAAAGTAGTAACCGACGGGAACAGCAATTAAAAATGCGATGGAGATCAGAACAACAAATTCGCGCGAAATTAGAATGAGGATTTTTGAAACCGCTGCGCCAAGCACTTTACGAATACCAATTTCTTTGGTTCGTTGCTCTATGGATAAAATAACTAGTCCCAACAGACCAATACAAGAAATAAAAATGAATAACCCGGAAGCAATGCTGATGATCTGCTTCCATTTGGTTTCCATTTCATAATTCTTAGCGTTCAGGTCATCCATAAACTGATAAGTGTAGGGATAATAAGGCACTAACCTGCTGAATGTATTTTGAAGCAAAGCAAGCGTTTTGGGCACATCCTTCGAACCTATCTTCACCCAAATTTCTCCATAGTTAAAAGTGGTATCCATTGAAAAAAATGCAGGAGAAATTTTTTCCTTAAGAGACAGGAAATGGTAATCTTTCACTACACCAACTATTGTCATCGGGCTGTTCTTATCATCATGATTAAATACAATCTTACCTACAGCTTCACTAGCTTTCCAACCTGCTTCTTTTGCAAAAGACTCATTAATGATAACGGAGGAACTTATATCTGAAGGATAGTCCGCAGAGAAATTTCGTCCTGCAACAAAAGGTATTTTGAACGCAGGAAAATACTGATCATCAACCCGGTTGTCCTCAATAGTTAGCTTTTTGCCATTTGCCTTCATACCAGAAATGCTCCGCCCTCCATTTTTTGCAGCCACTGCTATTATGTTGCGGTTGTTTAACAACTCATTCCTGAAAAGATCCGGCAAATTGTTACTTGAATTATTTACCGGGATATTCAAACGAACCATTCCTTTACTATCAAATCCAAGGTCTTTGTGCAACAGGAAATCTAACTGGCTATTGACGGTTAATGTGCCGATGATAAGAAAAATGGCGAGCGTAAACTGTAATACGATCAATCCTTTTGTAAGATAATTCCGATTTGTTAGCTTCTGCCTGCTATACAAGGCTTTTACAGGCCGAAACGCTGATAACACTAATGATGGATAGAAACCCGAAACAAAAGCCGTAACCATTAAGAGAACAAAATATCCAACATACAAGTACCCATCTGAAAGATAGGCAAGGTTCAATTTCTTGTTGGCAAGTTGATTGAAAAATGGCAACAGTATTACCGTTAGTGCAATTGCCAGGATAAATGCAACAAGTGCAACAACGAATGACTCAACAAGAAACTGTTTTATCAATTGTCCCCTGGTACTTCCAACTACTTTCCGGATACCAATCTCTTTACTTCTTTTGAGCGATTGTGCCACGGCCAGGTTTATGAAGTTGATGCAGGCAATAATCAGGATAAAAATAGCGATACAGGTAAGCACATATGAATAGACAGGATTGCTACCGTCTGACATACCGTTCTCGGGGCCAGCTTTTCTACTAAGGTGAATATCCGTAAGTGGTTGCAGGTCCAGCTTAATATTAATTGTCAGATCTTGTTTTTGCTTCAGTTCAAGCAGTTGATCTTTCGAGTTTTTATCAAACACTGCCTGCATTTTACTGACAATTGTTTTAATGCTCTGCTGCGGAGAAACCAACACGAAACCATTGATACTACCGCCAACCCATTCAACATTGTTATTGTATTTTTCATACCACTTATACGGCAGCAACATACCCGCCTTAAGCGATGAATTCTCCGGCGAATTTTCGGCAACTGCAGTTACTGTGAAATTTTCAAACTCATTATCTATTTTAAGTTGCATGGTTTTACCAATGACATCAGTTATGCCAAAATATTTCTTTGCCATATCCTTCGACAACACAACAGAATGTGGATCTTTCAATGCCGTTGTTGTACTGCCTCTTAATAAAGGAAAAGTAAATACCGACAGAAAATTTTCGTCGACGCACAATGGCTTTTCCGTTACTACTTCACTGCCCTTCTTAACTGTAACATTGGCTCCATTAACCCTTATGTATTGTTGAATTCCCGGAATCTCTTTCGCAAAGGTTTCGCCCATGATACTATTTGTCGTAGCAATAACCTGCGTCGGTTCTTTTCCAATCTGAAAGGCTTGAATGATGCGGAATATCTGCGATTTATTTTCATGAAACTGATCGTAGCTTAGCTCATCTTTCGTGTACAACAATATAAGCATGCACACAGTAAGGCCAATACTCAAACCAAGAATTTTTATTATGGAGAAAACTCTATTCCTCCACAAATTTCTCCAGGCAATCTTAAAATAATTCTCAAACATGGGGTTAGTTTTTAGCTGTCAGCTATCAGCCTTCAGCTGGCAAAAAAACATGGCTTTTAAATGTCGGCTATTAGCTTTCAACTCTTAGAACATGACATTCATTTTCAATTCTCAAATATCAATTATCAATTACCTTACTCGCTTCTCAACGCCATTACCGGATTTGCAACTGCGGCTTTAATCGCCTGATAGGCAATCGTACAAGCAGCAATAACAACAGAAGATAATATAGCGACCACAAATATTTCCGTACCAATATTTATATGGTAGGCGAACCCTTGCAGCCAGTTGCTCATAACGTAATAAGCTATCGGCGCAGCGATAAGAAATGCTATTGCAATTAGCCAGATAAACTCTTTTGAAAAGAGAAAAACGATGTCAGTCAACGATGCACCCAACACTTTTCTCACCCCAACTTCTTTTGTACGTTGCGCCGCAGCAAAAGCCACAAGACCATATAATCCAAGGCATCCAATCAGAATGGCTATTCCGGCAAACATTTTGAAAGCTGTATATTCCTTTTCCTCCTGTCTGTACCATGCCGCAATATGATCATCTAAAAATTCGTATTTGAATACCTTCTCCGGAAACAAGGCCGACCAATCCTTATTTATTTTAGCAATAGTCTTGCTCATGTCTGAAGGCTGTAGCTTAATGCTCGCATTGCGAAAAGCATCTTGACGATATAATAAGACACAAGGACGGATTTTTTTGTGCTTCGATTCACTCTGAAAATCCTGCATAACGCCCCGAATACTACAATAGTATCCACTAACGATAACCGGTTTACCAATTGCTTTCAGAGGGTCCTGAATGCCCAGTTTGTGAATCATTGTTTCATTAACAACAACATCATAGATGGTATCTTTCTGCGTAGCGGCCGTGCGGATTATCTTCTCACCCGAAAGCATTTTTAACTGAAACATGTCCGTATATGTCTCATCCACAAATTTCATTTCGGTAACGTCGTCTTTCTGCATACCAATTTCCGGAGATTTGAAAGAAGTGAAAATATTGCCATAGGCTGGCGCGCCGGATGAAAAGCTCACAGATTTAACGCCCGGATTACTCAACAACTCCTGCTTCAACGCAGCTGTTTTTTCTGTATTAGGTATCCCTAAAGAAATTACAGCTTCCTTATTAAACCCAAGATCACGATTCTGAAAGAAATCCATTTGATACGCCACAACAAGAGTTCCGACAATCATCACCTGGGAAATAGCAAACTGCATTACCACGAGGCTTTTACGCAGCGTTAATTTATCGGAAGAAATATCTGCCTTATTTTTTAAAGACAGCGCGGGCTTAAATGCAGATTGCACAAAAGCAGGATAACAACCTGCCAATACTATAATGGCAATCGTACCAACGAGGATGAGCCCAACGGTTTGTATTGTTACAAGCTGGCTGAAATAAATTTTAATATCCAGCCACTTTGATAACTGTGGTAAAAAGAGCCAGGTTACCAGCAAGGCAAGCAGCAAGGCAGCAAACACCATAATGGTTGTTTCACCCAGGAATTGAAATATCAGCTGACTTCGCCTTACGCCCAATACCTTTCGCACACCTACTTCTTTTGCACGACGAATAGCCTGTGCTGTAGCCAGGTTGATGAAATTAATACAGGCAACAATAATAATGAGTACCGCAACAGCTATTAATGCATAATAAGTTTCGCGGGAAGTAGTATAACTAATTGTATTGTTCAGGTAACGCTGATCAAAATGAATGTCTGTCAACGGCTGCAGTGGCAACCTCGCTTCATCAGCCAGTTCTTTTCCCCAGTTCTTTTCAACAAAACCATGTATTCTATTTTGTACATTTTTTACGGGATAATTCTCTGGCAATACTATGTATGTAAACGCGCCGTTGTTTATCCAATAAAAGGCCGACATAGCTCCTTTATCTTCAAGATCTTTTCTAACTGTTTCAAAAGACATCAGAAAGTTAAATGGCAAATGCGTGTTACCAGGCAAATCCTTAATTACACCTGTAACTTTCAAATCAAATTTATCATCAACACGAATCACCTGCCCCATCGGTTCCTTATCGCCAAAATACTTGTGCGCCATAGTTTCCGTTAACACAATCGTGTTGGGCTCATTTAATGCTGTTTTAGCGTTTCCTTCCAACCATTCATAATCAAAAACTGAAGTAAAATACTGATCAGCCAACGCCAGATTTTTCTCCTCATACTTTGTATCGCCGAGCGTCATCAACGCAGATTGATGAAACCAGACCTGCGTTACTGCCTTCAACTCAGGAAAATCATTCCGCATTTTAGGCGCAATTGCCATAGATACGCTGGGGTTAAAATCAATAGCGTTTAATGTAACCCTGTATATACGATCAGCCTTTTTATGAAACTTGTCATAACTCAGTTCATACTGCACTACGAGAAAGATCACAATACTACAGGCTATACCCAATGTAAGGCCAAGAACATTAATCAAACTATAAGCTTTTTGCCTGCTAAGGCTGCGCCACGCTGTCTTGAAATAATTTTTAAGCATTCGTTTTCGAGTTATACGTTATAAGTTGTACGTTATAAGTTCTATGTTTTAAGTTTTACGTTATACGTCTTCTGCATTTTGCTAATTCACACATTTTCATATCCGCACATTTGTTCATTCGTCTTTCATTTTCAATTGTCAATTTTCAATTCTCCATCGCATCACTATTCTGTTCTTAAACTTTTCACCGGATTTGACATCGCGGCTTTCACTGATTGAAACAATACGGTTACCAACGCAATCACCGCTATCAGCAATAGTGGCAATAAGAAAAACAAGATGCCAATATTGATATGAAATGCGTAGTCATTCAACCAGTTTTGCAATAAAAAATAAGCTGCAGGCACAGCAATGATACCCGCCAGCAAAACAAGCTTTATATAATCTTTTGTGATAAGCGTAATGATCTGCCAAACAGTTGCGCCGAGCACTTTTCGCACACCGATCTCTTTTGTCCTTTTTGCAACCGTGTATAAGGAAAGGCCCAGTAAGCCAAGGCTGGCTATAACAATAGCGAGTAACGTAAACCACCAAAGTATGGCGGAAAACAACTGATCATTTTTATACTGCCTGTTAAAGTATTCATCTAAAAAGAAGTATTGCAAAGGGCTTTCGGGAAATGCCGCCGACCAAGTTTTCTTTGCCTGATCTACCACACGGGTAAGATTGTTTGTTTTCAGTTTTAAACAGAAATTGTCCATATTATACCGATGTTCGGGATAGTAAACAACCGGGTCAAAATTGTATTGCAGCGACTCCTGGTGATAGTCGTTCATCACACCAATTATTTTACAATTCGTGCCTCCACTGCTTACCAATTGATTAATTGCATCCGCGGGCTTTTTAAATCCAAAAATCTTAGCTGCAGTTTCATTAATAATGATATTTACAATCTGCGTAGAATCATTGCTAACCGGCCTGTCTTTATCAAAGTTTCTACCGGCAATCATGGTAAGGCCGAAATGAGGTACAAAATTCTCATCAATCGCAAATGTGCGGCACCTTTTATCATTCTTTGAATTAAGTAACGTAAAGCCTGAAGAACCACCCACTTCATTACCAGGCACATTACTGGAAACCGTAACATACTCCACTCCGGGAATATTCTGCAAATCGTTAATAACTCCTTCTACTGAGCTTCTCTTAACACTATCCAGGCCTACCGTTTGTTTTAGCACGAGCGTTTGATCAATATTAATCCCGAGGCTTTTGTTGCTCATGAATTGCAGCTGGCGATAAAAACCTATTGCCCCTCCTATCAGGATTATAGCTGTGGCAAATTGCACAATCACCAAAAATTTCCTGAGATAATTGCGGCCTGCTTTTATACCTGTAAAACCGGCAACTGATTTTAATGTTTGTGCCGGCTGAAAAGAAGACAACACAAATGCAGGATAAAAACCTGCTATCAATGTGCTGCAAACAAAAATGACAAATGTGCCTGCCCAAAACAGCCAACCACTTATTTGCAGATCAATTACATCATGGCCTATGAGTTTTGCGAAGCCAGGAAGAGCCAGCCTGAAAAGGCAAAAGCCAATAATAATACCGAGCGCATTTAGTAAAAACGTTTCCGAGATAAACTGTTTTACCAATTGAATTTTAGTGGCACCGATCACCTTTCGAACGCCTACTTCTTTTGAACGTTCTAACGAACGCGCAGTAGAAAGATTTACATAATTGATGAGCGCGATCAACAAAATGAGTATAGCTGCGATGCCAAGATACCTGAGATAGTATAGGTTACCGTTTCCGGGAAATTCATAGTCATAGTCAGACTTTGCATGAATATCCTTTAATGGTTCTAAAAGAAAGGCGTTGGCAAAGCCATTCTTCTTCATAAGATCTCCCATATATTTTTGTGCAAACGCCGGCATTTTTGCCTGCAATGCGCCAACGTTAACACCAGGCTTAAGCAACAAATACGTATAAAAATCACTCCATCCCCAACTTGTATTTGCATCGCCTTTTGTAACCTGGATATATTTATTGTAATTAAGAAGGATATGAAAATTGATATGAGAGTTTGCAGGCACATCATTCAGAATAGCCTTCACAACAAAATCTTCATTGTCATAATGCAGCGTTTTACCAATAACATCGGCTGTACCAAAATACTTTACCGCAGTGGAATGTGTAATGGCTGCATCGTTTAACTCCACCAAAGCAGTTGACGGCGTTCCTTTTTCAAACCCAAAGGAAAAAACTTTGAAGACCGCAGGATCCACATAATAGATCATGCCGTCTTCAATAATCCTCTGATCACCATGCTGCACTACGCCCCATCTTTTTCTAAACCGGATTGCTTCCTGCACTTCAGGAAAATCGGCTTTCATCGCCGGTGCCAATGCAGGGTAGGTAAAAGCAAACTTCTGCGGCTTGCCTCCGGTTTCTGTTACCACCATTGGTACACGATAGATCCGATCTTTGTTTACATGAAAATCATCAAAACTATATTCAAAGCGCAGGTAATTCACAATCATTAAAAATGCTGCAATGCCTATCGCAAGCCCAAGCACATTAATGCCTGAAAAGGTTTTGCTTTTCATCACATTCCGCCAGGCGATTTTAAAATAGTTCTTAAACATGGTCGGTTAGTTATACGTTATAAGTTGTACGTTTTACGTTTTTCACCTTTTAGTTTTAATGCACCGGCGCTCATTTGCATATTGCCACATTTGCATATTTGCACATTTGCACATTTCCATATTCGCACATTTTCACATTAGCACATTCGCACATCCATTTTCAATTCTCCATTAACTCCTACTCCGTCCTAAGGCTTTTCACCGGGTTTGCAGTAGCAGCTTTCACGGTTTGAATACCCAGCGTCAGTAAGGCTATTACAATCATCATAATTCCGCTTAATAAAAATATCCACCAGCTTACAGTTGTGCGATATGCAAAATTTTGCAGCCACCTATCCATCCCCAGCCATGCCAACGGTGCCGCAATTACAAATGCCAGCACTACCAGTACGAGGAAGTCTTTTGATATCATTGCTATAATTTGAGAAACTGACGCACCCAGCACTTTGCGCACACCAATTTCTTTGGTGCGTTGCGTGGTAGTAAATATTACAAGGCCGAGCAAACCAAGGCAACTGATAAAAACAGCAAGGCCTGTTGCCCACATTAGCAAGCCGGACATATGTTGTTCCGCAGTGTAATACTTCGCGATGTCCTCATCAAAAAAATGATATTCAAAATCATCATTCGGATACACTTCTTTCCAGGCTTTTTCAATTTTACTTATGGCTGTTTTCCAGACAGTGCCTGCTTCATTTTGTGGATGCAGCGCGATACTGATATTGCGTTCGTTCGTTGACCAGCTTGCAATAATCAGCGGCTTAACCTGCTGATGCAAAGACATTTGGTTAAAATCAGCAACAACACCCACTATAGGCATTTGCTTACCGCTAAACTCCAAATGCTTATCAACCGCGTCTGCAGGTTTACTAAAACCGAGAATATGCGCATACGTTTCATTAATCAACAAAGCGACCGCGGTGTCAGTAGTCTGAATATTTTTACCGGCAAGCAATTGCAGATGATACAACCTGATATAGTTACTGTCACCATACTTCTGCTGCACATCAGACTCAATCTCTTTCTTGCCGTCCTTGTACTTAATTGTGCCGCTCCAGGTGCTGTTGGAAGATGGCGGATTCGTGCACATGCTCAGCATTGCTATTTCAGGAATCTCCCTGAGTTTGTTCATGAATACAGCTTTATTGGTACGCACCGTATCATAAAAATTTGTCTCTACATATAGAATAGCATCCTTTTTAAAACCCATGTCTTTATTGAGTGAATAACTGATCTGTTTACTTACCAGTATTGTAGCCATAATAAAGACCTGGGCAATAACAAACTGTGAAACAGTTAGAGATTTGCGCAGCCATGAGGCCCTTGTTTTACTGGTACCGGAATATGCCTGATTTTTTAAGACAAGTACAGGCTTATAACCAGAAAGTACTATGGCAGGATAAAAACCTGATAACACCGTAACAAGCAACATTAATAATAACAGAAAAATAAGAATGCCCGGATGCGTAACAAGATTAAAGTGAAGATCCTTTGGAATAAATCCGGAAAAAGCTTTTAGTATCAACGGCGTTAAACCCACTGACAGCAACGTAGCGATGCTTGTAAGCAAAAACGTTTCTGAAAGAAACTGCACTATTAATTGCTTTCTGGAGCTACCCATTGTTTTACGAATGCCTATTTCTTTTGCGCGTTGTGATGCATGCGCGGTAGTGAGGTTGATAAAATTGATACAACCAAGCAATAACAGAAATGCAGCCACAGCCAGAAGCCCGTATAATGTTGGCTTGTTAGCCACGGCCATGCCATACGCGCCATAGTCCGAATTAAAGTGAACATCATTTAATGGTTGCAACAGATACCAGGTGCTGCTGTGGTCGTCGGGATCATTCGATTTGTATTTTTTATATAATTGATCTATTTGTTTTTGAATCTGCGTGGGTTTTATTCCCGGGTATAATTTTACATACAATTGTTGGGCGCCGTTTGTGCTGCTCCATTGATCCCAGCTGGATGGCTTTAAAGAAGTATTTTCTAAAGTGGAGTATGCAATAAAGGTTTTGAATGAAAAATCAGTATTGTCCTTTAGATCCTCTACTACCCCTGCAATGGTTGCTACTAAAGTATCATTTAGATAGATCTCTTTTCCGACCACCGAAGAAGCATTTAAGCCGGGAAAGTAAAGCTTCGCATTAGATTCTGTTAATACTGTTTGATAGGGATTTCGTAAAGATGTTTTTGGCGAACCGGCCAGCCAGCGATAAGAAATAAGTGAAAAGTAATTGCTATCAGCGAAAATTACATGCTCCTCATGTTTAAAAATTTTATTTTCTTTTCCGGTTGAGGAAGGAACACCAACTTTCACATCTCCATTCCACGTGCGGAAGGGAACAACCGATTCTACGCCGGTTACTTCTTTTCGCACTGCCGCAGCCATGGGATCGGTAACACCCGAATTATGATAGATTTCATTTGAAAAACTAAAATTCGAGACCACTCTGTAAATACGATCACTATCTTTCTCAAACTTATCAAAAGAGAAATGATAGTGAGCAAGAAGATAAATAACCAAAGAGGCACTTATGCCAATAGCCAGGCCGATTATATTAATCATGGCGAAGACTTTGTTCTTCCATAACGCCCTTATTGCTGTAACAGCATAACTTTTAAACATACAGTTGGGTTTGTATTTTTGAGGTGTCAGCTATCAGGTGCCAGGTATCAGGCTCTAATGGATCGTATGTCTGATGTCTGATTTTCTGATCGCTGATCTCTTTAATTTTAAACAGTTTATTTATTTTTACAACTCGCTAACTATTCGCACATTCGCACATTCGCACATTCGCACATTCGCGAATTCGCACATTCGCACATTCGCACATTCGCACATTCGCACATTCGCACATTCGCACATTCGCACATTCGCACATTCGCACATTCATTTTCAATTCCCTCACTCGGCTCTCAGATTTTTAACAGGATTTGTTATCGCCGCCTTTATTGCCTGGAAACTTACCGTAGCCAACGCAATGATTATTGAAACAGCTCCACCAACAGCAAAAAGCCACCAGTTAAGATCAATGCGATAAACATAATCCTGCAGCCACTTGTGCATATAATACCATGACAATGGTGTGGCAATAACAAAAGCTACGACCACCAACACCACAAATTCCTTTGAAAACAAAAACACGATGCTCCGCACAGACGCGCCAAGTACTTTTCGCACACCCACTTCTTTAATGCGTTGTACTGCCATAAATGAAGCCAATCCATATAATCCGAGACAACTAAGAAATATGGCTATTATAGCAAACACCTTGTACAACTGCGACAGCTGGCTCTCCTGCTTATAAAAGCTTTGCACCTTTTCATCAAGAAACTTGTATTCAAAAACAAAATCAGGAAAAGCCTGATTCCATATTTTTTCAATCGATTGTATAGTTGCCAGTGCATCTGTTGTTGATAATTTTATTCCAGCCTCACTGTATGCTTCCTTAAAAGTGGTAATTATCACCGGAGCGAGCTCACTTCGAAAAGAACGGGAATTAAAATCCTTTAACACACCAACTATAACTCCTTTTAGATGTCCGTCCCAAATACTGATGTTTTTATTTAATACCTGCTGCGGATCTTTAATTCCGAGATTCCTTACAACTGATTCATTCACTAAAAACTCTTTGACGGTATCGGAAGGATTCACATTTCTGCCTGCAACTAATGGAAGTTGATAAGCTGGTACATATTCGTTGTCTGCAAACTTGACAATTGAATAGAAATCTGTATTCTTTATGGCGTTATCAAACTTTAAAAAGCTCCAGTTATCATTATTATCCTCTATAGGTGTGTTTGAACTAAAGTTTACAACCTGAACACCATTAACATCCAATAGTTGTCTCTTTATAAAATCAAGTTTACTAATACCGGCGCTATCCGAAGGAAAAGGAATATTTACAACAGCATCTTTATTAAAACCCAGCGGCTGCCGGGTGAAGTAATTCATTTGTTTTACAATAACGATGGTTCCGATGATCAAGGCTTGCGCAATAATAAACTGAAATACAACAAGGCTTCTCCTTAGCGAAACGCCCTTTGAACTTCTTGCAGAAAACTTGCTCTTTAACGCGTTTACGGAATTGAAACGAGACAGCACTATTGACGGATAAAAACCAGCCAGAAGTGTTACAACAATAGCAATCGCACAAACAAACAACATAACTACAGGCTTGAATAAAGCAACGGTCGACAGCGGAAGATCAAGTATTTTGTTTACAAAGTGAAGCACTGCTGAACAAATGAACAAGGCCAATACGACCGCACTCAATACCACCAAAAATGTTTCAGCAATAAATTGCATTTTCAACTGCCATTTATTGCTTCCTAAAACCTTCCTTACTCCTATTTCTTTTGCACGGTTAACCGCCTGCGCAGTAGAAAGGTTTATAAAATTTACACAGGCAATTAACAGTATAAATGCAGCAATGAGCCACAATGCATTAATCAGTTCATGGCTAATTATTCTATTGCTGTAGTTGCCGGCACGAGTATCGTAATGAACGTCTTTTAACGATTGAATAATGTGGGAGTCTTTATTCTCCGGGCTCTTTACTTTTTTTGAATAGGCTCTTAACTGTGCATTAAAATCTGCAACAGATGCGTTTGGTGCCATCAAAAAATAACAACCGAATGCAGACCGGGTACCATCCCAGTTTGTAGATGCAGAAAAATCTTTTGTAAAACCTGTGCCGTAGGAGATTACCACTTTAAGCTGAAAATCTGAGTTATCAGGAATAGTAGCAAGAATGCCGGTTACCCTTAACATTTCTCCGTTATTCCATTTAATTGTTTTACCCATTGCGTTTTGCCAGCTCCCGAAATACTTTTCGGCAATTTCTTTTGTGAGCAACGTGTTACCGGGATCTTTCAATGACGCAGATGAACCATCCAATAATGGAAAATCGAACATACTAAAGAATGAAGGCTCAGTTAAAAAAACACCATCTGCTTCTTTAAACTTCTTTACAGGTTCATTATTATCATTCAGCACAAGAATCTGGTCATCGTGATCTACATAAATTGCCGCAACTTTCTCCACCTGCGGGAAGTTCGATTTCAAACCCTTCGGCATGGCAAACGGAACTCCATGCCCATAAAAAACATCGGCAGCATCCGCATGATGGTACTCTGTAAGAACGCGATAGATGTTATCTTTTTTTGAATGAAAATTATCAAAGCTTGTATGATACTGTATAATAACGAACATAACCAGGCAAACGGCTATACCAACCGCAAGCCCTGCAATATTTATTAAAGCATAACTTCTGTTGCGTATCAGGCTTCTGAAGGCAGTTTTAAAATAGTTTTTAAACATGTTTTAAGTTGTACGTTATAAGTTATACTTGGTACGTTTATCACCATTTTGTGCTTATACAGTTCTTCATTTCCGCACTCACACATTCGCACACTTGCACATTTACGTATTGGCACATTCGCACATTCTCAATTACTCCGTTCTAAGACTCTTTACCGGATTTGCAATCGCTGCTTTCACCGCCTGAAAACTAATAGTGGCAAGTGATATAACTATTGCCGCTATTCCTGCAACAGCAAATACCCAAACGTCTATTGCTATTCTATACGGATAGTTTTGCAGCCAGCTATGCATAATCCACCATGCAAGCGGAAACGCCACCAGGCAGGAAAGCACTACCAACCTGATAAATTCTTTTGATAACAATCCTGCTATACCAGAAACGCTTGCACCAAGCACTTTACGAACGCCTATTTCTTTTGTCCGTCTTTCGGCCGTATAGGCCGCAAGGCCAAATAAGCCGAGACAGGAGATAACAATTGCAAGCGTTGCAAATACACGTGATAATTTACTAATCAACCCCTCACTTAAAAACATGTTGTCGAACTGATCATCCACAAATGCATAGTTGAAAGGATATGCCGGATTGTATTTTTTCATCACTGCTTCTATCTTACTCAGTATGGCTCCTGAACTATTGTGCGGCTTAACGCGAACGTACATTACAGACTCTCCTCGTGGCGGCGAGCAGAAAAATGCAACGGGATCAGGCTTGCCATACATGTAGCCATACACATAATCTTTCACTACACCAATTACAGTTGCATGCAACATCGTATCATCCTGGTTGTAAATTATTTTTCCAATGGCGCTTCCTTTACCCATCAGGTTGGCCATGGATTCAGTTATGATAACATTGGTAACAATTTTCCTGCTATCTAAATTCATTGAGTCAGTCTCGCGAAAATCTCGCCCTTCCAGCATTGTCATGCCGGAGGTTGAAAAAAATCCCGGGCTTACGCTGCGGTTAGAAATAAGTATTTTATTATCCCTGGATTTTCCTTCCCACGCAAAACCATTGGTATTATTGCCTCCATAAATTGTTGGATGATCAGATAAGGCAACATCCTGTATTAAACCCGAAGTCATTAGGTCTTCTTTAATCACGGAATAATTCTTCGCCATATCGCCAACCACATCCATTGCTATCAGGTTGCTTTTATTAAATCCCAGGTCGCGGCTTTTTACATGCTGAATCTGCTGATAAATGATGATCGTACTTATAATGAGAATAATACTTACGCTGAATTGCACAATTACAAGGCCTTTCCGGATGTATGCAGCACTGCTGTACTTTAATTTAAAGCCTTTTAATACAGCGACCGGATTGAATGAGGATAAATATAAGGAAGGATAACTTCCTGCGACCAGGCCGCAGATCAGCGTTATTAACAACAGCATGATTATGTGGCGTGCGTTGTCAAATCCTGGTGACAAATTTTTCTGTACAAGTGAATTGAAGGCTGGCAAAGCAAGAGAAATAATAATCACCGCAAACGCCGCTGCAATCATCGCCATAAAAATTGCTTCGCCAATAAACTGCAATACAAGGCTTCTCTTTCCTGCGCCAAGCACTTTTTTTACACCTACTTCTCTTGCGCGTTTTTCACTCCTTGCGGTGGCAAGGTTCATGAAGTTGATGCAAGCAATAAACAAAATAATCCAGGCTATAATTGAGAACAAGCGGACATACACAATCCCGCCGCCACCTGTTTGTTTGCCACCATCAAACTCGTCGCGCAATTTCCAGTCATTCATACTAAACAAAAAGGGGCGCGCAATGGCCAAAGGCTCTCTTTTCTGAATAAAATTATACAGCTGTTTATTTACGGATGCAGTATCTACGCCAGGTTTAAGTTCTACAAAAGTGCTTAATGAATTACTGTTCCATTCCTTTAGCCAGGGACTTTGATCAAAAAAAATTTTGAAAGGCGATAACCATTCAAACTGCAAAGAAGAATTTTCAGGAATGTCCTTTAGCACACCGCTCACAACATAATCCTGCTTATTGTCAACACGGATCGTTTTTCCAACAACATTGCGCTCTTCACCAAAAAACTTTTTGGCAGCGCTTTCTGTAATCACCAATGAATACAATTGAGTGAATGCAGTTTTTGCATTCCCCTCCACAAAAGGGAATGTGAACATATCGAAAAACGAAGCTTCTACATACTTTCCCCTTGCATACACCGGTTTGTCGTTTACTGTAAAAAGCAAAGACCGTGTATCTTCCAGCGTGCGACAGGTATTTTGAATACCGGGAATCTCTTCCTGAATGGCAGGGCCAAGCAGGCCGGGTGTTGAACTGAAAGTTGCAGTATAGCTATCGTATTTTTGATTTTCTCTTACATAATAAATATTGTCTTTTTTGAGATGTACCTTATCCCAGTTCACCTCATCCTCCACCCATAAAAAGATGAGTGCCGCACAGGCAATGCCAATTGCCAATCCCAAAATATTCAGGACACTGTATATTTTATTTTTGCGCAGGTTGCGGAAGGTTGTCTTAAAAAAAGAAATTAACATGAGGTACATTTAATGTTTTCAACAATACAAATAATACTTTAATCACATTCAATCCGGTTGCCCACACGGATGATATGTCCGTCGGGATCTTCAATCAACATTTCTCTCATATTCCATTCTTTATCTTCTGGCAGGGCAATGATCTTTGCGCCCTTATCCTTAATACTTTCATAATACTCATCCACATTATCAACAATAATTGCAAGCCATGTTCCGGGATGACCTTGCCCTTCTTTACAAAAAAATATTTCCACGTCATCGCTCCATATTCCTCCAAAGGTTGCAGGGCTATCCCATTCCCATTTGCCTGTAAAGCCAAGCTTCTCTGTATAATAAGCAATACTTGCTGATATATTTTTTGAATAAAGGATCGTAATACTCTTTTCCAACTTCATATGCGTTGTATTTATTGTACACTATTCGGTGCGCAGGCTCTTTACAGGGTTTGCGAGCGCAGCTTTGATTGCCTGAAAACTTATTGTAGCCAGCGCGATGGCCAGTGCTACAATTCCGGCAATAACAAATACCAGCCACGAAATATGGATCCTGTAAGCAAAATCCTGCAGCCATTTGCTCATCACCCAATAAGACAGCGGGAACGCAACAAAGCAACTGATTAAAACCAATCTCAAAAACTCTTTTGACAGCATAGTTGTTACCTGGGCAACACTTGCTCCCAAAATCTTTCTGATCCCGATTTCTTTAGCACGTTGTTCTGCGGTGTATGTCACCAATCCAAACAATCCCATACATGCCACGAAGATGGTGAGCATGGCAAATATGTTGAGAATGCGGCCGGTCTTCTGCTCGGCAGTATATGTGTTACTATACAGGTCGTCCATAAAATTGTACGCGAAAGGTTCTTCAGGCCCAAATGAGGCCCATTGCGTTTTCATTGAGGCAATTAACCCAGGCACATCTTTGGTTTTTACTTTAACAATAATTCCGGTTTCCGGATAAAGCACCATCAATAGCGGCGTAATTGCTTCATGCAGTGATTTAAAATGAAAGTCCTTTACCACACCAATTACCGTATAAGCAAAATTTTTCCCATGTTCGCTGTTTTCACGAACAATGCGTTTCCCAATTGCATCCGCTCCCCAGCCGAAAGCCTTCGCTGCAGTTTCATTGATGATCATGGCAGAGGAATCGGTTTTAAATTCAGTAGAAAAATTTCTTCCCGCTGCCATCTTCATATCAAAAGTGGGAATATAATGTTCATCAACTTTATATTCCAGGGTTTTCATTATTGCATTTTCTTTTCCTTCAGGATAAGCCAGTGCATTGTTATTAAAGCTTGGCCCGGCCGGTTTATAACCAGAAATAGTTGCATCTGCAACACGCGAATCCCTTAGTAACTGATCCCTGAAAACTGTTTCATTTTTTCCAAGCAAGTAAGAGTTTGATACCACAAGTAACTGTTCTTTATCGTAGCCAAGTTTCTTGTTTTGAATATATTTCATCTGCTGGTACACCACGATGGTACCCATAATCAGGCTAACTGAAATAAAAAACTGAAATACAACTAATCCACTTCTTAATCCATAGCTATTTGTGCTTGCGCTCAGTTTGCCCTTAAGCGTTGCGATTGGTTTGAAAGAAGAAAGAAAAAATGCGGGATACATGCCTGCCAGAATGCTAACCAGTATACCGATTGCTGCAATACCTGCTATACGCTGCAAATTAAACCCTAACAGTAGGTTCTTTCCCGAGAGATGATTAAACGCAGGCAAGGCAAGGCGCACCATTATAGTGGAAATGACCAACGCAATAAGCGTGATTAAAGCTGACTCCAGCAAAAACTGCTTTACAAGATCCCATCTGCCTGATCCCATCACTTTTCTAACGCCTACTTCCTTAGCCCTTTTAGAGGCGCTTGCTGTAGACAGATTAATAAAATTGATGCAGGCTATCAACAACATAAATATGGCAATCACACCAAAAATGTAGATATACCGCACATCGCCGCCTGCTTCAAATTCAAAATTGCTATTGGAATGCAAATGGATGTCGGTGAGAGGCTGTAGCTCAAAACCCAGCTTGTTTCCTTTTGTACGGAACTGAGCAAGGCTTAAACCCATCGCCTGTTGAATTTGCGGCCCCATATATTTTTCAACCATGCCAGGCAATTTGGCTTGGAGCTTTTTGTAATCATAGTCCTTCTTCAGCACCACATAAGTAAAGAAGTTAGACTCCATCCAGCTTTGCGATTTTGCAGACGGAAGACTTGCCATTGAAACAAACAGATCGAAATGAAAATGCGCATTGGGTGGTATCTGTTCCATTACACCCGTTACTTTACAAGTGTTATTGTTGATGTTCAGCATTTTTCCCAATGGCTCATCACTGCCAAAATATTTGTATGCGAATGCCCTTGTAATTACAACTGTATTAGGTTCTGTGAGAGCAGTTTTACTGTCGCCTTCTACAAAAGGAATGGTAAACACATTAAAGAAATTAGCATCTACCAGCGCCAGTTGCCCTTCTTTAAACACTCTTTCATCATAAGTTACTTTTGGCTGGCCACTCGCTTGTAACCTTGTTGCCTGCTCCACTTCGGGATAATCGTTTACCAGCGCCTGGGCCACTGGCGGCATCACGTTTGCCTCAAATATTTTACCTCCATTAATATCCGCTTTAAAAACAATCCTGAACATCCTGTCCGCCTTTTCATTAAAGCGGTCATAGCTCAACTCGTCCTGTACATATAACATAATAATAAAGCACACGGCAATCCCAATGGCCAGGCCCATTATATTAATGAAAGAAAAAGCCTTGTTCTTCAGCAGGTTCCTCCACGCGATTTTCAAATAATTCTTTACCATAAAATTCAGTTTACCTATCAATAATTTTTATTGGTAAGTTGGGACTTTCCAAGTTCGAATTATGAAGCACCAATCATGAATACAAAGTACGAATTACTAAGTACGAAGTACCTTGATGTTGATATGCTGATGGGTTTTTACTGTCCAATTCCATTTTCAATTGTCAATTTTCAATTCCATCCATTTGCATATTCGCACATTCACACATTTGCACATTGTTATTCTGTTCTCAAGCTCTTAACCGGATTCGCTACCGCTGCTCTAAGCGTGTTCAGACTTACTACTATGAGTGTAAGTAATAAAACCAGTACGCCTACAATGCCGAGCAGCCAGATATTTATGTTAATCCGGAATGTGTATTTTTCAAGCCAGCTATTCATCAACCACCAGGTTAATGGAGCCGCGATAACAAACGCCACAAGAACCAGTTTCAAAAACTCTCTCGAAATGAGCATCAGCAATTGCTGTACACTCGCGCCAAGCACTTTGCGAATACCTATTTCGCGGATGCGTTTTTCGATGGTGAAAGATGCCAACCCGGCAAGGCCAATGCAACAGATAAAAATAGCCAGCCCGGCAAAAATATTTGTGATCTTACTGATCAGGTCTTCGGTAATAAATTTCTTTGCGAATTCTTTGTCCGCAAAGCGATATTCAAAAGGATACCCGGGATTATATTTTTTGAAAATGGTTTCGATAGCAGGCAAGGCCTTTGACAATTGCGCAGATTGATTAAGCCTGATACTTAAAGATGCGGTTCCGGCAGGATTATAGAATATCATCATCGGGTCTACAGGTTCAAAAGGCGAACCCATGATAACATTATCCGCAACGCCAATAACCGTGTAGTTTTTTCCGTAATGCATTAGCATCCCCACGGGGTCTTTGAGCTTCATTGCTTCAACTGCAGCCTTATTAAGAAGAAGTGCGCCAGAATCTGACGGAACGCCAGTAAAGTCATGCCCCTGTAACATTTTAATGCCCATGGTTTTGGTAAAACCAACGTCGGCATTCTCCCCGGCAAATATGATGTTTGCATCAGCCGGCTTGCCTGCATAATCCGGCCCTGGTGACCTCCACCAAATATCCGTGATGGGCGACAATGTGCGCGTCACAGCTTCTATCATTCCAGTCTGTTGCAGTTCTTGTTTGATGACTTCATAATTTTTCTTCACATCATCGGTTGAAGCAATCATGATCAGGTTATTGGGATTGTATCCAATATTTCTATCCTTGATATGCTGAATTTGTTGATAGACGATAATAGTTGCAGAGATCAATAAAATGGAGATAACAAATTGGGTAACTACCAGCATGCGCCTTGGCAATACAGCCTGTTTGCCCGGAAGAAATGTTCCTTTAAGCACTCTTGCAGGGTTAAAAGAGGAAAGATATAGTGCGGGATAACTTCCTGCTACAATGCCTGTAATCAAAATAATCAGCAACGCGCCTGCCCAGAATAAAGGCTGAGTGATATCCAACACAAGGCTTTTATCTACCATCGTATTAAATGCGGGCAGCAACAGAACTACCGCAATAATAGCAAACACAAACGCGATCAACGCTAATATCATTGATTCAAAAAAGAACTGGATGATTAATTGCTTTTTGTCTGAACCCAACGTTTTTCTAACACCAACTTCTTTCGCTCTTTTTTCGGAGCGGGCAGTAGAAAGGTTCATAAAGTTTACGCATGCTATCAATAAAATGATGATCGCAATAATGGAAAACAAACGCACATACTCTATCATTCCGCCAACATTTTTCCCATTTTTAAAATCACTATAAAGCCGCCATTTGTTCATGGCGAAGGTGAAATAGGTGCTAACGTGATCATTGGGGTTATGTGACTTTTCAACCTTGTTGATGTTTTGCTCCAATGCCGCAACGTTCACTCCGGAAGCTGTTTGCACATATACATCCCATGAAGAGCTTTGCCAGTTGTTCATTGATCTCTTAACATCCTCAGCAGAAAAATTAAATAATCTTATATAATCATATTGGAAGGTTGAATTACCCGGAACATCTTCAACAACTGCAGTAACTTTTGCATTGGAGTTGTTATCTAGCTTAAGCATCTTACCCATGGGGTCTGCATCTCCAAACAATGCTTTGGCGGTGGATTGCGTCAGCACAATTGACGATGGATCAGGGAGTGCAGATGCTGCATTTCCTTTAATAAACTTCCAGGAAAACATGTTAAAAAAATGTTCACTAACTGTATAGCCATCTTTTTTTAACGCCACTTCTCCATTGGCCAATACAGTCGGATAACGGTGCGTAGTAACAACTGCCTGTTTTACCTGCGGAACATCTTTTTCCAACGAAGAAGCCAGCGGCAGCACCATATTGGGATCGGTAAACACCTGGTTATTAAAATCGCGGTTGGCCATTACCTGGAAGACATTTCCGTAGTTGGCGTGAAATTTATTATAAGCTAGTTCATCCTGCACCCATAACATAATAAAAATGGTGCAGGCCATCCCAATTGTGAGGCCTGAAATATTTGTTATTGAGAACCCTTTGTTCCTGAACAAATTTCTCCATGCAATCTTGAAATAATTCTTGAACATAAGCTTGTTTAAGTTATAGGTTAACATTTAACGCCGGATGGCCGCATTACATAATTTACCCCTGCCCAATGCCACCAAACAGCGAATGAGTAACTAAGAGAATGCCAGAGCGGCAGCCATTTGAAAATCAATCAATTAGATAAGACTCGAGGTACTCACTGTACGGTTTTGATACGGTATGTGTTCGTATTCGCGCTGACAGAAAACGGTATCAGCAACGAGCCATGGTTGGGTTATTCCCGCGCAAATTGGAGAGAGATATTGCAGCTGAGGCCCGCAGATTACATCCGCATTTTAATCTTTCATTCTTCCTTATCTTGCCTTTGCAAATAACAATCTCATGAATCCTTCTTCTGATATCCAACTTATCCCTGGCGAGATTGCCGATTATTATCTTGACAATAACGGCATATTATATTCCTATTCCAAAAGCATTTTGAGAACGGTGGAGAATATTTCTAACAATGTAGCGCTGGTAAAACGCATAACCGGCAATAAAAAAGTGCCTTTGCTGATTTATTTAAAAAACTCCCCTGTGCCGGATAAGGCTACGAGAAAATTTTCAACGGAACAGTTGCCCAATATTTATACTGCGATGGCGATGGTTTCAAAACCGGGACTTGCACAATTTATTATGAAGATCCTATTCAAGCTTAAACCGCCTCCCATTCCCATGAAATCATTTACAGATGATAAGGAAGCTAAGGCATGGCTGCTGCAGTTTGTGGGATAATTGAAATTGAAAATGGAGAAAAAGATTTCAGCCATTGAAAAGTCTGGATGTAACCACAGAGGACATTGAGTTTTTTTCACGGAGGGCACAGCTGCTTGAATGCGAATTCTGCATTAAACAAAGCTGCCCTACATCTGTAATGTGTAGGACAGCTTTGTTTATGAAGTACTGTCTTATTTACGAAATCTTCAACACTTTTTCAATCGCCTCCAGTTCATCAGGTGCATATTCAAGATTGCTGATTGCATCAATATTGTTATCCAGCTGAGCAACGGAGCTCGCTCCAATAAGCACAGATGTTATACGGTGATCTTTCAGTAGCCACGAGAGTGCCATCTGAGCTAAAGATTGTCCGCGGCTTGCGGCTATATCGTTCAACTGCGATATCTGTTTTAGCCTGTTTTCTGTGATCTCTTCTGTTTTAAGAAATCCATGCGATTTCGCTGCCCTTGAATCAGAAGGAATGCCCTTCAGGTATCTATCGGTCAACATGCCTTGCGCCAATGGAGAGAAAGGAATACAACCAACACCATGTTCTTCGAGCACGTCTAACAAACCTTCTTCCACCCACCTTTCAAACATAGAATATTTTGGTTGATGGATTAAACACGGCGTTCCCAGATCCTGCAAAATCTCAATCGCTCGTCTTGCTTCTTCCGGCTTGTAATTTGAAAGGCCCACATACAACGCCTTACCCTGCCTCACAATTGAGTCCAGCGCCATCATGGTTTCTTCTAATGGTGTATTAGGATCAGGGCGATGAGAGTAAAATATGTCTACATAATCAAGGCCCATCCGTTTTAGGCTTTGATTACAGCTGGCGATCAAATATTTTCTTGAACCCCATTCTCCGTAAGGACCGGGCCACATTAAATATCCAGCTTTGGATGATATGATCAACTCATCACGCAGATATCCGCCAAAATCTTTCTGAAGGATCTTACCAAAATTCTCTTCCGCGCTGCCGGGTTCGGGGCCATAGTTATTGGCAAGGTCAAAATGTGTGATACCGCGATCAAATGCGCGGCGCACAATTGCCCGGCCATTATCAAATACATCCACTGATCCGAAATTGTGCCACAAGCCAAGTGAAACGGCTGGCAACTGTAAACCGCTCTTTCCTGTCCTGTTATATTTCATTGTTTCATACCGGCCGGCTGCTGGTGTATAGCTCATAAATATGTTGTTTTAGAAATGAAGGCTATAAAATTAACGGAATAGAGGGAAAGTGCTATCAGCTTTCAGCAATCAGCACGCAGCTTTTTTTAATTTTTATCGCCAGCATTAAAACTCAGAGAGGAAAAAGTCATCTACGCTTAAAAAAATCAGCCGCATTTTACGCAGAAAACGAAAAATGCGGCTGAATTATAAAAATATCTTGATGGCCTTTTATTTTCTCTGAAACAAATTATCAATCATTTGCTGATTAAAATGATCGTCAAGCGAGCCATTTATATTGCGATAGACTGCACTCACAAAAATGGTTTGCGCTGCGCTGATGACAGCCATTATAATGAAAACAAGCATTGCACCTACAGCTATACCAACAAAAGGATGGACTGCAGCGGCCAAAACGCATCCAATAGCAAAGGCTGCAAGGATCAAAAGGAATTGAACCAGGCCAAAACTAAAATTGGCGCCAATACTTTCGCCCCATTTTTTCTTCATCATAGAAGAAGAGCGTTTAACTGCATCTATCGGATTTACGTCTTCATACGCGATAATGGGAACAACAAAGAAGGTAGCAACGTTCCATACAATGCCAATTATGCCGGTAACAATTTTACCAAGCACTCCGGAGTTTTCCTGGATTATTTTCAGCAAAGCGCCTATGGTTCCTGCAAACAAAGCCCACATAAAAATTGTCCCTAACCTGCTTACGCTAAAAGCAAGGCCTTGCCGTATGGTAATGTTTTCCTCTCCTTTAAAATACAGGTCGGCGCAATGAATTAACGCCATATTAAAAAAGACAATCACGAAATAGTTAACAACGTAAAACAAAAAGATGATGCCGTAGCTAACCAATCTGTTTTGTGCGTACACGTCAAAAAAATCTTCACCGAAAATATGCAAGCCAAACACGGCGCCGATAAACGATCCGATTAAAAGAATAAGTGACAGACCGGACAAAATTGGGAACGCGATTAGTTGCTTGTTGTTGCTTAATACCTGGAAGCTGGTTTTCGCAAGGGTCCATCCATTGGACAAACGGGTAAAAAAGTTCATGAGTTGGAATTTGGGGTTTAAATAATAAAATCTTAGTCTTCAAAAGTAAAAATAAAATTGCTCAGTTTTCTTTTATTTGAGGCTGATTTTTCGCTCTGCAAAATTTTCAATTTCGTTTGCACGACTGAGCCTCCAGGCTCCGCAGGCTTACTTTATCACCCGTACCGATAATAACAACACTTTGAACCAGAAGCGCTAGTTCATACTAATTCTCAACCCAATCTGGCTTACCCACCTTGCACTATATTGAGGCACATTGCTTGTGCTTACACCCCATGGAGTTCTGGCGTTATTTTGTGGATTGAACTTGTAAGCCGGCGTAAAGTCAGTAGGCGATTTATAACCGGCAAAACTGATCAGCGCATATTGGTCATTGCTCAAAAAATACATCCTGCCCCAATTTCTGTTCAGGAAATTGGTGAAGTTAAACATGTCGTATGTCAACTGAAACTGGTATTTATTCTTGCCAATCTTCACATTAAAGTCCTGTGCAATTTTTAGATCTACGATGTTGGTAAATGGCAACCGGCTTCCATTTCGTTCTACATATTCGCCCCTTCGTTTACTTAAGTACTTATCGTTATCGATATACCTGTTTAGTGCTGAGCGTTGTTCGTCAGGGGTATAAGTAACGGCATTGGCACCCGAGCCAACAGTGTTGCTAAGGAACGCCATATTATTGACCTCTTCAGTGGAAGGAACATAAAGAAGGTCATTACCTCCGGAAGCGTCATCCCTTACCAACGCGCCGGAATATACATAACTGAACGGCGCACCCGATTGGCCCGTATATACCATCGAAACTGTTGTGGCAAGCTTATCCTTTGCGTAGACAAATTTCTTGCTGGCGTAAGCAAAAATCCTGTGCCCCGCACTAAAGTCAGACCTGGAACGCGTAATATAATTGCGGCCGTTTACTGTTTCCATAAACCGCCACTGGCTGAAATTAACAGAGCTTGTTCCTTCATTTGTAATATACGAATCGCCAAAACTGTAGTTGAAGTTAAAGCCCCATCCTTTGTTAGTAGTTTTATTTACAGTGAGCGTGAAGTTGTATGCAAAGCCTTTGCTGCCTTTTGCATTGGATAACAGGATGGCATTATCGTATGGGTTTTTACCATCGGCCGTAATAGGTATGGTAACGGGTGAAGGGTAAACGTTGCGATTGTCGGGGCTATTCACCCTATCAATAGGCGGCAGCAGGTTTATGTTGGTATAATATATTTCATTGATATTATAACTAACGATCCCTTCGCCAATAACGGACCAACCCTTAGGCAGCCTTTTTTCAAGCGCTACAGATGTGCGCAATAATTTTGGCATCCTGAATTTTGCGGAGATCAGGTTCAATGCGCCTTTACTAAGTGTTATGCCAACTTCATTAGCACGCCATTGCCCGTAAGGATCGTCCCTGAAACGAATTTGCCCGAGCGCATCTTTGTTCTGGCTACTGCTCACCGTAAATCCGCCCTGGTTTATACCATTATTGTTGTAAATGCCGCCAGGCCAAACCAATGGAATACGGCCGGTAAATAAGCCAATGCCTCCGCGTACAATAAGGTTCTCTTCAGGAATTTTATATGTAACGCCAACACGGGGAGAAACTGCCAGGGGAATATCTGGCTTTATGCCAGATCTGGCGCCTTCGAGGTCATAATATTGAGTAAACTTTGCAATGGCACTATCATTGGTGAAGGCGTCAGTTGCAGGCTTGGTAAGGAAGCGTGTATAATCTGCTCTTAGGCCAAAATTCAGCGTAAGGTTGTCAGACACTTTAAATTCGTCATTCACAAAAAAAGCAAGCCGCATTGTTTTGAATCTTGCAGCGGCAGCAGTTTTATCATCCAACCGGTTATCAACCAAAGGATACCCTACTGAATATTGATTTACCGTATCGTTGTTATAAAATGCCTGCAGGTTACGGTACTGATAGTTACCGAAAGTGTTTTGAATAAAAACATTGTATACATCATTAATCTCATTATCTGTTCCAAACGTAAAATTATGCCTGCCCATGCTCCATTTAAATGCATCAAAAAGGCTGAAGTTCTTTTGCACCAGTTTGTTTTGAGTTGAGCTGTTATCTGGCCCGAAGATGATGCCCTGGCCCGAGCTGGTACCTGTTCCGTCAAAAATCTGAACGCGTGGAAAGGCTTGCCCTATAGGGTTTCTGTCATCTGTAACGTTTGTAAAAGTGAACAGCAGTTTATTGTTTGTCCGCGTGCCTGTATTGCTTTTTAACTCTGCAGAAATGGAATTTGTTTTGGTAGGGAATACATAGCCATTGTTATAAAAATTGATGGCCGTGGTACTGCTTGCTGTTGCGTTATTGCGCTCGCCGTTCAGGTAGCGATAGCTAATGGTAAGTTTGTTCTTCGTATTTATGTTCCAATCAACACGTGCGGCAATTCTGTCAGCCTTCACCTTTTCATTATTACTGAGATAACCACCGGCATCATAACCATAGTTGCTTTTTAAGTAAGATGAAAGTGCGTTGATATCTGCTACACTTGCATTACCCTGGTATGCAGCCACATCAAAAGGTTGCGGCCGAACATCGCGTTGTTGTTCTACATTAATAAAATAAAAAAGCTTGTTCTTAATTAAGGCGCCACCTACTCTAAAACCATATGTTTTGTTGGTAAAACTACCCAGCTTTGTTGCCTGGTCCTTAGGGCCCGTTGGTGTTTTACCAGCCAGCGCCTGGTTGCGGTAAAACCCGTACACGGAAGCTTGCGTAGTGTTGGTTCCTGCACGCGTAATAGCGTTGATGCCTCCGCCGACGAAGTTGCCAATTGATACATCGTAAGGCGACACCACTACCTGGAACTGGTCAATCGCGTCAATTGAGATAGGCGTTATACCTGCCTGTCCGCCATTGGTTCCTGAATTTGATAATCCGTAAACATCATTATTAACGGCGCCATCTATGTAAAAAGAATTGTAGCGGTTATTTTGTCCGGCAATGGTAATACCGCCATCAGCCGTAGTTAGCTTTGCCTGGGGCACGGCCCGAAGGTAATCGCCTAAACTCCTGCCTACCGTTGGGAGGTTAGCCATCTTATCTCTTCCAATAATTGTTTCGGCGCCGCCTTTGCCCGCCAGCTCAGCACTTTTCTTTGTTCCGCTTACGGTTACAGCTGCCAGCTCTTGAGCAGCCTCACTCAGCACAATTTCAACATCGCCGGTTTCACCAAGGTTAACATATATATCATCTTTCTTTTGTTTCTCATAGCCAATAAAAGAGACCTCTACAGCGTACGGTCCGCCCGCCTGAACATTGCTGATATTAAAGCGCCCCTTTGAAGTTGTACTGGTGGTATATACGGTTCCGGTCGGTTCGTGAATGATTGTTACGGATGCGCCGGACAACAGATCGCCTTTCAGATTTTTGACCAATCCGCTGATAGCACTTGTTGTTACCTGTGATTGAAGCAGCGCCGGAAACACCAATCCTGCAAACAATAACAACAGCCAGACTAATCGCATAGAATTAAACATTTCGGTATTAAAAAAAGCCATTAACAATGAAACTCAATGCCAGTTGCGATTAACAATTTATTAACTTTCAACGATATATTTTATGAAATGCAGAATTTTAATATGAAGGCCAATACCCCGGATTTTAAATCTTGCACGCTATTGGCGCGGTTGTCGTAATTTTGCACCATATTTTATAGATTATGTTGAATTCGATAGAAAGTGCTATTGAGGATATAAAACAAGGAAAACTGATTATTGTTGTGGACGATGAGGACCGTGAAAATGAAGGTGATTTTGTTACGGCCGCAAGAAATGTTACCCCCGAGATCATCAATTTTATGAGCAAAGAAGGCAGAGGCCTTATTTGTACTCCCATAACGGAAAAACGCGCGGATGAACTTGAGTTAAACCTGATGGTTAACAACAACACCGCGCTACACGCCACTCCTTTTACAGTTAGCATAGATTTATTGGGCCACGGTTGTACAACCGGTATTAGCGCGCATGACAGGTCGAAAACTGTTCAGGCGCTGATTGATCCGTCGATCAAACCTGAAGACCTCGGCCGCCCGGGCCATATATTTCCGCTGCGTGCCAAAAATGGCGGCGTACTAAGAAGGACCGGCCATACTGAAGCTACAGTTGACCTGGCAAGGCTGGCAGGCTTTGAGCCAGCTGGCATACTGGTAGAAATTATGAACGAGGATGGTTCTATGGCGAGATTGCCGGAACTGAAAAAGATTGCAGAAAAATTTGACCTCAAGATCATTTCTATCAAGGATCTTATTGAATACAGGCTGAAAACGGACTCGCTGATTGATGAAGTGGTTCGCGTGAATATGCCTACCAAATATGGCGATTTTACATTGGTTGCTTTTAAAGAAAAACTTTCCGGTGGCGAACACCTGGCATTGATAAAAGGCGAATGGCAACCCGGCGAACCGGTGCTTACCCGCGTGCATTCAAGCTGCTTTACCGGCGACATCCTGGGTAGCTTCCGCTGCGATTGTGGCGAACAGTTGCACAAGGCCATGCAAATGGTTGACAAAGAAGGAAAAGGCGTAATTCTTTACATGAACCAGGAAGGGCGTGGTATTGGCCTGTTGAATAAGCTTAAGGCATATAAACTGCAGGAGGAAGGCATGGACACTGTTGAAGCTAACCTCCACCTCGGCTTTGGAATGGACGAGCGAGACTATGGTGTGGGCGCACAAATACTTCGTAAGCTGAATATTACAAAGTTGAAACTGATGAGTAACAACCCACGCAAACGCGCAGGATTAAGCGGGTATGGCCTTGAAATAACTGAAATAGTTCCGATAGAAATTGTACCCAATCCGCACAACGAAAAATATCTTACAACGAAGAGGGATAAACTGGGGCACAAGATTTTGTCGTCGAAGTAATTGAAAGTTGACAATTGACAATGATTGAAGCGAATAATTAAATAATAGTATCATATATGAAGGCAGCAGATTTTTCTGTTGCCTTTTTTATTACCGTAAGTTTCCAATTCGTTGTTAATTGTCAACTCAATCTCATTTAGTTAAAAAACACTTATACTTTTAAAAAATCGTTGCAGGTTTAGCTCACCTCGTCACCTCGACTAGTGGATTTGGGTACCACAATCCAAATGAGGTGACTGAGCATGGAATTTAACGCTCCGGTAAGCTTCCAAGCTTCGCAGTATTATTCTATCGCTTATAGCGATTTTTGATTGCAAGTGATCGTCGGAGTCGATAGAATAAGCCTGCAGAGCCTGGAGGCTCAGCAGAGCGGATAGTGAAGCTAAAGCCATCTTCAATTAGTTTCGTTTTCTGTCAGCTAAAGCAGATGGCTATGAATAAAAAGCCTTTCAATCCGGCATTGGTAGGCAGAAGAGGCATGCCAAATGCTGCCTGTTCGCTGGCGGGAGATGTCTCCTATCGTCGACATGCCGTTCAATCTTAATCAACCTAACTAAAAGCAATTGGATAAATACGTTCGCCTTAACTAAACAGACATTTTCAATTGTCAACTGTCAATTTTCAATTGCAATAACTTTTCAATAGCCAATTTTCAATTACTGTTATCTTTACCGACTTAAATAATTTTCTATGCTGAAAATTGGAATATTTGGTGTTGGACATCTTGGAAAATTTCATTTGAATAACTGGAAGGAGATGGAGGGAGTAGAACTGGTTGGATTTTTCGACCCTAATGATGACACGGCGAAAGAGGTTGCAGAAAAATATGGCCTGAAAAGGTTTAATACTCCGGACGAATTGTTGAAACTGGTTGATGCCGTTGATATTATCGCCCCAACAAATTATCATTTTGACCTGTGCGAAAGGGCCATCCGCCGCGGTAAACATGTTTTTGTAGAAAAACCGCTTGCAAATACCATTGAAGAAGGAAAGCAGATTGTGGAAATGGCCCGCGAAGCCAATGTAAAAGTGCAGGTGGGCCACGTGGAGCGTTTCAATCCCGCATATCAATCCGTTAAGCATCTGAAACTTAATCCGATGTTTATTGAGGTGCACAGGCTGGCTCAGTTTAATCCGAGAGGGACTGAAGTGAGCGTTATTCTTGACCTGATGATCCATGACATCGATATCATTCTCAGTATTGTACACAGCGATGTAAAACATATATCAGCCAGCGGCGTTGCCGTTATGACTGATACGCCGGATATTGCCAACGTACGCATTGAGTTCAATAACGGTTGCGTGGCTAACCTTACCAGCAGCAGGATCAGCATGAAGAAAATGCGTAAAATGCGGCTGTTTCAGAAAGACGCGTACATCGGTATTGACTTCCTGGAAAAGAAAAGCGAGATCATCAAATTGAAAACGGATGAGGATAAAGACGCTTTTACGTTTGACCTGGAAACACCAAACGGCACTAAAACAATTGCCATCTCAAATCCTGAAACGCACACCGTTAACGCGATTAAAGAAGAGCTTGCCGCATTTGTTGAGGCCATCATTAATAATACGCCTACCGTTGTAAGTGAAATAGATGGATTTATTGCAATGGAAGTTGCACACCAGATACTGGATAAAATAAATGCCGCAGTGGTGAAGGGATAAGAAAGAGGTTGAAGTGTAAGGTTTGACGCGTGAGGTTTGAGGTATAAGGCCATTGTTCAAAAAGTTCCTGCACTTTTAAAGTGTAGGACTTTTTTGAACAACAAATTAGAAAGACCCGCTAAAAGATAATCAGCAACTCGTAGCAACATTAATATCCGGCTAGCCATAGATTAAAAAAATATCCCATTCTTTATTTTATCCCCGCTTTTTCGGAACTTTAGAATGTGCTTTTAATTGCACATTAGCGAATATGAAGTGGTTGCCGGCTATTCTTCTCTGTTTCGTTATTTCCGTAGCAAATGCTCAAATACGATTAACCAACTATATCGTAGATAATGCCTCCTATTCCACAACTTCAACAGATACACTTTCTCAACTACTAACTGCAGGCGCGAAAACAGAAATGGAAAAAGTCAACGCGATCTTTTTTTGGATCGTTAATAACATTGACTATAACACGAATGTTTTTTATCAAAACCGCTATATCCGCAAAAGCAAAAACTTTATTGAAGAAGAGGATGACAGCAGTTCAGTTTTCCCATCACTGGATGAGCGCGTTTCGCGGCTTGTACTCAAAAGAAAGGTGGCGGTATGTGATGGCTATGCAAGGCTTTTTAAGACTCTTTGTGAGCATGCCGGAATTACAAGTGAAGTAGTTACGGGTTACGCAAAAACGAACATAAACAGGGTAGGCCAGCGCTTTATCAGCAATCATAAATGGAATGCTGTTATGATCAATAGCAGCTGGTACCTGTTGGACGCCACATGGGCTGCAGGATATATCAACAGCCATAACGAATTTGAACGGCAATTCGACGCCAACTATTTTCTTTCATCTCCTAAAACATTTATTTGGGACCATTACCCCGAGGATATTAAATGGACGCTTCTGCCTGAACCGCCGCTGCTTGCGGAATACAATCGCACACCCTTCAAAACCAGCGAATTCAGCCACTACACCATTGTCTCTTTTAAACCGGAAAGTGGCCTAATTGAAGCAGCAGCAGGTGACAGCATCCTGTTTGAAGTGGAGAGCACGGACAGAAATAAACGCCTTTGGGTTTCCAGCGACCCATATCTCGACAGCACATCACTTTACCAGTTCGATTGCTGGGAATACATGGAAAAACCCGCTTCGGGAATTAAGGTGAGAACTGTTTTTGTAATCGAACCTCAAACACAATGGCTGAATGTGGTGTATAACGACCGGGTAATTATGCGTTATAAAGTAAAGGTAAAAGGCGCAGTGGCCCAGGAAGCAGATGATGAAAAAGACGGCAAACGCAAGATGCCGATGAAAGCTTTAACCGGCTCGAATTAGAGTTTCGAACCACGGAGACACTGCCGGCACGGAGCAACACGGCGAAATAGTTCGGCAATGTAACCGATATGCACTCTTGATTTTCCGAAATTTTCGTTGTGAGTCTTAGTGTCGTAATGTCTCCGTGGTTTATTGTCCTACTTACGCCTGGCGCAGCGCGTGCCGTTCTTCGATGATCCTCTCGGCGATCATCATGTCTACGGGGCGGGTTATTTTGATATTATCATAGTCTCCTTCTGTTAAAAATACCTTTGTGCCAAAAGCTTCTACTACCGTCGCTTCATCTGTGAAGCCTTCGCTATATTCCTGTTCAAATGCGGGCTTAATGATATTGCTTAAAAAAGTTTGCGGCGTTTGAATGATACGCACCTGTTGCCTGTCCGCCACATGATGCTCGTCTCCTGATGCAATGCGAATACTATCTGTTGCTGCCACTGCAGGAATAGCACTACCTTTTTCAACGGCCTGTTTATAACAACGATGGATCAACGGAACGGAGATCAAACATCTTACACCGTCGTGCACAAATACCACGCTGTCATCAGGCACCTGGCTCAATCCGTTCTGAACAGAGTGGTATCTTGTTTTACCGCCTGCGGCAACAATAATACGATCGACAGCATCAAGCATATTAATTACTTCACGGCCTTTTTGCAGATGATCTTCCGGCAGCACCAAAATAATCTGCAGGTCAGGGTAAGAACGCAGAAAAGAATGCAGTGTATACCACAACAGCGGCTTGCCATGCAACAATAAAAATTGCTTAGGAACGCTATTACCCATTCTTACACCGGAACCGCCGGCAACTATAACCGCATATTTTTTCATTCATCAAAGAAAAATAAAAAAAGGAAGGTGGCAAAAGAGTTGAGTTTTTAAAAGTTGTAGGTTGTACGTGATACGTAAATCTAAACGGAAAGATTTCTCGCAGCGAACGCAACGGGGCAGCGGCGCAGCGTCTTAAATCGAACTTCGCGCCCCGTTCCGACTTCGAGTCTTGCGGCAAAAAAAACGTGTTTCCCCGTGCCCCGTGCCTCTGTGGTTCAAACAAAATAAAAACCCCGCCTGTAATTAAACAGAACGGGGTTTGTTCTCATGTGACTACCCATTATGGGTTCATTTATAAATAGCGAGTTCTTTCCATCCGTTGCTGCTGCGTCCTGCGCGGTACATCCCGGCGCTATTTAAAACCATCACAGCATTTCCCCGGGCATCTACACCAATCATTCCCCCTTCACCGCCCATTTTAACCAGTTTTTCGTTCACCACCACTTCCATCGCCTCCTGCAAACTAATTCCCTTATATTCCATCAAACAGCTTACATCGTACGCCGCTACAGACCTGATAAACATTTCCCCGTGGCCGGTGCAGCTAATGCCACACGTTTTATTATTGGCGTAAGTACCAGAACCAATCACCGGGCTATCTCCTATCCTACCGTACTTTTTATTCGTCATGCCCCCTGTGCTTGTTGCAGCGGCAATATTTCCATCTGCATCCAGAGCAACCGCGCCAACAGTACCGAACTTCTTATCTTTCATCAGCTCTTCCAGGTGCTGGTGCGTATGATCCAAAGAATAATTATCAGAGTCCCTGATTGCCTTCCATTGATCATAGCGGAACTGTGAAAAGAAATATTCATCGGGTTCCAGCTTTATTCCCTGTTTTATCGCAAAATCGGTAGCACCTTTTCCACTCAAAAAAACATGGTTGCTGTTGCGCATCACTTCCGTTGCCAGTTCAATTGGATTTCGAACATTTCTAACTCCGGTTACAGCGCCGGCATCCAATGTTTTACCATCCATAATGGCTGCGTCCATTTCCTGCACACCTTTCTTTGTAAAAACAGAACCTCTTCCTGCATTGAAGAGCATATTGTCTTCCAAAATAACGATGGCAGCTTTTATGGCATTAACAGCCGAACCACCTTCTTCCAACACCGCATACCCTCCGTCTAGTGCTTCCTGCAGTCCATCATAATAAGCCTGCTCTAGTTCTGGGGTCATGTCTTCTTTTAAAATAGTTCCTGCCCCACCATGGATCGCAAGCGTAATAGTCTGCATGAATTTCTTCTCACTTTAACGGCGCCGAAATTAGTTATTTAAACAACTAATATTTTCCAATTTTCTGTGAAAGGTTTTGAATAATAGCTAAGAAATTGAGAAAATTATTGAATAACTTTTAGTTATTAAATGTGGAATATCGGTAAAATATGGGCCTGAAAATTCACGCTTTATTCATCTATTTTCACATTAAAATTTATAAATCAATCATATGGAGAGGGGCTTACGGACGTCCAGCCACCATCAATCACTAAACTTTGACCGGTAATATGCCCCGACGCCGGAGAGAGAAAGAAAAGAGCCGCATTGGCAATATCTGATGTTTTGGCTGGCCGGCCCATGGGTGTAATAGTAGACCAGACCTTATCATAATCTTTATCTTCCAATGTGCGTTCAGTAGCGGTTGCGCCGGGAGCGATGGCGTTCACAGTTATTTTAAACTGAGATAATTCTATTACGAGGTTTTTTGCCAGCATTTCAAGCGCAGCCTTGGTCATTCCATAAGCAGCCAGGTTTTTATGCGCCTGGTGGCCGGTTACCGATGACATAAAAAGAATGCTCCCCCCGCTTCCCTGGCTGATCATTTGCTTTGAAGCTTCCTGCGCAAGGAAAAAACTTCCGCCAAGGTTGGTATGCAATACTTTGTAAAATGCATCGGGGGAATAGGTCAGAAAATCTCCGAACAAGGTAATACCGGCATTGGCCATCACCATATTCAGATGGCCGAATTTATCAACGGCAGTAGAAACCATTTCACGAATGAAGCTGATATCGGCACAGTCGCCACCCATTCCAATGCAGGCATCTGCATATGTGGCATTTATCTTTTCAACAGCCTGATCTGTTAACTGTTGATCAATATCATTGAGTAAAACCTTTGCGCCATTTTTGGCAAGCTGGCAACAAATTTCAAAGCCGATGCCCTGTCCGGCACCGGTTACTATAGCAACCTTTTGAGAAAAATCGTTAGACATGTTTATAGCTTTCAGCTGTCAGCTATTAGCTTTCAGCAAGTGAATGGAAAAGGTATCAGGTGTCAGGTATAAGGTTCCAGGTTAATTGGCTAACCAATTCGATAATCAAGGACCTTGATTGATCAAACTACCTGATACCTGATTGCTAATACCTGGTACCTTCTTAATGTGAATCACGGGTAACCTGGCTGCCGGATTTTCCTTTTAGAAAATCAAGGTCAGCTCCTTTATTAGCTTGTTCTACGTGTTTGATATATTGTCCCACATATCCCCTTTCAACATGAGGAGCGGGAGCCTTCCACTGTTGTTTTCTTTTAGCCAGTTCGTCATCGGGAACATGCAACTGCAACAACCTTGCATGCACGTCCAGCTCAATGATATCGCCATTCTGTACAAGAGCAAAATTGCCACCTTCAGTTGTTTCCGGCGTAGCATGCAAAACAACGGTTCCAAAGCCGGTGCCGCTCATTCTTCCATCGGAAATACGAACCATATCTTTTACACCTTTGGCCAACACTTTCTGAGGCAATCCCATATTACCAACTTCAGGCATACCGGGATAACCTTTCGGGCCAACATTCTTTAGTACCAGCACACAGGTCTCATCAACATCAAGCTCAGGATCATCAATCCTTGCTTTATAATCTTCAATATTTTCGAACACAACCGCCCGGCCTTTATGCTGCATCAGGTGTTCGCTGGCCGCGGATGGCTTGATAACTGCACCCGTTTCACACAAATTCCCTTTCAGCACGACGATGCCTGATATTGGATTGAAAGGCTTATCAACACCGGAAATAACTTCCTCGTTATAACTAATCGAGCCCGCGTAGTTATCCCTCATCGTTTTGCCATTTACTGTAAGAGCATTGCTGTGTAATGTGTCAAGCAACCCTTTGATAACTGCGGGAAGGCCGCCGGCATAGTACATATCTTCCATGAAGTACTGTCCTGATGGCTGCAGATTCGCGATCAACGGAATATCCTTCGAGTATTTGTCAAAATCTTCTAACGTAAGATCAATGCCAACCCTGCCGGCAATCGCCAGTAAGTGGATCACAAAATTGGTTGATCCGCCAATAGCCGCGTTTACCATGATCGCATTTTCGAATGCCTCTCTTGTAAGAATATCAGAAGGCTTGCGGTCTTCTTTGACCATTTTCACAATCTCGGAACCAGACATATGCGCCAGCACTTTCCTCGCTGCATCCGGAGCCGGAATAGCTGCATTACCGGGCAATGTCATCCCTAATGATTCTGCCATACACGCCATTGTAGATGCCGTACCCATAACAGCGCAATGCCCATCGCTACGGCACATACCCGCTTCCGCCAAAAGCAATTCTTCATTGGTCATTTTACCGGAACGCACCGCTTCACTAAAACGCCAGATATCACTGGTACTAATGCTTTGACCGCGATGTTTGCCCGTAAGCATTGGGCCACCAGAAACAATGATTGAAGGAATATCAACACTGCACGCGCCCATCAGCAAAGCAGGTGTTGTTTTATCGCAACCACACAACAATACAACGCCATCGATAGGGTTACCACGAATGGATTCTTCCACATCCATACTCACCAGGTTGCGAAACAGCATGGCTGTAGGTTTCATTAATGTCTCACCCAGCGACATTACCGGAAACTCAACCGGAAAGCCACCAGCCTCATACACGCCGCGCTTAACGCATTCTGCCAGTTCCCTAAAATGGCCGTTGCAAGGTGTTAGTTCACTCCACGTGTTACAGATTCCTATTACAGGCCTGCCGTCAAATTCATGCCCTGGGATGCCTTGCTTTTTCATCCACGCGCGATATATAAAACCGTCTTTACCTTTTTTACCAAACCAGTTCTGGCTTCTCAATGCTTGCTTCATTCGTTAGATGTTATGAGCTATCAGCAGTTAGCGATCAGCTATCAGCGAAGCCCGGATATGTTATTAATTACAAAAAAATAAGTACGAGTTACGAAGTACGAAGTACCTTGGCGTAACAGGTTTATTGTTTTCGGTTTTCGGTCTTCGCATCATTTTACTAATATTACCATAATTAGTTTTTATTAGAAAATAATGAACTTAGCTTTTGTACTACTATTAGGCATCGTTGCCACGCTCGCTTGTACTGTTTGCACGTTATTGAGCAATGAGCAAATACCTGAACTAAATTCCGTAACGATTAATAAGTACGAGTTACAAACTACCTAAGTGCTAACACATTTATTAATTTCTACCTTCAAAATTCTTAATAGGAAGAGAGAAAAATAAGCTTGTTTGAACCCAGGTACTTCGTAACTCGTACTTCGCACTTATAACTTTTAAGTTGTTCAAAGAACCAAAAGCTGCCCCATCCTTCACCATTCACTATTCACCCTTCATCTACTTCACTTCTTTCTCTTCTATCTTCCCCGTGTGTTTATTTTTGACGATCACTTTTTTCGCGCCGTAGTGTGTCATCTCTTCTTTGATCAAATAGTTATCCGCATCATATTCTACAAGATGGCTATCTTTTGTCAGGCCTTCTTTACCACGCCAGATATCCAGCTTTACGGGTTCCCACAGTTTGGTTTTCGCTGATTTATAAGCTGCGTCAATTATAGCGTTCACAACATATCCATCATAGAATGTTTCTCTTGGGTCCACACCTTTTTCTATGCTGTTGAACATATCCATGAACATGTGGTTGTAGCCCAGTTCATTTACTTCATCGCCAACAGGGAAAAGCCAGCCGGTATTGCTTTCAGCCTTTTCAGCAACATAGTCAGCACCTTTTCCGGTAGTAAACATTTCGAATCCTGTACGTAGAAAACTATTGATCCAGATAGTGCCTTCGCTTCCCATTACTTCATCTCGCAGATCCATACCGCCGCGGAAAGTCCAGCTTACCTCGAACTGGCCGATAGCCCCGTTTTCATATTTTACCAAACCGATAGCATGGTCTTCGGCATCAATTGGCTTTACCTGTGTATCGGCCCAGCACATTACTTCAATAGGTTTGATATCCTTTCCTATATAACTTCTGCCGATTTCAATGCAATGGCACCCAAGATCGAGAATACAGCCACCACCGGCCTGCTCAATATTCCAAAACCATTCGCTATGCGGGCCAGGATGCGTTTCGCGGCTCTTTGCCCATAACACGCGGCCAACAGCACCATTCCTTACACTTTCATGCGCTTTGATAAATTTGGGGGTATATACAAGGTCTTCAAGGTATCCATTAAATATTCCTGCTTCTTCAACAGCAAGCAACATACGTTTTGCCTCTTCAGAATTGCGGCCAAGCGGCTTTGTTGTAATAACTGCTTTTTTGTGTTTGCAGCAAAGCATCACAGCTTCTTCATGCAAATTGTTTGGCAATGCAATACACACCACCTCAACATCCGGATTTGCAACTGCCTCTTCCATACTTGTTGTCCAGTGCTCACAATTATAATCAGCAGCAAACTTTTTTGCGCTTTCTTCTCTTCTGGCATAAATGCATACTACCTTATCCCTGCTTCTTAAACCCTGTAAAGCGTCTGCGTAAAAACGGCCGATGAATCCGGCGCCGAGCATAGCAATTTTTTTCATGACAATATCTTTAAGTTATAAGTTTTACGTTATACGTATTACGTTTTTGTCGTTAGATGATGATTGAGCAAGTTAAGGCATCTTGAGGAAAATAGGATAATGAATTCAAAGTACGAAATACAAAGTACGAAGTACCCAACTACGGGCACCCGAGCTTTTTATTTCGGCATCAAAAACTGACTTGGACTAAAGGGATGACACCATGAGACAGGTTACAACAAAAACTGGCTGCTACACCTTTCACTATTGACTATTGACTATTGACTATTGACTTTTCACCAGCACTACATCATCCCATTTCAACAGCGCCTGTTTCCATAGCGGTTCTTTTATTGTCTTTAAAAAATAGTTGAAAGAGGAACAATACGGCAAGAGCAATTCCCGCAGGAACCATCCAAATGCTTTTCCAGTGAACAATATCTCCATTGGAATAAAAACTCTTCACATAGCCTGAGAGTAGCGATCCTATCCACATTCCAATGCCATAAGTCGCCATAGTGATCATGCCTTGTGCGGAGCTTTGAATTTTAATGCCCGCTTTGCTATCTGTATATATCTGTCCTGTTACAAAAAAGAAATCGAAGCATACGCCGTGCAAAATAATACCGGCATACAGCATCCAAACACCGGGGCCGCTATCCCCAAAACCAAAGCACATGAACCTTAGTACCCATGCAATCATCCCAATAGCTATCATCCATTTTACGCCCAGCCGTTTAAAGAAAAAGGGAATAAGCAATATAAAAAAGGCTTCAGAAAATTGCCCTAATGTCATCTTGCTCGTAGGGTCAGGCAATCCTGTCTCCGTCAGGTATAAATTTGCAAGGCTATAATAAAATGAAAGCGGAATACAGATCAAAATAGATGAGATAAAAAAGATGGCAAATGACCTATCATTAAACAACACAAACGCATCGGCGCCCAATGTTTGCGCGAATGAAGCTTTAGCGCCCTTAGCTTTCGGAGGAGTGGCCGGAAGGAAAAAGCTCAGCAATCCCAACACAACTGAAGCAACTGCAGCCATTTTAAAAGTGAACACAAGTTGATCTGTGGAGATTTTGAAAACCTTGTCGATCAGCCAGCCTGTTGCAATCCAGCCAATGGAACCCAACACACGCACAGAGGCAAACTCTTTTCCGGGATCGCTCATCTGGCGAAAAGCCACTGAATTTGCCAACGCCATTGTTGGCGCGTACATGAGCGAATACAATAACATCGGCCAATAGAAAAAAGCAGGATTGGTGATGGTAGTTATATACCAGAGTAATGCAGCACCTGCCAGGTGAAGCACCCCCAATACCCGTTCGGCGTTAAAAAATCGATCAGCTACCATACCCACAAAAAAGGGAGAGATAATGGTTGCAATGGCCATTGCGCTGTAAGCATCCCCTATCTGATCGCCGGTTGCAGACAGCACCTTATCTAAATAAGTGCCCATCGTTACATACCAGGAACCCCAAATAAAGAATTCTAAAAACATCATAGCAGAAAGCCTGGAGCGTATGGATACATTCATGTGTGTTGTTTTGAGCTGTTAGCAGCAGAAGCTTATTAAAATATCTTGTCGGGTTAATTATTTTGAGGTTTGAGGTTTCCGGTATCAGATTTCAGATCTTGAATCGTTGTGACAATAAAATGATCGCAACTACAAAACAATAATCACTACTGGCAATATTCAACCAAGACAAATTAACCTGATACCTGATACCTGATACCTTTTACTTCGTTTCCACCTCTTTTTCCCAGCCACTTTCTTTCAATGCAGGATCATTTTCTTTTCTGAGAAAATCGCCTTCATCGCTTGCCCCAATGGCTTCTGATTGCAAAAGCATTTCGTCGGGGACTACCTGTACCGGCTCTTTCCATGCATTGGAGTCATCATTATAAGCAGGATTTGATAGCGAGTTATAACAAGAGATCAACGACCATCTTGGCCTGTCGCTTAAATTAGCTTCGGAACGATGCAGCAGGTTACTATGAAAAAACAATGCATCACCCGGCTGCAGCTCTACATATACATGTTCCATTGTTTCGAGGCAATGATTCACCATTGCCATATCGGCGCCAACCTGCTCGCCCGCAAATCCATGGTTAACGCGGCCGAGCTTGTGTGAACCCTTAATTACCTGTAAACAACCGTTCGCCTGATTGGCTTCGGAAAGTGCAACCATAACACTTACCAACTGATCGGGAAACAGAAACTGGTTCTTATACCAGTAACCATAGTCCTGGTGCCATTCCCAGGCTCCGCCAACCTTTGGCTCTTTTTGCATGAGCTTCGTATGAAAATGACAAACAGGCGCTTCACTATCCAGCAGCTTGGCGGCGGAATAAACCATGCGCTCGCTTCTGATCAGCAAGCTATATAAATCATTCCCGGGTTTGAACCAGAGTGTCAGCTTTGTCTTTTTACCGGATTGATCATTCAAATCAAACGCGTTGTTTTTAACTATCTCATCACCCACGGCAAGCCCATATAATTTATTAATCTCTTCAGCGGAAAATAAATTACGGACGATAACGTATCCATCTTTGTGAAATGTTTGCACCTCATCGTTAGAAAGAATATACATTGGCATAGCAGCATTTTTTAGTGCATGCTGAAAATACGAAAGAAAACTATTGGGCGGGAATTAAATTAGCGGGCAGATGTGAGGTTTGAGGTTTCAGGTATCAGGTTTGATGCGTGAAGAACAAAGGTTTCAGGCTTGAGGTTTGAGGCATAAGGCTAAAAGGATGCAATCCATCAGCATCCCTAATTTCGAAGCTAACAGGATTAAATTTAGCAGCCGCACATAAAGAAATCAGACATCAAAAAATCCGACATCAGACATCTGCCTACATTGTACATCGTTAGTCAATCCACTTCTTGTCCTTATATATTTTATAGCCAATCTTCAGCGCGTCTTTTATTTGCTTATAAATTTCGTCGTCGGCTTTTTTAATATGGAAGCAACCTTTGCCTTTCAGCAATTTCAATAATTCAGGCTTAAAGACTTGTTTAACTTCCGTATCAGAATATACAGGCATAAAGTAAAAGCCTACATAACCTTTTTGCACAAGGGCCGATGCAAAATATACTTCCGGCCGCTTGCGCCCTTCTACTTCAATCTCCTTCTTGCTGATCAGCAACATCAGGCCATCTTTACCACCGACTTTAGTAATGGAACCTTTCTCGTAAGGATTCAGCAATTCGACCAACTTATCGAATATCGGTACAAGCTCAGGCTGGCCGGCGGACTTATCAGTATACTTGATAGGGCTTGCATCACTTTTTGTTGTTGTAGTTGCCTTTGCCATAAACATGTTTTTATGGATGAATAAGACTGCTTGCAGACTATCTTAACGCTTTCACAATTGACGGAAACGATTTCGGCTTGATATAGATCAAACTTAATATTTTTTGATAAGTATTACACCATGCATTTAGGCACAATTGAATTAATTTTATCACGTTAAAAGAAGGAACCAAAACAATGGCTAAACTGGCAGAAAATGTCTCGCAAAGAAGAACCCGAGTAGCAGTAAGTGTATTTTTTTTCCTCGCCGGCCTTTGTTTCGCAAGCTGGGCCTCCCGCATTCCAAATATTCAACAAAAACTTCAACTGAACGAAGCCGCCTGGGGTGGAATATTGCTGGCATTACCCATAGGCCTGATGGTAAGCCTGCCCTTTTCCGGCGTGTTGGTAGCACGCTTCGGAAGCCGCCGCATGGTAATTATTTCTGCCTGTTTATACGCATGCATCCTGCCGTTACTTGGCTTAGCAACCAATGTATGGCAACTTTGCACCATTCTTTTCTGCTACGGCTTTGCAGGCAACATCATGAATATTTCCATCAATACGCAGGCCGTTGGTATTGAGATGATCTACGAACGATCAATCATGGCTTCATTTCATGGTGTTTGGAGCGTTGCGGGTTTCACGGGCGCATTGATAGGAACGTTTATGGTCTCGCGTAATTTCACACCGTTTATTCATTTCTGTATCATTGCCGTACTGGAGCTTCTGATTGTTTTTATTTTTTACCGCTATACTTTAAAAGAAGATACACAACACGAAGGCGAACATCCTTTGTTTGCAAAGCCAGACAAGTTTCTGTTGAAGCTTGGGCTGATCGCATTTTGCTGTATGATTTGCGAAGGAACGATGTTCGATTGGAGCGGGATTTACTTTCAGAAAGTGGTAGCTCCTCCAAAAGAAATGGTAACGCTGGGATATACGGCATTCATGTGTACCATGGCAGGCGGACGTTTTGCTGGCGATTGGCTGAGTGAAAAACTGGGTAAAAAAACGATGATACAATTCAGTGGTTTAGTTATTGCTGCAGGATTGTTGGTGTCGGTTATATTTCCTTACCTCGTTCCGGCCACCATTGGTTTTTTACTGGTCGGACTGGGCGTATCCTCTGTTGTGCCGCTTATCTATGCCACTGCCGGCAAATCTGCTACAATGCCCGCAGGCGTTGCCATTGCCGCCACCTCTACTATCGGCTATTTCGGCTTCCTTTTCGGTCCGCCACTCATTGGTTTTATAGCTGAAGCCTCCAACCTTAGATGGTCGTTTTCTTTAATTGCTTTGCTGGGATTTTGTACAACGTTGCTGGCGAGTGCGAGCAGGATTGAGAAATAGTGAATAGTAAGCGTGAATAGTCAATGGTGGGTAGTGAAAGATTCGGGCAGCGAAACAGGATTCGAAAATCGTAAACGGCAATTTAGTGAATGGTCAATGGTGAATTGTGAAAGACACCAACAGCAAAACATGATTTGAAAATCCTGAACGATAATTCAGTGATTGAAAGATTCGGACAACGGAACGAATTATTTAGATCTCAAAACAATCTGAAATATTTCTTCGACTAATAAAAGTAAACATTGAAAAATGCAAGAGGAAAGCGCCCAATAGACCTGTTGCACCATTCACTATTCACCATTCATTATTCACCATTCACTTATTCTACGCTGTCACGTGCAACATATACTTTTCCTTAAAATATTCTTCTTTGAAGATTTGATCGATGGAAACCATGCGGGGACGAAGGCCGCTTTCAAAAATTTCCTGGGCGAGGTCGCCGCCTTTCAGGCAGATTAAGCCATTTGGCAGTTCTTGTGTATTTCCTTTTTTGATGAGGGGTTTGCCCCATGTCCACAATTCCTTTAAAGGTGCAACGGCGCGGGACACAACAAAATCAAACTTTCTGTTTTTTATTTCTTCAGCCCTTGTATGCTGAACGGTAACGTTCGTTAATCCGACACCCTCTGCCACGCCCTGAACAACCTTCAGTTTTTTAGCAATGCTGTCTACCAAATGAAATTGCACTTCAGGAAACATAATGGCCAGTGGAATACCCGGAAAACCGCCACCGGTACCGATATCAATGATCTGTGTACCTGGTTGAAACTCTATCATAGCGGCAATACTCAGGGAATGCAGCACATGTTTTTCATACAAACTTTCAATATCCTTCCTGGAAATCACATTGATCTTGCTGTTCCAATCGCTATATAATTCACCCAATGCGGCAAACTGTTTTACCTGTGCATCTGTAAAATCCGAAAAATATTTGAGTATGATGTCCATTAAAAATTTGAATTAAGTTGATCTTTTATTTTACCACGTAACTTAAGCAGCCCTTGTTATTTCCAGCTTTTTCGAGGCCTTTTGACCAGCGCGGGAGTAAACAATGTATAATAGATAAACATCCAGATATCAAAAAACAGGAACATTGGCCATAAGTCTTCTTCGTTCAACTTTTTCATGGCTTTTTTCCAAACCACAGCCAGCACAATCAAACGGATAGCAAACACACTTAGTGCCAGCCACCAGTTAAAAAACAGCATGGCTGCAATCAGCAACGGGTAAACCAAAGCATGCGAGAATGAATACAATCCCAATAAAACCTTATGGCTCTTTTTATAATATTTTGCTGTTGTATAATGCCTGCCTTTTTGTCGCCACCACTCGGTCCAGGTTTTCTTTGGCTCGCTTAACGTATGCGCCTCCTGGTCAATAACGATGGCAGTATTGTGCTTGTTTGCCACCATATTAATAAACAGGTCATCATCACCGCTCGGCACCATGTTAATTGCCGAAAAGCCTTTATTCTTAAAGAACAGGTCTCTTTTATAAGAAAGATTTCGCCCTACACCCATATAGGCTTTTCCCGCAATGGCAAAAGACAAGTATTGCAGCGCCGTATGAAATGTTTCGAAACGGATGATCTTATTGAGCAGGCCCGGCAACTTATAATAAGAGCCATAACCCAGCACCACTTCTATTCCATTTTGGTAACCATCTTGCATTTGCCTAATCCAATGTTCTGAAGCCGGAACGCAGTCGGCATCGGTCAACAGCACAATTTCATATTTAGCAGACTTGATCCCCATGGAAAGCGGAAACTTTTTTCCCGGAATCAATTTGGCTTCCTGTGTCAGCGCTATTGGTGTAAGATTCTTGAAAGACTTGCGGAATTCATCCAACAGGTATTTTGTATCATCAACACTGTTATCATTCACCACAATTATTTCGTGCGTTGTCTTGTAGTTCTGAACAAGGATGCCGGGAAGGTTTTTGATTAAATTAGATGCCTCATCTCTCGCACAAATGATCACAGAAACCGGGTATTCCTGCGATTGCTCTTTCTCGGGGGCAGAATAATTGGCCAGCTTTCTAAAGTAACGGAGGTAGTAGAAAAGCTGTATAATTATAATAACACAAAAGGCAATAAAGATTAAATGTTGCCACCAGGCCAGGGCAAAAATAAAGTCCATAGCCGCAAAAGTAATTTAACCTTAACAGATTTGGGCGAAGATTTTCCACAGGAAGTGGAAAGCGGTGAACCACAGATGGGGGCTTAACCACGGAGACACTACTGCAAAACGATGCACGGGCATTTTTTTGCCACAAAGTCGCAAAGAGGCACAAAGGTTTTGGACTACGAAGACACGGCGGCAAGGCGATACACTGCGATTATCGTCCTCCGGTCAGCAATCTTAGGGCTTACAGTCTTCGCCACTCTTCCCTTATCTTTGCGCGCTATGGCAGCTTTAGCGTTTGAATTACAGCATACAGATAACAACAGCAAAGCCCGCGCGGGAAAAATAGCAACGGATCATGGCGAAATATTAACGCCGATTTTTATGCCCGTGGGCACTGCGGGTAGTGTAAAGGCTGTAAATCAACAGCAACTTGAGCGTGATGTAAAAGCCCAGATTATTCTTGGAAATACCTATCATCTCTACTTAAGGCCGGGAACCAACATATTAGAAGAAGCTGGTGGCTTGCATAAATTCAATGGCTGGAACAGGCCGATTTTGACAGATAGCGGCGGCTACCAGGTATTTTCATTGGCTGAAAACAGGAAATTAAAAGAGGAAGGCGCACTTTTTCAGAGTCATATAGATGGCAGCCGTCATTTATTTACGCCTGAAAATGTGATGGATATACAGCGTAACATTGGCGCCGACATCGTTATGGCTTTTGATGAATGCACGCCATACCCGTGTGAATACGCCTATGCGAAAAAAAGTATGGAGCTAACGCATCGCTGGCTGGACAGGGGTTTCAAACATTTCTATGATACACCGGACAAATATGGCTATACTCAAAACCTTTTTCCAATTGTGCAAGGCAGCGTTTACAAGGACCTGCGTGTTGCTTCATGCGAATACATTGCGTCAAAGGGTGCCGTGGGCAATGCGATTGGCGGATTGAGTGTAGGCGAACCGGAAGAAATGATGTACGAATTTACGGATCTGTGCTGTGGCCATTTGCCTTACGAAAAGCCCAGGTATTTAATGGGTGTTGGAACCCCCTGGAATATTCTTGAATGCATAAGCCTTGGTATTGATATGTTCGATTGCGTAATGCCAACCCGCAATGGCCGTAATGGCATGCTGTTCACGTCAAAGGGCGTAATCAACATCCGCAATAAAAAATGGGCTACCGACTTTACCCCCATTGATGATGGTATTGACTGTGAAACCAGCAATTATTATACAAAAGCATATTTACGCCACCTTTTCGTTGCCAACGAAATCCTGGCACTAGAGCTGGCGAGCCTTCAAAATCTTGCATTTTATCTATGGCTGGTGGGTGAAGCAAGAAAACATATTATAGCCGGTGATTTCAGGAGTTGGAAGAACGAGATGGTGGATAAATTGAAACAGCGCCTTTGATTGGATTTGGATTTCGTCTTGATCAGGATTTATGGGATTATAGGATTGGCAGGATTAAATGTGATGGTGAACTGCAAGGACAGACATTGACACCTCCTACCTTAGACCTCACGCCTGAAACCTGACACCTGAAGCCTGATACCTAACCGCTAAAAGCTCACAGCTATTTCACACCTCCGCAACAAGTTTTCCATTACTTTTGTCCATTGACAAACGAGCATCCACTAAATGAAGAAATTAGACCGGTACATACTAAAGAAATTTTTAACCACATTCTTCTTTTCTATATTCCTGTTTACTGTTATTTCAGTGGTGATTGATACCAGTGAAAAAACAGATGACTTTGTTAAAAGCGGTTGGAGCTTTTATAAGATTGTCACCGATTATTTCCTTGCATTTATACCCCATATTATTGCGCTCCTGTTTCCGCTGTTCGTATTTATTGCAGTGATTTTCTTCACTTCAAAAATGGCCGGAAAAAGCGAGGTTATCGCCATTCTAGCAAGCGGAACAAGCTTCAGAAGGTTTCTTGTACCATACTGGGTTGGAGGAGTTTTTCTTGCAACAATCCTGTGGTTTGCGAATCAGTATATCATTCCACGGGCAGAAGTGAAGAGAACCTATTTCGAAACCAACTATGTCAACGCTAATTCAACCTACAACCCACTGCTGCAAAAGCAGGTGAATAAATATTTCAGGTTAGATTCTTTTACTTACGCAAGTATTCATTACTATGATACAGCAGCAAAAACAGGCGGACCGGCGTCTTTATACCGTATAAGGGGCAATCAACTGGTGTATAACCTGCGCGCAGAAAGAATTCTGTGGGACACAGCGAAGGGTAGCTGGGAAATGCGAAACGTTTTTCAACGAACAATCAACGGCCTTCACGAACAGGTAAGCGTTACTGCCGATACCCACATGCGTTTTAATTTTATCCCTTTTGATCTTAGCCAGGATGAGTTTACGAAAGATAAAATGACATCACCGCAATTAAACCGTTTTATTGAACTCGAAGAACTGCGTGGCTCTGAAACGATCAATGCATTAAAAATAGAAAAATACCGCAGAGATGCTACACCTGTATCAGTGATCATTCTTACTATTATCGGCGCTGTGTTGGCTGCCCGCAAAGTACGCGGAGGCAGTGGCGCGCATCTCGCGCTGGGTTTTCTAACGGCGGCCGCTTTTATTATTACCGACCGGTTTTCAAGTATGTTCTCGGTAAAAGGAAATTTTCCGCCAATTATCGCAGCATGGCTTCCTAACATCGTCTTTTCATTTGTAGCTTACTACTTTTATAAAAAAGCACCTAAATAGACGCTTACTTTCTAGGCAATTTTCTTGAGGAAATCTTACCATTAAAAAGCACCATTTAAGCACTACAACTTACTTATTATTGAGCTTGTCGTTTTTTTTCAAAGTGATTTGTAAGGTATCATTATATGATAACCATTGCCACATGTATGTTTGATCAGCACATTATTAAATAATTAACTATCACTCATTAGCCTTTATCAAAAGCCACTGTAGTTGAAGCCTGTAACACCTTTCACCATTCACGATTGACCATTCACAATCCACTATTCACAAGCTTTTCAACATTTATTGTTTTCTTTTTTGTTCTCAAAAGCAACTTCAATTACCTTTACCCATCGGCACAACATACCCTTCATTTCTTTGTAAGCCGGTGAAAAAAATTTTGAGTTTATGGAATTATTAAAAGAACGGTTTAAGGCAAAGGCCGATGCGGCCAATGCTGAAATCAAAGATTTATTGAAAGAACATGGCACCAAAAAAATTGGTGAGGTATCCCTTGCTCAGGTGTACCAGGGTATGCGTGGCATCACCGGCCTTGTTTCAGAAACTTCATTGCTCGATGCACAGGAAGGTATCCGTTTCAGGGGATATTCGATTCCGGAACTACAGGAAAAGCTGCCAAAAGCAAAAGACGGAAACGAACCATTACCTGAAGGCTTATTCTATTTAATGTTAATGGATGAGCTGCCAAATGAGGAACAGGTTGCATTTGTTACATCCACATTGCAAAGGCGCTCACATGTACCAAACCACGTGTTTGATGTAATAGATGCTTTGCCGCTGACCTCACATCCTATGACAATGTTTGTCACCGGTGTAATGGCTCTTCAAACAGAAAGTGTTTTTCTGCGTGAATATGCCAAAGGGATGAATAAAAAAGATTATTGGCACGCTACATTTGAAGATGTACTGAATCTGATAGCCAGGTTACCACGTATCGCAGCTTATATCTATCGTCGGAAATATAAAAATAACGACCACATACATCCCGACGGTATGCTGGATTGGGCAGGAAACTTTGCTCATATGCTTGGCTATGAAAGCGAAGATTTTAAAGAACTGATGCGCTTATACATGACCATTCATGCTGACCATGAAGGAGGAAATGTGTCTGCACACACCACACACCTTGTTGGCTCGGCACTCAGCGATCCATATTTGAGCTTTGCTGCCGGTATGAACGGTTTGGCGGGCCCTCTTCATGGCCTTGCTAACCAGGAAGTAATTAAGTGGATTTATGAAATGCAGAAAGAACTCGGCACAGACCTTCCCGCTCGTGAAGAGATAGCTGAATACACTAAAAAGACGCTTTCGGAAGGAAAAGTAGTGCCAGGCTACGGACACGCTGTACTTCGCAAAACTGATCCCCGCTTTACCGCACAAATGGAGTTTGGTAAACAGCACATGCCTCAGGACAAACTTTGCCGCACAGTATGGAACATTTATGAAATGGTTCCACCGATCTTGCAATCGCTTGGAAAAATTAAAAACCCATGGCCAAATGTAGATGCACATAGTGGAGCATTGCTTGTACACTACGGCCTGGTTGAATACGAATTTTACACAGTATTGTTTGGCGTTAGCCGCGCATTGGGCGTACTGGCAAGCCTTTGCTGGGACAGGGCTCTGGGACTTCCGCTCGAAAGGCCAAAAAGCGTTACTACCAAATCAGTTAAGCTGTGGTTGGAAGGCAAGGAAGCGATTTGGGATTAGTACACGTACGATGTTAGATGTACCGTATACGATGTGAACACTGTCTCTGATTAGTATTATTAGGCACGAAGGAAGTTAAGTGCACAGCTTGACGGAAAGTTGAACACTTAACATTTAGAACAAAGATTAGGGCAGTCAATTAGAAATTGATTGCTTAAAATAAAAAAGGCAGTCCTGACAAGACTGCCTTTTTCTTTAAAAAGCCTTGCATATGAAACAAACCTTAAGCTTTATTACGATTGGAGCGAAGGATCTTGAGAAACTCAAACAGTTTTATACCAATGTTTTTGAATGGACACCAATAAAGGATGAAAATGGGATTGTTTTTTTCCAGATGAACTCTTTCATACTGGCATTATATCCTGCGGAAGAGCTCGCCGAAGATATCGGCATCCATCATGACGGGCAGGGCTTCAAACAGTTTACGCTTGCCATAAATCTTGCTTCCGAAAAAGAAGTGGATAATGCTTTTGCCCAATTGAAGAGTAAAGGCGCCTCCATTGTAAAAGAACCGCAAAAAATTTTCTGGGGCGGATACGGCGGCTATATAGCCGATATCGAAAATAACTATTGGGAAATTGTCTACAATCCTTTTGTTCAGCTGGATGCGGAGGGAAATGTGGTAACGCATAGATAATTGTGGGTGAAAGGTAGCAGGTATCAGGTTTCAGGTTTCAGGTTTCAGGTTTCAGGTTTCAGGTTTCAGGTTTCAGGCGTCAGGTATAAAGCGTCAGGCATCAGCATTTAGGTGTAAACTTCACCTTTGATTCCTAACTTACTTTGCCTGATGTTACTCGCCTATTACCTTTTCGTTCATTAGCAGCGCCTTTATCAACTATATCAAATTCATCCCTTCATTACTACCTGATTTTTTGGCATTCTTCGGACTCGTGCATCTTACATTTCACTCAGCCTGTTACACCTAACGTACTTCGTACCTCGTAATTCGTACTTAAAACCTTATGCCTCACCACCTGACACCTGAAACCTGAAACCTGACACCTGAAACCTTATACCTCACTCCCACCGTATACAATTGCCCATCTCACATTTCACTTAGCGTGTTACACCTAACGTACTTCGTACCTCGTAATTCGTACTTAAAACCTTATGCCTCACCACCTGATACCTGACACCTGAAACCTTATACCTCACTCCCACCGTATACAATTGCCCATCTCACATTTCACTTAGCGTGTTACACCTAACGTACTTCGTACCTCGTA
>JBEHXT010000013.1:0-188506 GCA_048498555.1 Bacteroidota bacterium
CCCAAACTCCCGACGATATGTATTATTCACCTTCCAGCGAGGCAGGCGCAAAACAAGTTGCCGCAAGCGACGACAGGTATGAACAATACATGAACACAAATGATGATCAATACCTGCGTATGCGTGTTGCAAACAGAAGCAGATGGTCAAGTATCGACGATTACGATTATTGGTATGACAGCCGCTATGATTTCGGTTATGGTTGCAGCATGTCAAGAGCCTCTATGTTCTATTCATTCAATCCTTATTACATGCGTCCATGGACAACTAGTTTCACTTTTGGCTATGGATATCCTTATGCGGGAATGGGCTTCTATCCGTTCTATAGCTATGGTGGATTCTACAGCGGATTTGGATATGGGTACGGCTATGGATATGGTGGCTGGTATGCACCAATGTATACAGTAGTAAGTTATAAAAACCCGAAAGTGATGGCTAGAAACAGTGCCAATTATCTTTCTACCTACAGGAACAGGACTTACTCTAACAGCAACTACAACCTGAAAAATTATAACGCCCGTTATAACAACTACAATAACGGAACACGTTACAACAATACCAATACAAACGGCCGTTATAGCAACTACAATAACAACAGAAGCTATAGCAACGATAACAATTTGAACAATAGCAGGCCTACAAGGTCCTTTACCCCAAGCACTCCATCTTACAGCCCTAGCAGAAGCAGTGGAGGAAGCTTTGGTGGCGGCGGAGGCGGTGGATCAATGAGATCTTCCAGCTCCGGCAGTATTAGACCAAGATAATAATACAGCTAGATAATACCCGAGGCTGTTTAGCGTTTTGATGAAGATTTACAATGAAGTACGATTGTAGGTTAAATTAAAAATCTAAACAGCCTTTTTGTTTGGATAGTATAGATACTTTGACCGGATTAATTTTAAGCGATACAGTTTATGAAAAAAACGATCTATCTGGCCTTGTGCTCGTCATTGATTTCAAGCATCGGCTATTCACAGCAGATTCCTCCAAATGTAGAAGACGCCCTAAGATCTGCATGGTTTATACCAAATGGAACCGCACGCAGCATTGCCATTGGTGGCGCGATGGGTTCGCTTGGTGGCGACCTAAGCGCAGCAAATGTTAACCCTGCGGGAATTGGGGTGTATAAAACAAGTGAATTTGTAATTACCCCAGGAGTGTATTTAAACAACAACAAATTTGATTACAGGGGAACAAATTCAACGTCCAATCAAACTGCTTTTGTGTATGGGCCGACAGGCGTCGTGTTTGCAAACGGGCAACAAAAAAGTAGTTGGACAAGCTCGGCATTCTCTCTTTCTGTAACACAGCTTGCCAGCTATAACAATCACCAGACTTTTACCGGCCTTAATAATTTCAGTTCCTATTCAGAGCAATTTCTTGAGCAGCTGGTTGGAAATAATGCATCCATATCGGATGCACAAACGCAATACCCGTTCGGCTCATCTCTTGCGTATAATACGTTTCTTGTAGATCCCACTTACGATAACAATGGTAACCTTACTGGTTATATGAGCTATGCAAACCCTGCTACAGGGCTTTTGCAGCGGTATGATGAAACGACCAAAGGCGGCCTTCATGAAATTTCGCTTGGCTTTGCTGGCAACAAGAACGATAAATGGTATCTCGGTACCAGTATTAACATCCCAATTTCCTCTTACAAGCGTGAGTTGATTTACAGTGAGGATGATGCAACTGCAGACACATCTAACCGCTTCGGTTATTTTGACCATCAGCTAAAAACAAGCTCCAGCGGCGTGGGCATCAACGCAAAATTTGGCGTTATTTATAAAGCCAGCAATGCGCTGAGACTAGGTTTCGCGGTGCACACACCTTCTTACATCGGCTACCGGGATGATGTTTATGCAGCTATGTCAACCAACACAGAGGGATATCAGCAAGTGAAATACCAATCCAGCGACGATATTACCAATAGTGGCAACTCAAATATTGCTACAAAATATTATTACGGACAGATTACGCCCTACCGACTGATTGCAAGCGGTAGCTATTTGATCACCGGCTCGCATAGCAGCCAGCAGAAAGGATTTGTAAGCGCAGATGTTGAATTTGTAAATTATCGTGGCGTTAGATACTCAGCTTCTAACGGAGAGGATGATGGCGGTTATTTTAGCGGGTTGAATGATGCTATCAAAAGTTATTACAAAGGCAATTTCAACGTACGCCTTGGCGGTGAATTAAAATTCGATGTGTGGATGGTTCGCCTTGGTGGTGCATATTATGGTAGCCCATATAAAGACAGTGACCTCAAAGCAAATAAAACAATGGTTAGTGGCGGCGTTGGTTACAGGAACAAAGGCTATTTTGTTGACCTGACATTTGCCCAATCATTTAATAAAGACATTATTTTTCCTTATCGGTTAAATGATGTGGCAAACACATTTGCAGATGCAAAAAATTCAAGATCAAATGTGCTGCTTTCATTTGGTGTAAAGTTTTAGAAATACAAACAGGCAAGGCGACAACATTCAATATTTTGTTTGCCTTGCCTGTTTTTTTATCCCTGTTTCTCAATCTTCAGATTATCTTTCATCTCGTCAAACGCCTGTTTATACTTATCAGGAATTTTATCCCAATCAATCGGTACGGTCCGGCCGCCCGCCTGTAAACTATAACTGCTGGCATCACGCGTTAAGCCAGGGGAATGTTTTTCTATACCAATTGCATTCAGCAAGCCGTTAAGTTCATCCTCGCTCCAATCAACATCCTTTTCTGCTTTCTTTGTCATGGGAATAATTCCGCCGCTTCGTACTAAAGTTATTTTCATTATCTGCCATTTATATTAAAATGAAAGACGGCTATACTTTTGCAGCAGACCAGCCATCTTTTACCGCCTTTACCTCAAGGCTATTTGCTCCAAATAACTCGCCAGCCTTTGTAACAGTTATCTTCTTAAGGTCTATAAAGGTAGCGTTATGTAAAAGATGTGTAGTATCTGTAAGGGCTGCATACCATATACGACCGGCCTTTTCCCATGAAAATCCGCCAAGGTTAAATGCAGTTACATAAAAAGCATAGTTCGGAATCCCCGAATTTATGTGCACTCCGCCCCAGTCGCCATTATCAGTATTGGGCAGGTTTTGATAATTGTCCATTGTAGCTGGCTGAGGGTCTGTCCCCAGTTCCGGGTGGTTTTTATACGCAGTGCCTGGTGCTTTCAGGCTACGCAGTGCGTATTTTTTACCCAGCAATACATTTTCTCCTATCAGCCAGTCAGCTTTTTTTACGTCCTGGTTTAATGCGCGTTGTTTAATCATGATGCCAAACACATCCGAAAATGATTCATTCAATGCGCCCGCCTGCATTTCATAGTCGAGGTTAGCTTCAAACTGGGTAACGCCGTGCGTAAGCTCGTGGCCAATGATATCAATGTCAGAAGTAAAACTGCCGAATATAGTGCGGTCGCCATCACCATAAATCATTGCCCTGCCGTTCCAGAATGCATTATCATATTTCTTGTCGTAATGGATGTATTGTTTCAGCGTCATGCCTAATTTATCAATGGAATTGCGTTGGAACAAATCGTAGTAAAAACTCCATGTATCTGTTCCTGCTGCTATAACATTTTTGGCATCCCGGTCAGTGGGTTTCTTTGTGCTGCCGGTCTTCCAGAGAAGTGTTGCCTTGCTAATATCGGTTCCTTTTTTACAATTGTACACTTCAAGTTTTACATGAGGCGTAGCGCTTTTTCTTGCAGACATCGCTCCCAGTAACGTCTTTTCTTTTTCATTTGTGCCTTTAAAAAATTCCCTGTCACTTCGGAAACGATAACTTCTGAATTTTGAATTGATGGCATTCTTAGCCACTGTAGCGTTGCTGCTGTCTTTCAGTTTATCTTCCATATAAGGAGGGATGATACACCTGATGGGCGAATGGTTATTACACATAAGTTTATATTTTTTAGGGCATGAAAATATTGTTTAAGGTACACCGAATGATCTGCATTGTCAATGTGAAAAATAACCCCGCAGAGTGATTTCTCCCAACACGGATTGCTTTAGCCTCCTGACAACTTTGGCACTTGGTACCTGGTAGCTGATACTTACCAGCAACTGCCAAATAAGATGTAAGTTTGGTACATGTTTGATTTGCTATTGCAAAATATCAACAGTAAAGTTCAATGTACGCCGGAAGAAGAAAGCCGCATCATTACATTTTTTACTGAAAAGCAATTGCGCAAACGCCAGTTTATGTTGCATGAAGGAGATGTTTGCCGATATACGATTTTTGTAACAAAAGGCTGCCTGCGTTTATATGCGCTTGATGAAAACGAAGGCGAGCACATTATACAATTTGCACCGGAAAACTGGTGGATGACTGACATGTACAGTTTTTTATCAGGCGAACCTTCTGCGTATAATATAGACGCCGTTGAAGATGCTCAATTACTTACTATTGACAGAGCCTCTCAGGATGCGCTTTTTGAAAGCGTTCCCTCTATTGAGAAATACTTCCGCATTTTGCTACAACGGAATTTTGTTGCATCTCAAAAAAGAATTGCAGAATCTATGTACTCTTCTGTAGAAGAACGCTATGTGAATTTGCAGAACATGTACCCGGATATTATTCAACGGGTGCCGCAACGAATGATTGCTTCTTACCTCGGTGTAACGCCGGAATTTCTTAGCAAAACACGCAGCCGCATCACACACAAAAAATAAACAGGCATACACACGTCAGAATAGAATCATTAAGCATAAATTAATTATTCACGGCATCAGAATCCTCTATTTTCAAACTTTTATTTAATACGTTCCGTAAGGAAGGTTGATACAACTGTTTTAAAACGGGACGCAAATTTCATCCCAATGAGATCGTTTATATTGTTCAGCGGCCTTTTATTATTATTTGTGGCAGAATTTCTGCGCGTCTACTTCATCATGCCTTTTCCCGGAAGCCAGCATTCAGACACCTTGCAACTTGCATATTGGCTCTCCAACAATATTAAATGGATCCGTATTATATTATTGCTGATCATCGCAATACCGGTCGTAACTACCTTCAATTCATTAGGCAAGTGGAGAAAAATTATACTATTTGTGGTACTGATGTTTTACGGCGTGGTATTTTTTCTTTTTAATTTTCGATTGCAGGCAGACAAAATGTTTTATCAGCCTTCGCAAAAAATAATGGCTTCCGCAAGTGAAAATAAAATTGCGACTGACAAGCTGGTAATTGGCGTGGTTGTTAATGGCGATGCAAGGGCTTATCCCATCCAATTGATTGGCTACCACCACCAGGTTAAAGATACTATCGGAAACGCACCAGCCATGATCACTTATTGCACCGTGTGCAGGACGGGCAGAGCTTACAGCCCGACAGTAGACGGCAGGTTAGAGAATTTCCGGTTGGTAGGCATGGATCATTTTAATGCCATGTTTGAAGACGCTACGACAAAAAGCTGGTGGCAGCAGGCAACAGGCATTGCAGTTGCGGGCCCGTTAAAAGGCGCTGCACTTGACGAAATTCCTTCGCAACAATTAACGCTTGGTGCATGGTTAAGGCTGCATCCTTCATCACTGATTATGCAACCCGATTCAGTGTATAAAAAAGACTATGAAGACCTTGCCGATTTTGATAAAGGAACCGTAAAAAGCAGCCTTGAAAAAAGAGATTCTGCATCATGGCAAAACAAGTCCTGGGTAATTGGTATACAACATGCCGGCATAAGCAAAGCGTTTGACTGGAATGAGCTGGTAAAAGAAAAAATAATAGAAGATTCAGTTGCAGGATTACCTGTTTTGTTTGTGTTGGAGAAAGACACTGCTACATTTCATGTATGGAACAGAAAGGTTGACAGCACTGTGTTACAATTTGAACGAAATATTTTGAACGAGACTTTCAAAGATAAAAATACCGGCTCTTCATGGAACATGGATGGTACTTGTGTTGACGGATCATTAAAAGGAAAAATACTTCAACCGGTTCAGGCGTACCAGGAGTTTTGGCATTCATGGAAGACATTTCATCCAAACACATCAAAGTAAGTGCGGCGCCAATCAATGTTAAACCTGCATGAACAGGCCTATATTTCCATCTGAATGTTTTATATTTAATCCATCACACACTTCTCCTCACCCATTAAAATCGTCAAACATCAGATGATGGAAAAAGATCTGGCTAAAGAAAAATTACTTGCAGCAAAAGAAGCTGCGAAACTGGTTAAAACAAACCAGATAGTAGGCTTGGGTAGCGGCTCCACGGCAGAAATAGCGGTACATGAACTGGCTTTAAGAATGAAGAATGAGGGCCTGTCGATTAAAGGCGTTCCTTCTTCCTACAGAACTGCAGAGCTTGCCACATCTCTTGGCATTCCACTCATTGATATTAATACGATAGCGCGGATTGATATAACCATTGATGGAGCTGATGAATTTACACCCGAACTGTATGTGCTGAAAGGTGGCGGCGGTGCATTGCTAAAAGAAAAGATTGTTGCATCCATGAGCAAAGAGGAAATCATTATTGCAGATTCAACCAAGAAAGTAAAATCACTTGGCAGGTTTACACTTCCGATGGAAGTAATTCCTTTTGCATATAATTATGTGCTGCATGAATTACAGTTGCTCAATGGTTTCGGAAAACTCAGAATGAAGAACGATGACCAACCTTATGTAACCGATGAGGGAAACAATATTATTGACGCAGATTTTGGATTGATCAATGATCCTGCGAGCCTGGCTTCCAAATTAAAAGCCATCGTTGGCGTTGTTGAACATGGCATTTATATCAACCTTGCAACTAAAATTATTATGGGCGATGGAGACAACGTAGTAACATTTGCGAAGAATGCATAAAGCTTAAAGCCTAAAGCTTAGAACGAAATACCGTTCAGGCTTTAGGCTGTTAATAAATTTGAGTTTTAAATTTCTGATTTGAGATTTGGTGTTGACACGTACTGGCTGTTTTAGTTTTAAGCTTAAAACTTGCCTTTCACCCCTGCCAATTATACGGCACATATTCATTATCAAATGTGCCATCATCATACAGATTTACCATTGCATAGCCATTGGCTGTTTTATACCGCATACCTTTCCACCAGTTACCACTTACCGCACCATTGCTAATGTAGGCAACACCATTGTACTGTACCTGCTCATATAAATGGATATGCCCGCTAAGGCAAAGTTTTACATTGGGGTGCTTATCAAACAGCTCTACAATTCTTGCCGAGTCAAGATGCATTGATGCAAGCCCTAACACATAACCTTCATCCCCTTTTACTTTGTTATCCACAACAACAGTTGCAGCCGAAACAATTGGCACATGTGAAGCAACTACAATTGGCGTTGACGATGGTGTTGCTGTAAGATCTTGTTGCAGCCATGCAAACTGCTCTTCATCCAGCATGCAAGTATACCAGGAGCCGTCAGCTTTTGGCTGAATACTGTCCAGTACAATAAAATGCCATCCAGCTTTGTCAAAACTTCTGTACGGCTTTTGCAAACTCATCTTATCAAGCGCATATTTTTTCCCGTATAAAGGATCGCTGGTTTGGCCAAAGCCCCAGCAGTCATGATTACCGATGCAATATTCAATTGGCAAACTGTTCTCAGACCGCAACACATTGCTCCATAAAGACCACTGCGTTTCCACTCTGTCCTTCGGCTGTTTCAACGCATCAAAAATGCAATCGCCGCCGCTTAATATAAAAGAGGGTTGATTTTTTTGTGACTGCAAATGATGAAGACAGCTTTGAAATCCCTTTGGTGCATTTAGTTCTGGCTCAAGATGCACATCTGTAAGATGCGCGAAGCGAAGCACCTGCTTTCTCGTTTTATTTCCACTTGGTGACGCAAAGGACCGGAAGCCAGGAAAAGCTGTAATAACAGATAAAAGACCTGTGTTTTTAAGAAGTGTTCTGCGATTCATCTATTCAATCTTTGTTTTAAACAAACTTATTCCTGCGCCGCTAATTGTTCCATAAGTATATCATTATTAAAAAATTATCTTTCAAAAACATTGTTTTAACACCACTTGAACCAACCTTATGAATTGCGCCCTCATTAAAAAAAAATCTGAAAAATATTTTTAACTGAATAATTATTCATCTATTTTTGTATTGTGAAACCGAAAGACGAGAAAAAGATAGAAGAGATTTTCCAGGCTACGCTGAAACTTGTTCAGCAGAATGGCCTTGCTGGCATAACGATGCAAAGCATTGCCAAGCAGGCCCGTATAGCCACCGGAACACTTTATATTTATTTCGAGAACAAGGAAAAGCTTATTACGGAGCTTTTTGGGGAATGTGTAAAAAAATCAACAAGCACTTATTTTACTAATTATGATCCCGAGGCTCCTTTCAAGGTAGGTTTCCGGACGATTTGGGAAAATATGTTCCAATATAGAATCGATAACTTTGAAGAATCAATTTTTATAGAACAGTGCTTTCACTCGCCCTTTATTCATCAAGAAACCAAACTTGCGGCAAAAGAAATGTTCCAGCCGCTGGTAAAGCTGATTGAGAGAGGAAAAAAAGAATTACTAATCAAGTCTTTAGAAACATTCTGCATACTCGGATTTCTGGCCGGAGGTATGAACGAGATCATTAAAAGATCACATTATTTTGATAAAAAGATTACTAAGCCTATGCTGGAAGACACATTTTTATTGAGTTGGGACGCGATGAAAGCCTGATAAAATATGAATAACTATTCAGCAATAAAGATTTTTTACAGTTGGTTTTGGTGAAACACGGAGCCATCATTTTTGATGGCTCCTTTTTAACCCCCGGTATAAAAATTGAACCCATAAATGCAAGACGCATAAGTAAAGACACCTGCTGCCAAAAGACATAAAAAAGTATAACGATTGATATAGAAGCATAATGCTTGTTATATCAACGTGCATAATAAAAATTGAAGATGAACGCAAATCAAATAATAAAGGATCAACCAATTAAAGGACATCAATTTATGAAGCGTAACATAGTACGTGCAATTATGGCCTCGTTGTTACTAACCCTGTTCAATACAGGCGTGGTAATGGCGCAGGACACGAGGATTATATCTTTACAGGAAGCTATCGACCTCAGCATAAAAAACAGCAAACAGCTTAAAAACAACAAGGCTAAGATAGACGAAGCCACTTTTGCATTAAAAGAAGCAATTGAAAGAAAATTGCCTGACTTTAAAATAACCGGCGGTTATATGTACCTGACTGACCCCAATATTAACCTGAAGACAAAATCGGAAGATAATGGCTCAGGCGGATCATCGGGTGGTGCAATGCCTAAGGTTAACCAGGCTGCATACGGTATAGCCAATGTATCGTTACCTATTTACTCAGGCCTGAGAATTCAATACGGTATTGAATCTGCCAAATACCTGGAACAGGCAACAGAACTGGATGCTGATTTCAATAAGGAGCAGATTACCCTCAACACAATCGGTGCTTTCGCTAACCTGTACAAATCGAAAGTGAGCGTAGATGTTATTAAAGAAAACCTTTCACAATCAAAACAAAGAGATGCTGATTTCGCTAACCTCGAAAAAAACGGGCTACTGGCGCGTAATGACATGTTAAAAGCCGCATTACAGACATCTAATATTGAACTTGCTTTGGTGAATGCCGAAAACAATCTTGCACTCGCTAATGTTAGCCTTAACCTTTTAATGGGTTTACCTGAAAAAACACAACTGGTTGTTGATTCAAGCAGCCTGCAGGTTGCAAAGGGAATTCAAACAATTGAAGATTATGAGCAGCAGGCTTTCCAGTCAAGAAAAGATGTACAGGCCCTTGGATTACGTCAAAAAGCTGCAGAAACCAATGTAAAATCTGTAAAAGGCGAATACTATCCCAGCCTCGCTTTAACAGGTGGTTATATCGCTGCAGATATTCCCGGTTTAGTAACGATCACAAATGCATTCAATATTGGCGTGGGTGTTCAATACAGCCCTTCTTCTCTATGGAAAACAAAATCCAAAGTTGAACAGGCAAAGGCCCGCGAACGGCAGCTGATGGCCAACCAGGAAGAACTGTCAGATCAGATTCGTTTGCAAATTAACCAGGCCTACCAGGATTACGTTTCAAGCACCAAAAAAATAGAAGTGGCAGCAAATGCAGTAACGCAAGCCACAGAAAACTACCGCATTACTAAGAACAAATATGATAACAGCCTTGTAACAACAACTGATTTGCTTGACGCAAACGTAGCACTGTTACAAACTAAAATAAATGTAGAGGTTGCTAAAACTGATGCCATCGTTGCATACAACACGCTTCTCGAAAGAGCTGGCATTTTAACCAACCCACAGGCAAAATAATTCTCAAACAAACTCAACGTATAAAGAAACTATAACATGGAATCGAATACACATCAAAAGCACGAACATCAGGCTCCTAAAAAACGCAGCAAAAACTTCATCATAGTACTGGCGGCCCTTGTAATTTTTGGCGGCTGGTTCGGTGTAAGCAAATACATTCACGGGCAACATCATGAAGAGACCGATGATGCGCAGGTAGAAACGCACATAAGCCCGGTTATTCCACGTGTTGCAGGTTATGTTACCGAAGTAAGGGTAAAAGATAACCAACCGGTAAAAAAGGGTGATACGCTTATGATTCTTGACGACAGGGATTTTAAACTGAAAGTTGAGCAGGCTGAAGCAGCACTTGCTACGGCTCAAAGTAATCTGGGTACCGCAAAAGCATCGACTACTGCATCTGAAGCGAACATTCTAACATATCGCGCATCTGTATCTACTGTAGATGCACAAATAGAAGCAGCAAAAGTTAATGTATGGCGCACAACACAGGATTATAACCGTTATGCAAACCTTATTAAAGATCATTCAGTAACACAGCAACAGTACGAACAGGCACAGGCAGCAAAAGAAACTGCAGAAAAACAGTTACAGGTTTTGGAAGAACAGAAAAAACAGGCAACAAAACAAACTAACGCTGTTGCCTCTCAAAGCTCTGCTACCTCTGCACAAATTGCTGTGGCAAATGCAACCATTAAGCAACGCCAGGTAGACGTTGATGATGCGAAACTGAATCTTTCTTATACTGTGATTACCGCTCCCGAAGACGGATTGGTTTCTAAAATAAATGTTCAACCCGGCCAGTTTTTACAGGCAGGACAAGCAACATTCAGCATTGTTCGTGACCAGAAGGTTTGGGTAGTTGCTAATTTTAAAGAAACACAGATCACCAGGATCACAGAAGGCCTGAAAGTAATTGTTGAAGCAGATGCGTTCCCCGGCCATAAATTTGAAGCGAAAGTTTCATCCTTCTCTCCTGCTACCGGCGCCCGTTTTGCCCTGCTTCCTCCGGATAACGCAAGCGGCAACTTCGTAAAAACAGTACAGCGTGTACCGATCAATATTGAATTTACCAATCCACAGGACTCAATGGTAAAGCAATTAAGAGCTGGTATGAATGTTATTGTTGACGTGCATCTTGATTAGATAATTTGAGATTTGAAATTTGAAATTTGAGATTTGAAATTGATTTTTTGATCTGGAATATGGTTCGTCGATGAGAAAATTTGATGCTCGGAATAGGCAATTTCAAATCTCAAATTTCAAATCTTAAATCTCCCTAAAATATAATATGCAACAACAAAATTCATTGGTTGAGTACGGATCGCGCCGTGTGATCATTACCATCACGGCCATCATGTGTGCGTTGCTGGAAATAGTAGATACAACTATTGTTAACGTGGCGCTGAATGACATGCGTGGCAACTTAGGAGCCACCATGACGGAGGTTGGCTGGGTGATTACAGCTTATGCGATCGGTAACGTTATTATCGTACCGATGACGAGCTGGTTATCTCAGCAATTTGGACGAAGGAATTATTTTGCAGTATCTATTGTCCTGTTTACTATATGTTCTTTTTTATGCGGTAACGCTACCAATATATGGGAACTGGTTATTTTCCGGTTTATCCAGGGTGTTGGAGGTGGTGCCTTGCTGGTAACTTCACAAACGATCATTACAGAAAGTTACCCGGCTGAAAAAAGAGGGATGGCGCAGGCTATATACGGCCTTGGAGTTATCGTAGGCCCTACACTTGGCCCGCCATTAGGAGGCTATATAGTAGACAATTTCTCCTGGCCTTATATCTTTTACATTAACATTCCAATCGGTATTATAGCAGCACTATTAACGCTGCAGTTTGTAAAAAGCCCGAAATATTCAGAAAAAAGCAAACCAAGGGATATTGACTGGTTGGGCATTTTCTTATTAGCCGCAACTGTTGGTTCATTGCAATATGTGCTTGAGCGTGGACAGGATGACGACTGGTTCGCGAGCAGAGAGATTACATTCTTTGCAGTAGCGTCGTTCCTTGGGTTTTTCTTCTTTATCTGGAGAGAGCTCACGTTCCGTAACCCGATCGTGCAGTTACGCGTATTGAAGAACGGAAACCTTCGAGTCGGTACCATACTCTCATTTATATTGGGCTTTGGTTTATACGGATCAACATTCATCATTCCTCTATACACCCAATCAACATTGGGCTGGACGGCGCAACAGGCCGGTATGCTAATGGTACCCGCCTCTATAACGACTGCATTCATGATGCCTATCATCGGCCAGTTATTACAGAAAGGTGTTCCGCAGCAATACCTGGTATCGCTAGGTATGTTGTTGTTCTTTGTGTTCTGTATGTGGGGCTATAAGATCTTAACCCCTGACACTGGTGAAGATGCATTTTTCTGGATGCTGATTGTCCGTGGCGTTGGTATGGGCCTGCTCTTTATTCCAATTACAACACTATCGTTAAGTACATTAAAAGGGCAGCAGATTGGGCAAGGCGCCGCGTTTACAGGCATGATGCGCCAGCTGGGTGGTTCATTTGGTGTAGCCATGATCACCACCTTTATGGCAAGGCAAAATATGGCGCATCGCAGTACATTGGTAAGTAAACTGGATGTCAACGATCCCGATGTTATGCAGCGCGTAACAGGTATGCAACATGCTTTTATGGCTAAGGGCATGCCAGCCAATACCGCCTTAAGCAGCGCTTACAAATCATTGGACTATGCAGTTACCAAACAGGCTGCGGTAATGTCTTACATGGATGTATTCTACTACCTTGGTATTCTGTTCCTTATTTGTATACCGTTTGTATTGATGGTGAAAGCCAATAAAAACAAACAGAAAATGGATATGTCAGAAGCAATGCACTAATCGTGGATTTATTATAGGTTTTGAGTGTTATGCCGCAGATGAAAATTTCTCTGCGGCATTTTTTTTATTGCGATGCGATCCAACGTTGATGCGCGGCTTGTTATATATGCGCTTAAAGAATGTATTCATTATTGTTTGCAGCCTGAACAGGTGCCGGAATATCTTTCTCCTGTAAAGCTTGCAGGAGATTAATCTCAATCGTTCGCGTAATACTGTCCAGTGGAATGGCAGGAGCTTTCAACTCAAACGGATTGATAATATTCATTCCGTTGAGATGCGATATATGAAAGACAAAACCAATCGCCCAACCAAAGAAAATGGCTGCCGGCCCCACCTCTTCTGAGATGGCCATTGTAACAATCAGCATTAACAGCCATATAAACAACCGCGTGAAATAAATATAAGTGGTTGGAAAAACTGTGTTATTGATGCGCTCCGACTTTCCCATTCCGTCGCAAAAGTTTTTCAATAACCCATCAAGGCCAAGAAACCTATAGCCATCTATCATATTAAGATCTGATAACCGTTGTAAATCCGCAGCCTGCTCATCTAAAATTGCGTTGGGGACATTAGCATACGAAGCCACTTTGTCTATTTCATCCTTCGATAAAAACTTTTTGTACTGATTGTCATTCATTCTGCGCAATGAGGCTTTAAGCGCATATAAAAAACCAATATGCCTTAAGATCATCCGACGCTGAATCTCTCCGTCCTTTTCGTTTTGAGCATATTGCAAAATGCTGCGCGCCCAGGATCTTGAATCATTCACCAATCCTCCCCATATTATCCTTGCCTCCCACCATCTGTCGTAAGCCTGGTTATTATTAAAACCAATGAAAAAGGCCAGCGCGGTTCCCATTAAAGTGGCAAGCGCGACAGGAATATGCAGTCCAGGCAGCAGTGTCGTGTCAACAAAATAAACAAGCGTGCACAAACACAACATTAAAATATCGAGGCGCCAGGTAATTTTTATAAAGCGGTAAAGACCCAGGTTTTGTTTTAATAGCATATGCCGGCCTAAAGTTTAAGTACCATAAAATACTTAAAATTTTATTTCCGGCATATTTTGAGCGCCGATTTCTACAACCTGAGGTAACCTGCCAGTTGTAAAATATGGTTATTGATGTTGCTGCTGCGGCCAGCAATAAACTGATACATGTAACCAACTTCTATGTCGCATTTTTGAGACAGCCTGTAACCGAGGGAACCGTAAGCTCGGTTCTGATCGAAGAACTTATCATTGATCACAGATGCGTTGGTAACATTAAAGAATATTTCATCCTGCAGGGAAATAAACATACCCTGGGTAAATTTCGCGGTAGCCTTTAGGGGAAAGATACTTCGCGCGAAATAGCGGAAACGCTGAGAGAATACATATTCCGCCGTTTTTAATTCCGTATTTGCAACTTCGCTTCTGCTGAGAAAGCGCTGTTCCAACCTTAGCCTGTGCTGCAACGAAACCGGCCTTTGCAAAAAAGGGAAAGACTGGTTGATGATATACTGTTCCCATATGCGATGCTCTGGTGCCCATCCGCTAACATCATCGATGCGGCGGTGATGCCCCACATACGCATAACCAAGTGTTGCAACCTGATTGCTGGCAATCATGTAATTTACACCGGGACGGATAATAAATGACTGCGCTTCTTTCCATTTATCGGCACTACGTAACTGTCCATCAAAATGAATGGCGAATTTTTTGTTTAGTTTATATGAACTAAAGAGCGCTAGCCATCCGTTGAAGTTGTTCTGCGACTGAGCATACAGCCTGACACAAGGCAAAAATGAAATGGAGAAGAAAATAAGGTAAATTACTCGGAGGTGCATTTGCAAGGTTTTGTTTACTACAAAAAAAATGTATTCCACCATAACTGCAAAAAAGACAATGATTGTCAACGCTTTTTTAGTTTTTCTTTAAACAGAATGTTCGATCTTTTGTTTACCCATTAAATAACGAACGCAGCATGGAGAAATTCGCATGGGATTACGGTAACGTCAACTTTTCAGGAACCAAATGGATACCACGGCAATTCAGCGCCGTTATCGTGCTGGTACATGGCATCGGCGAGCATTTGGAACGATATAACGACCTGGCTGATTTTTTTTCTAAGAATGACTTTGCTGTAGCCGGAATAGATCATTATGGCCACGGCAGATCGGACGGCGCAAGAGGTGCAACAAAAGGTTTTGAATTTTATTTTGATTATATAGCCGCATTCATCGAATATGTAAAACACACATGGCAGAAACCGGTTGTATTATATGGGCATAGTATGGGTGGCGAAATTGTAACTGCTTTTGTCTTGAAGAGGCACCCGGATATAGATGCGGTAATCATTTCATCGCCAGCGCTGATCATCGCAAGAAAAACACCACCGTTACTTGTGTTGCTGCTACGTGTAGTGAATGCCATCGCGCCATCTTTAAGAATAAAACAGGGCCTCAATATCAATAAAATCTCTCACGACAAAAAACAGGTAGAAACTTTTATGAACGACCCGCTGAGGCATAGCTATATAAGTATAAGGCTTGCGTATGACATGATAACAAACGGGCAGTGGTGCCTTAAACATGCGGACGATTTGCAAATTCCGGCTTTACTTATCCATGGCGACCAGGATGCGTTCACAAACGTTGAAGGTTCCCGGATCTTTGCAAAACGCGCACCGCCGGGATTGCTTACTTATAAAGAATGGAAAGGTGGTTACCACGAGCTGCACAACGAGCCGGAAAGAATGCAGGTGCTGCAGCTGATTCTCGAATGGTTGCATCAATTATAGGTTGCAAAACGGCATGATACAGACAAATAATCGCTTCTAAACTCTATTAGTGAATCTTTAGCTTAACACTACGTCGCACGTCACTTTGCTCCTGACACATCTCAGATCGCTGCACTTTTATGCATCAAGAAAAAATGGTAACTTATATATATTCTTAAACCTAAAAAACAGGCTAATGTTAAGCCGGGACGACTGTGGCACAAAGGCATAAAAAAAATTCCCTGTGCGGATTTCCGTCAAAATAGGGACGCTTTTGGCCTTGTGGCACAAGCAGATGGCAACGATATCCCTGCGCTGCGGAATGCATTTGGTACAAATGGACTGGTAAAAATATGCTGACAGGATTCAAGCAATGTAAAATATACACGGCCATTCACGATAGACAAACGGGAAATACAGCGTGGACAAGGATTTGCCGGCAAAGCATCCGTTAAAAGAAAGGCACGACAATCAAAAACATCAGTTAAAAAAAAGAAAGCTCAATAACATTTACCCCAGTATTCAAAAATGGTACATCTATTGCTTAATTAGTTGCAAAATAAATGCGAATGAAGAAAATTATAATTACTGCTGCTTTGGTTGGCGCTGCCACAGCTGCATTTATACTCTTTATGAAAAACAGGTATATTGCGCCTTTTACCGGCGATGAAGAATATTTAGATGAAGATGATGAACACAAAACCATGTTCAATTTTTATGGCTGGCCGGTGAAAACGATAGATGAAATTAGCTAAACGGTTTTTTAATGGAAGATTTACTGATTAATGTTACTGAAATAGAAGAATGGCAAACCATAGGCGATGAAAATTCATTAAACCGCCTGTTTAAAAAGGCGCGTGTTCACGCTATTGGCGGTGGAACAATTGTTTTAATCAGAAAGAATAAGGATGGATCCAGCTATGCCTTCGACAAACTCAGCACTGAATCAGATCTGGAAGAATACCGCAGAAAAGTATACAAGTATATTTGAGTCCTACGTTATACTTTTTACGTTATAAGTTTCAGCATTTCAGTTCATATACCGAATACGTACAACGTAAAACTTGCAACTTTCCACTCACTCAGTTCTTAGGTTTTTGACAGGGTTTTCGATTGCCGCTTTAACGGCCTGAAAACTGATTGTGATAAATACAATAAGCAACGAACTTATCCCCGCCAGCACAAATACCCACCACGTTATATTGGTTCTATAAGCAAAATCATCCAACCATTTATGCATAGCATACCAGCCAATTGGCGATGCTATCAGAAAAGCAATGAAAACCAGTTTGATGAAATCCATTGAAAGTAGCCCGACGATACTGGAAACACTTGCTCCGAGCACTTTTCTCACGCCTATTTCTTTTGTTCGCTGAACGGTACTGTAAGAGGCAAGGCCTAATAATCCAAGACATGAGATAAAAATGGTTAGTATGGCAAAATTGAAAAACAGGCTTCCAAATTTGTTTTCGGCCTGGTATTGCTCGTTGAAAAATTCATCAAGAAAATTGTATTCAAACGGCCTGTTAGGGATGACATGGTTCCAGCTCTTTTCAATTGCCTTTACTGTTTGTTTAATATTAGCCGTCGCTATTTTTATGGAGATAGTTCCAAATGATTCGGGCTCTATGCGCATTGTCAGCGGCTGAATATCCTGCTGCAGTGATTTGTAATTAAAGTTCTTCAGTACGCCAATTATCACGCCCTGCCTGCCCCACTGATCAAACTTTCTGCCTATAGCTTCCTGCGGTGTCGCATAACCAAGCATCCTTGCAGCGCTTTCATTGATCACCATTGCTTTTGTAGAATCGGTAGGAAAATCCTTTGAAAAAGCTCTTCCCGCTACTATTTTCAATTTGTATTGGTCAATATACTCAAAGTCTACAAAATACAGGTTAAGGTTGGTCTTCTGCATTTCACCAGCCTTGTTTTCAACCTGGGAATAAGCCGATGAATGATCACTCCCAGGCACACTGGAAGAATAAGTGCTGGATATAATGCCCGGTATTGATGCCAACGATTGCTTGAATGCATCTTTGTTCTTGTCGTAGTTGGTATTGATGATCATTTCCTGGTCCTTGCTAAAGCCGAGATCGCGATTGCGCATATAGCTCAGTTGCTTATACACCACGATGGTACTTACAATTAATACAATGGAAATGGTGAACTGAAAAACAACAAGACTTTTCCTTAACGCAACACCCTTTGTACCGGTGGAAAAACGTCCCTTCAGCACACTGATTGGCCTGAAAGAAGATAATACCAATGAAGGATAAAACCCCGCAATAAACCCGATAACAATCGCCAGCACAAATAATACTAAAACATTGCTGTAATCGCTAAAAACATTTGTGCTTATTGTTTTCCCTGCAAGATGATTAAATAAAGGCATGAATAACTGACACAATAAGACCGCCAACACAAATGCAATCATGCAGATAATAATTGACTCTCCTAAAAATTGCTTCGCCAGTTGATACTTGTCCGCACCAACCACTTTACGTATGCCTACCTCTTTTGCGCGCTCTGCACTTCTTGCTGTTGTCAGGTTAATAAAATTGATGCAGGCGATAAGCAAAATAAAAATTGCTACTATAGAAAAAATATTTACGTTATTGATGCTTCCGGATACAAACCCATCGCGTTTTGATTTTAGGTAAACATCACGCAAAGGTTCCAGTGTAAGCGTTTCAAACATTTGTAATTTCTTGCTTTCTTCACCATGATGGAATTCCATAAAAGCAGGAAGTTTCTTTTCAAATGCTTTCGCGTCTACATGAGGCTTTAGTAACAGATATGTGTAATAGTTATGATTGGTCCATTCGCTGTCTGAAGTTGGAAAACCATAGATCTGTTTGAAGGAAGACATGGAGACCAGTATATCAGCCTTTATCTGTGAGTTTTCAGGAATATCTTTCATCACTCCTGTAACGGTCGCGTTAATGGCTGCACCGGTAAGTAGTAACTGCTGACCTAACGGATTAGCTTTGTTGAAGTATTTTTTTGCCAGCGACTCAGACATGATAACACTCATCGGTTCGGTTAATGCTGTCTTCTTATTACCCGCTACCAGCTTGAAATCAAATACATTGAAGAAAGTTGAATCTGCCAGTACAATCTTTTTCTCCTGGAATTTCATTTCATCCTTCCTCACTAAAAATTCATCACGCGTTACACGCACAGCATCTTCCACTTCTGGAAAATCCTTTTTTACATTGATGGCAATGGGAGTTGTGGTCATGCCGGTCCTGATGGTTTCTGTAGGTGTTTTTACATCTGTAACTACCCGGTAAATACGATCAGCTTTTGAATGAAAATCATCATAGCTTTTTTCAAAGCTTACATAAATAAATATCAGGAACGCGGATGTCATTCCAACAGCCAGTCCCATGACATTAATGAAGGAAAATATTTTATGCCTTGAAAGATTTCTAAAAGCAGTCTTCAGGTAGTTTTTTAGCATGGCCTGTAATTTACTGGTTAAGCTTAACTGCGCCGGTTATAAAAGCATCCAAGCAAGTGCCACTCTTATATTCGATTCAAAATCAAATTATTAGAATGGATTTCAAGGGTGAAATTGTGCGCTTTCGATACAACTAGTGTGCGCTAATGATTGCCTTAAGCCGGCTCGTTTTAACAAAAAACCGCAGATGCAAAGCAAGCTGCGGTTACAAAACCAAAACCACCGACGTTTATTAAGTTGTACGTGATACGTTGTACGTTATAAGTGGCTGTTCATTTTTTTGTCATCACAACGATAGCTTAAACTTATAATTGGTGACTGTTTATATATTACTACTTACCAATTTTCGCTACGATAAACGTACAACGTATAACTTATCACTTACAACCCCTATCCTTTCGTAAACTGAATAGCTTTTGCTACATTTTTACTTTGTATTTGTATAAAATAGTTACCTGCTCTAAGGTTTGATACATTCAGCTGAATATTGTTCTTGCCATCAGCACGCTGCTTTGTTTTACTCAGCACAACGCCTTTCATATCTATAATAGAGATGATCGCATCATCCAATGCTGTATTTATTTTCAGCTGAATCAAAGACGTTGCAGGATTGGGAAATACAACAGCATTTATTTCTGTTTCTGCCGGCTGCTCTTCGCTGATGGCGCGCAATGCTGTTGCTGCGGCAGCTTTTACGGTAACAGTAATCGCTTCTTCATCATACAATGCCGGCGTGCCATTATCTGTTACTCTAACCTTAAACGTGAAACTCCCTGTGGCTGTTGGCTTCCATGAGAAAGCGCCAGTAGTTGCGTTAATGACTGCTCCGGAAGGTGCGCCTATTAAAGAGTAAGTAAGTTTTTGGCCCGCATCAGGATCTGTTCCCTTTGCAGTAAATGTAAGCGTTGTATTTACCACAATTGATTTGGCGCCAATAGTAGCCAGCACAGGTGTATCTGGCACGGGTGTTACAGTAACACTTACAATAGCCGCGGGAGATGTGAGGCAGCCAACACTAACATTAAATGCAAATTGGTCTGCGCCTGCATAGTTTGCTGTAGGTGTGTACGTGCGGTTGGCTCCTGTACCGCTGATCTTTCCGTGCGCCGGGTTTGCTGTAATATTAAAAGTTAATGGAGAGCCACCTGAACCGGTTAATACCACTGTTTTTGCCTTGTCTTCTGCAGTTGTAATAGCCTGCGCATTTGCAATTAGATTATTAACAGGCGCAAGTATTAAACCTCCTGTAGGTGCGCCTCCATCAGTAACCAGATTGAAATGCCTTAGCACAGAATATACGCCCGCTGTAGTAATCTTAAACAATGTGCCCGCACTATAAGTGCCACCGTTGCTGGTCATGCCATAGAGGTTTTTATCTGTTCCTATCAACAGTGTTCCTTTCGGATACCTGCCATCACTTACTGCATTCAAATGTTTAAGCGTTTTGAATGTTCCTGTTGGTGATATTTTAAAAATAGTACCGCCACTAAATGAACCGCCGCTGCTTGTTGTTCCGTAAAAATTGCCGTCTGTATGATAAACCAGGCTTCCTTCAGGCGCAGCACCATCCGTTGTGCTTACAAGCGCGCGAAGTATTGTGAAGGTGCCCGATGTGGTGATCTTGAAGATCCGCGCACTGTTCATCGTCATTCCATACAGTGCTCCGTCAGGGCCTTTCACTAAATCACCTTCGGGATTAGCTCCGTCCGTTGCAACCTTTAAATGCCTTAATACGGTAAACGTTCCGGTTGTTGTTATTTTAAAGATTGTGCCGCCGGAATTTGTTCCGCCGGAATTTGTCATACCGTATAAGTTGCCATCAGCAAGCTGTATAAGGCCACCTTGCGGATAGCCGCCATCAGTCGGGCTGCTTAAATGACGGATAACAGTATAACTTCCGGAAGGTGTAATTTTAAAAATTGTTCCATGCCCATAGGTTCCTCCTTCTGATGCCATACCATAAAAATTGCCATCAGTTGCCTGAATAAGGCTTCCTTTAGGTAACCCACCATTAGCATTTCTATTGAAGGAAAATAAGGTAGTAGTCTTACCACCGCATATTTTAAATATGGTTCCGTAGTTATATACACCGCCAGTGCTGTTGGTTCCGTAATAAGCACTGTCTTTACCTTTAGCCATTGTTTCAAGCGGAGAATTGCCTGTTGCTGCCCCCCAGAAAGAAGCCAGAACTGTTAACGCACCGGCTGTTGTTACTTTGAATGCTGTGCCAAACAAACCAGGGCCAGCTGTGCTTGTCATACCATAAAGATTGTTATCATTTCCTCTAACAAGCCCGCCATTTGGTATTGTACCTTCTGTTGCGGAAACAAAAGAATGTAATACAGTATATGTGCCTGTGGTTGACATTTTAAAAACGGTACCAGCTGTATTTGCACCGCCTGTACGGTTAAGGCCGTATAAAAAGCCGTCGGTATTTTGCATCAGGTTGCCATAAGGAACACCCCCATCTTTAGATGATGCCAGGTGATGTAACACTGTATACACGCCTGCTGTGGTTAGCTTAAAAATGGTACCGTTACCATATGTACCACCACCATAACAATTGCCATAAAAGTTACCGTCAGATCCCACTATCATATCGCTTTGCGGGCTGCCTCCGTCTGCTGTTGAATTAAGATGCCTTACAACAGCAAATGATGCGCCTGAAGGAGCAATTTTAAAAATGGTTCCGAAGTTGTAAGTGCCGCCCCAATAAGTCAGGCCATACAAGTTACCATCTTTGCCCTCAGTTAAACTACTGTAAGAGTTACCGCCATCAGTTGCTTTGTTAAGCGAACGGAGAACAGTAAATGTGCCTGTAGGGGTAATTTTAAAAATGGTACCAACGTTATTGGCGCCGCCACTATAGGTAAGCCCATAAAAGTTACCATCTTTAGCCTGTATCAAATGACCTTTGGGATTGGCACCATCCGCACTATAGCTGAAGTGTTTCAGAACAGTAAATACAGTGCCGTCTGTTGATATTTTAAAAATAGTACCATAGGTGTTTGTGCCGCCCGCACTTGTAACTCCGTATAAAAAACCATCTGTTCCTTTGATCAGTTCTGCATTGGGGCTGGAGCCGTCTGGTGTAGGATTTAATTGCCTTAAAATAGTTATTTCACCCGCTGGCGTCATCTTAAAAATAGTGCCACCGGAAAATGTACCACCAGTGCTTGTCATCCCATAAAAATTGCCGTCATCACCTTTTAGCAGATCGCCGTTGGGCGTTTTTCCCCAATCAGCAAAGCTGGTGATAATACCAAATCCGGTACCATTAGCTTTAATGTTGAAAGCAGTACCTCTTCCTGCAGGGCCACCGTTTGAAGTTAAGCCTGCTATAACATCCTGCGCACGCACAGCTGTTGTAATTTGTAAAAAGGCCAGGAAGAATAGAATGAAAATAAAAGCGGGAAGGGCATAAACCTTTTGCTTTCTCAGAGGCAAAGCACTACCGTCTCTGTAAGTAAAAGTGTTTCTCATACAAAGTTTTTTAAAAGCTTATAAGTTGTTTGGTGATGACCTCAGTGTCATCGAGGCGCAAAGCTTGCTCACAAAAAATGCAGATGCAACTCAATTATGTATGAACTGGCAAAAAGGGATGATTAATGGTATAAAAAAGCAGCTAAATAGTCTCGATATAAATTATGACATTCTCCATGAATACGAATTTGCGAAGTCGTAATAAGTGACTATCTGGATTATTTGTTTTTTTGAACAGACGTTATAAAAACAATAAAAAACAGTAATACTGAAAGCCGTGTCTACATTGAAATACAAGCGTTTAGCCTGGTATTACTGCTGAAAATATTTTGAGAGGCAGGGGCGTTTCTTTAATTCGTTTAGCTTGGCCACATTGATGGGTTTATTGATAAACTCCATAATCATAGGATGTTTGTCGGCGGTAAACTGATCTTCGGGGTTAACGCTGGATGTAAGTATCATCACTTTAGTTTCAGGGAACAACGGGTAATATTTTTGTTCAAATTCAGCCAGGAATTCCCAGCCATTCATGACTGGCATATTAATGTCAAGAAGGATCAGTTCCGGAGCAGATTCGCCCCCCTCGCCTAAAAAAGTTTTATAAAAATCCAGGGCCTCTTCGCCATTTTCAGCAAACAATATTTCCTTGCAAAAAGCCGCTTTGGGAAGAATAAGTTTATAGAGCATCAGTGTAACCGTATCGTCATCAATGCAAATAACTTTATTGATCACTTTATCAGGGTTTGAAGGTTATTGTAAATGTGGATCCTTGATTGACTTTACTTTCGAGTTGAATTTTTCCTCCTGATGATGTAACCTGGGAATGAACGAGAAACAACCCTATGCCTTTACTATCTGGGTAATTGTGAAAGCGCTGGTACAGACCAAATATTCTGTCGCCGATCTTTTTGAGATCGAAACCTAGTCCATTGTCTGTGAATAATAATTGCACGTTGTTGTTTTTCATGCGAGACTTAACGGATATCACCGGGGTTCTTGCCGGATGAGCATATTTTAATGAGTTCGTAAGCAAATTCATAAAAATGCTTTCCAGGTAATTTTTATTAAACATCACAGTTTCCGCTTCCGAAAAATCGACCTTAATGATCGCATGTGCCTTTGTTAAAAGTTGGGATGTTGCATTTGCAATGGAGTCCCAAACGTCCTGAAAATGAAGTAACTCAATTTGGGGGTTACTTTTTTCTTTTATGATCAGCACATTTACAAGATCGTTGATCGTTTCACTCAGGAGGTAAGTTGATTTTCTGAATCCGTCCATCAACAACCGCATCGTTTCATCTGTGATCGAATCATAATCAATGAGCTCGGCTATACTCATCAAATTTGTGAGCGGAGCGCGAAGATTATGAGATGTAATATACGAGAACTGTTTTAATTCCTTGTTATATTGAGTAAGTTCTTTGATGAGCTGGTCTTTTTCCAACTCATTATTCTTTCTGTCCGTAATATCGCGTTCAATAGAAATCCAGTGTGTATAGTTGCCATCCTTATCTACAACGGGGACAACTGAAATGCTCGCCCAATATTCGTCTCCATTTTTTTTGTAATTGATTACTTCCACTTCGCAGGGCTCGTTTTGCGCAATGGCTTTAGCCAGCTTTTCCAGTTCAGGGCTTGAAGTTTTAGGGCCATGAAAAACCGCGGATGGATGTTTTCCTAACAACTCTTCTTTCGCGTAGCCTGTAAGATCAGTAACTGCATCGTTTGCATAAAGGATTGTTAGCTCTGAAGGATTTTGCGGCGCATTGGTGATCAAAACCATGTCGCGCGCATTGGTTATTACCGATTCAAATAACCTTAACTGTAACTCTTCATTCTTACGTGCGGTTACATCCTGCATGGCTCCGATCATGCGCACCGGCCTTTGCTTGTCATCAAACAATATAAAGGCCCGGTCGTACACATAAGCGTATTCACCATTAGATCTCAAGTAACGGTATTCATCCTGCCAAACGGTTGACGACGCATCTTTGAGTTTTTGGGACATGCTTTTTGCAATACGCTTGCGATCATCCGGGTGAATCCGGTCGCGCCAGAAAAATATATTCTTATCGCCTTTGTCATTGCTGTGGCCAAAAAGCCTTGTGTAGCCTTCTCCCCAAAATATTTCACCAGTTAAAAGATCCCAGTCCCAAATGGCATCGGATGTGGCTTTACTAACATAATCATATCTTTCATTGCTTAATTTTATTTTAAGCTCGTTCTCTTTCTCTTCCGTTATATCCTGAACAACACCTTCAAGTATGGGTTGCTCATCATTACGAAATATCACCACCGCCTTTTGCAACAACCACTTCTCCTTGCCGTTGTAAAGTACTACCCGATGTTTTATAGGATGGATTTCTTTGCCGCCCACGGCATCTTTAAAACCTTCATCAAAAAAATGCCGGTCGTCAGGATGTATGGATTTGTAGAACATGTCGTATTCCGGAATGTACGATTCATCCATTTCAAATATCCGGTATACTTCTTTTGACCAGAAAAGCTCCTTGTTTTTCATATCCATCCTCCAATAACCGAGTTTACCTATTTGTTCGGCCCACTCGAGTTGCTGGTTGGAATGCAATAATTTTTCCTCTGCTACTTTTCTTTCCGTGATATCTTTAAAATAAACGGAAACACCTTTGGGAGAAGGATAAACGCTTGCCTCGACCCAAATGTTTAATGGCGGATAATATTCTTCAAAATGAAGAACGGTTTTATCCGTCATCGCTTTTTGAAAATTTGCATAAACTGGCAAATTCTTATACTCCGGATAAATTTCCCACAGATTTTTGCCAAGTATATTTTCTCTCGGCATTCGCATCAACCGTTCAGCCTCCCTGTTCCAGTAAGTAACGATTTCCTGATTGCTTACTGCAAAAAAAGCATCTTCAATACTTTCCAGTATCTCCAATTTTTCCCTGTTGGCATTTTCAATTTCTTCCTGTGCTTTTTTCTTTTCCGTAATGTTCCTGAAGTAAACAGTCAACCCTGCTTCCGAAGGATAAATATTCAGTTCAATCCATATATCCAGCAGCGCAATGTGTTGCTCAAGGGACCGCGCAGCGTTTTCCTGTTTTGCCGCAAGGCATGTTTCATATATTTCGAGTTCTTCCACCTCAGGGAATGCGTCAAGCAAAACCCTGCCCAATACCTGCGATCTTTTTATCCCCGTAACATTTTCAGCTTCCTTGTTCCAGATAGTTATTACCCAGTTATTATCCATGGCGCAGAAGCCATCAGTAATGCTTTCCAGCAGAATTGTGATTTGCTGGTTGTATTCACGCAATTCACGCTCCAGTTGTTTACGTTCTGTAATATCTGTGTGTATTCCATAAACGGCAACAAGAGATCCGCTTTCGTCTTTTACGGCACCTGCACTTAGGTAAAAATCCTGAACCTCATTTTCTTTTGTGATCAGGCCAATATCACCACTCCAGAAATTGCCTGAAAGTATAGTTAACAGAACGTCTGCAGCCTGTTGTTTATCATTGTAAACGCCAAGGATGCCACCGCTCTGTATCAACTCGTGTTCCGTTTTTCCCAGGGTTTTCCGGAAAGATTCATTCATAAACATTGGCCTGCCGTCCCTGCCTAACAAACCAATGGCATCTTTTGAGTTGTCAATAATGTTTTTATACAGAAGAAGATCACTTTCTGCTTTTCGCGTCTCAGTTATATCATCAGCAACAACCAGTGTAATTCGTTCATCATCTTCTTTTATCTTCCGACAGGTATATTCAACCCATATTCTTTCACCGTTCTTTTTTTGATGAAGGTCGATACCCGTTTTTACAGATGCTTTCCTTTTATTATTGAAAGTATCGTTCTCCATGCCAACTGCAATATCAGCAATGGTCATCTTTAAAAATTCATTCTTCGAATAACCATACTGCTGAATTGCCGCTTCGTTTACATCTACAAAACACATGGTTTCGTTGTCATACATCCAAGAAGGCAGCGGGCTTTTATTAAATACTATTTTATAATCATCGTCGGTGCCTGTTTGTTCGTTGCCTGCAGTATGTTCAAACTCTTCAAAAAACAGGTCCGTTTTTAGGCGGCTTATTTCAGCCGACACATTTTGCGGAGAAAGCGGTGTAATGCTTAGGAATAAAAACTGCAATGTGTTGTCTTCAAACACTGGTGCCAAAACCACTTGTCCATACTGTTGTGTGGTAACAGCACATGCAGATCGTTCAGCTACGCATTTTATGATGCAAGAAGTTAATAGTGTTATATCGTGGCCCGAAAAAACAGCACTCTCACAAAGCGGTTTATGTGTAAGCGCCTGATGCGATTGATTGAGCAATCTGCAGAGGCCACCGTTGGGTTCAGCGATGCGCCAGCCGGCCCCGCAGCTTTTTAAAAGTAATGAGGGAATGTTTAGCGCCCGTAAAATAATATTGTAGTGATTCCTCATATTAACGACTCCTGCATAAATGCCCCGGCCGGATAACAAAAAAACATGAAAATATCTATTTCTATTTACTTAACCGTTTTTTACTGCAAACGTTTTCAGGATTTAGCAAATTTGCCAATGCCTTTTACGCTTTTATAACATATTTATTTCATCCATTCAAAGTAAAACACACTTCCTTCCGAATAAAATGAATCAACCCAAACTTTACCACCCTGCTCTTCAACCAACATTTTAAACACATTAAGCCCAACACCAGTGCTGCTCTCTTTTTTAGCAACCGTGTTGCCCGTTTCAAAAAGGTTGAATATTTTTTGCTGATCATCGGAAGCAATGCCCGGCCCGTTATCCTTTACAAAAAACACATAATATTCTCCTTTATCGTCATAACCCACTTCTATAACACCAGCCTCTTTATCGTTATACTTAATAGCATTACTCAAAATATTTTGAAATACCTGTTGCAGTTTTATTTTTCGGGTAAATAAAACTGGCATTTTTTCCGGTATTATAACAGTAATATTCTTCGGAGGCATCAGTGAATTAACGATTTGCTTAAGCAACGTGTGAACATCCACAATTTCTTTCGCCTGTTGCGAATAGCTCACTTTTGAATAGTTCAGCAAAGCATCGATCATACCTGAGAGGTAACCCACAGCCGACCCCAGCATTGTAATGTTGCTTTCCAACTCCTGGTTCGTCATTTCAAACCTGTTATACTCAAGCATTGAGATAATGGTGGAAACGCCGGCCAACGGGGATTTCAGGTCATGGGACACCACGTGCACAAAGCGCTCTAATTGCTTGTTCACCTTCTCCAGTTCCTCGTTTGACTGTTGCAGCTTATGCTGATAAAAATACAGTTGCTCAAATACATTCACCTTGGCCCGGACAATATTTACATCCAACGGCTTTTGCAGGTAATCTACCGCGCCTTCTTCAAAACCCCGTAAAATATAGTGCTCTTCCTTGCTGATGGCCGTAACAAAAATGATGGATATATTTTTTGTCTTAGGATTAGACTTTAATAACCGGGCTACTTCAAACCCGTCAATATCGGGCATCTGCACATCAAGCATGATGAGGCCGATATCATTGTTCTTCAGCACCAGCTTTAACGCTTCACTGCCTGAAGATGCTTTCAGAAAAACCCTGCCTTCGCTTTGCAATATGTCTTCCAGCACAATCAGGTTTTCTTCCTTGTCGTCAACCAAAAGAATATTAAATGGATATTGTGTTTCGGGCTTGTTCATAGATTACCATTCACGTTATTTATATCTTTCTGCTATTGATTATTTCCTGGACAACCAAACGCGCATTAAAGAAAGTAATTTGCTTGCTTCAAAAGGTTTCGACAGGTAATCAGACGCACCTGCCTTTATACATTGCTCACGGTCTTCCGTCATGGCCTTTGCCGTTAATGCAATTATCGGTGTATCATTAAATGCCTGCATCTTGCGTAATTGTGTGATGGCTTCAAGCCCGTCAACTTCAGGCATCATCACATCCATCAGTATTATTTCAACATCTTTATTATCGGAGAGTGCGTCAAGCGCTTCTCTCCCATTCGCTGCGGTTAAAACAGCCATTCCCTGTTCTTCCAGCAATACACTCAGTGCAAATACATTGCGCATATCATCATCCGCTACGAGCACCTTTTTATTCTTTAATGAACTATCTGGTAAATAATCAGGCATTGCGTGGCCCGGATGATCCGCTGCTGCATTTTCAAACCTGTCCAGGAACAATTCAAGCTCATCTATCAGCCGCCTGTGTGCCTGCGTAGAATGCACAATGGTTACATCGGCAATCTTTTTGAGTGTTAGTTCATCAAAGGGAGTGCCGTTATCATCCAGGTAAATAATTACAGGGACACCCGAAAGAGCCTCTTCCTTTTTCAAATCGGCCAGTACCTGCCCACTATCAGCAATATCATTGCCAATGTCTGCAATTATGCAATCAAATTTTGTTGTGGTGGCCTTTTGCATGGCTTCTTTAAAAGAGAAAACATAATCCGGCACAATATGAAAGTGCACCTTGTTTAATGCATTTAAAAAATTGCTATCAGACGATGGCTTATCTGAATAGATTAATACACGTTTAACTTCCGTTTGCAGCTTCGTGCTCAGCAATGTAAATGCTTCATCAAGGCTTTCATTTGCCACTGGCTTCTTCAGGTATGTTATAACGCTGTTGTTTGGCATGCCATCAACATCAACACCCGATATTACATGCACGGGTATGTCCTTCAGGCCTTCATCATTATTCAGTTCCTGCAGCGTATCCCAACCGTCTTTAACCGGCATATTCATATCAAGGATGATTGCATCCGGCTTGTTTTTTCTTGCAACGGCCAGCCCCTCTTCCCCGTTGGATGCTATCACAGTATGATAGTTTTTTGATAAAGCATACTCACTCAACACGGTTGCAAAATCCCTGTCATCTTCAATGATTAGCAGTGATTTCTTTGCCTTCGCCAGGCCAGGCTTGCCATTAACGTGGCCGTTTTTTAATGTTGACCCGGTACCCTGTATTACCCGGCTGGCTTTACCTGGCGCAATTTTTAGCGGAAGTTCTATTATAAAAGCGCTGCCATTCCCTTTTTCACTTTGCATAGATATCGAGCCTCCGAGAAGCCATACCAGCTCTTTACTAATGGATAGACCAAGGCCCGTTCCGCCAAATTTGCGGTTGATGGAACTATCTGCCTGCGTAAACGCCTCGAATATCAGCGACTGTTTTTCTTTCGATATGCCTACTCCGTTATCTTCTACTTTTATAGTCAGTTTGCCTTCAGTATTATCTTCCAGGCTACAATCAAAGCTTAAAGAAACAACACCATTTTCGGCAGTAAACTTGAACGCGTTGGACAAGAGATTTTTTAATACCTGCTCCAGTTTGTTTTTATCGGTTACAATATTTGCAGGGCATGCGTCGGAAATAACAGATGTAAATGAGATGTATTTTTCATCAGCCATTACAGAGAAAGTGTCCCGCATATTGTTCAACACATCTGTAAGGTTGGTTTCTTCAATGACAACTTCCATCTTCCCTGCTTCAATTTTGGATAGGTCCAGGATATCATTGATGAGCGATAGCAGGTCTTTGCCTGATTTCTGAATGATCCTTGCATAGTTTACCTGTTTCTCGCCAAGGTTACTTTCCTTATTTTCTTCCAGCAGGCGCGATAATATCAGGATGCTGTTAAGCGGCGTCCTCAACTCATGCGACATGTTAGCCAGAAACACTGATTTGAACGTGCTTGATTGTTCAAGCTCCTGTGCCTTAACAGACAAAGCTTCTTTTGACAGTTCAAGCGCTTCATTTTTCTCCTCCAGCTCAACGTTAATGTTTCTTAATTCTTCTTCCTGCGCCTTCAGCTCTTCTTCAGATGATTGCAGCGCCATTGTTTGCTGCATCAGCTCTTCATTCGTTTGCTTCAATTCTTCCTGCTGATTGATCAACAATTGCTGTTTTTCCTGCAGGCGCCCGTTTAACGCGTTTTCCTTTTCTCTTGCCTGAACGGAATGGAGCCCCACAGCAATGTTGTGAACCATTACCTCAAAGAAATTAAGCTGGTAAGAATTAAATGGACAGAACGAAACAAGCTCTATTACCCCTGCGAGTTCATTTTGTATAAACAAGGGAATGCAGGCCATTTCAAGCGCAGCAGAAACGTCCTGAGCATTGGAAAAGCGCCAGTAATTGGCAGGTACATGTTTAATGATCTTTAACCCATGCTGATCTGCAGCTTGCGATGAAAGCAATCCTTCCAGTGCGTAAATCTCTTTAACGTTGGCTTCAAAGCCGCTTGACGCCTTTAATTGAAGCGAACTTTTTTCTTTTTCATCACATATATAAAATGCACCGGCGGGAAGCTCAAGTACTTGTATAATGGAATAAAGAACACGCCGTGCAAAAGTATCAATGTCACTAACTGACTGAAAGCCTTCGTTCAATGATGCAATGCCTGTAAGCAAGGCATTCTTTTCTTTCGTTTCTTTCATCAATCTTTCAGACTCTCGCATATTGTTTTTCAGCTTGTCCTGAATAACACTTCTTTTGCCAAATTCCGCGTAAACCCTAGTGCACAGAAAAGCAATTAATATAAGAATGATCGCAGTACCCGCGATATTTGTCCAGGTGGAAATATGCCTTTGTGCGGCGGCTTTTGCCGAACGCACTTCCAGCAATGAGTATTCCGTGGCAATCATATCACGCAAAATAGCATCAACCGCTGCTAACAGGTCATGCTTTTTTTCATGCAGAAATATATTCTCACCGCCTTTCAACAAGGAGTGTCCGTTATAAATATAATTCGCAAGGGAATCAATAGCGACAGATAACTTACCGGATCGTTTTGACTGTGACTTATTATCATGAATCAGCGCGTTTAACGCTTCTACTTCTCTATGAACTTCAGCTTCCTTTACGTACATATCCTTTTGGGAAAGCTGATCACTGTCAAGCGCTTGGTCTTTTATGTGGAGGGAAATATTCTGTAGTTTATCTATAACCTGCAGCGTATGATGCGTCCATTGCTCTGCAATCCTGTTTTGTGCCGAATTGTAAAAAAACAATACACTTAGCGACAACACAATAGCCGCAGCAAAGAAAACACCCGCAAACAGACGGGTCTTTAATGGTATTTTCATGGATATTGTCAGCTCAATAAAAATTAATGTCCTTTCTTGTAATAAGGATGAAGCAGCAAATTAGTAAATAAACTGATGCTATTTTATTAAGATGTGTAAAAAGCTACAATGTCCAAAAGTTAATCCCTGTTTTTTAATAAATTGGACGTTATTTTTTAAATTAATATAAGCCGATTTAACGTAAAATATTATTTTATCCATTCAAAATAGAACGTGCTTCCTTTCGCATAAACAGAATCAACCCAAACCCTGCCGCCTTGTTCTTCAACAAGCATTTTAAAAATGTTTAACCCTACACCTGTGCTGGATTCGCGTTCTGCCGGCTCGTTTCCTGTTTCAAACAGCCTGAAAATGCGCTGTTGGTCGTAAGATGAAATTCCCGGGCCATTATCTTTTATATAGAAAATACACCGATCCTTCTTATCCTCACATCCTACTTTTACTATTCCACTTTTTTTATGATTATACTTGATGGCATTACTTAGAAGATTTTGAAATACCTGTTGCAGCTTTATCTTTCGCGTATATAACACCGGCATTTTTTCCGGGATGGAAATTGTTATGTTAGCAGGCGGTATTAAAGCAGACCAGATCTGATTAACCAACATGTTGGTGTCTACTATTTCCCTGGCCTGGTCATAATAATTTTTTTTCGAGTAACTCAACAGCGTGTCAATCATGTTACATAGATAGTCAGCCGAACCGGCAAGCATTCTAATATTAGCCTGTAATTCTTTTCCTGTCATTTTATCTTGTTCATACTCAAGTAATGAGATTACAGTGGAAAGGCCGGCCACAGGCGATTTCAGGTCATGAGACACAATATGCGCAAAGTTCTCCAATTGCTTGTTTCTCTTTTGAATGTTTTCATTCTGCTTTTGTAACCTGCGTTGATGCACATAGAATTTAACAACGGTAATGGCGAGCGCAAGTATCAAAAGCAATTCGCTAACCTGTACAAGATAAGGGACAAGAAAATTTTTTTCACGTTGCAGCGGTAAAACCAGAAATTCGTTTTGCAACAAAACCAAGCTGCGTATCAGCTGTGTGTAAATAGCAGGCAGGCAATTTTCCTTCAGATATAATATTGGTGGCTGTCCTGCATCAATTTTTGGAAAATAGAATATGTTCTTCGGGAAAACATACTTGAAGGAACTAACATTAAATTCAGCACAGTATTGAGCGACAACGTATAAAGATAACGCAATCAGCAGCAATAGGGTTTTAGGCGGTCTTTCAATCATAACCAGGATTAAAAACAATTAGTGGGTTTAGGTATTCAAAAACGAAGGGCAAATTAACCAATAAACTATATATTATATAATTAAATTATTTACTTTTTTTATTTAAATTGCGCAAACTCTGTTGCCGTTGGTGCCGCCGAGTTAGAAAGATGTTAAGAAGTACTGCAAGCCAATGTTATAGAATTGGAAGTTTACACAGCTAATAAGTATTTAATATTTATGAAAATTATAGAACGTCTTTATCGAATTATAATGAAGGCAAAAGGGTTAATTTAATACCTTTGCAAAATTATTTTTTCGCCCCACCCTTTTAATGCACATTAAATCCATTTAAATGATCTACGAAGGAACTAATCCAATTCCAAACATCCTCGTTATTGATGATGACGAGATAATGCAAAACGTTATAGAAAAAGTTTTGCTTAGGGAAGGCTATAATGTTGAAGTTGCCAAAAACGGAAAAGAAGGCCTCAGCAAACTCGAGCTTAAACGTTACAACCTTGTTATTACCGACATCATGATGCCCTATGCCAATGGCTTTGAAATTGTGAGCAAGCTTAAACAACACCCTAATACAAAGGATGCTTCGGTAGTAGTTATTTCCACCATAATAAATGAATCGTCTGTTCTTGACAGCCATAAAATGGGCGTTGATGAATACATCAAAAAACCCATTATGGTGAGTGAATTTATTCTTCGTATCAAAAAATTATTAGGCAAACAAGCTACCGCCTAATCCAATTTAAAAAACTTATGGCTAACCTAGTACTTAATCAACTACAGGTCACTAATTTTTTTATGCCTGCTATCAGGTATTTTGCAGGGCTACCTGTAATAATGCAGATAGCTATCTGTTTTATTATAATCTCAGTCGCCCTGATACTGTTTATACAGTTCCGCCTGTTTGTAATAAGGTATAGAGGATACCGCCTTGAAAAGAAAAAGACTAAGCTCATTCCTTTTATTGACGGCCTTATAACCGAACATATTTTAATGCGGACCGATATTGACAGCAACACCGATGTCAATTTCATTACCATCGATACATCGGCATTTAGCACAGCGCAACTTTCCAGTAAGGAGAACAGACAGATACTTATAGACAGGATTATTAGCTATAAGAAAGGCTTTTCAGGCACAATAGCACAACTGCTAAGAAAATTGTACCAGGATCTTGAGTTTGATAAAGTGTCGTACAAAAAAATGAACTCGGTTAAATGGAGCAAAAAGATCAAGGGTATTCGCGAACTGGTTGACATGGATATTCCTATCTCAGATGTTAACGTGCTTCCTCTTACCAATAGCAAACGAAGGGAATTGCGTTCCGAAGCCAGGAATGCATATGTTAAGCTGAGTAAAAATGAGCCTTTTAAATTCTTCGACATAAGTACGGAACCGTTATTGATGTGGGAACAGATTGAACTGTTTAAAACCATCACAACAACTAAAGATATTTCCATCCCAAATTTTGCCCGTTGGATAACTTACTCCAATAACAAAAGCATTATCTCTTTCTGCCTTAAGCTGATTGTACATTATAAACAAACGGATGCAGCGCCTGCAATAGTAAAATTGCTGGATAGTAAAGACCACGCGCTGCGCGCAGAAGCTATTAATACGCTGGGCAAAATAAAATACCTGCCGGTAGAAGACCAGTTGATTCATATATATACGCATCAACCGCTTGTTTGCCAGCTGGAAATTTTAAAGGCAATAGGCCGCATTGGCACCGGCAGGCACACACAGTTCCTTAAACAGGAATTTTTATACTCAACGGATTTTGATGTAAGAAAAAATGCAGCAAAGTCAATTATCATGTCGGATGCGCAGGACATTGTAGAAGAATTATTTCAGAGCACTACGCCTGAAAACAAGCTGATCCTGAAGCATGCAAAGAACCCTTTAATAAAGTACTAATGCAGTTTATACTTGATAAAATAGCAAAGTTCTACGAAAGCTCCATTTTCATATATGGGATGGCGCTTTTGCTGGTATATGCTTTGCTTGGCTTTTTTTCATTTATCGCTATACGCAGATTTTTGCGCAAAGAGAGCTATACCAATTATGACAACCTGCTCACCTCTCCCCTTACTCCGGGTATTTCTGTCTTAGCGCCGGCATACAATGAAGGCCTTTCTATTATTATGAACGTGCGTTCTTTGCTTACTTTGAATTATCCAAAGTTTGAAATTATTCTTATCAATGATGGTAGCACCGATAACTCCATCGAACAGCTGGTGAAAGAATTTGATTTGGTTCCTGTGGACTTTGCCTACAACGCCAAATTAAAAACGCAACCGGTAAAAACAATTTACAAATCAACCAATACCGCTTTCAGCAAACTGGTTGTAATAGACAAAGTGAATGGCAAGAGTAAAGCTGATGCTACCAATGCGGGCATTAACATTGCAGCATTTGATTATTTTGTTTGTACGGATGTTGATTGCATATTAGATAAGGATACGCTGCTTAAACTGATAAAACCGGTAATGGATGAAAAATCCAAAAGGGTGATAGCTACCGGTGCTACACTTCGCATTGCAAACTCCTCGATAGTTGACAGTGGTGTTATACTGCGCATGAAACCGCCGAAACAACTATTGCCAAGGTTCCAGGAAGTTGAATATATCCGTTCATTTGTACTTGGAAAAATGGGTTGGAGCCTGATTAACTGCGTACCAAATGTGTCGGGCGGACTTGGATTTTTTGATAAAGAAATAGCCATTAAATCCGGAGGCTACGATCCTCAGTCTTTTGGAGAAGACATGGAGCTAATGACACGCATGGCCCGCTACGCATACGATAATAAAATTGACTATGCTATCAGGTACATACCAATTACATTGTGCTGGACCGAAGCGCCGGTAACTGTAAAAATATTTATGCGCCAGCGTACAAGATGGGCAAGAGGCCTTGCTCAACTTATGTACTCCCATTTCAGAATGCTTTTTAACCCGCGTTATGGCAGGGCTGGCTTAATATTAATGCCTTACAATTTCTTTTTTGAATTGCTGGCGCCGATCATTGAGTTAACCGGCCTTATTTATTTTATTTCACTGGCTGTTACCGGCCATGTCAATACCCAATATGCATTAGTTCTGTTATTGTTTGGTTACTCCTACTCAGTAATGATTACAACGTTGGCCATTTTGTGGGATCAAATGACATTCCGTTATTACAAAACATGGCGCGAGGTATTGTTTCTATGCTCAACAACATTATTTGAATCAATCTTATACCACCCGTTGATAGTGATCTTTTCTTTACGAGGTTATTTCTACTTCCTTACAGGAAAGAAGCACACATGGGGCAACATGCAGCGACAGGGCTTTGGACAGGTTACAGCCAAAGCATAGTGTGGGAATGAGGCACCAGAAATATTTAATCCGCGTGCCGTTTTTACCGGTCTTTAAATAAATGAATTTGTACGCATAATTATCAGGTTATATGCAATCTATCTGGCATCACATTAAGAGCGTTTACGAAAGCAGCATATTTATATATGGCATGACCATGTTGCTGATGTACGCCCTGTTGGCTATACTATCTTATATTGCTATTATGCAGTATAAACGCAAAAGTGTTTATACTGACTACAGCCAACTTACCGGTTCCACGCTTGCGCCCGGCATCTCTATTATTGCACCGGCGTTCAATGAAGGCGTAACCATTATTCAAAACGTGCGCTCATTGCTTACATTGAATTACTCCTTGTATGAAGTGATTATCATTAACGATGGAAGTACCGATGACACGCTTGAAAAACTTATCACTGAATTTGAAATGCAGCAGGTTGACTTTGCATACAACGAAAAAATAGTTACTCAACCAGTAAGGCGCATTTTTAAATCAGGCAACCCGGCTTATGACAAGCTCGTAGTGATCGATAAAGTAAACGGCAAAAGCAAGGCTGACGCATCTAATGCCGGTATAAATGCAGCAGCATTTGATTATTTTCTTTGCACGGATGTTGACTGTATTATTGAAAAAGATACGCTCATCAAAATGATCCAGCCTTTTCTGGGTGAAGAAGATAAAAAGGTAAAACAGGTTGGGGAGCCTTGCCCTGAATGTGGTTATGTACATATAGTTGAAAAAAACAGAAGAGTAATTGCAACCGGCGCCACATTGCGTATTGCCAACTCAAGCGATATTGAAGAAGGTGTAATTGTAAGGATGCGCCCCCCAAAAACACTTATACCACGCTTTCAGGAAATGGAGTACATCCGCTCCTACGTGTTAGGCAAGATGGGCTGGAGCCTAATCAACTGCGTGCCTAACGTATCTGGTGGATTGGGGATGTTTGATAAAGAAATAGCGATTAAGGCGGGAGGATATGATCCGCTTTCATTTGGAGAAGATATGGACCTTATTACCCGTATGTGCGCTTACATGAAAGACAACAAACAGCAGTACGCCGTACGATATATTCCGACAACACAATGCTGGACGGAAGGCCCTCCTAACCTGAAAATTTTCGGAAGGCAGCGTACGCGCTGGGGCCGTGGCCTTATTCAAATTATGACCATGCACCGCCGGATGATTTTCAATCCTCATTACGGCAAAATGGGCATGATCGTTATGCCTTACAACCTCTTTTTTGAATTCCTCGCCCCTCTTATTGAAGCGATCGGCATCATTTATTACATCTTTATTGTAGCCACAGGCAGAATCAATGCACACAATGCATTGCTGTTATTACTTTTTGTATACCTGTATTCTGTTCTGATCACCAGCATCGCTATTTTATGGGATCAGTTTGTACACAGGAATTATAAAACATGGATAGAAGTATTCGGCCTCAGCCTGATGGCCTTTCTCGAACCCATCATATATCATCCGCTTAACGTATTTTTTTCGCTGAGAGGATATTACTTTTTCATTACAGGGCGCAAGCACGTTTGGGGAAATATGCAACGAAGAGGCTTCGGCGCGAAACCTGCTTAAAAACTTATAACACACTAACCACACAAATATGGTACGTAACCTTTTTTTGATCATTCTTGTTACATCATCGGTTTTATTTGCAAACACAACAAATGCTCAGACGGCTACTGATCTTGTAAATAAACTATCGTCCACAGATGTGATCAACCAGATAAAAAAGGAAATAGATATTAATCATAATTATGCCAGGGCCGTTGAGCTTTCAAAGGCAGCAGCAGCAAAATACCCTACCGACATGGACTTTCAGTACCTGCTCGGAAGAAGCTATCTGTTTGCAAAAGATTATAACAATGCAGAGATAGCCATCGGCAACGTGATTAAAACAGCAAAGAATTATAAAGATGCCTACATTACGGCGGCCAATATACAGACGGGAAAAAACCGCCCCGATATTGCGCTGGCATTCGTGAATACCGGGCTGCAATTATTTCCTGGCGATAAGGACCTGAACATAAAAAAGCTATCATTATTACTGACTTTAAATGACGGTATTAAAGCGGAACAACAAGCCGATTACTTAATAAAAGCTTTCAGGAATGACAAGGATGTTTTTCAGGCTTATTTTGACTACAGGGGCGCTATAGCAGAAAATTTTCTCAAGCAAAGAAACTACAGCCAGGCTATTATTCAATATCAAAAGATATTAGAAATAGACCCACAAAACGAGACTGCTGTTAAGCAGATCATCGATGCGCAAATGAAAACCGGCGACGTGGAAAGTTCATTAAAAGAAATCAACAGGGCTTTAGCTACTTCTCCAAATTCTTACGAATACCAGTTGAAAAAAGTGTCGGTGTTACAGGAGTTAAAGCGTTACCCTGAAGCAATAGAAGCTCTGCAGGCGATGATTAAAGCCTTTCCGAATGATAGCAAGCTCAGGCAAATGAATGTTGATCTTCGCCTGGAAGCAGGCAGGAATTTCAGAAACGCTGATCCTTATGCTCAATATCAAAGTGTGCTTGACCTTTCTCCTTCTAACAGGGAAGCATTGAACAATGCCATCAATTATGCAATAAGCCACCGCATGTATGACGACGCTATTGTCTGGCTAAATAAGGCATTGCGCTACTACAGTAATGATGCTACACTGCTGCAGAAAAAAATGAGTGTGCTGCAAAGTATGCAGAAATATGGCGAAGCTTCTACTATTGCTTATCAGCTATGGAACAAGACACCCAATAATGCCGCCGCAAAAAATACTTATATTGAACTAACACTGCAAAAAGCACGCGCACTTACCTCTGAATTACAATATGACAGTGCGCTGTATTATTACAACAATATTTTGTCTGCAGACCCTAATAATGCACAGGCAATGAATGCTTCCGTAAATATTCTGGCTTCTCAAAAAAACTACACAGAAGCACTGAATGTACTGGATAAAACGCTTGCAGCATCTCCCAACAACCAGGATCTCTTGTTAAAGAAAGCATCTATCTTAATGGATGATGAACAATATGAAGCTTCTGCCCTTTTGCTGGAAGAGCTTATAAAAAAATATCCTGGCAATAAAAAGTTCACCAATGCATACATTGATGCCAATCTCGCTCACGCGAAACAGCTAATGCAGGCGGATGAAATTGATGCAGCGGAAGAGCCTTTCGGCAAAGTGCTGGATGTGCAACCCAATAACATGGAAGCGTTGAACGGCATTATCAACATTGAGCTTACACAAGGCAGAGACAAGAGCCAGGCAGCGCTTGACCATTCTAACCAGGCTTTGAAATATTATCCTTCTTCAAGGGATTTCCTTATAAAAAAGGCAGCCGCATTGTCCGCGCTCGGCCAATACAACGAAGCGGTGACCATTAGCGACAGCCTGATGAAACGCTATCCATATAATACTAAAGTAAAAGATCTTTATATGGATCAGATACTTGCATCTGCAAAAAGCTACCGGGATGCAGGAAACGATACAATGGCGCTGGAGCAATACCGTAAAGCTTTACACACAAGGCCATCAGACTCACTGGCACTTGTTAACACAATTAATCTGTTAAACGCAGGAAAACAATATGACTCGGCGCTAGCTGTTACTAACAACGCATTGCAATATTATCCTGCCAATGTAGATTTCCTTCGGAAACGCGCATCTATACTGGACAGCAAACAACAATATGCAGAAGCCATTGTAACTGCTGACTCCATTGCGCGTATAAAACCTGATATGTACAGCCAGGACTATGCCGCTTACCTGAGAAGCAAAACATTTAAGAACCAGATAGGGCTGATGTATCTTAGCTCACGGATAGATTCCACACAGGCTGCCAACATCGCGTCGTTGCAATATACCCGCTATAGCGGCCAAAGTTCTTATACAGCACGATTAAACTTCGCAGGCAGATCTGTAGGCACGGGCCTGCAACTGGAGCTGGAAAGTTATTTGCACCACAACAGCAAATGGTATTCTTTCATTAATGCAGCTGCGGCTAATGAGCTGGTGTTTCCGAAATTTAAGTTCGCTTATTCATTGTTCCACAATTTCAGCGGAGGCTGGGAAGCTGAACTTGGTGCACGTTATTTAAATCTTGATTCTTTATCTACAGTTTCAGGTGTTGTGTCTGTGGCAAAATACTTCGGTGATTTTTGGATTAACCTTCGTGGCTATGGCATTTCTGCTGAAAGCAATTTTTATCAGGCAGCAACATTAACTGCCCGCCAGTATATGAACGACAAAACCACTTTCCTTTATGCGGTGCTTGGTTTTGGTAACTCACCGGATGAGTTTACGCGCAACTACCAGTTAACAAACAACCTTGGGCAAACTACTTATAGCATCGGCGCGGGTTTTCAAAAAACTTTCAGCTATCGCAATACGTTTAGCATCAACGGCACATGGTACAACCAGAAGATAAGTGAAAAGAGGTACAGGAACCAGTATGATATTTATCTATCGTTCTACAGAAAGTTTTAAGTGAAGGCTGCAAAATAATAAGACCATAAAGCTTGCACTAAAAAAAGCCGGTTGGCATTTGTATTAGTTTTAAGCTTTATGCTTTTAGCTTTTTTACTTTTGATTTTTGACTTTTTAATTTATATGACAAAAATTGCCGGAACCATATTTTTATCCATGGTACTTATGCTAAAAACATTTTGTACGCCGGTATCCTCCATTGCAATTGTAAAGAATGGCGTTTCCGATTACAGCATCGTATTGCCTGCTGAACCTACAAAGGTGGACAACAAAGCGGCGCAGGTACTGCAGGAATATATTTTAAAAGTTTCCGGCGCAAGGCTTAGTATTGCGAGCGAAAATAATTTCAAAGGCAATCACGCCATATATGTAGGCAAAACAGCCTTAGCTCAACAACTGGATATTAAAGGCATACAGGATGATGGTTTTCTCCTTGCAACTGCCGCCGACAATATTGTTATTTGTGGGCTGCATGGCCAGGGAACGCTATACGGTGCTTACACTTTTCTTGAAGATATTCTCGGGTGCCAAAAATTTGGCAATGCGCCCGTGGCTTATGAAACAAAAAAAGATATTTTAGTTGACAGCAAGCTGCACTCCTTGCAAAACCCTTCATTCAAATACCGCCAAAGCTACTATCCTTCAAGCAACGACCCCGAGTATCTCGCGTGGCACAAGTTGCAAAAATTTGAGGACCTGTGGGGGCTTTGGGGGCACTCTTTCTTTAAGCTTGTTTCACCGAAAGATTATTTTGCGCAGCACCCGGAATACTTTTCCATGGTGAATGGCAAACGCGTGCCCATGCAGTTATGCCTGAGCAATGAAAAAGTGTTGGAAATTACGATTAACAGGCTGACGCAGTTAATGAAAGAAAACCCGGATGCTGAATACTGGTCCATAAGCCCCAATGATGATGCAGGTTACTGCACCTGTGATCTTTGCAAAAAGGCAGATGAGGAGGAAGACGGCCCACAAGGTTCGCTTATCCGCTTTGTAAATAAAGTTGCCGATCATTTTAAAGATAAAAGTATCACCACGCTGGCCTATGGCTATTCAAGCCACGCACCGAAACATACAAAGCCAGTGGCCAATGTGTATATTTTGCTTAGCAGCATTGATGCTTTTCGCAGCAAGCCGTTGCCCGAAGAGCCTTCCGCGGAAGGCTTCAGAAAAATGCTTAAAGAATGGAACAGTATTTCCCCCAATCTTTTCATATGGGATTATACAACGCAATTCACGAACTACTTAGCTCCATTTCCCTATGTGGATTGCCTTCAACCCAATTTGAATTATTTTAAGACAAACGGTGTGAAGGGTGTTTTTGAACAAGGCAGTGGCGATACTTACGGAGATATGGCCGAGCTGAATAGCTTCATGCAGGCCAAATTATTATGGTCTTCCGGTGAAGATGTAACAAAACTGAAACAAACTTTTTTCAAAAGCTATTATGGCAACGGCGGAGCCTTTATACAGCAGTACCAACAGGACTTAACCAAAGCGTTGCAGCAAAGTGGCAAAAACCTCGACATTTATGGCAATCCCATCAATGATTACAGAGGATATCTAAGCCCTGAAAATATTGATGGCTATTCAGTTCTTTTAGATAAAGCTGAGGCTGCCATTGAAACTAATCCAACTTTCCTCACAAGAGTTCAAGCAGCGCGCCTGGGTATTGAGTATACCGTTTTACAACAATCACGTTTTTTTGGAGCAGACAAATTCGGTTATCTGCAGCCTGACAACGCAGGAGGGTTTACTATAAAACCCAATTGGGCACAACGTGTGAGCCGCTTTGTAGCACAATGCAAAAAGAATGGCGTTACCGAGCTTTCTGAAGGCGGTATATCTCCTGATGCATATGAAAAAGAATGGAAAGGCATACTTGCCCAGGGCTGGAAAAACAACCTTGCGTTCAATGCTAAAGTAACGCTGGCCAATCCTTTTGTTGAGGATTACCCGGCAAAGAAAGAAAGAACGCTTGTTGACGGCGTTACGGGCTACCAGGATTTCAGCTATAACTGGCTCTGCTTTTACGGAAAAGACATGATTGCAACGATTGACCTTGGAGCAGAAAAAAGCATTAATAACGTCAATATGAACTTCCTGGATGATCCACGACATTGGATTTTTCAGCCTGCATCTGTGACTGTAGAAGTATCAAATGACGGCATTCATTATGAGAAGGTAGGTGCAAAAAACTTCAACACTCCGGAGGAACATTATACGAACACCTCGCAACATTGCGCTTTTCCACTTGCTACAACAAAGCATGCGCGTTATGTAAGAGTTTCAGCACAAATTTTAACTTCGCTACCTGGCTGGCGCTATCATCCTACAAAAAAGCCAATGCTGTGTTGTGATGAAATTTATGTTCAATAACAGCTTAAAACGCCAGATTACTGATATTATCAAAGGTCCAGAGGATTCCCTTAAGGTATTCGTTATGTAACGTTGAGCAGGAAACATTGTATTTCTTTTGCTCCGAATCAAACAACCAGATCCAGTTTTTCACAGGTTGTGAAGGAGCAGAAAAGAAGTCGGCAGCTTTTTGATTTATCAGGTCCTTGTTAGAAGCAGAATTCCTCCATTTGGCCATCGCCTGCGAGATCATATGTGGCCTTTGTGTACCGTGCATGGGAAGCGATAACAATACAGCTGCATTTTTATTGACCCACCCGAAAAGGCCTTCATCATCAATAAATACAATAGCCTGGGGCAACCCTTCGAGTACCGCTAAAAAATTATTTCGTTCTGTAGATGTTTGTGTAAGAAGAATGGTATAAGCGCTTGTTTCTTCCAGCCTTATTTTAACGGACTGCATAAAATTCATCATGTCATTGTTCCGCCTGAGCGATTCGCTCCAGCCAATGACAATAAGGTTGTTGATAAGCGCGCCCTGCAGCCTGATAACAACAGCGCTTGAAAGAGCTATGAATATATTATTGAATGCAGACTGAGCATTTATAAGCGATGGCAAAAAAATGACATCCTGGTTGTAAGACGACAACAACTGCTGAATTGCTGCAGGATTTAATACAATATCATTCAGGAATGACGGCGATGCATCCTTAACCTTGGCAGTCATATCATCTTCAAATTCAATTCGCAGGATCATATCGCCGCCTGCTATCTTTTCCAGCAAATGAATATCATGTGATAAGCGAGACCGCATATCACCGTTTTTATTAGCGCCCGATTGAGCCATAAACTGCACCAGCCTGCTATCCCATTGATTCATTCCGGAAATGTTATTATACAAATTTATATAAATGAAAGAATTGCGTTAATCACTTCTTCGGGTGCGCTCATATGCGGAAAATGCCCCTCTGTTGCAACTGTAGTTAACCTACTTACAGGAATATACATGTTCATATAATCCCCAACAGCCTTCGGCACGGCTATATCATTAGAGGTTTGAACGATGAGTGCAGGGATGTTCAGCTTTGTAAGATCCTTGCGGTGATCTGATTCGAAAATTGCTTTTGCAATAATCAGTGCGATATCAGGACGCAACGCAGAAAGTGACCTGGCAAATGCCTCTGCTAAAAATGGTTTATCAGCATTGCGCATGGCCAATGCGGAAAAACCGCTTGCCCAGGCCTGAAAGTTAGATCGCATGGCAGCATACAAACCGTCCAGGTCCGCCTGCGAAAATCCACCAACATAGCTGGATTGCTCATCATTCAGATAACGGGGGCTGGCACCAAGCAGAACTATTTTTGAAAAAAACGAAGGATTTTTTATTGAGCATAATAATCCCACCATGCCACTAACCGAATGCCCAATATAAATGGCATCAGGAAAATGAAGATGATTGCAAATGTCTTCCAGATCGGTTACAAAGCCTTGCAAGCCGTTGTATCTTGAAGGGCTGAATGCATTGATATCAGCATTTCCGCCGCCCACATTATCATATAAAACGATGCGGTATTTGTCTTCAAATGCGGGAGTAATTGCAGAGAAAGAGGTTTGGTCAATGCCAAAGCCGTGTCCAAAAATAATGGTTTCTGTAGCGTGCAGATTTCCTGTTACATGAACATTATTTTTTGCGAGTACATCCATGAGATATTGGTTATGTTTGATTAGAACAAACCCAAATGTAGCGCTTTGTGGGGAATGTCTGAAGGCAGATTTGCTGATGTATGATTTACTGAAGTCTGATTTGCATAGGTGTAACAGGTTTACGATAAGATACATGTCTGATGGCAGATTTGCTGATGTCTGATTTACTGATGTTTGATTTGCATAGGTGTATCAGGTTTAAGATAAGTTACGTGTCTGAGTTATGAAGAAATCAGCGATCAAAAAATCAAAAATCAGAGATTTGATGTGTTTTACTGATGTCTGATTTGCATAGGTGTAACAGGTTTACGATAAGATACATGTCTGAGTTATGAAGAAATCAGCGATCAAAAAATCAGACATCAGACATCCAACTGAGGCCACGGGCGGGCTCGAACCGCCGTAAAAGGTTTTGCAGACCTGCACCTAACCACTCGGTCACGTGGCCAGACAACAAAAAATATTGCGTTAAGTTTATTGCTATCGCGATTGGCTAATTCAATATTGCGTAGTCAAGGCTAATGTGCATCGACTTGCATTCAGTCAAATTGATTAATGTTGAACGTCATGTCGACAGCAAGAGACATCCCTCACGATTCGATAAATTGAGATTTGAGAGACCTCTCTTGCGTCGAGATTATGTTTTTGGCGAAAAGCTTAATTCTTCACTAAACGGCCTAATAAGTGAACTGCTTAACTTTCTTTCGACAGAGATGTAATGAGATCGTCAAATTCCTTCTTAAAAATCTCGTAATGGTCACCTGTTCCGGGGCCATTAAAGCCTGTATGAATCTTCCTTACATTTCCTTTTTTATCGATAAAGATCGTTGTAGGAAAAGCACTGATTTTATCTAACTGAGGCAATGTTTTTTCCGTGCGTAACGTATCTGAAACCGCAACTGCGGGCACCAGGATAGGATAATCAACTTTAAAGCGCTGCTTGAATGATTGCAATGCTTCCTTTGACTCCTTAAAATCTTCGGTACGCTCGTAGGCAAGGCCAATTACCTCCACCCCTTTTGATTTATTTTTCTTGTAGTACTCACTTAAAAACCGGGTCTCATCCATACAGTTCGGGCACCATGAACCAAGTATCTGTATCACCACAACCTTGTTCTTATAACGCGCATCATTGATAGATACATTTTTTCCGTCAAGACTTTTAAAAGTGAAATCCAACTTAGATTCACCTGGTTTCAATTTTGTAATGCCATATCCGTCTGGCAACTCTGCCGCCGCATTGCGGGCGGCGCTCCACTCTTCGGTTGCTATTGCACCTGAATAAAATTTACCGCCAGAAATCTCGTTATTGTTCTTTATAGCTGCAGTAAAAAGAAATGCGTGGCCGCCATCAAAACCAGATAATTTCAAACTATCACCCGATATTACGCCTTCAAGATAACGGTAGTCGCCTGATGTTGTTAAGAACGTTCCTGTAAGCAGGCTGCCTTTCTGCTTAAATTCACCTATAGCTTCTGTTTCACCGTATTTGCCTTTAAACACAGTAGACCATCTTCCGCTTATGTTGAACTTCGGTTGCGCGTTCGCTGTAAACCTTTCAGCCTTGTTGTATGTAGCAGAAAATGGTAGTACCTGCACGCGCGGGCCATAATGTTTAACCCACTTGCCGGCCAGGTTTCCATTGTCCTGCAGCTTTACCACAAAGCCAGATTCGAAGAAAGGCATCTGGATGAACAACGAGTCGTTGGCCGTTTTAATGTTGTCGACCAAAAGCCTTTCGTTACCATTGATAACATACAGTACTTTTTTACCGGCACTATCTTTTGTTTCAAAATTGAAGGTGATGTTTTGTCCGTCCTTCCGCTCTATGGAAGCACGCCAGATTCCGTTCGGAAGTGCGTCACTCTTATATTTCCAACCAATGCTACCAACGGAAGCGATTAATAAACCAATTAAAAGACATTTCTTCATCCTATTCAATTTAAACGATTGAGCAATATCCTGCTTTATTTTGTTAAATCCGCGTTTTCAGTTTCCGGCTTTAACCAAATATTATTCTAAATCAAGATTTCAGCTATTACAGGGCCACACCGCTTACTGTACATCAAACCAAAGCTTTGTGGTAAGCGCATCTGTTCCCTGGCTCGCTACAGCAGCCGTATAGTTTTTGTTGTTCAACGACTGTTCTGTTCCCGGATAGATAAATCTAACCGGCATTTTTCCATTTAATGCACCTGCAACTGCGGGCGATAACACCGGATAATCCAACCTTCTCCATTCTGTAAAAGCCTCAAGCCCCTGGCCAAACAAAGCGATCCATTTTTGATTCCCAATGGACTTTTTATAATTGGCCGCATCAAATGCTACAGAAGGATTAGCAATATAAAGGTTGATCGCTACAACGTCATTAATACCATACTGGTTAAATGAAGCTGTTATAGCCTGTTTGTAAAGGTCTGCAGCGTTTTCTGTTGTAAAGCCTCTCGCTGCAGCCTCTGCCCTGTCGAACAACACTTCAGCATAACTCATGATCACAGCCGGAGCATGTGGCGCCCTGAAATATGTTCCTGGTTTGGAGGTAACCGTAAAGCCCAAAGAGCTTGCATCGCCAGGTGTAAGCCCGTTTGGTATACCTACATAGGTTTGTGCTGTTGGGTCTGCTGTTGGCGCCGCAAATATGGGCAGCCTTGGATCATTTAACGCAAACAGTTTGTCCACGATTGATTTGCTAATGCGATAATCGTCACGTGTATCAAACAGGTTGCTGATCGGATTCTGATTAGGAGAATCAACATATACAAACTGAGCCAGGTCATTATTGCTGGTAAAATAACCACTGCCTTCAGTTTGAATTTCCGCGATAGTTTGTTTTGCTTTTTCCGGTTCGCGATCAGCGATACGCAAAGCGATACGGAGGCGCAGAGAGTTGGCAAACTTTTTCCATTTGGAAATATTGTTACCGTAGATAACGTCGCCGGCAATTGCTGTGCCCGTTGCAGAAGCATTTAACAATGATTGCGCATTCTTTAAATCATCCAGCAATCCGAAATACACATCTTTCTGCGCATCATATTGCGGCGTAAGGTACTGAGAAATATCACCCGCCTGCGAATAGGGAATATCTCCAAATGCATCTGTAAGTAAAGAAAACACCCATGAACGCAACACTAACGAAACACCTTTGTAGTTGGTATTCTGTTGTTCATCTGCAATCTGGATCACCTTGTTCAAATCAGTGATAGATTGTGAGAAACCCGTATTCCAAAGGCTGCTAAAGCTACTATTATCCAGAATGTACCTGTCAGGATCGGTATATTGAATCTTCGCCCAATGCTGAATAAACAGCAAAGAAGAGTTCATGTTGTTATCCGTTCCCCAGTACATGTCAGCACTAATCTTTTGCGCTGCAGTTAATAGATATTCCGGCTGGGGATTTTCAGCGCCATTGGGATTTTTATTGATCTCTGCAAGATCTTTCTTGCACGATGATGCAGAAAATATGACCAGGCTTGCTAGCAATATGTTGATATATAGACGTTGCATAATTTCTTTTTTTACCACATTAAAATTTAAGATTGATGTTGAAGCCATAGCTGCGGGTTGTAGGAAGGCTAAGGTCTTCAAGCCCTTGCCCATTGCCTGTATTAAAGGCATTTTCCGGATCTATGTTTGGAACATTTTTATGAATGATCCACAGATTGCGGCCAACCACAGCTATTGATGCACCTGTAAAACCTATATGCTTTAACCAGGTACCAGGCAGGTTATAACCAAGCTTCACTTCGCGCAGTTTTACAAAAGATGAACTGTAGATCCATTGTTCATCAAAGTTCCTCATCGATTTGTAGTATTGCTGTACCGGAAGAATAGCAGCATTGTCTTTACCATCTTTTGTAACACCTTTGAATATTACACCATCATTATACACTGTTTCTCCGTTGGGCCCTGCGCTTCCGGCAACTGTTGCTTTTGACTTGTCGTTGCCCGGATAATAGTAAGAAAGGCCTCCGTGTTCAGCATCTCTTCCAAATAATGTTTCAGCCAGTACACCAGTATATACACCTGTTGAATTAGTGTTTGAATATAAAGAACCACCGATGCTCGCATCAACCAAAAAACTCAAGCTAAATGCTTTGTAAGAAAAGCTGTTGGTGATACCTCCAATCCAATCAGGTGTGTATTTGCCGAGGATCTTCTTGGTAGGATTGGTAGCAGGTGTACCATCAGGATTTACTATAATCTGTCCCTTGTCATTCCTTAAGTACGGGTTGCCATATAAGCCGCCGTAAGCTTGTCCAACAGTAGCAACAGTCTGAACGTTGCGGTCAGTTCCTAATACATAATTCTGCAACCTTCCTTCCGCATCCAGTTCAATAAGTTTGCTTCTGTTTAATGCATAGTTAACATCTATGTTCCACTGAAAATTATTTGTTTTAACAGGTGTTACACCTAACTGCACTTCAAGGCCTTTGTTATTCAGCCTTCCTGCATTTAATAATTTTTGCGTGAAGCCTGTAGTCGCACTCACATCCACACTTAAGATCTGGTCATAGCTGCTTGATTGGTAAAGGCTCACATCTAATCTTGCCCTGCTTTTAAATAATCCCAGTTCTACACCCACCTCTCCCGATGTTGTTGTTTCCGGTTTCAGATTCGGGTTCAAATCTTTTGCAGGAGCTGTAAGCTGTGGGTTTGAGCCAAATGGTGGTGTAATAAAAGGATATACATTAATCAGTGAATAAGGAGATGCATCATTACCCACTTTTGACCAACCACCGCGCACTTTCGCATAACTCAACACATCACTTTTAATGTGCAGGGCTTCGGTAAGAACGATGCTACCATTGATTGATGGATAGAAATAAGACAGGTTTTGTACCGGCAATGTTGATGACAAATCATTGCGCGCTGTAATATTTAAGAACGCGTAATTTCTGAAACCGACTTGCGCGGAAGCGAAAACGCTATATGTTTTAAGTTTGGAATAATAACTGGTTGATTGCAACGGATCTCTTGAATTGCTAAGTGTGTAAACACCCGCCACTGCCAGCTTTGGTGCAAGCTGATCATTTTCCTGGAAGGTTTTTGTACGGATGTTTCCGCCAGCCAAAACATCAAGCGAGAAATCACTGCTAATCTTCCTGTTAAAGTTTAATGTCGCTTCGGTATTGTTCTCATTTACGGTAAAAGCATCTTCTTCATAAGAACCGAATGGCGTACCGCTTGTACCGTAAGCAACCCTCAGTTTTCTTCTGTCTGTATAATAATCATTACCCGTTTTTATGTTAGCTGTAAGGCCATCAATGATCTTATAACTTAATCCTATGGTACCAATCAGACGATCTCTGCGTTGCCCTACTGTATTTTCATACGCGATGAAATATGGATTGCTATAATATGCATTGTTCCAGTTAAGCGGGCTACCTGTGTTGAAATAATTGTTTTTCAATTTTTGCATATCCACCTGGCGGCCAAACCACGTAAACTGAAGCATGGTGCTTGTGGCACGCTTGCCACCTGCACCGGGAAGATTGTCAGAATATGACTGGATATAATTAGCATTCGCAGTCAACGTAAGTTTCGGATCAATCTTTAATGAAGTATTTAACGAGAATGAATTTTTATTGATATCAGTGTTGGGTATAACGCCGTTCTGCCTTTGTGTATTTGCGGAAAATCTGTATTCCACCTTATCATTGGCGTCAGCAATCGCTACGCCGTTGTTAAAGGTTGTACCTGTCTGGAAAAAGTCCTTCACATTATTCGGGTGCGCGATAAAAGGTTGTGCACTGCCATCAAAGAATTGAGGGATCAATGATCCATCAAGCCTTGGTCCCCAGCTTTCATCAACCGCATCATTCACACCGCCGCCTTTTCCATCTTTATAACTAAACTGCTCGTTTGATCCCTGGCCATAAGCATCCTGGTATGTAGGTAATGTCAGCAGGTTTTCAAATGTAGTGTTTGAGTTAATCGTAATGCCAAGCCCTTTCTTTCTCTTTCCTGATTTTGTTTTGATCAGTACTACACCCTGTGCAGCGCGGGAACCGTATAGGGCCGCAGCGTTAGGGCCTTTTAACACACTGATCGATTCAATGTCTTCGGCGTTAATATCAGAGATCGCGTTGGCGAAATCTCTAGACCCGTTTGAACCTACGCTTGCGCCAAGCTGAGAGTTATCTACCGGAAAACCATCAACAACAAAAAGTGGCTGGTTGTTACCGGAGATAGAAGTCTCACCTCTTATCACTATACGTGAAGACCCCATGTTGCCCTGGCTGTTCGTGATTCTTACACCAGCAACTTTACCTGCCAGCGCATTTACAAGATTACTTTCTTTAGCTTCAGCAATGTCGCTCGACTTCAGTTCCTGAACCGCGTAACCCAGCGATTTCTTTTGTTTAGAAATACCGAGCGCCGTTACAACAACTTCTGTCAATGCGCCTTGTTCGCTTTCCAATGTAATCTGAAGATCTGCGGATGAAGATGTAACTGCCTGCGTTTTGGATTTGTATCCTACATAAGTTAATATCAATGTATCGTTGACTGCAGCGGGAATAGTAAACTTGCCTGAGGCGTCAGTAGATGTGCCAGTCTTTGTCCCTTTTATGATGATGCTTACGCCTGGAAGAGGCGTATTATTGGACCCTGTTACAGTTCCGGTTACCTGTGCATTCAGTGCAGCCGTTATAACTAATAGCAGTGCAGTTAATAATGAATACTTTTTCAACGTTTTAGTTTTAAGACAAATAATAAATTCAATAGCATTTCATGCCAACGCAAAAGCATTGGGTAATGAATATGTTGTGGAGACGGATGCCCAGAACTTACCGGGCGTTTGATAGTTGGTTTTATAACTTAACCCGAACGGGTAAGCTTAAGCGCAGTACATGCAACAGCAACGCATTAACATGCGCATGGAAGATAAAGTAGTAACAGTTCTCAATACCTGGTGTGCTTCTGAAGTGCCTGTAACAAGTTTGCTTTTCATGTTGTTCTGTTTAATATCTCTGCTTCAAATTGTAAAAAGCAGTGCAAATATAAACAAGTCCACCAGATTAATAGACTTTTATGTTAAAACTTTTTTTCAGGGAACATAGAGATTGTCTAAACCCTTTGATTTACAACTACGTTATATGTTATAATCCTTGTTCTAACTGAATTCATATTCAATTACCCATTGTTCAATTTCAATTATATTGCGTTATGCATATTAAGAAACGGTATTTGCTATTCATCATCGTTATTATTATCGCCGGTCTTTGGTTCGCCAATAAAAAGTTCGTCGAAACAAAAGAAGAGCGAAGATTTAACCTGAGCATGCAACAACTTCGTGGCGTTTCTAAACTGGTGATATGGGAACAGGACTTTGTCCTGAACAATATCCAGACGCAGGAAAAAACTTACTTCAGTTACTTTAAGTCTAAAGAATCTGTCTCCACAACCGTGAACGGAAAGATGGGTTTTCATATTGATCTTGCCGATTCAAATCATACGCACATTAACCGTAATGGCGATACCATTGTGGTTTCGGCTCCGCTGCAGGTGACATATGTAAGCCTTGATATGGGCACATTACAGCAGGTAAAAGAAGCATCGCTGGATCCATCTCTCAATATTGATAAAAATGAAGTGATCAAGCACCTTGATCAAAAGGCGCTGGAGCAATATATACCCGTTGTGGTGGCAGGCGTGCAAAGCAGAACACTAACAACGCAGGAACAACAGTTAAGCAGGCTGACTGGCAAGCCGGTAAAAATAAAGATCACTGAGATGCCGAAGGCATCGGATTGGAAAGGCGAATAAAAGTTTCTCGCAACGAACGCTACGAAGCGGCGGCGCAACGGATTGCACTATAATAATCGAACACACGAATTTGAGATATTAAAGCTGACTGCTAAAAGCTATTCATCTTCTCATCAAGAAACTCTTCTATATCTTCTATCGCACGGGGATGAAACCATTGGATGGATGGATCTTTTTTAAACCAGGTCATTTGACGTTTGGCATAGTGGCGGGTATTGGTCTTGATTTTTTCAACAGCCTCCTGCAATGAGCATTGATTATTCAAATAGGCAAACAATTCCGAATAACCTACAGTCTGCAGTGCGTTGAGATGCTGATCAGGCAGAAGCGCTTTTACTTCATGTTCTAGTCCCTGATACATCATGATATCCACACGATGATTAATGTTGCGGTATAATTCTTCTCTTGGAAGCTCAAGCCCGAGTTTAATGATATTAAAAGGCCGGGACGCTTTTGCCCCTTTTCTGAAATGAACGATGGATTCGCCGGTTGCCAGCTTTACTTCCAAAGCACGCATCAGGCGCTGAGGATTTTGCTGCTCAGCTACATGCCAGAATTCAGGATCATTTTTCTGCACCTCTTCCTGCAGCCATTGAAGGCCGGCGGTTTCAAAACCAGCTATAATCATTTGCCTGATTGATGGCGGAACTTGCGGCATTTCATCCATGCCTTCACAAAATGCCTTTATGTAAAGTCCGGTTCCCCCAACCATTACGACCACTGGAGCCTTTTTAAAAAGCTCATCTACACAGTCAAGCGCATATTGTTCAAACGTGCCTGCGTTTACATCATCATGAATAGAATGAGAGCTAATAAAATAGTGGGGGACTTCTTTCAGTTCTTCATTTGAAGGTTTTGCCACGCCAATATTTAACTCTGTAAAACATTGCCTTGAATCAGCAGAAATGATGGAAGCATTAAACCTTTTCGCCAACTGAAGGGACAGCGCCGTTTTACCTACTGCCGTAGGGCCTGCGATTACAATAACAGTGGTTGAAGAAGGAGGCATGAGGAGTTTGTGAATGGTGAAAGGTCAAATGGTGAATAGTGAAATGTGCGGCTTGTTTCTACTCAACAAACAAGCTGAAATTTGGTCAATCGTGAATAATGAAAGATGTGAAGTGTATTAATTAATTAGTTCAATTATTTAATAACGAAAAAGTCAAACCTAGCTCAGCCTGTTTCACCTTTCACTATTCACTATTCACTATTCACCTTTCACTATTCACTATTCACCATTGACCATTCACTACTTGGGCAGCACATAATTCGTAACATCTTCCAGCAAGATTACTTTGCCGGACAAAATCACCAATCGTTCTACAACGTTGCGCAATTCACGGATATTACCTGTCCAGTTATGTTTTTGCAAAGCATCCATTGCTTTGGGATCAATTTCTTTTCTTGCCTGGCCATATTCGCCTGCAATATCATCGAGGAACTTTTCAACAAGCAAAGGCACATCACCTCTCCTATCATTTAATGATGGCACGTGAATTAAAATCACGCTTAGGCGATGGTATAAATCGAGCCTGAAATTTTTATCGTCCACCTCTTTCATTAAATTCTTGTTGGTTGCCGCAACTACTCTTACATCAACAGGAATTTCCTTATCGCCACCAACACGAGTGATTTTTCCTTCCTGCAAAGCACGCAGCACTTTCGCCTGGGCGCTAAGGCTCATATCACCTATCTCATCCAAAAATAATGTACCACCGTTTGCTTGTTCAAACTTGCCTATGCGTTGTTTAATAGCAGATGTAAATGAACCTTTCTCGTGGCCAAAAAGTTCGCTTTCAATAAGCTCACTGGGAATAGCCGCGCAGTTTACTTCCACCAGCGGACCATCAGCCCTGTTGCTTTTTTCATGTATCCATCTTGCAACCAGTTCTTTACCCGAACCGTTTTCACCTGTAATAAGGCAACGTGCGTCTGTAGGTGCAACTTTTTCAATCGTATCCTTAATACGGGTAATGGCATCGCTGGCACCAATCATCTCCTGTACCTTGCTCACCTTGCGTTTAAGTACGCGGGTTTCTTTTGCAAGCACAGTTTTATCCATCGCGTTGCGAATGGTAATCAGCAATCTATTGAGGTCTGGCGGTTTCGCAATATAATCATAGGCTCCTTTTTTCACCGCGTCTACAGCAGTTTCAATATTACCGTGCCCGCTGATCATAATGATCGGAACATCCGGGTTTACTTCACCTGCTTTGCTTAGAAATTCAAGGCCATCCAGCTTAGGCATCTTTATATCACAGAGTACTACATCGTAATTGTTGGCAGTAAATAGCTTCCATCCTTCCTCACCATCCGGCGCTTCAGATACTTTAAAACCCTCGTTGCTTAAAATATCTTTCAGAACGTTTCGAATGGCCCTTTCATCATCTACAATGAGAATATTCGACATGTTTTGCTTTTTAAAGCTGCTAAGATAGGGAATGCAACTCTTTGAAAGTTCCGCCTCTCGTTAAAGTGCGCATCAATTTTGTATGCGGTTCACTTTTCCCGCCAGATGTAAAAATATCAAAATCAATATGTATTATAAATTGCCATCATTTAAAGGGGAATGCAAGCGTTAAAGCTAAAAAAGAAAGCCGCCCAGCAATAATGCTAACCGGCCTTCTCAACTATTTTCCCTGTATTTATTGCGGAACAATGTTTTGCGGCGTTACTTTCCCTCTCCATCCAATGCCTTCATTAAGAATGTTGACACATCGGGTGCAGTATGCTCATTCTTCATAATCTCTTCCATTTTTCGAACAATTTCAGGATGCTCTGATGCAATATCATGTTCTTCCCGAATGTCTGTTGCTAAGTCAAACAACTGCAATTTCAAATTGCCTTTATGAATATTCATCCGGATACCTTTCCAGTTGCCCATACGCACAGCCTGCTGGCCTCCGGTTTCAGGAAACTCCCAATAGAGATATTCGTGTTTTTGCTGTTTTGCATGCTGCCCAAGCAAGGTTGGCAGATAACTAATACCATCAATGTGTTTTGGAGCTGCCACACCGATTACATCACAAAGCGTTGGCATAAAATCCCAGTTGGCTGCAATGAGATCGCTTGTGCTGCCACTTTTTATTTTGCCCGGCCAGGCAATGATAAAAGGTTCACGGATGCCGCCTTCGTGCACATAACCTTTGCCCCATCCCTGTTCACTTTTGAATGGCCCGGCGCTGTTAAACCATGGCGAGTCTGTTCCTCCGTTATAAGAAGGCCCGTTGTCGCTTGTAAAAACAATGATTGTATTATCATACAGGTTTAGTTCTTTCAGCCTTGTAACAAGCCTTCCTATCTCTTCATCTAAAGTAGATACCATTGCCGCATAAGTGGCACGCGGATAACGGCAGGGAAAATAACTGCCCCCGAGAAACGGTTTTTCATCACCAAACTTTTTATGATAGTAATCGATCCATTTTTGTGGCGCCTGAAGCGACACGTGTGGCAGCGGACTGGCATAGTATAAAAAGAACGGTGCTGCCTTGTTGTTGTCAATAAAACGCAAAGCCGCTTTTATCAGAAAATCAGAAGCGTAATCGCGCTGCTGATATTTTGCGTAGTTGGCTACATCCAGCGAATCAAGATTTGAGGGAAATTTTACATTAGGGTCTTCTACATTATTGTTTAATGGTACCCTTGATTCATTCTCCCATAGATGCCCGGGATAGTAAGTATGATCTTCGCGCTGGCAAATAAAGCCATAGAAATAATCAAAACCCTGTTTGTTTGGAAGGCCGTCTGTCATAGGTGCACCAAGCCCCCACTTGCCAACAAGGCCTGTAACGTAACCAGCTTTCTTACACATCTCCGCAATGGTAATTGTTGTATCAGGGATTGGCCTTTGGCCTTCAAGAAAGGGATTAGCTTCCATCGCCTTATAATCCCATACAGGCCCTCGCTGCCCCCACTCATCATTACCGCGGATATATGCGTGGCCAGAATGCTTGCCCGTCATCAATAAGTATCTCGATGGCGCACAAACAGGGTCTGCATAGTATTGGGTAAACAACATTCCTTTTTTTGCAAGCGCATCAATATTAGGCGTTTCAATTTTAGTTTGCCCCATTGCGCCAATCTCGCCATAACCCAAATCATCCGCGAGTATGTAAATAATGTTGGGCTTCTTTTGCGCATTAAGTGCGCTTGCTGTTATGGCCACGCCAAACGTTAATAAAACTATCCAAATCTTTTTCATAACGAGTTAATAGCTGCCAGCTATCAGCAGTCAGCTTTGTATTGACGTAAAAATGTGGTTTGTATGTTTAAAAAGATTGGCTCATTCGCATTTACCCATTCGCACATCCACACATTTACAAATTAATTCTCCTTCCCGCCAGAAAACGCGTCAAACAAAGCTTTCAGCTCTTTCGCCTTTTCAGGAAACTCATCAATTACATTGGTACGTTCGCTTGGATCGTAACCAAGATTGAATAATTCCTTCGCGCCCGGCTGCTCCTTGTTGACAATACCATTCGCTGAAGCAGTTTTTACTTCACGGTATTTCCAGTTACCATCGCGCACAGCTTCTAAAATTCCATTATTAACGATATAAATGGGCCTGTGTTTATAATTTTTGCGATCAGCTTTTCCTGTAAGCAGATCTGTTATATCCTGCCCGTCAAGCGTTCTGCCCTCAGGCAAAGGTGCTTTTGTAATATTTGCGAGTGTTGGCAGCACATCCAGGTTACTGATTGCATTTGTAAGCGTAACGCCTGCAGTTGCATGGTTTTTCCAGTAGAAGATAAATGGTTCGCGGATACCTCCCTCATAGCTCTGCCCTTTTGACCCTTTGAAAACGCCTGCAGTACCAGCATGCCAGCGCTTGGTTGCATTGTCGCCAGACATGCGGACAGGAAACTCTATCCAGGGGCCATTATCGCTTGAGAACATGAAGATGGTGTTATCCAGCATCTTTTTTTCGTCAAGCTTTTTCCATAATTGCGCAAGGCTGCTATCCAGATCTTCTACAACAGCGCCCAACGGGCCGCCCTCTTGTTTACCCGACAGGTAACTTGCCGATGCGGCAAATGCAACAGGAAGATGTGGCATGTTATAAGCAAGGTATAAGAAGAACGGTTGATCATTCTTTTGCTTATCAATTAATGCGATCGCTTCATTTGTGTACAGGTGCGTTAATGATGAATCTGCAGGCTTGAACACTTCAGGCGTGCGATTGCGATAGATCTTAATGGTTGTATCGGTTTTAACATACGGGAAACGATAATCATGACTATAAAGCATGCCGTAGTATGAATCAAAACCCTGTCCTGTCGGATAGTTATAATCATGTTGATCACCCAAGTGCCATTTGCCGATCATTGCTGTTTTGTAACCTACTTTCTTCAACATCTCTGCTATCGTTACTTCCTGATCGGGAAGGCCCAATGGTGATCCGGGGCCAATAGGATAAGGAAGATTATACCTGGATGCATACCGTCCTGTTAATAACGACGCACGTGAAGGCGTGCATGAGGGACTTGATACTACATAGTTTGTTGCCTTTATCCCTGCTGCAGCCACTGAATCAAGAAAAGGCGTTTGAATTACAGGGTTACCATAAGTACTAAGATCGGAATACCCCATATCATCTGTTAGAACAAAAATGATATTCGGGCGCTGTTGCGCATGAGATACATTGGCCCATACACACATTCCCGCAAGCAGTGCTAAAAACCTGTTTTTTTTCATTGTTGTTTGCATTAAGAGCAATCAGCTGTCAGTTATCCGCTATCAGCTGATTGCTGTGAATATTTAAAAAGCACTCAGCCATTAGCATTCAGCTATCAGCTTCATACATTTGATTGAGCTTGTCAGAAGGGTAAAAATTGAACATCACACAAAGTACACCTAACATTATCCACGCTACATCCAACATCGTACATCTAACATCTTACATTTAAACATCGTACATCCTATCACCATCCCGGATTCTGTGTCAGATTCGCATTCTGGTCTCTTTCGGTTTGCGGCACGGGCCACAAATAATGTTTGGATGCATCGAACAACCTGTTCACTGCAACCTGTACAATTTTTACGGCACCGCTATTGTCTTTATAAGTTATGCCATACACCGGCCCGGGCACTACCGTTGCTGCGGTCTTCCATCTGCGGATGTCCTGCAGGTGCAATCCTTCAAAAGCAAGCTCCACTGTTCGCTCCTGCCGAACGGCAGCCCTTAGCAGGTCGCGCGTCAGGTTGTTTGAAAGAGATGGCAATATAACATCAGTTCTTGTATTTCGTACAGCATTTATTGCGTCGTATACCGATTGATCAATGGTGTTCGCCTCTATTTTTGCTTCAGCGTAGTTAAGCAATACTTCAGCATAACGAATCAGGATGATATTAATTCCGTTGTTGGATGGGTTAGCGAAATCTTCTTTATTGATATATTTTTTGATATTGAAACCTGTTGTTGATGCAATGTATGTATTGCCCACAGCATCAGCTGTACCGCTATTAGGTGCAGGATGAAATGTAGATCCGTCGGGCAATGCATCACCGTCAAGAAAAACAGAAAACCCAAGCCTCGGATCCCTGTTTACATAAGGATTATTGGGATCGTAGCCGCTCGACGGATCAGTTATGTTTACACCCAGTGCAGTTTGATACTGATCAACAGCCGCCTTTGTAGGCACGTAGGTACTTTGGCCGCTCTTCTGGCTATAGGGAGCCAGTGAATTAAACACGCCGTTTGAATAGGTTGAAGCGATGAATTGCTTATCGAGAATCACCTCACTATTATTTTCAGCGGCATAAGAAAACAGCTTGCTATAATTTGGGTAGAGTTTGTATACATTCAATTCGATAACGGCTTTTGCCGCATTCGCAGCTGCATCATATCTGCCTGCGTACAAGTCAGCGCGGGCTTTTAAAGCCAGTGCCGCACCGCGGGTAATACGGCCTACACTAGTGCTGGAATAAGACAACGGTAGTACATTAACGATGGCAGACAATTCAGTATCAACAAAGTCATAAATGACTGAAACCGGGTCTCTTTTTAGTTGTCTTGCATCATTGATAGATAAGCTGGATGTAATCAACGGCACATCGCCATATAAACTGGCCAGTTTTACGTATTGATACGCTCTTAAAAACCTCGCTTCTGCTTTGTAGCGCTTAAAAGTAGCACTGTCGGTTACAACGGGAATGTTGTCTACATTGTCTAAAAAATAATTTGCCGCTGCTATGCCTGTATATGCATTGCTCCATTCGTTATATACTTTAGAGCTTGTTGCATCGTAGGTACCCAATTCAATAAAGGCATCTACAGCGAATGGCTGGTTAACGTGCGCCAGGTCAGTAAACGCATCCCATGCAAATAAGTTAGTGCCATCCAGGTCGCGGTATAACGCATTGACCGCAACCTCTGCATCTGATTGTGTTTTCCAGAATACATTTTCTGAAAGCCTGTCATTAGGCACCGTATCAAGCAGGTCTTTTGAGCAGGAAAATAATCCGATAGAAAGCAAAAAAGCCAGGTATTTTTTATAATTATTTTTCATATTAATCTTATTTCAGGAACTATTATTCCTATTAAAACTGAAGGTTTACGCCAAATGTGTACAAACCGGTCTGCGGATAATACACCGCTCTTCCGGAAGGCGTTTCAGGGTCAAGATGCCATTCATTCAATTTGGAAATTGTAAAGACATTTGTGGCCGAAACATATAGCCGTAGCCTCTGCGCATGGATACTCCTGATTACCGATGCAGGAAGATTGTATGCCAGTTGAACGTTCTTTAACCGCAGGTAATCGCCTCTGTACACCAATCTGTCTGATGTAGCCACATTTCTAAGATCGTATTTCACCGGGCGGGGAAAACGCGCATTTGTATTCTCAGGCGTCCAGTAATTATTGGCATAAATTTCATCTGTAAATCCTTCCTGGTTACCCATTTCAGCCAAAGCACCTGAAAGGCGTGCATCTACTTTTGCTGCGCCCTGGAACAAGATGCTTAATTCAAAGTTTTTGTAAGAGAAATTGCCGTTAACCGCAAACACGTATTTGGGAAAGGAATTACCAATAACAGTCATGTCGCTTGCATCAATCTTTCCATCGTTATTGCGATCGACATACTTAACGTCGCCGGGCTTTGTGTTGGCTGCATAAGTAGCCTTATATTTGGTAATCTCATCCTGCGATTGAAACAAACCTTCAGTCTGGTATCCCCACAAAGTATTTATCGGTAACCCTTTTGCTATAATATATCTTGGATCGATATCTGAACCTGTGATATACGGGCCTGTCCCCTTCAGATCGAGTACTTTGTTTTCATTGATACTGAGGTTCGCACCAACAGAATACCTGAAGCCACTGCTACCACGCCCATTGTAATTGGCACTAAACTCCCAACCCTTGTTTTCTACTGAACCGGCATTCTGGTATGGCGCAATCAAACCCACAGTGGCAGGAATGTTCAGGTTCAGAAGAATATCATTAGTCACTTTTCTATAGTAATCCACCGTTAAATTCAGCCGCTTGTCAAATGCTGCAGCATCCAAACCAATATCAAGCTGTGTAGTTGATTCCCAGCCTAGATTCTTATTTGCAAGCGTGGTCTGCCTATACCCGTTTACAGCTTGTCCGCCAAAGTCATAACCTGCCAGTGATAACGATGCATAATAGCTATACAGGTCAACAGACTGGTTTCCTGTTTTCCCGTAGGAACCTCTCAACTTAAGATCCTGCACAACTGGTTTAATCTGGTCCCAAAAGCTTTCCTCAGACAATACCCAGCCTGCAGAGAAGGACGGAAAGAAACCATATTGTTTATCGCCTGTAAACTTTGACGAGCCATCATAACGGCCATTTACTTCCAGTAAATACTTGCCTGCAAAATCATAGTTCAGCCTTCCGAAATACGAACGCAATGCAAACTCTGCATCATTGCCACTGTTGCTTTTTGTTGCATCGTTTGCTCCTTGTCCTATCGACTGGATATCGTTATTATAGAACCGCTCACGGTAAGCTGTCAGAAACGTCTGCACATTATCGATCTGCGAGTAGCCGGCAAGAATTTTTGCATGATGCTGGCCAAACGCTTTCTGGTAGGTTAGCAAGTTGTTCCAGGTGTATTCACGCAGGTTGTTGCGTGTTTCAGTCAGTGTATTATTGGGTACTGTTTTTACAATGCCCGTAATAGAATCTTTGTTGGTATAAGCGTTTGCGTAAGCTTTCCCCTGCGTAAAGTAAGCACGCGCAGAAATGAATGATGAAAAACTAAGCCCTTTGATGATCTCCCAGTTTCCTTGCACAGCACCGGTAAAATAATCATTACGCGTTTTGGTAAGCCCGCCAATTTCATCGAACATCATCGGGTTGTTACCCTGTGTACTTAGGCCATAAGTTCCGTTAGGATATTTGGGAACGGCCCACATAGATCCATGAAAGAAATTATTGATCGGGTCTACTGTTGGTACATATATGTAGTTGTAGCGATAATCTATATTTGCATTAAATGTTAGCGTTTTTGATGCATTGTAGTCTGTGTTAAGCCTGATCTCTGCAATCTTGTTGCCATAGTTTTTAATAATGCCTTCCTGGTCCTGGTAGCGCAGGCTTAATCTGGAACGAAGGTTATCACCGCCTCCGCTGATTGCCACTGACTGACTGGTTTGTGGCGCAGTCCTCAACATTGTTTCAAACCAGGTATTCGGCATCGGGTATTTATAACGATCGGTTGCATGTACCCAAATCGCGATGCTGGAGTCAGTAAACCTAACGGGTATAGGCAAGCCGGCATTACCGTAAGCAACCTGTTGCTCTTTCATATAATCTTCAATCCCCATCTGCACGGGCTTATTGATGGCTCGTTGCAATGCATAATAGCCGTCATAACTAATTTGAGCCGCACCTTTCCTGGCCGTTTTTGTAGTAACGAGTACCACACCGTTGGTAGCTCGGGAGCCATAGATAGCCGTTGAGGCTGCATCTTTCAACACTGTAATTGTTTCTATGTCGTTTGGATTAAGGTCTTCCATGCGCTGTTCCGAACCGTCTACAATCACCAACGCATCGTTTTTACTCAAATCAAAACCACTGGTACTACTGCTGTTAGTATTGAAAGTTGTAATACCCCTGACACGAATAGTTGCTGAAGATTTTCCGGGCGCTCCGCCAAGGTCAACCACCGTAACACCGGGCAATTGCCCCTGCAATGATTGCTGTACGTTTGATACCGGACGCTTTGCGAGCTCAGCACCTCCAACCTGCGCCACAGCATTGGTAAGTGTTATTTTCTTTTGTGTGCCATAAGCAACAACAACTACATCGGTAAGATTTTGTTCAGTTGCTATTAACCCAATATTTACCAGCTCCCCATTAGCTGCAATTTCTGTGGGCGTGAATCCCACGTGGCTGATTTGTATTGTAAAAGGCAACGGCTGATTTGCTTTTAATACAAACCTGCCTTTTGAATTTGTTGTTGTTTGTACAGATGTTCCTTTTATACGGATAGTTACTCCATCCAAAGGTTCGTGGTTCTTACTGTCTGTTACCACACCTTCATGAACAGAAGTTGGTGTTTCCTGGGCGTGCAGGACTGCCTGAAAAAATAACAGGCAAAACAAAGAAAGCCAAATGGTAGATTTCATGAGTGGTTAATTAAATTGACGTTTGCAGGTTTTATGCTGATGTAATACAAAAGCATATCCGGATCGGCACTTTTAAGTGTGAGTATAGTTTAAAAAAAATATATAAGTACTTACATAATTGATTTTTACACGGCGGTCAAGCTCGTTAAATGTGATAAGGCGAATAGTGATCAGCTATATCCTTTACAGAAAATAAACACAACTTTTTTGAGCAGAAAAAATCAATTACATGGTTAGGTTAACAGCATGTACAACAGCATAAAGATGCGCAGCCTGTTGTTGTTTTGATTACGGGCACTGTACCATTGCGGGATAATTTCAAGTGGTTCATAATTAAGTTTTGGATTAGCTCAACATCGGTGGAATTTAAATTCCTACCATTTCTATAGACAAATATATTTTAAAAGTTTTTTAATGAACAAATTTTTTTGTGTTGACTAATCGAAATGCCATTTTTTTGATCATATTGATAAGCATAGCAGAAAAATAATGAGCCTGTTGCCTGTTTAATTAATTCAATGTTGATTGAATTAATCAATCCAAAGTACGGCGGCTTGTTCATCAATATTTTGCTGATTTTGCACTTACCAGCTTTTTTATATCTTAGAGTTATAAAGAGGCTATTATTACAGAAAGACATCGAGCGCTTATGGTACGTGAAGTTTACATTACAAGGAAAAAAGAGTGGTTTGAATCCGGAACTGAAAACAACATCCCCATGGATGATTGGATGGCATTTGTGAAAAACGATCCCGATATGAGGCTGGACAATTTCACGATGGTGAAACTTGAAAACGGAGAAATGTTTAAGTATGATAACCCGGGCACAGCAGTATTCTTACACAGGAAATGCGGTGAAATGGATATTTGCGAAATTGTTTTTGAATATATCTCGGGCAACATCCGTGTTAACGATCCCGATAATGATACGATGGAAAAAATTAAACACATCGCTTATAAATTAAATGCCCATGTTCAGGCTGAATCCGAAGCGGAGACGGAAGAAATCGAACTTTTAGCGGACGATGCGCCTAAACCAGCCTTCTCTTTTGAAGATATTTTGAATCCCTTTAAAAAGATCATCAATAAGTTTGACCCCGGAGCCAGTGATAGCCCTCTAGAGGAGCCTGTTAAGCAATAGATGATTTCCGCGATTATAAAAGCTAGATTTTGATACAATAAATGGTACCGTCCATACTTGTTATGATAAGTTGATTTTTGTAATGGGCCGGCTGAGAAATGATGGCTCCCATTGCAATATAGAGATCAAGAAAATCTTCGTTCTTTTTTATAATTCCGGAAAAAATATCGTCGCGATAACTATCACCATCCTTAAAATATGCTGTGCGGTGTGCCTGATATCCGTCCGTCGTAAAATCATATGCTACCTGGCCGTTCTTTTTGTTTATACCGTAAAGATGCCCCATCATCGTTCCAAAATAAATCAGGCTGTCAGTTATTAACGGGCCACCGAAGATGTTATACTTTGCATCAAACTTCCAGAGAATATCGCCGTTGAAAGGGTTTAGCGCAAGAAATAGACGATCATCAGATGTGCCGATATAAAGCACAGAATCTTCTATAATCGGTGTAGTGATGGCCCATCCCCTTTTAAATCGCATATTCCAGTGGCAATAACCTTTATCCGCATCAAGTGCATAAAAATTGAAGTCCCTTGCTCCTACATAAAGGGTTCCGTCAAATGCACTTGCAGACCCGTTAAACTCTCCCATAGGGAAATACTGTTGGCCAACTGATTTAAACTTCCAGGCCACACTTCCATCATTCTCGTTAATTGCATAAAAATAACCGTCGAAAGACCCGATAAATACTTTGCCCTTATAAATGCATGGGCGGGTATGAACAATGTTGCCTGTTTTTACTTTCCAAACCAATTCTCCTGTGGATGCGTTCACCGCATACACACATGAATCGCCCGAACCGAAAAATATTTTGTTGTTGTGATAAACAGGAGAAGATTGAAAATAATCGGCGAAGCTATACAGTTCATATTTCTTCTCTCCTTTTGTAGCGAATGCCCATTTTATTTTTCCGGACTTATTGATGCAGTATAACATGCCATCGCCGCTAACAAAGTAAATGTTATCATCGTTCACCAGTGGGGTTGACCTTATATCGCCACGCGTTTTTAGCGTCCATTTTTGGAGGCCCTCAGTGGCATCAAACGCATACAATATGCTATCTAATCCGCCAAAGTAAACAACGTCGTTATCCACCACAGGCGAGCCAATAATAGGCGCTGAAGTTTTAAATTTCCAAATTACTTTTTGTTGCGCTTCGGCTGGCACTGCAAAAAGTAATGATACCAGCATCACAAATAACTGTTTAAGGGGCACTGACATAACCGACTTGCATTATTATAGTAAAAATGCCGTTATCCAAATTAAAAAACATCGGTTAGCTTAGGAAACCGCTTATCAAAAAAATGTGTTTTACCGTCATTCTTATGTACGGCGCGATCAGTCCATATCGTAAGCCAGCACTACTTTTGATCAATAATGATAAACTCAATTATCATTGGTTTTCATAGGATATTGGTTGGGCCCGTATGTCCATACGGGCTACCTTTTTTAGCTCAGCGCTTGATATTTTGATCATTCTTCCCATTACCCGAATGTTTTATCACACAAAATTCGCCAGAAAACATGTTGGCCATTTTGTTAGAAAGTCCAATTTTGGTTTGTTGAAATGTCCAGGGTTATTTGGCTGAAATTCATTTTTGGGCAACAATCCGCATTACAGTTTAACAGCAACAAACCTTATCACAGATCCTTTGCCATTATGATACAGGCCTTCACTCAATTTAATTTCTTTTTCTTCCAGTTCAATAAAAGAATAATTGGCGAAGTCTGCCTTAATTTCTTCAAGAGAAAACAGTGAAGCTATGTCTTTCGGGCCTCCTACCTTTTCATTTTCCAGCTGATAGCCGATATGCTTTTTACTAAAAGCTTCAAAAATAATGGTGCCGCCTTTGCGCAGGTATTTGTTCAACGTTCTGTGATACAAAGATTTTATTTCCGCAGGAAAATGCGCATAGATCAGCGCGATTGCATCAAATTGCTCATCACTGTATTGCAATGTTTCCAACAGGCCTACGTTATAGTCTATTGTTACGTTGTTCGCCTCTGCCAGTAACAACGCCTTATTCCTGCCTTCTTCACTTATATCAAAAGCCGAAACCTGCCAACCAAGTTTAGCGGCAAATATGGCGTTGCGGCCCTCGCCTTCCGCGGGAAATAATATCCGCCCGGCTGGAAGTTTTTCCAATTGTTCCTTTAAATACATGTTTGGTGCTATGCCATAGGCATATTCTTTTTGGCTGTATCTGTCGTTCCACCTGTTGGTCCAACTATCTGTCATGTTATTTATTTTATTAGCTTAAGTGTGTTGCTGTATCCACGCTGCAAAATCATCAACGGAATAGAATAACTCGTCCGGCTGAAGATCTACCAGCTTTTCGGGCTCTGCAGTCTCTGCCCATGCAGCTGCGATAACGGGTATGCCGGCCTTTCGGCTTGCTATAATGTCGCTCGGGGCATCGCCTACATACACCACTTCATTTTTCGAAAGATCGTTCCATTCATTCAAAATCATTTCAATGCCTTCAGCCTTTCTTGCTCCGCCAGGCGATCCGGTTTCTATCAGCTCAAAAAAATGCGTCAGCTCAAAATACCTGAGCGAAATATCCGTGCTATGCCTGCCCTTGCCTGTAACCATAGCAATCCGAATATGTTTACCTTTTAAACTTTCCAGTAATTCTTCAATACCATCAAAAGCAACAGGACACATGTCATGCATGCTTTCATAGTGATACAAATAATCTGTCACTCCTTGTTCATAATGATCGGGTGCAAGCGCCATGATCGTTCCCTCTTCTGAGGGACCAAATGTTGCAATAATTTCTGCATCAGAGAGTGAGCGTTGTATAAGGGGCTCAACAGACTGGCGAAACGCCTGGATGCATAGTGGTAATGTATTGGCCAATGTTCCGTCAAGATCAAAAATTACCGCGCTGATTTTTTCCATGATTGTTTGATTTATACTAGAGGCCATAGATTGCCTAATAAAATTATCCATCGCAATAACGCTTCGGATTGATGCAATTTACTTTGAAATCCGGATCGTACATCACCAACACATCAACAGGTTGTTTAATGGTATTAGGATGCGTTAGTTGTAAATAAAAAACTGCTATCAATCATGATAGCAGTTTTTTAAAAATATTTTCAAAAGAAACACTCTAAACCTTTCTTACGATTGTATAAATGCCAGCAGGTCCTTATTAATGGTTGCCGCTTCTGTAGTCGGCATTCCGTGAGGAAAACCTGGATAAGAAATAAGCTTTCCATTTTTCACCAGCTTAACCGCTTTTACCGCTGTTAACTGAAACGGAACTATCTGGTCGTCTTCACCATGCATTACCAGAACCGGAACATCCACGCTTTTGAGATCTTCTGTGAAGTCTGTTTCTGAAAAGGCCTTAATACAATCATAGTGTGCTTTTATTGCACCCATCATGCCCTGCCTCCACCAGTTGTCTCTCACTCCCTGCGATACTTTTGCTCCTTCGCGGTTGTAGCCATAGAAAGGCATTGTGAAATCCTGGAAGTACTGCTGCCTTTGTGTTGCAGTGTTCTGACGTATTTCATCAAACACAGACAAAGGAATACCATCAGGATTGCTTTCTGTTTTTACCATAATGGGTGTTACCGCGCTAACTAAAACAGCCTTTGCAACGCGCCCTTTTCCATGCTTTGCAACATAGCGGATTACTTCTCCGCCACCTGTTGAATGGCCCACATGTATGGCATCTTTCAGATCCAGCGCCTTTACCAGTTCCGCAACATCTGCCGCATATGTATCCATATCATGGCCATTTGCCGTTTGCGATGACCTGCCGTGTCCACGCCTGTCATGCGCAATTACCCTGAACCCGTGCTGAAGAAAAAACATCATTTGGGCATCCCAATCGTCCCCCGATAAGGGCCAGCCGTGATGAAAAACAATTGGTTGCCCTGTACCCCAATCTTTGTAATAAATCTCTGTACCATCTTTTACTGTAATTGTAGCCATGTTTTTGTTTTTTATAATGTTACTAATGCGATAATATCTTGAAGCATTCACGAAATGCTTTGTCATTATTATCAACTTACATAGCTATATAAGGTACAATAGAATAAGTAAAAGTGAAAACAGAATGATATTAAAAAAATATGATAGAAATTTTTCCAAATAAATGTTTAAACACTATATAAAACTCAAAGTATTTCTTTCGGATTTATTGTTTCCTGTTGCAGATTGTTGAGTTCGTTCATTACCCTTCCTACCATTGCATCACAGTAAACGCGGTTAAACTCAAATATTTCTTCGGGCTGATAGTATTTTTCAATTTCCTTCCTTAACATGCTTTTTGCGCGGTTAAGCCGGGTTTTTACATTTGACTGGCTGATGTTTAATGTTTCGGCGGTTTCTTCAACGCTGAACCCGTTTATTTCACGAAGGGAAAACACCATCCGGTATTCAAGGCTAAGTTGTTTCAATGCGTTTTCTACTATTAATCCCAGTTCTTTGTTAACTACAGATTTAGCGGTATCGGCGTTTCGGCTGGATGAATACATTGGGATTGATTTATCACTGATCTCAGATGGTGTTTCATTGCTGAAGCTTAGTTTATGCTTTTTGTGAAAGCATTTGTTCAGCATTATTTTTGTTATCCATGTTTTAAACGTTGCGTGCCCTTCAAATTTAGATAAGTTCCGGTAGGCATCAATAAAAGCCTCCTGCATGAGATCCTCTGTGTCCTCATGGCTATAATTATAGCTTCTGCCTGTCTTATAAAGTACGGCGTTATTTCTTCGAATGATCATTTCAAACAAAGCCAGTTCGCCATTCAATATAAGCGTAATCAGTTGTTGGTCTGAATACAGTTCTGGTGCGTTTTTCATGCTTTTATTTATGCTACTATTCTTGAAATTCTAAACAAGGTAAACGCTCCAATTGCCATTACAAGGTCACGGACTGCCACATCAAAATAATGGCCTCCGAATATCAGTGTTAAGGCAATTAATGTTAGCCATGCTGCAACAATAATAGCACCAACAGTTGGCTTCAACAACACAATTATACCTGCAACAATTTCAATTACTCCCACAACCATCATAAACGCGTGAGGTTGAAGTGGAAGCATGCCCGCCATTTTGGGACTAAGGTAATCTTCCCAATGCGTAAGTAAATTGGTGAACTTGTCAAGACCTGCAACAATGGGTACCAAACCGTATGTTAACCTTAGCAGATTGAACGTTGGCCTGATGGACTGATTTAAATTAACGCTTTCCATTTCTTTCGATTTAGTGTATACTCTAATAGAGTAATTACCAAATAAAAAGGTTACAAATTTCAGGCGAAATTTTCGGTTTATTGATTAATGCCAAAACTTGCTAAATGTTACTTACCGCCACAATGGAATGTTATAAACTGAGGAACTTTTCCTTTGATAGGTTACTAATCCAGTTCAAAAAAAATGTACCGGTTATCCCCCTCACCACCCGTCGCCTTTGCTGTAAATCCTTTTCTCTTATAAAATTCTACAGCATTATTATTCCTTTCCAAACACTTGAGGCTAATGGGAAGCCCAAATTTCGTGATGGCTTTTTCCAGTAATTTGCTTCCAACACCAAGGTTTTGAAAACGGCTATAAACGAAGAGGTGATGGACAAAATTATCAGGTAGCCAAACTGAAATAAAACCAGCAATTTCTGCGTTGCATAGGGCGATTAAAACACGTTCCCCTTTTGTTTCGCTATCAAAATCATCCAGGCGAAATGACGAACTGTCCTTCCAGGAAAAAGTTTTTTGCCTGACTTCCAAAAACAATTTCCGCAAGTCAACAAGATGAGATTGCCTGCTGCTAATGATAGTAATGTTCATATGCCTGGTAACTCAATGCTAAAGCTATGAAACAACAGGTTTTAATTCGCACTCTTTTTTATAAGCCCGTCAATTTCTTTTGTAAGCGTTTGTATTTCAACCCTGGATTTTGTCAATGAAACTGCCTGCTTATAATAACTGATCGACTTCTCAACATCGATATCCGAATAGAGATAACCTAACAGGGAAAAATAGTTATTATTGTTGCTCAATTGCAGTTTTTCTGCTTCGTGTATTGCCATTTCATTGCCATGGACGCGGGCAAATGCAAAAGTGCGATTCAGTGCAGCCACTGGTGAGTATTCAATAAGTAAAAGCTGGTTATATAATTGCAAAATATGTTGCCATTTTTTTTTGTCTGTAGGCGTAGTGTGCCAATAGGCAATGGTTGCTTCTAAGTGATATTTTGAAACATCGTTGCCACTATAGGCATTGATCAAATAATGATTTCCCTGCTGAATAAGCGTTTTATCCCATAAGCTTCTGTCCTGGTCTTCAAAAAGAATCGCTTCGCCATTTTCGCTTGTTCTTGCATCCAGGCGTGAGCTTTGAAAGCACATTAAAGCAAGCAGGGCATTCGTTGCTGGCGTGTTAGTCAACGAGTTTTCAGCAAGCACTTGCGCCAGCCTGAGCGCTTCCGAGCACAACTCTTTCCTGATTAATTGATTGTTTGTAGTTGAAAAATAGCCTTCATTAAACAAGAGGTATATGGTTTTCAAAACGCTATCCAACCTGCTTTTGATTTGCGCTTCATTTAAAGTTCCAATATAAAAATTACCGCTTCGAAGATTGTTGCGGGCCCGGTATAAGCGCTTCTTGATCGTTCCTGAATTTGTGAGAAAGGCATTTGCAATTTCTTCGAGGCTAAACCCACAAAGAATTTGCAGTGCCAGGCAAATTTGCGATTCAATTGAGTTATCCGGATTACATACAGAAAAAATCATCGCGAGCTGGCTATCTGCAATATTCTGGCTGCTAAACTCAAACGCTGTTTCATTCTCAGCCTCGTTCTGTTTTGCCGCGTCCTTTAACTGCTTTTCAACAACCGAATTGTGTTTAAAATAATCTTTGACTTTATTTTTTGCCACTGTATAAAGCCATGCTGCAGGATTATCCGGCACGCCTTTAAGCCCCCAGACTTCTGTTGCTTTTAAAAAAGTTTCACTGGCAATATCTTCAGCCGTTTCAATATGTTTTAGCTTGAACGAATGATATAATACGGCTACTATTTTACTGTACTCCCTTCTAAATAAGTGCGGTATAAGTTCATCCTGCTGCATAGTCAAAAAAAGCCCTTGCATATTTACAAGGGCTGCAATGAATAGTTATAAAGGGTTAATTTCCCTAATTTCTACGTTTCCACCAAATGTTAGAATAGGACAGCCATCGGCAAGTGACGTAGCATCCTCAATAGAGCTTGCTTTTACAAGGGAATAGCCCAATATTGATTCTTTAATTTCGGTGTAAGGCCCGTCGAAAATTAAGCCATCGCCATTTAAAACTTTTCCGGTATTTACCAGCCGGTTGCCCCTGTCCACCAAGCTGCCCTGCGCTGCAATGCCCGCAACCCAGTTCATCCATGTTTGTGTAATTGCCTGCATTTCTTCCGGCGAAGATTTAGGCATGGCTTTGTAATCCGCTCTGTAGACCAATAAGAACTCTTTCATTTTTAAAATTTTTATAGTTAGTTAATTATCATATTTCAAAGACGACATCATTGACTAAACGGGGACAAACTATTTTATTTTTTTTTAAAGCTAATTCAAATAGCACTAATATTTCATAGATCAAAGCATCAAGCAGACAGGCCTTTATCATTGTTTAAAACCCGTACCTAAGTTGTCAGGCGGCCTCCATTTCAGGTCAAAAATTTAATCAAATAATCTGTTTTATTTCACTTTGAAATACAAAGCACTTTTCTATATTTGTAATAAGAACATAAAACGCTAAACTTATGATGGTAAAAAACAAACGGCTTGCTGGCATTATGCTTACCGCAGCGCTACTGTTACTGGTACCTTTTGTAGCCATGCAATTCACCACTGAAGTAAGCTGGACACTTTTTGATTTTGCCGTTGCAGCCGCATTGCTATTTGGCACCGGCCTTGTTTGCGAGCTCGTAATAAGGAAGGTGAAAAATAAGCGGTACCGGATGGTATTATGTGCAACGGTTTTGGCCGTCCTTGTACTTATCTGGCTCGAGCTTGCAGTGGGTATTTTCGGAACAGCCGTAGCTGGTAGCTAACTTATTTTGCCCCGGCATTCAGCAACAATGCTTCTATTTCAGTAAATCCTTTTTTCCTGGCCCATGCTAAAGGCGTGGACCACGGCGCTCCGGCTTTATTTGGATCAGCACCCTGTTTGAGAAGGTACTCAGCCATATTGTAGTGCCCCCATCTTACGGCCATAGCAAGAGGTGTGGATTGATATTCTTCTTCAACAGGGTTTATTTGGGCTCCGTATTGAATAAGTAATTCGGCTTTGGGTATATTGCCTTTTTGTGCCATGTCGTGAAGAAGAGTAACATGGTGCCAACTCATCGTATCGGGGCTCATTCCCTTTTCCATTATATATGGCGCACCGTCATTGTGTTCGAGGTAATAGAATTGTGCCCATTTTAATACTGCAGGAACTTTTGCGCCATAGTTCACCAACAAATCAATCATTGCCCGATTGTTTTCTTTTGCGGCAAAGGTCAATATCCCTTCGCCCCAGAAATACGTTTCATCTTTCGCAAATTCGGGATGTCGCTTCAATATTTTTTCCGCATGCACAACATCGCCTTCGTCCACCACTTTCTCAAATTCCGTTTGCAGATCTGATCTTTTATAATCAATTCTTCCGTTGTCTCCTTTGAATTTATGTCGCGAGGGATTGGCCGCATATTCGTCCAACATGTCCGCAATTTGATCATAGCTCCTGTCTCGTGCAATCGTCTGAAGCGAATCTAAAAAGGGATAAATTTTATACGATGGGTCGTGCGCACCACTGCCCAACAAATATTTTACAAGTTCTGTATGTCCCTCCCTTACGGCAAAATGAATGGGTGGCGTATAGTTATATTGTGCGTACACGAGTTCCGGACATTTATCCGCCATTTTCTTTACCTCATCAATATCTCCGTTTTTACTTGCCACCAACATATTCCACACGTCTGCAGTTGTCGACATTACACCATTGGAAAGCTGCATTGGGAGATTAAGTTTCAATTCAAATGGCTGTGTCATGCGCTAAGTTTTATTTTGTTAATGCGCCGATGGCTACTACACTTTTATGCCCTGAATCAGTAATGTCGCCCTAACGGACCTTTCCTTCAAATGCAAAAACTGTAGCCGTTCTTTGTCTTGTTTAAAGTTTTCAAAATCCTGCACACTATCAAACTCAACAATGTGTATTTCGTAAGGTTTGTCAATGGAATGTTCAATAAACGAATTTTCGCCGGGCCTTATCCTCAGCAGCAGCCTGCCATTGTATTTTAAAATGCCAGGGATCGCATGCGCTTCAAATTCATCGAATACTTCCTCCTCTCTCTCTTTGATATAGATTAATTGTGTTAAATAGATCATTTTATTTTTTCTTTTCATGACACCCAATCGGCTATAAGCCAGGGTTACTTTCTTTGTAACGAAAGAGCCGCACGTTATTTTGTAGTCGCGCTTCCAATTTGTTTGCCCAGCTTTTCGTAAGCAACATCGTTTGGTTCCCACAGTTCCAGCTTGTTGCCTTCAATGTCGAGAATATGAACGAATTTGCCATAGTCGTAGCTTTCAATACTGTCCACAACAGTTACATGGTTAAATTTTAACTCCTCAACGAGCGCTTGCAAATTTGCAACCCTGTAATTTATCATGAACTCTTTTGTAGAAGGTTCAAAATATTTTGTCTTTTCATTGAAAGGGCTCCATTGCGTAAATCCCTTTTTGGTGCTGTCGGCGCCCTGGTACCATTCAAACACTGCCCCGTAGTCGTTTATATTCAGCCCGAGATATGTTTTATACCATTCCTTAACTTTTTTGGGGTCTTTACACTTGAAGAAAATACCGCCAATGCCAGTTACTTTTTTTATTCCATTCGCGTTGTTTTGGCGCGCTGTCAATATTGTTTTAAATGCGAATCCTGAAAAAAACGATGTCGCAATAATTAAAACGATTAAGGCTGTTTTTCTCATTTTGGTGACGATTTTATTGAATAAATATAGTTGAACCCCACACGCACATCATTTCCTACACACAGCGATTGTTTATCTGGCGGCGCTTTTACTTTCCAATGCCACACCGGATGCATGCAAATGCACTATTAGCCATTTACCTTGTTGCTTATGTAAAACAAAGGTTCGCCTACCGAATAAACCAGGATCATCTAACATGAACGAGACTATGGCAAAAGAACTAAAGGTTTGAATTTTTAAATCTTTTGGGATAATTTCCAAATATGGAGGGGCAGATTTTTGCTTTTTTACTTTTTCAAAGAATGGCTTGAATATTTTTTCCAGCTCCTCCTTGTTATTGGCACGAAAAGGATATTTTGCCGATGGCGGAAAAAAGGCTGTGGCATCATCTGAAAAGAAATGAGTGAAATTATTCCACTGAAGATTGGAGAAGGCTTGCAGAAAATCGGTCATGGTTTTTGAAACCTCGATAGAATCTGATTCGTTTGTTGTTGTTTGTGCAACTCCTTTAATATTGATTAAGGCAGCTAAACCCAGGGTTAAAAGCAACACGCAGCTATTTTTGTTTAACTGGTTTCGCATGTCCACGCGTTTAAAAATGTGAGTTAACGTTATCCAGGCTATTTAGAGTTCTTTTCCAAAGCAAACGCTATTAACGCTCCCAATGTATTTACCGAAATTCGGAATGATAAAATACTTCATTTTTAAATATAACGCAATTGCCTCCGGCTGATTTTTGCCCGTTTCGAGTTTTATGTTTCTGAAACCCTGTTCTATCGCAATTTTCTCGAGATAAGATAGCACCTGGGTGGCAAAACCTTTTCCCCGGAACTCAGGTTTTACGTACATTCTTTTTATTTCAACCCAGCTATTATCCTGGGCATTGTATCCACCGCAAGCAACGGCAGTATTTTCAACACAGGCAACAACTACTGTATCCAAAGAGCCTATTTTGTTTAGTTCAAAGTTCACTTGTGCTAATGTTCCATCTCTTTCGTACAATTCCTGTTCAAGCGCGGATGAAAGCGCTTGAAAATGTTTATTGCCTGAATCGGTATGGGTTATTGTAATGTGTGACATTGAAGTAAAAGAAGAACTTTATAGTATATATGTTGCCTTAAATTTTCCAGATACAATCGGGGTAGAATTGATGTGCACAAGTGATCCTCAGGAACGTCCAACATAATTGCCAAAATCCGGAATAATAAAATACTTCATTTTTAACCAGGAAGCAATTACTGCTGTTTGATTTTTTTTGTGATTTGAAATTATCGTCAACACAATACTAATTTAATCGCAAAATATAATCGCTGTAAGCCTTGTTAAAATCGGTTTAGCTGCACTTAATTCAATCACATGCTTTCTTCTCTTTAAGTCAAACAAACAATCGTATGGAACCTTGCGCACGAACCAACATAGCAAATTATGTTGTTATAATAATGGAACATGCAATGGATAAGTGCGTTTTCAAACATGAGTGTATTTTATTACTCCATTTGTTAAAGGAACGTTTATGCTGAGCGAATTGCAAAAAATGCAAAAATTATAATGTGTTGGCCATCACTTCTAATTTTTGTTGACATTTGTTAAGGTACTCAACTGAAGCGGTTTATTTTATTTTTCTTCCGATGTATTTTTAAAATGTTTTTCTGACGTTTCTTTTATTCCACACATGTTTTTTTGGCATAGTTTTCCGTGCTTATCCGCGAAAATTTTTTGAAGGTGCACCCCAATATTTTCCCAACTAATTTCAAAAACAACAAACTTTAAAACAACCAATAATCTATGAACAAGATCCTTGTAGGGGCTCTACTAGGCAGCTCTGTATTATTTGGCTGCTCGAAATCAGACATGGTAACTCCAGTGTCTACATCAACATCAACAACTGAAAAATTAGCTACTCTTTCCTTAACCCAAAGTGCAAAAGTGTCTTTGCCGCTTAACGGAACCAGTGTTTATATTAAGGATGTAAGTACTTTAAAACTCGCACCAGGTGATACAATCGTTATTCCAAAATCGGTTACCAAGGTTGCTTTGTATAATGTAAGGGGCGCATCAGGCAAACCAATTGTGGTTACTGCCGCGGCAGGGGCCGTAATTGGCGGGGGCACCGGTGCTTCGTTTGATATTAACGGCGCATATATTAAAGTAGTAAACGTAAATATTAAAGGCCTTACCTCTTCCATAGGCTTTAAGGCTTATTACACTACAGACCTGGCATTAGAGAACGTTAATATCGACGGCGCGAGCATTGGTGTGATGATTAAAAATGATCCTTTGGCGGGACAAACAGGTACGTATTATCCAACAACCATTAAAAACATATCCCTCACCAACGTTTCTGTAAAAAATACAGGCAACGAGGGATATTACCTGGGTAATACCGCAGACTATCAAAGTGGCTACAAAACCAGCCCCATCATCGGACTCACCGTTACCAACGTTAAGGCTGAAAATACCGGATGGGATGGCTTTCAAATCACCAGCGCTCAAAACTGTCGCGTAAATGGTGTTTCAGTAACCAATGCCGGCACGGCAAATAAAGCATCGCAAATGAATGGTATTACATTGCAGGATGCTACTACCGGAACATTTCAAAACCTGTCTGTGAACAAAAGCACAGGCCCCGGTTTGAACATATTTGGTTGTGGCAATTTTACGGTGGACAAGGTTACATTGAAAGATGTAGTTCTTACCGCAAAATCTTACGCCATATTTGTTGACAACAGGCCCGACAGGTTTAACCTGCCTGCTAAAAAGTTGATCATGTCTAACGTAAGCGTTACGCAGACGTCTGTAAAAGGTAAAATGGCTATGTATGTAGTTAACGGAACCGCAAATGGCGCCAAAGCTGCCATACCAGGAACCGTAACCAACCTTACCTATAGCACTGGCAGCTGGACCTCTAAGGTTGTTGACTATGCTAAGAATGTGTATGTAGCATCCCAGGAATCTTCAACTACAACACCAGCTACAAATAAAGCCCCTTCAGCTCCGGCTAATTTTAATGCCATCGCCGGAACCGGGAAAGTAACCCTAACATGGTCTGCACCGCTAACTCCTGGTGGAACAATTACAGGTTACAAAATTTACCGGGGAACGATTGCCGGTAACTATAACCTGATCAGGACTACAACAGGATCAACATTTTCTTATGTAGATGGTAACAAGGCTAGCGGCACAAGTTACTATTACGTAGTTAGAGCAGTAAATGCCACAGGAGAAGGGTCTCCGTCTGCTGCCATAAAAGTTAGACCACAATAACAACAACTTTTTTTTATGGTAGAAAATCATAGCAAATGAAAAGAAGGCCACATCAAAAAAATGATGTGGCCTTCTTTTAAAATACTCAATAAATAGTTCCAAAACGAAACCTCACTTCAATGCAGGCGTAAAAACAATGATCCACAAGCGCGGATGACGGCACAAAGAAGCAACCACGGAGCCACAACGACATAAAAAATCACAGAGTTGTTTTGAAACTTCGAAACGTATTTTGACCTTACTAACGCAGCCGCAATTATTCGAGGATAGTTGCGCTGTCGCCTGGTGATCATTGCTTGAAAATAAAACTGTGCAAAAACCGATTTTACTCGCTTCTTACACCGTAGAAATTATCATTGAATTGCTATTGCCAGCAAGTACTATACCTTCCTTCCCAGCTTATCATTTTCAATTGTCAATTCTCCATTGTCAATTATCTACTCGTACCTCAACGCTTCTATCGGATCAAGGCGAGAGGCTTTTAGTGCCGGGTAGTACCCAAAGAACACGCCTGTGACCGCACAAACCATAAACGACAGCAATATGGACGATTGCGACACCAATGTGGGCCATGACAAAAATAGCGTTACCAGCCTTGATGCAGTTATTCCGAGTAGTACGCCTATAATACCACCCGTAATGCTGATCAATATTGCCTCAACCAAAAACTGTAGCAATATATCTATGCCGCGGGCGCCAATAGACATTCTCAAACCTATTTCCTTAGTGCGCTCGGTAACGGATACGTACATAATATTCATAATGCCGATTCCGCCAACCATTAATGAAATGCCGGCAATAGCAGTCAGCAAAACGGTAAGTAACTGGCTGGTGGAACTAAAAGTGTTGATTAGTTCGGCTTGCGTACGAACGAGAAAATCATCCTGATCGCCTTTTTTTATTTTGTGTGCAGCACGAAGTATGTTGGACACTTCTTCCGTTGCTTTATCAGTACTTGCTTCGTTTTGTGCTGATAGATAAATGTTCTGCACATACGTAATGGCCAGTATTCTTTTTTGAACGGTTGTAAAAGGCGCTAACACAATATCGTCCTGGTCCTGGCCAAAAGCGTTCTCGCCCTTTTCCGCTAAAACGCCAATTACCTTAAACGGGATTTTATTGTAGCGGATAACCTTGCCAATTGGGTCTTCTCCTGATGTAAAGAGATTGTCAACAACCGTTTTACCCAACAGGCAAACCTTTGCGGCAGAGGAAACATGTTCTTCTGAAAATGAAACACCTTCCTTAACAGCCCAGTTTCTTATGGTAAGATAGTCCGGCGCAACACCTTGTATAGATGTAGGCCAGTTGGCATTTGAGTAAATTACCTGCCCGCGTGTTGAAACGGCCGGAGAAATAGCACTGATATATTGTGCCTGTTTTTGAATAGCCGTAACGTCATCCAGCGTGAGGGATTGTACACTTGTCTGGTCAAGCCGAACGCCGCCGCCCACAGCAACATTGCTATTAGGCCTTATCGTAATCATGTTTGAACCCATGCTTGATAACTGGCTTTGAATACTCTGTTTCGACCCCTGCCCTATAGCCACCATAGCTATCACTGCAGCCACGCCTATAATAATCCCCAACATTGTCAGGAACGCCCGCATTTTATTTCGCTGTAGCGCGTTTAATGCTATTCGTATGAGGTTGAAGATGTTCATTTTTTTGAGTTTTACGTTTTAAGTCATACGTTATACGTTGATCGAAGCGAAGGATAATGACCCTTCCTACCCCCAGCTAACATTTACTGTATTAACGTAAAACGTACAACGTATAACTTACAACTTTAGTAATCATCGCTCACCGGCAATCCTGCCAACACCTCTTTTGCTGATCGAACATTTTCGTTCTTACTGTCTTTAATCACCTTACCATCTTTTAACATTACTGTCCTGCTGCTGAAAGATGCTATATCCGGCTCGTGCGTTACAAATACAATGGTTTTTCCCTGCTGCTGATTAAGCTCCTGCATCAACGCCATTATTTCGTAGGAAGTTCTTGAATCGAGGTTGCCTGTTGCCTCATCGGCGAGGATCATTACAGGCTCATTTACCAATGCCCTGGCTATGGCCACACGCTGCTGTTGGCCGCCGGAAAGCTGGTTAGGCAAATGATCCATACGGTCTTTGAGTTTTACTGATTCCAATGCTTTTACCGCTTTATCATATCGTTCCGCAGATGAAATATCGTTGTTATACAACAATGGCAGTTCTACATTTTCTAAAGCTGATGTCCTCGCTAAAAGATTATACGCCTGGAACACGAAGCCTATCTTCCTGTTTCGCAACTGGGCAAGTTCGTTCCTGCTCAGGTTACTGATATTTACGCCATCCAGCAGGTAGGTGCCGCTTGTTGGTTTATCCAAACAACCCAAAATATTCAGCAATGTTGTTTTACCCGAACCGCTGCTGCCCATAATGGTAACAAACTCACCCTTGTCTACTTCGAATGAAACGCCTTTTAGTGCACGCACTATTTCGGCGCCCATTTTAAACTCCCGCTTCAAATCATGTATTTCCAATATCTTTTCCGGCATGTTCTGCTATTTTATGTATTTGTTATGGACGCTTGCTTCCGCTACTGCTATTGCCACCTCCTCTTCTTGCCGGCATAAACGGGCTCCGCACTGTATTATCATTGCCTGCTGCTTCAGCGTCTTTTGAGGCCGCGGTAACTACGGTATCTGCCATGGTGAGGCCACGCAATACCTGCACGTCAGCATCACTCACCAAGCCCACGGTGACCCGCCGTTGAATCAATGTATATCCCTGCTTAATCCAAACAGTTTCATGTTTTGTTTTTACCTGGTCATTTATTTCGGCATTTGTATTTCCGTTGGAACTTTTCGTTGTGGAATCTGAATGCATTCTGGTGCCACGTCCGGAAGCTTCACCAGCACGATTAAGTTTATCCATCCTTCCCTGAATCTTATAATTTTTTAATAAAGTAGAATCAGGTGTAAACCGTGTTGCCTTCACAGAAACAAGCAAGGTGTTCGGTACATCCCGTGTGTAAATAGTGATGCTGGCTGTCATGCCCGGCTTTAATTTTTGTTGCTCGTTGTCTGTATTTATAATGGTTACATAAGTTACCACGTTGGCCACAACGCTTGGCTGAAGACGTATTTCTTCAACCGTTCCTTCAAAAGTATCATCCGGAAACGCATCTACTGAGAATGTTACATGCTGCCCTTTCTTTACATTTCCTATATCCGCTTCATCTACTGCCGCCTGCACCTGCATGCGCTTAAGGTCCTTTGCAATAACAAACAATGTGGGTGTATTAAAGCTTGAAGCAACCGTTTGGCCGGCATTTACATTGCGGGTTAGTACAGTGCCATCAATGGGTGAATAAATATCTGCGAAAGAAAGGTTGCGCTCTGCAGATGTTAGTTGCGCTTCAACGGCTACAACATTGTCCTTCGCAGCATTGTACTGATACAATGCCGTTTCGTAATCCGCATGGCTAATGGCCCCTACATCCAACAATTGCTTTTGCCGGTTGAAATTTGATTGCGCATACACCAACTGGCTTTTAGCCTGCTGCAATAAGCCTGTGTATTGCTGCACCTGCGCTTGTAACAATACTTTATCAAGCTGTGCCAGCAGCTGCCCCTTTTTAACAGCAGAATTAAAGTCTGCATATACCGTTTTAATCGTGCCGGATACCTGCGTTCCCACAGATACAGTATCAACCGGTTGTATCGTACCTGTTGCAGTAATGCTGTTGGTAATCTCTCCGTATCGCGGCTGTTCAGTCTGCAGTATTACAGGCTTTTCAGCCCGGCGGTATTTCCAGAACCACCATGTAGCTGCAGCCGCAATCACTACAATCAGAATTATTAACCATTTACTTTTTTTCATTTTACACTTATTTTAATCTGAGCCTGTTCATCACAACGTAATTGGCACACCTGAATAAAAATCAAAAATCTTCTGATTCAGGATGGCGCTGTATTTCGCCTGTATGTATAACTGCAGGGATTGTATATAGAGTGTTTTTTGTTGTAACAGATCCACCATATTTACCGCGCCGAGCCTTAGCTGTTCTGTAGTTATGTGATAACTTTCTTCATTCGTCTTAAACTGGACATCCGCCGCTGCAAACTGGCTTTGTGCATTTGACCATGAGATGTACGCCTGTTCAACCGCCTGATCCAGTGTTGTTTTTGTGTTTTGCAACGATAGCCGTGCCTGTTCAATTTGTATTTTGGATAATTCAATATTCGTTTTAGCTATGCGGTTGTTGAAAATGGGAATATTTACTGCCAGGCCCAGCCGTTGATAGAAGTTATTGTCAATCTGCGAACCAAATTTTGTTGTTTGATTGTCCGAATAGCCTGAGGCTATTGATGCGCCCAGGCTTACAACGGGTAACCTGCCGGCTTTTGATTTTTGCAGATCTACTTCGGCGATTCTTACGCCCAGCTCAGCACTTTTTATTTCAGGCCTTGTTTGCAATGCCGCTTGTTCTGCGTCTTTTAAGGAAGGAATCTCTGCCGAAATAGCCAGCGTGTCAGGTGCTGAAATATCAAAATCCACTTCAGAAGACAACTGTAATACCTGTTTTAACGTAACCAGGTTTTGTCTGTAAAGGAAGGAATCTCTATTGTTTTGCGCATAAGTAAGGTTGAACTGATCCATTGCTACCTGCGATTGAAGCTGTATAAAATCTTTGCGTGAAATACTGCCTGCATCGTAACGTTGCTGGCCTTGTCTTAGCTGAGCCTGAGATGTTGTAAGAAGGTCTTTCAGATGAACAATATTTTCCTTCACCAGTAATATATTCAGGAAGGCCTGGGTTATCTGCAGCGTAATAGAATTCATGGCGGTTTGTATATCTAGCCCTGAAGCTTTTACAGACAGGTCTTTCTGCTTAACATCGTTATTAAGATAGCCGCCATTGTATACAATAAAATTTGAAGAAAGCCCATAGTTGCCGGAAAGATTGGCTTGTGTTTGAAAACCGCCAACAACCGGATTGGTATTGTTGCTGTGTACAAGTGTTTGCGTGACAGATGCTGAAAGATTGGGCAACTTGGCTGCTTTTGCCAGCAATAGATCTTGCTCGTTGCTTAGTTGTGTTTGTTGTAACGATCTTACCTGTATATTATTTTTCCATGCATATTCAAGGCATGTTTGCAGGTTCCATCTTAGTGAGTCGTTTACTGCACTGTTCTGTGCAAGAATTAAAGATGGGACGTTTAACAGAGAAATGATGGCGCTTATTATAATGGCATACTTCCGCATAATAAACTGTTTTACGGGGTATGGAAAGAAATGCCGGTAGTTGAAAGAATAAGTTTAGATCGCCGTCTGAGTTACCAGGTTAAAACTTCTTACAATAACTATGGATTGTATAAATGTTTCTTTCGTTTAACCGGCTTTTATCTAGTTAACAATTAATTATATGCCCAAAAGAAGAAGTGCAGTTTTTTGTAGGTGTACGGATTGTTTTCTTCGGCACAAGGCAATTACTTGAAATGATTTTTACATAAGGATAACAGATCGTTTTGCTTAAAAAGTGGCCGAGAGAAAAAGTGTGGAAAGTTGTACCACTGTTTCTTCGCCACTAAGACTCTAAGGCACAAAGAGGCACTAAGTTTTTGAAACACGAAGACTCCAAGGACAGGAAGATGCACAAAGATTTAAAGGCACGCAGGCGCGGAAAGGACACGATGGCTCTACAAAATCAAGTCTTGGATTTACAATCGATTTTAGTATTAACCAGCTACTAAATTATAAACCATTCCTTTGTGTCGCTTTGTGCCCTTAGAATCTTAGTGTTTCCTAAAAAACATTCGTTGCGCCATGGCCTCTTTGTGCGCGTTGCGTGAAACTGATCTATATAAAGAAACGGTGTAAAAAGTCTTACTTCGACTATTTACACCGCTCTATTTTATCTCGGTTGAAATACTTTGACGTGCTACCATTTCGGGCAATTCATTGTCAATTTTCAATTTTCAATTCTCAATTAAACTCAGCTTTCCAGCAGCTTATACAGCTCGTCCAGCTTTGGCGTGAGGATAATTTCCGTGCGCCTGTTTTTTGCCCTTCCTTCCGGTAGTGTATTGCTCTCTATCGGATCGTATTGGCTATGACCGGATGCAATAACCCTTGTAGGATCTACCAGGTAAGTGTTCACCAGGATGCGCACGATTGAAGTAGACCTGGCCACACTCAATGCCCAGTTATCTTCGTACTTGCCGCGAATGGGAATGGAATCTGTATGGCCTTCAATATTAACCGCGATATCCGGGTTAAGGTTAAGTACCTCGGCCAGCTTGCCCAATGCATCTTTACCCTGTGCGTTTACCACTGCGCTTCCTGAAGGGAACAACAGGTTTTCACTCAGGCTCACATATACTTTACCATTCTTTTGTGTAACCGTCAGCTCATTGGAACTAAAACCTCCCAGCGCATCGGTCATCTTCTTTTTTAGTTGCGCGGCTTTCTGTTTTTGCTGATCCAGTAAAGCCTGCAATTGCTGCAGCTTTTTCTGTTGATCCAGAAATGCCTGCTGGCTTGAGTTTAGCTGAGTGGTAAGCTTATTTTTTGTAGCCGCCGCATCTGCAGTGAGTGAGGTGTTCTGATTGGTAAGGTCTGATAATTGCTTGTTCAGTTCTGTTATCCTGTTTTCCAATGAATTCACTTTACTTGCCAGCATGGCGCTATCATTCTTAGAATAACGCAATGCAATTTGCGAATCCAGGTACTTCTTTTTCGATACACAACTTGCCATCAGCATTATGCCCGCCGCGGCAAGGGATACGGTAAATACACGTTGGTTGTTCATACAATACTAATTTGATTGGGTTAAGGTGGCCGAAAGCTGTCAGCAATCAGCCGTCAGCTTTCAGCATTTATTCGTCTCATTATTTTCGGTCCAAAACGTATCACCTATAACGTAAAACGTACAATTAATTTTATTCAAACAATTCCGGAGCCTTATTATCAGCGCCTTTTTCCCACTCCATTTCCACGCTTTTGCTGTGGTCCATCAGTTTGGCGCCGACAGCTTTCCAGCCCATAACTTCCACCATCTTGGCTATTTTAAATTTAGCCTGGCGTGCCTGAGCACCGCGTCCTGTGCGGACAAGCAGAATAGGTTCAGGTGTGGTTGTAACTGCTTCAAGCCTGTTACCTTCCACTTCTTTAATAAACATGAAGTTATTGTGAAGTGTAGTCGTTTCTATTTTGAAGCGTTTTACATTAAACTGCATTTTATCTGCATCAAGGTAAACAGCCGTAACGATCTTTTCCGGATCGAATTTTTCAATCAATAAAATCTTATCTGCTTCCAGGCGCTGCGTCAATTCAGTGTCTGTAATCTCGTACGAACCGTCGGCATAAAAGACAATTATTCTGTCTTCAGTTTCAAAACTACCCAGGTACTCGCCTTTTTCTTCTGTATTCAAACGGCCAAACTGATCATCAAACCAGATCTTGCGGCCTGCCAAGGTTGACTTCCCTTTCTCTTTCAGCTTAACAGAACGCACAGGATATTTAGTCACCTGGTTACCCATACTGCTGCGGCCTTTAATATCCAGCTCTTCAAAGAAAAAGTCAAGCTCTTTATTACGTGCAGAAGAACCCGGTGTAAGTAAAATCTTCACAGATTCCGCTTCCCCATTTGGATTTGCGGTAAAGTATAACACCTTACTCTTATCATGGCCTTTCGTAAGATCGTACTCTTTATCACGCGTTATACCAGTAACATTAAAACGCTTCGCAAATGCAATACCGGAGGCGCCGTCAAGGTAGATCATGTTATAGGTAGTGCGGTCGTCATTCTTGTTAAAAATAGCCGCATGAATAATATCTTTCCCTATAAACACTTTATCCTGCACCTTTACTATTTTCATAATGCCGCGCTTGGTAAACACGATCACATCATCCAGATCGGAACATTCTGCGAGCAACTCATCTTTCTTAAGACTGGTTCCCACAAAGCCTTCAGACCTGTTTAAATACAATTTCGTATTCGCGATAGCCACACGGTTAGCCTGGATGGTATCAAACGGCTTGATCTCCGTTTTACGCTCGCGGCCCTTGCCAAATTTCTTCAGCAGGGTTTCAAAATATGCTACAGCGAAATCTACCAGGTTATCCAGATCATATTTCACTTGTTTGATGTCAGCTTCTATGCCTTTGATCTGGGCATTAAGTTCGTCGATATCCAGCTTGTAAATACGCCTTACCGGCTTTTCTGTCAGCTTTAAAATATCCTCGCGCTTAATCTCTCTCTTCAGTTTTTTCTTGAAGGGAACAAATGCTTTATCTATCGCTTCGATCACCTTGTCCCATGTCTCGTGCCTCTTCTCAAGTTCCTTGTAGATCTTTTCTTCAAAGAAGATTTTTTCGAGCGAAGTATAATGCCATTTATCTTCAAGCTCCGCCAGCTTGATCTCCAACTCTCTTTTTAACAGATCCTTCGTATTATCTGCAGATGTTCTCAGCAGTTCGTGCACACCGAGAAAACGTGGTTTATCCTCAACAATCACACATGCGTTAGGCGATATGCTGACTTCACAATCAGTGAAAGCATACAACGCGTCAATAGTTATATCGGGAGAGATGCCGGCAGCCAACTCAATTTGTATCTCCACTTCCTTAGCAGTAGCGTCAGTAACCTTTTTAATTTTGATTTTTCCCTGGTCGTTGGCCTTTACAATAGACTCCATCAAAGAAGTCGTAGTCACGCTATAAGGAACACTTCTAATAACCAAAGTCTTCTTATCCAGCTCCTCTATATTGGCGCGAACGCGTATTTTACCACCACGTTTACCTTCGTTGTAATTACTTACATCCGCCATGCCGCCGGTGAGAAAATCCGGGTATAGCTCAAACTTTTTTCCTTTCAAATATTTGATAGAAGCATCGCACAGCTCAATAAAGTTGTGAGGTAATATCTTAGTGGACAAGCCCACCGCAATGCCTTCAGCACCTTGCGCCAACACCAATGGAAACTTCATCGGAAGTGTTACAGGCTCTTGCTTACGGCCATCATAACTTAATTGCCAATCGGTAGTTTTTGCATTGAAGGCGACTTCCAAAGCGAACTTTGACAAACGCGCTTCAATGTAACGTGCGGCAGCCGCATCATCACCTGTTCTTACATCACCCCAGTTACCCTGCGTTTCAATCAACAGATCTTTCTGGCCCATATTCACCAATGCATCACCAATAGACGCGTCACCATGCGGGTGGTATTGCATACTTTGCCCGATGATGTTAGCCACTTTATTAAAACGGCCGTCATCCATTTCCTTCATTGAATGAAGGATACGGCGCTGCACCGGTTTCAAACCGTCCTCAATAGCCGGCACCGCGCGCTCTAATATTACATAGGACGCGTAGTCGAGGAACCAGTTCTTGTATTGGCCCTGCACACCGGACTCGTTAGTTAAATCAATTTCTTTAGTTATATCTTTTGCCATGCTTTATGTTCCTTTCAAATCACAATTTTGTTTATTCTGCAGCTTCCTCTACAGGTGCTGCTTCATTGCTTGCTACGCCAGCCAGTTTTAAACTCACTTCTTTCCATCCTTTGGCCCAGTCGCCCTGCAATTCCAACACGCCTTCTTCAACCAGCTTCCTTAAACGCCAGGCAAGAAATACGTCTCCCGTGTTCACCTTGAATTTTGAAAAAGCTGTTTGTAGTATTTTCGGGAGTTTTTGAAAATCGCCTGTAAGTGCTGCCAGCAGAGACTTATCATAAAAATCAGTTTCCTTGCCTGCAATTTTTTTACCGCCTTCCAGTATACGCACCATTGCATTTTCCTGGCAAGTCTTTTTCCACTCATCAGGATCAAGCTCAAACTCGCTCAATGTAATCACCCTTGCAAGCCTTTTTGCTTTCAAAAATTCTTTTGGTTGAATCTGGTGCAATGTGGAAGGATAGAACAACTGGCCTTTCTCGTTGATAAACGGAAGGTTATTCAGGTACAACACAAACACGCGTCCCTGGTAAGCTTTCAACTGGCTCATCAGCCAATAATAACCGCACACATCATGCTGGTTTTGCCCCATCCAGATCCATATTTCTTTAATATATTCTTCACTATCCTCTTCTGCATTCAATCCTTTTTGAAGATTGTGAACAGTCATCTTATCGTTTACAATTTCTATCTGCTCTTCGTAAGGTGAAAACTCCAGTGCCTCTTTCCAAAAATCTCTCCTAGCCTGAAAGCCTTCAGCCTCATAAATATCGGCAACCGGCCCTACTGCGTAATCATCTTTTATCTGCCATATTTCGCCATTCAAACTACCACTTTCATCCAGCGCTATGGCTTTTTGTAACACATCTATATCTGCTTCCTGAAAAACTATATGCAACATAACAATTGAAAATTGAGAATTGAAAATTGACGATTAGATCTGAACGAATTGAAATTGACAATTAAAAAACTAACATACTTTACAGGCGTTTTGAACTGTCAATTTTCAATTGTCAATTAGACCGCTTCTTCTATTAAATCCAACTCTACCTTAAGATTATTAATAATAAACTCCTGGCGTTCCTGGGTGTTCTTCCCCATGAAATACTCCAGCAAAGACTGAATATGATCACCCTGTTCAAGAATTACCGGTTGTAACTTAATGCCATCTTCGGTAATAAAGGCTTCAAATTCTTTTGGTGAGATTTCACCCAAGCCTTTAAAGCGTGTTATCTCTGGCTTGTTACCAAGTTTTCTGATAGCAGCTTTCTTTTCCGTTTCGTCGTAGCAATAAATAGTTTCCTGTTTGTTGCGCACGCGGAACAACGGCGTTTCGAGTATATATACGTGGCCACGTTTAACCAAATCCGGGAAGAACTGCAGGAAGAAAGTCATCAGCAACAACCTGATGTGCATTCCATCCACATCGGCATCAGTTGCAATTACAATCCTGTTGTAACGCAAACCGTCCATACCGTCTTCTATATTCAGCGCATGCTGTAACAGGTTGAACTCTTCGTTCTCATACACAACTTTCTTAGTGAGGCCAAAACAGTTCAACGGCTTACCTCGAAGGCTAAATACAGCTTGTGTATCTACACTGCGGGCTTTCGTAATTGATCCGCTCGCGCTATCACCCTCGGTAATAAATATGGTACTGTTATTTTGCTGCGCGATGAAATCTTCTTTATTCTTTGCCGGTGGCTCCTCGTTCAGGTGCACCTTACAATCACGCAGTTTTTTATTGTGAAGATTGGCTTTCTTGGCTCTTTCGTTTGCCAGTTTTTTAATACCTGCCAATTCTTTTCTTTCGCGTTCACTTTGTTCAATTCGTTTTCTCAACGACTCGGCAATCGGCGCATTCCTGTGCAGAAAGTTATCCAGTTCCCTGGCTAAAAATTCCAGCACAAAATTTTTCATGGAAGGGCCGTTCTCATACACGTTTAACGAACCAAGTTTTGTTTTTGTCTGGCTTTCAAAAACCGGCTCCTGCACACGAACAGATACGGCTGCACAAATGCTGCCCCGTATGTCCGAAGCATCATAATCTTTCTTATAAAAATCACGCACAACTTTTACAAATGCCTCACGAAACGCCTGCTGGTGCGTACCACCTTGCGTGGTATATTGTCCGTTCACAAAAGAATAAAGATCTTCACCGTAGTCATTATTGTGCGTAAATGCTACTTCAATATCCTCGCCTTTTAAATGCACTATTGGGTAACGGATCTCGTCTTCATTGGTCTTACGCAGCAACAAATCGAGCAACCCATTCTTACTTACGTATTTTTTTCCGTTGAAGTTGATGATTAGCCCTGCATTCAGATAGCAGTAATTCCATAACTGGCTATCAAGGTATTCATGAATGAAATGGAAATTTTTAAACACTGTGTCATCCGGAATAAATGTTACCAGTGTACCATTGGATTCATCGGTAGCAACTTCCTTATGTTCTTTCTTTAAATTTCCTTTTTCAAACTCGGCAACTTTTGTTTTGCCATCGCGCACACTCTGCACGCGGAAATAATTACTCAATGCGTTAACCGCTTTTGTACCCACACCATTCAATCCCACACTTTTCTGAAATGCCTTGCTATCGTATTTTGCACCGGTGTTTATTTTACTTACCACATCTACCACTTTCCCTAACGGAATACCGCGGCCGTAGTCACGAATGGTAACCGATCTGTCATCGATTTTAAGGTCTACCTGTTTGCCGTAGCCCATGGTATGTTCATCTATACAGTTATCCAGCACCTCCTTAATCAAAACATAGATACCGTCATCAGGCGACGAACCATCGCCCAGCTTACCAATATACATACCGGGACGCAGACGGATATGCTCTTTCCAGTCGAGGCTTCGAATACTGTCTTCCGTATAATCAAACATGTTTTTCTCTTTCGCTTCAGCCATTATATAACTCCTTTATTCTAAAAGCTAATTATTGAATTTTCCTTTCCCGTGAGGTAGCGTGTAAATACCGGGGGAATATGTCTGCTAAACCTTTCAGCAAAGCACTACAACCTGCAAAAGTAAACTTTCAGCAAGGGCGGCAATGTACTGTTTATAAACAAATAGCAATTTATTGTGGAAAAAAATCGCTTAAATATAAAGACTGGAATTTTTTTTGTGTAAAGAATGTCACAACTATCGTTTCCGTCGTTAAAGAGTTATCAATCCTTTAACTGTAATGAAGCGCCAAATTTTTAGTTTTATTGTGAAATAATATGTCTACAGGAGAAAAATACAGGCAGGTACAGGACATTTTGAGTAATGTAGCCGGAATTTTACTGATTATTCCGCTGGCGCCATTTATTTGCCGTTTTATTCCGCCTGTTATCGTTGCGGACATTAATATAGACCTGATTATCTCTTTTGTTATAGCCATAATCCTGGTACGCATAACCCTTTGGCTGGTTAAACCCATGGTACTTCCGGCCTCCATACTAATCATTGTTATATTACTGATCAACCAGTTAGCGGGCGGCTACAGCTTCCAGGGCATTTTTCGCGACTATAAAACCTTCGCCTATACCAACTGGAAAGTGCGTGAAGAAAAACAAAGCGACCTGCTGAACGTTAGCCCATATTTATTTGACAAGCCTGCCGACAAGGTAACTAAGCGGGTAAAAGCCAAGATACAGGATACCGATTCTACCGTCCGCAATTTCTCTGTGAAGCACTCATTGGAATATTTTAAGTCGTACGAGACAAAATATAAAATGATCACCCGCTATCTGTCATTGTTTAAACATATTAATCAAAATTTTAATTATGTTCCCGACAGCCAGCGTGATGAATACTATGCCAGCGCAAAGGAAACCATTCTGAACGGGCTTGGGGGCGATTGCGACGACCACAGCATTTTGATGGCCAGTTGCCTGATGAGTATTGGCGCCAAATGCAGGCTGGTGATTATTGAAGGGCATATGTACCCGGAGATGTTTGTGGGCAATAAAAAGGATTTTGAAGTAATGCAGCAGGCCATTATACAGCTGTTCAATAACACACAGATCCATCGTATTTACTATCATGAGTTCAACGGCAACTACTGGATCAATCTTGATTACACTGCCTCCTACCCCGGCGGCCCTTATATGAATGATAAGGTTAAGCTGGTGATTGAACCTTAATTTAATTGACAGCTGACAGTGGAAAATTGACAATGGCCAATCTCCACGATTTGATCTCCCCATTCAAAAAACTTCCGCTTTCTTCCTACAAATGACGGACTTTTGCAGCTTGATCAGTTTTAGGCTTTAGGCTTTAAGCTTTGAGCTTATCTAAAAACAATCCAGTGGTAGAAACGAACTTAGAAGTAATTGGTGCAATGGCTGAGGCGCGTGAAGAGGAAAATGCGCAATTCAAGGATTTTTTGAAGCGACAAGATGCAGAAGCCATTGACACGCTGGTTTTTGAACTGAATAAAAAGATTGAATCGCAGGTGGATTGTACTAAATGTGGCAACTGCTGTAGAACACTGATGATTAATGTGGAACAGAAAGAAGCCGATGATCTGCAGCAATATTTGGATATTTCGAAAAATGAATTTGAAAGCAAATATGTTGAGAAGAGCGAGAGTGGAATGATGGTGGTTAACACAATCCCCTGCCATTTTCTTTCTGAAAATAAATGTACGGTATACGAACACCGGTTTGCAGACTGCCGCAATTTCCCCAATTTACACTTGCCCGGCTTTACAAAAAGACTTTTCGCAACCTTCATGCATTATGGCCGCTGCCCGATTATTTATAATGTAGTGGAGGAGCTGAAGAGGAAATACAGTGGTACGTTGTAAGTTTTACGTTGTACGTTTATTGGAGCGAGGTTTGAAAGTTAATGCCTTAGTACAGACGAAATTGTTATATACGGTGAAGAACAGATAAACTGAGAAATACGGAAAAATGGAGGGCCGCAGAAAAAAACTGTGCTACTCAGTGAAAAAAACTCGGCGGCCTCTGTGGTAAAAAAACAAGTCCCTCCTACGCTATCATTTTCAATTTTCCACTATCAATTGTCAATTTTTGTTTCCCACCTAGCACGTACCTTTGCCCATAAATGGATAAATCCGAAGCGTATGAGTAATGTTAAGACAGATGCCCAGAGAATTGTTGAATCAGTAAACAACGCTGCATTAAAAAATATAGGTGAAAAAATCCTTGCCGGACAAAGAATATCCTATGACGATGGTGTTACACTGTTTGAAGAAGCGTCTCTGCCGTTCGTGGGAACGCTGGCCAATTACGTTCGCGAGTTAAAGCATGGCAACAAAACCTATTTTAACCGCAACTTTCACATTGAACCTACCAATGTTTGTGTTTATACCTGTAAATTTTGCTCCTATTCAAGGTTATACGCGCACCGCGAAGAAGGATGGGAACTAAGTAGCGAGCAGATGATGGACATTGTAAGGAAATATGATGGCAAACCGGTTACAGAAGTACATATTGTTGGTGGTGTCCACCCTAAAATGAATCTTCACTTTTTTGTCGACCTGATCAAACAAATCAAAGCACACAGGCCCGATCTTCACGTAAAAGGCTTTACTGCTGTGGAACTGGATTACATGTTCCGTAAAGCAAAAGTATCTATTGAAGAAGGTATGAAAATCCTGAACGACGCAGGATTAGATTCACTTCCAGGAGGCGGCGCTGAAATATTCCACGACGAAATAAGATCACAGATCTGTGATGATAAAGCTACTGCCGACGAGTGGCTGCATATTCACAAAGCCGCACATCTTTTAGGCATGCATACCAATGCAACGATGTTATACGGGCATATTGAGAAATACTGGCACCGCGTTGACCACATGGAAAGGCTGAGACAGTTGCAGGACGAAACAGGTGGATTTAATACATTCATCCCATTAAAATTCAGAAACGGTGATAATGAGATGAGCAATGTTCCTGAATCATCTGTTATTGAAGATATGAAACTGTATGCTGTTGCAAGGTTGTACATGGATAACTTCCCGCACCTTAAAGCTTACTGGCCAATGTTGGGCAGGCAAAATGCGCAATTAACGCTAAGTTTTGGTGTAAATGATCTTGATGGAACCATTGATGATACAACAAAAATTTACTCAATGGCCGGAAGTGAAGAGCAAACACCGGCCTTAACTACGACACAGCTTGTATCGTTGATTAAACAGGTAAAACGCGAACCTGTTGAAAGAGATACACTTTACAACGAAGTAAAGAATTATAGCAATATCGATCTGCACGAAATGGAGGCAAACCCGCTCTATAATTAAGTTGCAGCATTAATTTTTTAATATTTTATCTGTCGCTTCGGCATGGCTAAATGCTAATTTTTTTAGTATTTTCATGCCGAAGTTTTTTATTGAGCAATGCTCATGAACCGTCCTTGATGAAGAAGAATAAATGATTCTTAGAAGCAGATAAAGTATTAAGATTATGGTGACAATATTATACGACGGCAGCTTTGAAGGCTGGTTAACATCAGTCTTTGAAATTTATGAGTACAAATACAAAGAGGTTCACATTATAAAAGAACAGTTTTATCAACCATCCCGGGTAGATAAGATCCACAACGTGTATACCTGCCAGGATAAAGCACAAAGGGTTTGGAAAGGTTTTAAAACTAAATTCTCTCCAAGGCTGCTCCAGCATTTTTACCATGCCTGGCTTTCAGAACAAATGGGAATTGAAGATGTACTTTTTTATTACACCAAAAACTCATTCGCAAAAAGAACTATTGCGGAAAACAATTTTGAGGAAAAATACCTTGTTCCCATTCAGCTGCTTGTAAAAAAAGTACAACGCGAAGTATACCGCGTTAAATCGTTTGTCCGGTTTCAACAAACCCCAGACAATTTATCTTATGTGCTCATCGATCCGGATTTTAATGTACTTCCGCTTATTGCCAATCATTTTAAAGAGAAGTGTGCAGGCCATTGCTGGTTGATCTATGACACCTATCGCAAGTGCGGTATTTATTATGATTTGCAATCTGTAGAAATGGTGCAATTAGCGTTTACAGACAACTCCGGGGATGTGGGAACAGTCATTCAACATGAACAGAAAGATCTTTACCAACAAATGTGGCGAACATATTTTCTCAGTATAAACAAGGAAGAAAGAAAAGGCGTCACTTTACATATTCAACCGGTGCCTTCTAAGTATTGGAAATATTGGATGGAAAAGAAAAACTATATGTGACTACGCAAATTGACAGTTGACAATTGAGCATTGACAATTCATTTTCAATTGTCAATGCTCAATTTTTAATTAGCTCTTAACCATTTGAGGTTTCGTTACCGCCTTTTTGGATTTGCCTGTCTTTACGCGGTAAACTACGCTAATGACAAAGCCTATCACCATCACTATCACACCAATCCACAATACGTTGATGAAAGGAAACTCGTACACTTTCAGCGTTACTATATCATTCAGGCTTTTGCCTTCTTTAATACCTATTTCAAGTATTCCTTTCTTTTCATCTTTTACTTTGTTGAAACGAAGGATCATGTTCTGCGAGATGACACTGTCTTCCAGGTTCCTGAAAGTGTTCCCGTTAATAACGATACCCGGGGCAACATCGTAGCGAATGCCATTCTTTGCAAACACAGTCATGTTCAGCATCATGGCCGTTTCACCCGGCAGCACCTGGCGTTTATTGTTTGCAGGATTTATATCAACCTTATTCAACACAATAAAGCCATTGCTATAAAAAGTAGTATCGCCAACTTTTAGATCACGAGGCTGAAAACTTGTTGTATCGTTTAAGCTTGCATCCAGGAAAGAACTCACATAAACAAAGATGTCTCTGTTAACATAGTGCTTCTTATCAGGATTGGCTGACTGAGATCCTTCCTCTCTATTGCTCTTCAATACATCTGGGAACAGCGAGAATGTTTTGCCCGTTGCCTTCTCTTCAAAATCCAGTTGGAAAAATCTCTTTTTGCCATTTTCAGCAACCGTGTCACGGGAATAGGTTACATGATATTTTCCCATATCCGTTCTCAGCCCTTTAAACAATGTCAGGTTTTCGGCAGGGTCTTCTGTTTTAGTTTTTTCAAACAAAGCAATCCCGGTAGTGTTCTTGCTCAGTACGTCTTTCTTGGCAGATGACAACAATACACCCAACAATACCATTCCAAATCCCACGTGCGCAATAGATGCACCGGCACTTTTAATCTTTCCTTTTAAAGCAACCCATATATATGATGCATTTGCAACTATTGCATATACAGCCGCAAAAATTGCCATGTGAATAGCTGCAAGGTATCCAATGCCATGCTCATCATAGTGAATACTACCAAACAATGAAATACCCAGGCTTAGAACCAATGCTATCAACGTCGGTACAAATATCTTCTTACCAAAAACGCCTTTTGGAGTGTCTTTGTATTTCAGGTATTGGGTTACAGCGGTAAAAACACCAATCAATATCGCTACATAAATCTGCACCTGGTTGTACGATAATTTAATATCCTCAGGCGGTGCGATATTTGTTCCAAATAGTTTATTAAATACAGGTACTGAAGTCTTTGCTATAATCACTACTGCAGATAACATCAACACCAAAGCACCGATAAACATCCAGAATTCCCTGCTATAGCTGCTCTCCTCTTTCCTGATAGTTGGAATTGATTTATAATTCCTAAAGTACAGGTAGAAAGAAGGAACAAGGAATATGATAATAAAGCTCAACAATTGCCAGGTCATATCTGCGCCCGTAAAGGCATGCACAGATGTATCACCCAAAATACCGCTTCTTGTAAGGAAGGTTGAATAAATGATCAGAATAAAACCAAGTATGTAAAATAAGTAAGTGGCTCTTAGCGAATGCCCCGTGCTTTTATAAACAATGTTCGTGTGAAGGCCCGCAACAATTACCAGCCATGGCACAAGCGAAGCGTTTTCCACCGGGTCCCATGCCCAATAACCACCAAAATTCAGTGCTTCATAGGCCCACGCGGCACCCATCATAATACCGGTACCCAAAATAGCACCTGAGAAAGCGGCCCATGGAATAGCTGGTTTAACCCATCCTTCAGACTTGCTGATCAACCCTGAATATGCGAAAGCAAACGGAACAATAGTCGAGGCAAAACCAAGGAACAACACTGGCGGATGTATTACCATCCAGTAATTCTGCAACAGGCTATTTAAACCACTACCGTCTCTTATCAGAGAAAGATAATCCTTACGCAACCCGCCTGTAAGCATATCCTTAAATACCGGCGCATTATCAAAGAAACCCTCATTACGCATCAGCGTGAAAGGGTTAATACCAATCTTAACGTCAAAAACATAGATCCCCAATAACATGGTAGCGATACAGAACTGAGCCAGGCTTATTACAGTCATTACACCAGCTTCATGCTGTTTGCTGGTTTTAATGAGTATTAAACCAAGCACACAATGCCAGAAGCTCCATAACATAAAGCTACCTTCCTGTCCTTCCCAAATACAACTTAACAGGTATTTGGTTTCCATGGACCTATCGCTATGCTGATAGGCATATTTATATTCAAAGTAATGTTGCGAAATAATAAATGCAACCAGGCCGATAATAGCGACAACGCTGATACATTCCAGGATAAAAGCTGTACGTGCCAGCCTTATCCAACTTTGTTTTTCTTCAAGGATGGTAATCCGGTTGGCTTTAAAATAAGCGATGGTGGCTACCAGTGAAGCTATAAGAGAAAGTATAACAAAAAAATGCCCCGCTTGTCCTGGAAATAGATGTTCGCCTGTATAGTTCATTATCTGTAATTACGCCGTGGTTAGCAGCATGAAAGTATGTTGTTCAGATTCTTCCGGTTAAAACAGCAGCCGCTAGTCATTTTTTGTTGCCGCGTCAAGGTCGTGTTTTATCGCATCGGGATTGTCTTTGTATTTGGACGGACATTTTAACAGGATATCCTTGCATTCGAACCTGCCATCTTTCACCTTTCCGCCCAATACCAGTCTTTCACTTTTCTCCATATCGGTGGGCTTGGTGTTGTGATAAACAACTTCCATCGTGTTGCCAAGCGTATCAATCGCTGTGAATGCCAAATAGTTAGGATCCTTTACCGGGTCATAAACAAATGGCTTGGTCTTATCAATCTTTGCTGCAAGACGAACGAATTTCCCTTCCTTCTTCTGAGCGGAAGCAAATGAATCATAGGTACTTACATCGCCGATATAGCTAATAAGAACAGCGATAGCGATAGCAATAAACACAAGTGCAATAATGTGAGTCTTCTTCATGCAACAAGAATTTCAGGCGCAAAATTAGGTCAAAAAGAGAATGTTAAGGCGGTTAGCGGGGTGGTTATTTGTTAAAAGAAGTTAATTTATCCGGTAGCAGGTTCCAGGTGTCAGGTATCAGGTTACACGGATTGAGTTTCAGCAGGTTTTAAGAATTATCGCTGATGGCTGATTTGAAGATCGCTGATTTACCAAGCCGTAGACACTTTTTATAACAACTAATTGATTTTCAATAATTAACGAATTAGGCAAATTGCAGAATGCAATAGCTTTTATTCGCAGATCAGTTTACAAGCCTGTCAATCCAATTTCTATGTCTTTTCCTGATACCTGAAACCTGAAACCTGATGCCCGACTTCACACCTCCAACCTTCCAACACAACTAACCCCTATACTAACAAACATTTTAGTTTTTTCGCCGTACCTTGCAGCCCGTTTTCAAAAGAACTGACATGGCAGACTTATCGAAATTCGACCCTAATGCAGCGGGAAACCCGCGTAATAACATCTTCGGGCTTCCTTTTTCGGAAGATGAATCTAAAGTGGTGCTATTACCAGTACCCTGGGAGGTTACGGTTAGCTATGGAGCCGGAACAGCCCGCTGTGCCGAATATATCTTCAAAGCATCCCGCCAGGTAGAAATTTTCGATGCGGATATGCCGGAAATCTGGAAATCCGGTTTCTACATGCGCGAAGTAGATAAAAAAATCCTCCTCAAAAGCGATTATCTAAGAAAAGAAGCCGAATTATACATTGATTATATTTCCGAAGGTGAAGAAGTTGCCCGCAACAAATTCATGTGCAAAAGCGTAAAGGAAATTAACGAGGGTGCTAACCTGTTGAATAAATGGGTGTACGAGCAAACGCTCGACCTGATCAATGATGGCAAATTTGTGGGCATTATCGGAGGCGACCACAGCACACCGCTTGGCTATATTAAAGCATTGTCGGAAAAACATGAATCATTTGGGATCCTTCAAATAGATGCACATTGCGACTTAAGGAAATCTTATGAAGGGTTTCATTATTCGCATGCATCCATCATGTACAATGTACTTTCACAGGTTCCGCAGGTAGGAAAGCTAGTCCAGGTAGGGGTGAGAGATTATTGTGAAGAAGAATGGCAATATGTCTGCGACAGCAATTTCAGGGTTGTAACCTATTTGGATCAGAAGATACGAGAAAGGCTCTTCGAAGGTGATACCTGGAAACGAATAGCAGATGAGATAATAGAACACCTGCCTGAAAAGGTATACATCAGCTTTGATATAGATGGGCTTGACCCTAAGCTTTGCCCAAATACCGGCACGCCGGTTTTTGGTGGTTTTGAGGCTGAACAGGTGTTGTATCTTTTTAAGAAAATACTGGCCAGTGGTAGAAAAATAATTGGTTTTGACCTGGTGGAAGTAGGCATTGGGGAAGGAAATGTAGATGCTAACGTCGCGGCCCGCATTTTATGGAAAATGTGTAACCTGCTAGCAAAAAGTAATAGCTAATGGCGAAAGAATTTGATTTTGTTATCACGCTCCGCCGGCCGGATGCGGTTCTTTTTAATTTCATCAGCCAGCTGATGCTTTTCCTTTCGCTTCTTGCCTTTGTATATACAGCTATATATGCGCCAAAACCGCTTGGATATTACTTTGTAATTATCAGCGCTTTGCTGGTAGCAACATGGGTATATGTGCGTTTTTTTAGCCGGAGCGAGTATGTATCTTATAAGATACCTCTTGTTATTGCAGCAGTAGGTTGGCTGTATGAGCCTGGCGTGTATAAACTGGTTGCTGTGTTATTGGGAGTTGCTTTTCTGTTGGAAAAGCAGGTAAAATTTGCTGAAGAAATTGGATTTGACAATGATGGCCTGACATTCAATAGTTTCCCTTCCAAATCATACAGATGGAACGAACTGGCTAATGTTATTTTGAAGGATGGACTGATAACCGTCGACTTCAAAAACAATAAAATACTTCAGAAAGAACTCGAATCGGATGTTTCCGGCGATTTAGAAAAAGAATTTAACGAATTTTGCAGTCGGAAACTGAAAGAGCAGCTCGCCTGATCATCTTCCCGCAAAGCACATAAATACATTACCGCCACTTGGTGGTTATACTATTATTAAATAAAACAACATGTCAATATCGCAATCTCCATACATCATGTATTCTGACGGCAAAGGCAACATCTTTGAAGATACTTCTCTGTATGTTGTTGGACGCGCAGGCTGGGACGCATACCCTGTTCCGGTAGAAGACTGGATTGAGTTGCCCGATGGCGGTAACCTGTACGAGCTCCCGGGCCGCCGCGGAATTGGTATTGACGTGCATACAGGAGAAATGCGCCTTTGCGAAAAAGGATGGGCTGTAGCAGCTTTTATTCCACCTGCCCATACAGGTTTGTACATCGCAGCTTACGAAAGCCTGCCCGAAGCGCCAACATTACCGTTGTTTTGTTATACTGCTGCCGGCTGGCTGAATGAAAGGTTTTATGTTCCCGCAGTGCGCATAGAACGCGATATAAGACAGGAATGTGCAGGATATGATGATGAAAAAATACAGTTGGGTACCAAACATTTGCTCGAAGCTTACCCACATAACAGGCTGGTAAAACATTTGATGGATAATTGCTGCATGACTTATAACTGTCCCGCAGCAAGGAACTTTTCGCTGGGGCGTTGGGAATGCCCTGTGCCATCTTCGCCTGCATGTAATGCAAATTGCATTGGTTGTATTTCATTTCAGCCAGAAGAAGAAACCATCGTTTCTACACAAGACAGGCTTACTTTTAAACCGTTGCCAGAAGAGATTGTAGAGTTCACCGTGCCACACTTAATGAATGCACCCTACCCGATCGTAAGCTTTGGACAAGGCTGCGAGGGAGAGCCCTTATTAATGTGGGAAACAATACGTGAATCTATTATTGAAATTCGTAAGCATACAGACAAAGGAAGTATTAACATAAATACAAACGGGTCTAAACCAAATGCCGTTAGAGCCTTGTGTGAAGCGGGCTTGAACAGCATTCGTGTGAGTACCAACTCTGCACGCAAACATATTTACACACCTTACTACCGGCCCAACAACTACCAGTTTGAAGATATAGTGGAAAGCCTGAAAGTAATGCGTGGTTATGGCGGCTGGGCTAGCATCAATTACTTTGTATTTCCCGGAATGACAGATACAGAGGAAGAGTATGAAGCACTGCGCAAACTGATTATTGATACGGACCTGACCATGATACAGTGGCGCAATTTTAACATCGATCCTGATTGGTACCTGGGACAAATTGGTGTGATAGAAACCGGGGAACTGATGGGCGTTAAACAATTGATGGACTTGATTCATGAAGAGTTCCCCAAAGTGAAATTTGGTTATTATAATCCTCCAATGGAAAGAATCAAAGGAGACTACGATATGGATTTTGCACATTTCAGGCATGCAGCGGTGAGGTAAGAGGTTTGAGGCGTGAGGGGTTGGGGTTGCGGCGTAACGCGAAGGGTTTGAGGCCTGATAAGGCATGAGAATTGAATGTCTTTAAAGAAAGCGTGTTTAAAATAATACTTTCGGGGTTGCATCTAAGTACTTCGTACTTCGTAACTCGTACTTAAAATAACCTACTGACTGTAACGAATAATGATTGCCGGAAAAGAAACAACCAACGAGCACATACCAGAACCAAGCCGTTATAAGCAAGTAACACGCAGACTTTTGCTGCATAAAGAAGCTGTAGGTATTACACTCGCGGTTCTTGCAACCATTGTTTGGTCGGGCAATTTTATTGTTGCGCGTGGTGTTGCGAAACACATTACTCCTATTAGCCTTGCTTTTTTCAGGTGGTCAACCGCAACTGTTATATTGGCTCCTTTTGCTCTAAAGCAATTGCTCAGCCAACGTAAGCTTATCTTTCAAAACATTGGTTATTTTGCATTGATCTCGCTGATCGGTGTAACCCTGTATAATACGTTTATTTATATTGCAGGGCATTACTCACCGGCCATAAACCTGGCCATTATCGGTACAACCTCCTCCCCTGTTTTCGCGATTATTCTTGCCGCGATTATTTTGAAAGAAAAAATTACGGTGTTACGAGTTGCGGGTTTATGCACCTGCATCTTCGGTATACTGTTCCTTATCTCTGAAGGGAGCTGGCAAAAACTTGCCGCCTTTCAGTTTTCCAAAGGCGATGTATGGATATTGATTGCAGCCGTTGCCTTCGCCATTTACAATGTATTGGTGCGCAAAAAGCCTGCAGGTATTTCACCGGTTGCCTTTCTTTTTACAACCTTTTTGTTGGGAACAATTTTGTTAACACCGCTTTATATAAAAGATGCACGCCAGGCGCCGCCTATTCATTGGGATACGAATCTTCTGCTGGTAATTCTTTACATCGGCGCTGGCGCATCAGTTACTGCATATCTGCTGTGGAACCAGGCCATAGCAAGGCTTGGCGCTGCACGTACGGCTTTGTTCGGCAACCTGATCCCGGTTTTCAGCATTATAGAAGCCGTAATTATTTTAAATGAAAAGTTTACTGTCATCCACATCATCAGTTCTGTTATAGTTATTATAGGATTGGTGATTGCAAACTTGCGAAGAGGATGAGGGAAGCTTAAAGCAGGAAACTTAATATCTGTCCTTAATTCCAATATTCACACTTGATCGATTGTAGCCGTTCATTAGAAATACTGCCATATTATATCTTAATATGTTTCCGCGAAGATGTACAACGTATAACCTTTAACGTACAACTTCACTAAATTGCTTTATGCAAAAGATCATCATCATCGGCGCTACCTCTGGTATTGGCAGGGCTTTGGCTGAAATTTATCTTACCAAGAATTCCACAGTAGGTATTACAGGCAGAAGGCAGCTTTTGCTGGATGAAATAAAAAATACATACCCGGAGTATGTTCATACAGCATGCTTTGATGTAAAAGGCGATGAAAATATTGCTCATCTATCCAACCTGATAAAGGAAATGAACGGTGTTGATCTTTTTATATATAACGCAGGAATTGGCAGCGTAAGCGAAAAACTAGACTGGCAAAAGGACAAGGACACTTATGAAACCAACGTGAAAGGTTTTATTGAAATGACCAATTATATGTTCAATTACTTTGCTGACCAAGGCCACGGACATATAGCAGCAACGTCTTCTGTTGCATCGCAACGTGGCAACAGCTTTGCCCCGGCATACAGCGCCAGCAAGGCTTTTATGAGTGTGTATATGGAAGGCCTGCATATGAAAGCCAGGCGATTGAAAGCAAATATTCACATCACAGATATTCAGCCGGGATTCGTTAATACAAAAGACACCCAGGAAAATGCCCGTTTCTGGGTGGTTTCGGTAAACAAGGCAGCAACGCTGATGGAACGTGCCATAAGCCGGAAAAAATGGCGCGCCTATGTGCCCTCACGCTGGTGGCTGATAGCACAAATAATGAAAAATGTACCGGGATGGGTGTATCATAAGATTGGATAATGGCGCATGTACGATGTACGATTTTAGATGTACGATGTACTCCCACCTGATACCTAATACCTGAAACCTTACCGCTAGCACCTATACTCTATTACTTGTTAAAAAACTGCTATGTGAAAAACATTTTTCAGATTGGCACCATAACTCACAACTGTGTGTACAAAAAGATTTAATTAGCCCGCATCATTGCATAATTGTTGATACTTTTACCCAAATCTCTTGCTTCATGAAATTTCGCGGTTTCCCCCTTGTTTTATGCCTACTTTTTTGTGTTGCTACATTCTCTCACGCGCAGTCAGTCAGCGGTAAGTGGTATGGCATTGGCAACATCGCCATCACAGCCTCTACTAATGGCTATCTCTGCGAATTTATTTTGAAAGAGAACGGCGGAAAAGTAACCGGGGAGTTTAATTACTTTTTTCGCAATGGCTATTTCAGCAATAAAGTGACCGGAACTTTTAATAGCTCTACACGCATGCTGAAAATTAAAACTATTCCGATCCTGTATCATGGCAACACAGATATTTCTAACGGGGTTGACTGTTTTATGGACGGTGAGTTTGTTTTCAGAAGTTCTAAGATTGAAACCATATTACTGGGCAACTTTGCAGCAGACGATATTCATAAATTCACGTGCGCACCGCTAAATATCAAATTTGTAAAGCAACCGAAAGACGCGCCAACCCTGAAAGAGCAGATTGCAGCTAAGCCTTTGCTTATTGAAAGGCAGGATACCATTTTACCTGTTTTGCTATCAAAAGAAACAGCCGCAAGCAACCCGCTTACGATTAATCAGACTAAGCCTTTGTATGAAATTATAGCAGAAAAAGAACTGATAAAGAGATCCAATCAACTATTTAAAGAACTTAATGTTGTAGACGATTCTGTTCGTATTGACCTGTATGATAATGGCGAATATGATAAAGATTCTATTTCTCTCTTTTATAACGGTAAGCTCCGTGTGTACAAAGAAGAACTTAAAACAAGGACACCCATTAGTTTGTATGTAAATGTCGACTCTGTGGCTGCCAACAATACCATTGTAATGTTTGCTGAAAATCTTGGAGAGATTCCGCCGAATGCAGCTTTGATGATCGTTACAGATTCACAAAACAGGTACGAAGTAAACATCAATGCAAACTATTTAAAAAATGGCGCGGTAAGATTAAAGAAAATTCCAAAGGGGAAATAATTATCTTGCGCCCTAAAATACATTAACTACAAGCTATTTTATTCTAAATTGACGTTTATGAAAAAGATCTTTTTAGGTTTATCATTGCTGGTTACAGTTGCATTGTTCAGCTGCAGAGCCCAGGACCATTCACACCCTAACGATTCAACTGATACTGAAGAAGTTTCTGCAGCACATGAAGATACGCATGAGCATGAGGCACCAAAAGTTACAGAAGCTCCGGTAGCGAAAGATTCTTTAAGTAAAGCTGTTGATACTACTGCGGCACATCACTAATACAAGTAATTTTTATATAAGAAGATCCCTGGCTGGCGCCGGGGATTTTTTTTGAGAAACCCTGTCCGATCCGGAACGGGCGGGCACGGAGGCAGAGCGACACGGAGAAACACAACGTTTTTTTTTTGCCACCAAGACGGAAAGGCGCAAAGGAGCACAAAGGTTTGTGAAACACCAAATACTCTAAGAAGCACAAGTTTTCTAAGACGCGCAAGCGCGGCCTAAGAGCACAAAGCGTTATTAAATTCAAGAACTACCATGCGGCACTGACTAACTTTAGTTCTAGGCTTTAGGCTTGTCCTACCACGCCGTTGCCTCTTCGCGTCGCCGAGAAAAATCTTTTGCTTTAAAAAACGTACAACGTACCACTTACCACCAGTTTTAAGCTCGTCCAACCGCACCGCTGCTTCGTTGCGCCCGCTGCGAGAAACCCTTCGCTTCAAAAAAACATACAACGTATAATGTACCACTTACCACAAGCTCCCTGCTTTAAGCTCGTCCTACCACGCAGTTGCTTCTTCGCCGCCGCCGCCGCGAGAAACTATTCGCTTCAAAAAACGTACAACGTATAACGTACCACTTACCACCAGTTTTAAGCTTGTCCCGCCGCGCCGCTGCTTCGTTGCGCCCGCTGCGAGAAACCTTTCGCTTCAAAAAAACGTACAACGTATAACTTATTACTTACCACTAGTTTCCTGCTTTAAGCTTTATGCCGTACATTAGAGAATCACTAAAACGATTTAAAAGCCAACTAAATGAAAAAAATTGTTTTGTCTGCACTCCTTCTTGGATGCATGAGTGCACTATCAGCCCAACAAAAATTTAACGGAATCGAATCCAACCTCAGCAACATCTTCAAACTTTCAGACGCTAAAACCCGCTCTATCAGCCCGGAAAACTTTAATGGTGAAAAAGGCAAAGGCGGCATGGCGACTACCGGCACAGGCGCTGGCCCATCACGCGATCTTGGCCAGGGTTGGAAGGTGAGCCCGAGTGTTGTCATCAAAACCAAAACGACTTTTACAATTGCAGAAATTGACGGCTCCGGTTCAATTCAACATATCTGGATGACACCAACAGGCAACTGGAGAAACTCTATCATCCGCTTTTATTGGGACGGAGAAGAAACACCTTCTGTTGAATCTCCCGTTGGTGATTTCTTTTGCATGGGATGGGGACAATACGCTTCGTTACAATCACTACCTGTGACAGTTAATCCGGGAAGCGCATTCAATTGTTACTGGCCTATGCCCTTCCGTAAAAAATGCAAGATCACGATGGAGAACATCGACGATAAAGATATGGTGTTGTATTACCAGGTTGATTATATCCTGACAGAAGTGCCCACTGATGCCGCTTATTTTCATGCACAATTCCGCAGGGTAAACCCATTGCCTTACAAGTCAGATTACGTGCTAATTGATGGCATTAAAGGCAAAGGGCAATATGTGGGAACTTACCTGGCATGGGGCGTTCACAACAATGGCTGGTGGGGTGAAGGCGAGATCAAATTTTTTATGGATGGCGATACACAATATCCAACTATTTGCGGAACCGGCACTGAAGATTATTTCTGCGGATCTTACGATTTTGATACAAGAAAGAAAAATGCCGCGGGCATTGAAAATACTGAGTATACAGAGTTCTCTAATCCATACACGGGTTTGCACCAGGTTATTCGCGGCGACGGACATTATAATGTTTCACAACGTTTTGGTATGTACCGCTGGCATATAACTGATCCTATCCGCTTTGAGAAAGATCTGAAGGTAACAATCCAGGCTTTAGGCTGGCGCAGTGGTGGAAGATACCTGCCTTTACAGGATGATATCGCTTCTGTTGTATTCTGGTATCAATCCGAACCGCACGGTGCTTTTCCAAAGTTGCCAAATAAGGATGGCCTTGAAGTTAATTGACAATTGAAAGTTGATAATTGAAAATGAAGAATCCCTGGTGAGTTTGAACTGACCAGGGATTTTTGTTTTGTGGAGTTGAGGAAATCTTTTTAAACCACAGAGGACGCTGAGTTATTGTCACAGAGGAACACAGATAATAACTCTCACTAAAAAACAATTCTTTTCACAACTTATTTTTTTGTTGCTTCTATATCCTTATAAATAAATCGCCTTCATTTTCAATTGTCAACTTTCAATTTTCAATTTGTATTTCGCCTCCGTTCGAAAAGAAAACCGTGTTACTCTGTGACAATAACTCAGTGTCCTCTGTGGTTAGCCCACTCTCCGTTTTCAATCCTCAACTCTCCATTTTAAATTACCTCTCCCCTTTTTAAAATTTTTTTTGTCTCAAACCCAACACTTCGTTTTTGCATTGCGTACTAGTAATTGATCCCGGGATTTATTCTTTAACATCAATTCAACTTGTAATGAAAAGCAAAAACATTGTAAAGCTTTTGTCATTGGCTATGGTGGGCGGACTGGTTTTCGCTGCATGTAAAAAAGATAAAAATGAAGAAGTAGTTCCCGCGCAGATCAAGGCACTAACTCAGAAAGGCTGGAAAGTGAAAGATATCACAGTTCCTCAGGCTGGTGACGGATCTAAAGACAGCAGCATTTTGAAAGCATGTGCAGCTGATGATTCTCTTGCATTCTCACTGACTGGCTCATACCAGTTTAGTGATGGTACAACAAAATGTGATTCAACTATACTGTTTTATTCAAAAGGCAACTGGTCATACGACCTGGCGAAAGATTCTATTCTGCTTGGCGCAACAACTCCAGCAAAACGCCTTTCATGGAAAGTGTTAAAGCTGAACGACACTATGTTACAGGTTAAATACATTGACAGCCTTGTACCGCCGAAAAAAATCACAAAAACGATTTCATTCAAACACTAATTGTTGTTGACTGCTGCAATTATTATAGTTGCAGCAGTTTCTTCAGGCTGCGTATTAAATAAAATAGTGCTCTAGTAAACTATCCGTCAAAACGGATAAAAAACAACGTAATTGAGCAACGAAGAGTTAGATATCATATTGGAACATTGCCGCCTCAATCACCGGCCATCGCAGGAAAAACTGTATAAGTATTACTATGCAGATATGTTCCGGCTATGCCAGCGTTATATGCCCGACCCACACATTGCACTATCTATTTTAAATGATGCATTTCTTAAAGCCTTTCAAAATATTGGCAAGTACCAGGAAAGCCTCGGCAACTTTAAGTCGTGGCTAAAAACAATCATCATTAATACCGCTATTGATTATTTGAGGAAATACAAAAAAGATATGAGATTGATTCATATCGATATTGACGTTGTTCAGGAAAAAGGCAACGAAGATTTTCATCTCAACTATCAATGGAAGCATGAAGAATTAATGCAGCATTTAATGCAACTACCAGGTGTTACAAGAACAGTATTGAACCTGTTTGCATTTGATGGATTTTCACACAAAGAAATTGCGCTGCAGCTTGACATCTCTGAAACAACCAGCAGATGGCACCTGGCAGAGGCACGAAAAAGATTAAGACAGTCCATGCAATTAAACAGTCCTAAAATGGCAAAGCATGAGTGAAGATCTACGATATTATTTTTTTAACAATGAAGAAGACGGCAACATGCCTATCTCAGCTGATCAAGGCTGGGATAAAATGTCAGCTCTTCTGAATGCACATATGCCGGAAAAAAAATCCGTTGTAAAAAGATTGTTCAAGCCTTACCTTATAACTCTTCTTTTTATCACTGCATGTGTTATGTTCTCTTTGCCTTTAACCGAAAACGATAGGAAAGCGTATGCAGAAAAAACAGCATTAGCACATCATTCAGATCACACTCCAAGTGCAGCTGTGAACCCATCCATTGCATCAAACAAACTAAAAGAATTTGTTCGCTCGCCGCTGCCACAAACGAGCATTGATGTTCACAAAGCCGTTCAACAACTCATTCAAAACAACCATGCTACTGCAACTACTAACACTTTATTACATGACGGCGACAGTAATAGTTATCGTCAGCCTGTTAATATCGAAGCAACCAAAACCACTCCGATAATTATTGCGAAAGAAACTGCAACAACTGCTGCTGAAAAGCCGTCGTCATCACCACAAAAGATTAAAATAAAAAATAAGGGCCAATGGACTTTACAGGCTGGCGCCGGCTTAAATATCTCTATGGGTAAATACCAGGTACCACAACCCTATCCAACGTTTGATCTGAAATATGCTACAGGCAGGCGTTTCTATCTTTCTACCGGTATTGCTATTTTTTCTCCTGTCGCAACCAGCGGCATCAGTGGTATAGAAAAGACTGTGTACGTTAATGACACGCTGAACAATGTGAGCATGTACAACGAAAAAATTGTCTATAAACGTCTTCACTATATTGACTTACCTGTCATTGCAGGATGGCAACTGTCAGAGAAACTTTCGATACAGGCAGGCGTTCAATTTTCAAGGCTGATTAGCTCTAAATCGTCCACCGCTTCTGAGCCTTATGATTTTAATATGAACAGAGTGTATGCTGACGTTGGCACCCTTTTACCTACTGCTGCAGCGCCGCCGGTCGAGAACAATATAGCCATCCGGAAAATGGATTATCGCTTGCTTGGAGGTATTGAATACAACGTAAACAAAAAGGCGTCTATTGGTTTGCAATACCAGCAGGGATTGCGCCCGGTACTGACTGGCATCAGCGCACCAGACAAAAGAAATAGTTTGATAACGCTGAAAGTGAAGGTGACAATTCACTGATCGTTCGTTTGCCATGAAGGCGCTAAGGCGCAAAGACGCACAAAGGAAAAGAAACACGGAGGCACAGCGACACTACGATACACGACGTTTTTTCTGCCACAAAGACGCAAAGGCTCAAAGAAGCACAAAGGTTTGAAACCCCGTCCGATCCTGCACGGGCGGGCACGGCGACACTAAGGGCAGGGCGAAACACAACGATTTATCCTGTTGCAAAGATGCTAAGGATCAAAATTATTTGCCGCTACATAACTTACACACAGAACTCCATCTAATCTTAACTTTCATTAACATTAATCCAATGCTGTTTAACCGCCTTTCATATAGGGTAGAAATACTTTCGTAGACGCAAAACGCTACGAGTCATGAAAGGATTTTGGTTAACCGGCTTTCTGCTATTACTTGTTACTTTATCTGCAACCGCACAAAATGGTGTTATCAAAGGTGAAGCTTATGATACTTTATCGAAGCTAATAATACCGGATGCCACGGTGACAATCATGAAAAAAAAGGATAGTTCATTGGTATCCTTCAGCATGACGGACCAGGCGGGACGATTTTCCATTACCAATCTTGCAACAGGTGAATACCGCTTGCTAATAACACATGTGGCTTATCACAATAAAACCATCTATTTTACCGTAGACGAAAAACGAGCCAACACTGATTTGGGAAGGATAATTCTCAATGATAAAAGAACAACACTTGCTGAAGTGGTTGTTAGCAGCGAGGCTCCGCCCGTTACTCTTGTTGGCGATACCGTCCAGTACAATGCAGGTTCTTTTAAAACACAACCCAATGCCAGTGTGGAGCAGTTATTAAAAAGACTGCCCGGTGTGCAGGTTGATAAAGATGGAACTGTTAAAGCACAAGGCCAAACAGTGAACCGGGTGCTTGTTGATGGAAAAGAGTTTTTTGGTAGCGATCCTAAAATGGCGACAAAGAATCTGCCGGCTGATGCTATTGACAAAGTGCAGGTATACGACAAACAAAGTGAGCAAGCGCAGTTAACTGGTTTTGATGACGGCAATAGTGAAAAGACCATCAACCTGAAATTGAAAAAAGAACAGAAAAAAGGCGGGTTTGGAAAAATAACCGGAGGCGCCGGTACGGTTGACCGCTACGAGGGCCGTTTTAACCTGAATTCATTCAAAGGTGCACGGCAAGTGTCAGCAATTGGTATGGCTAATAATATCAACGCCGAAGGATTCTCTTTTATGGACCTGATGAATTTTAGCGGAGAACTGAGCCGTATGATGCGCAATGGAAATGGTAACGCAAATATCAACCTCACACAGCAGGACCAAAATGCAGGCCCAATCGGAAACGATAATAAGGGCATCCGGACTATTTGGGGAGGTGGTTTGAATTACAATAATATTATCGGTAATAAGGTGGACTGGACAAGTAATTACTTTTACAATCATTACAACCCGCAGACGAATACGGATATACAACGGCAATACATTCTTCCCGATTCTTCTTATTTCTACAGGCAAAATAATTTTACGGATAATATTAATAATAGCCACAGGCTTAACCTCGCTGCCGATTATGCTATTGATTCATTCCACTCAATCAGGTTTGCTCCCAAATTTGGTTATCAGCAAACCAATAACAATGTTATCAATAATTATGAGCAGTACGGAGAAGACGATCGCGTAAGCAATACAGGCGCATCAAAATCAATTAGCAATAGCCAGGCTTCTAGCTTTCAAAGTGATCTTCTATTCAGAAAAAAATTCAGACGAAAAGGACGAACATTTTCAGTTAATATGCAAACCTCATTTAACAACAGCCAGGGCGATGAAGCCTTATTATCCCTTAGCAATTTTTTTAACGAAACAGGCATCGGCTACAGAAAGGATTCCATTAATCAGCATATAAACACTGCAGGCAATCTATCAGGTTACACAGTAAAAGCTGTATATACAGAACCACTGTCACGCCGGTCAATATTGGAGTTTAGCACGGGTGTCGGCCATACAAAAAGTACTTCTGACAAAGCCACCTATGACTATGATCAAACAAGTGGTAAATACGAACATCTCAATGATTCTCTAAGCAATGAGTTTAATAACAGCTATGGATTTATGAATGCCGGGCTTAGGCTACGCGTACAAAAAAAGAAGTTTAATTATGCCATTGGTTTTTCAGTACAACGCGCGCAGCTGGATGGCACTATCGTTAGTGGCATTAAAGATTCTATACTTACAAAAACGTTCATTAATTTATTACCTGTGGCACGTTTTCAATACAACTTTACAAAAAATAGAAACCTTATACTCAATTATCGGTCGCTTACTAATCCGCCTTCAATATCGCAGTTGCAGCCGGTTCCTGATATCAGCGACCGTTTGAATATCAAATATGGCAATCCAGATCTGAAACAGGAATTTGTTCACTTGCTGCAGATCAACTACATGGGTGTAAATCCGTTTGAGAACAAAAACCTGTTTGCTTTTTTTAATCTAATGAGAACGGATGACAAGATTGTAAATTATGATTCGCTTTATGCAAATGGAGTAAAAACAACAAAGCCAGTGAATGTGAATGGGGTATATAACCTAACTGGAAATATTGACCTCGGGCTGCCGGTACGTTTTATTAAGGCAACAACGAGAGTTGGCAGCAGCCTGGGGTACAACAGAGGCCCGCAGTTTATTAATGGCGAAAAAAACATCATTAGCACATTTGGTGCCGGGCCAAGGTTGGCGTTAGATGTCAATCCAACAGAAAAAATATTCTTTAGTATAAATGGCAGCATCAATTATAATTACACAACTTATTCCCTTCAATCATCTTCTAATACCCGTTACTTTTCACAATTGTATGAAGCTGAATACAACTGGCAGCTACCCGCTAAGTTTAATTTTAATACTGATTTCAGCTACACCATAAACAATCATTTGTCGGCTGGTTTCAATGCAAATGTTCCCTTATGGAACGCCTCAATCAGCAAACTATTTTTAAAGTACAATCGCGGCGAACTTAAGCTGAAAATAAATGACATATTAAACCGGAATATAAGTGTAAGCCGTACAAGCAATCAGAACTACATTGAAGACGTTCGTGCAAATACGCTCAAACGTTTTGCACTATTGAGTTTTACTTATAACTTAAGTAAAACTGGCCTGGGAAACAACAACGGTCCAAGAGCAATGAAAATGCGATAGCAATATCCACACTTAATGAGCATTATAATGAAATAGAAACGCGGATATGAAATACAATGTCATTTAGTTAAGACAAAATTATTTATTTGATTGCTTTAGTTTGACTGATTAAGATTGAACTCATGTCGACCGGAAAATTTGGATACCACAATCAAAAATAGAATGACAGGTCTTTTCATTAAGATCTGGCTGTCTTCAATTTATCGCCGTCTGCTTTAGCTATTTGTCATTTAGTTAAGCAGACATCACCAACTTTGGGAGATATCTCCTATCGTCGATATGACGATTCTTGCTTATCAGAAAAAGTAATCACAACAGCATCGATAACAATATATAATAATGAGCAAGTCAGCAACTGCATTGTCAACTCGACGCAGGAGAGGTCTCTCGAATATAGAACTGATCGTGATATTTTATGAGCGTTTGATACAGCCCTTAACTAAATAACATATAGCTAAAGCAGACGGCAATGAACAAACAGCCTTCATTCTATCACCGCACGACAGGAGACATCTCTTGCTATTCAACAAGCTTATATTCGGGAGACCTCTCCTGTCGGTGCCAATGACAGATTTTAATTTTGTGCATTTTTCGCTCTGCTGAGCCTCCAGGCTCTGCAGGCTTATTCTATCGTCTCCGACGATCACTTGCAATAAAAAATCGCTGCATGCGATAAAATAATACCGCGAAGCCTGGAAGCTTCGCGGAGCGTTAAATTCCATCCTCTGTCACCTCCTTTTGATTGTGGTACCCAAATCCCCAAGTCGAGGTGACTATCGTACTGCTACAGCGTAATTCTTAACTAACGAGGTTGAAATAGAAATACACATTGCGTTTTACCTATCTTCCTCAATCCGCCGAAATCTTCATATTTCCATTACGACTGTTCATTGCTTCAATCATTTTGTTGCGTTCAATAACAAACTCTGCAGCTGTTACTTTCTTGCCCTTTGTCGGCTCTTTAATAGCTGACAAATCTGCCTTTGGCGAAATTTCAATGGCTACATAAACAGTTCGTCCGTTATCATTTTCCAATTCCAACATAGCTCCAGGCAATTGCCCTTGCATTTCAGGCGCTGCAGGCACCGGAATATCCGTAGCAAACCAGGCAGTAACCACTGAAGTATCTTCTGTCTCTTTGCGTTCCATTTTACCATTGTCCATAGACATCTTCATATGTTTAGCGATTTCCTGTGTCGTTGCTTTTTGGCAAACATGGCCAAGAATGCTTTTTGTTTCGTTGCTCAGTTTCCATTTGCCGGATCTGATACTGTCCGTTATTACAAACGTTTTATCAAAGAATTCCTGTTGCTGAACTTTGCGGGCATTTTGAAAATTACAGTAGGTAGCATCATCGCCGCCGCCGCCAAAAGTCCGGATCATTATATGATCTCCAGTCGGCGCAGCTTCTTCTTCAGGTATATCATCTTCCTGCTGCTTCAGCATCATCTGATTATTTGCAAAGTCCACTTCAAATTTATGGACTATTGTCCGCACCGAACTTTCAGGCCCGTTGCCGCGATCCAGGATCATTTGTCTTTGCACCGTACGCTGGTAAATAATCTTGCCTTCTTTCTGTTGTGCCTGGATGGTTGCGAAGGTTAACATACCTATGCAGGAGAACGCTAGTTTGTTCATAATGTTTTGATTTTAACCAAAGCTAGCTATGGCTCTTTTCGCATCAGGTTAAGCCCCCTTGCTTTAAGGTTAATAAAGGTTAAAACAAAAGCAACGTCAGCAGCATTCTTATACATTTGTAAAAGAAATGAACAGGCTTCGCACATTAGCAATTTTAATGATCATCGCCATTGCGGGGATCACCGGCTTCCAGGTGTACTGGCTGAAGGATAACTATGACCGCGAACACCAGAACCTGGAAATAAAAACAAACGCTTCTTTTTATCAGACCATTCTCAGGCTCCAGGCATCAAAACTGAAATTTGATTCGATGCAGCCTGCACTGGCACCCGTTATAAGAGAAGATGCGAGAACCGATCGGCCATTGATAACAATTGCAAGTTTAATGCAGGAAAAAATGAGAGAGTCTGGTGGAGATTCCACCCAAAAAAGAAAAATCTTCATTGGAACTTCAACGCTAAGGACGATATCAGATAGAGAAGATAGTTCAGGCTCATCTCCCTTAATTAGCAAAACAGAAACACATCAATGGGATTCAACTAAACATGAAAAACAGGTTTTTGTCAACTACACATTTAAAAAAGATGACGGTTTGCCCCGAGCGCCGATGGTTCTTCCTGATGTTATCGCACGAACCACAAAAGATACTGTAAGCGGCACTGATGTAAGAATGATATTTAATGTAGACTCTCTTTACGCACGCGACACTGTCACCATCCGCGAAATAGATTCAGCTTATAGCGCAAGGCTTAAGGCTGATAAAATGAATGTTGCGTTTAGCGTTTCCCGAATAAAAGCGTTTGAGCCTGGCCATTCAAACGATGTAACCATTGGACTTGTTAAGCCGGTAACATATCGTCTGTTGCTTCTGCATACACCTTCATACATTTTTAGTCAGCTTAAAACGCCTTTACTTTTTTCTATCCTGCTCGTCGGCATTACTATTGCTTCATTCTTTTTGTTGTATAGCAGCCTGGTAAAGCAGCGCAGGCTTACGCAAATGAAAAATGATCTTATCAGTAATATAACACATGAGCTTAAAACCCCTATCGCCACTGTGAGTGTTGCCGTTGAAGCATTAAAAAACTTTAAGGCAATGGATGATCCTGAACGAACACAAGAGTATCTCAACATATCGCAAAATGAGCTGCAGCGCCTGGGTTTATTGGTTGATAAAGTGCTGAAGCTATCCATGTTTGAAAATAAATCGATCGCGCTGGATAAAGAATCTTTTGATCTTGCCGATTTGTGTCAGCAGGTAATTGCTTCTATGAAATGGCAATTCGAAAAACAGGATGCCGCAATAACTTTTACAACAACAGGTGACAGGTTTACAATACACGCAGACAAACTACACATAACAAGCGTTATTTATAATTTGCTTGACAATGCGTTGAAATATAGCAAAGACAAGCCGGTTATCCAGGTTGAATTATTATCTCGCACACAACATGTGGAAATACGTGTAAGCGATAATGGAATTGGCATACCGCCCGAATACAAACGAAAAGTATTTGAAAAGTTTTTCCGAGTTCCCGGAAATAACAGGCATGATATTAAGGGATATGGATTGGGATTGAGTTATGTAGATCATATTGCAAAAAGCCACCAGGGTTTTGCTGAAGTAAAAAGTGAACTTGGTAAGGGCAGCACATTTATTGTGCACATTCCATATGAAGAAGCGGCCGTAATTCAGTTTGATGAAAATAGAAAGATTATTAAGAAAACTATCCGGATTGGATGAGCATAAAGATATTATATATAGAAGATGAATTATTCCTTGGCAAGATAGTTAAGGAAAGCCTTGAAAGCCGCGGTTTTGAAGTGATCATGGAAAGCAACGGTGCAAAAGCAACGGAACTTTATAAGCAAAGCAACCCGGATGTTTGCGTGCTTGATATTATGTTGCCGGGAAAAGATGGATTTACTATTGCAGATGAGATAAGAAGTATGAATAGTAAAGTGCCCATTATTTTTCTTACGGCCAAAACGCAAACAGAAGATGTAGTGAAAGGTTTTAATGTAGGTGGCAATGATTATATACGCAAGCCGTTTAGCATTGAGGAACTGATTGTGCGCATACAGTATGTAACAAAAGAAACTGAAACGCAGTTGCCTAAAACCAACGGAGATACATTTTCCATAGGCAAATACAATTTTCAGCAAAGCCGGCAAATACTAAAAAGTAACGAGGAAGAGAGAAAGTTATCATACAGGGAAAGCGAGCTTTTAAAACTGTTATACAATAATCGCCAGCAAATAATTCAACGCAGGGATATACTTAACCTGTTATGGGGAAATGATTCATTTTTTAATAGCCGTAATCTTGATGTTTACATCACCAAGCTTCGTGGTTATTTAAAAGATGATCCTGCACTTGAAATAATAACCATCAAAGGAATTGGCTACCGTTTTGTAATGTAACCCCAACTGAAAGCCGTCCCGCAGTTCAAAAACAGCGACCAAAAGATAACCCGGCTAAAAAATAAAAATCCCGCCAGGGTATTTTCCGGCGGGATTACAGTTAAATATTTTATCTAAACGGAGAAAGCTAAAACGCTTTTTCGCGTTTGAATTCTTCAAGATATTGCAAAAAGAGGTCAAGGCTTTTTCTTTTTTCTTCCGTCAATTGATAGCTGATATTATGCGTGTAATAAGTATGCAGATCATAAACCGGGTATGGGTTTTCTGCAATTACTTCTTCAAGGTGTTCGAAACCTAAAGCATTGGCCGCATTAAATTCCTCAATAAAATCTTCTGGCAACGGCTTATTAGAGATCCATGCTGCAAACATAAATGGCAGCCCCGTCATCGCTCTCCATGAAGAAGCAAGATCATAGATATACGGTGATACTTTACGCTGAGCAAGCGCCCTGTCCCCTATTACCACGCCCGCTGTTGTTCCTTTTATGTCGGCAATATAACCTTCGCTGGCATCTTCAAGTATTGGATTTACTTTCCAGTAATGCTTCAGCAGCACTTTGGCAAGATTTACCGAAGTGCGGCTCTGGTAATCCAACAGCACTTTTTCAACTTTTTCGATCGGTGTTTCGCTGAACAGGCAAACGCTGGCCACATCAGCCTCTGCCCCAATGCAAAAATCGCCCACAATATGCCATTCTTTTAATTTAGGAATTGCTGCTACCGGCACCAGCCCTATGTCAATTGTGCCATCAACCAGCATTCCGGCTACCCTTGAAGGATAATCTTCTATTAATTCTATTTGCTTTAATAAATGGGTTGAACGTTTGATGCCATAAACCAATGGCTTTGTGTTTAAATAACTGACTGCGCCTACTTTAATCTTCTTCATTTCATTTCTTTTCTCACTGTGACGTCATATTGCTTACAACTTGCTGATAAACAGCATATTTAGCAAGGACAAAACAGCTTTCTTGTAATAAAATCAGCAATTGGAAAGAACTTTCTTTTACTTTTGCGTGCAAATGTAGTGTTAGCGCGTTAAAATAAAGTAACTGCATAACCTGATTTTAACTGTTCATTGCCCAATCTAACCGAACAGTGTTTAAAATAATATTATGGAATTAACTAATCTTACTGCCATTTCTCCTGTTGACGGTCGTTACCGCAGGCAGGTGGCGCATCTTGATGAGTATTTCTCTGAGTTTGCCCTAATTAAATACCGTGTTATTGTTGAAATAGAATACTTCCTGTTTCTTGCCGATAAAAAGATCTTCAAGCTGCCAGCAAAAGCAAGGCAAGCGTTGAAAAAAGTGGGTGAAGAGTTTAGCCTGGACGATGCGCAACAGATAAAAAATATTGAAAGCATTACCAACCACGATGTTAAGGCTGTTGAATACTTCCTGAAAGAACAGCTGAAAAAGACTGGTGGAGAGGACGTTGTGGAGTGGGTACACTTTGGATTGACTTCCCAGGACATTAACAATACATCTATTCCACTTAGCTGGAAGCACTGCATGGAGCATGATTACCTGCCTGCAGTTATTAACCTGCAAAACAATCTGCATGTTTTAGCTTCTCAATGGAAAGACATTTCCATGCTGGCCAAAACACACGGACAGCCCGCTTCTCCTACCAAACTTGGTAAAGAGATTATGGTGTTTGTGGAAAGGCTGGACAACCAGGTGCAGTTATTTTCTTACATACCTTACGCTGCAAAATTCGGTGGCGCTACAGGCAACTTTAACGCACACAACATTGCCTTCCCTAAAAAGAACTGGGTAGCATTGGGTAACGAGTTTGTGCAGGATACGCTGGGGTTGCAACGTATGCAGTTCACTACACAGATTGAACACTACGATAACCTGGCGGCACATTTTGATGCCATCAAACGCATCAACACAATATTGATCGATTTGTGTCGCGATATATGGACATACATCAGCATGGACTACTTCAAACAAAGAACCGTAAAAGGTGAAGTTGGTTCAAGCGCGATGCCACATAAAGTAAACCCGATTGATTTTGAAAATGCTGAAGGAAACCTCGGCGTTGCTAATTCATTATTGGAACATCTTTCTGCGAAGTTGCCAATCAGCAGATTGCAAAGAGATTTGACTGATTCTACTGTACTGCGTAACCTGGGTGTTCCGGTTGCTCATACTTTGATCGCGTTGAAATCAATTGAAAAAGGTTTGGGCAAACTGCTTCTGAATGAAGCAAAACTGAAGGAAGATTTGGAAAACAACTGGGCTGTTGTTGCTGAAGCAATACAGACTGTGTTGAGAAGAGAGAACTTCCCCAATCCTTACGAGGCATTGAAAGAATTGACGAGAGGTAAATCAGCAATTACCAAACAGGATATTCAGTCTTTTATCACAAGCTTAAAAGTAAGCGCTGATCTGAAAAAAGAATTAAAAGCAATTACACCACATAATTATACCGGTGTTTCAGCTGATTACTAAGATTACAAATTTGGAAAAAAATCAAAGGCTGATGCGTAAGTATCAGCCTTTGATTTTTAGACGACATATGTTTTACGGGTGCTAAGTATACTATTGGTTACACAGAGCTTCACAGAGCATTTCACTTGACCTTACTTCATTTCTTTGTGCTCCTTTGAGCCTTTGCGCCTTTGTGGCCCATCACTCGCTGCGGAGCGACTTAACGGGATTTGCGATCGCTGACCGTACAGCCTGAATACTTATTGAAAGAATGCCTATCACCACTGCTATGCTTCCAGCACCTAAAAATACCAGCCAGCCAATATTTGTCTTGTAAGCAAAATCCTGCAGCCAACTATTCATTACATACCATGCAATGGGTGTAGCGATGACAATGGCTATGATCACAAGTTTTATAAAATCTGAAGCAAGCAGACTGATAATTCCAGAAACACTTGCACCCAACACTTTGCGAATGCCAATTTCGCGTGTACGTACTTGCGCGGTGTAAGCCGCCAAGCCAAGCAATCCAAGGCAGGAAATAAATACAGCTATAGCCGCAAAGATGTTAAACAACACGCCTGTGCGCTGTTCCGATTGATACAGGCGATTGAACGAATCATCTAAAAATGAATAATTGAAAGGGAAGTCAGCATTGTATTTTTTCCATTCTTTCTGTGCAGCTGCAATTGCCTTCGGTGCATCTTTACCGGTAGTCTTGATATAGATTTGCCCATACTGTGCAGGCTTGTAATAAAAGACTGCAGGTTGTATTTTCTGACGCATAGAAGAAAAATGAAAATCTTTCACAACGCCGATAATAGTTCCTTCTGTCTCCCATAACTTGAATCTTTTTCCTACAGGATCCTTTAATCGCATTGCCTGGATCGCCGTTTCATTCAGGATGTAATGCATTGAATCGGCAACTGCTCCAGTGAAGCCACTGCCCTCTTTCAACTGCATTTTAAAGAAAGACATAAAATCCTTATCGGTTCTGATGGGGCAAATCATCATGGTCTCGCCTTGCTGTTTTCCGTCCCATGAGTTGCTACCTGTTTGTCCGCCGTACTGAACAATATTTGCATCTGCCCAGGTTACATTGGAAACACCGGGCTGCATCTTCAAATCAGCCTTTACAGCATCGATATGTTTGCTCATATCAATCATGCCCATTGATAGCACATGTTCCTTATCGTATCCTAACTCCTTCGAACGGATATAAGATAATTGCTTCCCGATAATAAGTGTTCCGGTAATCAGGATCATAGAAAAACCAAACTGGACAACCACCAGTACTTTTCTGAAAACGGCATTGCTCACATGCGCCGAAACCCTTCCTTTCAAAGCTTTCAGCGGTTCAAAAGAAGATAGCAGTAATGCCGGATAAATGCTGGAAACAATCAGTGTACCGAGAATAGTGCAAAGAATAACTTTCCATATTTGTATATCATACATATTCAACACCAACTCGCGCCCCGTTATCTGGTTGAAGAAAGGCACCAGCATATACACCAACATTAAAGCGAGCCCTGTCGCCAATATAAACAGCAATGTTGTTTCTACAATAAACTGAAAGAAAAGCTGCAACCTGGCTGCGCCAACAATTTTACGCAGGCTAACTTCTTTCGCACGTAACATAGAACGTGCTGTGGAAAGATTCACATAGTTGATACACGCAATCACCAATATAAGCAGCGCAATGATCATGAACATACGCACCGTTTCAATTCCGCCGTTACTTCCATCGGCTCTGTATAAATGCATTTTTTCTAACGGCAGAAACAAGTATTGGATATCAGTATCGTCCGACTTTACGCTTAAGTGAATGCTGCGCATTTTATCCGCCACCTGCGCTAATTGCATGCCGGGCTTTAGCAACAAATATGTGTCAAAATCAAACTGCACAAAATCATTCTCTAAGTTCTTTCCTAATTTGTTATCTGCATACCTGATTTTTTCCAGGAGTGACATCGGGAAAAACATATCTCCATCAATGCTTGAGTTTTTAGGAAAGTCATGTATTACACCGGTAACCGTAAAATTGATTTTATTATCTGCAGAGATCACTTTGCCAATTGGCTCTTCTTTTCCGAAATATTTTGTGGCGGTGCTTTCTGTAATGACGATCGAATTATTATCAGGAAAAGGATTGGCTTTATTTCCTTTAATAAGATTGAAATCAAACATAGAGAACAACGTGGCATCTGCAAAGACATTGTGCTGATCATTAAACACCTTATCCTGGTATCTGAATAATCCATAAAAAGGATTGTATGATACGCGAACGAATTCTTCAACACCTGGAATTTGCTTCTTTGACAGAGGACCAATAGGCCCGGCAGTTACCGGCCAAATCTGTCTGCTCGATCCGGTACCCACCATATTTTCAAGCCGGTAAATGTTTTTTGACTGTTTGTGAAATCCATCGAAGGACAACTCATATTGTACCCATAGCAAGATCAAAATACCTACAGCAAGCCCGGCTGTTAGGCCGAAAATATTTACTAAAGAATAAAATTTATTTTTTACAAGATTTCTCCAGGCGGTTTTGATATAGTTTCTGATCATACTTTATAGTTAGCTTTCAATTGATTGCCAATAAGATGCCATTCTTACAAATACCTAATAACAAATACTTTACAATTTAAAATATACAACTAAGTGTTCGATTCCAATACAAAAGATGTCCGGTTTTATTCATTGTTTTTGGGTTCTAAAGAAGATGGCATCATTCGCTATTGACTATTCGCGATTCACTATTCGATGATTCTCTTTCTCTATCATCAGGCATTGCATTTTAGCAGTTGAAAGAATATATTAGTAAACAAAACACTAAAGCCATCTTGAAATATGCTTGATCAACTCATCCGGATATTTGAACCACTAACCAATTCTGTAAAGTTGTTTTTTGAAAGAAAGGATAAAAAGAAATCTGAAACCCAGAAAATGAAGGAAACACTTGCTAATGCCATGCATGAAACACGTAAGGCCATTGCCTTGATCAAAAGCAATAGGGAAGTTTCAATAGATGAGCAGTACAAGGTTGCCGGCTTGTGGAAGGATGCATTTCTTGTTGTGAGTGATAAACATCCCGCAACCGCATATGCGCTCATGGGTAAATCGAATTTGTGGCTTGCACCGGAATTCTGGAGAGATAACCCTGAAGCATTTGCAATGATTGAAGGATGGTTTAAGGAGGTGGAAGCAATTATTTTTCCTGACTTGAATAAGCAATCATAACCAACCCATAATTATGGAAACGCTTATAAAAACTATTCTCGCCTTTTTGTTTTTTGTTTGCCTTCTCAGGATGCCATATGGCTATTATGAATTGGTAAGATTTGCCGCATTTATCGGCTTTGCAATATTGGCCTACATTGCGTTTACCCGGAATGCAATGATTGAACTAATTGTGTATGCCGGACTCGCACTACTTTTCCAACCATTTTTAAAAATTGCTTTGGGAAGGACTTTATGGAATGTTGTTGATGTAATTGTTGGATTAGGCCTTATCGCAAGCATATTCTTAGCAAGAAAGACAGAAAAATAATGACCAGCTTTAAAGCTGCGTTTCGTGAGACACGAACCACGGCGTCTAGATAGAAGACTAATTGACGGCATTAATGCTAAGCGGGCATCTGATTGAACATTTGATTCGTCGCCAGAGGCGACAGAGTAAGCCTGCGAAGCCTGGAGGCTCCGCAGAGCGCAAAATAATGACAAGCGTTTCGTGAGACAGAACCGCGTCGTTTAAAGTCAGATAACTGTTAGTACATCATTTTTCAAACAAGTGAAACTGCCGCACCTTTCACTATTGACGATTCACTATTCACGTTCTCACAGCATGCTTTCCAAATCCAATCCAAATTTCTTCGCCGTTTCTTTTGCCAACTCGTAACCCGCATCTGCATGACGAATGACACCCAACCCCGGATCATTGCGCAATACGCGCGCCAGGCGCTTTGCAGCTTGTTCTGTACCATCAGCAACGATGACCATTCCTGCATGAATACTGTAGCCCATTCCAACTCCGCCACCATGATGCAGGCTTACCCAACTTGCTCCACCTGCCGTATTGATTAAGGCATTTAGTAAGGGCCAGTCTGCAACAGCATCACTACCATCCAGCATTGCTTCGGTTTCGCGGTTAGGGCTTGCGACAGAACCGGTATCCAGGTGATCGCGGCCAATAACGATAGGCGCTTTTACTTTGCCTGTTCTTACCAGCTCATTAAATGCAAGGCCGGCTTTTTCACGTTCACCCTGGCCGAGCCAGCAAATTCTTGCGGGCAAGCCCTGGAAAGCGATTTTCTCTTTCGCCAATTTTAACCATCGCTGCAAGCTTTCATTTTCAGGAAACATATTAGCAATCACTTCATCGGTAACTGCAATATCTTCGGGGTCGCCACTTAATGCTGCCCAACGGAAAGGGCCTTTGCCTTCACAGAAAAGCGGGCGTATATATGCCGGTACAAATCCCGGAAAATCAAATGCGTTTTTCAACCCATGCTCCTGGGCACGCGCACGAATATTATTGCCGTAGTCAAAAGTAATAGTGCCGCGTTGTTGTAAACGAAGCATCAGTTCAACATGCAATTTCATACTGTCATAACTCAGCGCAACATATCTTTCCGGATCGTCATTGCGCAAAACTGCCGCTTCTTCGTTGCTCAAGGTATGTGGTACATAGCCAATCAGGGGATCATGCGCCGATGTTTGATCCGTTAAAATATCTACAGTTATGTCACGTTCAATTAATCTATTCAACAAGTGTACAGCATTACAAACAACACCGATACTCAAAGGCTGGCCTTCTCTACGCGCTGCAGTGGCCATATTGATCGCCTCGTCAATACTATGGCATTTAACATCCAGATATTTTGTCTCCAGGCGTTTATTAATGCGCCACTCTTCAACTTCAGCGATTAGTGCCACACCGTCATTCATTGTTATAGCCAATGGCTGAGCACCACCCATTCCGCCAAGACCGGCGCTTACACTAAGCGTTCCTTTTAATGTTCCATTGAAATGTTTATCGGCAAGGGCGGCAAAAGTTTCGTAGGTGCCCTGGACAATTCCCTGCGAACCGATATAAATCCAACTGCCTGCAGTCATCTGCCCATACATCATTAATCCTTTTCTTTCCAACTCATCAAAATGCTGCCACGTGGCCCATTTAGGCACTAGCTGCGAATTGGATAACAGCACTCTTGGCGCATCCTCGTGTGTTTTTAAAATCCCAACTGGCTTGCCACTTTGAATCAACAACGTCTCGTCATTTTCCAGAACACGCAATGCAGCGATGATCTGCTGCAATGCTTCTTTGTTGCGTGCTGCCTTTCCTCTGCCACCGTACACGATCAATTCTTCAGGCCGCTCAGCCACATCAGGATGCAGGTTATTCATCAGCATGCGCAGGGCCGCTTCCTGGATCCATCCTTTGCAGGATAACGTTGTACTAGGTTGTGCATTCATATGGTAATGTTTTTTCTTTGTCACTAAGGCTCGAAAGCTCAAAGAAGCTCTAAGTTTTTTAAACCACAAAGCCACGAAGAACACAAAGTTGCGCAAAGAATTCTCATAATCTAAAACACTTACTATCTCTCCGAAATTTCGTCTTACGATCTTAAAATCTCTCCCATTTTCTTATAAACTCAACGGCTTTCATCATATCGGTATGTAATACCCTGTCTTTGTCATTAAACGATGCTTCTTTTCTGAAAGCTGTAAATAAATCTTCCAGTATGGGCGATGTTTTTAATGGCCTTCTAAAATCAAACGCCTGTGCTGCACTTAGTAATTCGATTGCCAATACACGCTCTACATTGTTGATCACGCGTAAACACTTGGTTGCTGCGTTTGCGCCCATGCTTACATGATCTTCCTGGTTATTGGATGATGAAATAGAATCAACCGAAGCAGGTGTACACAACTGTTTATTCTCGCTCACAATTCCGGCAGCTGTATATTGCGGGATCATAAATCCCGAATTCAATCCTGCATCCTGCACCAGGAATAACGGCAGGTTCCGCTGGCCGCTTATTAATTGATAGATCCTTCGTTCACTGATATTGGCAAGCTCACTCATGGCAATACTTAAAAAATCAAGATGCAATGCGAGTGGCTGCCCGTGGAAGTTTCCTCCGCTTACGATTAAATCTTCATCAGGAAATACATTCGGATTATCGGTAACTGAATTTATTTCTGTTAAGAACACATCCAATACGTTCTCAAAAACGTCTTTTGTAGCGCCATGCACCTGTGGTACACAACGGAAAGAATACGGATCCTGAACCTGCTGTTTTGCCTGAGCTGCAACTTCGCTACCTTGCAGGTATTTTGAGATAGTAGCTGCAGTAGCGGCTTGCCCTTTATGTGGCCTTATTTTCTGGATGTTTGGATGTAATGGTCCGCTAACGCAATCAAATGCATCGAATGACAAGGCACAGATAAGATCAGCAAGCTGTAATAAATGCGCTGATTTCTTAAGGCAATATATGCCATATGCACTCATAAACTGTGTTCCATTGATCAACGCCAACCCTTCCTTACTCTGCAAGCGGATAGGTTGCCATCCGAATTTGTCAAGAATAGTTTTAGACGGATATTTTTCCCCTTCGAAATAAACTTCTCCAAGCCCTAAAAGTGGAAGGCTTAGATGGCTCAATGGCGCCAGATCGCCGGATGCACCCAGTGACCCTTGCGTATAGATGACGGGCAGCACATTGTTGTTAAACATCGCTGCCAGCCTTTCTACGGTATCAAGTTGAACCCCGCTATGGCCATAGCCCAGCGATTGCACTTTAAGCATTAGCATCAGCTTAATGATCTCCGCCGGAACTTCTTCTCCCATTCCGCAGGCATGAGATACAATCAGGTTATATTGCAATTGCTCTATCTGATCTTTATCTATCTCCACATTTTGCAAAAAACCAAAACCGGTATTGATTCCATAAAATAAGCCGTGATGCCCCTCCATCTTGCTGTCAAGATAAGTCCGGCATTTTTCAACACGTTGTTTAGTCTCCTCAGTTAACTTAATCTGTTGCTGATGATCCAGTAAATCTTTCACCTGTTCAAAATGCAAACAATCATTATCTATTAAAAGCGTACTGTTCATAACAATGTTTCTAAAATATCTTCACTGAATACGAGGTTAATGGCCGCGTTCTTCCGTTATCAAATTCTCACCTACTGATTTTCTATCGAACCTTCAATCCGCTCAAACAGGCTCTTTTGCTGAATTCTTTTCTCCATGTTTGTTAACGCATTCAGCAATTTTTTACTTTCGGCTGATGATCCTGCAAGCTCTTCCATAGCTGTTTCCAATGCCGTCCATACTGGTTGGATTTTATGCAGCAGCTTCTCTCCCTTTGCGGTAAACGTGATCACTTTATGACGTGCATCTTTTTTTGATACGGTTGACTTAATAAGCCCTTTTTGCTGCAGGTTGCTTATTAACTGGCTAACGGCTGAGTGCGATACATTCACCTCTTCCGAGATCTCTTTAATGGACGCTTCCTGTTTTTGTGAAAGAATATAAAACACTGGAAACCAGGATGCATCAAAGGCGATCTTGTGTGATTTGTAGACCTTATTTACATCATTCAAAAATGTTTCACTAAGCCTTCTTAGACGACTGCCAAATACAAGAAATCCTAATTGTTGGTAAAAGTTCATAAAATATATAAGTGCTTATACAATTTCAAAAGTACAATTAATGTGTATGGTTACAAATTTTTTTTGAGGCAGGAATTTTTAACCACAGAGTGAATGGAGTTTTTCACAGATGGCCACAGAGAAAGGCAATGATACTAAAGCAATGAACTGAAATGCCATCATCAGCTGTCTAACACATTTTGTTTTTGATTACCCACAAAAAGCTTTTGCCTCAGGGATAAAAACAAGAAGCCCCGGTTGGATTAGAACCGAGGCTTCATTTTCCCCACCTGAATGACTTCAGTCCGGTAGTAATTGTCAACTTTCAATTGTCAATTACTTTCCAAACTTCTTTTTTAGTGCGGCAAGTGCATCATTCACACTCAGGTTACTAAGGTCATCCTCTTTCTTCCTGTTGTTGGAAGTTGGATTGTTTTTATTGAACCTCGTTTCCCTTCTTGCAGGCGCCTCCTGGGTTTGCTTAATAGACAGCGCGATACGCTTACGCGCAGCATCAACTTCCAACACTTTTACCTGTACTTTATCGTTCAGCTTCAATGCCTCACTGGGATCAGTAATAAACTGATGAGATATCTCACTTACGTGAACAAGGCCATCCTGTTTTACTCCGATATCAACAAAAGCGCCAAAGCGGGTAATATTTGTTACAACGCCCGGCACAACCATTCCAACCTGAACATCTTCAATGCTATAAATAGAAGCAAATTCAAATTGCTCCAGTTCGCTACGTGGGTCAAGCCCCGGCTTTTTCAGCTCATTCAAAATGTCTTTAATGGTAAGCTCACCAAACTGCTCGGTCACATATTGTTTAGTATCCACCTGTTTGATCAACTCTTCTTTGCCAATCAGATCCTGTACATTCACTTTCAGGTCGCCGGCCATTTTTTCAACCAGCTTATATGCTTCAGGATGCACAGCACTTGCATCCAACGGGTTTTCTCCGTCTTTAATACGAAGGAAGCCTGCGCATTGTTCAAAGGCTTTGCCACCAAGTCGCGGAACTTTGGTTAATTGTTCACGGCTTGTAAATTTACCGGCTTCAGTTCTATACTTAACGATGTTATCGGCCAATGTAGCGCCAATACCACTCACATAACTCAACAAATGCTTGCTTGCCGTATTCAGGTTTACACCCACTGCGTTCACACAGCTTACAACTGTCTGGTCCAATCTTTCTTTTAAACGGAACTGGTTAACATCATGCTGATACTGGCCAACGCCAATGCTCTTCGGATCTATCTTTACCAATTCAGCCAACGGATCCATCAATCTTCTACCAATACTTACAGCGCCACGCACCGTAACATCTTCATTGGGAAATTCTTCTCTCGCCGTTTCTGAAGCAGAATAAACCGAGGCACCATCTTCATTCACCAGGAATACTGGCAGGTTCAACTGCAGTTTTTTAATGAACTGTTCAGTCTCGCGGCCCGCTGTGCCGTCGCCTACGGCAATCACTTCAATATTGTATTTAGCTACCAGGTCACGCACTCTGTATTCGGCATCCATCATTCTGTTCTTTTCATGAACAAAAACCAGGTCCGTTTTCAACAACTCACCTTTTTCATCCAGGCATACCACTTTACATCCTGTGCGGTACCCGGGGTCAAGTGCAAGGATACGTTTGCTACCCAACGGAGAACTTAGCAACAACTGGCGAAGGTTTTCAGCAAAAACGTTAATAGCCTCTTCGTCAGCTTTTGCTTTTAACGCCGTACGAAACTCGCTTTCCAGACTGGGTTGCAACAAACGCCTGTATGAATCTTTAACGGCACGCTTCACCTGGTCGGCAGCTGCGCCCATTCCTTTTACATATTGTTGTTCAATTTTCTCAATCGCTTCTTCTTCCACCGGCGAAATAGCCATGCGCAAATGGCCTTCCAGAAAACCCCTTAATATAGCAAGGATGCGGTGAGAAGGTATTTTGGAAACAGGCTCATTAAAGTCGAAATAATCTTTGTATTTGCTGGCCTCATTTTCTTTATCTGCAATCACCTTACTTTGGAAAGTCGCCTCATCTTCAAACAGCTTACGCATCTTGGCCCTTACCTGCGCATCCTCATTCACTGTTTCCGCAATAATATCCCTTGCACCTTGCAGCGCTTCATCAGCAGATTTTACATTATCGGTAATATAAGAACCTGCTTCAGCAAGCACGTCTGTATCTTTCTGTTCAAGAATCAACAATGCAAGTGGTTCCAGTCCATTTTCACGTGCGGTCTGAGCCTTGGTTTTACGTTTCGGTTTGTAAGGCAGGTAAATATCTTCCAGTTCGGCCAACGTAGCTGCACTGTTTATTTTAGTTTGAAGTGCATCGGTCATTTTGCCTTGCTCTGTAATTGCCTTTTCAATGAATGCCTTTCTTTCTGTAAACTCTTTCAGGAATTTTGATTCATCCTGCACCTGTTGAATCTGCACCTCATCGAGGCCGCCAGTTTTATCCTTACGGTAACGGGCGATAAACGGAATAGTAGCCCCTTCACTAAACAAGTCCAAAACAGCTTCAACCTGTGAAGGCTTCAGATTTAGTTTTAACGCAATTGGTTGTGCAAATTCTGTCATAATATTCAATGTTTTATTCCCTAAAAACGACAAGGCATTTTAAGAGGGTTGCGAATGTAGGTGACGTGTTTGAAAAGAAAAAATTTGTTAGGTGTCAGCTTTAAGCTATCAGGTGTGAGCTGTTGCTCAACTTTAATCAGCGTATTATTTTGGCCAGATATTCATTAAAACATTTTAAAATATTTGCCTTCTTCGAATAGTCACACATCTCTCTGCATCTATATCGAACATACATCAGACATCCTCACATCAGAAATCAGAAGTCTTGCCACATCGTACACCTAACATCTGACATCGTATATTAAAATGGCAGTATTCTTTCGGGATTTTTTATTGCAAAGCCCCTGATAAGCGAGTTAATGACTTCATTTTCGGGGTATTGTGTCAAATGTTCTTTAACTGCAGCAATTTCCATATTGTCTGCATGCCTGGGTATCAGCCCCATGCCATAAAAACGTCCATTTTCAACCAACACACAGGATGTTTCTTTGAAAAAGTCACAAGGTTCCATGATCGCATAACTACCCATCTGGCTTTTCATTTCGTTCAATGCGTATTCGACTCTTTCGTTGTATGAGTAGGGCGGGCATTCATCTTCATCTAATGGTATAGACTGATCAAGAAAACAAAGCGCAGGATGAAGATTGAACGTTTTTACCATTTTCCATAACGTCCTGTTTGCATCAACCAGCAGGCTAAAGGAAAGTTCCGGCTCAAGGTATTTTCGCTTTTTGTCAATAGCAAGCCGCATATAGCCCCGCCCATCTAAAAACGAATAAATACCAAAACGCTGCTGGAATGTCTTTTGGCTTATATTATAAACTGGCCACAGCCTTTTTATTTCAATACTTTCAAAAATAGAAGCCGTAAACTCAGTCGCGCATTCAGTAAAAGTTACGGAGTGAATATCGCGCAAAAAATCCTGCCGTTTTTTACCGGTATTAAGGCCGGTAAAGTGGCTGATCACGCGCTTTTTCAGATTTTTCGCCTTGCCAACATAGATCACTTTGCCTTTGTTGTCGTGAAAATAATATACCCCCGGAACGTAAGGCAGATTATTAACCTGCTCAACCGGCATATGAGGCGGCAACATTTGTTCGCGATTTTCGCGGCGAAGTGTTTCCAATACCAGCTTTTCACCACCTTTTTGCAGGATCAGCTCAAATAATTTTGCTGTTGCACCAGCATCACCTCCGGCGCGGTGGCGATTTTCGATCTGGATTGACAATGCATCACAAATGCTTCCCAGACCATATTTGGGCAATCCCGGAAAGGCTTTTTTACTTAGGCGGAGTGTACACAATTTTTTTGGTTGCCATTCATAGCCGCATTGCCTCAGGTGATCTTTTATAAAGGAGTAATCGAAATTAACGTTATGTGCCACAAAAACGCGGCCATGCAGAAGTGTGAAAATTTTATAGGCAACATCACTGAAAGGTGGCGCATCAGCAACCATGTTTTCGGTGATACCAGTTAAGTAAGATATGTATTTGGGAATAGGAACTCCGGGATTAATCAGTGTTTCAAACACGTGTTCCACTTTTTCACCGTCGTGTAATACAATTGCTATCTCCGTCAGTCCGTTACTTTGTGAATGACTCCCTGTTGTTTCTATATCTACTATTGCGTACATGAAAAGCTACATGCAAAGATAGCTCTCAGCTATTAGCCATCAGCTAAGAATCTTCGCTAAATTATGTTAGTGTTCAGATAGAGGATCACTTAAATTCACCAAAAACTGTTCGAAGCTCATCGGCTATTTCTCCTAATGTACAATAATTTTCAAGCGCTTCAATAACCGGCGGCATTAGGTTGCTGCCTTCTTTTGCCGCGCTGTTAATTTTTTGTAAAGCCCTCCTTATAAAGTTGTTGTCACGCGATTGTTTGAGTTGGGACAACCTTTCTGACTGAACTAGCCGGATACTGTCATCAATTTTAAATACGGGAACTGGCTCTTCCTTGCCTGCAGTAAACTTGTTTACACCAACAATGATCTTTTCTCCCGTCTCAATTTTTTTCTGGTATTCATACGCGCTTCGGGCAATTTCATTTTGCATAAATCCCTGCTCAATGGCGCTAATGCTGCCACCCATTTTATCTATCTTATCCATCAATGCCTGGGCATGTTGCTCAACTTCGTCTGTCAACGCTTCAACATAGTAACTGCCAGCCAACGGGTCTACTGTATCTGCCACGCCACTTTCATAGGCCACGATCTGCTGTGTCCTTAAAGCTATTCGCGCAGCTTCTTCGGTAGGCAGGCTCAATGCCTCATCGTAGCCATTCGTGTGAAGGCTTTGCGTTCCGCCTAATACTGCTGCCAATGTTTGTGTACTTACGCGTGTTATGTTGTTCAATGGCTGTTGCGCTGTTAATGTACTGCCGCCTGTCTGCGTGTGAAACCGCAGCATCATTGCTTTGGGGTCGGTAGCGCCAAGCTCTTTCATAATACCCGCCCACATTCTTCTTGCAGCCCTGAACTTTGCTACTTCTTCAAAAAGATTGTTGTGGGAGTTGAAAAAGAAAGAAAGGCGCCTTCCAAAAACATTGATGTCCAGGCCCTTTTCAATTGCGGCTGTTACGTATGCTTTGCCATTACTTAATGTGAAAGCCACTTCCTGTACTGCGGTGCTCCCGGCTTCACGTATATGATAACCACTAATGGAAATGGTATTCCATTTTGGAAGGTCCAGGCTACACCATTCAAAAATATCGGTGATGATACGCATAGATGGCTTAGGCGGATATATATAAGTGCCCCTCGCTGCGTATTCTTTTAAAATATCGTTTTGAATAGTGCCGGAAATCTTGTGCAGATCAGCATTTTGTTGTTTTGCCAACGCTACATACAGCCCGAGCAGGATAAATCCCGTTGCGTTGATGGTCATGGACGTACTGACGTTTTCCAGGTGAATTCCGTGGAAAAGGCGCTGCATATCTTCGAGGCTGTCAATCGCAACGCCAACTTTGCCCACCTCTCCTTCTGCAAGCGGATGGTCGCTGTCATAACCAATTTGGGTTGGAAGGTCAAACGCTACGCTAAGGCCTGTTACGCCTTGCGAAAGCAAATAATGATAACGCTGGTTGCTCTCTTCCGCAGTAGAAAAACCGGCGTATTGCCGCATGGTCCATAACCTGCCGCGGTACATATCCGGCTGAATGCCCCTGGTGTATGGATACTCTCCGGGCATATCATCATGGGCAGGCTGTTGTACATCATTCTTTGTATAAACTGATTTAATATCAATTCCGCTATCAGATTTCATATGACCTTTTTTAAAATGATGAACAATTTCCTGCCCTACCAATACGTTTGCTACAACAAAGTCTTTGCCTCATAAGCAAGCACTTCACTTACAACTTCGTGTAAAGCGCCTTTCTTATTATTCATCAGGAATTCAAGCAGCAATTTGTTCAGATCAAGGCCGGTTGCGTTTGGAGGCAAAGCGTTCGCAAACTGGTTAATCACCAGCATATTTTGCTCTTTTAAATTTTTTACTGCAGTCCAGGCATCGTGCGTAACATAAATCTGCTGAGAGATATTGTACTCGAACTCTTCCCGAATGTTTCTTACCAGCAACAGTTGCATGTCTTTTGCGCTGACACCGGATATTGCCATTCGGCTGATGAGGTTGGGAAGTGCGATGCGGTCTACAAGCAGGGTGAGCCTTTCATAAGCTTGTAACTGCAGGTGTTTGGTTTGTGGATCATTGGTTTTTTCGTCGCTTTTTTCTCCTCTTTTTACATCGCGGTACACATATACCAGCAATACGGACAAGAGAATGGCGATAGCAACGCATAATAGGATAATTGTACTATTCATTCAGGATTCAATTTCTACAAAAATATAGGAATAGAATCAAAGCAATAAAAATGTTCAGTGATAAGTTTTATGGCATAACAGCCTGTTGTTTAGATGGATAAACAGGCCATGCCGTATCATAATTTGAGGGTGACAGGGCTACCAGCTTCTCGATATATTTTTTTGTACTGGCTGATTTGTCCTGCTTAAGATACTGGCTAAAAAAAGTGGTTGCCAAATCGCAGATAATCTCGTGCCTGCCGCTGTCTGTATTGGCTGCCTTTGCCTCAACGGCCTTTGCAATAGATACGATTGAGGAGAAATTTTCATGAATGCCATTTCTGAATTTCAAAAAGTATTTGTCGACAGATTTCACATGCTGCGGCAAGCTATAAATAGAATCAATTTTTACAGGGTGTTCGCCGCTAAGGTACATATAGGGTACTGTTACTGCCTCTGGTACAAACGGAGAGATTGTTTTTATTTCATCAAACTGCTTGTCCCAGTCTCTATCATAACCATAATAATGAATTTCCGTACCATCAAAAGAAAGCAGGCACTTAACATCCTTTGAAAGCATCGCCGCTTTGGTAATAGCGCTGCCACCGAGGCTCCAGCTCAACAGGCCAATATTGGATGTGTCAACATAAGGCAGTTTTTTCATTTGGCCAATGGCAAATAAAATGTCCTGAACCTGCTCATCCAGGTCTACAGCTGCAGTCATGTAACCGGGGAATTTACCTACAGAACTTATAGATGCCACAACAAAACCTTTTTTCACAAGGCTGTCAAACAAGATCACATTATCCCAACTGCTGCCGTTCATGCCGGCCGCATAAACAATCAAAGGAAAACGGCTACCGGGCTGGCCCGGATCTTTATAAATATGCGTTTTGTACGATAGCATTTTTGCAGCTGAATCTACATGCAGGTATTCTGCAAAAGCTTTGGCAAGTTCAAGGCTTGTCTTTTTGCAGCTATCGATAGGTGTATTGAAATTAAATCGTTGTTCATACATGTCGAGAATGTCGCCATACAATAATTCCGCGTGCGTAGCGGTATCGGTAGAAGGATAAAACACGTCAATTTTTACAGGACGAAAACTATTTGAAGATGATGTATCAAAATGCCTTGAACTATCAAAGTCTTTAAAAACCGTGAGCCCGGTTTTATAGACAAGGTTTGTTTTAGGGCTATTGCATGAGGCAAGGAGTAAAAGGACTGAAGATAAAACAGCACATAATTTCATGGCAGTTATATTTGAGTTATTCAAAATACTTCGCCTTGAAGAATTGTTTTCTTAGGAAAAAGACAATTCCGGAAAGATTAACAGATATGCTTGTTTATTGCTTCGTATTTTTTATGAAATGCAGTCTTTTAAAAATCTTTTTTGGGTTATAAAGAACCAGTGTGCTTTTCTGCAAATTCTTTACAGTGTCAGGCTTTTCAACTTTTGTTTCGCTGTAGCCGGCTGGCCTTCACAACCGCTCAAAACAATTGTTAGTTTATAAAATCATCTTTTATTTGGTATTTTATTTACCGTACTTTAATTTTACCACCAAAATGGTAGACTAATGTCTCAATCTCCATCATACTTCACTTCTGTCTGTTGCTGCAGCAAGCTTACACTCATCTGCTGTTGCATGCAATAATCAATAGTCTAAACCATCAAAAACACATAATTCCATACAACATTAGCATATATGTCTAACAACAACTTTAGCAAAACATATGATTTATCCTACAAAATAAGTGGACTATCCGAGGAGGATTCGTTAAAGCTTATTTCGGAGGAACATGCAGGAAAGATTGTATTCTCCAGCAGCTTTAGCTGGGAAGACCAGGCTATAGCGCACATGATACTGACCAATAAATTGCCAATCGAAATTTTCACCATAGATACCGGCCGTTTATTTGATGAAACCTATTATGTGTGGGGAAGAACCAACGAAAAGTATCATACTAAAATAAAAGCTTACTATCCCAATAACGAAGCGCTGGAAGGTTATCTTCAACAGAACGGGCCGAATGCTTTCTACGAATCAATCGATCTTAGAAAAGGTTGCTGCCACATAAGAAAGGTAGAACCGTTGAAAAGAGCTTTGGCAGGGAACGAAGTTTGGGTAACCGGCTTGCGTGCTGAGCATTCTCCCGAAAGGCAGCAGCTATCGCAGATTGAATGGGACGAAGCGAATAACATCATCAAATTTCACCCGTTGTTGTACTGGAGCACTGAAGATGTTACTTCTTACATTTATAAAAACAACATTCCTTATAATACACTTCATAACAAAGGTTTCGTGAGCATTGGCTGCGCGCCTTGTACAAGGGCCGTTAAGCCGGGCGAAGATTTTCGTGCGGGCCGCTGGTGGTGGGAAGACAAAAACTCGAAAGAGTGCGGTTTACACTCCACTTCAGCAAACCACGAAGTAGCAAAAGCCGTTTAAGGCTTTTTATTTTATCATGAAACCCACCAAATTTGTAGACTAATGAATGTTCGTAACACCAGCAAAGTATACCTGGTAGGCGCCGGCCCCGGCGACCCGGATCTATTGACGATTAAGGCGGCAAAAATATTATCCCAGGCAGATGTGATTATTACAGACAGGCTGGTGAGCAACGCGATTATTGAAGAATATGCGCATCCTGAAGCATTAATCTATTCTGTGGGCAAACAAGGCGGTTCTAATGCATCCGTTCCACAGCATGAGATAAATGAATTGATTGTAAAACTGGCGCAGAAACATAAGACTGTTGTAAGGTTGAAAGGCGGCGATGTTGCTATGTTTTCCAATGTGCTGGATGAATTGCAAACCCTACGCGATTATAATATCAGCTACGAAATTGTTCCGGGCATTACTGCCGCATCGGGCGCTTCGGCTTATGCTGGCGTGCCGCTTACCGCGCGTGGCTTTGCACAAGGCGTAAAATTTCTAACCTATTATACCAGTTCTGCCATTGAAGAATCATCATGGAAAGAATTGGCTTTGTTTGAAGACACATTGGTTTTTTACATGTCAGGTAAATCTTTGCATAGTGTAACAGGCAAGCTGCTTGATGCAGGTGCAGACAGCTCAACTCCTTTCATTGTTGTTGAACAGGCTACAACACCGGAACAATATGTGTTTCAGTCCACACTATCAGAATTCTTTAATAATGGTTTTGATATTGAATTTAAAAGCCCATCGCTTGTAATTATGGGCCGCGTCACGGAACTATACGACCGTTTTGCGTGGCTTCCCAACAACAGCAAAAGGGAACATTATTTTAAACCACTTGACAACTTTCCAGAATTAATACAATTAGTTAACGATTTTCAAAACGAGGCAAATGTTAGCAGAGCTTAAATTAAACACATTCCGAGAACTGGTGAAAAATGCATCCAGGGATGAGCTTATTTGGATGAACGGGTACCTGAGTGCCGTGGTTGCTGGTTTTTCTAAAGAAGAAATTGCAGCAGAAATATCTGCCGTAGCTTCATCGCCGGCTCTTGCTAACTGCACTGTAGTGTACGGCACAGAAACCGGTAATTCTAAAAAAGTAGCTACCGACTTTAGTACGCGTTTAAAGAAACAAGGCGTATCAGTAAAGCTTAAAAGCCTGGATCAATACAGGATTAATGATCTTTCAAAAGAACAATGCCTGCTGGTTGTAATCAGCACGCAAGGTGATGGTGAACCTCCTGCCGGTGCAAAGAAATTTTATGACTATATTTTACAAAACAACCTTCAACTGGGTGATTTAAAATATAGCGTACTTGCGCTGGGCGATTCTGCATATCCGCTTTTTTGCAAGGCAGGCGAAGATGTAGATATCCGCCTGAGTGCACTAGGCGCAGAACGTATTGTTCCGCTAAAAAAATGCGATACGGATTACGAGGCTGATGCAACACAATGGTTCGACGAGGTGCTGAACACTTCTTCCGGAAAAAGCTCATCAGCAAGCGTCGCAACTGCTACAAAAGTAAAGCCTGCGAAAAGTGGTAAAAAGATTTATGATGGTACCATTATCACATCAGTCAACCTGAACGATAAAGAATCTGGCAAAGAAACCTTTCATATAGAAATAGCTTCTGATGAAGAAGTAGAATATGAGCCAGGCGACTCTATCGGTATCATTGCCTTCAATAAGCCGGCATCAGTTGGCAAGATCATCGAATTGCTTGATGCATCTGCCGATCAGCAATTTACTTTCCGCGATCAGTCGATTGCATTAGAAGTACTTTTAACTACCAAAATAAATATTCAATACCTCCCGGAACGTGTAGTACAGAACTATGCAAAACTGGTGAAGAAGGAAATTCCTTCTATCAGGATGGACCTTGCGGATTTATTACGCATTTATCCATCAGATAAAAGTATAGATGTTCAGCAGTTTGTTTCTATTATGGAACCAATTGCTCCAAGATTATATTCGGTGTCTTCATCTCCTGCGGCGCATGGCGGTAACGAGGTACACATCACGGTAAGCAGAAGTAAATTTAATGTTGACGGACACCAGCGTTTTGGGTTGTGTTCTGATTTTCTGTCAACTTTAAACGAAAATGATAACATTAAATTCTATGTACAAAAGAACAATGCTTTCCGCCTTCCTGAAGAAAGCAAAGATGTGATCATGATTGGCCCTGGAACAGGTATCGCACCTTTCCGTTCTTTCCTTTTGGAACGTGATGCGAAAGGTGATAGCGGCCGCAACTGGCTGTTCTTCGGAGACCAGCATTTTGTTTCCGATTTCCTTTATCAGACAGATCTTCAATCTTTATTTGAGACCGGTGTTCTTACCAAACTGAATACTGCTTTTTCAAGAGACCAGGATCACAAAGTGTATGTGCAACATCGCATGAAAGAGAAAGCTGATGAATTGTATGATTGGATTCAATCAGGTGCCAACATTTATGTTTGCGGCGCTAAAGAGCCGATGAGTGTTGACGTTGAAAACACATTGATCGGTATTATTGCAGATAAAGCCAACATCACCGTTGAAGCTGCAACCGAATACGTGCATCAGTTGCATGAAAGCGGGCAATATCATAAAGACGTTTATTAATTGACAATTGATAGTTGAAAATTGAAAATGTTTTCAACTTAACAAGATAAAATGAAAGAACGCAAGCAGAGCATAGGTACTTCGTAGCTCGTACTTGTAAAAGTTATTTGCTTGTAACAAAAATCGAATCTTAGTTTTGAGCTTTTAGCTTTACGCTTTAAGCTCTCATTATAACCAAACCAACAATGTCTCAGAACGAATCACCGGTAGAAAGGATCAAGAAAGCCAGCCATGGCTTACGCGGAACGCTGAAAGAAAGCCTGAAAGATGAGCATACAGGCGCTATACGAGAAGATGACCAGTCATTAATAAAATTTCACGGCATGTACATGCAGGATGACCGTGACAGAAGAGAAGAACGTGCGGCAAAAAAGCTGGAACGGTTATATTCCTTCATGATCCGCCTTCGCCTGCCGGGCGGTTACCTCACTGCAGAGCAATGGCAAACATTGCACGAGGTAACTGATGACCACACAACAGGTGTTATTAAAATTACAACCAGGCAAACGGTACAGCTGCATGGCATTTTAAAATCGCATATCAAGCCTACCATTGCGGCATTTAATAAACACAAGCTGGATTCTATCGCCGCCTGTGGAGATGTAAACAGAAACGTAGTTGCGGGTGCACATCCAAAATATTCTCCTGTCCACGAAGAGATCTTTCATTTCGCGGAAACAATAAGCGAATACATGTTACCCAAAACAAGAGCTTATTATGAGGTTTGGCTGGATCAGGAAAAACTCGTTGAAACAACAGAGGAAGACCCGCTGTATGAAAATCGTTATCTGCCGCGTAAGTTCAAAATAGCCATCGCTATTCCTCCTTATAATGATGTTGATGTTTTTACAAATGATGTAGGGCTTATCGCCATCATTGAAAAAGGCAAACTACTGGGGTTCAATATCGCAGCCGGTGGTGGCCTGGGAGCTACACATGGAAATCCTGATACATATCCTCGTCTTGGCGATGTTCTTGGTTATGTTTCGAAAGAAGATGCATTGAAGACCATTTATGAAATAGCAACTGTTCAACGCGACAATGGTAACAGAAGTGATAGAAAATTATCACGTTTGAAATATACGGTTGAAAAAATGGGGCTGGACGTATTTAAAGCTGAAGTTGAAAAAAGAGCCGGCCTCAAGTTTGAGCCTGCGCGCAAATATGAATTTACGTATCGCCACGATGAATACGGATGGCACCAGAATCATGAAGGCTTGTGGTACTACACGGCTTTTATTGAAAACGGCCGCGTGCGTGATGACGAGGATGTTCAATATAAAACGGCTTGCCTGGAAATAGCGAAAGCAAGAAAGGCTAACTTCCGCTTTACCTGTAACCAAAACCTGATCATCAGCGATATTAAACCGGAAGACAAAGATTTTGTTGAAAACCTGTTGAAGCAATACAAGATTATTGAAACAACAGACAAAGCGTCGCCTGTAAGAAGAAATGCAGTAGCCTGCGTTGCGTTTAATACCTGTCCTCTTGCTTTGGCTGAAGCACAACGCTACCTGCCTTCATTAATCACAAAGATTGAAGACGTACTTTCAAAGTACAAGCTTGAACAGGAAGGCATCGGCATAAGAATGACGGGCTGCCCCAATGGCTGCGCCAGGCCTTATATTGCTGAGATTGGTTTTGTAGGAACTAATTATGGCCGTTATAATATGCATCTCGGAGCTGATGTAATCGGAACAAGATTGAACAAATTATACAAAGAGAACCTCGACGAAGCTCAGATATTAACCGAACTGGACAGTTTATTTTCCAACTTCTCCTCAAAAAGAAAAAAGAAAGAGTCTTTTGGCGATTTTGTAGTAAGAGAGGGAATCGTGTAAGGTTTCAGGTGCCAGGTACCAGGTATCAGCTTGATCAGGGCGAAATTTTTTGCCATAGTACGAGCTGATACCTGATTTACCAGGGCTACTCCTGATACCTGACAGCTGATACCTGAAACCTTAAATATAATGGACAACCAAGCATCTACATCTAACATAAACAGGCTTTTTCCGGTGTTTTTTAAGCTGGAGCAACTTCGTGTGCTGTTGATCGGCGGAGGTAATGTTGCTTTGGAGAAATTGCAGGCGATTATCAATAACGCCCCTCTTACAAAAGTTAATGTGGTAACTAAAGCGGTTAATGAAGATTTTGCCGCTCTTGCTGCTTCACACGGGAATATTTGTGTAACGATTGCCAATTATGAACCATCATATTTAAAAGATATCGATTTGGTGATCGCCGCAGTTAACGACATCCCAACGAGCGAACTAATTCGCAGCGATGCGAAACAGGCGGGCAAATTGATTAATGTTGCTGACAAGCCAGAGTTATGTGATTTTTATCTTGGCTCCATAGTAACAAAGGGAAGCCTTAAACTGGCGATATCCACGAATGGTAAATCTCCTACTGTTGCCAAAAGGCTTAAAGAAGTTTTTAATGAACTCCTGCCCGACGAGCTGGAACAAGTGCTCGATAACCTTCAACAAATCCGCAATGAATTGAAGGGTGATTTTCAAAATAAAGTGTCTGAACTTAACAAGATCACCAGAACGCTCATCGAAAAGCCGGCGCCGAAGGATGCTGAGGATTATTGGTTTTTGTAGAGCTTAAAGCCTAAAACGCAAAGCTTAGAACTGAAGTTGCTGATGCTTCAAATGTTCGTGCTTCTTAGCGTATTAGCGCCTCCGTGGCAAAAATCTCCGTGTTTCGTTTCGTAGTCGTGTCTCCGTGTTTCAAAAACTGTGTGCGTCAGCACCTCCGCAGTTACCGAGTTTCAATTATCTTTGCCCCAATTATGGATAAGATCAGAAACTTTTGCATTATCGCGCATATAGATCACGGAAAAAGCACACTGGCAGATCGTCTACTGGAATTCACCAAAACTATTGGAGAGAGAGACATGATGAACCAGGTTCTTGACGACATGGATCTGGAAAGAGAAAAAGGCATTACGATTAAAAGTCATGCTATTCAAATGTCTTACGAATATAATAATTCTAAATATACTCTTAACTTAATCGATACCCCGGGCCATGTGGACTTCAGTTACGAAGTTAGCCGTGCCCTTGCAGCTTGTGAAGGCGCCCTTTTGTTGGTTGACGCCACGCAAGGTATTCAGGCCCAAACCATCAGCAACCTTTACCTGGCTCTGGAAAACGATCTTGAAATCATCCCCGTTATCAACAAAATTGATATGGATGGAGCGATGATTCCTGAAGTTAAGGATCAGATCATCGACCTGATCGGATGTAAAGAAGAAGATATCTTACTGGCAAGCGGCAAAAGCGGAATCGGTATCGAGGAGATTTTATCTGCTGTTATTGGACGTATTCCATCTCCAAAAGGCGATGAAACAGCACCATTACAGGCAATCATCTTTGATAGTGTTTTCAACAGCTTTCGCGGCGTTATCGCATATTACCGTGTTTATAACGGCACGATTAAACAAGGCGATCAGGTGCGATTCATTTCAACGGATGCTGAATATGATGCTGACGAGATAGGTGTTTTAAAGCTTGGCCTCGACAAAAGAAAGGAAGTTAAAGCCGGAGACGTTGGATATATTATCACTGGTATTAAGAATGCAAAAGATGTAAAAGTTGGGGATACAATAACTTTGGTATCTAATCCTGGCGAGCCTATCCAGGGTTTTGAAGAGGTTAAACCAATGGTATTTGCCGGCATTTTCCCTGTTGTAACAGAGGATTTTGAAGAGCTGCGCGATTGCATGGATAAATTGCAGTTGAACGATGCTTCGCTTACTTATGAACTGGAAACTTCTCAGGCACTTGGCTTCGGTTTCCGTTGCGGATTTCTTGGATTGCTTCACATGGAGATTATCCAGGAACGCCTTGAACGTGAGTTCAATCAAACTGTTATCACAACTGTTCCAAACGTTAGTTTTAAAGCATACACTTCCAGAGGTGAAAACCTTGTGGTAAATAACCCGGCAGAAATGCCCGATCCTACGAGGCTTGACAGGATTGAGGAACCTTTCATTAAAGCACAAATCATCACATTACCGGAATACATTGGCAATATCATGACCCTTTGTCTTGGCAAACGTGGTATTTTGATCAACCAAAGTTACCTTACCACAACAAGGGTTGAGCTTATATTTGAAATGCCGTTGACGGAAATTGTATTTGATTTCTACGATAAATTGAAGAGCCAGACGCGTGGCTATGCATCTTTCGATTACTCTCCTATTGGTTACCGTGAGGCAGACATCGTGAAAATGGACATCCTGCTGAATAGCGACAAAGTGGATGCATTGAGCGCCCTGATCCATCGAAGCCGTGCGCAGGATTTCGGCCGCAAGCTTTGTGAAAAATTAAAGGAATTATTGCCTCGCCAACAGTTCCAGATAGCTATACAAGCTGCTATCGGTGCAAAAGTTATCGCCCGCGAAAACATTAGCGCAATGCGTAAAGACGTAACCGCAAAATGTTATGGTGGTGATATCAGCCGTAAACGTAAACTGTTGGAAAAACAGAAAGAAGGTAAAAAACGTATGCGCCAGATTGGTAACGTAGAAGTTCCTCAGGAAGCGTTTCTGGCAGTATTGAAACTAGACTAATATATGTAGGATGTACGGTTTTAGATGTACGATGTTGTTTACCGCCACATAAATTTTTGCCCGTCATTAAAATGGCGGGCTTTTTTATTAGTGAGCTTCCTATTTTCACTGCCAATTTTCAACTTTCAATTGTCAATTAGATGATCCTTCGCGAAGAACTCTTAAAAGAAAAAATCCATTCAAGGGAGCATGCAATGGCTATTAGCGAGTTTGCGGTTCAATCTGCCAAGAATCTTAAACAGCTGATGCAGTGCTTTCTGGATAAGGAAACGCGCGTTGCTCAAAGAGCCGCATGGAGCGTAAGCTGGGCGGCGCGTAAGAAACCGGAGATGATTCAACCTTATATTAAGGACCTTGTCGCGCAACTTGAAAGAAAGGATGTGCATCCCGCTATTATAAGAAATTCCGTACGGGTTTTAGAAGCGATTGACATTCCCGAAGCATTTCATGGAGATGTGATGAACGCATGTTTTTCCTTCATCGAAGCACCTGCAACGCCGGTTGCTATTAAAGCATTCTCACTTACAACATTATTCAACCTGACAAAATCCTATCCCGAAATTAAACACGAACTCAGGGTGCTTATTGAAGAAAACATGTCACACGAAACAGCGGCATTTAAATCACGCGCAAAAAAAATCCTCCCGAAACTATAAAATGCTCCTTTCTTTCATTGCCTCAAATTGAAACACCTGATGTATCAAAACCGAACATTTTAGGTTGCATTTTAGACAGGTAAGACATTGTCTACCATTTGGTTGCAAAAGAGGCATCTTATTGGATGCGCTTTATTCAGCAGATTGCTAACCTGGCGAAAAATATTACTATGTTCAAGAACTATTTCAAGATTGCGTGGAGAAATCTAAAGAAAAATAAAGTCTTTTCTTTCATTAATATATTAGGCCTGTCTATCGGAATTACCTGTTGCCTCATGATCTTTTTATATATCAGCAACGAATTCAGCTTCGACAGTTTCCACAAAAACAATAAGAGCATTTATCGCGTAATGCGCGGTTACGATAAAAACAAAGGCAAAGCGCCATACCTCTCACCCAATTATGGTCCTGCGCTATTAAACGACTATCCTGACCTGGTAAAAAAGGCGGTCCGCACAATGCCTACAAATGCTCTTGTCACCTATAATAATCACGCATTTAACGAAGACAAGATTTACTTTACTGATTCGGACTTCTTCACGCTGTTTTCATTCCCGCTGGTTAAAGGAAACCCTGAGACGGCGTTAAAAGATCCATCGAGCGTGGTAATAACTGAAAGGACCGCCAAGAAGTATTTTGGAAGTGAAAACGCTATCGGGAAAGTAATTGAGCTGGATAAACACATGCTGTTAAAGGTAACGGGCATCGCAAAAGATATACCCGGCAACTCACACCTTGAATTCAGCATGATTGTCCCTTTGGCCAATTACCAGAACGCCGAATGGTTTAAAGGATGGCTGAATAACAACCTGTTTGTATACGTTCAACTTAATGACCATGCAACCAAAGAACAGCTGGAGAAAAACTTCCCGTCTTTCATGGATAAATACCTGAGCAAAGAACTTGAAAAATCGGGCAGCAAATTCGACCTCGCAATTACGCCGCTTTCGGAGATTTATTTTGAACCTTTTTCTGGCTTTGACAAGGTAAAACATGGCGACAAAAAAGTTGTTTATATATTTCTTTCTATTGCCATTTTGATTCTTCTGATTGCCTGCATCAACTTCATGAATCTTTCTACAGTTCGTGCGGTTGAACGCTCAAAAGAAGTAGGCCTCAGAAAAGTAATGGGCGCTCAAAGAAATAACCTCATAGGCCAATTTATCGGCGAGTCTATTCTCTTAACCTCTATTGCGTGCTTCATTGCGTTTGTGCTGTTTCAGTTATTAATGCCGCTTTACAATCAGTTGCTCGGCTATACGCTTGAAGTAAACTGGAACAAGCCGAACATTTATTTATTTCTGTTGATCGTTGTGATAATGGTAGGCTTTCTCGCCGGCAGTTATCCCGCATTCTTTTTATCATCGTTCTCTCCCATCCAGTCGTTAAAAGGGAAATTAAGGCTTGGCAAAGGTGGTTCGTTCTTCAGGCAGGCGCTGGTTGTTGTACAATTCAGCATATCGGTATTCCTCATTATTGGCACTATCGTTATAATGAACCAAATGCATTATGTAAAGAGCAAAGAACTTGGATTTGATAAAGAGCAGACGGTAGTTGTAAGGCTGAATAATGATGAAATTTATGACCATCGCGTTTTATTTAAACACACGCTGGAAGCCAGCCCGGGTATAGCAGGCGTTTCACTGATGTCTGGCGAACCCGGTGGGTTCTTCGATGACTATACGTTTAAGGTTGAAGGGCAAAACGATCAGATATGGAAAGCGCGGACTGAGTTTGCTGATTTTGAATTTGTTAAAACGCTTGGTGTAAAGGTTATTGCAGGTAGAGATTTGTCCGGCCAATTTGCGACGGACACAACTGACGCTATATTGATCAATCGTACAGCTGCAGCTAAACTTGGTTATACCCCGGAGCAGGCTGTAGGAAAATGGATCCGGAACACATTCAGAGATACTGCCAACAGAAAGATTGTTGGTGTTGTGGAGGATTTTAATTTTTTGTCTTTAAAAGAAAATATGGATGCGCTGGTTATCTCTCCATCTGACGATAGAAGGGTTGCTGTTATCAAGCTGAAACCAGGCAATTTGCAGTCTGGGCTTTCATCTATAAAAGCGGCCTACACTGCTGCCGCGCCTGTTTATCCGTTTGAATTCACTTTCCTCGACAAAGATTTCAATGATCTTTATCAGGCAGATATGCGCCAACAAAAAATATTGAGCATCTTTTCAGGGCTTGCTATTTTCATCGCATGCCTTGGGTTGTTTGGGTTGGCATCATTTACCGCATCCAAGCGTACTAAGGAAATTGGGGTAAGAAAAGTGCTGGGCTCCTCAGCTAATAATATAGTTGTCCTGTTGACCAAAGATTTGTTGAAGCCGGTTATTATCGCGGCTTTAATAACAATGCCTGTAGCGTGGTACGCCATGCATCAATGGCTACAGAACTTTGCCTACCGTGTAGATTTACAATGGTGGATATTTGCTTTAGCTGGCTTTATTGCCGGCTTGATTGCGGTTATTACTGTCAGTTTTCAGGCAATTAAAGCAGCCATTGCAAATCCTGTTAACTCTTTAAGAAGCGAATAAGTTTATCCATATTTATCCAAATAAAAAATCCCCAGTTGAAGTATCAACCGGGGATTTTTTTCACTCGAAAACTATGTTCACAAAACAGAAATACACTATTTAACTGGTACGTTTACTGTTGCAAGTTGTTGCGGAGCCTGGGCAGCATGTTCTTTTTCTGGAATAGAAATTTGCTTATCTACCCTACCCCATTTAACTTTCAACCAAGCCCTTTCGTGCAGCCAGAACAATGCAATTTTTGTTATTACTTCCGTACCGCCTATCGCCAATGCTTTTGTGTAATCGCCTGTCCAGAAAAGAGCAATTATAATTGTATCCATTGTACCAAAAAAACGCCAGCTAGCACCCTTTACAATGCTTCTGTAATGCTTTTCGGTTACTATAATTTCTCCGTCTTCATTTTTTGTATAGTTCAACCCAAATCGCAATTTTTCCCAGAAACGTTCATGGAGATAAAACAATCCTATTTTGGTAACAACCTCAGTAAGACCAATTTTAAATGCCGCTTCAATGTGGCCAGTAAATAACCAGGAAAGAAAAATGGTATCGCAAGTAGCAAAAAACCTCCATGATGTGGCTTTAACAAAAACCCGGGCGTTTTTATCCTTTTTTGTTGTTGGCATAATGCTTTTCTTTTAATCCCCTTAATTCATACTAACTTACTAGGAATTATGGAATAAAAGTAGGAAATAATGATTGATAATGAAACTTTTTGGAAAGAAAAATATACCAAAATAGTAGAGTATTATGCGTATCCTTATAATTAATTATATATCAATAAATTACAAACCTAACAACCAGCAGTATAGTCAATAATTTATACCGGCGAAAAACAAAAAAGCCTCAGAATCTGAGGCTTTTTTGTTCAAAATTATCGTTGTTACTTTTGAGAAGGATTCGCAACTGCAACGGGAGTCCTGGCTCCTACAGCAAGCGAAATCTGTCCGCCTCTGGTGTAAAATTCATCGTAGTTTATGCTATCCTTGGTCACTTTTAAATGCTCCCAGGTTACAGGCAATACCTGGCTTTTGTAATCAATGTTGAAAACCAGGATGCTCTTAATTGAATCTTTAAATGACCAGGATGGTATGTTGTAGGTATTAACACCATCAAAATAGATTCCGGTGTTATTGTCTTTAAAATACACAAACTCCTTGTCAAAATTCACGTTGTTATTTCCTCCGCCGCGAAGGTAATAATACATTTTGTTCCCTTGCAGGGCCCTCAACTCTTTCAGCTGCCAGGCTTGTTTGGTTAACACTTCGCGAATGTTGATTGGTGGTTCAGGTTCCGGATCGGGCGTGTGCACATTTTTGGTACAGGCTAAAGCTATCACTAATAGTGATGCGGTTACGGTTAGCAGTTTTTTCATTTGTTTTTGAGTTTAGATTCCGCAACAATAATAATCGCAAAACTCTAAGAGTCAAAATAATACGACATTTTTTAAAATTAAAATCGGCAAACGAAATCGAAACATTACTGCAAGGCCTTGCATTTTAAAAAGCACTTCATCGCTTCTTAAAATCCGTCCTATCGTTGAGCGGATTTTTTGTTTATCCAAACAAAAAGAGGCCGCATAAATGCGGCCTCTGCTATTAATAGTGTTTTTTATTGAGGATTGGAAGCTGACGTCGGAATTCTCGTAGCAACGGATAATGCAGTTTGTCCGTTTCGTGTAAAAAATTCGCTATAGCTGATGCTATCTGCAGTTACTTTCAGATTTTCCCAGGTAACAGGTACAGTCTCGCCGCGATAAGCAACATTATATACCAGTGAACTTAACGCAGCATCTTTAAAATCCCAGGAGGTGATCACATAAGCTGAATCACCATTGAAATAAGTTCCCGTGTTATCGGTTTTAAGAGAGATGTACTCTTTATCGAAGTTGACGGTATTGCTTTGTCCGTCGCGTAGGTAATAAGAAAGCGTGTTGCCCAGCAAAGCTCTTATCTGTTTAAGCTTCCAGGGTTGCTTGGTTAATACTTCGCGTACATTTACTGTTTGTTCTCCAGTTTGGTTAGTTTGGTCGGTTGAAGAATTTACTTCTTTCTTGCAAGAAAAAAATAGCGCTGTTAGCGTGAGTAGGATCGTAAATTGTCTTTTCATTTTTGTTCAACTTGTTAGCTTGATAATAGTATTGATACCTTGGTCCCGGCTTTTCATTAAAAAACAATGGAAAATAGTTTTGGAGCGAACAGAACAATTTCCGTCACACAATAAAGGGAGAGTTTGAAGGAATCAAAGGATATGATTTATGGTTGAAGCCCTAAACAAGGCCGGTTTTTAATTCTTTGTAAACCCATTGTTGTAGAAAAAAGCAACAATATTGATATATTGATGTGCTACTTCCGGGCATTTTCAACGACAGCATTTGTTATCATTAATCCGTCCGGTTCTTATTACAATCGGGTCAAATTTTAGCAAACAAAAAACATGCTAAAATTCTGTTACTTAAAAATAAAGGAAAAAAATCACTTACTAAACGAACCTACCCATGTATATATTACAAATGCTACCAGGTAAATAGTTAACATGACAGAAAAGGCATTTATTGATACAAAACACAGCGGTATTGTTATGAGGCCTGTAATTATCAGCCCAATCTTCAACCAGTCAATAAATTTATTTGTAGCAAATTTTAAAGGATAATTTACCTGGCTTAAGGGCATGGCCAGAGAAAACATAATCACTGCAGGCACAAACCTATCCTCGGCTTTCATTGGAAAATAGCCTGACAAACACAGCAGTATAACGCTTAAGAAAATTGTAGCCCCTACTATCCTCGCATTAAAAATTTCGCTTTTTGTAAGCGCATATTTTCCTTCCTTATGAAAAGAGAGGTAAAGATTTGCCAGCGAACTACCGATCCATGAAAACACAACAAAAACGAGGTACGCGGTAATCAGCACATAGGCTAAAATTTGCAATCCTGCAGAAGTACTTGCTGAAGTTGCCAGCCTTACACCTAACCAAAGTGCGATAATAATTCCCCACCGTGCATTTTTTGATTTTGAGGAAAGCCACAATGAGAACATAAGCATCCAACGGTATGGTGGCACATTCGCTTTAAAGGACTCTTTTAATCCATGGCGGGCCCTATCCATTCCCGGCTCAATACGGAGTGCTTCACGAAAATGTTCCCTTGCCTGTTTATGCTTTCCTTTCTCAAGAAAATGCCATGCGTAATTGGTGTGGGTAAATGCATTTTCGGGATCTATTGCCAGTGCTTCTTTTATCGTTTCATAAGCCTCATCGTTATTTTTCAGCCTGAAAAGCGCTTGTGAGCGTACATTGAGGCAGGTTAATTCTTCCGCATTTAAAGCCAGGCCTTCATTGGCTTTTTCAAGCGCTGCCCGGTAGTTTTTCTGCTCCATGAAAATATAGCCATACAACCCAAAATAGCCGGCGTAATACGGGTTTAGGCGAATGGCCTGATCCAGCTCACGAACAGCCTCTTTAAATTTGTCTTGCTGGTAATAACAAAAAGCGAGCAGGTAGAATGGCCTGTCGTTGTAAGGATCTAAATGAATTGACTGATTCAACAGCTCAACCGCGTCGTTGTATTGCTTTACATCAACCTTACATTCAGCGAGCACAAGAATAGCCTCGTCATCATTAGGGTCTTGTTGCAAAGCATACCCTATTTCTTTTTCTGCATCTTTAACACGTCCCTGCTGCAATAATAACCTAGCCCTTTCTATGTGCCTGTTGTCGCCCAACATTATTTGTTTATTTTCAGGTATTGGAGAATGTCGTCATAAAGCCCCGACTCATTTGCGTATAACGCGTAATTTCTTGCTGTACCAAACCATTCACTGGTTGTAGGCCTGTGTTGCTTAACAGCTTTCTGCAGATCTTTGGTAGTGATCTTTTCAAGCGAGCCTTTTGCCATTGACTCTTCCAGTTTTGCTTCTGTAGCTATGTCAACAATGGCCTGAATATCCGCTCCGGAATAGTCTGCAGTGCTTTTTGCTATAGCATTGATATCTATATTCTCAACTGGCTTATTCTTTAAATGCTGCTTCAGTATTTCTGAGCGGCCTTGTTCATCCGGAGGCGCCACAAATACGATGCGATCAAATCGCCCGGGCCTTCTGAAGGCGCTGTCAACACTCCATGGAGCATTTGTAGCAGCAAGGACAAGAATGCCGTCATTCTTACTGGCAACGCCATCCAACTCAGCTAAAAACTGGTTGATAACATGACGCATGCTGCTTTGGCGAAGATCGCTCCTGCTTGCTCCTAAGGCATCTACTTCATCAAAGAATACCACACACGGGGCGTTTTTTCTTGCATATTCAAATACAGCGTGAAGATTTTTCTCGCTGTTGCCCATCCACATATCCAGTATGTCATGCAGGCCGATATTGATAAAGCCGGCATTGATTTCTCCCGCTGTAGCTCTTGCTAGATATGTTTTTCCACAGCCGGGAGGGCCATATAGCAAAATGCCGCCGCCGATCTTTTTACCAAAAGCCTTGTACAGATCGGGATTTTTAAGTGGCTGAATGATTTTTAAAGAAATCTCATTCTTTACTTTATCCATCCCTCCAACATCTTCAAACTTGATGTCTGGCTTTTCCATAAAGAAGTTTTGTTTGGACGGTTTTTCATCTTCGAAATCGCCAAAAAATTCTTCTTCATCAAAATCATCTGCATCACTAAAGGCTCCGGCAGAAGGCGACCGCAACATTCCATCCAATTCTTCATCCGTAAAAGAAGGATTAATTGAAAGCACTTTTTTGTATACTTCCATAGCCTCATCAAAAGAATCTTCCTTAACAAGCGAGCGGACAAACAGCACCATTTCATCCCACGAAAGCACTTCCTCCTTAAACAACTCTTCAAACACAATAACTGCAGTAGAGTATTTTTTCTGCCTGTAATAAACTGAAGCCAAACCTTTTTTGGCTTTTATATTACCATAGCTGCGTTTGAGTACTTCGTTGTATTGTTCCGCCGCATCGTTCAGTAAATGCTCTTTTATCATCATCTCCGCCAGGTGCAAACGCAAAGGAATGTTTTCAGGCGAAAATGAAACCGCTTCTTTTAATTGTTCAATTGCTTCACTCATAATCTTTAGCTGTCAGCTTTCAGCTATCAGCCGTTAGCTGTCTTATATTTAATCACTAATATTCTACAATAACAACAACACGTTTCTGCTAAAGGCTGAAAGCGTACAGCTTACTGCCTAATACAGTACACGAACCTTTATTGTTTCTTTTACATCTCTCAGTAATTCCAGTGCTTTATTAGACAGTTTTTTGTCCACGTCCAGCACCACATAACCAATATCCTCATTGGTTTTCAGGTACTGCCCCACAATATTGATGTTATTTTTTGATAACTCCGTGTTAATTGCACTTAGCACGCCCGGAACGTTATTGTGTATGTGCAAAATACGATGAGCGCCTTCTACCGGAGGCAGGCTTATCGCAGGAACGGTATGAGAACCAAAAGTCATTCCTTTTTCAAGGTAATTAAACAATTTGATGCTCACATCTTCACCAATATTTTGTTGCGCCTCTTCAGTTGATCCACCAATGTGCGGCGTTAACAGCACATTCGGTAAACCCTGTAAGGGTGCCTCGAATTTATCGCCGTTCTTTTCAGGCTCCCAGGGATAAACGTCGATGGCGGCACCAGCAAGGTCACCCGCTTGCAACGAGTTACGCAGCGCAGGCAGGTCAACCACTTCTCCCCTTGCATAGTTAATAAGAATAGAACCTTTTTTGAAGAATTTTAGATTGTTCTTATTAATGAGATTTTTTGTTTGCGCCGTTTCGGGAACGTGCAGTGAAATAACATCGCTCAGGCTAACCAGTTCTTTTAACGACTTACAAGATGTAGCGTTGCCTAAAGGTAGTTTGGTTTCTACATCATAAAACATCACTTTCATGCCCAGTGCTTCTGCCAAAACGCTCAATTGAGAGCCTATATTGCCGTACCCGATTACGCCAAGTGTTTTACCACGTAATTCGAATGAGCCTTTTGCATCTTTCATCCAGATTCCCTGGTGAGCTGCATTATTTTTATCGGGAATTCTTCTTATCAACATAATAGAAGCACCAATCACCAGTTCAGCCACGCTTCTCGTATTGCTATAAGGAGCGTTAAACACCGCTACGCCTCTTTTAGTAGCCTGTTTCAGGTCAACCTGGTTAACGCCAATGCAAAAGCAACCTATCGCTTGCAATTTCTTTGCCGCTTCTAAAACCTTGGCTGAAATTTTCGTTTTAGAACGAATACCTAACAGGTGCACATTCTTTATTTCCTTTATCAGTTCCTCTTCACCAAGTGCCCCGGAAAGCTTTTTTACGTTTACATAGTCATTTTGCTTAAACTGCTGTACAGCTTTGTCGCTGATGTTCTCTAAAAAAAGAATGTTGATTTTCTCTTTTGGATAACTTGTTAATTGGGTCATTATATAGCTAGCTTTAAAGTTGACGAATATAATATGAATTTCGAAAACAACGGAGTTTGGCGGTAGCTTTCAATTCTCCGTTTTTTAAATTCTGGCAGCGGTTGCAACAGGGCTTCCACGCAGTATACGTTTTTCTGCGCCTCCGCTTCGCTGCGTGGAACAAGAGTTACTTCAAAACAAAAATCCCCCCGATGTGTGTAGATACATTTCGGAGGGATTGTTATTCATTGAAAAAAGAAAACTATTTTTTCTTTTCGTAACGTTTCTTGAATTTGTCAATACGTCCCGCTGTATCCACCAGTACATTTTTACCTGTATAGAAAGGATGCGAGGTATTCGAAATTTCTAATTTAACCAATGGGTATTCTTTACCATCTTCCCACTGGATGGTTTCTTTTGTATTAGCAGTAGAACGGCTTAAGAAAGAAGTACCGTTACTCATATCTTTAAACACAACAAACCTGTAACTTTCTGGATGGAGACCTTGTTTCATAACATTTTATTTTTTAGGCCGCACGGTTTTTGCCGTACTGTTATTTTTTTTAAGAAGCGCGAAGGTAGGGCATTTTAGTGTTAGAACCAAATTTCGTGGGAATTACTAAGCAAAGCCCATGAAACCTACCTTCTTATGTTGCAAAAGTACGAGTTACGAAGTACGAAGTAGGTTAAGCGCAATCCCTTTTCCCAATCCCGATCAACCTAATAATTTTCAGTGATTTAGAAGTTCCGTTCTTTATAAACAAGTTCCATCTTTCACCATTCACTATTCACCTTTTACCATTCACCTCTAATAATTTATCACAAACGCCCCAGCCCAGCTTTCCTTATTCACTTGGATAAAACGTTGGTGGGCAGGATGATGGAAATATTTTTCAGAATCTTCTTTGGTTTTAAATGTTACAACATGCACATAATCATAATCAGCGGTTTTCTCGTACGGAACCTTTTCAGCAGGCCCGGCTTCGTAGGCTACAATTTCCGGAATGCTGTCTTTTAACGACGCGAAATACTGAATGTGCTTTTGTTTTGCTTCTTCAGAAACACCTTCCTTGAATTTAAAACAAACTACGTGTTTAAACATTTTATCTTTTTTGTGGGTGATGAAAGCAACGGAAAAGATAGCGGCTATCAGCACAGCCATCATAAGCAGGTCTTTTTTTTTCATATGTTGATTTTTTAAGCTCAAAACCAAAATAGCAATCGTCAACAGCTAGCCTCTCAACCAGAACGCAAATTGTTGTTTATTAATTCCTGCTAGCTTTTCATATTAAGGTACTGCAACGGGAGCGTAAGGTTTGCACCTTTCAAAGCAGCTATAACTGCCTGCAGGTCGTCTATTTTTTTGCCGGTCACGCGAACAATATCGTCCATTATCTGCACCTGTACTTTAAGGCCGGAATCTTTAATGATCTTCACAATCTTTTTTGCATCCTCTTGTTTCAGGCCATTTGTTACCGGTATTTCCTTCTTTACCACTTTACCACTTGGGTACGCATCTTTTTCAAAATTGAATGCGCCAGCATCTATGCCTTGTTTCATCGCGCGGCTGATGATCACATCTATCACCTGCTTCATTTTCATGTCGCTATCTACTTCCACATTTACCACGTAATCTTTTTTGTTCAAATCAATAACAACCGGAGAATCCTTAAAATCAAACCGATTGCTGATCTCTTTTTTTACAACGTTTATGGCATTATCTAAAGTCTGAAGATCTACTTTGCTGGCAATATCAAAGGATGGCATTTTCTATGTCGTTTAAAATGAAGAATTATCAAATATAATTTGTTTTTACATTTTTGCGGGCCTTGTTCCAAATAACAAACTTCCGATCCGCACCATATTGCTTCCCTCGGAAACAGCAACCTGGTAATCCCCGCTCATGCCCATTGAAAGTATGTCAAATGCATGCTTTGCAAAAATGGCGTGGAGGTATTTAAATTCCTTTCTTACAGCCTCAATATCATCGGTAAAAGAAGCCATTCCCATCAGGCCTTTTATGGCTATGTTGGCGAGCGGTTCCCGTTGCAGGCGTGCAAGTGCCTCATCCAACTCGGCCTCATCAAAGCCAAACTTAGTTTCCTCCTGCGCAATATGCACCTGCAGCAGGCAGGGAATAACCCGATCATTTTTTGCTGCCTGCTTGTTTATTTCAACCAGGAGTTTATAACTGTCTACACCGTGTATTAAAGAAACAAACGGAGCAATATATTTTACCTTGTTTGATTGTAAATGCCCAATAAAATGCCAGCGGATATCCCGGGGCAATTTTGCTTCCTTATCCAACAATTCCTGCACATAGTTTTCTCCAAAATCCCTTTGGCCAGCCGCGTATAATGCTTCTATATCTTCAACCGGTTTGGTTTTACTAACAGCAACAAGCGTTACTTTTTTTTCGGATAGGCCTTTATGTATATTTTGATATGTTTCCAGATGAACAGCCATGTCAATAATTTAATTATAATCCGCGCTTTTTCAATTCCGCCAGGTATTCAAGTAACAAGGCATCATTATAGCCGGGCGAATAAAAATAGAATTTTCCGATGCCGGTAGCCGCCATCATTCCTCTGAATGTATTGGGAAGATAAGTGGCCATATCACCAATAAAAAAAGCAAATTTCCGGCTTTCTATATCCTCAAAAGTAACATTTCCGCTTGTATCTATTTTCTCCGGCGCCGCACCCAAACGGAGCAGCGAAGTATTTAAAATAACTTTATCCATCAATGTTTCAGATGAATGAAATAATTCCCTTGCAGAATTTATTAATACAGGCTTAAGGCTATCTAATGCAGGCACCTGGTATTTGCCCAACAACCTTGCAAAGTGATAAATGATAACAGGTGAGCGGCTGTAGTGCGGAGAAATATAAGCTGCATCGGTCATGTATTTCTTATCAACAATTACCTGCCTGATCAGCTCTGCGGAGGCACTGTCTTCTTTCTGCCAGGTTAATTGGTTTTGCTCCACAAAATATAATGTGTTGGCAAGCACACACACATCAAAATCTACCGGCATTTTTTTTCCAAACCAGGTTGAATAGGCTGGTAAATCCCTGAATTGCCTGAAGGCATTTTTAACCCGTTTACTTTTCAGGTTGGCGTGTTCGTGCATTAGGTTATGAACCTGCTGTGCGGTTGAATCGTTGGCTTCAAGTGCCAGCAAAATCATCACTGTATCATCTGTATCATCAGGCATTGAGTTGCTTTTATCAAACCAGTTTAGCCAGCCACTATTGGGAAAGATGACCGGTGTATCTGTTTGCCAGAAGTTATAAACGGGTTGGCCTTTCTGGTTTCGGTATTTGGCAAAAGCTGTAATGCCTTTATTGTAAATGCTGTCTATTAAAATTCTTTCGGGTTCGCCAACATCATTTCGCAATTGCCTGAGCGTAAAGAGCGAGATGGCTGTAAAAAAAATGTTGTCGTCAGCCTTATAACTATTGTTTTTTCCGGCATAGCGCCTATAGCTGGTAAACATGCCGGGCGAATAAAAACTATCTTTTTTCACCTGCAAATCGCTTATCCTTTCGAGTATTTCCTTTGAAGAAGGATATGTTTGTGCATTGAGCTTTTGCGATAAACAAACAGCTGTCGTCAACAACAATATTAAATTGAAAGAAATTTTATATCTGTTCTTCATTATCACGCAGCTTATTAAACGCGCAAAATACGTTAAAACTGATTAGCGAAAAAGCTTAAAGCTTTTTGCCCAGATTTAATGCAAAGCCTATACCGATGAGGCTCTTAAGCTGTAATGCGGGGCTATTTTTATTGGGGCCGAATAATTTTACATCATCATCGTAAATCATTTCCAGGTTATAGGATGCCTGGATATACTTGGTTATTTTGAATGTTAGCGCGTTGGTAAAATATACATCCACGTTCTGAGGATTGTGCATGTAATTGGTAAACAAATCGAGCCTGCCTTTATACGTAATCACTTTCCAGATCGTTTTATTATACTGGACTGATGAAAAGGCACCTATCTCATTTTGCAGATGCTTGCCTTTACTTACACCGTATAACCCTTTTTGAATTAGGTACGGATCGGTCATCAATGTCCAACGGGAGGTTGCCGGTGAAAGGAACAACGAAAAATCTTTCGGTTTATATTCCATACCCAAAGAAATCAGGGTGTAAGCCGGAGATAAAAATGTTGAAACAAATGTTCCACTGTCTTTCGAGTAATATGTATAACCATCAAACATTTGGGTCCTGAAGCTATAAAGGCATGAGAGATACCATTTTTTATTTAGCTGGTAGCCGCATTTCGAGAGAAAGTCAACACGGTCATCATTCTTGCGGCTTCCCAAACTCGTTGTTTGAACATAGCCCAAATACATATCGAGATTGCTATCCCAGGAAATCCGGCCCTTTCTATGCAATAAATAATAATTGAAATAAGCATTCAGCGACATGGAGAAATCATCACCCCCTGCAGCCCAATTAGATAAAGTGCCCTGCGCCAGGTTTGCATTGAAAGTCCCACCATGTTTCCACTTCATCTTTGCCGTATCAGAATCGGGAATTCCCTTAATAGTCCTGAATATTTCGGTTGGCAGGGTTCTTAAATTGTTGAGTTGAGACAAACCTACCGTAGAAAATAAAAATATGTATGTGATTAGTAGGCTTATTCTTTTCATGTAGCTATTTGAAAGTCACGGGCTAAGAATGGCCACAAATATAGAAGTGTGAAAGCAAAAAAAACTGTTAACAATCTGCCAAACTGGCACGGTGCACATTTTTACTTACATTTGCGCAGCAAATTTTTTAATGATGGAAATGCTTGATCTAGCAACTAAAACACATAATGAAGAACGCCAGGGCGAAGCGTATGCTCCCTTTGCGAATGATGTAAATGAATATAAAAAGAGTTTTTATATTGAAAGCTACGGTTGCCAGATGAATTTTAGCGACAGTGAAATTGTTGCTTCTATATTAAATAATGAAGGATTTGGTGCCACCAGGAATTTTGAAGAAGCTGATCTCGTTTTATTAAATACCTGCTCCATTCGCGAAAAAGCTGAACAGACTGTTAGAAAAAGACTGACTGAATTCAGAAAAGTTAAGGAAGCCAGGCCAGGCATGTTAGTGGGCGTATTGGGTTGTATGGCGGAAAGGTTAAAAGCAAAATTACTAGAAGAAGAAAAACTCGTAGATCTTGTTGTTGGCCCCGATGCTTACAGAACATTGCCATCACTGATTGAAGAAGCTGAAACCGGCCAGAAGGCTGTAAACGTACTACTGAGCCGAGAAGAAACTTACGCCGACATCTCTCCCATCCGTCTGGACAGTAATGGCGTTACTGCCTTTATTTCTATCATGCGTGGCTGTAACAATATGTGTAGCTTTTGCGTGGTTCCGTTTACCAGGGGCCGTGAAAGAAGCCGCGATACGCATTCCATCATTGCAGAAGCGCAGGATCTTTTCAGCCGTGGATTTAAAGAAGTAACATTACTTGGCCAGAATGTAGATAGCTATTATTGGATAGATGAAACCAACAATGAAACGGTAACATTTGCAAAGCTGCTGGAAAAAGTTGCATTGGTGTCTCCAGATCTTCGCGTTCGCTTCAGCACATCGCATCCAAAAGATATTACGGAAGAAGTGCTGGTGACAATGGCTAAATACGAGAACATCTGCAAATACATTCACCTTCCCGTACAAAGCGGTAATACAAGAATACTTCAGTTAATGAATCGTACCTATACCAGGGAATGGTATATGGCGAAAGTTGACCAGATCAGGCGAATCCTTCCCGAGTGCGGAATCAGCAGCGATATGATTGCTGGTTTTTGTACGGAAACCGAAGAAGAGCATCAGGAAACACTGAGTATAATGGAACACAGCCAGTACGACTTCAGTTACATGTTCTTCTATAGTGAGCGCCCCGGTACATTGGCATCGAAGCGTTATACAGACGATATACCTGAAGATGTGAAGAAAAGAAGGCTGCAGGAAATTGTTGAAGTGCAGAATAGACTTTCACTAGCCAGCAACAAAAAAGATATAGGCAAAACTTTCAAAGTACTTATCGAAGGCGAAAGCAAGCGTAGTGAAACAGACTGGAAAGGAAGAAACAGCCAAAATAAAACGATCGTTTTCCCCAAGGCAGAAGGATCTGATCTGAAGAAGGGTGATTATGCATGGGTGAAAGTGACTGATTGTACGCAGGCAACGCTTTTAGGTTACACGTTGTAAGCGATACGTTATAAGTTATAAGTAGTACGTTGTACGTTTATTTAAGCGAAGATTGTTGATGAGTTTTGAACTTCTCCATGGAAAACGTATTACGTAAAACGTACAACTTACAACTCAAAAATTGACCATGGATATACAAAGCATTAAAAACAGGTTTGGAATTATTGGTAATTCGCCGGCATTAAATCACGCTTTGAATGTTGCTGCCCAGGTTGCATCAACAGATTTGAGTGTATTGATAGTAGGCGAAAGCGGCGTTGGTAAAGAGGCTTTTTCGCAGATTATTCATGCGTTATCAGCAAGGAAACACAATCCTTTCATTGCGGTAAACTGCGGAGCTATACCAGAAGGAACAATAGACTCAGAATTATTTGGTCACGAAAAAGGATCCTTCACCGGTGCAGTAGACGCTCGTAAAGGATATTTTGAAACCGTAAATGGTGGAACCATCTTCCTGGATGAAATTGGTGAAATGCCTATCGGTACACAGGCTCGTTTATTAAGGGTACTTGAAACAGGCGAATTCATCCGCGTAGGTTCTTCCAAAGTACAAAAAACCGATGTCCGTGTAATTGCAGCTACCAATAAAGAATTACTTGAATTCACTCAAACCGGAAAATTCAGGGAAGACCTTTATTATCGCTTAAGTACAGTTCCCATTCGGGTGCCCGCTTTACGCGACCGTAAAGAGGATATCCCTCTTCTTTTCAGAAAATTTGTAATTGATTTTTCTGAAAGATATAAGACAACCCCGGTGCAACTGGATGACGATGCCAGAAACCTGTTGGTAAACTACTCATGGCCCGGAAATGTGCGTGAGTTAAAAAACATCGCTGAACAAATTTCCGTGCTTAGCAAGCAACAGCTGGTGACAGGTTACGACCTGGGCGGTTTTTTACCGGAAAAGAATATGAACCGAATGCCTGTTTTAGCGAGCAATGGCACGGCTCATGCGAATGAATTCAATAATGAAAGAGAGATCTTGTATAAGCTTTTCTTCGACATGAAGAAGGACGTTACGGAGCTTAAAAAGATGTTCCTTGAAATTTTACAAAATCCTTCTCTTGCGGGTAGTGCTGCGAGTTATACAAAAGAATCCTTGCTGAATGATTATGTGAGCAATGGCGATGTGCAGCACAATATAATACCTGCACCAATTGTACAGCCTTCACTTATTCCGCAGGTTAGCCATTCTGCCAGCCAATCGGTAATTTTACATGACAATGATGAGATCTATCATCATGAAGATGTAGAGGAATCACTGAATATTATGGACAAGGAGAAGGAGCTGATCATAAAAGCGCTGAAAAAACACCGCGGCAAAAGAAAAGATGCAGCGCTGGACCTTGGCATAAGCGAAAGAACCCTTTATCGCAAGCTGAAAGAATATGATATAAACGATTAAGATCATTAACATGAAACAAGCATTCCGCGTGCCCGCTATGAATAAAACCTTTCTGCAGATACTGTTTGTAAGCCTTGTAACGATGATATCTTCGTGCGGCGTGTATACGTTTCGCGATGTGTCTATCGATTACAGTAAGATTAAAACGGTTAAGGTATATTTTATAGAAAATAAAGCACCTTATAAAAATCCGTTGCTCAGCCCCAGGCTAACAGACGCGCTAACGCAGAAAATAACCAGCTATACCAAGCTTACACCTACACAAAGCGATGATGCACATTATCAAATAAAAGGTTACGTCTCAAATTATTCGGTTTCAACGTCGGCCATCTCGGGGCAACAAGCTGCCGCGAACAGGCTTACCGTGTCGGCACATATGACACTCGTGAATACTGTTGATAATAAAACACAGGAATTTGACGTTAGCAGAGACTTCGACTTTTCGGCAAGCGTATCTTTAACCCAGGCCGAAGGATCGCTAATGCCAGACATCGTTAAAAACATGTCTGATGAAATTTTCAACCGGTTGTTCTCAAACTGGTAACCTCCCGTGAGAATTGGAAGTGCATTCAATTTAGCAGTAAATGGATGTGCTGTGTAAACAACATTTTTCACTTTTATTGCATTTACTAGATGACCGCGTTTGAAAATAACATACTAAAATCTCTCACCGGAAAGCCTTCATTTGAGCAGGTTTCAGTTGAAGAACTCGAATCCATTGCTAAAAAATACCCGGCGTTTTCTACAGCACAACTGTTGCTGGCTAAAAAATTAAGGTTGGTAGCCTTAAAAGATGATGCAACCGTTCATCAAACGCAGAAAACAGCATTGTTTTTTGCAAACACTTTTTGGCTGAACCATCTTTTGCGGGATGCTACAAATAAATTGACGGACCGTACTGAGAACAAGGCAAAAAGTGAAGAAACTATTTTTTCGGCCCCGGTCGATGAAAATGATCAGCAACTTTCTGCAGAGGAAGAAGAACTGCTGGACATAGAGGCTGAAAGCCACGAAGATGCACCAGTAACTGAAGTGGAAGAACCTATCCAAAATAATTATAGCTCCAATGACAATGATCAGCAACTTTCCGCAGAAGAGGAAGAACTGCTGGACATAGAGGCTGAAAGCCATGAAGATGTTTATGTAGCTGAAGTGGAAGAACCTATCCAAAACAATTATACCTCCAATGAAGCAGAAATTCTGAAGGAGGAAGAACGTTTAGCCTTCGTGCCGTCGCAAAAAGAAAACGAGGAAGCAGAAGAAGAAGCCGTTGAAACTAAAGTAACAGAAGCACATAAGGAACCGCATGGTTTATCTGCCACTGCCATTAGCGAAACAAAAGAACTGTTATTAGCAGCTGACAAAGAGCCGGAGTCATTTGCCATTGATAAGTCCCACTTTACCAAAGATTTAATTTCTTCCGATGAATCTGAAGAGGACGAAGATTTGGAGGACGGACCGGCGCTCGATATGAGCCCGGAACTTTCGAAAGTACTTACAGCACAAATGGCAGAATATACCAGGCCGATAGATGACAGCACGCGTTTGCCGATTGAGGCTGAACCTTATCACACAATTGACTATTTTGACTCCCAGGGAATCAGGCTGGATGCAAACAAACCACAGGATGTTGTTGATAAGAAAGTGCGAAAATTTACAGATTGGCTGAAAAACATGAAGCGGCACAATATTGAGGGGAATGACCTGGGAACCGACCCGGAAATGGAGCAGGCCATCCAGCAAATTGCACAAACATCTAACGAAACCAAGGAAATTTTGACAGAAACGATGGCTGAAGTTTATATTAAACAGGGAAAAATACTTAGCGCCATCAATCTATATAAAAAATTAAGTTTTTTGAATCCGGATAAAACAACTTATTTTGCGGCAAAAATCAAGCAAATAAAAGATTTATAATTTATGACAGTTTTATTTTTCATCCTTATCTTATTAGCGGCTGGCATATTGGGATTCCTGGTATTGATCCAAAATCCAAAAGGTGGTGGTTTAGCCGGAAACATAGCTGGTTTCAGCAACCAGTTTATGGGAGTTAAACAAACAACCGACGTTTTGGAAAAAGGTACCTGGTTGTTCTCAGGCATTATAGCTTTATTGTGCTTGTTTTCTATTTTGTTTTTTAGAGGTGGTGCAACACAACAATCTCCTGACATTATGCAGAAGATTAATACAAATGTTACAACTCCGGCTGCTCCTGCCAACAATCAGGCAGCTCCGGCTACTGCACCTCAATCAACTCCTGATACAGGTAAACACTAATTCGGTTTAGATCATATTTTGGCCCTGCCTGAGTAAATACAGGCAGGGTTTTATATTTTACTATATCGTGGTATTTACTTTTCGTTGACGCTAACAACAAAAATTCACTCAACAGGAACAAAAAACAAAATCGACCGAAGCCCGAACCATTGAGAAACGAGGTTACGAATATGGGGAAAGGATTAAGCAGGGTATATCCGGTAATTTAAAAAATCGCTTGGATGAAAAAGACAATCAGGTATATCTTACTGGCACTTGTAGTGCTTGGAGCATTGTTAGCATGGATGATGTTTGGCTCCGCAACTACATTTTCTGAAAAATCAAAATACATCTACATAAAAGACGGCGATGACTCTAAAAGCCAGGTTCTGCAGCAACTTGACGAAAAAAGCATTATCCGGAACAAATGGCTGTTCAGTATAATGGCCAATCAACTTCATGTTTGGGAAAAGCTGAAACCCGGAAGATTTGAGATCAAAAAATCGCAAAGCCTGGTGAACATCGTAAGAACTTTCCGCAACAATACGCAGTCCCCCGTTAAGCTCATCATCAACAAGCTTAGAACACATGAGGACCTCGCTAAAATAATCGGTAAAAACTTCTCTACAGACTCAGCGGGTGTAATGCAGTTTATCAACAACAATGACTCACTGAAAAGCTTTGGCGTTGATACCAACACGCTGATGACGATTGTTATACCAGACACATATAATTTCAACTGGAACACATCTGTTCGCAAAATTCTTCAGCGTCTACAAACAGAAAAAGACGATTTCTGGAATAAAAAAGACAGGTTGCAAAAAGCCCAAAACCTACACCTTAGCCCCGAGCAAGTGTATGTAGTTGCATCTATTGTTGAAGAGGAAACAAACATGAACGAGGAAAAGGGAAAAATTGCCAGTGTTTACATCAATCGCTATAACAAAGGCATGTATTTGGGGGCTGATCCAACAATCAAATTTGCGCTGAAGGATTTTTCGTTGAAACGCTTATACTTTGGCCACCTCGAGGTTAAATCCCCTTACAATACTTACAAAAATAAAGGATTGCCTCCCGGCCCCATCTGCACACCTTCACCGGTCACTATAGATGCAGTGCTTGATTCTCCGCAAACTGATTATCTTTTCTTTGTTGCAGAAAGCGATTTCAGTGGACGGCACCATTTTAGCAACAACTATGCAGAGCATGAGCAATATGCTAAATTATACCAGCAGGCACTGAACGAAAGAATGAATAAACAGCAAAACAAGTAACCTTGACCAAGTTAGAGCGCATTATCGTTAATACAAGGCTCGCCACTTTTGTGATCAACAAAAGTAAGCATACTACGTTGCCCGGATTTGAAGGGCTGCCCTTGTATGACGTAGTACGGTTCTTTTTCCGGCAGATCAAAAAAGTTGGGCTGAATGAACGTGCTGCGGGTATTTCATTCAACTTTGCGATGGCTATCCCGGCAGCTACCATCTTCTTGTGTACGCTTGTTCCCTATTTGCCCATTTCCAAGCAGTTCCTGACTGAGTTATTTCGTTTTGTGAGAGACATTACCCCCAACCAGGAAACGCGAACCTTCGTCATCAGCTTTATGGATGATTTTTTCAACAAGCCAAAAACCGGCCTGTTGTCTATAGGTTTTGTGCTGGCGTTGTTTTATTCTTCCAACGCTATGATGGGTGTGATCAGGACTTTTGACCGATCGCTCTACGAGATCCACCGCACCAATTTTATCAAGAAAAGACTGAGAGCCATAAGGCTTACGCTGATCGTAATCTTTTTGCTTATCGGCACCATACTGATATCTATGGGGCAGGGAGCCTTTTTCAAAACAATTCTTCACTGGTTACATATTCGCCGCGCCAGCTCCGCGTGGTTCTTCAAATCGATCAACTGGGTGGTGATCATTGTCCTCTTTTTGTACTCAATCGGTTTCATTTACAAATACGCGCCTTCGGTACAGAAAAGATGGCCTATACTTACGCCGGGGGCTGTATTCGCAACCACACTGATCATACTTGCCACATGGGGCTTTTCGTTTTGGGTACAGAATTTCTCCAACTATAATAAATTCTATGGCTCCATCGGCACCGTAATGATTATTATGCTGCTGATCTTCATCAATTCACTCATGATCCTTATTGGATACGAGCTCAATATCAGTATAACCTATCTCAAGCAGGAACAACAGATCAAACACCGGATTCAACACAATAAAACCGACCTTTAAGCATGTACGATGTGCGGTTTTAGATGTACGATGTTAAAGAAGGCTACAATTGGCCTATTTCAGATTTCTCAGCAGTTGCTTTAATTCTTCGATGCCCTCTGTCGCGGATTTTTCAATGGCAGTAAGATTGTATAAAGATGATGTGTACGGTATTTTCTTATCGAGTATAAATTTAGGGATCCGCCAGGGAGCATAATTCACTAATCCTGCTGCGGGATATACTACCAGGGATGTGCCCACAACTACAAACAAATCGGCGCCGCGGGTTATGCTTGCAGCTTCTTCAATCATTGGCACTGGTTCTTCAAACCAAACAATGGCCGGCCGCAGTTGCCGCCCATCAGCTGCCATATCGCCCATTTTGATGTCATCCCTAATGTCGTAAACCGCAGTTTCATCCAGTTCGCTCCTCATTTTAAAGATCTCGCCGTGCAGGTGCAACACTTTTTCGCTGCCGCCACGCTCGTGCAAATCGTCAATATTTTGTGTTACGATATGAACATCAAAATCATTCTGTAGGTCAGCGAGTCCCAAATGGGCAGTATTCGGACCAGCTTTCGCCACTTCCCTCCTCCTATAATTATAAAACTCCAGCACCAACTGCGGGTTCTTCCGCCAGGCACCAGGCGTCGCAACATCTTCAATATCATATCCTTCCCATAATCCGTCGCTATCTCTAAACGTTTTAAGGCCGCTTTCCGCGCTTATGCCAGCGCCGGTGAGCACTACAAGTTTCTTTTTCGACATATAGTAAAATTAGCCTATTTGGAATGAAATGAACCGGCAGTAAAACAACATACTTCTACCTAAAACCGATGACCGGTATTTTTTCCATTTTCCAAACAAACTGTATATTGTGTTAATTTGACAATTAAAAGGCTGGTAGCACTTTTTTAGCTTTTTTTAATATCATTGATTTTAATATAAGAATTTCATAAAATTGCCTTTTGACGTATCCTTTTTGAGGGTCAATTTCGCAACTTTGTATATTCTTCAACAAAGACACATGATGAGGACCTGGCTTATACACCTTTCGCTTGTTTGCTTTATAGTCACAATAAGCTCTTCCGGATATTCACAAGCCGAACTAAAAGGCTGGCACCTGCTCGATCATCAGAAAGACAGTTTTTACGGCATTAGTATGGACAAAGCTTACGGCTTTTTAAAAGGCAAAACTTTTCAGCCGGTAATTGTTGGTGTAATAGATTCAGGCGTAGACACTACACATGAAGACCTTAAAAATGTTCTCTGGCATAACCCAAAAGAAATTCCCAATAACGGTATTGACGATGATGGCAATGGCTATGTAGATGATTACTACGGCTGGAATTTTCTGGGCAACAAGGAAGGCAGTAACCTTAAAAAAGATGTTGACGAAAGAACGCGCATTTATTATCGTTTCAAAAATAAATTTTCAGGAAAAAGCATAGATGAAGATTCGCTTGGGGCATATGAGAAACATCAATATCAGCTTTGGCAACAGGCCGCAAAAGAAATTAACTCCAGCTCTGACGAACAGGTTGAAGTAATGCTGTTAGATGTTACACTTAAAGCATTGAAGAAACACGATAAAGTGCTGCGCGAGGAAATGAAAAAAGATGAGTTTAGCTATAGAGATGTAGAGGATTTTGAAGCATCGAATAACAAGGCACGCCAGGCGAAAATGGGTTACCTGACATGCATGAAAATGCTCGGATTTGAAGCCGACGAAAAAAACACAACAATCATAAGTGAGCTCGCAGATTATGTAGAGAATAAGAAAGAAGCCGCCGATGCTAAAACAAATGCACCGCCTGATTATAGAGCACAAATTATAGGCGACGATTATTCTAACATCAATGACAAATACTATGGCAACGCTGATGTAATGGGTCCAAGCCCACTGCATGGTACACACGTTGCAGGAATTATTGCCGCGCAACGTGATAACAACATCGGCGCACAGGGCGTGGCGGACCATGTTAAGATAATGATGGTAAGAGCTATTCCTGATGGCGATGAATATGACAAAGATGTAGCGCTTGCTATCAAATATGCTGTAGATAATGGCGCGAAAGTGATTAACATGAGTTTTGGTAAAAGCTTTTCACCTGAAAAGAAATGGGTGGATGAAGCCATTCATTATGCTGAAGTAAAAGACGTTTTGATTGTGCACGCTTCAGGCAATGAGTCTACCAACATTGATGAAAAAACAAATTACCCCAACAACGAATTACTTGAATTTAAAAGCAAGGCATCCAATTTTATTAACGTTGGCGCCAGTGGCGATCCCAGAGTTGCAGACGGCAAAATCATTGCAGACTTTAGTAACTACGGTAAAAATAACGTTGATGTTTTTGCACCGGGTGTGAAGATCTATTCAACATTGCCAGGCGGCAATGAATATGGTTTCTTAAAAGGAACGAGTATGGCTGCCCCCGTTGTAACCGGAATAGCAGCAGTGATCAGGTCTTACTACCCTGAGCTTACTGCAAAGCAGGTTAAATATATTATCGAGAAATCAGCAACTCCAGTGTCAGATACTTCGGCGCAATTGTTTATACCGGGAACCAAAGAAAAAGCTTGTATGGACGACTTGTGCCAGACCGGCGGTTTTGTAAATGCATATGCAGCCATACGGCTTGCTGCTGCAATACAAGAGCAGATTGACCTGGCAAAGAAGCCAATCGACAAAATGCCCAAGACTATCATTAAGAATGCGCGCGCAAAAGATTAATGCTAATCAGCATAACTACTAAAACTAATTTCAATGGCAAGGCCAACAGCATCAGATCATGCCCCCTATTTTGAAAAATATATCAGTAAAGTAAAGGGCGACACCATTCAGGAAGCAATCAAAAATCATTCAGCAACGATGCTGGAATTTTACATGAGCCTTCCGGAAGACAGAGAAAATTATGCATATGCTGAAGACAAATGGACATTGAAAGAAGTATTACAACACATAATTGATGCGGAAAGGGTTTTTAGTTACCGCATATTGCGCATCGCCAGGAAAGATGCCACTCCACTTGCTTCTTTTGATGAAAATGCATTTGCAGCAAACGCTGGAACCAGCAGCAGGACATTCCATTCGATAAAAAATGAATTCGCTGCGGTACGACAGTCCACAGATCTGTTGCTTTCGTCTCTCACCGAAGATCAACTTCAACAAAAAGGAACGGCAAGCAACAATCCTGCGACCGCAAATGCCTTTGCTTTTATTACTTACGGCCATTTGTTACACCACAAAGAAATCATAGAAGAGCGTTATTTATAGCATCTTTCGCCACACAATGTAGTTTTTACATTATATATTTCGCCAGATGACACAAATCACAATTTTCTTTGTGACAATTGCTTATTTTTGGCACTCATTAAATGAAATTCAATAATTTTTAATGAATCTACATCCTTGATAAAAACTATTTAATGAGATAATTCGATTTCCAAAAAAATGTCAAAGAAAGTAACTAAAATTGCCGTATTAACCTCAGGAGGAGATGCTCCGGGGATGAATGCCGCCATCAGGGCCGTAGTAAGAACAGGTATATATTATGGATTGGAAGTTTATGGAGTTGTAAGAGGCTATAACGGGATGATTGAAGATGATATCTTCAAAATGGATTCCCGCTCAGTTGCCAACATCATACAACGAGGTGGTACTATTTTAAAAACTGCACGCAGCAAAGAGTTCATGAGTCCTGAGGGCCGTCAGAAAGCATATGCAAATCTTGTTAAAAGAGGTATAGACGGACTGGTGGTTATTGGCGGTAACGGAAGCTTTACCGGTGCACTGAAACTTCATGAGGAATTCGGACTACCATGTGTAGGTTTACCAGGAACGATTGATAAAGACCTTTACGGAACAGATTTTACCATAGGCTTTGATACAGCAGTGAATACTGCGGTTGAGGCCATTGACAAAATCCGCGATACTGCGGATGCCCATGACAGGCTTTTTATTGTTGAAGTTATGGGGCGCGACGCAGGCTACATTGCACTGCATAGCGGAATTGCCACAGGTGCGGAACATATTCTTATACCAGAAGAAGATACCAGCGTTGAAGAAGTTATCGCAGGTTTGTCTGAAAAAGAAAAAAGAAAAAAACTGGTTAACCTGATTGTGGTTGCAGAAGGGCATAAATCCGGCGGAGCAAACCACATTGCAGAAATTGTAAAACAACAATTGCCTAACCTGGATACTAAAGTAACAATACTCGGGCACCTTCAAAGAGGCGGTGCACCAAGTTGCATTGACAGGCTTATCGCCAGCCGTATGGGCTATCATGCTGTTGAAAGCTTGTTACAGGGCCGCCACAATGTAATGGTTGGGATTCTGGATAATGCCATGAAATACACGCCGCTCGAAATAGCTATCCGCGAAAAACAAAGATTTAGTGACGAATGGCTGAAAATTGTAAAAATCCTTGCGAGTTAATCTTCTATTAAAGTAAAAAAATTATGTCCAAAGACATCACCAAGTACCTGCATGCCGAAATGGATAAGGAAGCAGGTATTCAGCACACGTTTCACAGAACCAAGATCGTGGCTACTGTTGGCCCGGCTTGCGATACCTATGACAAATTACTTGAGCTGGTAAAAGCGGGCGTGAATGTTTTCCGTCTGAACTTTTCTCATGGCTCACACGAAAACAAAGCTGAAATCATTCAGCATATCCGTAAAATAAACAGTACAGAACCTTACAATATTGCGATCCTTGCAGACCTGCAAGGGCCAAAACTGCGCGTTGGTGAAATTGAGAACGGCGCCCTGCCTATTGGAAAGGGTGACATCCTTACTTTCACTTCAACTGAAAAAGTTGTGGGTACTAAAGAAAAGATTTACGTTTCTTATCCTAACCTGCACGAAGATGTAGCTGTTGGAAATAAAATTCTGATTGACGACGGTAAGATCGAAGTAGTTGTTGTTGAAATTGACAAAACAACAGGCGACGTAAAAGTTGCAGTTACTTACGGTGGTACTTTGCTTCCTAAAAAAGGTGTAAACCTGCCTGATACAAAGATCTCTTTACCTGCAATGACAGAAAAAGACCTGATCGATTTTGATTTTATCATGGAACAGGACCTTGACTGGCTGGCACTTTCTTTTGTCAGAAAAGCAGAAGACATCATCGACCTGAAAAGGCGCGTTGTTGAAAAAGGCAGCTCTGTTAAAGTGATGGCGAAAATTGAAATGCCTTCAGCATTGGAAGACCTTCGTAACATTATTATTGAATCTGATGGTGTGATGGTTGCGCGTGGTGATTTGGGTGTTGAACTTCCTGTTGAAAAAGTACCGATGGCACAGCGCGATATTATTCGTAAATGCCTGCACCGCGGTAAACCTGTGATCGTTGCAACCCAGATGATGGAAAGTATGATTGACAGGGTAAAACCAAACCGTAGTGAAATTACCGACGTTGCCAACGCTGTGCTTGAAGGGGCTGATGCGGTAATGCTGAGCGGTGAAACTGCTACAGGTAACCATCCTGCACTGGTTGTTGAAACTATGTGTAAAATCATCAAAGAAGTTGAACGTACTGAGTACCGTTACAACCGTGAAGAAGATTTGAAACCACAACCAAAATCTCCTTCATTCCTGAGTGATGCGATTTGCTATAATGCTTGTAAAATAGCGCGGGACCTGAACGCTGATGCGCTGATCGGTATGACTCAAAGTGGTTATACAGGATTTGTTCTGAGCAGCTACAGGCCAAAATCTCCTTTGTATGTATTCACTAAAAAGAAGACACTGGTAAACCAGCTAAGCTTAAGCTGGGGTGTACGTGCCTTCTACTACGATGAAGAAGAAAGCCTGGATGATATCATCTTCGACCAGATCAACATCCTGAAAGAAAGAGGATTTGTTAAAGGCGGCGATATTGTGGTTAATACAGGTAGCACACCTATTAATCTTCACCTGCCAACAAATACACTCAAAGTAACAAAGGTTGACTAATCTCAATGATACTTGAAGCCTCCGCAAAACGGAGGCTTCTTTTTTTTATAACACTTCCCAGGAAATTGGTTAAAGAGCTAAAAGTTTAACGAAGAAGATTCAAGCTGAAGATTGTGTACTTCGTAGTTCGTACCTCGTACCTGACGGTTAATTGTATTGACCCGTTCATTGCCTGAAAAAACAAGACAATTACCGAGCTGTTCACAGGATTTTTTCTTTGGGATGCAGAAATACTTACCTTAACTGCTTTTTAAGTTTTATTCATTTACACGTCTATGAGAAAATTGCTTTTATTCGTCCTGCTTCTGGCTGCATCTTATGCAAATGCGCAGAATGCGGACTCCATCTGGTTCAGAGAGAATTACATTAAAAAAGAACTGCAAATCCCTATGAGGGATGGTATCAAGTTATTCACTTCGGTATACATGCCAAAGGACACGACTGTTAAGCATCCGATATTGATGACACGCACGCCTTACTCCTGCGCGCCATACGGAGAAGATAAATGGTCTGCTATCTACAACTCTTACAAGCTCGCATACCTGAAAGAAGGCTATATCATCATCACACAGGATGTACGCGGACGTTGGATGAGCGAAGGTGAATTTGTTGATGTGCGCCCTTTCAATCCGGCAAAAAAGACAAAGAACGATATTGACGAAGCAAGCGATACATACGATGCTATTGATTGGTTGGTAAAAAACATCCCCGGCAACAATGGTAAAGTAGGTGTGTTTGGAATTTCTTATCCCGGCTTCTACTCTACTATGGCAGCCGCGAGCAATCACCCCGCATTAAAAGCAGTGAGCCCGCAAGCGCCTGTAACCAACTGGTTTTTGGGTGACGATTTCCATCACAACGGAGCATTCTTCCAAATGGATGGATTTGCGTTCTACACTTCATTTGGCAAACCAAGGCCAACGCCTACAACTATCGGACCTAAAGGATTTGACTATTATACCAAAGACAATTACAAATTCTACCTGGAAACAGGTTCTTTGAAAAACCTGGCAAAGCTGATGGGTGACAGCATTAAATTCTGGAAAGATTTATACAACCATCCAAATTATGATGCATTCTGGCAAGCCCGCGACGCAAGAAATGCAACCAAAGTACTTGAACCCGCAATGCTTTGGGTTGGCGGCAACTTTGATGCGGAAGACAACTGGGGCGCATGGAATGCTTACCTGGCCGCAGAAAAAAACAACCCAGGCAAACAATTCAACAAGATTGTTATGGGCCCCTGGTATCACGGGCAATGGGCAAGCAAAGATGGAACACATCTGGGCAATGTCCGTTTTGGTGCGAATACATCTGAATGGTATCAGCAACATATAGAGATCCCGTTCTTTAACTATTACTTACAGGGAAAGGGAGATATTTCTTCAATACCTGAAGCCAGTATTTTCATTACAGGCGCCAACGAATGGAAACAATTCCAACAATGGCCTCCTGCAGGAAAAGAAGATAAAGCAATTTATCTACAAGCCAATCAACAATTATCATGGAACAAACCATCAGGAGCTAATAACTTCAGTGAATATATTAGTGATCCTAAAAAGCCTGTTCCTTATACTGAAGATGTACACTTCGACAGAACAAGAGAATACATGACCGATGACCAACGCTTTGCTGCACGCAGGCCTGATGTACTGGTATTCCAGACAGATTCATTGACCGAAGATGTAACTGTAACAGGTAATGTTGTTGCGGATCTGTTTACAAGCATTTCAACAACCGATGCGGACTTTGTGGTGAAACTGATTGATGTATTCCCTGATAATTTTGCTTATGGTGATGAAGAACCTCAACAACGCAAAACTGCACCGAAAAGCTATACGATGAGTGGCTATCAAATGTTGGTACATGGCGAGGTGTTCAGAGGACGTTTCCGCAACAGCTTTGAGAAACCTTCTGCATTCACGCCCGGCAAAGTTGAAAATGTAAAATATAAGCTGGGTGATGTGGCACACACGTTCAAAAAAGGCCACCGCATTATGGTGCAGATCCAAAGTTCATGGTTCCCACTTGTCGACAGAAACCCACAACAGTTTGTTGACATCTACCATTGCGATGACAAAGACTTCATCAAAAGTGATATCAAAATATTCCACGATGCGGCGAATGCAAGCAAGATTATTTTGCCAGTGTTGAAGTAGCTGTGAGCTGCAGGGTATCAGGTATCAGGCTTCAGGTATCAGGTCTGAGGTATCAGGTCTGAGCGTCTTAAAAAGCAAACATGATAACCTGATAAATTTGTTTTTAAAAAAGCCATTTTGCTTAATTGCAAAGTGGCTTTTTTTATTGGGTTAATTGATTAAACCGCCGTGATTCGTGTCTCACGAATCACAACCATTATTCAACCATTGGTGCAATATGCATTTATTGTGCAAATGCGATTCATGAGACACGATGCACGGCTACCCTAAGATCACACCTGAAACCTGATACCTGATACCTGACACCTGATACCTCACGCCTTACACCTCACACCTGAAACACTGATACCTGACACCCTATACCTCACCGCTGACAGCTTATTTGCACAATTCCCCATAAACCTTTATTTTTAGCCATTCTTAACCTCTAAGCTTTGACTAACCAGAATCCCGAACAAATTGCCCGCGATGAAATAGATAAACAACTGCTTGCCTGTGGTTGGCTTATTCAAAACAAAAATCAAATCAATTTAAGCGCAGGTACTGGCATTGCTGTCAGGGAATATCAAACCGATATTGGGCCTGCGGATTATGTCTTGTTTGTAAATAAACAGGCTGTGGGGATCATTGAGGCCAAACGTGCTGAGGAAGGCGTTCGCCTTACCATGCATGAAGAACAGACCGAAGGTTATGCTACAGCAAAATTAAAATACCTGAACAATAAGCCGTTGTTTTTTGGCTATGAAAGTACAGGCGACCTAACTCGTTTTACCGATTACCGTGACAGAAAACCGCGTTCAAGGCCGGTGTTTACTTTCCATCGCCCGGAAACATTTGCCAACTGGTTAAAGCAGGACAAATCATTACGCACAAGGTTGCACGACATACCTGCGTTACCTGAACAAGGATTAAGAGATTGCCAGATTTCCGCGATAACCAATCTTGAAAAATCTTTTAAACTGGCGAAGCCGCTGGCTTTAATTCAAATGGCTACCGGTAGCGGTAAAACATTCACGGCCATTACTTTTATTTATCGCCTGCTTAAATATGCAAAAGCCGGCCGCATTTTATTTTTGGTTGATACAAAGAATCTCGGCGAGCAGGCGGAACAGGAATTTATGAGCTATCTGCCGAATGATGACAACCGCAAGTTCACAGAGCTTTATCCTGTTACCCGTTTAAAGAGCAGTTATATTCCCGCTGATAACAAGGTGTACATTTCTACTATTCAGCGCATGTACTCCATCTTAAAGGGAACAGAACTGGATGAAAGCGCTGAAGTAGAAAACCCGAACGAAACGTTTACAACCAAAGAACCTCTGCCGGTTGTTTATAACGAACAGATACCGATTGAATTCTTTGATTTTATTGTGATTGATGAATGCCACCGCAGCATTTACAATTTATGGAAACAGGTGCTTGATTACTTTGACGCGTTTCAGATTGGTTTAACAGCAACACCTGATAACCGCACTTTTGGTTATTTTCATCAAAACCTGGTGAGCGATTATGGCTATGAAAAAGCTGTGATTGATGGCGTATTGGTTCCGTATAATGTGTTCACAATTGAAACAAAGATCACCCAAAAAGGCAGTGCCATCAAGATGGGTGAAATGGTGGATAAACGTGAACGTTTAACCCGAAGAAAATTCTGGGAAGCGGTGGATGAAGATATTGAATACAATGGCAGGCAGCTGGATAAAGACATCGTAAACAAAAGCCAGATCCGCACGATCATTAAAGCTGTTAAAGAAAATTTGCCGGCTATGTTTCCTGATCGCTTTGTGCCTGATGAAGGCGGTGGCGATGCGGTTTTTGAAGTGCCAAAAACACTCATCTTTGCGAAAACGGACAGCCATGCGGAAGACATTATTGAAATCGTGCGCGAGGAATTTGGTGAGGAAAATAAATTCTGCAAAAAGATCACCTATCAAAGCAAAGAGGACCCAAAAACAATTCTCAGCGAATTTCGTAATGGGTATTTCCCACGGATTGCTGTAACGGTAGATATGATTGCAACGGGTACAGATATTCGGCCGCTGGAAGTATTGTTGTTTATGCGTGATGTAAAAAGCCGCAGCTATTATGAACAAATGAAAGGCCGCGGCACAAGAACCTGTGGACTGGAGCAATTACAAACTACAGGTAAGGGAGCCAAATACAACAAAGATCATTTTGTAATTATTGATGCCATTGGCGTGGAGCAAAGCCAGAAGACCGATAGCCGCCCTTTGGAAAAAAAGCCTGGGTTGAGCATGAAAGACCTGTTGCAAAATGTGGCGATGGGCAACACACAGGAAGATATAGTGACTACGCTTGCCAACCGTTTAATACGGCTGGATAAACAGATCAACGACAGGGAAAAAGCAACCTTTATAGAACACGCCAACGGCCAGAATATTCACCATGTGGTTAAAGAGTTATTGAATGCGTACGACCCGGATACAGTGGAAGGTTTAAGACAAAAGGCAACAGCCGAAACCCCCGATGCATCGCCGAAAGAAATAGATGAGCAGGTTGCTACGCATCACGCACTAATTGTGGAAAGTGCAGTGGCGATATTTAACAACCCCGAATTGCGCCAGTATATTTTGGATGTCCGGAAGAAATATGACCAGGTGATTGATCATATTAACCTGGACGAGATCACCAATATTGGCTGGGTAAAAGACCAGCTCGCAGCCGCCGAAGGCACCATCAGCAGTTTTAAAGCATGGATTGAAGCGCACAGGAATACCATAACCGCTCTGCAGATCTTTTACAGCCAGCCATACCGCCGCCGTGAGCTTACTTATAACATAATAAAAGAGCTTTGCGAAACAATAAAATTAGAGCAGCCCTTACTGGCGCCTGTGGAAGTATGGAAAGCTTATGAACAATTGAAACAGGCCGATGGCTCTGCAAAAAATGAATTGACTGCATTGGTAAGCATTCTCCGCTATGATAGTGGTATAGATACAAGGCTGACCATATATGATAAAATGGTTGACAAAAATTTTCAGCAATGGATCTTAAAACAGAATGCCGGCCAGCACAACCGTTTTACCGAAGAACAAATGCGTTGGTTGCGCATGATAAAGGATTATATAGCCAACAGCTTTCATGTGGAGAAAGATGATTTTGAACTTGACCCCTTTAATAAGAATGGAGGTTTAAGCAGGTTTTACCAGTTGTTTAAAGAAGAGTATGAAAAGATATTGGATGAGTTGAATGAGGTGCTGGTGGCGTAGAAAAGAACGTATTGATTTTGTATAACTATTGAAGAAATAACTATTATTCGTTAAACCCTTTTAAAACCCTTTAAAATGACCTGGAACAAGCATGTATTAAATGAGCCATCAAGCAATGAATGGGGCGGCACCTGGACTCAGAAAAAATTACAGGCTTTTAGCAAGTATGTATGGGCATATCTTGCAATAATGAAAAAATACAATTATTGGCAAACAATATATTTTGATGGCTTTGCCGGTAGTGGTACTAGAAATAAAGAAACGAAAACCGAGTTATACAAACAATTAAGGCTTACAGAAAATGACGAGAATTTATATAAAGGTGCGGCAGAACTAATATTGAATACTTCGATTGAACATCAGTTCGATTTTTACTATTTCATAGACTTAAATGAATCTTCGCTTGAGAAATTAGAAGCATCCCTTCAAAAATTAGATGCCGCAAAAAATAAAAAGCTGGTATTTAAGCCGGGAGATTCCAATCAATGGATCAAAGAATTAGCAACAGCAATGAAAACGCACCCCAATAAATATGCTTCATTAATTTTGCTGGATCCTTTTGGCATGCAAATAAATTGGGAATCAATAGCCGCCTTAAAAGACACCCGATCTGATGTTTGGATTTTGGTGCCAACAGGCGTTATCGTGAACAGGTTACTGGATAAAGCCGGTAAATTAACTCACGTTGATAAATTGCAATCCTTTTTTGGGCTGAATGAAGAAGAAATAAGAAGCAGGTTTTATAAAAAGGAAAATAAACAAACGCTTTTTGGAGAACAGGAAGTAGTTGAGAAAGTTTCCAGGCCCATTGAATTAATTGCAGAAATTTATATTGAACGCTTAAAAACAATCTGGAAAGAAGTCACTGATAAGCCGCTTGTACTAAAAAATTCGATGAATACACCGATCTTTCATTTTGTTTTTGCGTCAAATAATAAAAATGCAGTAAAAATTGCAAAAGATATAATCAAATCAATCTAGCATGGCACAATCAAGTATAGAATGGACCGAGATGACGTGGAATCCTGTAACTGGTTGTACCAAAATATCGGCTGGTTGCAAATATTGTTATGCAGAAGTAATGGCAAAGCGGTTGCAGGCTATGGGCATCGAAAAATACAAACATGCTTTTAAACTTGCATTGCACGAAGATGCCTTGCAAATACCTTACACATGGAAAAAACAGAAAGTTGTATTTGTAAACTCAATGAGTGATCTGTTTCACAAAGATGTACCGCTTTCCTTTATTCAAAAGGTTTTTAAAACAATGAAGGAAAACCCACAACATACTTTTCAGGTGTTGACAAAAAGAGCTGACAGGCTATTAGAACTGCATGAACAGCTTCCATGGCCACATAATATATGGATGGGCGTTTCTGTAGAAGATAAGAGAGTAATGCATAGAATTGATGAATTGAGCCAAACTAATGCCCGGACAAAGTTCCTTTCCTGCGAACCGTTGATCGGCGAATTACCTAACCTGGATCTTACGAATATTGATTGGGTAATTGTAGGTGGTGAAAGCGGAAGAAAAGCCAGGCCGATGAACGAGGATTGGGTATTGGATATCATGGACCAATGCCAAAAAGCTGACGTTGCATTTTTCTTTAAACAATGGGGCGGAACAAATAAGAAAAAAACTGGACGGTTATTAAAAGGAAGGACTTATGACGAGATGCCGGAATTTGATATGGATGAATTATAAGAAGGAAGCATTAGTGAATAAAAAAGTAGATATTTTTTTGTGGGCCCGGCAGTGGAGCTACTATAAAGCATCGTTGCGTCGCACACTTGTACTGGAAATTATTATTGAGCAATGAGTGAAAAACAAAATAGAAATGAGTTACCGAAAGATTGGAAGTGGGAAACATTATCTGATGTTATCGGAGATAAAGGATTATTCGTCGATGGAGACTGGATTGAAAGCAAAGATCAGGATATAAATGGCGAGGTAAGATTAATTCAATTAGCAGATATTGGAGATGGAAGCTTTAAAAATAAATCAGCAAGGTTTCTTACTTCCAAAAGAGCCAATGAAATCAACTGTACCTATTTATGCAAAGGCGATATACTGATAGCAAGGATGCCAGATCCAATCGGCAGAGCTTGTATTTTTCCGTTGAAAGGAGCGGATAAATATGTTACAGCAGTAGATGTAGCAATAGTAAGACCAGACAAAAACATTATTGATAGGAAATATTTATTGTATTCTATAAATAATCCCACTTTTAGAAATGCTATTGAAAATTTGCAAAGCGGGACCACCCGAAAAAGAATATCAAGAAAAAATCTGGCCACGTTGGCTTTCGCTCTCCCTCCTTTACCCATCCAACAAGCCATTGTTTCCAAAATAGAAGAACTATTTAGTGAATTAGACAAAGGCATAGAGCAATTAAAAACCGCACAGCAGCAACTAAAAACCTACCGCCAGGCGGTGTTGAAATGGGCGTTTGAGGGGAAGTTGACGGAGGAATGGAGAAGGCAAAACCCCCATTTATCCACCGGACAGGATTTAATAGAACAAATACAAGAACAAAAAGAGAAAACAGCAAAAGAAAACCGTAAAAAAACTAAAGCTGCTATTCCTTTTTCAATTGACGAATTGGAAGAACTGTACGATATTCCAAAACAATGGACCTGGGTAAGAAATGAAGATTATCTGTATGAAGTTAAAGATGGTACACATGACACTCCGAAGTACCAAAACGAAGGGATTCCATTTGTAACCCAAAAAAACATCCGAGAAGAAGGTTTGGATCTTTCAAATGTTCAATATATTTCACAACAGGATCATGATAAGTTTTATCAAAGATCAAATGTTTCTAGGAATGACATCATCATATCAATGATTGGACATAATAGAGGCATGACTGCAATAGTTGATACTGATGAAATTTTTAGTATTAAAAATGTTGGATTGTTCAAGTTTTTAAACTCTCTACACTCAACCAAATTCAGCTTTTATTATTACCAATCGAGAATCGGCCTTAATATAGTACTGAAAAAATCAAAGGGTGGAGCACAGCCGTTTATTGGTTTATCAGAATTGCGAAATTGGCCTGTTCCAGTTTGCGGACTTGACGAACAAAATCAGATTATTCAAGAAATAGAAACTCGTATAAGTGTAGCCGCTAAAATGGAGCAAGGAATAAACCAAAGCCTGCAACAAGCCGATGCATTAAGGCAAAGTATTTTGAAAAATGCGTTTGAGGGAAACCTAATATAAAACTATGGAAGAAACAAATAAATGTGTTATTAATGTCATCGGGCCTGCTGGGTCAGGAAAATCAACCCTGATTAACTCAATAATTAACAATAACTCATCGGAAGGGGCTTATAATTTAAACCCCAAAGAACGTTTTTTTAAAAATGGTCTTTTAACCAATTGGAATATCTCCGAAGCCGGGTTTGAGGTGAATGCTGAGATAAGAGACTTTTTTTCGATTAATGGTTTGTTGCAACAGAAGGGATTTGCAAAATCATACGAGAAGGAAATTATTATTATTTTAACAGGCTTTAAATTGCCAGAATACTCTAGTGAACAGCAGCAATATTGGTTATCAGAAATAAATCAGCGTGTTCCAAATTCAATAGTTATTATAGCCTCGTACGACGGAAAATTGAATGATTTCCCGAGATTTGAACAGCTAAGATCAAACTTCAACGTGGTAAGGCATGTATTTGAAATGAGTCTTCGGTCAGAAAAAGAGCAGCAGATATTGGCATTGTATGTTAAGACCATTATTTTAAATGAGTTTACAAACAGATTAGAGTTTGTTAAAGAAAAAATTAGGATTAATATACTTCAACGGGATCCCTTTTTGGATTTAGGAAATTGCTATTTAACTAGCCTGTATGAAATTCCTCAGATTTTTGAATGCACACATTTAACAGGTTTAATCTTAAGCAATGAATGGGGTGAATACAAGGAGGGAAAGTGGAGAAAAATGAAAAGTGAAAACGGCGGAGGAAGAAACAGATTTAGATACATTCCACGCGAACTGCAAAAGCTATCAGGATTAAGATCTTTAATCATTGGAGGTGATTGGAATCTGGGCAGTGAAGAGCATTATCATTGGTCAATTACAGATATAAACTGGATTCGAAATCTATATAATTTGGAATATTTAAATGCCAGTAACAATGAAATTCGAAATTTTCCAGATACTAGTCGACTAAAAAACCTTCGTATACTTCATCTTAATAACAATAGAATTTCGAAAGTTCCTGTTTTCAAAAGGTTAGAAGCTCTAACGGAGATTTATATTAGCAATAATGATATAGAAGATGCATCCTTTTTATCTGAGGCTAAAATGCTAAAAACTGTCGACATCCATTCTAACAAGATTTCAGACATAACTGTCTTAAAACCACTCATCGAAAAACTTAACATCACAAATACAAAATGGGAACAGAATACAATCAATATAGCGATTAACCCGTTAGCGGTTCCTCCAATTGAGGTGATAAACACGGGAAAAGAAGCAGTTCTTGGATATTTCAAAGATATTAAGCTTGGACAGCCTTTTGTAAACGATGAAGTAAAGTTGATTTTAGTAGGGAACAGTGAAGTAGGTAAAACTACTTTGGCTAAATATCTTAATAACGAACAAAAATTGGACGAAGAACATCCTCCAACTCTGTGGATGGAAGAGACATGCATTCAAAGCAAGTATCTGATTGACAAACTGGGGAAAAAATGTCGTATCAATCTTTTCGATTTTGGTGGTCATGACTATTATCATGATACCCATCATTTATTATTCGGAACCAATTGTTTGTATTTAATTCTTTGGGACGGGGAGACAAATAAATTAAACTTAAGGACAACATTTCAAAAATTTGATAACAAAGAAATAGAAGTTCATACCCAAGACTACCCTCTAAAATATTGGCTAGATTCTGTAAAACATTTCTCGAAGGAGATCGAAAGTGAGAATTTTGATTTTGAAATAGGTAAACGACAAGAGTTTAATAGTCATGCTTTAGTTATACAAAATAAAGTGAAGGCTGCTGATGAAATTATTCACTTAAATAACTACGAAATTAAGCTAGATTACCCTTTCATTTTTGAATTCTTAAATATTTCGATCATCAAAGGAAGACGGAATCTTGAATACTTTGACGCTCTATTTACTGAAATGCTTGAGCAAAGCGGATTAGTTGGGGCACAATTACCGGGTTATTATGGTGTTATAAAAGAATCAATAAGTACTTACAATAAAAAGCCAATACTGGACATAGAAGAGTTTAGAGCATATTGCAATACAATTCTAACAAATCCAATTAATATTCGACAGACGAGACATCTTGCTCATTATCTCAAACAATTGGGCATTATTCTTTTTTATCCAAAAGGAATTCCTGCCGACAAAGTATTTATCAAAAAAGCATGGGTGATTAAAAATATCTATCTTCTGTTTGCAGAATTACCTTTAAAAAAAGGTGAATTCAACAAAGCGTACGTGTCCACGGCTTTGAAGGGACATTTAGAAGAAGAGCAAGTTGGCCCATTTATAGATCTTTTGATAGAATTCAAAGTTGTTTTTACACACCCATTGACGAATTTATTTATCGCCCCACTTTATCTACCAGATACTCCCTCAAGTAAAATAAAATTGTTTTTTGATGAAAATAAAATTGTTTTTAGGAGATTTATTTATAATGGATTTATACATAAAAATGTTACACTAAGCATATTTCAGGAATACGGGAAGCTTGTTTTATCGGAGACTAAAAATGATTATCATAATTTCTTTTATTATTGGAAAAATGGCCTGATTGTAAAAGACCCTTTTACGAGCGAGCTTGTTTTAATTGAATTTTTTATCGGCGACAATGACGGAAATGCTTTTATCGACATTTTCAAATTAAATAAGCTTGGGAAAAGCAAATTCACAGACGATCTCATATCCTTTATTAAAAAAATAAATCAAGATTATGAAGCAGAGGAGATGGTTACGATCGATGGAAAGAACTTTGTTTCATTAAAAATATTGAATGACAACGCAAAAAATAGCAAACTGATATTTACTGCAAAATGCAGAAGGGACCTAGAAAGAGAGAAAGCCAATATAATTTACTATAAACTCAAAGACTTTGCAATGTTTTTAGATGAGGGCATCAGAAAAAAAAGAGTTACAATTTCTTATTCAAAAAAAGATTTAATGAAGGTGCAAACATTTGTTCGTTATTTAAGACCGTTAGCTGACTTAGAATTAATCGAGCAACCGTGGTACTGTACATTGTCTAATCCTGGCGACGAATGGGATGTAAAAATTCAATGCAAATTTAAAGAAGCCGATATTATTTTTTTTATGATAAGTGAGTATTTCTACAGTACAAACTACATCATTGAAAAGGAAATAAAAACAGCAATTGACAGATACGACTTTGATAAATCGGTAAAAATTGTACCAATAATTTTAGAGCATTATGACTGGGAAAGAAAACATCCCTATAATCTTAAGCGTTTTTCAGCAATGCCATTTCAAGCAAAACCCATAAGCGACTTTAACAACGAAAAACTTGCGTGGCATACCGTAACTGCAGCCGTTCGAAAAATGATAGAAAAAGACTTAGACCCTGCGGAAACAGATGCAATCGCAAGAGAGATGCAAGAATTTTATGAAAGACAGGTCGAGGGTAAATTGGACAGAAATTCTCAGTAAAAATTGTTGGTTCCAAATAGAACGGTTGGTTTACCATTGTAGTTCAACTTTTTTGAATTAGCAATATTCGACACAGCCGAGAACGAAACCAAAATAGAAAAATAAATGAACAACAACAATACATCCACCTCCTCCATCGTCTCCAAAATCTGGGCCTTTTGCAACACACTTCGTGATGATGGTGTCGGCTACGGCGATTATTTAGAGCAGTTAACTTATCTCTTATTTTTAAAAATGGCTGATGAATACAGCAAGCCTCCGTATTCGCGCAAAATGCCTATTCCTGCACAATACAACTGGGAAAGCCTTTTAAATAAAAGCGGTGATGAGCTGGAAGTTCATTACAGCAAATTATTGAGAGAGTTGGGTAGTGAAAAAGGTATGCTGGGCCAGATCTTCACCAAAAGCCAGAACAAAATACAGGATCCAGCAAAACTCTACAAACTCATTTCGCTGATTAATGCCGAGGAATGGGTATTGATGGGCGTAAAAGACAAGGGCGATATTTACGAAGGTCTGTTAGAAAAGAATGCGGAAGATACCAAGAGCGGCGCGGGACAATACTTTACACCGAGGCCATTGATTAAAGTAATGGTAGACTGCATTCGGCCTGAAGCCAATAAAACCATTGCAGACCCGGCTTGTGGTACAGGTGGCTTCTTTTTAGCAGCGTATGACTGGCTTACAGAACATGTGTCTATGGATAAGGCGCAAAAGCAGTTTCTCAAATTCAGCACCTTCGCCGGTAATGAAATTGTGCCCGGCACGCGCAGGCTGGCGTTAATGAATTTGTTTCTGCACAATATCGGCGATATAGATAGTGAGAGTTTGATCTCGCCCAACGATTCGCTGATCGCCCAACCAGAAACAAGATATGATTATGTGCTGGCGAATCCACCCTTTGGTAAGAAAAGCAGCATGACTTTTACCAATGAGGAAGGCGAACAGGAAAAAGAAGACCTGACTTACAACCGCCAGGATTTTTGGGTAACTACCAGCAACAAGCAACTCAACTTTGTACAGCATATAAAAAGTATGCTGAAAACAACCGGGCTGGCTGCAGTAGTGTTACCGGACAACGTTTTGTTTGAAGGCGGCGCCGGAGAAACAGTCAGAAACAAACTGCTGGAAACAGCCGATCTGCATACCATACTCCGTTTGCCGACAGGTATTTTTTATGCAAACGGTGTAAAAGCAAATGTGTTGTTTTGGGATGGCAAACCCGCCAGCAAAAATGCGTGGACAAAAGAAGTTTGGGTGTATGATTATCGCACCAATGTGCATCATACGCTAAAAAAGAATCCGCTTAAATCTGAAGATCTGCAGGATTTTGTTGATTGCTACAATCCCAAAAATCGTAACAAGCGCAAAGAAACATGGAGTGCAGAAAATCCGGACGGACGTTGGAGAAAATTTACTTACGATGAAATCATCGCAAGAGATAAAACCTCGCTTGACATCACCTGGATAAAAGATAAGTCACTTGCAGATCTTGATAATCTTCCTGATCCAGATGAGCTGGCAGAGGATATTGTGGAGAACCTCGAAAGTGCATTGGATAGTTTCAGGGAAATTATTAATCAACTGAAAAAATAAGAAAAGCGCTCGCCTGTCAGCTATTAGCTATCAGCTTTGGTACTAACTGAATGAATATCCACAAAAGCCATTTTGTTTCACAACGAAATGGCTTTTGTTTTTGATACAATTTCTTAAAAATGACTGTCTTGTAGTTTATTGGCCACAGTCAATTGAGTAATATATTTAAATCTAAAAACATGTATTACTTTTAATATAAAGTTTACACTCATATAACAAATACCTCAAATACTAACAAAATAGCGTAGACGAATGGCCAAATTCAGTTGCGGAACAACCATTTTAAGGACAATATTGCAGCGAAATTATTCCACACGTATAACTTTGGGCTTTTGAAATAAGAAAAGATCCGTTTAGTAGAGCTAAGTACCTTAAGAAATAAGACCGTACCTGTCAAAGGCACCCCACGACGCTAAAGATTAGATATTCCCGAAAAACTTGACAAAAAAGTCACTATTTATTTATAACGTAACCTATGTACGATCCCACAAACAGTCGATATCGATATATCGAACTTAAAGGCGATGGGTATAATCGAAGATTTGTTCAACATGGAAAGTCTTTGAAGCAAGCGGATACAACCGCGCCCAACATTCAAACGCCCGCACATGGCTCCTATGGTGCTTTAATGTTCACGAAAGAATGGAGAAAAAAGAGACAGGAAATTTTGGAACGGGACGGCCATACCTGTGTTGTGTGTAGCGTGCAAGCCGGGTTGCAGGTTCATCACAGGCAATATCATTTTGTTGTTCGCCAAAACCAGTTTAAGCTGCCATGGGATTATCCGGAGCACCTATTGATTACGCTATGTGAATCTTGTCATAAACGGGGCCACAACAAATTCAAAGTACCTACTATCAACATCTAAAAAGCATCAAATGGGACTATTTAATTTACTTAGCCGTAAAAACGGGCAAACGAACACTACCGATTCGTTCAACCCTGGTGGTTTTACAACCACAGAAATACCAGAGGAAATTTTCATTGAAAAGGAAAAGCCAAAAGAAACTCAACAAGAGGCAATTACAGTGGCAAAAAGGCCTGATGTTGGTATTAGCCTACTGTTCGAATTTCTTGAAAGAAACTATGAAGCAAAAGGATTTGATGATGCGCTAATCAATTCCGACAATACTCACCTCGAACAAAATATTCAAGCTTTAAAAAGTGAGATGGAAAGAGTAGTTAGAAAGGTTAAAACTTTCTATGAAGATTTCATCAGGGAAATTGACTTTCATATCTCCAGTCGTAGCCGAAGCGGCATGATAGACACAGTAGAAGAACTGCTGACTAAAAAAGTAACGGCAGAGAGCCACATCAAACAAGTTAAAGAAATTGAACAAGAGGCATTGCAGAACAAAGGGATTGGACAAGGTATAATCCTTAGCTATACACGCGGGTTTAGAAACGGCCTGGCATCTATTTCAGATCATTCAATCTTAAGAATACAATTTTAAATACATCATATGAGAAATTTATGGATTAGAATTGGTTGTTTTTTGACTGGTCATAACTATGGCCTTGTCAGACAATCAAGTGAAGTTGTATCAAAAGATGTTTTGCGCTATACCGCATCAATGATTTTGGTTTGTACGATATGGGCGTTTGTGGGATATTCATTTACACAGCGCTATCTAATGGGTTCAGCCGTTGGTTCTATTTGTGGTGCGCTTGTAGCCGTAATTATTGTCATTCAAATTGAACGGCAAATAATTTTGTCGGACTCAGGCAACAAAATGCTAAGTGGTTTTAGAATATTTTTAGCTTTTCTTATGGCTTTCATCGGTGCTGTAATTATAGATCAAATTATGCTTAAGCAGGATATTGAACTAGAAAAAATAAGCTACATATCAAATAAAGTTGATAGCCTACTTCCGGCAAAAAGCAAGGAACTAAAATTACAAATTGCCGCGTTAGACTCGCTACTTCAAAACAAGGAGATTGAACGACAAAACGATATTGCTGAGGTTGCAAAGAATCCGCTAATTAAGAGTGTCACTACGTCAACTCAATCCGTGCCAACCATTTCGACAACCAAAGATTCGGCAGGTAATACGCTTACAAAAACTGATATGAAACCATCCACAACGGTAATGGTTTCGAGTGTTGCAAATCCTAAACAAGCTTTAATTGCAACATTAGATGCCGATATTGCTCAGTTGAGAAATCAGCGAGCCGAAAAAGATAAGCTCTTGCTAAATATCAGACCAAATTTGGAAAAGGAAGTTAGTTCAAAAACAGGTTTTTTAGACGAGCTTAAAGTTATGGTTATTCTTATTAAAAGTTCATGGGTTGCTTTTGTTGTATGGCTGTTGTGGCTACTGTTTTTGCTCTCGATAGAGCTACTTGTGTTATTTAACAAGAAGGGAAATAAAGACAAGGAGAACGATTACGAAAAAACCATTTTACATCAAATGAATATTAACAAAAGAAAGATAGACCTATTTGCTAAAATGGGCGAACGTGACATCGCAACAGGAAACTAAATCGGCTCAAATTTTATTAGAAAAAGATGCACCTTAAAAAATATCTATTCCATCTTTTTCGATATGAATATTGATTGAATGATTATTCTCCAAAAGCCATTTTGCCACAAAGCAAGATGGCTTTTGTTTTTTTAAAATCGCCGTGATTCATGTCTCACGAATCACAACCATATTCAACAGTTCGTGTAATATGCATTTATTAAAAATGTGATTCGTGAGACACGAATTACGGGGGGTTAAATGCGATTCCCTCACACCTGACACCTGATACCTGAAACCTGATAGCTACCACCTCACCCCTCATCCCTGCCTGCTCACCGCTTCTCAAACGTTTGCATTCAATCTTTTCCCGATAATTCCTTAGTTTAGATGCTTCTAAAAAACAAACGACTAGCATGAAAAAAGTTTTGCTTGCATTGGCAACCACACTGGTATGCTGCTATGGGCACTCACAACTAAACATTATTCCCGCGCCGGTGAAAGCTGAGGCTAAATCGGGAACGTTTACCATCAACCAGCAAACAGTTATTGTAACCGGAAATGGTTCAGAAAAAGAATCTGTAAACTTTTTGAATGATTATCTGAAGAAGTTTTATGGCTTTAGTTTGAAGACAGCGAAAAAAGCTGACAAGAACTATATCAAACTTACCACTCCGACTTTTGTAAAAGCTCCTGAAAATGAAGAACGCTACACCATGGAAGTAACAGCTGATGGCGTTGCTTTACAAGGCGACTCTCATAAAGGAACTTTCCTTGGCATTCAGACATTGATTCAGTTACTGCCTGCAGAAAAATCAACTTCATTAAATATCCCGTGCGCAAGCATTGAAGATTATCCCCGTTTTGCTTACAGAGGCATGATGCTGGATGTAGGCCGTCATTTTGAGTCAGTTGAATTTGTAAAACAATACATTGATTTTCTTGCACTGCATAAAATCAACACTTTTCACTGGCACCTGACTGAAGACCAGGGTTGGAGAATTGAGATCAAGAAATATCCAAAACTTACACAAGTTGGATCTTGCCGTAACGGAACCATTCTCGGGCATCACCCCGGCACAGGTAATGACAACACAAAAGACTGCGGCTTCTATACACAGGCTCAGGTTAAAGACATCGTGAAATATGCTGCAGAGCGTTTCATCACGATCATTCCTGAGATTGAAATGCCAGGACACGCGTCTGCTGCTATTGCGGCGTATCCTGAATTGAGCTGTTTCCCTAACGAAGCTACTCCCATCGCAAAAGGCGTAACCTGGGCTGGACCAAAAGAAGGCAAACAAGTACAACAGTCATGGGGTGTTTATCCTGATGTATTTGTTCCAAACGAGCATACCTTCAAATTTCTAGAAGATGTATTGGATGAAGTGATGGCGTTGTTCCCTTCAAAATATATCCATATCGGTGGAGATGAGTGCCCTAAAGAATACTGGAAAAGATCAGAATTCTGCCAGAACCTGATCAAAGAAAAAGGCTTAAAAGATGAGCATGGTTTGCAGAGCTATTTTATCCAGACCATCGAGAAATACCTGAACAGCAAAGGACGTAACATCATTGGCTGGGATGAAATTCTTGAAGGTGGCCTTGCTCCTAACGCAACCGTAATGAGCTGGCGCGGTGAGAAAGGTGGTATTGAAGCGGCTAAACAAAAGCACAAAGTGATCATGACTCCTACAACCTATGTGTACTTTGACTATGCACAAAGAAAGAATGATGATTCTTTAGTGATCGGCGGCTTCCTTCCGTTGGAAAAAGTATATAATTACAACCCGCTTCCAAAAGAACTTACTGAAGAAGAACAGAAATATATTGTTGGAGCCCAGGCTAACCTATGGACCGAATATATTTCAAACCCGTCAAAGGTTGAATATATGGTATTCCCTCGTATGACCGCGTTAAGCGAAGTATTGTGGAGCCCACAGGATCATAAAGACTGGAACAGCTTCCAGAACAGGTTGAGCACGCAGGCAAAACGTTATGACCTTTGGAAGGTTAAATATTATGCCGGCGATATTCAATCCAAATAGCAAAAATAAGCACGATTTAGGATTGATAAAATAAAAAAGCTTTATGGGTAATGTGGTCAAAAATGGTTGGTGGTGATTCAATGAATAAATGTTATAATGCGAGTGACAGCCTTAAGAGGAAATGAGCTCTGGTGGAGACCAACTC
>JBEHXT010000014.1:0-147518 GCA_048498555.1 Bacteroidota bacterium
ACTTCGTGTAGCGCCTGATGATAAACTAACTAAAGAACAATTTGCGGAGATCGGCAGAGCCTGTGCAAAGGAGTTCGGGCTGGAACAAAACCAGTTTGTGACCATCCTGCATAAAGATACCGCGCAGCAACACATTCATATTGTAGCAAATCGTATAGGCTTGGATGGTAAAGTAACAAGCGACAGCAACAGCTATAAAAAGATGGCAGCACTTTGTCGCAGACTGGAAAAGGAATACAACATAACCCAAGTGCAAAGTCCAAGGAAATTTCAGTCGGCAGAAGAGCGCAAGCGACCGCGAAACGACAAGCGAAAAATCCAACTGCAAAAAGACATCCAGCAAACCTTGCGACTTGCCCGCAATTACAAGGATTTTGAACAGCGGATGCAGTCAATGGGCTACACTGTTATCAAAGGGCGCGGGATTCGCTTTGTGGACGATAAGAAGGTGCAGACAAAAGGTAGTGAGGTTGGTTATCCGTTGCGAAAAATAGAACAGGTATTGGCTTACAAGCAACAAGCGCAAACACAACCAGCGCAGCAAGACGATACACCGAATTTTTCGAGTGGTCCACAAGCTCATCCTAAGCCGGATAACGCACAAGCAATAGATTCAATTTTAGAAACATTACTACAGCCCGAATCCGCACAAGATTCTATTGACCCTGCTTTACTGCGTGAACCCCAAAGGAAAAAACGCAAAGGACCTCGTTTGTGAGACCAGGCAAACTAATTTTTTAAACAACTCAACTATGGCACAGGAAAAAAATAAAGGGATGGATAGCGGGCAACTAGAGTTGCTCATAAATGACCTTCTAGAGCAGCAAACGGCTAATACAGCACTGCTAAATACCTTAACAACCAAGACTGAAAACTTAAGCAAGAAAATGGAGCAATTGCTGGATAAAAAAAGTACTCCCAACGAACGCCCTACAGCAATGGAAATGATGCTAAAAGATGTGATTAAAAACGAACTGTCAGCTGTGAAAAATTCGATATCGGAATTGAAGCAAAAATCAGAAATGCAAAAGCCGCCACGAATGTGGCGAGTGCAGTTCTTTTCGCGCGAAGGTGAGAAACGGGTTCATAGGTTTATGGTGATTGCAGTGACGGTTATATCGGTAGTTTTTGCGGGGTACAAATTTGCCGTCCATTTGAGTGATAGCCGGCAGGCGCTGGAGCAATGTGAACAACAGCGCGATGCTACAATTAAGGCATTGAATGATGCATATCGACAGCAAGGTATAAATGGGAAGAGGAGAATGGATAGTGTGAGGCGGAAAAGACAGCAAAAAGATTAGCTGCGATAATTAATCATTTATCTTCTAGTGAAGCCCTAAAAATTCCTCAAAAAGAATCTTGGCATAATATTTTCCATAAAAGCGAATAATCATTTTGCTCAGAACAACCGGTACTAGAAATACAATAAAGCAAATGAGACCAATTGTAATCTGATCTGATAAGTCATTTTGGTAGCCATATCCGATAATAAGCGCTGAGAAAAATAACGCAAAGAGACTGCCACCAATCAGATTTCTCCAGAAACCGTATTCAATATTATGTTGCAATAACATTGCATTTCCTCTAAGTGTATTTCTTATTTGAGAAACTGCCGCAACTATTAATTTTCGTGCGTTATCATGATTCTGTTGCTCTTCGATCGCGTTTAAAAGATCGATTTGAAATCTATCAGCAATTTTGTCCCTTATTTTGTTTTTTATAGCGACAGGATAATAGGTGCTATTCATTAGTAAATAATTTGTGGTGGGCATATACAACTCATCCCTAAAATACCAACGCTGAAAAACTTCTTTAGCTACAATACGGTTAATCTGCACAAGTAAGAAAATGATGGCGGCAGACAACCCTAAGTGAGTAATTAAGGGCAACACGTCATAAATATTTTTTAGTGCTGTAGCGTACTTCACAGCGATAACTTTATTGATAAAAATTAGCATCGGAATGGCTGTTATTAATGCGGGAAATAAACGAGCGCGATAAAAATATTTATTCATAAACATTGTAGAGTTGAGTTGTCAATTATAAATGTTCAATTCCGAAAAATAATAGAGTTTACCTGCGGGATGCATCGTGCAAGACGGCTTACCGGAATTTGAAAAGATAATCATCGCCGGGCAGGAGGTTAAATAGTTCTTTTCAACTGCAATTTCAGCTAAACTCTTGATGTCCGTTCCACTTGGTTGGTTGTTGGTAGAAGGATGTGAGTGCCACTCTCCGACGTAGACAATTTTATGGTTTGATTCCGTGTATAAGTCATCTAAAAAAGCCTGACAGAAGGCTACATCTTTCTCAAACATAGTGGCAGACATTATCGCCTTGTGGCCTGGTCCGGAAACATGTGTCACAGTCACGTTACCTTTGTCGTCTACCGTCCCTGCCATTACCCCTCCAGTCTCAATGGCTGAGTTTTCTTTGATCAATCCTTGCATATAGGATATACACTCGGCCGATATCGACACTTCTGCTTTTGTATCGTGATGGCAATAAACACAATTTTTATGTGGAGGTATATGCTGGGCATGCAAATAATTAGGAATCGTCAAAGGTGTTCCTGGAATGTCATCTTCTGTCCATATCCAATGGTTGTGCTCTGATTCCCCTTTTTGTATATGTTCAATCACCAAGCGAGCTGCTATGGTTGCTATAAACTTCAAGTCCGCAGCGCTCGCAGGGCGGATGGGATTATTGCACTCGTTTTTCAAGGTAGGATAGTCCGGGTCTTCCGGGATTTCAATAAAACTACTTCTCTCGTTTCGGTAAAGGTGCAGACATTGAAAACATGCATCTTTTCCAGGAGTCACACGAAAAATACGAGCGGTTTTACCGCCGCGTAAAGCGCGAACATAAAATGCCGTTTTACCGGAAATGACGAGTTGCTGATTGATAAAACCTTCCACATTATCGTCTGCCACCGAGCTTATAGAAACTGAAGCATCTACCAAATGTGTCGCAGCATCAAGATCATATAGGTCACCAATCCATGGATCAACCGTTACGTATGGATTGTGGCTACGGAGGATCTGGAATACTGCATTAACTTTGGGAAGACCAACATATTCCGTGCCCGCCAGATGTCTGACTGCATTATGTGCTTTCAAAGTCTGGTTGTCTAATAACACAATGTTGCCTACGCCCGCCTTATTTATGCAATCGGCTACTTCGCTTCCGATTGCCCCTACGCCCAGGATATTTACAAATGCATCTTTAAGAGTTGTATAATCGGCTCTTTTGCCATTGCGTTGGTGAAATGATTCAGCACTCAACTTTTCCGATTCAACTGCCTCCACTGTATCGTAGTAATCCAGGATGAATTGCATTTTTCTGACAGAATCTGTTTCTCCGATCCCCTGAAATGCAACAGGAGGATCTTTTTTATAAACCTTAAACAGTTGGAAATCGAATTGACCTTTTCTATCTGGGAAACGAATCGCAATGTAGAAATGTTCAGGTAGTGTTTTGAAGTTTTCCATACAGCGAGAAGCTACTCTGTTGAGTCCGGTTGCATGGTCTCCATTGCCAATAATGGATACAAGGTTAGATAGCTTCTCAAAAGGAGCTGGCTCTTTATCTACATGAAACCAATGTGCTTTTAGCAATTGACGATCTTGAATCAACTTCGCAACAACATCTGTTTCAGTATATAGATCAAGGGAGTTTTTGAGTTTATCGTGCAGCAAGAAACCGCTAATGCTAATGGGCGATTGCGAGATCAGCAGGCTTTTATTAATGCCATCAATAAAACACCCGAAATAGACATATCGATCCTCCTTAGAGTAATAACCTTTAGAGACTATATTGTTTAATGCAGCATAAAAATCTCCCTCTATAAGGGATGCATTCAAAAACGTTTCTGGATAAAACAGTTTCGTATCTTCATTGATAAAATTGAAGTGCGCTTCAAAGTTTACTTCTTCGCTGTCTGGTGGGTAGTTTCCTGAAATGTGTCCGGCACACCAGTCTCTAACCCGCTGAAGAATACTTGTGATACCGTAAAACTTACCTGCCCCATCGAGGTCATCTCGTTCTAACGTGCATAATACACCAGAACTATTCTGGTGTCGCAGATCATAGTAAAATTTCGTTAATGGTCTAACCTTATTAAGCGCAGTAAACGAATCAAGGGATGCAATTTCTTTTACCTCTGCTTCTGAAAGTTCTTTTTCCAGCGGAAATACCAATGGAAGGCGATAAGGAGTGGCATTGGTGTAAATAATTAATATTGGAAATCGATGCAATCCATTAATCCGCACGATAATATTACCGTGTGAAACGAATAGGTTATCACGATATTGAAACAACTCTTTATAATTGCTGTCATTTGATAGAGCTGTACTTTCCTTACGTAAAAACTGCGGATGATTTTTGAACCACTGTAACATTATCCCATCGGTTTATTATCAATTCTTGATGTTTGTGATCCTACATAAATGTTTTGATAGGATTCATTTTTGTTGTCGTCGTTATCACCGTCGTTTTCCCCTTTACCATATTCTTCCACGAGTTCCTTATCCGTTTTCACTTCAATATTTCCGTCCGCATCAATATCGACGATTACTGATTCAAGATTAGCGCCAAGGTGTAGAATATTGTCGTCCTCTACGTGCCTTTTATACAATTCCATGGCATCATCATGTGGGTGCCCATGCGGACTGTCTTTTTGTTTCGGCGCACTTATCACCAAATAAGTAGGTTTAATTTCCTTTATGTGTGCTTCATATACATCCTTATCGTCTTCGTTTTCCTTAAAAAAGGTTCTTGATCCGTGGTGACTGGCACTGAGAACATAAGACGGTAGGTTCTTTTTGTGATAATCAGTTATATGTTCCTTCCAGGCTTCTTTATCCGAATCCCCAGTAATTAGAATACTTTTGGCGTCTTTGCCGTACGTAAATTTTATTACACCACATTGTTCGTGAATTCGTCGGTTGCGTTCATCCGCAGTACCCTCCTCAATATCATCACATAAATACTCCGCTGGTGACAATACCTGATAATCAATTTGACCAAGTTTCTTTATAACTTCCTTATCGTCGGAAGTTCTGATTTTATTTAAGTCGTTGCTGCCTTTCAGAAAATACTCATTACTCTTGCCTACTTCTTTTACTACGTAGGTGAAATCTTCGTACTTCTTTTTGTGTTCGCCGCCAGCCTTGTGATTAGAATGCCAGACCTCTTTAAATCCGATCTCGTCATATACTTCCTTTATGCCGCCTATGTGATCATTGTGGGGATGAGTATTGATAAACGTACTAAGTTCACCACTCGTTTTGAAAAGGTCATTGAACAAGTCCACGAGATCAATTTCATTTTCCTCTTTGTCTCTGTCTGAGTCAACCAGGACATACATATAATCATCAACTGTTGATCCGGTTGGTATTACCAGTAAAGTGGATTCTCCTTGACCGGTGTAGAGAAACACAGTCCTGAAGATCCCGGGGCGGGTAGGTTTTATTATTTTTTCTGCTACTGTCATGAATATTTCTTTACTAAAAACATTAGCAATTATTAGTCCATGCCATTACATCTGACTAAAATATTGCATATTGACAGGAAACAGATATTGTGGGCAGGCCGAAAACGGCACGTATGTCACAATTTGGTAAAATCTTGATCTGAGACGTTAAAGAAATGCCAATAAGTCAGACGGCTTAACATCAATTTATTTTCGTTGCTGTCTCAGTGAGCAGGCCGTCAAAACAATACCTCATTATTTCTCTTTAAATTTGGAGCAAGTCTCGTGAAGAAGTGTAAACGAAATGCGTAAAATGGAGTTGAGATAGAGTAAAAAATAGAGTAAAAATACAAAACCCGCGACTAGCGCGGGTTTTAGAGTAATGCTTGCGGACCGGACGGGACTCGAACCCGCGACCTCCGCCGTGACAGGGCGGCATTCTAACCAACTGAACTACCGATCCAAGAACTTTCTTTTTAAATATTTAACCAGTTATTTACCAGTCTCTTATTTACCCTTTTTTCGACTTTTGCGTTACCGCTGTATCGTTTTGGGAGTGCAAATATAAGGGGAATTCCTTTTTCGAAACAAAACTTTTTAGAAACTTTTTTAAAAATATTTTTCGTGCTCATTATTCAACGGAAGAAAAACCCTTCATTTTCAATCCTACGCTCGCTGGTTCTAAACGTTTCAAAAGGCCTTTATCGCTTTGTTTCGTACCTCACGAAACAAAGCGATAAAATATATTTCTTACTTCACTTTCACTGGCTAATACTTCCCAAAAAATCAGACATCCTTACATCAGGCATCAGCCATTCTCTCCAATCAACTTTCAATGATCAATTACTCTCCACATTCGCCATCAAATACGCCTTAATAAAGCCATCCAGCTCTCCATCCATCACCGGCTGCACATTACCTACTTCAAAATCGGTTCTGTGGTCCTTAATCATTTTATATGGATGGAACACATAACTGCGGATCTGGCTGCCCCATTCTATTTTTTTCTTATTGGCGTTTGTTGCATTCTTTGCTTCTTCTCTCCTGCGCAGTTCTTCTTCATACAAACGGCTCTTCAGCATTTTTAGCGCCAATTCACGGTTTTCTCCTTGTGTACGGCTCTGCTGGCATTCAACGATGATTCCGCTGGGAATATGCTTTAAACGTACCGCAGTTTCCACTTTGTTTACGTTTTGTCCGCCTTTACCACCACTGCGATAAAATTCCCACTCAAGGTCCGCGTTGTTTACCTCAATTTCAATGCTATCATCAATCAACGGATACACAAACACACTGGCGAAAGAAGTATGCCGGCGGGCATTGCTATCAAAAGGTGAAATACGCACCAAACGATGAACGCCGCTTTCCGCCTTTAGAAATCCATAAGCGAACGGCCCGTCAAACTGCAACGTTGCCGTTTTAATACCGGCGCCATCACCTTCCTGGTAATCCAGTTCGGTTACTTTCCAACCCTGTTTGTCGCCGTACATACGATACATACGTAACAACATTTCTGCCCAATCCTGGCTCTCCGTACCACCGGCACCCGGATTGATTTGCAGAACGGCAGGAAGCTCATCTTCCGGCTTATTTAATGTGCTCTTGAATTCAGCATCTTCTATCAACTGCAAAGCGCGGTCGTAAGACTGTTTGGTTTCATCTTCGGTTGCATCTCCACCCTTCCAGAAATCAAACAGAACAGCAAAATCTTCTACTGCCGTTTCTACTTCCTTATACAACTTCAGCCAATATTCATTGATTTTTATCTCTTTCATAATCCCGGTAGCCCGGGTGTTATCGTCCCAAAAGCCGGGCGAAACTGAAAGCTGACGATCGTTTTCTACTTTTTGCGTGCGGTTATCGACGTCAAAGAAACCTCCTTAGGACACTAACGCGGTCCCTTAAAACTTTGATTTGTTCTTGTGTCATAGTCGGCGAAGATATGCAAATGTGTGAATGTGCGAATATGAGAAATATGTCTGATGTCTGATGTGGCGATCGCTGATTTGGTGAATGCCGGACGAAATATGTCTGAATATGATTTGGAGACCGTTGATTTAGTGGGTGAATATCCAAAAGTCAATTTGTTCTATCACCGCAAGAAGCCAGGAGAAGCAATCAAGTACAAACATGCTTACATCACAACTTGTACTTGATCCAAAATCCATCTTGCTTCCTTAAGCTGTAATGAAAATAAAGCATGCGCAAGCCTGAGTACTTCGTAAATCGTACTTCGTACTTAATACTCAGGCTATCCGCATATAAAAACAAAGACCGCCTCTGGCACACTACTCCGTTCTCAAACTTGTCACCGGGTTGGCTACTGACACGCGCCAGGCTTGTGATAATACGATAACAAGGCTAATGATAGTTAACAACAGAACATTTACCAGCAACAACAACGGGCTTATTGCTACTCTTGACGCAAATGCCTGCAACCACATACTGTTTATTATAAATGCAATAGGTATTGCAATAATCACTGCTATGGCAAGCAAGATCAAATAACTTTTTGACAGCAGCATGATCACCTGCATTACACTTGAGCCAAGTACTTTGCGGATGCCTATTTCTTTCTGCCGCGTTTCGGCGGTATAGGTAGCCATGCCCAGAAGCCCCATGCAGGAAATTAATACGGCTAGAAAAGACAGCATGCTTATTATGGAGGCAGCATCGCTCAGCAGGGAATGGGTAGTAGACAATTGCTCGTCAAAAAACTGGTATTCAAATTTTGTGTCTGGATTTACTTTTTTCCAGGTGCTTTGGAGAAAAGCAACCGAGGACGGAATATTGCCACTGCTTATTCGCACAGTGGCATAACCAAACTCATGTTGCCGATTACGTAGCAACAACGGCGCAATGGCGCGGCTTACATCTAAGAACTGGAAATCTTTTACCACGCCAACAATCTCGACATCGCTACCATCAAGCAACATATGATTCCCGATTGCCTGCTGCGCAGATGCATATTTAAAATCACTTACCATCTTTTCATTAATCAGCACATAGTGATCTGCAGTTTCAGAAGGAATAACAGGAAGGTTTTTTCCTGCAATTAGTTGCAGTCCCCATACAGTCAAACAGCCTGCGTCAACATCTAAATAATTTGACCTAATACTATCATTTAGATTATCGCTTTTATGCACTATCAAACTATTCTGGGCGCCGGCTGAAGGCAAAGATGCACAAGCCGAAACAGCAACTATATTTTTTTCAGCTGAAACCGCCTGCGCAAACCGGTTGTAGTTCTCGGTCTTAAACAGTTTAATATTTACTACATTCTCTTTATTAAATCCGTAATCAAAATTCAGCACATGCTTGCCTTGCAAATAAATCAAACTTGTTGTTATGATGAAAATTAAGGAAACGCAAAACTGAATTGTCAGCAACACTTTTCGTAACGTGAGGCGTTTGAAAAGAACAATGCTATTTAATTTTTTAAAGATATCTGCCGGCTTAAACAAGGAGACATAAATAGAAGGCAGTAATCCTGCAATGATGCCCACCAGTATACTAAAGCCTATAAATAACAGGTAAAGCTTTGGACTATATGTAAATGAAATATTGAAGATCGTGTTAAGCCATAAGCCGGAAAACAATTGCTGCAGCAGCAGTAGAATAATTAACGAAACAACAAATGATACCAATGCAACAACAACCGCTTCGGTAATAAACTGTGTAAATATTTGCTTGCGCGTGGCGCCTGAAACTTTGCGTACGCCTACTTCCTTAGCTCTCGTCAATAATCTTGCGATAGAAAGATTGGTGTAATTAAGGCAGGCAGACAGCATTACGATTGTGCACAAAACACTTAGAACAATCAACACCACCTTAGGCACTGCGGTGTTTGTAGGATTGCTGATTAAATCACCCGGAGTAATAGCAGTTATAGATCTCGCCTTGTATGCAAATTGATTGTCGTTTCCCTTGGGATACTGCCTTTCAGAAATCCGGTCGAGCGTTCTTTGGAGATCAGCTTTGGATCTGCCCTTTTGCAATAAAACATAAGTATAATTTGCCCACACATTGTTCCAATCGTTTGCGGCATAAGTTAAGATGGAATCTCTCGCCAGGGCGTTCAGTGTACTCAGTGAGGCCAGCAACCTAAAGGGCAATGTTGTCTTGCCGGGATTTGAAGCCAGTATGCCTGTAATATTAAACGTTCCATAAGGCGTTTCTTTATTGCCGGTTTCAGGTCCGCCGGGATTGATACCGGTATCGTTGAATTTTATTGTTTTCCCTATTGGATTTTCATTGGGAAATAATTGTGCTGCCATTTCTTCTGAAATGACCATCGAATATGGGTTTTCCAGCGCGGACGGGGCATCACCTTCCTTCAATTTAAAATCCATTACTTTAAACAGATTGCCATCAGCAAAATAACCACCACCCGATGCTATTTTATCTTTATACAAAACATCTCCACCTATGTTTTTCACCAGTCTCGCGCTTGCTTCAATTCCAGTATAGTCTTTTTGCAATGCATCAGCCAATGGCATGGCCGATGAAGCCGTTTTCATTTCATTACCGTTTTTACCAACCGTTTCAATTCTGTAAATGCGGTCTTTGTTGATATGAAACTGATCATAGCCTTTTTGATCGGCAATGATGAGCATGATTAAAAAACACACCGACATGCTTACGGCTAGCCCTACAATATTGATCAGGCTAAATGTCTTGTTCTTCACAATATTGCGCCAGGCAATTGTAAAATAGTTTTTGAGCATAAGTCTTTGATTTGGGAAGCACAAAGTCACGTAGGTGTTGGGACAAATGCGACGAGTGTAGCACTACCAAAATAACTGGCTATGCCCTAAACCATCAAGGCTTATGCCAATGTTATAACACAATACAGGCAAAGGATTTAGGAAACCCTGACTTATAAAAATGTTCGGAAACGGACAGTTTATGTATGAAATCGGACGAGAGTGCCGGTGTTTCACTTCATCAATAACAAACAATTTCCTCTTGCCTGGAATTCAAAAGCTGATAGCTGACTGCTAATTGCTAATAGATAATAGCAGGCATAAAAAAACGCCCGATCAACGGGCGCCTTCTTACTATAACAAAATGTTCAATTACATTTTTTTCGCGTCTTCCAGGAATTTTGCAAGACCGATATCAGTCAAAGGATGTTTCAATAATCCCAGGATTGATTCTAACGGACAAGTACAAACATTGGCGCCCAACTCAGCAGCCTTTACAATGTGTAAAGCGCTACGGATAGATGCCGCCAGGATTTGTGTAGTAAAGCCCTGTAGTTGGTAAATATGGGAAATCTGACCGATCAGTTCCATACCATCCCAACAGCTATCGTCAATACGGCCTACGAAAGGAGAAACATATTTAGCACCGGCTTTTGCAGCCAGGATTGCCTGGCCTGCAGAGAATACCAGCGTACAGTTTGTTTTAATGCCGTTATCAGTAAACCATTTGATAGCTTTAACGCCGTCTTTAATCATCGGAACTTTTACAATAATGTTCGGATGGATCGCAGCCAGCTTCTTACCTTCTTCAATAATAGATTTGAAATCAGTAGAAAGCACTTCAGCACTTACGTCGCCATCAACTATATCGCAAATAGCCTTATAGTGGTTGGTAATAGCTTCTTCACCTTTAATGCCTTCTTTTGCCATTAAAGATGGATTGGTAGTAACACCGTCTAATATACCCAGATCGTGAGCTTCTTGAATTTGAGAGAGATTACCCGTGTCGATAAAAAATTTCATGATAGTTAGTTTTAACGCCTTTAGGCAATGAATATGATCAATATGATCTGATTCGCTTTGAAAGAACAAACCCCTTCTTGCGAAAGGGGAAAAAAATGGCAGGCTTATTACATCGCACCGCTACAACCGCCTACTCTTGCTGCATTCCTGCCCTGGGAGGGTTCAGCAGGAGCTGGTCGTGTAAGACCTGCCGGCGCAAAGATAAGGGTTGGCATTTTTTTCATCCGTTTTTTTTTGTTTTTTTTTGACTTCACCAAAAAATATTTTACAAATCCCGTGCTCAGCTTGGTTTTCAGGCTTTTTTATATTGCACAAGGGTATATTTTAACACCACGAATAGTACACCATCTATCAAAAACCAGCCCGTGTAGCTTTTGAATTGATCGTTGAAACACAAATCAACCTATCGTGCCTTCCACTTAAATCGCGAAAATAAACCAGCACGGTGTAATCGTTTTCCGTTTCCCAGTAGTTACCATCTGTTAGTGAAACATCAGCCACTTTATTTTTGTCCGCTGTATTTGCCGTTGCATAGGTATATGTGTAGTAGCCTTGTTTTAACAGCATTGTCTTTTCATACACCCCGTCCGCCGAATTAAATGTCATTTTGGTTGAGTCATTTAATTTGTAGTCGGTGAACTGGCCAATAATGTACACATCCTTTCCGGGATAAGGCTGGCCGCTGGTTGGGCGGTAGATGAAACGCACATTACCATAATCGCCCTGCCACCAGGGATTGATCAGGTCCGTAGTGCTGATCTCCCAAAAACCATTTAAGTCGCGATAAGTAAGAAACCTTGATTGAGCCCTGTCGCCGTCAGGCTTTAGCACCACAGAAAACGGCGTTGCGTTTTTATCTACGCTATTAATACGCTCGCTCTGAAAGCGGAAGCTCCTCAGGTCAACCCAGCGAAACTCTTTGCCCGCAGGAAAAACACAATTCGTTTCATTACTATATTCAAAAAGATTGTTGCGCATAAAAGTGGGCTGCGACATATACGAAGCGTTGTCCCACCGATAGTTTTGCATCACCACTACTTTAAGCTGCTCCAGCGGGTTGATCAGGTTTAACCGGGACTTATCTACAAAAAACTGTATTTTCTGATGAGTCTGAAAGAGTTCACTGTTATAAGGCTGCACAATCTGTGGCGACACTGCGGTGAGCGTTTCAAAAATTAGCAGGCGCTTTGTAAAGGCAAGCTTTGTGGTATCTCCGTTCAAAAAGACTTTTAATATATAGTTACCACTTTTGGTAGGTGCACAACTTCTTTCCGGTAACCGCACCGTATAATGTACATAAGGAAGTTTGGCTATAGAAGACAGCCTGTATTCGCTTACCCTGTTTTGGGTAAAGCCCTGTATAAAATCCATTGAACCAAGTGTAACCGGCTTCCAGTCTGCATTGCATAGCTGGTAAGTATAGTTGAAGTTTTTTACATAATTACCTGCATCGTCAAAATGCAACTCAAGCGAATTCAACGATCCCAGGCTCAGGATCGGGTAAGTCATCTGATCTCCGCTTACAAAAAGTTTAACGCCTCGTATGCCAGGCATGTAAACGCTATCCGTTAACTGTGCTTTTCCTGCAAAAGGCAAAAAGAACAACAACAATCCCGCTAACTTTCTTACTGTTTTCATCTGAAGATTTTTAACTAACTGCCAGCCATCAGCCGCCAGCAACAAGCCGGCAGCAAAAAAACCGCCGGGCGTTTATGCCGCTAATATAATTATTATCAAGGCTAATTAAGCGTTTATTTGCACGCAACAATCGTACAAATTATCACTCCGGGCGCTACTAAACTTTTCTTTATATTTTTTGTGCATGGGCTGCATTGCTGCTATCAGCAGCTGTTGTGTCACTCACTTCATCGTTCCGTAATACTGGTCGTCAATCTACAATCATCTTTCACTTGTGCCTTCCTCCTGCTTGTTCATTTGTACATTTACGCATTTGCTCATTTACACATTCACCCATTTCCTTATTTTTACCCTTTATGAACGTAGTCTCATTTATAGCAAACCGTATAGCTTTTAAAAGCCAGAAGTCATTTTCAGCATTTATTATAAGGCTGGCAACGGCTGCTACGGCGCTAAGCGTTGCTGCTATGATCATTACACTTGCATTTGTAAACGGCTTTCAGCAAAAGGTAAGCGGCAAGGTGTTTAGCTTTTGGGGGCATATCCGCGTTCAACAATACGAGCCGGCCAAGGCCATTGTTGCGGAAGAAACGGCGCTGAAAGAAAATGATTCCGTTATCCATATTTTAAAAAGGATTCCCGAGATAAAATCGGTTCAGGCATTTGCTACTAAATCTGCAGTAATTGAGAAGAACAAAGAAATTGAAGGCGTATTGATCAAAGGAATTGATCAGGAATACGATTCTTCCAATTTTGAATCCTTCATGCGGGAAGGACGATGGTTGAATTTCAAGGACAGCCTGTACAGCAGGAATATTATTATTTCCCAACCCATTGCCACTGAGCTGCAGATCAAAACCGGAGATTCAATTATCGTGCATTTCATCTCTCCTTCTGAGGGTAAAAGCACATTCAGAAAACTTGTCGTAAGCGGCATTTTCAAAAGTGGCATTGAAGAATACGACAAACTTTTTGCGCTGGCTGATATCCGTTTAATACGGCGCATCAACAATTGGCAGCCGGATGAAATTGGCGGTTACGAAATCTTTATAAAGGATTATAAAAAGCTCGACACAGTAAACTCAATGCTCTTTAACAAACTGCCCGACGCATGGATCAGTAAAACAATTAAAGAGATTTATCCCAACATTTTTGATTGGCTGAATATACAGGATGTAAACAGGAATGTAATCTTTACGGTAATGTCTGTAGTGGCCATTATTAACCTTATTACCTGCTTATTAATTCTTGTGCTGGAAAGAACAAGGATGATTGGAGTTTTAAAAGCAGTAGGCGCAAGGGATTGGACCATTCAAAAAATATTTCTCTATAACTCGGCTGTTATCGCCATACGCGGCATTGGCATCGGCTTATTTTTCGGCCTGGGCATTTGCCTGTTGCAGCAATATACAGGCTTTATTAAACTGGATGAAAGTGCCTACTATGTTCGCTCTGCCCCTGTAGATATTATCTGGTGGCAAGTGATACTGGTGTGCATCGCTACACTATTCGTTTGTATTTTATCGCTGTTATTGCCAACGCTTTTTGTAAAGAACATTTCTCCGGTGAAGGCAATACAGTTTAGATAGGATTGAGGCATGAGGCTTCAGGTTTGAGGCGTGAGGCATGAGGTTTGAGGAAACGGAATATTTTAGCATCGTGCATTAAAGACTCACACCTTGCGCCTCAGACCTTATACCTTAAGCCTGATACCTGATACCTGACACCTGACACCTGACACCTCCTCACGTCCCTTTTTCCTTCCCTCCCAAACAAACAACGGCTCAGCTTGTTATTACTGGTATAGCAATAAAACCTTCATTCATGAAACCAAAACCTCTATCTATTATCTTTTTATTTTTCATGGTTCCTCTAATGGTTTCGGCGCAATTATTCACGATGTCTAACAAATGTTACGACAAGGTGAAAGCGGGCAACCAGCTGCTCGACAGCACTCGTTTTGAGGATGCCTTGAATAAATTTACCGACGTACTCGCCAACTGCACCACCAAAGATGCAAAAGAACAGGGGCAGGTTGGAAAAGCCCGCGCACTAAACGGGCTGGAACGCTATAACGAAGCTGTTGAGGCGGCTTCCAACGCTATTACAGTGAGCAAAAGCACCAATGTAATGGCCTACTACAACAGAAGCTATGCGTACAGGAAACTTGGCCAGGATGATGAAGCTAAGGCAGACCTGCAAAAGGTTACTGACCTCACGGCAAAAAACAAGAATGTGAAAGCCAGGGCGACCATGTTTGCCGACATGGCGAATATGGACCTGCAGGACGCCATGTATGAAGATGCTAAAAACAACATAGCTACAGCCATACAGCTGGATGGCAAAAATCCTGATTTCTATGTTCTAAAAGGTGATATATATGCGAAGGAAAATAGTTACGACGAAGCATTCACAAATTATGATTCCGCAGTATCACTTGGCAAAAATGATGCAGCCATGTATCAGATCAGAACCAACAGCCGGATAAAACAAATGCAGGGTAAATACAAAACCACCAATGCAAATGAGCTTGCATCTAAGATGAGCGCCAGCGATAAATCTCTTATTTGTAAAGAGCTGAACAAAGCAAATGAACTAGGCATGAAAAATATGCAGCTCGATTTTTTTGCTGCAATGATTTGTAAATAATAAAACATCAGATATGAAAAAAATACTCTGGAGCATTCCAATAATTATAATGGTTTTGGGCGCCTGCAAAAGCATGAACAACACGCAAAAAGGCACGGGCATCGGTGCCGCGGGCGGCGCTGCTATTGGTGCGTTGGTAGCAAAGAACAGCGTGGTGGGCGCACTCATTGGCGCGGCAGTGGGTGGAACAGCCGGTTATTTCATAGGCAAGGATATGGATAAGCAGTCAAAGGAACTGAAACAGGCAGTACCCAATGCCGAAGTAGAAAGAGTTGGAGAAGGCATTAATCTTACGTTTAATTCAGGCTTATTGTTTAAGATCAATTCGGCCAATTTAAGCGATAGCGCCAAACAGGACCTTACTAAAGTTGCAGGCGTTTTCAACAAATACCCCGACACCAAAATATTACTTGAAGGCCATACAGACGACACCGGCCCGGATGATTTCAATATGGAACTATCTAAAAAAAGGGCTGAATCTGTTGCTGATTATTTGGCTACCCAGGGTGTTGATACGGCAAGGCTTATTAAGAAATGGTACGGGGAAACGCAGCCTAAATTTCCCAATGACAGTGAAGCTAACCGCGTAAAAAACCGCAGGGTTGAAATCGGCGTTTATGCAGATGATAAAATGAAACAGAAAGCAAATAGCGGAGAAATGAAAGAACAATAGTTGAATATGCTGATAGCGCATTCAATGCCGGACCGGCGAAGATTTACTTCCCTGTCCGGCATTTTTTATTCAGGTTATAGAATATGTGATAATATTATTCCGGTTGCAACAGCTGCATTCAGCGACTCTGCAGCACCGATCCTCGGGATGGTTAACTTCTGCTGGATGAACGATTGAATTTCCTGCCTTATTCCTTTTGATTCGTTACCTATCACCAATATCCCTTCTTTAATTTTTGTTGCATAAACATTTTCACCGTCAAGCATCGCTCCATAAACAGGAAGCTTGCAACCGGCAAAAAAGGCGGGAAGATCTTTGTACCACACATCCACGCGCATAAAACTGGCCATGGTAGACTGGATCACTTTGCTATTATATACATCTACCGTATCAGGCGCGGCAACAATGTGTGTGATATTGAACCAATCCGCAATGCGAATAATTGTCCCCAAATTCCCCGGATCCTGTATACCATCCAACACAAGTGTAAGCATCCCTTCCAGAACAGGGTTGTCCGGCAACTTTTTTTTCTCCACCAATGCCACCACATGATTAGGCGTTTGCAGCTGGGAAATCTTTTGCAACTCGTGTTCTGCTATTCGCGTAAATGGGATTTGTTTGAGATTGGCGTTGTTCCATCCTTCCGTTGCAAAAATTTTCTTTACATGATATGACTGTTGCAAGATTTCATCCACGATTTTTGCACCTTCTGCGATAAACGTGTTTTCAATGTCGCGATTTTTTTTATGGTATAAACTTTGAATATATTTGATCTCGTTTTTACTAATCATAATCATGAATTTGAGCAGCAAACCAGCAAATATACCGGTACTTTTTCTGATAATGGTTTGCATTCTTTCCGCTTGTGGAAGGCAGGAATTCCCCAACAAACCCTTTGTGTACGAAAATAAGGTAATCGTAAAAAAAACCAACCTTACACACGAAGAGAGAAAAAAGCTCCAGGAAGAATTACCTAACTATTGGGATGACAGCCTTTCTACCCGCAAGCTTCAACAATTAGTATTCTTCTACAGGCTTCGTAATCCGCCAGTTTTTGATACTGTTAATATTGGAAGATCCGTCTCGCTGATGAAAGGTTATCTTAAATCTCAGGGATATTACTATCCTTCATTAGATGATACCTTCTACGTCAAAAAACACAATAACCAGCAAAGGGTTTATATCACTATGACCGTAGACCCGGGTAAAGCAACAATTCTTGATTCGCTGGCATATAATTTTGCTGACACTTCGTTGCAGCAATTGGCTGTGAGTGGCGCCAAACAATCATTGATCAAGCCGGGCTCCACACATTTTACAAAGCAAGTAATCGGTGGAGAGCTGGACCGCATTGTAGACACTTTTAAAGTCAGGGGCTACCTGAAAATGTCCAGAGACAACGTAGTTGCGGAAGCAGATACGATGGACATCAGCTTGCTGCAAATAACAACGGACCCCTTTCTGCAAGCGGAGATGACCGCAAATGCACTTAAAAAACAACAGGAAAACCCTAAAGCTTCCTTGCGTATCATGGAAAGGCGAAATGCAGACTCCTCGCTTATCGATTCCTCTGCGTTGCGAAAATATTATATTGGCGATATTTACTATTATCCCGAAACTTCATCGTTTGATATTTTCGACAGCCTGATAGACCATCATGAATCGCTCAGGCTACAACGGTATTCGTCCAATTTCAACAATTATTACATGCTGGATAAGGACGGAAAGTTTGTTATTAAGCCTTTACGCGAACATACATACCTGCGCCGGGGGATGCCGTATAATGAGAATTTGTACTTTAAAACCATCAACAACCTTTCGCAAATAGGCTCGTGGAGGCAGGTTGATGCGCGCCCTGTTCTGCGTGCAGATACGGTTGACATGCATTTATTCCTGGTCCCTTACTCCAAACAAAATGTAACGTTCGATCTTGAAACGAGCCGCAACACAGGCGACTTTCTTAGCTCTGGCAACCTTTTCGGCCTTGCATTTAATGTAACCTACCGCGACCGCAACGTTTGGAAAAGAGCTATTCAGGCTTTCACCAATGCACGCACAGGTATTGAATTTACGTTGGAAAAAGACCGGTCCTTCCTGCAAACATTTTACACATCTTTTGGCCACAACTATAGCATACCCAGGTTTATTACGCCATGGAAAATAAAAAAGGCCGGGCGCCTTGATGGGGTTAAAACTATTGTAGGGTTAAATGCTGCATATTCAGAGCGGTCTCAATATTTCCGGCTTCGTTCATTTGTAACAGCCTTCGGTTATGAATGGATCTCCCGTAAAAAGATTTTGTGGCAGTATAAACCAATCAATCTGGAATTTTATGGATTGGACTCCCTAAAATTGTTACAGCAGGCTATCCAAACCAATCCTTTTCTGAAGACAGCTTTTAATACAGGTAATGTGATCAGCCAAACATTGAGCGCAACCACAACATTCCCTGGCAGAAATAAAAATAACACCAACTACCTGCGTTTTGCAGTGGAAGAAGCGGGTGCCATTTTTGGCAGGATCCCTGCATTGCAAAAAAATATTTTTCAGTATATCAAGGTAGAAGGCGAGTACCGGAAAAACATCCCCTTACGCAACAACACATCCCTTGCCTTTAGGGCATTTGGCGGTGTTGGCTACAACTACGGCAATAGCGATCTCGGGCAAACACTTCCCTTCTACAAACAATTTATAGGCGGCGGGCCCAATAGTATGCGTGCGTGGACATTGCGGCAACTGGGGCTTGGCTCTTCTTTGGCAAGTGATACGAGCAATAGTTATCGCGACCGTTATGGGGATATGCAGCTGGAGGCCAATATGGAGTATCGTTTTCAATTAATGACGATTGCTGGTGTAAAAGTAGCCAGCGCACTTTTTGCCGACGTGGGAAACATATGGAACATTAAAAAGGATTCAGCCTTGCCTAAAGCTGAATTTGACATAAGCAGGCTCGGAAAAGATATTGCGATTGGGCTGGGAACCGGCCTGCGGTTCGACTTCACTTATTTCCTGATCCGCCTTGATTTTGGGATCAAATGGAAAGATCCGGCCAGGCTGGAAAACAACGGCTGGATGAGCCTTAGCGATTTCACCTGGCGAAACAAAGAATTCCTGATCAAGGATGCTAACGGGCGGGTGATTAACAGGAATAACTACGCTTTCCAGTTAGGGATCAACCTTCCATTTTAAACCACGGAGACACCGCGACACGAAGAAACACAACGTTGCAGCGTTTCTCTCATTTACGCTTGCAAAACTTTTTTCAAAGCACTACCAAATAAATGTGTTGAACGTATAATGTCAGATACTTAAAAGATATTACCGCCTCGTCGTTACGGCATAAAAAAAGCGCTCTTTTATAGCGCTTTTTTTAAGAATGTATTAAACCTACGTTGTGCCCCTTTGTGCCACCCTGTCTCCGTGGTTCAAAAAACTATGGTTTCTTTGGCATTACTGCTTTTGGTACCGAGTGCTGTTGATTGGGTGTTGCAGGCGTTGCCGGTGGATTTTGCAGATCCTTGCGGCCCTGTTTTTTATTGTTTGTATCAGGGATAATTTCACTTTCCGGCGCAATTTCTTCAGGTTTCGCATCGGCTGGTATATCGCCATAATCGGCACGGCTACCATTGCCAACATCCGCACCTTCCGCGCCCAATTGAACAGGCACATTGTTGATCCAGTCGTAAATGATGTCATTACTCATCACTTCAGGTTTCACGAAATGCGCGTTGTTATCCAACACAATATTTTTATCACTTACACATTTATCAAAAAAGTAAGCCCAGATAGGCAACGCTACTGACGAACCTTGTCCCACAGACGTGCTGTTAAAACGGATGAACCTGTCATCACAACCTGTCCATACACCGCATAACAATTGTGGTGTATAACCCATAAACCAGGCATCACTGTTATCATTGGTCGTACCTGTTTTACCTGCCACATCGGCATCTATTCCATAACTCCATATGCGGCGGCCTGTACCATATTTCATTACGCCCTGCATCATGCTGATTACTGAGTAAGCAGTAACATCACTGATCACCTCTTTACGCTGAGGAAGGAATGTTTGCAGCACATTGCCGTTACGGTCTTCAATGCGGGTAATATACATCGGCTTTACATTGAAGCCAAGCCCGGGAAACATACTGTACGCCTGCATCATCTCTATCAATGAGATTTCCGCACTTCCCAATGCAATTGAAGGATAAGGTTCTATTTTAGAAGTAACATTGCAATTCTTTGAGAGAAAATCGGCAAATCGTTTTGCGCCATCATTTCCCTTTGGCCCAAGTTGTTTCATGATGTATGCGGTAGCACAGTTGCGCGACATAGCGAGCGCCTGGGCCATCGGCATAGTTTCGCCAGTGCACGATGCGCCGGTGGCAGGCACCATTCCATAAGTACCAAAGCTTTGCTGGATATCATCAACCGGTGTATTGGGTGTAAAACCCGCATCTTCAATCGCCAGGCTATACAACAAAGGCTTAATAGTTGAACCAACCTGTCTTTTTGTATTGATATTTACGTGATCGTACTTGTAGGTTTTAAAATCAATACCGCCCACCCACGCTTTTACTTCTCCGCTCATCGGATCCATCGCCATAAAACCAGCTTGCAGCATCTGGCGGGAATATTTCACACTGTCATAGGGAGTCATTACAGTATCCTTCTCACGCTTGTTGTTCCATGCAAAAACCTTCATAGGTACTTTAGCATGAAATGACTTTTTTATATCAGCTTCGCTAATTCCATCTTTCTTCATGTTCTTCCAGCGATCGCTCTGTTTCATCGCCGCTTCAACCACATTCTCATAGCCTTTCCATACAGAACCATTTTTTATATTATCCTGCGAGTTCAGGATCTTTTGCATGTAACTGATATGCTTACCTACCGCTTCTTCAGCGTACAATTGCATACGCGGGCTAAGCGTGGTATAAATCTTTAAACCATCTTTATATAAATTGTAAGATTCTCCTGTTGTAGGGTTTTTATGATCCTTGCACCATCTCTTCATTTCTTCCCCAAGCACCATTCTGAAATAAGGTGCAAGGCCGGCGGTTTCATCGAGCTTCTTATAATTCAGCTCAATGGGTTTTCTTTTCAGAGCATCAGCTTCACTGCTTGCAAGAAAATTGTTCCTTACCATCTGGTTAAGCACAGTGTTCCTTCTGTCCAACGCCAGTTTTGGATTGCGCTTGGGATTATAGATCGTTGCACCTTTAAGCATTCCAATTAAAACGGCAGCTTCCTCTACACTCACCCTGTCTGGTTCCTTCTGGAAAAAAGTTTTCGCAGCATTTCTTATTCCAAATACATTATCACTAAACGCAACGGTGTTCAGGTAAAGCGTAACAATTTCTTCCTTGGTAAAATTTCTTTCCAGCTTAACGGCGATGATACATTCTTTTACTTTCTGCAATACGCGCAACAGGAAATTGCGTGTGTCCCAGTTTTCGGTAAAAAGGTTCTTGGCTGTCTGCATCGTAATGGTACTGGCCCCTCCATCGCGTCCCAGTGAAGATACAGCGCGGCCCAATGAGCGCATGTCTATACCGCTGTGCTCATAAAAACGTTCGTCTTCTGTTGCTACCAGGGCATGAATAATATTGGGGCTGATATCTTTATACTTAACATTTACCCTGTCTTCCAGGTAATATTTTCCCATCAGCGTGCCGTCATCAGCATACACCTGGCTGGCAAGTGACGCCGAGGGATTTTCAAGTTCTTCGATAGAAGGCATTTTTCCGAATACGCCCCAATTGGCTAGAAGAATGATTAAAATCACTGCTCCCACTCCAATAAAGAATATCCGCCACAGTATTTTTATCGCTTTTGACATAGTGCTTTCTAAAATTTGTAAGGGAAGTTAGGCGCTGTTTTTCCGGAGACAACCCAATATCCTGGAGGTGTTTATTCCATTCAAGGATACGCTTAACTGGTTTCCATTGCGGCAAATACAGTAACGCTATGCGAATTTAAAAAAGTTGCCTGCAATAAACCGGTTAATATTTTTACGCAATTACAATGCCGCTTGTTTACTTAACGTTCGCAACCACTTTGGCACCAGCGCGTTTGGCAGCCTGCATAATCCGGAACACTTCACCATAATATGAAATCGTATCTGCATTAATCACCACAGATGGGGTATCAATTGAAGCTCGTGCTTTTTGTACTTCCTGCTTTAATAAGGTATCCAGCAGGTTTATATCTACCGGCTTCTGGCCTATATAGATTTTCTGTTCTTTATCAATTGAAACAACGATATTCTGTTTGGCCTTTGTATCTTTTTTGCCGGAAGGATTATTTACCTTAATAACATTGGGATTGGCCAGTGTTGATACAATAAGAAAGAAAAGCAACAGTATAAATAATATATCGTTCAATGCACCCGTGTGCATTTCTGTGTTTGACCGTAATCTTTTTCTAATGTTCATTCCTGCTACTTATTGGTTTCTGGTACTGGTTAACTGATGAAATTACCTGGTTGGCTCCTGTAAAATATCAATGAATTCTGCACTGGCAGCTTCCATTCTATTGGCTGTTTTATCAACCTGCGTAGTAAGAAAGTTGTGCGCTACATAGGCTATCAAACCAATAATAAGCCCACTGGCCGAAGTAATCATCTTTACATAAATACCTCCTGCAATAACACTTAGTTCAAAGTTTCCGGTGCTATTAATATTGTAAAACATCTGCACCATACCGATGATGGTACCAAGGAATCCGAACATTGGTGCAATACCAGCAATTAACGACAGAACGGAAAGGTTGCGTTCCATCTTGTACATTTCAAGTTTACCCACATTTTCCATGCTTTTTTCGATTGCATCGATAGGTTTGCCAATTCGTTGAATACCCTTGTCAATCATATGTGCAACAGGTGTTGAACTATTGCGTGTAAGGCTTCTGGCAGCGGAAATATTTCCGGTAATAATATTATCCCGGATGATACTCATGAAATTGCCATCAATTTTGGAGGCTTTGTTTATTGCGATAAATCGTTCAAAAAACACGAAAATGGTTGCGGCAAACAACAAATACAGCGGATACATCAACCATCCCCCTTTGTCCAGCAGGCTCCACAGGTTCATTTTTTCAGGGGCCTGGACAGCAGCCGCAGCCGCGTTCATCATTTTAGCACTATCAATCTGTAATAAAATACCCATTGTTGGTTGGTTTAAAAAAGGCTAATGTATGTTGTATTGCAAAACAACGCTCACGCTGTGAATAAATTACCAAAGGAGTTGATTTTATGAAAGATTTTGCAAGATTTTTGGCCTTTTGAGGCCATAATTATCCCCAAAAGATAAAAAAGCGCCGGTCTTTGTGAAAGCCGGCGCCAAATATCGCGTTGCTATATTCCGATAATCAGCTTAACGCTGAAAACTAATTGCTACTGTTGTTGCTTATCCATCTGCATCAGCGCCATGATCTGCTTCATCGTTTTTTGCATTCCATCGCTGCTGCCATCAAGGAAAATAATATTGCCTTTGCCTGCCTCTGCGAAATTTTTAATAGCTTCTGTCCACATACTGAAAAGGATCACATTGGTATCAAGATTGGCCTGCTTCATTTGTTCTGCAGCCTGCGTCATACCAGTTGCAACTTCTGCTCTAAACAAAGCAACGCCCTGTCCGCGAAGCCTTGCAGCTTCACGCTCTGCTTCTGCGGCAATTTTTATGGCATTACCTTCCGCTTCTGCTGCTTTTGTTTTGGTGATGAGTAAAGCCTGCCCTTCATTTTCAGCAGCTGCTTTCAGGTTATTGCTGGCAACCACTTTACTCATGCTGTCCATGATCTGCTTATCAAACGTAATGTCATTAATCTGCAGATCCAGCAGGTGGTAGCCCCAGTCTTCCAATACATGGTCCACTTCCAGCTTAACGCTTTCTACAATTTCTTTTCTAAGGCCAAGTATTTCAGCCTGGCGTTTTGTTGCCACGAATGACCTGATATTACCTTCAATAGTACGCACGAGCGCCTGCATCAGGTCTTTATCGCTAATAAATTTGAATGCAACTTTTTTGACGGTTTCTTCCTCTGCATTCATTACCGCGTACAGCAACATGCTTTTAAAATAAACATTTGCCTGATCCTGGGTAACCGCCTGAAACTCCAGTTCCACGGATCGGTTCTGAATGCTGATGCGCCTGTAGATCTGTTCAATAAGAGGGATCTTAAAATTAAGACCGGGTCTTAGGATGCGCTGGTATTTACCCAATCGGGTAATAACAGCTACGGTGCCCTGCGTTACTGTAAACAGCCCGCTGAAAACAATAATCAGCACAACGATGAGCCACCAATACGAAATGAAGTTCATATTATTTTTTTTATGAAGGTATAATTTTCGAAGCAAAGCTAAAAGCCCAAAGCCTAAACATTAAAACTAAAGGCTGATCTGTTTTTATGGTTATTTAAATAAATGGCAAACAAATACTATGTCTAAAGGCTGCAACAAGCTTTAGGCTTTAGGCTTTAGGCTTTAGGCTTTGAGCCTCCCTATTGTTGATGAAAGCTTTGTCCAATAAATTGAAGCGCGTCAGTTATCCCCGTTCTCCAATAGCCCCATGAGTGGCCACCATCACGAACACGGTATTCATGCGGCACGCGTTTTTCACTAAGCGCTATATGAAGCAGACAGTTGCCTTTTGTAAGAAAGTCATCATCACCACAATCAATCCAGTAACGTACTTTTTTTAATTCATCCGCACTTTTGAGTTCAACAATTTTGAGTGGAGAGTTATCGTACCATGCTTTTGTCAGCCTTTCTGTACCTTTTAGATTTCGACCATAAAGCTGTCCCCGGGTTCTCTCCCAGTCTTCCTGCGAAGCCTTTACCATAGCAGAATCATCCCATACTGCTGCGCTGAACGGAGCCGCAGCGGCAAACAATTCCGGATGCTTTAATGAATAAATCAAGGTGCCGTATCCTCCCATTGAAAGGCCCGCTACACCGCGGTATCTTTTTTCTCCCTTAATCCGGTATTCTTTTTCAATTGCGGGCATGAATTCATTGATGAAAAAATCTTCATACTTTTCTTTTCCGTCGTAAGAATTGATGTAGAAGCTGGAATCGCCATTTGGCATTACGATAATCATAGGCGGAATGGTTCCATCAGCGATAGCCTTATCCGCATAACGGTTTATTTCTCCAAACTGTAACCATCCGGTGTTATCGTCTGTGTAACCGTGCAGCAGGTAAACAACCGGGTAAGCGCGGCTTGAACGGTCATAATCTGCAGGCAGGTAAATGGTATAACGGACATCTTTTCCTAAAACAGCGCTTTTTACTTTTTTTTCTTCAATTACTTTTCCGTTTGTTTGTGCGAAGGTGCCTGTAAACATAAGCAGTATAAGGCCCAGGCAAGGCAGCAGTTTTGATATTTTCATATAGATGGTTGTTTGTATAGATAAATGTAAGCAGTTTTTGGTTTTATGTAGCTATTATATAGGCGACAAAGCAGCGCGGATGAAGGTTTGGGTATCTTAAAACTTAAGGGTGATATTAGATAAAACATTTTTATTTTTGTTTAAACTGTTAACCTACTTAAATCCCATGTATAAATTACTTTCGGCCATAGTATTTGCATCTTTGCTTTTTATGAGTTGCCAGAAAGACGCCAGCAACTCTCCGGACCCAACTCCAGGCGGCTCAGACACGACAGCCAATCCTCCGGTAACCAAGGATACTAGTTATCAACCGGCAACTAAAGACTCTTACTGGGCATATAAAACGGTAACGTCGGAAGCTGATACCAGCAGCGTTGATACCCTGCGAGCAACAGGAGACAAAAAAGATTTCAACGCCCATTCTTATGATATTTTTAGCGGCTCGCTTGATGGAACAGGCGGCTCTCAAAGTTATATGCGCAGTGATGGCGACGGCAACATGTACCTGCTTTCTGACTTGTCACAAACAGGGCTTGGCGATGGAACGCTGGAACTGCTTTACACAAACTTCAAACAGAATGCGGGATTTACCTGGACCTATAATGGAGGTACCGTATCGGGCCTGCCGCTCACCTTCAATGGCAAGATCCTGGAAAAAAACATCACCAAACAAATTCAGGGCAAGAGTTATGATAATGTAATACATTCACAGGTTACCGCAGGGTTTACGATCGTTTTGCAAACAATCACGTTGATGACCTATGACATATATGTTGCGCAGGGGGTAGGTATTATTAAGATTGACACCAAGGTGACCACCGGCACATTAAAAGAGCTCTTTGACCAACTGTCTGCGCTTGGCCAGGACGTAAGTGCCTATCAGGACCTGATCGACTCATTGGGAACTGCAGACATTACCATTTCATCGGAGCTGGCAGGATATGAGATTAAGAAGTAAGGGGAAGTGAAGTGAATAGTGAATTAGGCTTTGGTATGATTTAGAAGCACATAAACTTGAACGGTTTCGACCAGGCAAACCGAATTATTCTAAATAAGAAAACGCCTCCGGCAATTAAACCGGAGGCGTTGTTATGTGTAAACTGTTATCAGATATTTTCAGTTGATTCTGAAGGATTGGCTTCCTCGTAAGACGCTTTAAGATTAACAACCTCCTGTTCAAATTCATCTAAGGAAAGCGCATCTTCCAGTAAAAACTCTCCAATGCGGGTCCTGCAAAGTTTGCTTAAATACCCTCCTACTCCCAATGCTTTACCAAAATCATTTGCAAGGCTTCGAATGTAGGTACCTGTAGAACACCTTACCCTAAAATGAACAACGGGCATCTCAATATGTGTGATTTCAAATGCGTGAATCGTTATTGGCCTTGGTTCCAACACCACATCCTGGCCTTTGCGAGCCATTATATATACAGGCTTTCCGTCTCTTTTGATTGCGGAATGAATTGGAGGCACCTGCATAATTAACCCGGTAAATTCAGCCGTTGCATTCCTGATCATTTCTGGTGTAAGGTGGCTTGTGTCCTTTTCATCCTCCGGTTCACTTTCCAAATCGTAGGTAGGCGTTACAGCCCCCAGCGTAAAAGAGCCAGTGTACTCCTTTTCCATCCCCATGTATTCATTGATCTTTTTAGTAAACTTACCAGTGCAAATGATCAACAATCCTGTGGCCAATGGATCGAGCGTACCAGCATGCCCTATTTTAGAGATGCGCGTAAGTATGCGTATTTTTTTTACTGCATCAAAAGACGTCCAGTGTAAAGGCTTGTTAATCAATAACACTTTCCCTTCCAAATATGGCTGAAGTGCAGGATGAATAGGCTTTTGCTTCATTTGTTCTTTTCCAATATGGCGGCGAAGATAGAACAATGAAATGTAAGATGGGAGATGTGACACGTACGATGTCAGATGTACGATGTCAGATGTACGATTTTAGATGTACGATGTGTACTGCCGCGCGACAATACGAAATATCCGATGTATGACTTGAAGATGGCTGACTTCGAAATCTGGCACGTCTGAAACAAACCTTATACCTTATGCCTTATACCTTATGCCTTACGCCTTATCTCTAAAACTTCTCCTCATCAAAATTCCAACTCCACATCGCCCCACTGGGGGTAGCCCTGACAGGTAAGCACACGTCCTTTGGCTATTTCATCATCAAGCAGCACTTCATTGTAAGCCATCCATACCTGGCCCTGCACACATGTAGCAGAGCAACTTCCACACCTGCCGGCCTCACAACTATAAGGCAATTCAATGCCTTCCTTCTTTGCCTGCGCAAGTATTGAATCGGGATATTGCACATTAAGGGAATACGATTTCCCGTTAATGTGAATATCAACTTTGTGAGGTTCCATATCCGGGGGAACAGCTTTTCTTACAGGCTGCAGCGTATTAAAGTTTTCTTTCTTAATATTTCTTGCATCAACACCTTCGGTAAGCAAAGTGATCGTAATCATTTGCATGTAATCAAAAGGCCCGCACAGATAAAAAAGGCATTCATGCAAAGGCTCTTTTAAAGATGGATATAACAATTGCGGAAGCAGCCAATTGCTTAACCTGCGATGTTTGATATCGATGTTTGTACTGTACAGAAATTCCGTGTGAAGGCGTCCTGAATACTGCTCCTGTAGACGAATGACTTCTTCAAAAAAAATGGTATCGGCAACGGACTTATTACTGTAGATTAAAGTAACCGGTAATGAGGTTGTTGCCAGTACTGTTTTCATTAAAGAATATTCGGGTGTAATGCCGCTGCCTGCGGCAAAAAAAATCAGCCGCCCAATACCTGACAAATCCTCCGGCAATTGAAAGTAACCGGAAATACCGGACGTGACCAGCTCGTCGCCTTGCTTTACGTGCGACAGCATAAACCTTGAGAACTCGCCGTTTTCAACCCGCTTGATAGTTACGCTCATTGGCTCATTCAACAATGGGGAAGATGAAAAAGAGTAAGACCTGCGAAACTCTTTTCCCCTATGAAGGAAAACGAAAGTTATAAACTGGCCGGCTTTATATTCGGGCTGCCAGTCGAGAGGTTCCAGCACAAATGTTTTCGTATCGGCCGTCTCATTAATCACTTTAATCACCCGCACTTTTTTAAACAATGTTTTTTCCTCCATAAGCATTCAATAATTCGGTAAGTTACATAAAAGCAGTTAAGGGTAACTAGAGAGTAGCGAGCAATCGTACAATGAGTAGAGGGCATTGCCTATGTAGCAGCAAGCAGGCGCAATACTTTTTCTATTTCAGCATGCGCAAATTTTTCATTTACCGGTGGCAACTGTAAATACTTCTTGCGGTAATGATTGATTACGGTATTGTTAATCTCATCTTCCTTTTCAAAAAGCAATACACAAAGGCATGTCTTCAATACATTGGCTTTTACACGGATGGTGTTCAGTGAATACCTTGACGGATGAACATGAACAAACTGCTCTTCATCAAGAAAACGCAACGTCCAGCCAGAGCTGTCAGGCAGAGAAATCAGTTTATAGTCCGCCTCTTCGTAAATCCAGTCCTGATACGCTTGTTTACCTGCTATATTTTTTTGCTGAAGATAGTTCGTTACAAATGTCTCGATTGATGATACAGGGAGTTCTCCGGTGTACAGATCCAGTTGTGAAGCGCCGATCGTCAGCAGCTTTCTCTGCAAACCTTTATCCCACGAGCCTGCATGGGTATGCAACCACTCCTTTATCGTAATCAGATGATGCTTAAAAGAATGAAAAAGGATCAATGGATTGGGATTTGAAATTTGAGATTTGATATTGGAAATTGTTACCAGCTTGCAACTTTCTTTATTGACATCACCATTCTCTGCATTTTATATTAAGACACCATAGCACTTGCAAGCCGCACCCGCATCGTCACCTCGACGCCAGGAGAGGTCCCCCGGACATAAACCTGTTGAATTTTGGGAGATGTCTCCTATCGTCGACATTACGCTCATCTTCGTAACAAATGCAGTCACCTTGTTTCACTATTCACTATTCACCATTCACTATTCACTATTCACCATTCACTATTCACCATTCACTATCCACTATTCACTATTCACCATTCACCCTCTTTATTCCGTGTCCTTATCTTTTATCTTCTGCAATGCTTCATCCATATTTTTTATATAAATATCCCTTTGTGGATAGGGTATATCAATGCCTTCCTTCGCGAAGCCCTCAAAGATCAATATCATCATATCGCTACGCAAAGTTCCGGCATCCCCAAGATCATAGGTCCAAAACAGGATCCTGAAATCAACTGAGTTATCTCCAAAGTTATTTACCCAAACCAAAGGAGCAGGCGACTGCATTATATTCACTGCATCCTGTAAAATAGTTTCTATGATCTCCTTGGCTTTTCTCAGGTCGGCTGAATATGAAATACCCACAACAATTTCTATACGCCTGTTCCGGTTATGCAACGTCCAGTTGATCAGGTGCTGCGACAACAGGTCGCCATTAGGGACGATAATATCTGCACCTTCATAATTGCTGATCTTGCTTGAACGTACACCGATTTCTTTTACGGTTCCTGTTTTTCCGCCAACCTCAATTAAATCCCCTACCTGTATTGGCCGTTCAAAAGCCAGGATAATGCCCGACACCAGGTTGTTTACAATGTTCTGAAGGCCAAAACCGATACCCACACCGAGCGCACCAATCATTAGTGATATTTTATCTAACGGAATTCCTGCTGCAGCGATCGCAATAAAAAAACCTATTGCCCAAACTGCCAGCCGCACCAATATCATCACCGATCCAAGGCTGCTTCTCTTGTTGGTATTGTCCGATATTTTAGAGCCGAAGAAAAAGTTCAGGAACTGAGATATTACGGAAGCAACCCAGATAACAAAAACAAAAATGGCCACACTCATAAAGCTGAATTGCATGCTGCCTATTGACCGTCTCTTGTTGAAAAATTCCTCCAACGTGTGCAATATGTAACCGAATATGGTAAGGCTTTTTGTAAGAGCTATAAACCATAAGATGATTGTTACCACCCGAAGCATGCGCCGCAGTTTTCCCTTCAGTTCGTCATAGTTCAGGAAGGCTGAAAAGCTACTGCCTTTATACGCTTCGGATTGCAGATAAACTGCTTCAAGTATAATACTGCTAAAGACTTTCAACGTTATTGCAACAACGAAGCCCTGGATAGCCGACATTCCGAACAGTTTTGCCAGCGTTATCCTTCCTAATACATTAAAGATCACCGAAAGAATAAAGAACGAAACTGCGAAAATAGCTACGGTTCTTTTTACCGGTGATTCATCAATACCGGAAAACATGTTGCGTTTGCTACGCAAAATTGCAAGTGAACCCAGGGCCCCTGCGATTGCAATAGCCAGCAGTAGCCATCGTTCACCAAATGATGACTCCAGGAAGAGGTCATCGAATGCGAACAACAGCCAAAGCATACACATAATGCTCCAAAATGTTTTACCGCTTTTCGTGAAGAATGGCCAGAGCAGGATGGTAACGCAAAATGTTCGAGCCAGCTCATCCAGGTGCATATAGATCATTGGTGGATTGGGGTAAACGTATGGCGAGATACATAAAAAAGCTGCGATGCTGGAAAGCAATACAGAACGGCTCATAAAATGCAGTGGCGCCAGTTCCTCATTTGCTTCCTGCGACCTTTTAATTTTACGAAAGTTAACCAGCCCCCATATGATGAATATGACAAAGACAAACAGGTTTATTTTCCGAAGGTCCCAGGTCATTGATATATAAATACCTAATACCCTGAACGAACGTTTGGTGGTAACAACAATACTTTGCCAGAAAGATTGCCTGTAATCGGATGATGAGGCTTTAAAAAGCAGCGGTTCCTCCTTGCGCCACATGGCAGCCCTTACTTTTGTTATGCGGTAAGATAGATCGGCCAACATATCTGTTACAATCAGGCTGTTAATAGAAACCCTATTGTGCCATTTATTCACTTTTGCCAAAGTAACCAGCTGCAGTGAATCAACCTGGACAGCCCGCTTCATCAAACTTTTAATCTGCGCGCGTAAAGCTGTATCTTCTATGTTTACATGCAAATAAGGGTCTGCAAGAATTTTCTGAAGTTCACTATTATCTTTACTTAGCATTCCGCTATAGTCCTGCAATATTTTGTCCCATTCAACCAGCTCTTGCATCGCTTCCTGTAACAAAATTGAATAGGTATTGAGCGTGCGGAAATTCATCCTGGCGTCAGGCTTATCTAATCTCCCTTTAAAAAAAACCACGGCTTTTTCCATTGAAGGAAGTGATGAAGAAATTTCAACGGTATCTATTTGACGTTTAAAAAAACTGGAGAACCGGCTTAAGGCAACAGAGTGCGTTTCAAGTTTGCTAGCAACCTTAGGTAAAACGGTATCAGCTAACTGTTCTTTTACCGTATCGCTTAAATGTTTGTTCGCAAGGGATGTATCAATAACACTTATGGTATCTTTTTGCTGTGGTTTTTCTTTGTGTTTTTTTTGCGAAGAAGCAGGCAGCGTTAATAATAATGCGGCCATTAAGAAAACAAACAGCCTTACGCAACCGGTATACTTTGCTGAAAACATGCCCTTTTATTTTATTGCAAAATAATCATTTTCGCAGGCGTTTTACATAGGAAAGTTAATTGCATTAATAACGCAATTGACTGCAGCATTGCATAGTAACCGACCGAATTTTCCTTTACTTTTCTGCTAAAGAAAATTGTACAGCAGCTGCTGCGTGTATTGCAGTTGTATCAAATAATGGAACGTCAACATCTGCCTGGCTTATCAACAAAGGAATTTCAGTACAACCCAATATTACACCTTCTGCCCCAGCCTCTATCAACTTGTTAATAATGGACAGGTATTTTTCTTTTGTTTCGGTTTTCAATAATCCCCGGCCTAATTCTTCAAAAATTGTATAGTGAATAAACTCCCTGTCTTCAGCAGATGGCACTATCGTCATTATATTTCTCTGCAGCAACCGGCCCTTAAAAAAGCCATTTTCCATTGTAAACTTCGTACCTAACAATATAACTTTTTTCAATGCGCTTTGTTCAATCACTTTAGCAGTTTCATCGGCGATGTGAATAAGCGGAACATTGATCTTTTGTTGCAACGCATCCGCAACCATATGCATGGTATTGGCACAAAGCAATATGCATTCGGCGCCGGAATTTTGCAGGTGAAGCGCCGCCGACGTAATCATGTTTAAAGTACTATCCCAGTCATTGTTGTCATTATTACGTTTGATATCTGCATAGTTAAACGAATAGATGATACAGTTGGAAAAGTTCAGCCCACCAAGCTTTTTGTTTATCCCTTCATTGATCAGCCTGTAATATTCTACCGTTGAAACCCAGCTAATCCCTCCGATTAATCCTATTATTTTCATCAGTCAAGTTTAATTGTCTACTGAAGGTAATTCAGCCATTACCATCCTGTCTTTCTGTTGCAGGTCTTTTCTCAACTCCACATGTATAAAGCCTTTCTCAACCAGCATTTCACAAACTTCCTTACCAAGCGATTCATTGATCTCAAAGAACAACGCACCACCCGGCTTTACTCGCAACAAGGCCATCGCGGCGATTTTCTTATAAAAAATCAATGCATCTTCATCAGGAACAAACAATGCGAGGTGCGGTTCATTCTGTAATACATTTTTGTGCATTAAAGCGGCTTCGCTTTCTTTTATATATGGAGGATTACTTACTACAATATCTACCGGCGGAATATTTTGCCATTGCGCTTCGTTAAGTATATCCTGGTGCAAAAAGTTAACGGCTGCCCGCAAATCATCCGCGTTTTTACGCGCCACACTTAACGCGCCTTCGGAAACATCCAGCGCGTACACCGATGCCTTCGGCATTTTTTTTTTCAGGGATATGGGGATACATCCGCTCCCCGTTCCAATATCAATAATAGCAAGCGCTGATTCAGGCTTTCCTGCCCCAGCCGAGTATTCAAGAATCCATTCAACAAGTTCTTCTGTTTCGGGGCGCGGAATAAGGACATTGTTATCCACGTAAAACTTCATTCCTGCAAACCATGCTTCATTCAACACATATTGTATAGGCTCGTGCTGCAATAATTTTCGCGAGCACACATCCAGTTTATCCAGTTGGGTTGCGGTTAACAATTGATCTTTATGGATTAGCCTGTCAACGCGCCGCATGCCGCTGATATTTTCCATCGCCCAATCCGCGATGGCAGCAGCTTCTCGTTGCTCATACACTTCAGAAAGCGCTGTAACTAACTGTAAATAACCATTCTGAACAGTCATACTGCAATGATAGCACCATTTCTGTTACATTTGCAAATTGATGCTGCCCATAAAGCGCATCGTGCCTATTTTCTGTAAATAAATGACGCAACACGACAAATACATGCTCCGGTGCATAGAACTGGCCAGGCTTGGCGCAGGCTATGTAGCTCCAAATCCTATGGTGGGTTCTGTACTGGTATATAACGAAAGGATCATAGGCGAAGGGTATCACCAACTGTATGGGCAGGCTCATGCGGAAGTCAACTGCATAAACAGTGTTGCTCCGGAAGACATACACCTTATTAGCGCCTCCACCCTTTATGTATCTCTTGAGCCGTGTGCGCATTATGGTAAAACACCGCCCTGCGCGGATCTGATCGTCAGGAATAATATTCCAATTGTTGTTGTGGGATGCCGCGATCCTTTTAACGAAGTAAATGGCAAGGGTATTGAAAAATTGGAAAGAGCGGGCATACAGGTTATTATGGGCGTTCAGGAGAAAGCCTGCCTCGATTTAAACGAACGATTTTTTACTTTTCACACACAGCGCCGCCCTTATATAGTTTTAAAATGGGCACAGAGCATGAACGGCAAAATTGCTTCGCCATCAGCAGAACGGTTACTTATTTCCAATGATTATTCAAACCGCGAAGTGCATAAATGGAGAAGCGAAGAAGCTGCCATTCTTGTTGGCACAAACACGGCTTTGCTGGATAATCCATCACTGAACAATCGTTTATGGAACGATGTGCAGCCTATCCGCCTGATTGTTGACATGGAGCTTAAATTGCCAAAATCCTTAAACATCTTTAATCAAAAGCAACGTACCATCATTTTCAATTTGCACACGCATTCATTAGAGAATGGCCACAAAGCAGATGCGCTTTCTGAAAGCGAAATTGTTTACTACCAGGTTAGTAATGATAGCAGCCTGGTACATCAGGTAATCACGGCCTGTTATCAATTAAATATCCAGAGCCTTTTAGTAGAAGGAGGAGCCAGGTTGCTTCAATCTTTTATTGATGATGATTACTGGGATGAAACAAGAGTTATTACTAATGAGGAGTTATTTGTAGACACAGGGTTAACAGCTCCGGCTCTCACAGGCCATCCTGGTTTTACTAAACATCTTTTAAACGATCGCATTGACTACTATAGAAAATAGCACCCGGCTATAGCTGTAAAAATCCGGAAAACACAATAAACTAAATGAGCGAACAGGAATTCTACAATACTATCAGCCAGCCTTCCATGGCTGAATATAAAGACAGAGGCAGCCGTTTTATTGCCTACGCCTATCCTATTGAAACGACTAACGATTTTAAAGAAAAATTGCAGGCTCTAAAAAAAGAACATCCCAAGGCGGTGCATCATTGCTTTGCTTACAGGATTGGGCTTGATAACAACAATTTTCGCTCAAGCGATGATGGAGAACCCGCAGGAACGGCAGGCAAACCTATTCTCGGACAGATAGACAGCAAGGGATTGACAAACGTGCTCGTGGTGGTTGTCCGCTATTTCGGTGGAACATTATTGGGCGTTCCGGGATTAATCAATGCATACAAGACGGCCACAACGATGGCGCTTCAGCTGATACCGATTGTACCGAAACCTGTTACTGTTAAACTTCAGATCAGTTTTGATTATACGCAAATGAATGAAGTGATGCGTTGGGTTAAAGCATTTAACTGTGAAGTGATTGAGCAGGAAATGCAACTCTTTTGCTCCATTAAAATCAATGCGCCTAAGAGCCGTTTGAGTGAGCTTGTTAAAATATTGAAGGATCTGAGGGGGATTGATGTGGGCGAAGTGAAGCAGGGGTAAGTTGGACGTTTTAAGTTTTACGTTTTAAGTTATACGTTTTACGTTTTACGGTCCGATTTGATTAGCTGCTTTTTTCGTATGAGAATTACACAGAGAAAGAGTCCCTATATTGTTTGCTACAGTTGCCTTTTGAAAAAAGTAGAACTGCTGCAATCTTTCACCATTCACTAATCACTATTCACTATTCGCTATTCACTTTTCCGGAAGCGTTCGCTTACAACGAGATCCTTACTTCCCGGCGAATAACTGTAAAAACCTTCCCCAGTTTTTACGCCTAATTTTCCGGCGGCCACCATATTTACAAGTAGCGGGCACGGTGCATATTTGGGATTGCCAAAACCATCATGTAACACGGTTAAAATGCTGTGGCATACATCCAACCCAATAAAATCAGCTAGCTGCAAAGGCCCCATAGGGTGTGCCATACCCAGCTTCATAATTGTGTCAATTTCTTCAACACCGGCAACGCCTTCATACAAACTGTATATTGCCTCATTGATCATCGGCATCAATATTCTGTTTGCGATAAAGCCGGGATAGTCATTCACCACACAAGGAACCTTGTTCAATTGAACTGTAAGCCCGGTAATTGTTTTGGTAACTTCTGCTGATGTAGCATATCCATTAATGATTTCCACCAGCTTCATCACCGGCACGGGGTTCATAAAATGCATGCCGATTACCTGCTGCGGGCGCGATGTTACTGCGGCGATTTTTGTAATCGAAATGGATGATGTATTGGATGCAAGAATGGCGCCGGCCGGAGCAATGGCATCCAGTTTTTTAAAAATTTCCAGTTTAATATCTGCATTCTCTGTAGCTGCTTCAATGATCAGCCCTGCATTTCCAATCCCGGAAATGAGATTGGTATGAGTTGCTATATTTGAAAGCGATTGCCTTTTTTGTTCTTCAGTAGCAGTGCCTTTAGTTATTTGCCTGTCGAAGTTCTTTTGTATTTGACTAAGTGCTTTTGACAGTTGTTCATGATTAAGGTCAATGAGTGAAACCTGAAACCCGGCCTGTGCAAAAACATGCGCAATACCATTTCCCATTGTTCCTGCTCCGATTACCGCAATCGTTTGATTCATGGCCTGAAAGTTTAGATAACAAATGTAAGCAATACTTCAGGTACGAATTACGAGGTACGAAGTACTTAGGTTCAGTCAGGTTTTGTTTTTGAAAGAAGCATGATGACGCATTTTTTCGTACGGTTACCGAATTCATTACTTAAGTTGTTACAAAAAAAGGAAGCACTTCAAACTTAGGTACTTCGTACCTCGTAATTCGTACTTGCCTAGTGTTTCGCAATCAGCACACACATAAACGATTTATACATTGAGTTAGGATTGGGATTCTTAACGAAACCTATTCCAATATCTGTCAATGACGCATTCCAGTCACCCATGCCTAACAAATGCTTCCTGTGGCCCAGGGTTGGTATGTTTTCATCAACAATCAGGTAGCCCACCGCATCTTGTCCGTTGACGGCACCAGCCTGAATCGACTCGAAAAAGTTGGCTGACTTATTTTTAAGATAGTAATCATTCAATTTGTACCCCGCCTTATTGATATAATAATTCATGCCATAACCTTCGGGGTTAACGTGGCCAAAATAGTTTCTTGAACACATATCAATTGCCTTTGCCTCCGCTACTTTAGCCAATGTATCGTTCCATATAAGCGCAGGCATTGCCTTTACACTTTTCAGACTCACACCCAGCGCTTTTGAAATTTCATCAGGATTCTTACGCATTGCATTGATTAATTCAAATGCTGCCTTAGCTTGAGCTTTTTCAGGAACAGGTTTATTATTCAAATAAGTAAAAGAAGACAGGATTAAAACAAGGCTGGCGATCAGTATTTTTTTCATGTATTAAAAGTAAAATTGCGATTGTCAACAAAACGCAAAAACTGTGCTACCGGGTATAAATGAATTCATAAATAAAATAAAAAGCTCCCGAAAATTCCCGGGAGCTTTTATATAAAAAATATGCTAATAAACTATGCTACAGCTTTCTTAACCAGCTCAGCCGCTTCACTTAACTGGATTGCTGACTGTACTTTCAAACCGCTTTCATCAATCAGTTTCTTCGCTTCTTCTGCGTTAGTACCCTGCAGGCGAACGATGATAGGGATGTTGATATTTCCGAGTTTGTTGTAAGCTTCAATAACACCGGCAGCAACACGGTCGCAACGAACGATACCGCCAAAGATGTTGATCAGGATAGCTTTTACGTTTGGATCCTTCATAATAATGCGGAAACCAGCTTCAACAGTCTGCGCATTTGCGGTACCACCTACGTCCAGGAAGTTAGCAGGCTCACCACCACTTAATTTGATCATATCCATAGTAGCCATCGCCAATCCAGCACCGTTAACCATACAACCTACGTTGCCATCAAGCTTAACGAAGTTCAGGTTATAACGGCCAGCTTCTACTTCTGTAGGATCTTCTTCAGTGATGTCTCTTAAAGCTGACAGGTCGGGATGACGCATCAACGCGTTTTCATCCAGGTTCATTTTACAGTCTACCGCAATGATCTTTTCGTCACTTGTTTTGAACAATGGGTTAATTTCAAGCATGCTGCACTCTAAACCAACGTAAGCGTTATACAGGTTGGTTACGAATTTGGTGCAATTTTTAAATGCTTCACCTGAAAGGCCCAGGTTGAAAGCGATTTTCTTTGCCTGGAATGGTAACAATCCACCTGAAGGGTGAACCCATTCTTTAAATATTTTTTCAGGAGTATTGTGCGCCACTTCTTCAATGTCCATACCGCCTTCGGTGCTGTACATGATAACGTTCTGGCCTTTACTTCTGTCTAACAATATAGATAAATAGAACTCTTTTACCTCGTTAGGGCCAGGATAGTAAACGTCTTGTGCAACCAGCACTTTGTTTACTTTTTTACCTGCAGGTCCAGTCTGGATAGTAACCAGTGTACCGCCTAAGATACCTTTGGCAAATTCACTAATGTCTTCCATGCTTTTACCCACCTTCACGCCATTAACACCGGTTTCCTGAATTTTTCCTTTACCACGGCCGCCAGCATGTATCTGCGCCTTAACAACTGCAAAATTGTTATTTGTTTGAGTTTTTATCTGGCGATACGCTTCTTCCGCGGCCATAACAGACTCTACTGCAATACCATCCTGTACCGGAACATTGTATTTCTTCAGTAATTCTTTAGCTTGATATTCGTGAAGGTTCATTGAATAAAAATTTGAGAAGCGAAGATAGGGGATAAAGCGTAAAACTGCGAAGACTTTTCAAGCGATGCAGTTGGTTTCACGCAGCGAACGCAAAGAAGCAACGGCGGGGCGGGAGGCAAGCTTAAAGCCTAAAGCTCAAAGCCCAAAACTAATCTAAACGAAAGTTCCTATTCCACGAATATAACATAGTTAACGGTCTTGCCTTTGTGTAAGAATTCTTAAACGTGGCGTCGCTGCTTCTCCGCGTCCACCACGTGAAATGATTCTATACCGCGTGAACCATTCAGTTTTAAGCTTTAGGCTTTAGGCTCTAAGCTTTACTAAAACTTATTCGGGATAGCAGCCTGCAGCACTTTGCGGTAGCCGTCAATGTCTTTATTTTCATTCAGCAGATCCAGGTTGGATTGGCTGATCATCATGTAGCTGTATTTATCAGGCGTTAACCAAGGCAAGATCCTGCCTTGCGTAAACGGCTTGGTTTTATCAATATAATCCAGCGCCACGGCAGCATCAGAGAACGGGCCAACCAGCATTAAGTTAAAACGGTCATCCAACTTAACAGATGTTATTTCCAGTTTTTCACTGCTATATTTTTCCCTATTAAACCTTGTAAATGCATTCTTCGCTTCATTTACAAACACCGGAGCCACCTTATCAAATAGCAACAGCACATATTGTTTGTCATTTACATTAAATGAGAAGTGCTTTTCCGCAGTCACAGGCGGAGCCGTTTTAACCGTATCCATTTTTATGGCTACCGGCTTTTCAGCTGGCTTGGTTACAATTGAATCAGCTTTCGGAATAACTACTTTATTTACAACCTTAGATTCCTCAAGGTTCACTACCTGTGAGCCCTCGTCTTCATTCCTTTTTACTTCAAGTTTTGTAAGGTATTCTTCAATCTGCGATCTGCGTCCCAATACATCAACCATTGTCTTAGCCTTATCGGCTAGTGGAGACGAGCCATAATTATTTACCAGATCATTCAGCTTAAGAATCGCGGCGCTGTCTTCTCTGCGGGACACATGATATACGGCCTCTATATACAATAACTGAGGCGACCAATAAGTCTTTCCATAAACACTATCTGCAGCTCGTTTTTCAGCTTCGGCCTTTTCAAAATTGCCCTCGATAAACAAGTTGTAGATTTCATCGTATTTTTTTGTCGCAGGATTTTTTGTGCTTGTCTCGCTTACTACCACTGCAGGTTTATTAAGTGACTGCACAAACTTACTATCCTTGTATTCGCGTTCAAGCGCCTGCCTTGATGAATCCGCGCTATACTTCTGTCCTATTTTATTGTAGCAGTAATATAAATTATAGAGTGTTTCTTCTTTATTGGGATAAGCCGCAAAACGATGATTCAGCGTTTCATAATTATGAATAGCATCAGGATACTCTTCCAGCTTATCCTGGAACGTTTTGCCCATGGTAAACAACGCTTTTGCTATGGCATCGTTAGATTTCTGCAATTTATCCGGAGTAAGCGGTAAGCTATTGAGCAGCGATTCATAGCTCGCTTCTTCCGTTTTAGCACTATCGCCCGTCGCGCCTGCAAGGCTGGCACTGTCTGATATGGCCGTTTCTTTTCTAAGAGAAGAAACCTTATTCAGGTCGGCCGCCCGCCGCCAGTTATCAACATTTGGCCTGTCGCCCCACTTCTGCCTGAATTCCGTAAACCCGTTTGAGCGTAAAGAAGTATTATTAAAATACCACTCACTTTTGCTATCGGCATTAAATAACGTACCGGCATTGGCATTTTGCTGCACCGCCGGATTGCTGTTTTCGCCGCCTGATGACTGTTCTTTGAGGCCCAAAGCCTTCCGTTGTTGCTTAACTATTTTATTTATTAACTGGTCGCGTTCGGCTGCAGGCATGCGTGCTACATTTTGCAGGCTGTCTTCACGCCTTACAATGTGATCATTGTCGTTAATGATGCGCAATGCGGACTTACGGGCTTCTACCCTGTCTTTATCTTCCGGCTTAATAAGATTATTGACATCAATGCTATCGTACAGTGCGTTGGCCAGGTCAAATTGTTTGCTGCCGTAGCTGATGTCTGCTGCAAGTAAGAATGAGAGACTTTTTTGCTGAGAGGATGGCTCTGCATATTTTACACTTTTCTGCAGAAATTGCATCGCGCCTTTTTTATTGGCCCTTTCCAGCTCTGCCTGAGCGGCAACATAATAGATAATGTCCCGGTAGAAATAATATTTTTCTTTTTTAGCAAGCTTAACAAGGCTGTTGATCTTTGCCTGAACTACATCAGCCCCTTCCGCTTTATTCAATTTTACGGAATTCAATGTAGCATACACTTCCATAATCGGGTCTGGCGTGAGCGAAGCAGATTTGCCATACCATTTTATCGCCTCTTCATTGTTTGCCGCGCGCTCGTACAACTGGCCCGCGAGAAACTGCCACCTGGCTCTTTCCAGTTTTCCTGACGCATTGTCGAGCGCACGCGTTAAATAAATTGCAGCGCTATCATAACGTTTATCTGTATAAAACCAATAAGCAATTACTTCATTCAGGCTTGTTTTCAAACGGGAAGGAAAATTGGGGTCATTCCTCAATATCTGGATGAGGCCGCCAGCGCCACTTGTTTCGCCGCTGTCAATCAGCGTCCTGGTCATCCATAAAAGTGCGTCATTACGGCTGGGCTTATGAGCTACAAAGTTCTTCTTCTCTTTCGTAGCAACGCTAAATTCGCCGTTCGTTTTGCTTTCGTTACTTCCAATCGGAATATCATATCCATCGTCTTTTGGTGCAAAGGCATAGTTTACATAACTAAACGTAGCCATCGCAGAATCGAATCGCTTGCCGAGAAAATATGCTTTCCCAATCAGCATATATAAATTATCTACCCAGTTCGTTCTCAAATCATGCAGCAATATTCCCGCGGTGCAGTGGTACATTACCGAGTCGAAATTGCGCTTGTCCTGTGCGGTAACATCCAGCGAATAATTGTAAAAAGGAATAACAGGCTGGGTAAAATCATCCTTGAAAGCCGCTTTAGCGTTCAGGATTATTTCGTTAAGGTTATTATTTGCGTTGAAATAATAGTTGAAATGAGAAAATGTATTTTGAAAAAGCTTTCTTGTAAAAGTATATTTCTGCTCGTCTGTCTTCTCAGAAGCAAGCTTTCTGTTTTCATATTTCTTAGGTTTCTGCTTATCAAGATCAATTGAAGAATACGGTTGGGCAAGGGCAATACCGGTAACAAATGTGAAAACTGTACAACATAACAATTTTATTATTCTGCTATTCATGCAAATGTCTTTATAAACGTTGCTTTTCCGGAAATCTGTGTTTTGGCCGTAAGCACTTCCGGTAGCCAGCAACAAAGTTAATCAGGGCTGCGTACTTATGTACAAAAAATCAACTATGTTCAACACCCAATGGATAATTTTTGATTTATCACCACTTGATAGTTATCAAGCTAACAAGCAGCCACAATTCAAATTACGTTTTTTGAACACGTTGAACCAGTTATTAATAACTGCAAAGCTGATTATTTTATTTTTAAAAATACAAGTAATTTTCTGTCAGGGTGGTAAGGATGTATTTAGTTTTTTACCTTTACCGCGGCTCCGAAGAAAAAAATGAGCAAGGAAACAGAAAATACGAATTTAAGACGGCTAAGAAACCGGTACAGGCTGGTGGTTATGAATGATGATACCTATGAAGAGGTTGCCACATTCAAGCTATCCAGGATGACCGTTTATATAGGCTTATGCTCTGTTTTTGTTTTGCTTGTTGGTTTAACCGTGGCCTTGTTAACCTTAACCCCGTTAAAATACTACGTACCTGGATATGGTTCACTTCAGGGTAGAAAGGAATTACAGGAGTTAAAAATGAAAACAGACTCCCTGGATCAGGCACTGCAACAAAAAGACCAGTACCTGGATAACATCAAGAAAGTGCTTGGTGGTTCAACAACTTTGAGCCGCGACACTGCGACGTTAAATATTCCAAAACCTGAAATATCCAACGACTAAAAAATCCATTTTTTATGTTTAGCCCCAAACAAAAAATGAACGGAACAAGTTCCGTTTCAGGCAATACCAGTATTATTGCCGCCGGTCTTAAAATAACCGGAGAAGTTACTACAGATGCCGATATCCGCATTGACGGAACACTGATCGGCAACATTTCCAGTAGCGCAAAAGTTGTTATAGGCCCGGAAGGGTATGTTAAGGGCAATATTACGGCCCAACAGGTTGATACAACGGGAAAGATAACCGGCAACATAAAAGTGTCTGACCTGTTGAATATGCGCGAAAAGGCAGAGTTGCACGGAGACATTGATGCACAAAAAATCTCCATTGAACCAACTGTTTATTTTAACGGGAAATGCTCTATGGGACATGGCACGCAGGTGGTTGAAATAATGTATGAAACCAATGAACGACAAGCAAAAGCAAAGTAATTCTTCCCTTTTATTAAGATACCTTGGTTTAGGCTTTCAATTATTAATTAGCCTTGCCCTTGCTTTGTATGCCGGAAAATGGCTGGATGAAAAATTGAAACTGCAGACGCCCTTATTGATCTGGATTCTACCTTTGTTGATATTGGCCGCTACGTTTTATAAGGTGGTTAAAGACACGTCAAAGAAAAAATAATATGAACACTAAGCAAGAAAGAAAAGCTTCTATCCCGGTTCCGGCTATCCTGATTTTCATTATTGTAACTGCTATCTGCATTATTTTTAAATCTGCCCTCGCGCAAAAAAATATTGATACCAATGTTGTGCTGGGAGGAAACATACTGCTATTCCTGCTCTATGTCGTTTCATCGGTAATGCATGCAAAAACATTGAAAGACCCCAATCCCAACGCATTTGTCCGCAGCATTATGGGCGCCATGGTTATGAAATTGTTTGCAATTGCGGCCGCTATCCTCATCTATCTTTTTTTAGTGGGGAAAGACAAAAACATCGCCGGCATTATTATATGCATGGGCCTTTATATTATCTATGCCGGAATTGAAGTGAGAAGCACATCTTCACTTAATAAGAAAAACACGCATGGCGGCAACTGAGCACCCAATGCAGGCGCTGGCCGCATTCCTTCCTGAAGGAACGTTTGATTTGGTTGTAGATTACCTGAACAAGTACAAGGTGCATCTTACTGTTACCAAGGCGAGGAAAAGTGTTTTGGGTGACTACAGGAATGCAGTTATTGGCAAAAACCACCGCATTAGTGTAAACAGCAATCTAAATAAATACGCTTTTCTTATTACGCTGTTGCACGAACTGGCACATTTACTCACTTACGAACAATATCGCCATAAGGTTGCAGCACATGGCAAGGAATGGAAAACGATTTATAGCAGTTTGCTGGCTGATTTTATACTGAAAGATATTTTCCCGCACGATATTACGCTGGCCCTGAAAAAATCTTTACACAACCCGGCTGCAAGTAGCTGCGCCGAAGAAGACCTGATGCGCGTGTTGAGAAAATACGACGAACACAAAGATGGCATAACACTTATTGAAGATCTTGCACAAGGCGACCTTTTTAAAACCAATGACGGAAGAGTATTTCGTCGTGGCGAAAAATTGCGCAAACGCTACAAATGCGAGGAATTGAAAACGGGACTGATCTACTTGTTTAGCCCGGTGTACGAGGTGGTGAAGATAAAAAACTGAGGCGTGAGTTTAAGGTTTGAGGACTGAGGTTTGAAGTCTCAAATTCGTTCGGCTTAACAGAACCAAATTAAGCCTTTAAATCCTACATCTATATCTCTGTCCTTTTTATGCTTTTGGCTGTTTACCTTATACCTCATGCCTTACACCTCAAGCCTAAAGCTTCTAATAATCTTTCTTCTTGAAATCTCCTCTTTTCCATGCTTTGATGAAATCTGCCCAGGCTGCGGGATTAAATAAATTGATTGGAGGCTGTTGGCCCTGGTAATAATATTTAGCTGCTTGTTGGCGGAATTGCATATTGATGGCTTCGCGCCCATCGGGAGGCAATGTGGCCATTAAAACCCTGCGCTTTTGTTCGTCGAGATTTTGTCGGGCTATCTCAATCTGGTCATTAGGTACCGCGGTAGACACGAAGTCGCGTTCAAACTGCTCCCTTGTTGGCCGCGGTTTTAAGATTGTGGCTGGAAGATAGGCTGTGTCATTGATCATCAGTTTGATCATGCTGTGCTGATCTCCTTCCAATGTTCTTGGAATAACGACTACCTGGTCTTTAAACCCTACACAAGAGAACCGTATTTTGTCCCCCTTTAAAACTACTATGGAGAATACCCCCTGCTCATTGGTTAGTGTACCTCTACCCTTTCCTTCAACAATTACACTTGCAGCGGGTATTGCCTGCAAGCTGTCTGCGGTCATTACTATACCAAACAACTGAACAACAGAATCTTTCTGCGCACTTTGAGAAAATGTTTTGGCAGAAAAGAAGATAGCAATAAGAACCAGGCAATATTGTAAAACTTTCCTCATTCAGAATTCCTTTTTAGAACAACCAATTGGCACTACAATTTACTAAATACGCAATTACTTTGCCTATATAACAACAAAATAACCTCCTGAGCAGTTAACTTTGTTCCTGATTTTCTTTTTTAACAAAAATATGTGTGATGACTGAATCTGACATTCTTAAGGCGCTCAGCAACGTAGAGGAACCTGATCTCGGAAAGGACATAGTAACACTTAACATGGTGAAGGACATTAAGATAAGTGGCGACGATGTTTCTTTTACCGTTGTTTTAACCACACCGGCCTGTCCCATGAAAGACATGATACAAAGGGCTTGTGTAAATGCCGTTAAACTATTAGTGAACAAGCAGGCAAACGTTCATGTAAACTTCACTTCCAATACAAACACTACAAGAAAAGATGCAGCCCAAATACTGCCCGGCGTAAAGAATATTATCGCTGTAGTAAGTGGTAAAGGTGGCGTTGGAAAAAGCACGGTGGCAGCAAACCTGGCACTTGCATTTGCACAGGGCGGCGCTAAAGTAGGGCTTATGGATGCCGATATTTACGGGCCAAGTGTGCCGATGATGTTTGGCGTTCGGGGCGAAAGGCCGATGATGAAAGATGTAAATGGCAAAGGCTACATAATACCGCTGGATCGTTTTGGTATTAAATTGATGAGTATTGGTTTACTGGTGGATGAAAAAAATGCCGTTGTATGGCGCGGGCCGATGGCAAGCAGTGCAATCAGGCAGTTTGTGACTGATGTTGATTGGGGTGAGCTGGATTACCTTGTAATAGATATGCCTCCCGGAACCGGTGACATTCATCTTACCTTAATGCAAACTGTCCCTGTAACGGGAGTGGTTATTGTAACAACACCACAAGATGTAGCACTGGCTGATGCTAAAAAAGGAATTGCGATGTTTGGACAGGCGCAGATCAATGTGCCCATCATCGGGCTGGTAGAAAACATGAGTTACTTTACTCCTGCTGAACTGCCGGAAAACAAATATTATATTTTTGGAAAAGAAGGCGGCAAGAGGCTTGCTGACGAATATGACCTGGCTTTTCTTGGACAAATTCCTATTGTTCAAAGCATACGTGAAGGCGGCGACAAAGGATATCCCGCAATGGTAGGCGACGAACCAGTTGGCAAACAGGCATTTGAAGAATTTGCATCTACAACTATACGAAACATTGCCATTCGCAATGCAAGCGTGCCGAACACGAAAGTGGTAGAAGTGATTGAATAATTGTTTTTAGGGGGCTGCCGTGACTATTTTTTCTGATAAGCAGGGATCGTCATGTCGACGGCAGGAGACTTCTCCCAAAGTAGATGATGCCGGCTTTACTAGCTCACCGCATGTAATTCAACATTCTTTCAAATAATGCAAAAAAGCACAGAGTATTTAATTCTGTGCTTTTTTTATTATGATAGGAAGTTGATTATTTAACCAGCTCTAATTCATCCAATGCATCAAGAATAACATCAATCTCATCGTTAGAAAGATCAATCTTGATGGCTTCAGCATTTTGAACAGCTTGCTCTGCATTACGTGCACCAACAAGGCCGATAGTAATTCCGGGCTGCTCTATTGTCCAGCGGATAACCAATTGGCCAATGGTGGCATTTTTTTCCTGGGCCAGTGGCTGTATTTTTTGAAGAAACTCGTTTGTTCTTTTTAAATTCTCATCCTTGAAAAAATACAAAGATGCACGGTGATCACCTTCTGAGAATTTATAACCCGGCGCCATTTTTCCTGTAAGTAAACCTCTTTCCAAAGGGCTGTAAGCCAAAATAGATTTATCGTGATCCAGGCAGTAAGGCACCAGTTCTTTTTCAATATCACGCTTAACCATGCTATAAGGTACCTGGTCTGAAACGAGGTCGATGAATTTCGCAGCTTCTTTCATTTGCGCTGCGTTATAATTACACACGCCAGCATACCGGACCTTGCCCTGCTGAATCAGTTGAGCAACCGCTTCCATTGTTTCCTGGATGGGTGTGGTAGATTCGGGCCAATGTATCTGATAAAGATCGATGTAGTCGGTTCCCAGCCTTCTCAAACTATCTTCACATTCTTTGATAATGCTTTCTTTACCAGCGTATTTATAAATGTTTATTTCAGAGCCGTCATTGTTCTTGCTCGAAAATGCAAAATCTCCTTTCGCAAGGTCCCAGCGCATGCCAAATTTGGTGAGGATTTGCACTTTATCTCTCTGTAGCCCTTTAATCGCTTCCCCCACTATTTCTTCACTTAAGCCTTGCCCATAAATCGGCGCCGTATCTATCGAAGTCACTCCCAAATCATAAGACGCACGGATTGCTTCCACCGCATCTTTTCGTTCCGTTCCTCCCCACATCCAGCCTCCGGCAGCCCAGGCCCCAAAAGTAATCGCCGACAATTCCAAATCTGATGTCCCTAATTTTCTGTATTCCATAAGTTCAGTTTTATTCGCTTCTTAAAAGTTGCTTCACAAGTTAAGCGCATGTAAACAATCACGTGCATGTAATCGGCAAAATTCCATATTTGTTAACAGCTAGTGGCTGGTGGCTATCAGCTATAAGCTTAAAGGTGTAAGGTATCAGGTGCCAGGCAACCATTCATTATCGCTAGCAGGTCTATTTCCTAAACATCCTACCTCGTGCATCCAACACCGTACATTTACCCCGCTTTTTCCATTAGCACGCTTAGCAACGTTTCTTCGCTCCAATCCCCTTCGTATTTATCTCCATTAATAAAAAAAGAAGGCGTTCCGTTCACGCCGCTTCTTATGCCGCTTTCAAAATCTTCTTCCACTTTCGCCAATGATTGTTTGTCCGAAAAATCTTTGGAAAACCTGTGCATATCCAGTTCCAGTTCCTGTGCGTAATTCAGTAAGCTGTCTACCGACAATGATCGCTGGTGTTCATAAATCAAATCATGCATCTCCCAGAATTTCCCCTGCAAATCCGCAGCCTCTGTTGCGATTGCAGCAGCGATAGCATTGGGATGAGATTCCGCTAGTGGAAAATTCCGGAAAACAAATTTCAGCTTGTCTCCCATCTTCGCCTGTATGTTCTTAATAATCGGGTAAGCTCTTCCACAATGTGGACATTCATAATCGCCATATTCTACAAGTTCAACCGGCACATCTTTGCTGCCCTGAATATGGTCATCCTCATTAACTGCAGGTTTAAGAGGCATATTATTGTTTGTTTTTTGCGTTATCTAATTCTTCCAATGCATCAAGTATCCCATCCGCACCGGGATTTACACCTGTTGGCGACAAATAGTTCCAGCGTATAACCCCGTCCTCATCCAAAACATATAGCGCTCGTAAACAAGAGCCCTTTGCTTCATCATACGCTTCATATTTTTTGGAAACTTCTCCTTTCGGTTCAAAGTCTGCCAGCAGCGTGAAATGCAGGTTACGGTTTTCCCGGTAAGCCGCATGGCACCATTTACCATCAACTGAAATACCAACAATTTCCGCATTGTGTTTATGGAACAGTTTCAACGTTTCGTTATACAATGCCAACTGGTCTCCACATACAGGGCTCCAGTCGGCGGGATAAAAAGCAAGTACTACTTTTTTTCCTTTCAATTCACTTAAAGACAATTTTTGATCGGGCGTACATTGTAGTGTGAATTCAGGCGCCCTGGTTCCTACAGCTAGCATAATTATATTTTATGAGTGACTGACCGAAATAATAATCCAGATCACCGCCAAATTTCCTGCCACAAACACAGACTGGTATTTCGCTTCTGTTATTTTTCTGAAGGCCTTATCAATATACATTATTTTTTTAAAAGAAAACGGGAGTTGGTGCTTTAAAAACAACTACTTTCATGCCTGCAAAATCGATTTTTCACTAATCATACAACTATATGAAACGCGTCACTTCACTCTTCACGATTGCTTTAACCTTGCTCATCTGCGCTATTAGTACAAATTCATTTGCCCGCCGTGGCGGTTGGGTATCATTATTTGACGGAAAAACTTTAAACGGATGGAAAGTTGGCAAAAATGCCGAAACTTTTAAAGTTGAAGACGGAGCCATTGTTGTGAATGGAAAAACTGCTCACTTATTTTATGAGGGCGATGTAAACAACCATGATTTTAAAAACTTTGAATTTAAAGCAAAGGTGATGACCATGCCAGGTTCTAATTCCGGTATTTATTTTCACACAGAATTCCAGGACGGCGGCTGGCCAGCAAAAGGGTACGAAGTTCAGGTGAATAATTCTCATACTGACTGGAGAAGAACTGGTAGCTTATATGCTATTCAGGATGTAAAAGATGTATACGTAAAAGACAGCGTTTGGTACGAAGAATACATTAAGGTTGAAGGCAAACATGTTATTATTAAAATAAACGACAAAACAGTTGTAGATTATACTGAGCCTGAAAACCCAGAACGCCCCGAAGGCATGAAAGGCAGGCTGATCTCAAACGGCACGTTTGCTTTACAGGGCCACGATCCAAAAAGCAAAGTATACTTTAAGGACATAATGGTTAAGCCGTTGAAGTAGTATTTCAGTTGACAATTGACAGTGGAAATTCACAATGATTGAGGCGGATAAGATCTCCGCGATATAATCTCTCATTGTAGAAATGCTTCAACTTTTCATAAATTTTAAAAGCACTATGAATTATGTTTTCATGGTGCTTTTTTATTTGAGCATGATGGCGGCGTTTTATTGTATAGTCAATCTGATATTCGGGAGACCTCTCCTATTGCCGAGGTGAGATTTCATCCATTTTTTTATTGCCGCCTGCTTTAGCTGACGGAAAATGAAACTCATTAAATATGGCTTTAGCCACAATTCTTTCTTAGAGTTAAAGCCATATTTAGGATTAACTACTAACCGTCAGCTAAAGCAGACGGCAATGAATTCAATCAATCACCGCGGACATATTTTTTTCTGTCTAAGAATGCTTCAAATTTTCACGTTGCTCTTTTATTTGAACACAATAGTTCCAAATTTTTTATACTCATGAAATTGCTTTTCTACAGGCGACCACGCCCATTTAACCATTTGGCCGCTATCATAATCAAGCCTGTAAAAATTAGCGCGCCAAACAGTTCCGGCCTTGGGTGGCACATTTAGCAAAGGATTAAACAACGCATAAGGAACGAATATTTCAGCGGTCCAGCCGGTGATGGCGCTATTGATCTCCGTTTTGCCACCTTCTATTGACACAGCCTTTTGAACTTTTCTGTTATTGGCATAAGCATACGGCTGCCATCCAAATGCCCGGCCGTTGAAGTTCGGAACCAGCAAAACAAGTTCTTTGTTCAGGTGATTAATTTCATACTCAAGATAAATGGATGTTGCAGTATCTGTTTGAAAGAACACTTCAAAAACATCTCCTTTAAACAGGGCCTCAAAATCTTTTGTAAAGCTGGTGGTAATACGGCTATCAACGCCATGGAACAATACGTACACGCCCTTTTCACTGTACAGCATTTTAAATTTTGTACTATAAGCCTGTCCACTATCGAGCTGCGCCATTACATTCCATGCGGATTTATTCCATTCAGGGTTATCTCCTTTACCATCTACTTCAAAATCGCTGCAATGAAATATAGCTAACGGACCAGCATTTGTTGTGCTTACATGCGATTGAGAAAAGCCGGTGATATTTATAAGGAGAGCGATGGTTAGTAATAACAATTTCATACGCCAGTTTTAAGGTTAGATGGATCATTTAAGGTCTGAAACCAACCGACATGGATAATACAGCAAATATATTTAATACCGGTTTGTAGAACAATTGGCAAGTTGTACCACATCAAATTTCACGCAAGGGAAGGCATCCCAAACATAAGCTTGTTGAACGTCGGGAGATGTCTGCTGTCGTCGACATGACGTTCATAGTTCACCAGTAGAAACTAACACCAACAATAATAATGGCCAGCCCTTGCATATTTATTATTTCCGCTCTGCTTAGCCTCCTGGCTCTGCGGGCTTATTCTATCGTCTCCGACGATCACTTGCAATCAAAAATCGCTGCAAGCGATAGAATAATACCGCGAAGCTTGGAAGCTTAGCGGAGCGTTAAATTCCATACTCTGTCACCTCCTTTTGATTGTGTACCCAAATCCTATCGTCGATATGACGTTCATAGTTCATTACTAGATTCAAAACCATCAGTAGTAATGGCAAGACGTATGCATATTGTTTTTATAAACCACAGCCATTATCAACTTAACATCAGAACCTATCTTAATTTGACTGATGTGATTCTTTATAGTGCTGCAGCAAAAGATCGCCACCGAAATCATTTTTAAGATCACGCACTATAGTGTGAACGTGGTTCGCATTGTTTTGGGTGTTATCATATTCAATAATAACAGTCGGCCCCTGAATGCGGTAATAATAAGGATTGCCTAATACTTTTTGCTGAGATCCGGCCCACGCAAATTTTATATTCTCCAGGCCTGCCTGCTGTATGGTTTTCAGCATATCATCGGCAAAGATTTTTGTATAACGATTTACATAAAGCCTGATCAGTTGTAAAAGTAGTTGCTGCTGTTTAACATCCAATTCGCTGTAGGATATTCCTGCAGGATGTTCGATCATTGCCTTTCTGTTAGTAAAAGTGATGATCTCTTTTGGAGCAACTGAATCAAATAATGCGCTCTTCAATTGGGTTGCGGTTAATGCATGTAACAGCTCAAACCCTTCATTGGTTTCATCTTTTAAAACTTCCAACCCTTTGGATGGGCCGTCTAAAACTATTCCCGGGTTTGCGCCGAAGAAGCCAGGAGTACCGCCAACCAGTTCCTTTTTATTGGCTGAAAAATTATAGCAAACGTGATGGCCTTCAAAACGCCAGCCCCAGATAGTGTTGTCGCCAGGAATTCCAAAGATGGTTACGTTATATTTTCCCGGATCTCTGAAATGATCTTCTGGCTTTCTTTTTTCTATTTCCTTAAGTAACACTTCCATCTGCATGATCTGTTTTACCTTTTTCATGGAGCTTTCGCTGAGGCAGGTTTTCAGCAGATCAAATGCTGCTTTTTGTTGTTGTTCATTCAGCTCGTTAAATGAAATTCCTTTTCTATCCTCAATCGGAAAAAAATGAAAATTATACCTTTCATCTATATCAAAAGGATAAATAGCCTTGGCTTGCTGTTCCTTACTAAGCGAGTTAATAAAGCTTTTAGCGGCAGTAACCATGCCCTGGGAATAAACTGAGGAACAGAAGCAGAAACTAATAAAGGCAAACAAAGCAATCTTCTTCATAATGCAGTTTTGATCATACAAGTTAAATAAAAATGCAGGCAGCGAGCAAAGAAATGTCTGATGTATGATTTTTTGATTGTTGATTTATTCAGCTGCAAAAGGCTTCTAAAGTTCAATAATCTACAAATTGGTAATTAGAATAAACCCAATATTAGAAATTTTGCCGGTGTTGATTTATTTAAAAGCCTCGTTTTAAAGCAAATCAGACATCAAAAAATCCCACATCAGACATTGTTGGTTAGTTTAGCGACAACTCAATTACCGGAATTTCATACGGTGGTTTTTGTGCCGGAACGGTTACGATAATATCATCACCTTCTTCTTTATATTTCACCTCCGAATTATCATGCAAAAACTGCGCATATTTGATTTTGCCCTTATACCCTTCCAATGTTATTGTGCTGTAAAGCGGGTATTCAAAAAGATGCACATACAATTTCTTCGTTGCCGCATTGTAGGTTAGTTTGCTTCCATTAGGCACTTTATATGTATCGGGCGCAAAAGTGCAATTGTAAATAGATTTATCATTTCCATGCATCCAATAGCTGAGGCTGTCCAAAGCATTGTTTGCGCGATAGTCAAATTCGCCGCGGGCTGTAGGGCCAACGTTTAAAATAAGATTGCCACCGTTCGCTGTTGAAGTGATCAGCAGGTCAAGCAACTGCCTGTGCGTTTTCCAGGAATGTTCATCGCGATAATATCCCCAGGAGCCGGAGAAGGTCTGGCAGGTTTCCCATGTTTTCCCTTTATACTTTTCTAGCTCTTTCGTGCTTACCTGCTCAGGAGTAACAAAATCATATCCATCTTCATAATCATTCAGGTCAAGACGGTTGTCTACGATAATCCCTGGTTGTAACTTTCTTATTTGTTTAAGCAAATCTATAGAACCCCAATCGTCCTTTCCCTTGCCGTAGTTGCCGGGATAAGAAAAATCAAGCCAAAGGATATCAACTTTGCCATAGTTGGTTAGCAACTCCGTAACCTGGTTATATAAATACTGACGATACTTGGCCATGTCTTTTCCTTTGTTCAGGCGTGCATAGGCTGTATCACTATCTTTAAGTGGACGTTGAGGATGAACACGGTCAATAGGAAAATCCGGATGATGCCAATCGATCAACGAATAATAAAATCCAATCTTAATTCCTTCAGCCCTGAATGCGTCCACATATTCTTTCACCAGGTCTCTCTTAGCCGCAGTATTGGTAGATTTGTAATCAGTGTATTTACTGTCAAACAAACAAAAGCCCTCATGATGTTTTGTTGTTAGGACGGCGTACTTCATCCCGGCGGCCTTAGCTTCTTTTGCCCACTTTTTAGGCTCAAAATGATCTGGATCGAATTCATCAAAATATTTCTGATAAGTTTCATTGGTAATGCGCTCGTGATTCTTAACCCATTCGTGCCGGGCAGGCAATGCATACAATCCCCAATGGATAAACATACCGAAACGCGCATCGGTCCACCATTTCATGCGTTCGGCTTTTTCTGCCGGCGTCTCATTGCCTAATTTTTTCTGTGACATAGCCGGGGCAACCAAACCCACCAGGACAAGAAAAGCAAGTGATTTAAACAATCGCATCATAAGAGTTGTTTTAAATATTGAATGATCAGGTATAATATGACAATTATTAAGTACGATTTACGAAGTATCCGATTGCAAACAGGCTCTTTATTGACACACAGAATTATTCTTTTAGCAACCGCCTAGTGTACCCCATGTATGTTTTAGGAATAAGCAATCGTTCTCTCTTTGTCAGTTATGGCTTAAGGATTGAATGTACATTGAATATGACTGCTTACCATATCCGATTTTCGTATCTTCTTCCTCGTTTTTAACATCAGGATAATTTTTAAGAACCTTCGGAGTAGAGATTGAACCATATAAGGCATATAAGAACATGTAAGCCTGAGTCTTATATTGTATCAATCTAACAAAGCCGGTTGCTTGTCCGGAAAACAGCAATTCGCTATTTACTCCTTTTGACTTAACCATATTTTTTCTGCGCCCCTATATGGCCTATATAGGTCAATCAATTATTGCATTATTGGAATAATCTTTTGATATTCGGAAAACATTCGTTCATTAATTGTTAACCAAGCACCGGCTGTTATGGAGAATTTAAGCGAGTTATTTATACCTACGGGAGAATTATTACTTACGAACAAATTGCTGAAGGATAAGGATCTGATGGCCAACGATAATCCGATACTGTTATCCGCAGGAAAATCTTATCCGATAGAAACCGGTGATGTAACCTTTTCCATTGGCGCCAGTGCATCACTCGATGTTAAGCTATTTAATGACGAAAACGATAAGGATGAAGACAACTTTCTTGCTACAAAAGACACATTAGTAACGTTTGATACAAACAACACCGCTTACCTTAAATACCGGGGAGCGATAACGGCCAAAGCTTCCGGGCAGGTATCGCTGGAAGATATCGGCTTTAACGCAGACTTCTCAGTAACTGGTGGCGCGAAACATTTGTACTACAGCAAACACAATAATTCAGAGTCAATCAATGATGCTTTTCTATTTGATATCAGCCATTTCAAAACCATCTTTCGCTTTGAAGATGTGGAAAACCTGGAAGTGGGCAATGCATTGGCCCTGTTGGTAAACGGAACATTAAATGCCGGCGTATCTGTTAGCTGGAGCAATATTTTTTCGCAAAGCTTAGGCGCGTTAACGAATCAGTTAAAAACTCCACTTACGCTTGATATCAAAATTGGCCCGCAACTTACTGCTGCATTCAATGTAAGTATCAAAGATGATTTCTTTTATTTTATTAAGAAGATAGATAAAGACAACTGCCTTGTTTCTGTAAGAAAAGCTAAAAGCTCTGTTGCATCGGGAAGTATTGGCGCCTCTGTAGCAATAAGCTTTGCACAACCTGATGCGCTTCAGAGCCAGCTAAATGAGCTGTATGACAAAGTACTGGGATCATTCACGGCACATTCCATAGATGAAATCAAGCAGGTAATTGCAGATATCCAAAGCGCGCTGAACAATCCTTCAAAAAAAATCCTGATAGAGAAATTACTTGATCTTTTTGGCCTTCAAAACACGCCAGAAGACCTGCAATTATTAACCACCAAACTTGAAGCTTTTGAAAAGGAAATCAAATCCAATTTGCAAAAGATAGCATTAGCCAATATCTCCTTTTCATTTAAAGTTGAGTATAGTAGAATTGAAGAAAATACTGAGCTGTTATCTGTTTCATTAGCAACTGCAGTACTGAAAAATTATCATAAAGATCTTTTGCGTTTCAGGACAGGCAACTTATTGCGGGACATGAGGAGCAACAACATTGTTTTTATTCTGAACAGCTACCTGAACGAACAAAAACTTGTTATAGAAAAATCTTTTGGATTTGGTTTGAAACTGTTTAACACCTCCATCCTTTCAAGCAAAGATTATTCAACAAGGAAACGCTTTATCCGAACAAATCTTACACAAAACAAACAAGTTCTCATTGACAATACAGCAGGCTACACATGGTCGCTCGGTAAAGCACAGGGATCATGGATGGGAGAATTATGTGGCACGATGGCTAACTTTTCAAAACAAACAATCCCCACTGCAGATGAGTTTGACTTTAGCCTTACACTGAACATGATAGAAAAAGACAGTAACATGTCGCTGAACGATTTTAAATCGTACATGGATACTGCAGTACTTTGGAACGTGATGAAACAGGATGAGGCTAATGAATTTATCAGCAAGTATAGCTCATCAGATATCATCGGTCAGGAAGTGTGGATAGAACACAAACTCATCTTTTCTGAAAATACCTTAAAGGCAATCATAGCACAGGTCGCAACGAATGGCTGGAACAACTTTAATATTGATACTTTTTGTTTCGCAATGGCTGCATCGATGAGTTACCTGCCAGATTTTCGTCTTCGCGCAAGCAAACAGGAACGTCAAAACACATATGCGGGTGCCTGGAAAAGTTTTATTCAAAATCATGAGCTGGATCGCGGAGAGTACGCAGATATAATCGCGTCTGTTATAGACGAAAAAGGAAATCCAGACAATCTTGCAGACTTCGAAGCCAATTCGTCCAACTGGACTTTCGGCGATAGCTTTGAAGGTGCGATCAGAAGTAATCCCGGACTGTTTGATGCACTAACTGATTTTGTAAATGGCATTGTTGACTGGAACAACAACATTGTTCAACACGCATCTTTTGACCGACTGGATCATTCATACAATAATATTAGCGGCATATTCAAACAAAGTTTTTATCTCAAAACACTTGGATGTTTTTTATTAACGCATGCGGATAGGCTCAATCTCACGAAAGATGTAAAAAGAATATGCACACTAACCTATGGGCCTGAAAATAACAAACAAGTAATTAACTTCGCAATGATTTGATTTGTGTACGTTAATTAAAAAATAGTTTGTTGGTTGCTTGCATACCACTAACTTTACGACTCTTGCCGTCATAAACAAATCGTAATCAAAAATGATTTGATTGAACTGGCATGCTATACGATGCTTTCCAGTTTAGGAAAGCTTTATTTTTTTGTGGACGCAGAGAACTTTTACAAGGTGTGCTGAAAGAATAAACGTCAACCCTCGCTTTAAACAGACAAATTACCGGGCCTACTGGATATTGACTATACGCCAACTGCATTTAACAATTTCCAATGACGCCTGTTTATTCAACTTGATATTATTTTGTGGCAAGATGATGAGATGGTTATTTAGATTACTGCTGTCTTTATGTTTTATTTTGGCTGGAGGTTATGCGTTGCTGCATGGCTATCATTCTTGCTACGCGATAAAAGGTTCTTTTAAAAATTCATTTCATCCAGGCATTGCTTTTAAACAAAGCGATGATGCGCACATTGGGAGTATAGCCTCTCACAATGCAAAACAAATGCATGAGCGCATGAAGGCTGTGGAGGTAGAAGATGACGATGAATCAGAACCTTACAGAAAGCTTTTAGATTCCAATAATTACTCCAATACATTTTTATACGAACAGGCGCCCGTCTATATACTTTCTTCTCTTGAAAACCGGCTGCCATTTTGCGAACATTTTTCTTATGTTTCTAATTACAAATTCATCATACACCGTGTGATAAGAGTTTGATCGTTCTCTTTTATGTAGGCAATTTACCTGTCTACTGTTACCATTCTTTTTTATTGTCACACCTCCGTTCATTGCAACGTATGAGGGCAGGCATTCTATGTACTTTTCAAACCAGCGTTATCAGGCAAAACTGAAACAATAATCCATAAAACATCATGAAGAAAATTCTCATGCTCGCGAGCTTGTGTGCCTTGTTGTGCAATACAAGTTGTAAAAACAAACCGGTTGAAGAAAAGGAAGAACAGACAAAATTCCTTGTAACGACCCCCGCAAAAATGGACACATCAATCGTTAGCAATTATGTATGCCAGATCCATGCAATCCATCACATAGAACTGAGAGCACAGGAACGCGGTTACTTACAAAAGATCTTTGTTGATGAAGGGCAGTTTGTAAAAAAGGGACAGCTTTTATTTCAAATTATGCCTAACCTGTACCAGGCTGAATTAGAAAAGGCGCAGGCAGAAGTAAATTTTGCAGAGATCGAAGTACAGAATACAAAATCGCTGGCAGATAAAAATATCGTTTCACAAAACGAGCTGGCAATGGCCAAAGCTAAGCTTGCAAAAGCCAAAGCAGAATCGTCCCTTAACCAGGTTCACCTTCAGTTTACAGAAATAAGAGCGCCGTTCGATGGCATTGTCGATCGCTTCCAGGTAAGGGTTGGTAGCCTTTTGGGTGAAGGAGATCTTTTGACCACACTTTCTGACAACAGCAAAATGTGGGTCTACTTTAACGTTCCCGAAGCAGAATATCTCGACTATAAATCTAAAGCCCATAACGGCAATCAACAGGTAAGCTTATTGATGGCGAATAACAAAGTGTTCAATCATACGGGCAACGTGGAAACGATTGAAGCCGACTTTGATAACGAAACCGGAAACATTCCCTTCAGAGCAACTTTCGCTAACCCTGATGGCCTGCTACGACATGGCGAAACAGGCAATATTCAAATGCTTGTGCCCATAAGAAACTCATTGATCATTCCACAAAAAGCAACTTTCGAAACACTTGACAAGAAATATGTGTACGTGATTGATAAGGACAATAAAGTAAAAACACAGGAAATAACTGTAGCAGCGGAAATGGAAGATTTATACGTGGTGTCTAAAGGCCTGGAAGAAACCGACAAAATTCTTTTAGAAGGATTGCGTAAAGTAAAAGAGAACGACAAGATCTCTTACGATTTTGAACAGCCAGGAAAGGTAATAGCCAGCCTGAAAGTACCGGCCGAATAATTTGAGAATTTAAAACAAAAAACAATGTTTAATAAGTTTATAAAACGGCCGGTTCTTGCCATTGTATTATCCGTGGTGATAATCTTTTTGGGAGTTCTGGCTATTAAAACACTGCCCGTATCACAGTTTCCTTCCATTGCACCGCCAATGGTTGTTGTAAACGTGGCATACCCGGGCGCCAGCGCGAACGTGTTGGTAAATTCAGTGCTTATCCCGATGGAAAAAGCCATCAATGGCACCCCGGGAATGAAGTACATGACCTCCGATGCAACGAGTGCCGGTGAAGCTACCATTCAGGTTGTATTTGATTTGGGTACTGATCCCAACCAGGCAATGGTAAATATCAAAACCCGTATTGAGCAGGTAACCAACAGGCTGCCAGAATTGGTACAACGTGAAGGGCTCGTAGTTAGTTATACGTCACCTAACATGTTGATGTATGTGAACCTTTACAGTAAGGACCCGAAGGCGGATGAAAAGTTTCTCTACAACTTTGCCGGGGTAAATATCATTCCGGAAATCAGCCGTCTAAACGGTGTAGGTAGCGCTAAAATTCTCGGGAGCCGCCAGTATGCAATGCGTATATGGTTAAAGCCTGACAGGATGAGGGCCTACAATGTTTCTACGGATGAAGTGATGGAAGCGCTTGCCCAACAAAGTGTGATAGGCTCTCCGGGAAGAATAGGCCAGGCAACCGGTAAACGTTCTCAATCGCTTGAATATGTGTTAACCTACCAGGGAAGATATAATACGCCGGACCAATATCAGAATGTAATTATCAGGGCCAAAGCAAATGGTGAAATGCTTTACCTGAAAGACATTGCCGACGTTGAGTTAGGAAGTGAGTTTTACGATATCTACTCTAATATGGACGGCCATCCTTCTGCTGCCATCACATTAAAACAAACCTATGGTAGTAACGCCAGTGATGTTATTAAGGAAGTAAAGGCTAAGCTGGAAGAAATTAAAGCAGGTTCTTTTCCTCCGGGGATGGATTACCAGATCAGTTACGATGTATCAAGCTTTTTGGATGCATCTATTGAAAAAGTAATTCATACACTCGCAGAAGCCTTTATTTTAGTGGCTTTGGTGGTTTTTATATTTCTTGGCGACTGGCGCTCTACACTTATTCCAACACTCGCAGTACCTGTATCATTAATCGGGGCGTTTGTGTTTATGCAAATGTTCGGACTTACCATCAACCTGATCACGTTGTTTGCGCTGGTATTGGCAATTGGTATTGTGGTGGATAATGCCATTGTTGTGGTAGAAGCAGTACATACTAAAATGGCTGAAGAACATCTTTCACCTTACAAAGCGGTAAAGAAAGTTCTTAAAGAAATAAGCGGGGCCATTATTGCCATCACGCTGTTGATGACCGCAGTATTTATTCCGGTTGCATTTATGACCGGGCCTGTAGGTGTGTTTTACAGGCAGTTCTCAATCACGATGGCAACCTCAATTGTCATTTCCGGGTTTGTGGCGCTTACGTTAACGCCGGTACTCTGCGCCATGATCTTAAAAAATACACATGGCCAACCCAGGAAGAGAACAATCATGAACAGGCTGATTGATGGATTTAACAACTGGTTTGATAGAGTAACAGGGAGATATGCCTCTCTGCTGAGGGTGATCGTAAGCCGCAGGGTGGTTACATTCGGTTTGCTCTTTGCCTTTTGCGCGGGGATCTGGGCCACGTCTAAAACGCTGCCGTCTGGCTTTATTCCCAATGAGGATCAGGGAATGATCTATGCGATTGTTCAGACGCCTCCGGGTTCTACGCTTGAAAGGACCAATGATATCGCCAAAAAATTACAGCAAATTGCTAAAGGCGTGGAAGGTGTTCAGTCCGTTTCTTCACTGGCAGGTTATGAGGTTCTTACAGAAGGCCGCGGTTCTAACGCTGGCACATGTTTGATCAACTTAAAAGACTGGTCAGACCGCAAGCATTCAGCTGTTGAAATAATTGAAGAGCTGGAAGAAAAATCCAAAGACATCCCAGGCGCTGCTATCGAGTTTTTCCAGCCACCGGCAGTACCGGGTTATGGAGCAGCAGGCGGCTTCTCTCTTCGTCTGCTGGACAAAACAAACTCTGGCGATTACAAGGAATTCGGCAAAGTAAACGATGAGTTTATGGCTGCGCTAAAGAAGCGCAAAGAACTTACCGGGCTCTTTACATTTTTCGCATCAAACTATCCGCAGTATGAGTTGGAGATTGACAATCAGGCAGCCATGCAGAAAGGTGTTTCGGTAGGAAAAGCACTAGATAATCTTTCTATCCTGATAGGTAGTACATATGAACTTGGCTTTATCAGGTTCGGAAACTTCTTTAAAGTATATGTTCAGGCTGCACCTGAATACAGGCAGCTGCCGGATGATGTTTTAAAGCTTTACGTGAAAAACAACAGGGATGAAATGGTGCCTTATTCGGCCTTTATGAAAATTAAAAAGGGGCAGGGACTGAATGAGATCACGCGTTACAATATGTATACTTCTTCTGCTATCAATGGAGCTCCCGCACCTGGTTACAGTAGCGGTGAAGCCATTGCAGCCATTCAGGAAGTAGCCAAATCCCTGCCACGTGGTTATGGAATTGATTGGCTCGGCCTTTCTAAAGATGAAGTAGGTCGTGGTAACGAAGCCTTGTACATCTTCCTGATCGTACTGGCTTTTGTGTACATGGTACTTGCGGCGCAGTATGAAAGCTTCATCATTCCGCTTGCAGTTATTCTTTCATTGCCGGTAGGTGTGTTTGGTGCGTTTTTATTGATTAAGCTTATGGGTTTATCCAACGATATCTATGCGCAGGTTGGCCTTGTAATGCTTGTCGGATTGCTGGGTAAGAATGCCGTGTTGATTGTGGAATTCGCCGTGCAAAAACATCAGCAGGGTGCAACAATAGCCGAGGCTGCAATTGAGGGCGCGAAGGTGCGTTTCCGCCCGATTCTGATGACATCTTTTGCATTCATAGCAGGTTTAATTCCATTGCTTTTTGCAACCGGTCCCGGAGCCATCGGAAACCGCACGATCGGTGCTTCTTCAGCCGGAGGTATGTTACTTGGAACTGTATTCGGCGTAATCGTAGTGCCAGGGTTATACTACATATTTGGAAAAATGGCTGAAGGCCGTCATCTCATTAGGGATGAAGATGAAGTTCCATTGACAGAGGATTTCATGCACAACACCGGTAAAAAGAAAAAGAAACGCAAATTCTTTCTTTTCAAATCTGAAAGGAAGAATTTATTACAGGCTAAAAACGGCAATCATGATTAAAAACAAATTGTATTTATATACGGGCATTATTTTTATTTCACTAAGCTATGCGGCTTGTAAAATACCGGCTGTAACCAGCAAAACGGAGAACAAAACAGTTCCCGGATATTTTACCGCTTCGCAGGATTCTTCAGCAAAAGCAGTGGTGAAGTGGAAGGAATATTTTACTGACAGATATCTGGATGCACTGATCGATACGGCTTTAAAAAACAACCAGGAGCTGAGCATCACGTTGCAGGAAATTGATATAGCACGCAATGAAATAAAAGCACGAAAAGGTGAATACCTGCCTTTTGTTGGTGTAAAAGTAGGCGCCGGCGTGGACAAAGTTGGACGCTATACCAACATAGGTGCAATGGAGGCGAATACTGATATCAAAGAAGGAAAAGAAATGCCCGATCCATTGCCTGACTTTCAGATATCAGCATATGCAACATGGGAAGCAGATATATGGCACAAGCTGCACAACGCAAAAAAGGCGGCCGTGAACAGATACCTGGCAACTATTGAAGGACGTAATTTCATCATCACTAATTTGATCGCTGAAATTGCCAATTCTTATTACGAATTACTCGCACTGGATAATCAGCTTGAAATCGTAAATAAGAATATTGACATCCAAAATAATGCGCTGCAAATAGTAAAGGCGCAGAAAGAAGCAACACGCGTTACAGAGCTCGCAGTACGAAAATTTGAGGCAGAAGTTTTAAACACACAAAGCCTTCAATTTGGCATTCGCCAGCAGATTACAGAAGCGGAGAACCGCATTAATTTTCTTTTAGGGAGATATCCGCGGCATATTGACAGAGACGATAAGGCATTTGAAAATGGTATGCCGGACGTAATCCATGCGGGCATCCCTTCTCAGCTGTTAACAAATCGCCCGGATATAAGACAGGCAGAGCAAGAACTGGCGGCATTAAAGCTGGATGTAAAAGTGGCTAAAGCGAAATTTTATCCTCAGCTGGCTATATCTGCCTCTGTAGGCTACCAGGCATTTAATCCGGCATATTTATTTACAACACCAGCTTCGTTGATCTATTCTCTTGCCGGTGAATTGCTGTCTCCGTTGATCAACAGGAACGCTATTAAAGCGTCTTACTTTAACGCCAATGCAAAACAGGTTCAGGCGGTTTACAACTACGAGCGGACAATCCTGAATGCTTATGTTGAAGTAGTCAACCAAATGAATAAAATAGACAACCTGGCAAAGAGTTATGACCTGAAGTCGAAGCAAGTGCTGGCGCTTACACAGTCTATCGATATTTCCAGTGACCTGTTCAAATCTGCCCGCGCAGACTATATGGAAGTATTAATGACCCAACGCGACGCACTGGAATCAAAGTTTGAGCTGATTGAAACAAAAAAACAACAACTAAATGCGATGGTGAATATTTACCAGGCGCTTGGTGGTGGTTGGAATTAGAAAATGTAGAATGGTTATGATGCAAGTGAAGCAGCCGGTGAGAGCCGGCTGTTTTTATTTTAATATCTGAATGCAGGACTTTGTAGATCGAAGAATTATTCCGCTCTAACAACCTTGCATGAATTATTTAAGCAGAGAGAAAATTGACAAAAGTTTGCGAAGGCAAAAAGCCCTTTATTTAATATGAATTAAGCATCCGTTTTTAAAAGACTATTGCAAATGACAAAAAAAGCAGAACAATTTATTCTTCTATTTTAACCGCTCCAACTGGCCTTTTCGTTTGACAATATTTTTGTAATCCCACTGGATTTCCTTCGACTTTTTGAGCCAGCGGCTCAAATTGTTTTTGTCTATTTGTTTAGGATCGGTGTAACGCATTTCAGCGGCTTTAAACGTACCTTCTTTTTCCAACCCTTCTTCATCAAATGATTGTCCACTCCAAAATAATAAGCGGACACTGTCCTTTAATTTACTGTAACCCACAATAGGATTGCCCTCTAAAAACCAAACAGGATGACGATGCCATATTTTATTTTCTGCCTCCGGCAAATGAAGGCTTATCTCTTGAGCCAGCATATTGCCAATCTCTCTGTATTCTTCAGAAAGCGCATTGTTATACTCCTGGGTGTCTTTATTGATTACTAGTTTATTGTTCTTCATTTTGCAGCAAGCATTTTATCTGATAAAAAATAGTAAATTATTTGCAAAATGTATAATGAAGTTTGATAAGAAAAAGCCTGCCTCACTTCTCGGGCGCAAGTCATTCTAGGATCATTTGTATCAATCAATTAGCCACCGATTGTATCGGGAAGTTGGTAGGTGTTTAAAAATTGTATACTACATGCTTTCTTTGCACCTCCTGCTATAAGCCTGGAGTTAACAACGAAAGCTTAGTTATTATGAGTCGTTTTTTATTTAGTCCAAACCCATGTTGTCGTAACGCCTTTATTGGTGCAAGCACCAATAAAGGCGTTATATCCACAAAGACGAAGGTCATTTTTTCAAAAAAGCCAGGGGATTTCCAGTGCCATTCATCTTCAGGTAAATGGCAGAAGTTCCATTTGGCTCATTTCCTGTTTCGTAGGTGTAAACAATTGTTTTAGTGATCTCATTTTCGTTGAGATCCCTGTTCTCGATCGTCTTACCGTTTTTTGTTTGTTTATAATGAGCCGTTGCGGCATGTGTGGTAATTGTTTTATCAGCAGTATTGATCTCAACGGTTCCTTTGGACAGCGACTGGTGATATGTGCTTATTCCAAGAGTGGCAGTACGGGAAGTAAAATACTGCTCATAGGTACCATTTGTATTGAAATTAAAAGCGATCGCCATTTCAAAACCGTTACCGATATATTCGGAAGGATTTTGCGACCAGTATTCTGTCATTGAAAAATATCCGTACATCCATTTGCCTTCCAAGGCCACCGGGACTTCAGTTTTTGGCCCACCGCCATAAGCGTCTGGACTGATTGGTTGTTCTTTTTTACACGCACCACCTACTATGCTATTCAAGGCGAAAAGGGTTGCTAAAATAATTTGTTTCATCATCTTTAATTTTAGATCATAAAATTATCTCTGAGCTTGAAAACTTCAAGTATCAGATCCAATGAATTGCTAAATAACTGTAATGAATTGTTAGGGTAGCTGCTTATTTCCTTTTAGGTGAAAGCGATAACTCCAACAGAAAATTTGAGATTGAGTAGCTCGTTTAAGGTTTTAAAGGAATTGGATATTTAGATAGCCAATATTTTCACAGGTCTTTTTCCTAATTACACTGCGCCCAATACACTCCCAAATGTTTGCCAGTCAATTGATTTGTGACATAGTTATTTTACAAAATACAATTAGCAAAAAGCTGGATCAAAATCCGCTTTTCGTTTTTCGAAACAACAGCATGAAAAAAGAACAAACGATTGATCTCCTTACACAAACGTTTGCGTAGCTACCGGCGCTGTGTGATTAACCTTGTATTCATCAAACCCCCGTAATTATTGTTTAATTTACTCCCGCCGAACTACAATTTGTTGTACCGCTACAAGTGTTGGTACAAAACGATTGTTGTGAATTAAACAGAAATAATGATGAACACTACGACAGGGCATTCATTGCTTAGGAAAACGGGCTTGTTAGCATGTGCACTTCCCTTATTAGTATGTTATTCGCCAAACCTTACAGCACAAAAAAAGGTTGAACAACAACAGGAGCAAAAATTACAACATGTGATCAGTGCAAAGAAGATCAATGCGACAACCGTGGAGCTCTTGCTTTCAGACAATCAACGAATGACGATAGATTTCTATGGAGACAATATCTTCCGGCTTTTCCAGGATAGCGCGCAAAACTTCATTCGTGATCCGAAAGCAAAGCCTGAAGCAAAAATATTGGTAGAGAATCCGAGGAGAACAGTTACCTCATTCAATCTTAATGAAGACAATAAACAGGTCTCCATCACAACGCCAAAAGTTACTTTGCAGATCGATAAGCAAACAGCTTTACTGAAAGTAATTAATCGTACAATAAATACTACAGTTGCAGAAACAACTTCGCCTGTTCTTTTCGAAAAAGGAAAAGTAGTGCTTGCGCTAAAAGAAAATCCACAGGAATATTTTTATGGTGGCGGCGTGCAGAATGGACGATTCTCTCATAAAGGAAAATCTATCGCTATAGAAAATCAGAATAGTTGGACAGATGGGGGCGTAGCTTCACCTACTCCATTCTACTGGTCTACCAATGGGTATGCTGTTATGTGGCATACATTCAAAAAAGGTGTGTATGATTTTGGTTCAAAAGAAAAAAGTGTGGTGAAATTATCACACGAAACAGATTGTCTTGATGCATTCTTCATGATCGATAATGGCGCAGCGGCGTTGCTAAATGATTTCTATCAACTGACAGGCAATCCTGTATTGTTGCCTAAGTTTGGTTTTTATGAAGGACATCTGAATGCATACAATCGTGACTATTGGAAAGAAGACACCGTAGGTGTAGTGTTTGAAGATGGAAGACGTTATAAAGAAAGTCAGAAAAATAACGGAGGCATCAAAGAGTCTCTTAATGGAGAAAATAGCAATTACCAGTTTTCTGCACGCGCAGTGATTGATCGTTATAAAAATCATGATATGCCATTGGGATGGATCTTGCCAAACGATGGCTATGGCGCTGGTTATGGACAAACAGGAACACTCGATAGCAACATCCAAAATCTAAAAAGTCTTGGTGACTATGCACATAAAAATGGTGTTGAAATAGGATTGTGGACGCAATCAGATCTTCATCCAAAACCTGAAGTAAGTGCATTGCTGCAAAGAGATATTATTAAAGAAACAAGAGATGCTGGCGTACGTGTGTTAAAGACTGATGTGGCTTGGGTAGGTGCAGGATATTCATTCGGATTAAACGGCGTGTCTGATGCTGCCCAAATCATGTCTTACTATGGCAACGCAAGGCCATTCATCATTTCACTTGACGGTTGGGCAGGCACTCAACGATATGCAAGTATCTGGTCTGGCGACCAGACAGGTGGTGTGTGGGAATATATACGTTTCCATATTCCGACTTATGTAGGTTCAGGGCTGTCCGGTCAGCCCAATATCACTTCAGATATGGATGGCATTTTTGGAGGAAAAAATCCTGTAGTGAACACGCGCGATTTTCAATGGAAAACATTTACGCCCATGCAACTGAATATGGACGGTTGGGGCGCGAATGAAAAATATCCGCATGCATTAGGTGAGCCGGTGACATCTATTAATCGCAATTATCTCAAACTTAAATCTGCATTGCTACCTTATTCTTATAGCATTGCACATGAAGCGCTGACAGGTTTGCCTATCATCCGCGCATTATTCCTTGAGGATCCCAATGCTTATACATTAGGTTCGGCTACACAGTATGAATTCCTGTTTGGCCCCAACTTTTTAGTAGCGCCGATCTATCAGTCAACCGCGGCAGATCAGAAAGGGAATGATGTACGCAATGGTATTTATCTGCCATCCGGTACATGGATAGACTATTTTACTGGCGATGTTTATAGCGGCAATGTAGTACTGAACTCTTTCAATGCACCACTCTGGAAACTGCCGTTGTTTGTTAAGAACGGAGCAATCATTCCGATGACAGAACCCAATAACAATGTTGCGGACATAAACAAACATACACGTAAATATGAACTATATCCATTCGGGAAAAGTTATTTTACTGAATATGACGATGACGGTACAACAGAACAATATAAAATTGGTAAAGGTGTAACAACACAAATTGAATCAGTGCAGAATAACAATGTTGTTACCATTACTGTACGTCCTGCAAAAGGTTCATTTGATGGATTTGTAAAAGACAAATCAACAACGCTTGTCATCAACGTAACGGAGAAACCAAGTAGTGTCTCCGCTAAAATTGGAAACACGAAAGTGAATCTGACTGCGGCCAGTTCAATGACTGATTTCCTGAAAAAAGAGAATGCCTATTTCTATGATGCTGCTCCGGACTTGAATAAATTCTCCACTAAAGGAAGTGAGTTTGAAAAAGTGGTTATCACGAAGAATCCACAATTCCTGGTGAAGCTGGCAGCAACAGACGTTACTGCTAATGTTATAGAAGTTATCGTTAACGGATTCAAATTTCAACCTGTCGATAAACAACGCGTAGCAAAAGGAAAAGTAGTTGTTCCTGCAAATGCGCAAGTAACAGAGAAGAATGCTGAAGCATTTACTTTAAAACCTACATGGAGTAAAGTGAATAACGCAGACTATTATGAAATAGAGTTTGATGGTATGCGCTACACAACCATCAGAGATACTGCATTGTTGTTTGATGGCTTATCTGCTGAAACAGCTTATTCATTTAAACTGCGTGCTGTAAACAAAGAAGGCAGTTCAGACTGGATAACTATAAAAGCAACTACAAAATCTAATCCACTACAGTTTGCCATTCAGGATATAACTGCGCAGAGCTCTGCAGAAAGTGAGGAAGATAATGAGATAGATAAATTATTTGACTTTGATGACAGAACCATGTGGCATAGCAAATGGGGACAGAAAGCCGTTCCGTTTGATATTGTGGCAGATTTGAAAACAGTCAATCAACTGGATAAAATTAATTACCTGCCACGTTCAAGAGGTAATGGCATCATCCAGAAAGGGACTATTTATTATGGCAGCACAAAAGAACAATGGACTGAAGCTGGCACTTTTGAATGGGCTGCTAATGGTGAAACCAAAGTCTTCACTTTTGCCAATCATCCAACTGCACGTTACATCCGCATTGCAGTAACAGATGCGGTAGGCGGCTTTGGTTCCGGACGCGAGTTATATGTGTTTAAAGTGCCTGGAACAGAAAGTTATTTGCCAGGTGATATCAATAACGATCATCGTATTGATAAGAATGACCTCACTTCTTATATGAATTACACCGGTCTTAGAAAAGGCGATGCAGATTTTGAAGGGTATATTAGCAATGGCGACATCAATAAAAACAACCTGATCGATGCTTACGACATTTCTGTTGTAACTACACAATTAGATGGTGGTGTAGACGATAGTAAAGTTGAAAAAGTGAGTGGAAAATTAGAGATTGATGTTCCGTCAAAAGAATATAATGCAAGTGATGTTATTGAACTTAAAGTAAAAGGTGTGAATCTGCAATCAGTAAACGCGCTGAGTTTTGCATTGCCATACAACGCACAAGACTATGAGTTTATAAGCGTGCAACCTGTAAACACGAAACAATTGGAGAACCTTACGTATGACCGTCTGCATTCAAATGGAAGTAAATCTTTGTATCCAACATTTGTGAATGTTGGTGGTAAAGAAGCCTTGTCTGGTTCCAGTGAATTATTCATTATAAAATTAAAAGCAAAGCGTAAGATCAAACCTGACTTTGCCATAAAAGATGGTTTGTTGGTTGATAAAAACCTTGGATCAGTTAACTTTTAATAAACAGGCGGATAAATAGGAAAAAGGAGATGCGACCGTTGCATCTCCTTTTTCTATCATCCAATATTCTTTCGCTTCAGTAGCTCTTCATTAAAGCCGCCTTCTTTTGTATTAGGTTCTCCCTTTCCTATAGTAATCAGATCGCACAAGCTTTTTGAATATAATTTGTCCAGGCGTCATTGCAAACATCGTAACATTCAACTGCGGGGTTTAGTCCCTCATGCGTAAACCGCAGTTTTTTTTGATTGCCTTTTGGTGAATTGTCGAATACGATATTTGTTCCAGTCCATTCTTTTTTGTCCTTAAGGAAATTGAAGTAATTATCATCCACATGCCACACCATTTTTTGATTAGGTATCACTTCGGTTAATGTGATGGAACTTAGATGCAAATCCTTATGATGTTACTTAAAATTGTCTTCTTTTTTGAAGTGCTACTTTCAATTTCTTCAGACCCCACCACAAGCGTGGATTTGTAATTGCATTAAAAACCTCAGCGGGTGTTTCAAGTGTACTGAGACTAAAAAAGCCTTTAGTACAAGGCTTTTAGTTACTTTCTATAAAAAAGTATAAGCTTATTTTGGTGGTTTACTTTCCAATACAAAACTTACTAAATATAAAATCTAACTGATCTTCATTTGTTATCTCACCTGTTATCTCACCCAAATAATGTAAACAACGCCTGATATCCAATGCAAGCAAATCACCTGGAATTTTGTTATTCAATCCCTCTATAATATCCTGTAAAGATTGCCTGATCTTTTCGAGTGCTTCTACGTGGCGGGCGTTGGTGACAACCGTATCATTCATCAAATTATTATTACCGATGGCATGGATAAACAGCTGGCGTTTTAGCGAATCAATACCACGATTTTCTCTTGCGGAAATAAAAATAATACCTGGTATATCACTGAATTTTGATGCGTATGCTTCATGCGGCTGTAAGTCGGCTTTGTTACCAATAAGAAGGTATTTTAGTTGCTTGCCTTCAAACTCTTGCACCATGCTTTTAAGATCTTCTGCCGACGTCTGGTTTACATCAAACATGTAAACAACTACGTCGGCCTCACGCATCTTTTCAAGGCTGCGTTCTACGCCAATGCTTTCTATGATGTCACTGGTATGTTCACGTATCCCTGCAGTGTCTATCAAACGAAAAAGAATACCATCAATATTGAGCGTCTCTTCAATCGTATCACGTGTTGTTCCAGCTATGTCGCTAACAATAGCTCTCTCTTCGTTTAACAGCGTGTTTAACAACGTAGATTTACCGGCATTCGGCTTTCCTATAATTGCAACTTGTACGCCGTTCTTTATCACATTTCCCAAAGCGAATGACTGTAAGAGTTGTGTTACCTGTTTTTCTATGCTTTCAAGAAGTGTAAGTAAGCCAATCCTGTCAGCAAACTCGACATCTTCCTGGGAAAAGTCTAGCTCCAATTCTATTAGCGCCGAAAATTTGATCAGTTGTTCACGCAACTCTTTTAGAATACCGCTAAATCCGCCGCGCATGTGCTTTAAAGCCGTTCTTTTGCTGGCTTCGGTGTTAGAGGCAATTAAGTCCGCTACGGCCTCTGCCTGCGCCAAATCCAGCTTTCCATTTAGGAATGCCCGCTGGGTAAATTCCCCCGGTTTGGCCAGCCTCGCTCCATGGTTGCTCAGCGCCTGCATAATTTGCTGTTGAACATAGTGTGACCCATGGCATGATATCTCAATAACATTCTCGCCAGTGTATGATTTTGGCGCCACAAACAGGGATATCACTACTTCATCAATAACCTTATCATTATCTTTCAAATACCCAACATGGAGCGTATGAGATGGCTGCTTCTCGAGATCTTTTGAGGGAAACAGCTCATTTACAATGGTTATTGCCTCCTTTCCGCTAACTCTTATTACACCAATAGCGCCAATGCCCTGCGGCGTTGCGAGTGCAGCTATTGTATCCGACCATCCTTGTAGTTTTCCTAGCATTCTGTTCAATTTATCATTAAGCTCAAGCGAAGAGGCAGAGAAATGCCACGCGTATACTCTCCATCGACCGCTTAAACTCAAAAGTATTACGAGTTTGCCGTACTGTAAAAGAAAAAGTCCCAGACAGTGACTGTCTGGGACTTTTTCAAGTTAGATAAAATTATGATTAACCTTCAGATACTTCGAATGTTACACTTTGTCTCTGACGATAAATTACTTTTCTACCGTTTTGTTCTGCAGGTTGCCATTTCGGACCTCTTTTAATTACGCGTGTTGCTTCATCAGCAGTACCGTAACCAGGGTCGTTTTCAGCTTTAACCTCAGAAATGTTACCTTCTTTGTCAACAAGGAAAGATACAACTACAGTATAACGGCCAGTTGGAGCGCCATTTTCAACGGCAACATCTGCACGCAGGTTACGTTGTAAATATTTGGTCCAGGCATCGTTACCACCAGGGAATTTAGCCTGTATCTGTACAGTTTTAAACTCTTTGTCGTAATCTTCTTCTTTTGCTTTGGGAGCTTCAACCACACCAGTACCTTTTTCTTCAACCGGAGGAGCAACTACATCTGCTTTAATACCTTCCTGGTTAATGGTACCGATCCTGGTGTCTTCCAGTTTTTCTTGTTCTTTGATCTCTTCTTCAGGTTTAACCTCTTCGTCTTTTACGATTTTGGGAGGAGTAAACTTGGTGATCTCAACTTTAGGAGGTTCAACTTTAGGAGGTGGTGGTGGAGGTGGCACATCTGGCTTTTTCTCCTCACGCACATCTGCCAATTCAACGTCCTGTACAATAATCTTTGCCTTTGTTTCCTTTTTTGTTGCATTGGCAAGCAGGGAGCCCAAAAACAACAACAGGCACAAAGAAAGCATACCTACTATCGCTGTAATGATACGCTTATTATAGGTTTTGCGCAGTTCGTATGCACCATATTCTTTGTTTCTACCCTCAAAAAGGATATCCAGAATATCGGCGCTTAAAATTTTGTTTACATCCATTGTTAGAATGTTTTTTAAATATGATGCTCATTCAGATTTTTTCCATAAAAATCTGGAAGATTTTTACTGGTTGCTTTGATCAGACACTTTAACGAATTGAGCTTCAGCGGGTGAAATATCTACTAACGCGTATTTTTTCACGACGTTGATAGCCATTTCGTCCAAAATATCAATTACGTTTTTGTAGTCACTTTCATCACTTGGTTTAATAACCACTACAAAGTCTTTCTCGTCTGTGGCCTTCTTTTTATTGATGATCACATTACGGATGTCTTTGAAGTTTGATGATTTAAAGTTCCCACCTGCTGCGTCTAAAATACCCTCGTAGTAATATACGTGGTCTTTAGCACCCAGCATAATGGTCAATGCGCCGGATTCTTTCGCTTTGTTTTGTTCCTCAGGCTTATCGGTGTCCTTTGGCAGGAACAACTTCATAGCCGTTGGCTGACTCATCGTGGTAGTAAAGATAAAAAACGTGATCAACAGGAACCCAAGATCCACCATCGGAGTAAGGTCCACCCTTGTTGAAAGCTTTTTACCTTTTTTGACGCCCGGGCCTTTCTTATGACCACCACCTGACGAGGTATCCATTTCTGCCATGGCAAATAGGTTTTAATTTTAAAAATATTATTCCGTATTACAGGTCTTCCTGTTTAATACCTTTCTGGTTCGCTTTCCACAGTTCAGAGCCTGATGGAACGCTTTCCGGATTGGTAACCATCTGGAATTTAAAGAAATCATTTTTCTTAAACGATGCAAGGATGTTTTTGAAGGCTGGATACTTTGCAACATTGTCGCCTTTCAGCAACAAATTGAAGTTAGCTTTCGATGCTCCAGCATAAGTTGTAGCAACTGCACTCATCCAATCCATCATTTCATTGTTGGTGCTGTCTTTCACGGTAATACCGGGAAGCGCTTCACCTGTCATTTGTTTACTATCCATTGCAGCCTGTTGCTTTAATTGAGCAAGAGGAACTCCTATGAATGGCGCCTTAACCAGAGCTGAAATTTCAGCAGGAGAAAGGCCAAGGTTTCTGTTCTGATTAACTGTCTCAAGAATGGTTTGTTTCTTAGCGAGGTCTTCTTTTCCGTCGCCTACAGAAAGAAACACTTTACCATCTTTATTCAGGGAAATCATAACCAGGTCCTTTTCGGGTGCAATTTTAGCTGCAACTGAGTTAGGAGTGTTCACCGGAACGGCTTCATTCGGCTTAAATTTAGTTGTCAGGATGAAGAAAGACAACAAAAGGAAAGCCACATCGCACATCGCCGTCATATCTACGGTTGTGCTCTTTCGAGCAATTTTGGGTCTGGCCATTATTCAATTTTTAAGTCTGTTCTTTTAAAGATGCTTTTACTTCAACTTTCCACAAAGTTGCTACTATTTATAATTAGCAGCGAAACTCTGAGTTAAAGTAAAACCAGACTCATCAATACCAAATGTAATACCATCAATTCTTGTAGTAAAGATATTATAGAAAATGATCGCAATAGCAGAAGTACCGATACCTAACGCTGTGTTATAAAGGGCCTCAGAGATACCTTGAGATAACGCCTGAGCAGCTTCACCACCACCGCTTTCACCTAAAGCAGAGAATGAACGGATCATACCCATTACCGTACCTAACAGACCTAACAAGGTTGCTACTGATGCGATAGTAGATAAGAATACCAGGTTCTTTTCCAACATTGGTAATTCGAGAGCTGTAGCTTCTTCAATTTCTTTCTGGATGCTTAATACTTTTTGTTCAGTATCCAGCTCAGTGTTACCGATCATTTCTTTGTATTTGCGTAAACCAGCTTTCATTACATTACCTACTGAACCTTTTTGTTTGTCGCACTCAGCCAAAGCTTTGTCAACATCTTTGTTAGCAAGATGGAACTGTACTTTGCGGATGAACTCAGCAATGTTACCAGTACCTGTAGCTTTAGTAACTGTAAGGAATCTTTCGATAACGAAACAAATTACAGTTAAGAATGTACCGATCAGGATAGGCACGATGATACCACCAAGATACATTTTAGTGAAAGTTCCGATAGGACCTTCGTGTTTAGGCCAGAATCCACCAGCAGGATCTGGTTTAGTAAAGTTTGACGGATTACCAATAACAAAACGCCAGATAATGTATCCGAGAATAATACATGTCAAGGGTGCAATCCACGAAATCGAGTTACCGCTTCTTTTTGGTTGAACAGATGTTTGTGCGCTCTTTGCTACTGCTGCTGTTGCAGTCGGTCTTGTTTCTGCCATGATGCAATGAATTTTAAATTTTAAATAAAACTAATGGTTTAGAAAATGTTTGGCAATTCTAAGAAAAAATCGTTTTAAAAAAACAAGTATTTCTCTATAAATTTTCAAATAAGCCACCTAAAGTAGAAATTTTATTTAAACCAAACAAGCATCGCCATATTTTTTATTGTCAATTATACAAAAATGCTTTTTTATAAAACCCTTATCTCCACTATGTTCCATAGCAATTGTTTTGAAAGGCGCTGGCTTATGATGCGATATAGATTAGTATTTACCGCTATTTTATTTTTTCTGATTATTTTTCTGTTTTATTAATATTTTGTTCATAAATAACCGCCCTTCGAATGATCAAAAAACTCTTTTTATCCCTTGTAATCATCCTGCTATTAGTTTTTGTATTCGTTCTGGCAAGGACGTTCATCTATTCCAAACAAATTCCGGCAACGTCTGCTGGTCCTATGCCAGCGTTGGACAGTATGGCTATAACACATTTAAGCGATGCTATCCGGATTAAAACAGTGTCGCTTGACGATGATCATTTAAAAGACAGCAGTTCATTTTTTGCACTTAGATCATTCATTGATTCAACGTATCCGCTTGTCCAGCAAAAGCTGGAGAAAACCATTATCGACACCTTTAGTTATATCTATCACTGGAAAGGAAAAAATAATCAGTTAGCGCCTTATCTCTTCCTTGCACATACCGACGTGGTTCCTGTTGAAGATTCTTCCAGGCATTTATGGCACGCGGACCCGTTCGGAGGCACCATAAAAGATAGTGCAGTTTGGGGCCGAGGAACTACCGACGATAAAGGTTCAGTAATCGCTCTTTTAGAGGCAGTGACCTCATTACTTAAACAAAACCATCAACCCGAAAGAGATATATACCTCTGCTTTGGCCATGATGAAGAACTTGGCGGAGTACATGGCGCACAAAAAATTGTTGAGTGGTTCAAACAACGCCATATAAAAGCGGGACTGGTATTGGATGAAGGAGGGATTATAACAAAAGAAAATTTTAAAGAACTCAATCGGCCGATCGCGCTGTTGGGAGTGACCGAAAAAGGATATGCGACTTTTGAGCTGTCTGTTGAAAAAGCCGGAGGGCATTCGTCCATGCCGGAAAAAGAAACGGCGATAGACATTATAACCGCTGCGTTAAGCAGGCTTAAACATCATCCAACAAAGGTTAGATTCTCCGAGCCAACAAATGTGATGTTGAATAAAATCGGGCCCGGGCTCAATTTCACCACACGCTTGGCGCTTGCCAATCGCTGGCTGTTTGAACCCATGCTGGTAAGCCAGTTCGAAAAAACCAAAGGAACCAATGCATCTATTCACACCACGATCGTTCCAACAATTCTTTCGTCGGGCATGAAAGACAATGTAATTCCCTCTTTTGCAAAAGCAACTGTTAACTGCAGAATCATGCCTGGCGAGACTTCCGCTGATGTTGAGGCGTTTATAAAAAATGCGATCAACGATGAACGGATACATTTAAAACGCGGGCAATTTGCATCGGAACCGGGCAAACAAACATCGCTTGAAAGTGATGCATATAAAAAAGCAACAGCGTCTGTTTACAAAATTCTTGATAATGTAGTCCCTACTCCATTTTTGATGATCGGGGCGACAGATTCACGATTTTATGAGCCGGTAACAGATGCCACTATCCGCTTTCTCCCGGCTATTGACCCGCAAGGATTTCACGGCATTGATGAGCGATTGCTTTTTGCCGATTTACAAAGGATGATCTTCTTTTATGAATTGATGATGAAAGAATAGGGAATGTGCGAATGAGTGAATGTGCGAATGAATGGATGTGTCGATTGCATGTCATTTCGTCGTTCGCATTGGTAACTGGTTGTCTATTCGTAGCGTAATGCTACAATTGGGTTTAACCTTGAAGCTTTGATAGCAGGCCATAATCCTGCAAGTAAGCCAACTCCGCTACAGATCATAATTCCCAAAATCACCCAGGCCCAGGGAACCACGAATCCCGTGCCCAAAAACATGGAAAACAGGTTGCCCACCAATACGCCGAGAATAATGCCGAACAATGCTCCGGCAAGGCTTATAATGGTAGATTCGAATAAGAACTGAGCGCGAATATTTTTGCGTTTTCCGCCGATGGCTTTTATAAGCCCAACCTCTCTTGTACGTTCATTAACCGCAACCAGCATTATGTTCATCAGGCCAATGGCAGCTCCAATCAATGTGATCAGACCGATGGCACCCGCTGCGCCCTGTATACTACCTAACAATCCTATAAACGTTGCAGCGAGCTTATCGCTTTTTTCAATCACAAAATTATCTTCCTCTGTGGGGTGAAGTTTACGAATAGACCTGAAAAGGGCCGTGCTTTCAGAAACAGTCATGTCCATTTGCTGCACATCCCCCGCCATTATCCCGAGGATAAATGATGGCGATGAATTCTGAAGCCTTCTTACATTATTGTAGGAGGTAATAATCACGTTATCCGCCCTCATCAATGCACTGGATCCTTTGCTCTTAAGTACGCCAACGACACGATAAGGAACGGCACCCACAACAATCATTTTATCAACGCCACGCGCAGAATTATTCGTTCCAAATAGTTTAGAAGCAACGTCGCTCCCGACAAGACATACATTCCTACCGCTTTCTACGTCCAGTCGGTTTAAATTTCTACCAGCCTCCACTGTAAAACCATTTACCTGCAGAAAGTTTTCGTCGCCCCCGCGCACACTTACATTGGGGTTGGTTTTTTTGTCCTTGTAACGAATTTCATTTCCGCCCATTCCGTTTAACTGAATTGTTACCATGCCTGGCATTTTGAAAGCGGCTTTAAAAGCTTCTGCTTCGGACAATTGGATGGGCTTATCGAGATTTGATTTTTTTTGTTTTTTGCCGCGTTTTTCTTTCCTAACCTCTCTGTTATCGTCAAACCGAAAACGCTCTTTATAGGCAATACTAAAGCCATTGGCTCCCATGGTGGAGAAACTTTCGCGCAGGCTTCCGTTCATGGCATCTATGGCTGTAATAATCCCTATCAGGGCCATAATTCCAAAAGCGATGATGGCTACAGTTATTCCTGTGCGCAGCTTGTTGCTACGTACCGTTCTATATGCAAGGGAAAAAGAATCGCTCAATGTCATAACGAGTATTTGGATTTATCACGCATACCTTCGCCACAAAGCCTGCACTAAAGATAATATTCTTACCGATGAGATACGGTAAAAAAAGATAAAGGGAGATTAGAGGTTACAAATGGCTGTTGAAAAGTCCAAATTCAAAAGTAAAGAAGCTTGCACAACACCAGCACCGATACTATCTTGTTCAAAAGTAAAAAAGTCAAAAGGATCGCCTTTTGACTTTTTTACTTTTGAATTTTGACTTAGCTTAGAAATAAAACCATTGCAACAATGATTGCGGTAATATTCCAAATAATATGATCAGGCCTGCAAGAACAATTATTCCAACTTTAAAGCCTTTAGAAACTTCTTCAGTTATTGTGGCTTCACCATCTTTAAAATACATAGCCTGTATAACCCGGAAATAATAATAAACGCTCACCGCCGCGAAAACAACACCTACAATTACCAGCCACAGGTAACCGCTTGTTTTCATAACAGAAGACAACATATAATATTTTGCAAAGAAGCCAGCTGTTAACGGAATACCTGCAAGCGATAATAAAAATACCGTATTTGTAGCTGCCAATACAGGGTGCGTTTTTCCTAACCCATTGTAACCTTCAAACGTATGGTCCTTCATTTTCACCATTATTGCGAATATGCCGATTGAAGCCAGGCTATACGCGGCTGCGTATAACAATAAACCTTCTTTGGCAACATCGTTCAGGCTAAATAAAGCGAACAACATAAACCCTGCCTGCGCGATGCTTGAATAAGCCATCATGCGTTTCACGCTCTGTTGAAAAACGGCCGTTATGTTTCCTATTAATAAAGTTGATACAATTAATATTGCGAACAACATTTTCCAGTCAACACCAGTAAATGCATTCATTTCAACCCCCGATGCGTCAGCGCGGGCATCGAACAATTTAATGAAAGCGACAAATCCAGCGGCTTTGACAATAGTTGCCATGAAGGAGGTGAAAACCCCGGGAGAACCATCATATACATCTGGCGTCCAAAAATGAAATGGCGCTGCAGACACCTTGAAGCCAATTGAGATCATCATCAGGATCAGCCCTGCAGATTCCAATAAGGAGTATCCGTTTGCAGGCTGACCGGTTATTGTTGCCCTCGGCGCCACATAAATATCAAATGTTCCGGTTGCGCCATATATCAGGGTGATTCCCATCAGCATAATGCCAGTTGAAAATGATCCCATCAAGAAGTATTTCAACGCTGCTTCATTGCTTTTCAGGTTCCTTTTGTCTGCACCGGTAAGGATATACAATGGAATAGATAAAATCTCAATTCCTAAGAACAGCATCAGTAATGTATTGTAGCAACTCAGGATAGTTACCCCGCAAAGCACAAAGAATATCAACACAAAATACTCAGCCGTGTACGTCCCTACTTTTTCAATATCGCGCCCTGTAAGTACCACGTAAATCAAGGTTGAAGCAATGGCAATAGAGTTAAAGAAATAACCAAACCTGTCGAAGCGCAGCATGTCTTTGGCATCTATGTGAAACAGCCTCATACCATAAGTATCGGCAACATTCACTGCCAATAACAATAGTAATAAAACAGCTGCAATGTGCCTGTAAGCTTTTTTGTTTTCTACAAACACACTACTGAACATCATTATTACGCCACAAACCGCTGAAGTAATTATTGCATTCATATCTTGATCTTGCTAGTGCTCTACTTTAATTATTTAATATTCGCCAATACAGCATTTACGGTATCGTTGGTCAATCTTAAAATTGGTTCCGGATACACACCCAATATTATCACTACGATCGTGATTACAACCAGTGACAATTTTACGTTGAGGCCGCTATCGTACGCTTTCTCTGTAAGTGCATTGGTTTCACCGTAAAATATTTTCTGAACCGCATTCAATGTATAAACCGCAGCCAGGATAATACTGATCAACGCAATTACTGCCATCCAGATATTGTATTTGAATAAACCATTGAACATTAGGAACTCACCAATAAACGCGTTGGTTAATGGAAGGGCCACGTTTGCCAAAGCCATTACAACAAATAAAATTGCTAGTCCTTGTGCCTTTTGCGCTAATCCACCCAGCTCGCTGAATTTTCTGGTACCAAGTTGCTGTTCAATTGCGTCTGTAACTATCCACAAGCCGATTACGTTTACACCGTGATTGAACATCTGCACCATTACACCCTGTAATCCAATCTGCTGATTAGCAAAAATTGCTGCTGACATCAACCCGATATGCGCAATTGATGAATAAGCAATCATTCTTTTAATATCATTCTGCCTGATTGCAATCAGTGAAGCGTAAAGCATTCCTATTACCGAAAGTAAGATTACCAGGTGACTAAATTTCTCAACTGCAGTTGGGAAAATTGGTAGAATCCAACGGATTACAGCGTACAAGCCCATTTTTACCATCACTCCGCTTAAGATCATTGTAACCGCAGTGGGTGATTGTTCGTACGTGTCTGGCTGCCATGTGTGGAAAGGGAATATCGGCATCTTTATAGCGAATGCGACAAAGAATAACCAGAATGCAAACCCCTGCTCTTTTGCCGTCAATTTCAACGCATAGAAATCTTTGATTGCGAAAGAGTGTTCTGGTGTTTTATAATAGAGATATAAAATACCAACCAACATTAACAATGATCCAAGAAAAGTATAAATGAAAAATTTGAATGTAACCTGAATGCGCTTTTCGCCGCCCCATTGAGAACAAAGAAAATAAACAGGAATAAGTGCCAGTTCCCAGAAGAAATAGAACAACAGTACATCCGCCGCTAAAAACACACCCATTAACCCGGCTTGCGTTAAAAGCATTAATGCGTAAAAGCTAAAAGACCTTGGGTATTTGTTGCTGTTAACAGAGGCAAATACCAACGGAAAAGATACTCCCGTTAACAAGGTTAGCATTTTTGCCATGCCATCTAACTGTAAAGAAAATCTACTACCGAGCAAAGGCAACCAGGTTGTATCAAACAATAATTTATCACTGCTCGCTGCCCCGGCCAATGCTATTGCAAAAGTTACAACAGCTGATATCAGCGCCCAGCCTTTTACAGTTTTATCATCCTTGATAAAAAAGGAAATTAAGCCTGTTACTAAAGGAACTACTATAAGTAAAAGAGGTATCATGCCTTGTTATTTCTATCGAAAATTTATTATTCTGTTGACGGGAAGCAAATCTTTCTATCACATTGCGGGTAAGCTTCCTAACTGTTTATCTTAAAATATCTTTTGCAAAAAATGCGTGATGATTGCCTGGTTCCAATATACCAGGAAGAATACAACCATTGATAATACCATAAACAAAATATAGCTGCCAACCTGCCCGCTCTGCAACAATCTGAGCTGTCTTGCAGAATACTGCACAAATCTTCCTATGCCGTTTACAATACCATCAATTCCAGATTTCTCAACTACATTTTTCAGGAACCCCGCGAACGCATTCAATGGTTTTACAATGATTGCATCATACAGTTCATCAACATACCATTTATCCGCCAGCACTTTTCCAAACCCTGCAGGTTCTTCTAATTGAGGCTTTTTGCTGAATTTATTTATTGCGATGATAATTGCAATTGCCGCAATGGCAACAGAAATACCCATTAACATGTATTCAGTGCTGTGCTCAATTTCAGGATGATGTTCAGTTACGAGAACAGGCGCAAGGAATGAATGCAGCATGTGGCCACCACCCAATACTTCAGGCACACCGACAAAACCAGCAACAATACTTAACACAGCCAGAATGATTAACGGCCATGTCATAGCAGCGGGGCTTTCATGCAAATGATGCTCTTGTTCGTGTGTTCCGCGGAAATTGCCAAGAAAAGTAGTTGCATACAAACGGAACATATAAAATGCGGTTAGCGCGGCACCGGCAACGCCCAATCCCCAATAAACAGGATTTTTAGCGTAAGCCGCAGCAAGAATTTCGTCTTTGGAAAAGAAACCACTCAACGGAGGAATACCAGCGATGGCTATACAACCAGCAAGGAACGTCCAATGCGTTGTTGGCAAATATTTACGAAGGCCACCCATTTTACGGATGTCTTGTTCATGATGCATAGCGTGAATAACAGAACCTGCACCAAGGAATAATAACGCTTTAAAGAAAGCGTGTGTCATTACGTGGAATACAGCTCCTGTGTAAGCACCAACACCTAACCCAATAAACATGTATCCTAACTGGCTTACTGTTGAATACGCCAGTACTTTTTTAATATCGTTCTGCCTTAAAGCAATTGTTGCGGAGAACAACGCTGTTGCTAAACCAATAATTGTTACAAGGTGCTGAGCTACTTCACTCAAAGAGTATAAAGCGTTGCTTCTTGCCACCATGTAGATACCAGCAGTTACCATCGTTGCGGCGTGGATCAGGGCTGACACAGGAGTCGGACCCGCCATCGCATCAGGCAACCAGGTGTACAAAGGAATCTGAGCGCTTTTACCCATCGCACCTACAAACAATAAAACAGTTATAGCTGTAATATCTCCAGGAGTAAGCTTATCTAAATGAGTAAATACTTCAACAAAAGAAACGGTTCCCAGTTTTGATAACAACCAGAATATCGCCAGTAAAAAGCCAAGATCACCAATACGATTCATCACAAAGGCTTTCTTTGCAGCGTAATTGTATTCATTATTTTTAAACCAGTAACCAATTAAGAGGTAAGAGCAAAGTCCAACACCTTCCCATCCGATAAACATAATCACATAGTTGGCACCCAATACCAGCAGCAGCATGGAGAACACGAAGAGATTCAGGTAAGCGAAATACCTACCAAAATGAGCTTCTGTTTCTTCGTGCATGTAAGCCGTAGAGTACAAGTGGATGAGGAAACCTACACCGGTAATAATCAGCAGGAATAAAGAAGAGAGCTGATCTACCTGGAAAGCAAAGTCTATTTTAAAAGAAGCGGTATTAATGAATGTAAACAAAGGCTCTACAGCCAATGCTGCGCCCGCCGATTTTACATCAAAAAACAATACCAGGCTTACTATAAAAGAAGCGAGGATTGCGCCGCTGCCTATTACACCAATGAGTCCCTTAGAAAGGGATTTTCTGAAAAGTCCATTGATCAAAAAACCAAGCAACGGAAACAGTGGTACTAAATAAACTAATTTGCTCATGCCCTATCCCCTTCCGGGGTTTTTATTTTTATAATATTCCTTATCTGTTTTATGCTAAGGAGCTTAATTCTTCAACCTGTTCAGGAAATTGATATCCACAGAATGTACATTTCTGTACATCATTACAATTATGGCCAAACCAACACTTACTTCCGCCGCCGCAACTACCATAATAAAGAATACAAACAACTGTCCTTCCACACCAGTGGTAACATTTTTTGCGCCGCCGGCAAGTGCTGCCGCGTGGTGCATTTTTGAAAATGCCACTAATAAAAGGTTAACCGCATTCAACATTAATTCAACACACATAAAAACGATAATGGCATTCCTCCGGGTTAATACACCCACCACGCCTATACAAAACAGGGTTGCCGCAAAAGCTATATAATATTGAATTGGCATTTTTTGAGTTTGAAAATTTCAAAATATTTATAATCGATTAAGTTCTTTTCGTTCGGGACTAATCCTTTTTACCGATAACAACCGCTCCTACCATTGCACTTAAAAATAAGACGCTAGCGATCTCAAAAGGAATTACATAATCGTTGAACAACGCCTTACCAAGTGTTTTTATCAATCCGATTTCGCCTTCTTTTAATTGAGCATTTTTACCTTTTAAATCAACTGATGATATCACGAAGGAGATGAAGAAAGATAATAGCAATCCGCCCGCAACAACTCCAAAGAACTTCATCCATATACTTTTTTGAGGTTCCGTTTCGGTATTGAGGTTCATCAACATGATCACAAACAGGAAGAGTACCATGATGGCTCCCGCGTAAACAATCAGGTTCACAATTGCAAGAAATTGAGCATTGAGCAGGATGTAATGGCCTGAAATAGCAAAAAACACAACAATCAGCCACAGAACACTGTACACAGGATTTTTACTTACCAACACCATTATAGCGCTTATTAATGCAAGCGCTGTTAGTGACCAGAATAAGATTTGAGCTGTACCCATTATAATTTTTCAATTTGGGGATATGAAATAAGCCGGCGTATTTTGAAGTTGCCCATTTATTTCAACTAATATATTTATCGTTCTTGTTTATCGTTTGCCTTTTGCCTCTGCGTAACCTGCCGGATCTTTAGTTGGATCAGGAATTAAGAGATCCTGCTTGCCATAAATAAATCCCTTCCTGGCAAAGTTTGATGGCGCAAAAGTCTCGCTAAGATAAATGGCGTCTTTCGGGCACGCTTCTTCGCACAATCCACAGAAAATACAACGCAGCATGTTTATCTCATAACGAGCAGCATATTTTTCTTCTCTGTACAGGTTTTCCTCTCCTGGTTCGCGCTCAGCAGCTTCCATGGTAATAGCTTCTGCCGGACAAGCAACAGCACACAATCCACATGCAGTACAGCGCTCACGGCCTTGTTCATCCCTGTTTAATACATGAAGCCCACGAAAAACCGGGCTAAATTCTCTTGTTTGTTCAGGATATTTTATGGTAGGCGGTTTCTTAAACACGTGGCCCAATGTAATGAGCATTCCTTTTGCCACTGCAGGCAGATATAACCGGTCCATAAAAGTCATGGGCCTTCTGTCTACTGGTTTTGCGCGATTGGTTAATGATTGCATCGTTCTTCTTCTTTCATCCGCCTTAAACGGAATTAAGGTTTGCAAAAATATTTTTATAACTTATTAATCCCAACTTTATCTTCCCTGGTACTTGCCAGGGGATTATTTCTTACCCGTGACGGTATAATACCACTGCTGCCGTAATAATCATATTAGCCAGCGCCAGCGGAATCATGCTTTTCCATCCAAGCCTCATCAATTGGTCGTAACGGAAACGTGGTAACGTCCATCTTACCCACATAAACAGGAAAATAAACATGAATATTTTCAGCATCAGGGCAACCAGTCCCACTATTGCAGCGATATTAGGCGCCAGCTTGCTTTCGTCAAGGAAAGGCACATCATATCCGCCGAAGAACAGGGTAGCCATAATTGCGCTACTGATGAACATGTTGATATATTCAGAGAACAGGTAAAAACCAAGTTTCATAGAAGAATATTCCTGGTGATATCCCATGTTCAATTCACTCTCCGCTTCCGGAAGGTCAAATGGAGCACGGTTACATTCTGCTAATGCACATACAAAGAACAGAAAGAACCCAACCGGCTGGTAAAAGAAATTCCAAACGCCTGAATGCTGCTGCTGCTCTACAATGGTTTTCAAACTTAAAGAACCGGTAAGCATTAATAATGCAATTAAAGAAAGGCCCATTGCCAGCTCATAACTAATTACCTGTGATGCTCCACGAAGTGCAGCCATCAGGGAAAATTTATTGTTGCTTGCCCAGCCACCGATCATAATTCCATAAACACCCATGCTCACTACACCAAACACATACAGGATTCCGATATTGATATCTGCAATCTGCATTTCAATGGTTCTGCCAAATAGTTCCAGCTTGCTGCTCCAGGGCACTACTGCGCAAGTCATCATTGCTGTAAGCATCGCCAGGCAAGGCCCAAGAACAAATAAGAATTTATTGGAAGAATTAGGAATGATTTCTTCTTTAAAGAACAATTTTCCACCATCAGCCAGTGGTTGCAAAATCCCCCAGGGACCAGCTCTGTCCGGACCAATACGATCCTGGATCCACGCTGCAACTTTACGTTCAGCGTATGTTTCGTACATAGCAATAACCAGGGAAACAGATATGATAATAACAATCAATACCAGCTTCTCTATTAAAAAAATCCAATCGAATGCTAATAGTGTCATTGTTGCGATTATTAGTCTTTGTTATTTTCTTTAAAATCTTCTGAATGCGCCGGGCCGTGTATAAGGCTTAGCTGTATCTCAGGCTTATTGACTTCGCTTACGCTGTGAATATCCATAAACAGGCGTGGTTCGCGGCCATTCATAACTTTCTCAAAAGTTTCTTTGGGTTTGTCCAAACCAACATAGTGGCCCTGAGAAATAACTGAATGACGGTTTACCAGGCTTGGCCCTTCAACTGTCCAGTCGCTCACAAATTTCTTCTCAAAACGGCATTCGTTACAAATCCAGCCGGTTGAACCTTTGGAGCTGTCCTTAATTTCACCCCATTCGTCTTTACGAGCTGTAACGCGGAACACCTCATCGCCACGCATCCACAACTGTACCTCACCACAACATTTGTCGCAATTCCTGTGTGCATCTACCGGTTTGGTGAACCACACACGGTTTTTGAAACGGAAAGTTTTATCTGTCAATGCTCCTACAGGGCAAACGTCTATCACGTTTCCGATGAAGTCATTATCCAGGCTTTTTTCAATGTAAGTGGCAATTTCAGCATGATCGCCGCGGCTTAATACGCCGTGCACTCTTTTATTTGTCATTTGATCTGCCGTAAACACACAACGGTAGCAAAGAATGCAACGCGTCATGTGAAGCTGTATGTACTTGCCCAGATCATGCTTGTGGAATGTTCTTTTCTGGAACTCGAAGCGAGTGCCCTCTTTGCCGTGTTCGTAGCTCAGATCCTGCAGATGGCATTCACCGGCCTGGTCGCAAATCGGGCAATCCAATGGATGGTTTAGTAATAGAAACTCGACAACACCGGCTCTAGCGTCAATTACTTTCTCACTGGTGATATTCTTTACTTCCATTCCGTCCATTACTGTAGTACGGCAAGATGCTACCAATTTTGGCATTGGCCGCGGGTCTTTTTCAGAACCCTTGCTAACTTCTACGAGGCATGTACGGCATTTACCACCACTTCCTTTCAATTTGCTGTAAAAGCACATTGCTGGAGGGGCCACTTCACCACCAATTTTACGCGCCGCCTGCAGAATGGTTGTTCCCGCCGGCACTTCGATTGTAATGTTGTCAATTGTTACTTTAAATAGTTGCTCTGACATAATAAGTCAAAATTCAAAAGTAAAAAGTCAAAAAAACGATGACTATTTCGAGTTTAAAATAATTGAAGCAATGATTTTGGATATTTCATTCGCTTCTTTCAATAAGTTGTCGGCCTGTTGTTTTGAGACATTCATCGTATCACGAATTAAACACAACCAGTATTTAGTCTCATTGGCTGATTTCAACGCTATTGTATAAAAATTTCTCCAATCCTTAACCGAACTTCCAGCCATTCCCTCAACCACATTTGCACCTATTGATGTAGCACATCTCACTAGTTGATCAAATAAAGAATTATAGATCTTTTCGAATTTGCACTCTTTCACGAACTCAATCACTTCTTTCGAAAAATAATAGCATCGATGCCTTATACTATAGGGCTTGGTCGGCTCCATTAACTCAAAAGCCATTATTTCATCGTCCATTTTTTGAATTTTGAATTTTGACTTTTGACTTTACCTACGCTACTACTTCGCGGGCATCGGCGTAGTGCGCCAGACCGAAATTGCGCACCTGGCTTTCTTCCGGATTGAGCACGTGCCATTCAAACTCGTCGCGGAAGTGGCGGATGGCGGCAGCTACCGGCCATGCAGCAGCATCACCAAGCGGGCAAATGGTATTACCCTCAATCTTGCGCTGGATATCCCAAAGCAGATCGATATCGCTCATCTTACCTTTTCCGGTGTCGATGTTCTTTAATATTTTTTCCATCCAGCCGGTACCTTCACGACAAGGCGAACATTGTCCGCAGCTCTCGTGACGGTAGAACCTTGCTAATGTATAAGTATGTTTAACTACGCATTGATCTTCATCCAACACAATAAAACCACCACTACCCATCATACTACCGGTTGCAAAACCACCATCACTTAAACTTTCGTAGTTCATGTAACGGGTCTCACCTTTTGCGGTTTTAAACAAAAGATTGGCAGGGAGAATAGGCACTGATGATCCACCAGGGATACATGCTTTCAGGCGTTTGCCGTTGGCTATGCCACCGCAATATTCATCACTGTAAATAAATTCTTCAACGGAGATAGTCATGTCGATCTCATAAACGCCCGGCTTATTGATATTGCCGCAAGCGGAGATCAGTTTTGTTCCGGTAGATCTGCCTACGCCTATTTTGGCGTATTCTTCACCGGTAAGGTTTATGATTGGAACAACAGCAGCAAGTGTTTCCACGTTGTTCACCACAGTTGGCCTGTCCCACACACCTTTAACCGCCGGGAACGGAGGTTTAATACGCGGGTTGCCTCTTTTTCCTTCAAGGCTTTCTATCAACGCAGTTTCTTCACCACAGATATAAGCACCTGCACCGCGTTGTACATATATTTCAAGATCGAACCCTGTGCCCAGGATATTTTTTCCTAACCATCCGTTGGCTTTTGCTTCAGCAATCGCCTGCTCAAGAATGTCAGGGATCCAGGAGTATTCACCACGGATGTAGATATATGTTGCGTTGCTACCTAATGCAAAAGAAGAAATAATTAAACCTTCAATCAACAGGTGAGGGAGAAACTCCATCAGGTACCTGTCTTTAAATGTACCGGGTTCGCTCTCATCGGCGTTACACACCAGGTGACGGGGAACACCTTCAGGTTTGGCAATAAAACTCCATTTCATTCCAGTAGGGAAGCCTGCACCTCCACGTCCTCTAAGCCCACTTTTCTTAACTTCCTCAACAATAGCCTCAGGGCCCATTGTTTTTAAGGCTTTTTCTACTGCGCGGTAACCACCTTCGCGACGGTAAACATCGTAAGTGCGGATACCTTCTACATGTGCTTTCTCTAGTAATAATTTAACTGCCATATGTTTAGCTATCAGCTTTCAGCTATCAGCCTTCAGCATTTTTCCTATAATAATAAATCTCGCCGCCACATTATCTCCACACACTTATAAATAAGGCTTTACGCCTGCTATTTAATTTTTAACGGGCACTTTAACGGCCTGCCTTGCCAGTAATTTCCATTCGCCATTGTCTTTGAACCAAACCTGTAAAACTTCCAACGTTAAGGGCCCTGGCTTTCCCGTACTATCGGTTTGTATTCCTTTCAAATAATGCCTTGCTACTGCAGTATTCTGTTCAATCGCAATCCTAGGCAACAAGGTTTCTACATTCTGATAAGTAATCTTGTTGGTTGCTGCATTTCTTACCATCGTTGGTTTGTCTTCCACTTTGCCATCGGAATGGCCGTAACTCAACTTTTCCATTACCAACGCCTGAATTGCACTACCGTCTTTCCTTACAAAAATTGCATCGTTCAACTCTTTTACCTTTTGTAACACTTTGTTTTCATCTGTTTGTGAGAACGCCGTCAAACATAATAATGACAGCAGAAAGGCAAAAAAGGTACTTTTCATATGCGTTGTTTTAAGCAATTGCAAGGTAAAAACTATGAACCGCACTCATCAATCACCACAATACATTAATTGTTCGCAGCGGCATTTCTTCTGCACTCATCTACGATGGCGTCTATCTTTTCTTTTGTAAGATGTTCTTTATAGAACTTACCCATCTGCATCATCGGGGCATAGCCACAAGCACCAAGGCACTCCACTGTTTTTAACGTAAACAAGCCGTCTTCAGTAGTTTGTCCGGGCTTTATATTTAACTTTTGTTCGATATAGGTTATAATATCATCGCTGCCTTTAATCATGCACGGGCCAGTCTGGCATACCTCAAAAGTGTATTTGCCAACAGGCTGAAGGTTGTACATGCTATAAAAGGTAGCCACTTCGTACACTTCGATCGGTTCAATGCTCAGTAAAGAAGCTACATAATCCATCGTGTCCGCACTTAACCAGCCAAATTCCTCCTGTGCCAGGTGAAGTACAGGCAATAGTGCGCTCTTTTGCTTTCCATCAGGATAGCGAGCGATAATCTCTTGTACTTTAGCCAGTTTTTCGTCTGAAAATTTTGTCATATTTCAAATTCAAAAGTCAACATCAAAAGCAAACATTCAAAAACATTGCATTGCTTTTGAATATTCAAAACCAATTTTTATCCATCCAGTTCACCCGCAATCAGGTTCAGGCTACTCAATGTGATGATGGCATCACTCAGCATACTGCCAGCTGTTATTTCGGAATAAGCCTGGTAATAAATGAAGCAAGGCCTGCGGAAGTGAAGGCGATAAGGCGTACGCCCGCCATCACTTATCAAATAGAATCCGAGTTCACCGTTAGCAGCTTCCACACTGTGGTAAACTTCGCCTTTTGGTATATCGGTTTCACCCATCACTATTTTAAAGTGCCAGATCAATGCTTCCATTTTGGTGTATACATCTTTCTTTTCAGGAAGATAGTATTCAGGAACATCAGCATGGAACACTTCAGCATCTGCGCCTTTAAATTCCTGTATTTTTTTATAAGCCTGTTTAATGATCTCCATGCTCTGCCACATTTCCTGGTTGCGAACAAGGAACCTGTCGTAGCAGTCTCCGGTAGTACCTACAGGTACTTCAAAGCTGAAATCTTCGTAGCTGCTATAAGGAGAATGTATACGCACATCATAATCAACACCGGCAGCGCGAAGGTTCGGGCCTGTAAAGCCATAATTCAATGCACGTTCTGCACTGATCGGGCCAACACCCATTGTACGCTCCATGAAAATCCTGTTACGTTGTAACAAGTTTTCAAATTCACGCAATACTCCAGGGTATTCGTTAAGGAATTTTTCCAGCTTCACCCATGCTGTATTGGTAAAGTTTCTTTCAAAACCACCTATACGGCCAATGTTGGTTGTTAAGCGGGAGCCGCAGATCTCTTCATAAATTTCATAGATGAGTTCCCTGTACTGCATTACGTAAAGGAATACGCTCAATGCGCCGGAATCTACACCAACAATAGAGTTACAAATAAGGTGGTCTGCTATACGCGCCAATTCCATAATAATCACACGCAGGTAATCAACACGTTTGGGCGTTTGTATTTTTAAAAGCTTTTCGCAGGTCATGTGCCAACCCATATTATTCAATGGACTTGAGCAATAATTTAACCTGTCTGTAAGCGGAGTTATCTGATATAAGGGCCTGCGTTCTGCAAGCTTTTCAAAAGCGCGGTGAATATAGCCTATCGTTTGTTCTGAAGACACAACCCTCTCGCCATCCATCTCCAATATATTCTGCATTACGCCGTGAGTGGCAGGGTGTGTTGGTCCAAGGTTTAAAGTAGTTGTCTGCTTTTCAATGGAACCTTCAGGTAGCTTTATATGTTTTATTTGCTCTGACATAATTAAATTCAATTTGAAATTTGAAATTTAAAATTTCAAACTAGATAATACTTCCACCTCTACCGAACATCTCATCGTCCTTGTCTATTCTTGTCTGGTCTTCTAACGGGAACTCCTTACGCATCGGGAAATAATCCATTTCGTCAACGTTCTGGATGCGCTTCAGGTTGGGATGCCCGACGAAGTTAACGCCGAAGAAATCGTATGTTTCTCTTTCCTGCCAGTTTGCGGTTGAAAAGATGTTGGTTGCAGTAAAAATATCCGGCTCCTGAATGTTGGTGAATACCTTAAAACGAATTCTTACATTCTTTACAAGATTATGTAAGTGGTAGACCATAGCAAGTTCTCTACCTTCCTGATCAGGATAATGCACTGCACACAGGTCCGTTAAAAAGCGGAACTGCAATTCCTCGTCATCAAATAAAAACTGTAAAACTTTGAGATTATCTTCTTTAGGAGCTTCAAACGTAAGCATGCCATAAGGTTCTTCGAAGCTAACTACCTTATCGCCAAATTTATCTGTTAATCTCTGCCTTATATATTCGTTTGTCAATTCCATTGGGTGTTGAAAATTTGTATGGAAACCTTAAAACCACATCGCCTCACTAACCTAACACACCTTCCTGTTTATTGTATACCGTAACTGCCTAATAAAGCTTTGTAATGATCGCTGTTTCTTCTTCTCAGGCTTTCGTTACCAACCAGCTCCTGAATGCGCATAAAGCCATCAAGTATAGCTTCGGGCCTTGGAGGGCATCCTGGCACATACACATCAACCGGTATTACCTGGTCAATTCCCTGCAACACTGAATAAGTATCAAAAATTCCACCTGAAGAAGCGCAGGCACCAACAGCTAAAACCCAGCGCGGCTCAGCCATTTGCAAATAAACCTGTCTCAATACGGGCGCCATTTTTTTGGCAATGGTACCCATTACCATTAAAAGGTCGCACTGACGAGGAGTAAAGCCCAATCGCTCAGAACCAAATCGAGAAAGATCATAATGAGAACCCATTGTAGCCATGAATTCTATACCGCAGCAGGATGTTGCAAAGGGTAAAGGCCAAAGAGAATTTTTACGTGCCAGAGTTATGGTCTTTTCCAGTGAGGTCGCAAAAAATCCCTGTCCTTGAAGCCCTTCCGGCATTTCTGCCAGTGCGATGTTATCATAGATATCAGCCTGCTTCGGATGAATATTGAATTGAACGGGACGTGACATACTAATTTATTTTAATATAACATTCATTGCCCTGACAGCAATAATGTTACAAGCATAATTTATTACTAGATCAATTTCTATCGGCAAAAATAGGTTAGACTTGGCAATTGAGCTAATACATTTGATCTTTAATTTAGCTCGCCCATTCAAAATGAAAAGAGCAGGTTTTGCAAGCCCGCTCTTTTATATTTTTTAACTTCTTGTTAGTCTTCCCATTGAAGCGCTTTCTTCTTGATGATATAAACAAATCCAACAAGAAAGAATGCAACAAACAGCAAAACTTCCCAGAAACCGGTCCAGCCGAGCTCTTTAAAGTTTACCGCATATGGATAAAAAAAGATCACTTCAACATCGAATAATACAAAGAGGATGGCCACGAGAAAATATTTGATGGCCATTGGAGCGCGGGCATTACCATGGCTTTCTATACCGCTGGCAAAGTTCTCCAGCTTATCTGATGTCTTTCTTTTAGGCCCCAATAAATGAGAAGCAACCATCATTACTATAACAATACCGATGGCAACCAATAATTGAATACCTATTTGAAAGTAATTAGCTGAGGAATTCACGTCTGCATCCAGTAAAATCGTCAATGCACTCATGGTAAAATCTTTAATGCCGCAAAAATAAGGGCAAAGAAGGGTAAAAAAAATCAATGACGTAAAAAATGTCATGGGAATGTAACATGTACGGTTAGGCGGCCTACAAGGGCAGTGCCTAAAAATATTAAAGCTCCTTTTGTGGAAGGAGCTTTAATACTATATGTAAATCAGATTTAACTATTTACCTGAGCTTTGTTTGGGTTTGTTAGCGGGACTGCTTTTTTGATTATTTCTTTTCTTAACGCTATTTAACTGATCCAGGAATTGTTTGTATTGAACATTAGCCGGATCGAATCTAACAGCTTCTTCAAATTCAGCAATTGAGCTGTCAATGTTTTTAGCTGTGTTAGCATAGTAACCGCCCTGGATTGCATGGTAATAAGCAATAACCTGTGCGTTCTTTGTTGTATCCTTCATCAGGAACGTAATATACTCGGTAATCGGAGCAACGGCTTTAGTGCCTGTGCTATCCTGTGCCTGAGCGCTTTTCAAAAGCATCGTGTAACCGTAAGGCTGGTCAGGATATTTTTCTTTGTAGATCGTTGCCATGCTGTCTGCAACAACATAATCTTTTGCACCTAATGCAGCATCACCCAGGTTGTAGATATCAGCATTTGATGGTTTTGTATTTAAAGCATAGCTTTTTTTCAACCAATCATATCTTTCTGTAGGCTTGTTTGCTTTTTTATAGATAGACGCAATAGTATCGGCATATCCCATTTTATTTGCCTGAACTGTGTCAATTTCCATTGCTTTTGAAAGATAGGAAACCGCAGAATCTTCATAGCCTGGCGCTTTTTTATAAATATCAGCAGCGATCTTGTAGGCATCTACCGGAACTGTTGTAAGCGTTTGCTTTGCAAAGAAGTTCGTAATAGCAGCCCTTGCCTGATCTGGCTGGTGCAACCTGTCATAGTTGTAAGCATACAAAAGATTAATTGGAGCATAGTCTTTACAAGCACCAGCTTCCATTTGTTTTGCTTTATCTAATGACTCCTGGTATTTACCAGCACGGAACAGATAGTCAGCCTGGAAGAAATCAGTTTTACAATCTTTATCAGCGTTAGCTACATATTTTTCGATATATTCTTTTGCAGCATTAATATCTTTTTCCTGGTAATACCTGAAGTAGTTGAGATAAACCGGTGCATAAGTAGGATCTGCAGATATAGCTTTACCATACCATTCGTTCATAGCATCCAGGTTGTTCTGGCTTTGATAAATCTTTCCTATTCTATAGTCTGCTTTAGCGTAATTAGGGTTTCTGTTCAATGCTTCGCGGAAAGCTTCAACAGCTTCACCACCTTTATCACTTCCTAATTTAAGATAGTTGATACCCAGGTTAACAGGAATTTCAGGATTTGTTTTGTCAATTGCCATTGCCTGTTTCAACTTGTCGATGGCATACTGAGGATCACCTTGTTTACTGCTACCGTCAGCGTTTGCTTTACCAATTGCGTTCAGGATGTCAGCGTTAGGAACACCTTTTGTTTTTCCTTTAGTACCGGTTGTGCTTGTGATTGCCTGCTCAAATTTTTGTTTAGCTCCATTTACATCACCGCCACTTAACAGTTCAGTATTTCCCATCCCAACCCACAACCAGGGGTCGTTCACACCTTCGTTTAATTTTTGCTGGTACAAAGCTTTTGCACCGGCTACATCCTCATTGGCTATCATTGCCTGCCCTAGCCAATAGATGGAATAAGCGTCTTTTGGCTTATCATTTACCACTTTTTGCAATGTTTCCAAGGCACTTTTAGTTTTCTCGTAGTAGAGGAATTTTATTCCGTCCTCAACTTTCTGAGAAAAAGCTGTAACAGTAGCAAACCCAAGAGATAAAAATGTTAAAGCTGTTTTCTTCATTTTCTGTTTTTTATACTAGTGATTAATCGGTACTCTCTTTTATATTACTTGTACGTATGCCAAAATACATTTTGGCGGGTACAAGATAAGATCTTCTAAAAATAAGCTGGCCTCTTTCCACACTCATAAAATTAAGAAATCCGGTCCCTAAACCGGAATAGTTCTCCTTCACAACATAATACAAAGGCCGTACCAAAGGATATTGCGCGTAACTAATAGTTGATTGAGAAGGTTTTGCAAATGTGCTATCCTCCTTGCAGGTGGTGCATTGCAGCAAAGCAAAACGAATGGTTTTCCTATAGGCTTTTTGCTCGGGGTCCTGATCGTTACCCACCCAGCTTGAACCTACGAAACCGATGGCATTCTGGTTTCTTGCAACATAATCAATCACTTCCCTGCTGCCGTTTGCCGCTGTAACATTGCCACCAAAATTTCCACCTTTTAAAACAGAGTCTTTCAAAAATCTTACCGTACTTGTTGCGTTTTTTCCATCAACAACTATAGTCTTCGAAGAATCTTTTCCGCTAAGAAAATCCTTCATTTGAGCCATGGTAAAGACACTGTCTTTTCCGTTATAATTAATGATAACACTAACCGCATCATATGCAAGCACATCATAGTTAGGATGATACTTGAGTTTCGTGGTGTAATACTTATCTTCATCCACAGTTAGCCCTCTGGCAATCACAATCATTCTTACGCTATCACTCTGGAGGTCCCGCAAACAATCTGCTTCTGATTTATAAGTAGGGATAATCTTAGCATCCGGAAAAGAAGACTCATACACTTTAATCTGTTCATCTATAACCGGCTTAAAACTTTCATCAACACTTATGTTGATTACTCCCTTCTTATAGGTATCGTTATCTCTGTTTTTGTTATTTCCGGCGCCATTACCACATGCAGTAAAAATAGCTCCCAGAAAAATAACGACTGCCAATTTACACAATATTTTCTCTGCCATACCTTAATATTCTTTCTTAACGCTTCTATACATTCTGAAAGAGCCATACAAAATACAAAGCCCGCCAAACAAATACCTCATCAGCGGATCCAGTTCTGAGAGTGCGGATGAAAACGGAAGGTTCCATTTCGATCCAAAAAACACAACAATGCCCACTGACAGTATTAGTAGAGATATCGCAACTCCATAAACAGTACGCATTAAGGTCAAACTTTTCCGTTGCCTTGTCCTGAAATTATTCTCCATTATCACAATAATTAAAATACGGCTCGGGCAAGATATAAAATTTTAGTTTTTATTTTTTATAAAATTCTGTAATCTGAATGTTTTTTTACCGCGAACCGAAAGATGAAATAATTAAATATGCTTATAAAATAATTAACATTTGTTATTTATAGGGATGGAAAACATCGCCTGATAATATAGACTTCAAAAAGAAAAATTTCCATAAATGCTGATTATAAGCAGGATGATGCGGGTTTCAAAGCCGGAATATCCTGCGAACATTATCTTTGCAGCCATGAAAATTTTAATGGTATGCCTCGGCAATATTTGCAGAAGCCCATTAGCTGAAGGCATTTTACAGGATAAAGTGAACAAATATCATTTAAAGTGGACGATAGATAGTGCTGGCACAGGCAATTATCATATTGGAGAACCACCGCACCATTTGTCTCAGAAAGTCGCTTTAATGAATAATGTTGACATAAGCGGCCAATGCTGCAGGCAATTCAGGAAGGAGGACATAAAAAAATTTGATAAGATCTATGTAATGGATAGCCAGAATTATATAGATGTAAAAAGCATCAGTAACGACTTTTGGGACGAAGGAAAAGTAGATCTTATAATGAACGAACTGTTTCCTGGTGAAAACAGAAATGTACCGGATCCCTGGTTTGGCGGGGAAGATGGCTTTCACAACGTTTTTGACATGCTAGACAAAGCTTGTGAAAAGATAATTGAAAAATACAGGGGCTGACATGTACAGTTTTAAATGTACGATGTTAGACGTACGATGTTAGATGTGATTGGAGCAAAATTATTAAGGCTAATGGCTGACGCCATATGCTGGTTAACAAAAAGACAATACAGAAAATGGCAAAAATACAGGTGGGAATACCGCAGGGAACAAGAGATTTTTCGACAGATGTTGTTAGAAAACGTAATTATATTTTTTCAACAGTACGCTCCATCTTTGAACTATATGGGTTTCAACCGTTGGAAACACCAACAATGGAAAACATAGAAACCTTAATGGGCAAATATGGAGAGGAAGGCGATAAACTTATTTTCAAGGTATTGAATAACGGACTGGGCGATCCGAAAAATTTTGAAAAATCTAAAGCGGCATTTGAAAATGTATTGAACGGGAAAAATGATAAAAACCTTACTGAGCGTGCTTTAAGGTATGACCTTACGATACCGTTTGCACGTTATGTGGCTATGAACCATGCTCAGCTCACTTTTCCGTTTAAACGTTACCAGATTCAACCCGTTTGGCGCGCCGACCGTCCCCAAAAAGGCCGTTACCGCGAATTTTATCAATGCGATGCAGACGTTGTAGGAAGTTATTCCCTTTTAAATGAAGTGGAACTGGCTAATATTTATGCAGAAGTATTCAATCAGTTGAAAGTTGATGTGGAAATCCGCATCAACAATCGAAAAATACTGGCTGGCCTTGCTGAATTATGCGGCGGGGCAGACAAGATGATGGATATTACCATTGCCATCGATAAGCTGGACAAAATCGGATTGGATAAGGTAAAAGAAGAACTGACGGCAAGAGGTTTACAGGAAAGCCAGATTGCACGCATTGAACAGTATCTCTCTATAGAAGGAACCAACGAAGAAAAGATTGAGCTGTTAACGCAACTGATGGGAGATAATGAAACTGCGAAAAAAGGCATAGAGGAGATTACGTATGTACTAGACTATGCTTCCATTTCCGGCAACAACAAACTGGTAACGGACTTTACACTTGCGCGCGGCCTTAACTACTACACCGGAACCATATTTGAAGTAAAAGCTAAAAATGTACAAATGGGCAGCATAGGTGGCGGCGGCCGCTATGATGACCTTACTGGCCTGTTTGGTGTTCCGAATTTACCGGGTGTGGGCATTTCATTTGGTGTTGACCGTATCTATGATGTAATAGAAGAATTAAAACTTTTTCCTGAAGCGGTGCAAACCGGAACGCAGGTGCTGTTCTTCAACCTTGGCGATGCAGAAAGCAGAAAAGCATTTGAGCTGGCGCAACAATTAAGAGGAAAAGGTGTTAGATGTGAACTGTACCACGAACAAGCCAAATTTGATAAACAATTTAAGTACGCCGAAAAAAAGAACATTCCTTTTATTGTAATTATTGGCAGCAAAGAATTAGAAGATGGTACCTATATGGTTAAAGACCTGAAGAAGAGTGAACAATTTGCCCTGAATCAAAATGAGCTTATCAACTTTTCTTTCTAAACAAAACTATGCCTTATCTAACTCAACATACAGCAGAGAGCCTCATTGCACGGATTAGCCGCCTTACACAGGACAGTACCCGCCAATGGGGAAAAATGAACGTAACTCAAATGCTTGCACATTGCGCCGCGGCTATTAAAATGGCATTTGCTGAAGAAGCCCCGGCTAAAACAATGTCGGCACCAGTTGCCGCTTTCGCAAGATGGATGTTCATAGACCTGCTTCCTTTTCCAAAGGGAGGCGTGCCTACGGCCGAAGAATTAGATGCTACCAAAAAGCTGGTGGTTACTGATGATTTTGACTATGAAAAGATGTCTCTGATAGCACAGCTGGAGAAACTTACCAATACTCCGGAAGACTATTGGTTTAAGCCGCATCCTGTTTTTGGGCGAATGAACAGAAAAAAATGGGGCAAGCTTATCTACAAGCATGTAGATCATCATCTGCGCCAGTTTAGTGAATAAAACGATGACCGATCTACGCTGTTAGATGCCCGCCAGTACCGAATGTACGTTCAGGTAGGCGCAATATATTAGAGTAGATATAACGGCGGCGGCAATCCGCGGCATTTGGTGCCTCGGCAATAACCCTTATTTTTGCTGCCAGCGTTTATTGCGGACCAGTATTTGTTTGGGTATTTATGTTGATCAATTTGTTTTCAGGCGTTGAGCGACACATAAGAAATACCCGGCCAAATCAATAATAAAAACACACGGATGAAAATTTCTAATGAAACTAAGATCGGCGCGCTAACTGCAGTAGCAATCGCATTACTTATACTTGGGTTTAATTTTCTGAAAGGCAAAAGCCTTTTCAGATCAGGCTTTTTTCTGTATGCGAAATATGATAATACCAAGGGTTTGCTTCCCTCCCATCCGGTTTTAATAAACGGATACCAGGTTGGATCAGTATATGAAATTGAAGCGGCTGACAAAAACGTAAAAGAAATCCTTGTCACAATCAAGCTTAACCACTCTTATAATATCCCTGCAAACTCAGAAGCATCCATAAAGGATAACCCTTTGGGTACGCCCAGCATGGACATTAAATTGGGAACCAGTAATTCTTACCTTCAGTCAGACGATACGTTGCGCAGCTCAAAAGCCGGAGGATTATTGGACGCTGTTACTGCGAAGCTCGGCCCGGTGGCTGATCAGCTTACAGTTACACTTAGCTCACTTGACTCCTTATTAAGAAACGCCAATGGTGTATTAGATCCGCATACAAAAGGCAATTTGCAGAGTGTTATTGCCAATTTAAACAGTGCTACTGCAAGCATGGTGAAATCTTCAGCATCATTACAAACAATGCTCAATACACAAACAGGTGCCCTGGCAAATACACTCAATAATGTGAGCAGCTTTTCTGAAGCGCTCGCATCTAACAAAGAGAAGTTGAACAGCACCATGAGCAATATTGAAAAGACAACGGAAAATCTTTCTAAAGCAGATATTGACGGCGTTGTAAACAACCTGAAGTCATCAGTGGAAAAATTGAACAGCACAATGGAAAAAGTGAATTCCACCGACGGGTCGCTTGGTTCACTCATTAATGATAAAGCGCTGTACACCAATCTTAACAATACTGTTCGCAGCCTGAATACTTTAATGGACGATCTTCGTGTGCATCCTAAGCGCTATGTAAATATTTCGGTATTTGGCAAAAAAGACAAAGGCAACTACCTTACACAGCCGATTAGCGATACCGTTACCACATCCACTACAAAATGATAAAAAGGCTTAAGGCTACATATATTTTATTGGTCCTGGTTATTGGAGCTTCACTGGTTGCTAGTGGCCAGCAACCAGGTACGAAAGACACTGTTACTAATAAAAAATTCATCAACATAATTCAGTCAAAAAGACTGGATTATGAGAGAAAGGACACTGTTGAATTTCAGTCGCTCGTGGGTGATGTTATTGTCAGGCAGGACAAGACGCTTTTCTACTGTGACAGTGCCATCATTAACCGTAACCTTAACGTACTGGAAGCTTTTGGACATGTACACATCAACGATGCCGACAGCGTTCACACATACTCAGATTACCTGAAGTATCTTGGCAACGAGAAAAAAGCCTACCTGAAAAATAACGTAAAACTTACGGATGGAAAAGGCGTTCTAACCACAAAAAATCTTGAATACAATACTCAATCCAAAATTGGTATTTATAGTAACGGAGGCAAACTGGTAAATGGCAATTCCGTTTTAACCAGCGAAGAAGGTTATTATTACGGAGAAACCAGGGATGCTTTTTTTAAGAAAAAAGTAAAGCTGGTAACGCCGGACTACACCATTGAAACGGACACCTTGCCGTACAATACTTATACCGGCGTTGCAAACTTTGTGGTGCCTACTATTATTACAAGTACAACAGAAAATAACAGGCGGGTAAAAACCAGCAGTGGATTTTATGACTCCCAAAAGAAGTATGTAGTATTTGGTAGCAGGCCGAGCATTCAGGACGGCAGCACTTTTCTTGATGCGGATGATGTAGCGAGCAACGATTCTACTGGCTATAGCGAAGCAAGAGGAAATGTAATTTATCGGGATACCGCGCAAGGCTTAAGTATATTTTCCGGCAACCTAAAAACAAGCCGTGTCGAAAATTCATTTCTTGCAACCATTCAACCTGTAATGGTGATTAAGCAGGATACAGACTCGCTGTTTATAGCAGCCGACACATTGTATTCTGCCAGGCTTTCAGATTTAATCAAAAGCCGCAACGTACCTGATATTACCGGAAAGGAAAGCGATGTAGCGAAAGATACTTCCTTAAAGTCCAAAGTAGCAAGTATTATAAGTAAGCCTGTAGATAGTACAGACAGATTTTTTGAAGCTTACTTCAATGTGCGGATCTATTCAGACTCGATGCAGGCTGTGGGTGACAGTTTATTCTATTCAGCAAAAGATTCTGTTTTCCGGTTGTTCCGCAACCCTATTGTTTGGAACAATGAGAACCAGATCTCCGGCGATACTATTTACCTGTACACGCAACATAAAAAGCCGAAGCGCCTATACGTTTTTGAAAATGCCATTACAATTAGCAAACTTGGCGAAGATTATTATAACCAGGTAAAAGGCAGAACGATTAATGGCTATTTTAAAGAAGGCAATATTGATTTTTTGAGAGCCAAAGGAAACTCCGAAGCTATCTACTACGGCCAGGATGAGAACAATAGATTTGTCGGCGTGAACCGTGCCACGGCCGAAATGATTGACCTGTACTTTGACCAGCGCAAACCTGAACGTGTGGTTATGCGTACAAATCTTAAAGGTACTACCTATCCAATGCGACAGGTTAACCATTCCGATATGCGCCTTCGTGGTTTTAAATGGATAGAAGATAAAAGGCCTAAGTCAAAATATGAGCTGTTTGGAAAGTAAAGAGATTTGAGATTTGAAATTCGATATTTGAGATTCAGATTTTCTGAGTGGCTTTGTGTTAGCATGCAACCACCTGTGCGGATCGGAAATAATATTCGGTTTAAATTAAGTTGTTGCACGCTGCAAGGCAATCTCAAATTTTAAATTTCGAATCTTAAATTCAGGCTCAATCTCAAATTCCAAATTTCAAATCTCAAATTTGCAGCATGTCCTTTCTAAAGCGAACATTCATTGATCCGGTAAAAGAATTCATTCACGACAGCAGATCGATCGGAATTTTGCTACTGGTTTGCACAGCCATTTCACTCACAATTGCGAACCTGTCTTTTGGAAAAGAATACCTTGCTTTTTGGAATACGGAGTTTCATAGTTTTCACGATCTATTTCTCCCTCATTCTCTACTCCACTTTATTAACGACGGCCTGATGGCGCTGTTCTTTTTCCTCGCGGGAATGGAAATAAAACATGAAATGCTACATGGCGAGCTATCAATCCCTCAGCGTGCCACGCTACCGGTTGCGGCGGCCATTGGAGGAATGGTTGTTCCAGCCATCATTTTCTCGCTTTTCAATAAGGCTACGGTGTATCAGCAAGGATGGGGAATTCCTACAGCAACAGACATCGCTTTTTCGCTGGGCATAGCGTCGCTGCTGGGCAAACGCATACCCGATTCACTCAAAATCTTTTTGACTGCGCTCGCCATCATCGATGACCTTGGTGCAATTGTGATCATCGCGCTTTTTTACGGTTCATCCATTAAACTTGTGTGGTTAGGCTCAACCCTTGTTGTTATCGCACTCATCTATTTTATCAATAAGAAAATCCGGTTCGGCTGGCTGCAGATAATCCTGGGCATTGTGCTCTGGTATTGTGTTTTTAACTCAGGCATTCATGCCACCATTGCTGGTGTATTGTTTGCGCTTCTTGTACCGGGGAACCTTCTTACAACTTACAGCCACAAGTTGCATCACCCGGTCAATTTTGTGATCATGCCCTTATTTGCACTCGCCAATACAGCTATTATATTTCCGCAAAATCCTTTGTCTGCATTAACAAGCACGCTATCGCTGGGAATCATATTTGGCTTGTTCATCGGCAAGCCGCTGGGTATTTATACGGCCTGTTATATAGTGATCAAAAAGAAATGGGCTACATTGTCGACAGGCGTAACGCAACCCCACCTTATTGGAGCAGGTATCCTGGCGGGGATAGGTTTCACCATGAGCATTTTTATTTCAACACTCGCATTCGATGATCCAACTTATCAGGATGCAGCTAAAGTCGCTGTACTTGCCGGTTCCGTGGCAGCAATGGTAGCAGGCTACTGTTGGTTAAGATCAATACATGCGCGTGATCAGGGTAAACTGAACAACCCGCTGCCGGAATAAGCTAATATTTTTTCTCTGCTTATTTACGCTTGACCGTATCCCTGGGATTGATTGTATCCGGCCTTACTTTAGGAGTAGCAGTATCGCCAACTGAAGGGTTAGTAGCGGATCTATTGTCAGGAGGCGGGACAGTTATAGACTTGTTCGATGTATCGGTCTCATTATTCCTGCCCTCATGGTTGCCGCACGAAGCCAGCATGAATGCGCTAAAAACTACCACGGCAATAAGTGTATTTTTCATAAAGCAACTCATTTATTATTTGAAATACTTATCACGAGCAGGCTAAAAATTCATGCCAATAAAATACATCGTATTAATGGAGAAAAGTAGATAAAGCGGCTTATCTGTGGGCAAAAAAAGCTACACAAAAGCAACAAATCAATCCATAAACTTGTTACTAATAGCAGATACAAAATGGTACACTTATGGAAGTAAGGAGAATATTCTTAATTTAAATCTTTTTGTATGCTTAGATGGACCGTAATCTTTCTGATCATTGCGATTGTGGCTGCCATATTCGGTTTTACAGGAATTGCTTCAAGCGCTGCAGGTATCGCTAAGGTTTTGTTCTTTATATTTATCGTATTGTTCCTGATTTCTTTAATTAGAGGAAGGACACCCTAAGGTTTTTTTAATACGTTATATTCGTGTTAAATAAACGCGAAAAAATAAAATCATTTTTATCTTCGCGCAGATATACTAACACAATAACATTCAAATATTTAAGCCTGATAGCAGGCAGTTTTGGTTGCGAGGGTAATTTCAATTACCCTCTATTTTTTTTTGGGGGCTTTCAAAGAATATAAGATTTCACGATTTCATAGGGACACAATGCATTTCTTATATCCTGAATATTTATTGTTGCATTTAAAAAAGAGAAAAGACTTTTTGCCTTTTCTTATGTGACTATTATATTAAATGTGTTGCAATAATAAACAGAAGAACTTTCATTACGTCACGGTGACACATTATAAAAAGCTTAAAAAAACGTTTAAATTCGTCGGTTATCGGAAAAACTGGTAGGAAATAATTATGGCAGAAATGACACCGATTATATCAGCCATAATTCCTGCCCACACGGCATAACGCACTTTTTTAATGCCTACACTGCCAAAATACAGAGCAAGAATATAGAATGTTGTATCGGTTGAGCCGAACAAGGTTGAGCCCAATTGCCCAACAAAACTGTCGGGGCCGTGTGTTTTTAATGTATCGATCATTAAACCGCGCGCGCCACTGCCGCTGAAAGGGCGCATAATGGCAATTGGCAGGGCCGGAGTAAAATCGGTATTCAGGCCGGTAAGCCCTATAACATAGGTAAGCCCATTTGTGACGTACGTGAGTGCACCGCTGTCCCTGAAAACACGAATTGCCACAAGCATTCCAACTAAATAGGGCAAAATCTTCAGAACAACGTCAAAGCCGTTCTTTGCTCCCTCAATAAAAGCATCAAAGACTGATACTTTCTTCCAAACCCCACCAACAATGATCGTAACTACTATCGCGAATAAAATCAGATTACCGGAAATCTTACTGAACGCTTCACGCTGTGCATTCTCCATCCTTCCAACCAAAACCAGCAAGCCTACAACAAATGCAGTCATACCTAACAACGAAGCAATCAATGTGAAGTCCCATTTAATTCCTTGCCTTATTCCTACAATTACGATGGAGGCGAGCGTTGCCGAAATTGTGCCCAGTACGCAGGGAATAAAAATGCTTGCCGGCTGTGTAGAACCAGCAGCCAATCTATAGGTGATAATCGACAATGGGATTAACGTAAGGCCGCTCGTGTGCAGCACCAGGAACATAATCTGCGCATTGGTCGCTGTTTCTTTGTTGGGGTTCAATGATTGCAGGCTTTGCATGGCTTTCAAGCCAAACGGCGTTGCTGCATTATCTAATCCCAGCATATTGGCACTAAAGTTCATCACCATCTCCCCCATCGCCGGGTGCTTGTCGGGAACTTCAGGAAAAAGCCTTTTCATAAAGGGGTTCAACCATCTGGCCAACAGGTTAATGGCTCCTGCTTTTTCGGCTATATTCATTATTCCAAGAAAAAAGATCATTGTTCCCGCCAGGGAAAATCCCACATCTACTACCGAACTTTTGGCTGAATCGAACATGCCTTCCACTAACACTTTAAAAATTTCTGTATCATGAAACACAATTAGTTTAACACAGGCTATGATAAAAGCTATGATGAAAAAAGCGATCCAGACAATGTTTAGCGCCATGAATTAGAATTAATTAAGACATCCGAAAGTAGTGAAAAACACTATCCAAAGCGGAAAAGTTTCCTATTTAGAGAGGACAGCGCTACATTTGCGGCCTGTTAAGCATAAAGCGTGCAGCTTAAAGCCCAAAGCCATTGCTGAGAGCTGATAGCTGACTGCTGATAGCTAAAGATTAAACACAACATAATTATGGCTTTACAAGCAGGTATTGTGGGATTACCAAATGTGGGTAAATCAACTTTGTTCAATGCATTAAGTAATGCAAAGGCGCAGGCGGCCAATTTCCCGTTCTGTACTATTGAACCGAACGTGGGCGTTATTACCGTTCCGGATGAACGCCTGATCCAGTTGGAAAAGCTGGTTCAACCGCAACGCGTGGTTCCTACAACTGTTGAAATAGTAGATATCGCCGGCCTGGTAAAAGGCGCCAGCAAAGGTGAAGGATTAGGTAACCAGTTTCTTGGAAATATCAGGAGCACCGACGCCATTATTCACGTATTACGTTGTTTCGACGATGACAATGTAATTCACGTTGATGGCAGCGTAAACCCTGTTCGTGATAAGGAAATTATTGACACAGAATTGCAGTTAAAAGACCTTGATAGCGTAGAAAAGAAAATCGCCAAGTCAGAAAAGCAGGCAAGAACGGGAGGTGATAAAGAAGCATTGCGCGGGTTGGAAATTCTGCAGGCAATAAAAGCACACCTTGAACAAGGCAAAAATGCGAGAGCATTTGAGGTAAGCCCTGAAGAAAGAGAAAAGCATGTTGATGATATGTTCCTTCTTACCATTAAGCCGGTAGTTTACGTGTGCAATGTGGATGACAAAAGTGTTGTAAAAGGAAATAAACATACTGAAGCTATTAAGGAAGCGGTTAAGGATGAGAAAGCGGAAATTATTTTCATCAGCGCTGAAATAGAAAGCGAGATTGCTGTAATGGACAACTTTGAAGACAGGCAGATGTTCCTGGAAGATATGGGATTGCATGAAAGTGGAGTTGCCCGTCTGATCAAAGCTACTTACCACCTGCTGAACCTTGCTACTTATTTCACTGCAGGTGTTCAGGAAGTACGTGCATGGACCATCACCAAAGGAATGTATGCTCCACAGGCTGCCGGTGTTATTCATACTGACTTTGAAAAGGGATTTATTCGTGCGGAAGTAATCAAATACCTCGACTTTGTAAAATTCGGATCAGAAGCCGCTTGTCGCGACAATGGTAAACTGGCCGTTCAGGGTAAGGATTACCTGGTAGAAGATGGCGACATCATGCACTTCAGGTTCAACGTATAAGAAGACCGGCCTTCGCCGTTTTTAATATAACCGTAAAATAGAAAAACACTTTTTCCAGTAAAGTTTTTTATAACTTGTCTGGACGATTGTTTACTGTTTTACGGTTTTTTATTGCAGGTTACAGAACACTTGCCATGCCGGTAATTCGAACATCTACGCATATAATTTTCTAACACAAAAAAAGAAACGATGAATCCAAATCAAACAGCAGTTTATCCTTATTTGGCATTCAATGGCGATTGCCGTGAAGCAATGACTTTTTACAAGGATTGCATTGGCGGAGAACTGGAGATCATGGATTTTGCTTCAGCGCCCATGGATACGCCTCCGGAAGCAAAAAACAATGTAATGCACTCACGCCTGACAAAAGGCGAACTGACTATCATGGCATCCGACTTGATGCCCGGCCAGCCTGTTACCAATGGAAGCTCCGTTTCGCTTTCCGTAAACTGCACCAGCAAAGAAGAGGTGGACACTTACTTCAACAACCTTTCTAAAGATGGAACGGTAACCATGCCTGCAGCGGAAACATTTTGGGGCGCCTATTTTGGAATGCTAACAGATAAATTCGGCATTCACTGGATGTTTAATTACGATAAACCACAACAGTAAGTTGTAAGTTATACGTGGTACGTTATACGTTGAAGCCAGGAAGTTGGGAAGTTGTAAGTTTTACGTTATACGTTTAAGCCTTCATATTGCATAACATTACAACATGAAGGCTTTAACGTTTAGATACCCGTTTCAACATCATTTATAACCCGAAAAATTTTAATCGGGAGAAGTTAAACTTACAACGTACCACGTAAAACTTATAACTTAAATGCTAATTTTGTTAGCATGAAGCGTTCCGGATCTGCAGATCTCCCCTTACATTATGGCTATGTTCCCAAATGGCTTGCCGAGCGAATGGCGAAGCTTGGCCTGGCCATTACTGAGTCCATTCTGATGGAATATAGCCAGGAAGAATTGCTGCGCCGTATGAGCGATCCGTTCTGGTTCCAGAGCCTGGGTGCGGTGATGGGGATGGACTGGCACTCATCAGGCATTACCACATCTGTAATGGGCGCATTGAAAAGAGCAATAAATCCTCACGCAAAAGAATTAGGAATTTATATCTGTGGAGGAAAAGGAAAATTTTCGAAAGAAGCTCCGCAGGAATTATTACGCGTTGCAGAACAAACAGGACTGGACGGAAATGAGCTGGTGAAATTTAGCAAGCTAAGCGCGAAGGTGGATAATACTGCCGTACAGGATGGATTTCAACTATACACTCACAATTTTATCGTAAGCAACAAGGGTGATTGGTCAGTGATACAACAGGGCATGTCTGCCGGAAACAAGATGGCCCGCAGGTATCACTGGCATTCGAAGGACCTGCACTCATTTATTGAAGAACCACATACTGCAGTTTGCGGTGTTAACCAGGGAGAGATCCTAAATCTTACTGCAACAGCGGCGGATAGTACCCGTAACAGCATTTTGGCACTCACTAAAGAAAAGCCGGAGTTGATGATGCATGAGATTCAACAGTTGATCATGCCATCGCATCACGATGTAAGAAGTGAGGATGTTGACCTTAAAAGACTGGGCACAGTGCTTTGGCTGGCCAGTGAAAATGAGACAAAAAATTTCGAGGAACTCTTATTGCTGCAAGGTGTAGGGCCAAGAACAATTCAATCTTTAACATTGGTCAGCGAAGTTATTCATGGTACTCCATCCCGTTTTAAAGATCCCGCCCGTTTTGCATTTGCGCATGGCGGTAAAGATGGCCATCCGTTTCCTGTTCCGATAAAGGTGTATGACGAAACCATCAGCACATTACAGAATGCCGTTTACAAGGCTAAGCTTGGGGAAACAGACAAACAGGAGGCGATCAAAAGTTTGCATGCACTGGCTGCAAAAGCCGAGAAAAATTTTATTCCAAACGAGCAGTTTGATGCGTTGATTGAAAAGGAAAGAAATGAATCGTGGAAATATGGAGGAAAGACGGTTTTCGGTGATGCAAAGCGGCCTAAGGCAAAGGGCGTACAGCTGAGGCTTTTTTAAAATTCAAAAGTAAAAACCAGAGGCGAAGGGTTTCTCGCGGCGAACACAAAGAGGCGGCGGCGCAGCGATGCAACATAAACTACTCAATCGCTTACTAACCCAACCCAACAATAAAAATAGAACCGCTTAAAAATGCAAACTTTTGCCACAAAAAACGTACAACGTACAACGTAAAACTTATAACTTACAACTCAACTTACAACTTCTCCTCAATCTCCTTCCCTACTCTTTCAGTCAGCGATTCCGGGCGTTGTTCAGAAGTGGACCAGCTGTTTCCATCGTTGTTTACATAACCAAAGAATACATTGTTGAGAACAACATGGTATGAACGAATAATTCCCACCTTATCCTTTTTTCCGGGACTCACTCTGCCTTCATAATGAATACCCTCATGCTCAAATGATATAGTAAAGAATTCTTCAGTCATGTTTTCGATTTAGACCGCAAAGATGAAGGAAACTGTTTTAGTTACAAAAATGTCTGAGGCGAACAACTTTTCGATTTGCGAAGTATTAGTCTTTACTCCGGAATCCTTTAACCGGATAAAATTCTTCCATCCACAAAAAAAATCCCCAAGTGAAAAATTTCTACCGAAAAATGCAACCGATTGCAAAATCAAGAAGAAACTTACTTATATTTACCCATCTCCGGTTAAAAACAACCGATACTTAACAGATTGCAACGGATCCAAAATGAACTCTAGCATATGAAGATACTTGCCCGCGGCTACATGGCACTGCTGCTGCTTACTGTAACAATCATTTCGCGTGCCCAACAAAATTCGTTATATGAGCTCTGGTACAACAAGCCTGCATCCATATGGGAAGAAGCGCTTCCGATTGGTAACGGCCGGCTGGGCGGGATGATATTCGGCAGGCCCGGCGATGAATTGATTCAATTAAATGAAGACAGCTTCTGGGCAGGCGGGCCATTTAATAATGATAATCCAAAAGCAAAGGAGGCTCTGCGCCCTATTCAGCAACTTATTTTCGAAGGAAAGTATAAAGAAGCGGAAGCGCTAGCTTCAAAAACATTTGTAGCCGAAAAAATACATGGCATGCCCTATCAACCTGTAGGCGATGTAGTGTTACATTTTCCAGGCCACGAAAAATATGACAGCACAACTTTCCGCCGTTCTCTGGACATATCAAAAGCACTTTCAACAACCACTTACGAAGTGGACGGCGTTCACTATACGCGCGAAATATTTTCTTCTTTTACAGATCAGGTTATCATCATCCGATTAACCGCGGATAAAAACAACAGTATCAGTTTCACTGCTTCAATGCATACTCCGCAAAAAGGCATTGTTAAAGCCAATAAGCAGGAATTGACATTATCGGCTATTTCTCCTGATCACCAGGGCGTAAAAGGCGCCGTGAAAGTTTGTGCAATTACTTCCATCAAAACTGAGGGTGGCTCAATCAGCAACGGTGACACATCTGTTACTGTTCAGGGAGCTAACGCGGCGACCATTTATGTATCTGCCGCCACCAATTTCAATAAATACAATGACCTTACTGCCGATGAAACAAGTAAGGCAAAAAAATACCTGGCTAACGCTGAATTAAAAAAATACGAATCGGCCAAACAAAATCAAACCAGTTTCTATAGCAAATATTTCAACAGGGTAATATTTGATCTTGGTACAACTGATGCTGCGGCATTACCTACCAATGAAAGGCTACGCAGGTTTGCATCCACGTTTGATCCTGCATTGGTTTCTTTATACTTCCAGTTTGGCCGCTACCTGCTTATTAGCAGTTCTCAGCCGGGCACACAACCCGCGAATTTGCAAGGCTTGTGGAATCCACTAACAAGGCCGCCATGGGACAGTAAGTACACCGACAATATTAATCTTGAAATGAATTACTGGCCAGCTGAGGTAACCAATCTTTCTGAAATGCATGCGCCACTGGTTCAGATGGTTAAAGATTTAAGCGTTACCGGGCAAACTACCGCCAAAAGCATGTATGGCGCGAGAGGTTGGGTATTACATCACAATACAGATTTGTGGCGGTTTACCGCACCTATTGATGGGCCATGGGGCGTGTGGCCTACAGGCGGCGCATGGCTTTGTCAGCACATGTGGGAGAAGTTTATTTACAGCGGCGACAAAACGTATTTAAAAGATATCTACCCATCCATGCAATCAGCCAGCGAATTCTTCCTGGATGTAATGGCAAAAGATCCTGAAAAGGGATGGTGGTTGGTATCGCCATCTGCATCACCTGAAAATGCACATAACGGCATCAACATTTCGGCCGGCACAACAATGGACAACCAGATTGTTTTTGCATTATTCAACAACACTGTTCAGGCTGCGAAAATGCTGGGAATCAACAACGCAACAACACAAGAAATCAGCAAACGTATTCCGAACCTTCCTCCAATGCAAATAGGCCAGTACAGCCAGTTGCAGGAATGGTTTCATGACTGGGACAATCCGGAAGATAAACACAGGCACGTTTCGCATTTATGGGGTTTATTTCCCGGCAATGAAATATCACCTTACCGAAATGCCGCATTATTTGAAGCAGCAAGAAATTCACTGATCTACCGTGGGGATGTTTCTACCGGATGGTCGATGGGCTGGAAAGTAAACCTCTGGGCAAGATTATTGGACGGCGATCATGCTGAAAAATTGATTACTGACCAGCTTACCCCTGTTGGCGGCAACAAAGGCGGCGGAGGCACTTATCCTAATTTATTTGATGCACATCCTCCTTTCCAGATCGATGGCAATTTCGGATGCACTTCAGGTATTGCTGAAATGCTTTTGCAATCGCATGACGGCGCACTGCATGTGTTGCCGGCGCTTCCATCGCAATGGAAAGACGGCGAAATAAAAGGTTTGCGCGCGAGAGGCGGTTTTGAAACAGATATTAAATGGGCTAATAGTAAATTGACACATTTGTCTGTCAAATCTACGCTGGGCGGTAATCTTAGAATCCGGTCTTATTATCCGATAAAAGCGATATCGCCATCAATCAAACTAACAAAAGCAACAGGAAATAACGGCAATGCTTTCTATAAAACCGCAGACACAAAAGACCCTGTCGTCTCACCAAAGGCTTCTTTGAAGGGATTGCAATTAAAGGAAATATATGAGTATGATATAGCAACGGAGGCAGGAAAAACTTACGAGTTTGAAGGGCAATAAATTGAAAATTGAAAACAAATGCGGATGTGTAAATGTGCCGATGTGCGAATGAATAAACTAAGAAAATTTTAGCTAATAACGATATGAATGAATGAGGAATGTTGATAATAGTTTTTCTGCTGCACTTTTCACTATTCACCATTCACCATTGACTATTTCACCATTATCAACAACCAACTTCATGAAACGGATGAACAAAATGCGCTACCTGTTTGCCGGCCTTATCTGCTGGCAAACCGCGCTTGCACAAGACGGCACGGCTACTGCCAACATTATCTTTAATGATCTGAGCGATTTTAAAAATGCAGGTGCCAACTGGACGATTGCCGGTGATGCCGCCTGCAATTTCAATCAACCAAACGACATTCAGGCTATTACGGGTAAGGGATGTGTTGTTGACAAGCCCGACAGCAAAAACAATTCTCACCTTATTACGCAACAGGAATTTGGTGATGCCGAGGTTGAGCTTGATTTCATGATAGCAAAAGGTAGCAACTCCGGCATTTATCTGCAAGGCCGTTACGAGGTGCAACTGTTTGACAGCTGGCAGAAAACACACCCAACCTATTCTGATTGCGGTGGCGTATATCAGCGTTGGGATGACAATAAACCCGGAGACGACAAAGGTTATGAGGGCACACCACCTTTGATAAATGTAAGCCGTGCGCCTGGTTTATGGCAACATGTAAAAATCAGGTTCCGTGCACCAAAGTTTAGCGCCGACGGGAAAAAAATAAGTAACGCGGTATTCGAAGCAGTATATCTGAATGGCGCACTGGTGCAGGAAGAAACTGCGGTAACCGGCCCGACAAGAGCAGCAGCTTTTAATGATGAAAAAGCAACCGGCCCTTTAATGTTACAGGGAGACCATGGGCCTGTGGCATTCAGAAATATCCAGATCAGGCCATTGCAGGCAATACCTGAGTCGGCAAAGAAAAGAAGGTCGATGGACAACCCTATCGTTTATAACCCTTCCTCCAATGAACCTGTGCTGCTCAGAAGCTTCTGGCAATATGGCGATACAAAACTTACTCACGTTATTTCTGCAGGGTATCCCGACCAAACAAACTTTGCATACAACCTGAAGCAAGGTGCATTGTTACAAATCTGGAGAGGCCCCTTCCTGGATGTTACGGACATGTGGCATGAAAGAGGCGAACCCCAATTGGCGAAACCTTTGGGAAGCCCCATCACATTTTCGAATGAACCATCCGTGGCTATACTAACAAGCAACACTGCCGCATGGCCTGATTCTGTTGCTTTTGACGATTTCAACAATAAAGGCTACATGTTGGATAAAGAGAGAAACCCAACATTCAAATACAACTACAACGGCATTAACGTAATGGATAAGATCTTTTCTGCCAGTGGTGCCGGCCTAACAAGGGAAATAAAAGTGGATAACCCTCCCGCGCAAACATTTTGCAAGATTGCTACATCCAATACCATTCAACAGCTTGGTAAGGGATTGTATGCTGTTGGCAACAAATCTTATTACCTGCAAATTGATGAAAAGTATGCGCCGGTAATAAGGCAAACTGCGAAAGGCCAGGAAATGCTTGTTCCTGTTAGCGCACAAAACAACACTGTATCTTATTCCATCACCTGGTAATCTACAATCATGACAACGCAACATACATTTAAACATAAAAAAGCTTTGCTCGGCGGCCTGCTGTTTGCTGCCTGCTTTGGTGCAAAAGCCCAGAACAGCGATACAACAGTCACCCAGAAAGAAGAAGACTTTTATACTATACAAACGCTACCCATTCCGGAAAATGTAAAGCTGGAAGTTGGCGGCATGACGTTACTGCCAAACGATGCGCTTGCGGTTTCAACAAGACACGGCGAAGTCTGGAAAATAAGCAATCCTTACATGAAGAATGGAAGCATGCCACGCTATTCTCTTTTTGCTGAGGGTATGCATGAAACACTTGGGCTAAACTACATTAAAGGCGATTTGTACCTGGCACAACGATCTGAGTTGACAAGATTGAGAGACCTGGATGGCGATGGACGAGCCGATGATTATGAAACTATTTATTCATGGCCATTATCAGGCAACTACCATGAATATTCTTATGGCCCCAAGCTGGATAAAGACGGCAATATGATCCTCACACTTAACCTTTCCTGGATTGGTTACGGTGAAAGCTTAACTAAGTGGCGCGGCTGGATGATCAAGATAAGCCCCGAAGGCAAGTTCAAACCTTTTGCAACGGGATTCCGTTCACCTGCAGGTTTTGGTTTGAATAACAGCGGTGATATTTTTTATGCAGAGAACCAGGGCGATTGGGTTGGATCTGGAAGCATTACAAATGTGGCTGAAGGTGACTTCGTTGGAAATCCAGGCGGCCTTCGTTGGTCGGGCGAACCGAATTCTCCTGTTAAACTAAAAAAGTCTGACATTCCTGATACTGGTGAACCGAAATACGATGTAGCTAAACGCGTTCCCGGGTTAAAAACACCCGCTGTGTGGTTTCCGCATACCATCTTAGGTATTTCTACATCAGATATTCTTAGCTACGAAGGCGCCGCTAAAATGGGACCGTTCGAAGGGCAATTGTTTGTTGGTGACCAGGGGCAAAGCAAGATCATGCGTGTATCGCTTGAAAAAGTAAAAGGAGTTTATCAAGGTGTTGTATTTCCTTTCAGGGAAGGGTTCTCTTCAGGTATTATCCGCATGTGCTGGGGTTCTGACGGCAGCATGTTTGTTGGTATGACGGCGCGCGGCTGGGGCTCAACAGGCGGTAAAGAATACGGCCTGCAAAGATTGGTGTGGAATGAGAAAACGCCTTTCGAAATGAAGACCGTAAGCGCTAAACCTGATGGATTTGAGATTGAATTCACACAACCGGTTGAAGAAAAAGCAGCTAAAGATGTGAACGCTTACCAGATCACCAGCTTCACATACAAGTATCATCACATTTATGGAAGCCCGGTAATTAACCAGGGCGACAGAAAAATAAAAGCGATTGAAGTTTCTCCGGATAAATTGAAAGTCCGCCTGGTATTAGACTCTCTAAAACCTGGTTACATTCATGAAATTAAAGCTGAAGGAGTTCGCTCTGCAACCAAAGTAGCATTGCTGCACAACACCGGCTATTATACATTGAATAACATTCCTGATGGCGAAAACCTTACTATCACTGCGCAAAACCAGGTAACGCCAGCAATGTCTCATCACGACCATATGAATATGGGTTCAGGAGGAACAAGCGGGGTAGCTGTAGCCAAAGTGGTTACTGTAAAACATCTTACCAAACAGCCGGCAGACTGGGGCAAACCTGACAGGGTAATGACTATCGGCACAAAACCCGGATTAAAGTTCGATACAGATAACATTACCGTTAAAGCAGGAAGCAAAATAAAGCTCACTTTTAAAAACAGTGATGACATGTTGCACAACATGGTATTTGTAAAGCCGGGCACATCCGACAAGGTGGGACAAATGGCTGTGAACATGGGGCTGAACGGAGAAAGGCTAAGCTTTGTTCCAAACACATCAAACGTACTGTTTCACACTATTCTACTCCATCCAAAAGAATCTGACACCATTTATTTCACGGCGCCGGACAAACCGGGAACTTATCCGTTCCTGTGTAGTTATCCCGGGCATTACCTGATAATGAAGGGCGAGATGAAAGTAGTTGCACAATAGCCAACGTTTAGGTTGCAACAGAAAAGCCTTCCATTGGGAGGCTTTTCTGTTTTGGATCAAAGAGCAAATCATTCAATCGTCACTTTACGTATCACCTTTTGCCCTGGTTCAGAAACGAAGACCGTTTTGCCGTCGGGCGTTGCGGCAATGCCACCTGTTCCGCCCAAACCCCGCGTTTTTCCAGGCCCGTCGCCATACGAAGAGCCAGCAGAATAGCCGACGAGCGTGATTACATCTTTACCCGGCCTTATCATGCGGAGGGCATCCAGATTATTGCCAGCATAACCATAAGTGGTAAAGAAGATGAAATTGCCATCATCTGTTGCGGCTACCTGTAACACATTATTAGACTCTGCGTTGGCGATAGGCCCATCAATATCAATCCCCACATGCGTTTTGAACGGGAACAAGGAAGTGACCATTGCATCAGGAGTTACTTTGCGCACAAGGTTATCATCAAAGTCTGCCACATAAATATTTCCGTTTGCATCGGAGGCAATGTCCGAAACCCGTGCACCAAAAGTTGCCTGTTCACCTTTGCCGTCCTGGAACGGGTAAGGCTTGCCATCTCCGCCACTTTTGTCTTCAGCTTTGCCGGCAAATGTCTCTACCACTCCATCCGTCATGGTTGAAAGCCTGATCCGGTGAAGCGTTGCCCACGACTGATTAAAGAAATAAATCTCCCCATTAGCACCGGTTGCCAGCCCCCTGGCCATATCAAAATGATCACCGGAATTCAATGCGCCAACATCATTGCCACTGTACATTCTGTTAACCAGGTTAGTAACCTTAGCCTGATTGCCGGCCGGCTCAACCTTCCATAGGTCATACTCTTTGGACGTTATGTAAAGGCTTCCCCCAACACCTGGTGCCAGTGCGATATCCAATATATCATTAAACGAACTTCCCAACATGCGCAATGGCACATATGTGCTAACGTTGTATTGCATATCCATACTCCGGATCACACTTCCATCTGCGATGTACAGGATGTTGTTACGGCTGTCGAAGATCATTTTTCCGGGATTCCAAAAACGTGCAGAAGCCCCATTACCATCCGCGGCATTGCCCTGTTCGCCACGTTTACCTGCAATGGTTGTAACGTTGACACTAAGGCTGCCGCCGCCATTGTTATTTTGTTGGCCACTATCTTCGGGGCCAGCATGTTGCTCTTTTGTACATGAACAGAACATAAGTATGGTTGCTGTTGAACCAAGCAACAAAAAGAAAGTCTTTACTTTTTTCATAAAGCTGTTTTTATACGCATTTATTTTTATTATCATTGTTGAATACAATGCTAAACTAGCATCAGCCAAAGCGGTTATGCAGTAAACTTCAATGAAAGGAACCTGAATGGGAATAAACAAATGATTGAACGTAACGAACAGCATTGTCGGCAAACCTGAGGAATTACCCTGCTATAATCTGGATACCAATTGGCTTACAAAACCATAAGCCTTATCAATTTATGGAAACTAACGTAATGTCTGACCTGTATATAATTGCCGTGGAAGACGACCCTATTCACGCCGAAACATTGCAAATGCTGTTGCCTGAATCAGGCTACACCAATTTTTCGATTGTAGACAATGCCATTGACGCACTAAAACTTTTCAAACAACAACCACCAGACCTCTTGCTGATGGACATTGAAATAAAAGGGCCGCTTAACGGAATTGAGTTTGTGGAAATTGCTTCAGCAATTCGTAAAACGCCTGTTATCTATGTAACAGCTTTTGCAGATTCTGAAACTTTTGCAAAAGCAAAAGAAACAAATCCTTCAGCCTACCTTATTAAGCCTTATAATGAAAGAAACCTGCAACTGGCGATGGAACTGGCGCTTTTTAACACCCGGTCTGCCGACATAAAAAATACTGATACCGGACACAAGGTAGACGCATCATACAACGCTTTCTTTGTTAAGTACAATAACAAACTTTTGAAAATCCCAATAAGTGATTTGTTGTTTATTGAAGTGGAAGAAAAGTACTGCTACGTACATACCAAAGAACGCCGGTATGCGGTTAATATTCGCCTGAAGAATTTGCTGGATCAGCTTCCTGCACACAGCTTTATACAAACACACAGATCTTTCGCCGTAAAGACAGAAGCCATAGAAGAAGTGAACCTTGATGATTGTATCCTTAAAATATCGGGTAAAGAAATTCCTATCGGAAAAACATATAAAGATGCCTTATTCAACAGGCTAAAACTTATTTAACCGTTTATGAACGACGCACCATATTTCAAACTGTTAACTGAACCATCAGCACTTTGGGCTGCCAACTGCGACGACGATAATACTCCTGAGATTGTCCGCTGCGCTGGAGTTGCCCGGGTAACAGATATAAGGAACATCACCATTTTTATCAGCGAAGTTTTCGGAAGAAAATTCATACAAAATCTGCAACTCAACACCAACATTGCGCTTGCAGCAACATGTGTTCCCAGCTTTGAAAGTTACCAATATAAAGGCGTTTATCAATCCATTCGCCCATGTACAAAAGAGGAAGACGAATTACAACAGCGATATTTTGACGCGTTTACTGATATTACAACATCGTTTGGCTTTTTAAAAGAACCGCTTTTTCAATCATATTTTCATCTACCTTCTTTCGCTGTAACATTCAGGGTTCGCTATATTTATGAACAGACACCGCACAAGGGCACCGGAAGCCAGGTGATCGATCTGGAGGCTAACAAATGAATGAACATCTATTAGAAGAAATGATGCCAGCCTTTGAAGGCGTTATACCTGCGGTAGTGTCTACGGCCGCTGCCGATGGCACACCTAATGTTACATATGTATCACAGGTGTTTTATGTAGATGATGTACACGTAGCATTGTCTAGGCAATTTTTCAATAAGACCGTCAGGAACATAACTGAGAATCCGATGGTTTGCGTGGTGCTTACTTCGCCTACCACTTATGCATTATATAAGATGCACCTGAGATTTAAAGAAAGCCAAACCGAAGGGGCCATCTACGAACAAATGAAATTACAACTGGAAGTTATAGCTGGTGTGCAAGGTATGGCTGATGTATTTCATTTGTTGGCTGCTGACCTTTTTGAAATTATGGAGATAAAACGGTTATATCCATTGCAGCTATGACAGATGACAATCAATTGCAGTTACTAACAAGGCAACTAAACGAGGCCAGGCGAAAAAATCAACTGATGGCGACGGTTACATTTGAGTTGAACAAAGTGCAAAGCCTGCCACACAAACTACAGAACATTTTAAAAATACTCAACGATCAATTCTATATTCATTACAGCCAAATGCTGCTGCCGGATAAGGAACTTAAAAATTTGGTTGTGCAGTGCAGCTATGGTTATGAAAATGACCACACAGGCTTTTCTACAGCGATGGGAACGGGCATTGCAGGGCTGGCAGCAGTAAAGAAAATCCCTATTAATATTACAGGCATACGAAGGAAGAAAGATTACCTCGCGGTTAACAACAGCCTGCCACATCAACCTACGCAAACACTCCCCGGTTTGGATAATCCCGAAAGCCAGATCGCCATTCCTCTTATCGCCAATAATGAACTTGTTGCAGTGCTGCTTGCAGAAAGCTATAATTTAAGTGTATTTAGCAAAGACGATGAAGCATTTCTGATTACTCTCTCACAAGCCATAGCTGTTTCTATTCAAAACTCGTTACTGTTCGATGCAATGGAAGATATCATCGCGAAAAGAACGGAAGAACTGCAGAAAAGCAATCAAACCAAGGACCGGCTTTTTTCCGTCATTAGCCACGATTTAAGAGGGCCGATCACTTCTTTTCAAAGCATTGCCAAACTGGTGGGGCATTACAACAAGCAGAATGCACGAGAGAAGATTGACCAGCTTTCTCAGCGAATTGACCAATCGGTTAATAAGCTCAATACCTTACTAAACAATCTGCTGAATTGGGCGCTGGCACAAACAAAAGAAATACAATTTCGCGCAGCAAGCATAGATCTTACAAACCTGCTGCACGATGTTATTGATCTGTACAATGATCAGCTTCTTCAAAAAGAGCTTTCAATAAACACACAATACAACTTCCTTTCAGCTGTTACCGCCGACTACGATCTTTTGACGGCTGTGTTCAGAAACTTACTCAGCAATGCCATAAAATATTCTCCCCGGGGAAGTATTATTCAATTGAAAACTTTTGAGGCAAACGGGCAAATTGTTATTGAAATTGCGGATAATGGCGTGGGCATTGAGCCCGATAAACTTTCATACCTGTTTGAAGTGCGCGAAAAAAAGAATACCAGCGGAACCGAAAATGAAAAAGGCACCGGATTAGGCTTGCTGGTTGCCAAAGAATTCATCGTTATGCACGGCGGCACTATCACGGTTGATAGTATCCTCAACAAAGGAACTACGGTTCGCGTAAGCGTACCGGTTGCATAAACTGTTTTTCATTCCTCATTTACATCGGTTTATTCCACCAATAACACCATTGATTGCCATTGGGCCCCAAAACGCTTTGCGAGTGAATAATTTAGACTTACGTTTTAGCACACCACTATAAACGAACCCAAATTATTCATTCATAAAACAATTCAGGATGCTTACCGAGACAATCTCAAACCAGGTGGTACTTAATCCAGCCCGTATTATGCAAACAGGTTTTGCTTTTTGGTCATCTAAAGTATTGCTGACTGCAGTTGGCTTTGACCTTTTCACTTTGCTTTCTGACGAAAGTAAAACTTCAGCCGAAATTAAAGATGCACTGCAACTTCATGGCAGAGGCATCGAAGATTTTTTAGATGCACTTGTTGCGATGAACTTTCTCTGCCGCACAGGAAATGGATCGCAAGCCAAATATTGTAATGCCCTGGAAACGGACATTTTTTTAAACAAGAACCGGCCATCTTATATGGGAGGGATTCTTGCTATGGCCAACAACCGGCTTTATTCTTTTTGGGGCGATCTTGCTGAAGGCTTAAAGACTGGCCTTCCTCAAAATGAATCAAAGAACGGAGGCGAAAGCGTGTTTGTTGCATTATACGCGGATGAAAATCGCCTCGAAGAATTTATTCATGCCATGGGTGGCATTCAAATGGGCAATTTCATAGCATTCGCCAGCCAGTTTAACTTCTCAGGTTATTATACCCATTGCGATATTGGAGGGTCAGGCGCTGATCTTTCGATTCAGATTGCATTGCATCAGCCTCAAATGCTATCTAGCACTTTTGACCTTCCGGAAGTTGCGCCTGTTGCGAAGCGCAATATCAGCAACAAGGAAGTAGCAGACCGTGTAAAAGTAGTGTCAGGCAACTTTTTTACCGATGTATTCCCTAAAGCCGACATTATTACGATGGGAAATATTCTGCATGATTGGGGACTGGAAGACAAAAAACTATTGATCAAAAAAGCGTACGAAGCATTACCTGAAGGCGGCGCATTTGTGGTGATTGAAAATGTGATTGACGATGATAGAAAAGAAAATGCGTTTGGGCTTTTAATGTCCCTCAATATGCTACTGGAAACTTACGGCGGCTTTGATTATACAGCAGCTGATTTTACAGGCTGGGCAAAAGAAGCTGGTTTTAAGCAGATAAACATTATGCATCTTACCGGCCCATCGAGCGCACTAATTGCGTATAAATAGACAACTCAGCCCTAAACTCTCTCAATTCTTCCACTTCACAACTCACTGCTATGCACTTAATAAAAGAATTTCCGTTCAGTGCGGAAAGATCAAAATCATTGTGGGTATATGACGGTGACCAATACATTTTTCACATAACGCGCGAACAAACAGGCGGTGCATTTGCCATCACTGAAGCCACAATACAGCCTGGTAGCACACCACCGTTGCATGTTCATGATTGCGAAGACGAAGTGTTTTATATTTTAGACGGGTGTTTCTTCTTCACAAGAGGAAATCAACAAATTGAAGCAACCGCCGGGCATTTTATCCATGTGCCCAAAGGAACAATGCATACGTTCAAAAATATTGGAAAAACAAAAGGCAAATTTTTAACAATGATTTCCCCTGCCGGCCTGGAAAAATTCTTTTTTGAAATAGGATCGGAAGCCACCGGCAACCTTCCACCAAACGATCCATCCGTAATTGAAAAAGTAATTGGTCTGGCCATAGCCTATCAAACGGAAATAATGGTTAAGAAAACGGCTTAGTTTATGGATGGAGCCTATAACAGTTTTCGAAGTGTGTCATTAACAGTTAATCAGCCTAATACATTTCCAGTGGAATCTATTATAGTCATTAACACGATGTATTTATTTTTTATGAAGAATGATTAATAGGAAGAAGGGCAAAGCACAACTAAAACTGAAAAATGCGATATAAAAAAGCCTGTCCCACCAAATGCCTTTCTCGTAAGGATGGTTTTTAGGATCTCTTGGATGGCGCTTCAATCCTTTGACGAAGAGAAATATTCCGAACTTCAAGATCAATAATGAAATAAATGGCCAAAGCAGAAATAGATAAAAAATTGACCTGTGGGCATCTGAGAGATAAACCGAGCAACCAACCAAGCCAATGATAGCTGACGTAATGTAAAGTAGCAACGTTAAACGTGTGCTGAAAAAAAGTTTTGGAAAGAACAGAAATGTTATTGGCACTAATATCAATCCAAAGAGAAAACAATAAGCGTCTGGCTTCATTTATAATTATTGTTTTGGTACGGTTGGATTATTCTATCAACGATCTGGCTTTTGACCTTCTCAATATACGCAACTTTCGTTCCCGCTAAATATCTTTTACTAAGCGTTCCGGGGACGCAAGGTATCTCATATCATTCCATCTTTAAACACAAATTTCAGATGAGTGCTTTTATGTTTATCTTGAGAGAATGAAACCTCACTTGCTTGTTATTATTTTTCTTTTTCTGCTGATCAATGAAGGGAAAACACAAAGCACATCGCATCACAAATCAACATTTCCGGTGGTTGCTTATTTTCCCGGCCGCAGCTCTGAAGGTTTTAAACGGATTGACGTGCAGCGTATCACGCATGTTCACTACGCATTCATCAATCCAGATTCCAATGGCAATTTTATTCATCAACCTTTTATTGACTCGCTGAGCACATTCTGCAGGGAGCACAACCTGAAATTGCTTTTATCAATCGGCGGTGGTAGTGCGCCTGCATATTATTCGAAACTCTTATCAGCATCTTATCGAAAAACTTTTGTGCAGGCTCTTGCGCTGATTGCGGAGCAGTACAACGTTACCGGAATTGATGTGGACCTGGAAGGGGCCAGGATTGACAGCAATTATGAAGCATTTATTTTCGATTTAAAAAAGGCGCTTAAGGCGCGAAATAAAATAATTACGGCAGCTATTGCCACTGCTTATAAAGATGCACTGTCGGATAAAGCACTGAAACAACTGGATTATATTACTATCATGTCTTACGACAATACCGGCCCATGGAATCCTGCACGGCCCGGACAACATTCTCCCTATCAGATGGCGGTTGATGATATTTTCTATTGGAATAAAACACGCAAGCTCAAAAAGAAAAAATTGTACCTGGGGCTTCCGTTCTATGGTTATAGTTTTGGCCCGAAGGCAGCCGGCTCTATGTCTTTTCACAGCATCGCGCTTCAATTTCCGGAAAAGGTAAATGAAGATGAGCTTGTTTTGCCTGATAGCGCTATTTTGTATTACAATGGACTAACAACAATCAGGAAAAAGACAAAACTGGCGCTTAAAAAAGCTGGCGGCATTATGTTTTGGCAGCTATTACAGGACGCTGATGGGGAAAATTCACTGTTAAAGGCGATTGATGATGAGATAAAAAATTATCACAAATAAAAACCGGGAAATCAGCCCCGTCATTTCTGTTCAACCATCCCGTTTGTTCAGTTAATCAAAATGCGGCTCCCATAAAGCATAATTCTTCTTATCTTTCACGTACTAAATCAACTACTATGTCACTTTTTGATGCAAGCAAGAATAAAGATAAAAAGAAGGGAGGCCAGCAAGCAACCAAAACGGGATTCGCTGCACCCAAATCGGGAAAAGGTAATAGTAAAGCTGCGGCTAAAACCACAAGGGTAACAGGCCGCGCTCAACGAGGCTCATAAAAAAATGCCGTTCATCAGTTATGAACGGCATTTTTTATAAACAATCATTTTTTTATCGCTCAACCAGCTTTTCTACGTGTGTAACCGGGAATTCTACCATCATCACCTGGCCTAAGCTTTCCAGCCTTACATAAACTTTTTTATTGCTTGAACGTACTACCGTTCCGGTATTATGCATGAAAACGCCCTGCGTAACCTGCACCTTAATGTTCTCTGGCAAAGACTCCCAGGAATCAACAGAGATAACCGCATCCTCTTCTAATAAATAGGCTTTAATTGTGTCTATCTCACGTTGACGAATAGCAGCATGTTTGCCCAGATAGTACACGAAATTAACAACGCCGTTTGTCCGCAGCACTTCCGTCTTCTCTTTTTCAGACACATGAACAAAAACATATGATTTGAATAACGGCTCGAAAATTGTTTTTTTGCGGTCGCTCCACTGGCGTTTTACTTTTTGAACGGGGCACCAGGCTTCCAGGCTCTTTTGTTCCAGGAGTGTGGAGACTTTTTTCTCCCAACGGGGCTTAGTATAAATGGCATACCATTTTTTTTCTTCACTCATAATTTTCAACACTACAGACGGGGTAAAATTAGTTTTAAAGGATTTAACCACCAATTCAACAGGATTTTCTTCTATAAAATAGTTCGGCCATTATTTTGTTCAGCAGCCGTATTATAAAGTAATTAGAGATGATTTCGCTACCAAGCCGCTTCCCAAATGTGAAAATAAAAAGGGAGCAGCAAACAAATGCCGCTCCCTTTTAACCTATTTTTATAAATTATCGTTTAACCGTTGTTGTTCCGGCTACATTAGCCATATCTCCGACAATTTTTACAGATTCATCAATGTACAGGTCCGTACGTAATCCTTTTAACCATTGCTGGTAACGGTCGCCTTTACCTTTATCGGTGTTATTGTAAAACTTGTCATGATCAACTGTAGCAGGCTCAATTTTCATTGGTTTAGTCAGTGCAGCCATTTCTGTGCTTTGTTTTGCCGTATTGCGGATAAGCTTTTGCTCGTCTTTGTATTTTGTGATGTTTAAGTTGTATTCCTTATCCACATTTTTGCTCAGCCACAGGGTATTATTTTTAATCTGATTAAAAGAAGTATTCTTATTGATTCTTTCGTCAGCTCTTTTAACAATATCTGCATAGCCATTCTGGTTCCACAGTGCATAGGTAGATTTTGGAATCTGATCCCAGCTCAATGCAGAGGGGTTATCTTTTTCCCTGAACTTCAGGTATTCATAACTATCAGGAATAACCACATCAGGAGTAACGCCTTTTAATTGAGTAGAGCCCCCGTTAATGCGATAGAATTTTTCAAACGTAAGCTTCAATGCACCGTATTCAGTAGCTCCGGTTAAAAAGTCAACCGGTTTTCCGATGGGGATATTTTTCTGAACAGTTCCTTTACCGTAAGTAGAGGTACTTCCTATAATAATACCTCTGCCATAATCCTGAATTGCTGCAGCAAATATTTCAGAAGCTGAAGCACTCAACTCATTTACCATAACAGCAAGCGGGCCATCGTAAAGAACAGACTCATCTGTGTCTTTCCATACGTCGGGAGCGCCGTTTCTGTCTTTCACCTGTACAATCGGTCCGTTTTTAATAAACAAGCCAACCATTTGCACTACTTCAACCAAAGAACCACCGCCATTAAAGCGCAGGTCTATGATGATACCGGCAACATTTTCTTTTTTCAGTTTGGCTACCTCTTTGGCAACGTCTGCTGAGCACCTGTTGCCATCAGGCCTTTCAAAGTCAGCATAAAATTCCGGCAGATAAATGTAACCGATCTTTTTGCCGGCACTGTCGTGTACAATGGCACTACGAACAAGCAACTCATCCTCAACAATTTCATCTCTTATTAAAGAAACGGTTTTAATCGTGCCATCTGCTTTTTTCAACGTAAGCTTTACTTCAGTTCCTTTATTGCCTCTTATTAACTTCACGGCATCAGTTACAGCAAAACCACCCAGGTCAACAGGTTCCTCAGAACCCTGTGCAACCTTCATGATGATATCGTTCACCTGCACCTGCCCGCTTTTCCAGGCCGGGCCACCGGTAATAAGGCTTACTATTTTAATACCACCGTCTTCATCTCTCAGTTGAGCGCCAATGCCAAAGAACCTGCGGCTCATATCTTCATCAAATGCTCTTTTTTCTACAGGAGGGAAATAGTTTGTATGAGGATCCATTTCTCCGGTAATCGTATTTACATACAAGCTGAACTGTTCGTTTTCATCCAGTTTTGTTTTAAGGCGAGTGTAAGTACGGTCCATTGCTTTCAGCACTTTATCCCTTGCCTCTTTTTCAAGGTCTGTATCTGTTTTCTTTGCAATGCTATCGATCTTTTTGTTTTTTTCACGTTGGTCCTGCAAATCAACATACCGTTCAAGTGCCATATATTTCAGGCGCTTTCTCCAAAGTTCCTCCCTGTCCTTTTCTGTAGACGGATAGCCAAGTTTATCGCCATCCAGTTGAACAGTTTCATCAACTTTAAAGTCGAAAGGTTTCTGAAGGATGTTTTTATAGATAGACGTTACTTCGCTTATTCTTTTTTCATAGATTACGCCAACTGCAGGGAAGAATTGCAAAGGCGCTCCGTGAATTTCATCATCAATCTTGGTTTCATATACTTTCAATGCGTCTACATCCGATTGAAGAAATATTGTTTTGTCCGGGTCCATGGAAGACAGATAGTCTTTAAAAACCTTCACAGAAAAACTATCGTCTATTACTCTCGGGCTATAGTGCCTTTGTTCCAGGATATTACCAATTGCCATTAGCAGCTTTTGTTGCTTGGCGAACACGTTATCGTCAGTACCGCCTTTACTCTTAAAAGCCCAAAAAGTTCCACCCACCACCATAATAAGAATGAATGGCCATACTTTTCTACTCGTCATAATTCTAAATATTTTGCTTGTCATGCCTTCCAAAAATAATTGAATATTATACATGCTAATCTACCAACTATTTCTAATTAACAAAGGTTTGTGCAGAGGGTAAGCAGCTGTTCTACCTAAGAAATGGCCTTAATCACCCAATATCCTCATCGTTACAACATTACCTTTAAAACAAATTACACTTTTTTTTGCTCAATTGATGATTTTTCTTATTTTCGCACCCGCTTTAAAAAACAAAGCATACGGAGGCTGTAGCTCAGTCGGTTAGAGCGCAAGTTTGTGGCACTTGAGGCCGTGGGTTCGAAACCCATCAGCCTCCCTTCGTAAGAAAGACCTTGTAGACATCTCTGCAAGGTCTTTTTTTTAAAAAAAATTATTGTCTATGATGCTTTGGTTGCTTTTTATTCCCGTGATTGGAGCATTATCAGGTTGGTTAATTGCCGGAATTGCTGCCAAATATCTTTTTCGCTCGCTTATTGCCGAAAACACCAAACGAACAGAAGTTATTTCTGATACACAACAGCAACTTGCCCAACAGGTTGGTGGCCTTATTGCTGAATTATTCCCTTCGTCAGAATTAGAAAAAAAACTGGCGGATACTGAAACTTTACGGAAAATAATGCCTTTTATAGAGGAACATGTAGATCATTTTCTAAGAGTTAAACTGGGCGAAGCTATACCGATGATCGGCATGTTTATAGGCGATAAAACAATTGTGCAACTAAAAGGACTTTTTATGGAAGAGCTACAAACCCTTTTCCCTGAAGTGATGAAAAAATACGCGCAGGAACTTCAACAGGATTTTGATCCTGCCGGCATTGCTGCAAAAAAAATATCATCTATTCCGCCTGAAAAATTAAATGCTGTTTTTCTTCCGTTGCTTACAAAAAAAATCAGGTTCGTTCAACTTACCGGGGCAATTATTGGATTTACAATAGGTTTCATGCAGCTTTTGCTAATGTTGGTTGCCTATAATTTCAGATAGGCAGCCGAATAAATAATTTAGTCACGATTAGCTGTAGTTTCTTTACACTACAAAAAAACCTTGCTCCATAATGCGATTTTTATTGCTATATATATAACTACTCTTTTTTATGAAATTCAATTTTACAATCCTGTTACTATTAGTGATCACAAGTGCCCTGGCACAAGCGCCGGGCGGGGGAACGCGCGGTGGACAGGGAGGTGCACGCAACATGAACGTTGGGCATCTTTATGGAAAAATAGTTGATTCGAAAACAAATAAAGGCATAGAAGGAACTTCTGTTCAGCTAATAGCTTCACGGTTCGACACCGTAACAAAACAATTAAAAGACAAAATTGCCGCAACTGTTATAAGTCAGCCTAATGGCGATTTTAGCCTTGAAAATGTACCGGTTTTTGGCAAGCTACGTTTACGTATAACAGCGGTTGGTTATGGAGATTATGACCAGCCAGTTTCATTCGGACTTAAAATGCCAGCTGGCGGCCAGAATGGACAGGCTCAAAGCGGTGCTGCAGGTGGCGCTGACAGAATGCAACAGATGATGAGCGCCATTGACAAAGACCTTGGAAACATTAAACTGGCACAAACAGACGCAACTCTTGCTAACGTTACAGTGACTGCTACAAAACCATTCTTTGAAATGGGCGTGGACAGAAAAATATTTAACGTTGATAAGAATATTGTTAGCTCTGGCCAAACAGCTACAGAAGTAATGAAGCAAATTCCTTCTGTGAATGTGGATATAGATGGAAATGTTACGCTGAGGAATTCTGCTCCTATTCTTTTTGTAGATGGGAGGCCTACTACATTAACGCTTGATCAGATCCCTGCGGATATCATTGATAAAGTTGAACTGATTACTAACCCTTCTGCAAAATTTGATGCATCAAGCGGCGGCGGTGGTATATTGAATATCGTTCTGAAAAAGAATAAGAAAACAGGTTACAACGGAGGCATACGTGCAGGGATTGATTCACGTGCAAAAGTTAACATGGGTGGGGATTTCAACTATCGACAGGGTAAAATAAACATGTTCCTGAGTGGTAACTACAACCAAAGAAAATCAAAATATACTTCCAATACTACAAGACAAAATCTTTCAACAACCACTCCTCCAGAGGTTACCTCTGTTATCAATCAAAATATCAACGGCGTAAACAATGGGGAGTTTGCTTTTATAAGAGGTGGCTTTGATTACTTTATTGACAACCGTAATACACTTACCCTGAGCGGCAGTTACGTACACGGTTCATTCAATAATAATCAGCCACAAACCGTGGATTCAACGATTCTAAAAACAAATCCGGCATACTATTCAAACAGCAATGTGAACTCACTCAGCAAGGCTGACTTCAAAAATGCCGGGGGCCAGCTGAGCTTCAAGCATAATTTTGAAAAGAACGGCCATGATATTACAGCTGATGTTAACTATAACTCTAGCAATAATATCAATACCAGCAACATAAATTCTTTTACAACAATACCAACCGGAACGAAGGATTATAGCTGGACGCAAGCTAATAATGGCAGTGGTTACAATAAGTTTCTAACTATTCAAAGTGATTACGAAAACCCGATAACTGAAACCACAAAACTGGAAGGTGGTGTTAGAGCGGCCATCCGTAATTTCCGTAACGATAACTTTCAGTATTATAACGATACACTGGTGCCCAACATCAGTAGCCGTTATAAATATACGGACCAGGTATATGCGGCATACGCTACCTACAGCTTTAAATCAGGGCAAAAATGGTCTTATCAGTTAGGATTGAGAGTTGAAAGCTCTAGCTACAATGGAACATTAATTGGCGGTGGCATTGCAAAACAGGATACAAGCTTTAAGGTTAGCTACCCCGTAAGCTTCTTCCCAAGCGCATATATAACGTATAAACTCAACGACAAATCTGATTTGCAGTTGAACGTAACGCGAAAAATTAACAGGCCAAACTTCTTCCAGTTATTACCTGTTGTAAACTTTACAGATCCGCAGAACCCAACAGTTGGTAACCCGGCGTTGAAGCCAGAGTTTGCGCATGTGTTTGAACTGTCTTACAATAACAATTATGCAAAAGACGCAAACTTCCTTGCAACTGCATACCTGAAATACAACGACAACCTGATCACCAACTATCTGTACCAGGGGCCAAACCCTGCATTTAAAAATAATCCAAATGCAGATAGCCTGATTACATACAGCACCTACGTAAATGCCAACAATAGCTTTACTTACGGACTTGAAGTGACTGACAGGTTTAAGATTGCAAAGATCTGGGACATGACTTTAAATGTGAACCTGTACAATACACAGATCAACAACAACACCAGCCTAAAAGATGCACCTGCAAACAATCAACGTGTTAGCTGGTTCGGGAAATGGAACAATAGCTTCAAGTTGCCAAAAGGTTTCTCTATTCAATTCTCTGGTGATTACCAGGCAAGAACAATCCTGCCACAAGGTGGCGGCGGTGGTGGCGGCCGCGGCGGTATGTTTGGAGGCAGTAATTTTGGTGCATCTCAAGGTTATATCAATCCAAGATATGGCTTCGACATGGCTGTTAAGAAAGACTTTGCATGGAAAGGTGGCAACACGCTATCTCTTATTCTTAGCATGAACGATATATTCAGAACACAGCTTTATAGCACACACGCAGAATCTATTTACCTGATCCAGGATTCAGAAAGAAGAAGAGACCCTCAGGTACTTCGGCTGAATATCACTTACCGTTTTGGTAAGTTTGACGCATCACTCTTCAAACGCAAAAACACGAAAGCAGATCAGGGTGGTGGAGCTGATATGATGGGCAACCAATAGAGTTGTAAATTGTAAGTTATACGTGGTACGTTTATCGAAGCGAAAGAGTAGTACGTTATAAGTTATACGTAGCACGTTTATCGAAGCGAAGATTATAAAATAAAAAAGGTACGTTGCAGATGTAACGTACCTTTTTTATTTTAATTATTTTGTGCTCAACCCGATTAATCTTCGTAAATCTATAATGCAAAAAACGTATTACGTATAACTTACAACGAACAACTTCTAGCCGTTCTTTCCCGTAAGCATCGGAACAAATGAGAAGAGATCGTAAGCTTCTTCGCTTAGGCTACCATCGGCCATTTTAGTAAGGCGCAACATGCGTTGATTATTACCTTCATCTACGGGGATAACCATAAAACCACCTTCTTTTAACTGTTGAACAAGTTTTGGAGGAATGAATGGAGCTGCTGCTGTAATGATAATTTTATCGAATGGTGCGAATGTTGGCAGCCCTTCAAAACCGTCGCCGTAGAAAAACTTTATATTGAGGTATTTGCTTTTAAAAATGAAGTTTTTGTTCTGTTCAAATAATTTCTTTTGCCGCTCTATTGTAAATACCCTGGCACCCATTTCCGCAAGCACCGAGGCCTGGTACACGCTGCCAGTACCTATCTCAAGAACTTTATCAGAACGTTTTATTTGCAATAACTGGGTTTGATAGGCCACTGTGTATGGCTGAGAAATAGTCTGGTCTTCTCCAATAGGAAAAGCTCTGTCTTCATAGGCAATCTTATCAAATGCTGAGTCTAAAAAAAAGTGACGGGGAATGTTTTTGATTGCTTCTAATACATTTTCATCCGTTATTCCTTTCTGTTGTAACAGTTTAACCAATTGCATCCGCAATCCCTTGTGCCGGTAAGTATCTTTAAATTCTCTCATAGTGCAAATACAAAGGTACTATAACTACATAGCCGCTTCCAAAAGATACGAATTAATGTGGGAAGAAATGGGCCGGGAAAAATTTACTCACAGAGGGAGGTGTAAGGTATCAGGCGTCAGGTATCAGCTAATCGCTTTCACATGTTAGCTGTTTGCAAACAGGCTAACTAGAAAGCTTCATAAAAAATGCGCAGAAAAAATCCTGCGCATTTTTACCACTTAGTGTCCTTTATTGAAATGTATAGACTCAGTCTCGATCCACAATGCCTGAAACCTGACGCCTGATACCTTACTTCAACTTCATATCTTCAATAATACCTTTTATCCTGTTTTCCAGCTCGGCATATGTTGCATCAAATTCTTCCTTGCTGTTCAATTTTGTGTTAACGCTGAAGTAAAATTTGATTTTAGGTTCTGTACCGGAAGGGCGTGCAGAGATCTTAGACCCGTCTTCCAAAACAAATTGCAACACGTTGCTTTTGGGCAGTGTGATGTCTTTTGTTTCACCGGTTACAAGATTTTTTTCTACCTGCAACTGGTAATCCATCAAACGAACAACCTTAGAACCGTTGATTGTAGCTGGCGGGTTATCGCGGTAAGTTTGCATCATTTCAGCAATTTCCTCCTGTCCTCTCATGCCTTTTTTGGTAAGGCTGATCAGATGTTCAAGATAGAAGCCGTATTGAACATACAGCTCAACCAGTTTTTCGTATAATGTTTTTCCGTTGTTCTTTTCGTATGCAGCCATTTCGCATAACAACGCAACTGCAGACACCGCGTCTTTATCTCTCAATTGATCACCGATCATCAACCCGTAACTTTCCTCACCACCAATAATATAATGTTCTTTCCCTTCTTTTTCTTTAATCAATTCGGCAATCCACTTAAATCCGGTCAGTACATCATAGCATGCAACCTTGTTTGCATTTGCCACTTTGCTGATAAGCTCGGTAGTAACAATGGTAGTAATAACCATATCGTTCGGACGCGCGATTCCCTTGGCTTTACGAGCCTCTATCATATAAGCACAGGCCAATACTGCGGTCTGGTTACCATTCATTAACACCCACTCCCCTTTATCGTTTTTAACACCGATACCCACGCGGTCCGCATCAGGGTCTGTCCCTAGTAAGATATCAGCATCGATGGCCTTCGCTTTTTTCAAACCGATGCTCATTGCTTCGCTTTCTTCCGGATTTGGATATACAACTGTTGGAAAGTTCCCATCAGGTGTAGCCTGTTCTTCTACAATATTTACATTGGTAAAACCAAACTGTTTCAGCACTTCAGGCACCAACATAATACCTGTTCCGTGGATAGGCGTATACACTATCTTAAGGTCTTTTTGCTTCTCTATCACTTCGGGATAAACGCTCAATCCTTTCACCATATTGATGTAAGCGCTATCCATATCTTTTCCAATTAGCGTGATATTGCTTTCACCGCCGCTCCACTTTACATCGTCAACGCTGGCAATTGCTTCCACTTCATGAATTACATTTTTATCGTGCGGAGGAACAAGCTGGCCGCCGTCGTTCCAATAGGCTTTATATCCATTGTATTCTTTCGGATTGTGTGAAGCCGTACAAATTACGCCGCCCTGGCATTGAAGGTGCCTAATGGCAAACGACAATTCCGGCGTTGGGCGCAATGCCTCAAACAAATAAACTTTTATACCATTTGCGGCAAAAACATTCGCAACTGTCTCAGCAAAAAAGCGGCTGTTATTACGGCTGTCGTGGCCAATAACCACTTTCACCTCCGCATCTCCATATGTTTTCTTCAGGTAATTGGCAAAGCCCTGTGTCGCCATGCCAACCGTATATTTATTCATTCGGTTGGTACCTACCCCCATTATGCCACGCAAACCACCTGTACCAAACTCCAGGTTACGATAAAACGCTTCTGTCAACTCCTCCGGATTCTCTTTCTCCATTTTGCTTATCGCATCCTTGGTAGCCTGATCGTAATTACCGTTAAGCCAAGCATCCGCTTTGGCCTGAATTGCTGTATCCATATTTTTTACCGTTTTAGATTGAAGAACAATTTTAAGCATATTTACTAAATGTGTCCCTATTAATCACAATTTTATTGCTATTTAATAATTGCTGTTTTTTAGAGGCCTGTTATCTGTTAATAATTTAATACGTACGTTTGCGCTGATGAAAACGATACTTTGGATTTTACTTTTATTGCCTTTTCAACAAGCGCTAAGTCAGGATTCATTAGCAACTTTAAGTTCAACTCCACAACAGGATACATCAATAACAAATTTATTGCCCGATTCCGTTTTTACACAAAAGCCATCGGGCATTATTAAAAAAAGAGCCTATACGGTAGCTGCCGTTGACGCAGCAGTGTTGATTGGTACAGGTGTCGCCCTTTATAACACATGGTACAGCTCTTACCCACAATCAGAATTTCACTTTTTTAATGATAATGGCGAATGGCTGCAGGTGGACAAATTCGGCCATTCATTTACGTGCTACACACTTAGCCGATTGAGCGCTGAATCATGGAGGTGGGCCGGTTTAAATCAAAAGCAGAGTACATGGGTTGGTGCAGCGAGTGGCATGGCTTATCAGACAATTGTGGAAGTGATGGATGGCTTTTCTGCTAACTGGGGATTTAGCTGGGGCGATTATGTAGCAAACACTGCTGGCGCGGCCTTATTTGTAGGACAACAACTTGTTTGGGGCGAACAACGCATTTCTTATAAATTTTCATTTCACAAAATTGATTATGGCAGCCAGGAGCTGAATGACAGAGCCGACGATATTTTCGGCAGTACAACCCGTGAGCGGATGCTTAAGGATTACAATAGCCAAACCTACTGGCTTAGCGCTAACCTGAAATCATTCTTTAAGCACAGCAACCTGCCTAAATGGCTAAACGTGGCAGTTGGATATGGGGCTCAAAATATGTTTGGCGCTTATTACAATACATGGGTTGACCCATCGAATGGCCACATAATAAACCATGAATATGATATGCCGCGCTACAGGCAGTTCTATATAGCCCCAGATATTGATTTCACGAAAATCAAAACCAAAAGCAAATTCTTAAAAACCACATTTTCTATTCTTAACTGTTTGAAGTTCCCGGCTCCTTCAATTGAGTTTTCACAGGGAAAAGTAAAATGGAACTGGCTCACGTTTTAAAGGCTGGAATGCGTCAGATAATAACAGATAAAACGAGCGTAGATATAAATTAAAAAGAAAAAGCCTGGCAACAGGCTTTTTCTTTTATGAATATTTTTAAGTACCGGCAGGATTATACCCTCACATAAGCACCGGTAACTTCATCACCAATCGTTTCTACCTGGATGAAGTCCTGCGAGGTAGTTGCAAGCGACAGACCAACATAATCAGGCTTTACAGGGAATTGTTTGTACATACGCTCCACCAATACCATTGTTTGAATGCGCCTGGGATGATAGTTCAGCAGCGGTTTCATGGCATATAATAACGTTTTACCCCTGTTGGATACATCGTCTATGATGACCAGGTTTTTATCATTAAAATCGATATCGCGGTCAATACTCACGTCGGCCGGATGGCTTTTATCCAGTGTAATCGTAGCAACATCTACAGGATTGGTGATATAATTTTTTAGCGCTGATGCAATTTTTTGTGCGATGACGGTACCACTTCCCAATACACCTAATAATACAACAGGGGCATCATCACCAGAAATAGCCTCGGCAATCTCCAAAGCAATTCTTTGTAGCTTGTATTTAATCTCCTCAGCCGTCAAAACATATTTTTTTTCACTCATTGTAAATAATTAAAAAAGCAAATTAAGGAATCAAAGATAATCCGGATATCTGATTTCTGATTTGAAGATATTTGATTTCAGGATATGTGAGATCTCATTACAGAGTAGATAACAAGCTACAGTGTAAAACTTAACCAGAAACTCCCAACCTTACACCTTATGCCTTACACCTTATACCTGATATCTTACGCCTGCTTCCTACCTCAACCCCACAACAATATCCATTACGTTGGTCTGCGTTGGGCCTGTAATCACTAAACCACCGGCCTGTTTGAAAAAGTGCCACGCATCATTATTATCCAGAAATTGTTTTGCATTCAGCTTTAAGTCGTTTGCTTTCTGAAGCACATCTTTATCTGCAATAGCACCAGCGGCGTCCGTGGGGCCGTCGGTTCCATCCGTTCCTCCTGCCAGGATCACGGGCCAGTCATATATAGCGATACTCCTTTCCTTCAAAGCCAATAATGAGGCCAACGCAAATTGCTGGTTGCGGCCGCCCTTCCCATTACCAGAAATAGTAACAGTGGTTTCACCTCCCATTAAATAGCAACTATTTTCTGAGTTAACAGAACACAGCATGTTGACAAACTCCTTTGCTTTGTCAGCTGCTTCCCCTTTGAGCTCATCATCAACAATTTCAACCTTATACCCCAGCAAAGCAGCTTCCGCAGCAGCAGCATTCAATGCAATGTGGTTACTTCCAATTATTTTGTTCAGCACTTTATTAAATGGCGCCGCCGAAATATTCTGGCTGTTAGTGTTGGCTCTCCGCGAATCCAGGCATTGCTTTATGGATGCAGGAATGTCATCCAAAATGTTGTATTGCCTGAGTATTTCATAAGCCTGTTCCGGCGTGGAATAATCCTGGACAGTAAGCCCGCTGGCGATACTGCTCAGGTCGTCACCAGCTACATCACTTATAACAAGGGACACAATATCGGCTCCATTAGATGACAATACCAATCCGCCGCCTTTCAGTGTAGAAATATTTTTTCGAACGATATTCAATTCATGAATGCCGGCACCTGACTTCAACAACAGTTTGGACATATGCTGCAAATCTTCCAGAGAAATTCCGCTCTCCATATCTGCAAGTAAAGCAGAAGCACCACCACTGATGCAGACGATCAACAAATCATCCTTTTTGAGTTTTTTCAAAAATGATTTCACTTCATCTGCCGCTTCTTTACTTTTCTCATCTGGAACAGGATGGCCAGCTTCGATTATGCGGCAATACTTTAACGTCAAAGCATGATCGTGTTTCGTAACCACCAATCCTTCAACAATACAATTGCCCAGGATATTTTCTGCTTCCACAGCCATTGCGGCAGCAGCTTTACCAACAGATAAAAGAAAAATTTGCCTGCCATTGATGCTGTATGATTTTTCCTCAACCGTTAATACACCGTCAACTAGTTTAAGCACAGAGGGCATGAGTACAGCGGGTTGAACCGCCTTTATTGCAGCATTAAAAATCGCCAATACATCTTCTCTCTTCATAATAAATTTCTATTAACTTTTATCTCAAACAATACATGTAGCTCAACAGGCGCATGTCTTAAAAAAACACAGCGCTTCCTAATACTTCTGTCCATTATCATGTATTTGCAATCATTCCAAAACAATCAAACTAACTGTGCTCCTTTTTATGTTCTTTTGGCTTGACGCAAAAGAACCAAAAAGTCAAGCAAACCCGATGCCTCCGGCCGTTTTGCCCACCCGCGCCTCTCCAAATTGCAGTCTTGCGCCATTATAATCAACGAGGTTTTACATCTTTTTCAACAAGACAACTATTCGCTGAACTCCTTTTATTGCTGGAAGTAAGTGCACCGCTTAAAACTAAACCATCTTTTGACTTGCAAATTTTGTTTTTTTGTTTATTCCGGACTTGACAACTCACCTGACACCTAACACCTGAAACCTTTTACCATACACCTTTCATTCCACACAAAATATTACAAAAAACATTATCTTCGGTTACCAATAGTTGCATAGCTAACTATTTAAATTTGCCGCACTGTAAAAGTTAACCATATGAATCGTATCATTAAGAAAGTTGCTGTTTTAGGAAGTGGCGTTATGGGTTCGCGCATTGCTTGCCATTTTGCAGGCATTGGCGTACAGGTGTTGTTGTTAGATATAGTTCCGAAAGACTTACCTGCGGATGCCCCTTCAGCAGCAAAAAATAAAATAGTGAACGATGCATTACAGGCAACTTTAAAAAGTAATCCTTCGCCGGTTTACGACAAGTCCGTGGTGAAAAAAATTACCACCGGCAATTTTGATGATAACATGAAAGACATTTCAGGTTATGATTGGATTATTGAAGTGGTTGTTGAGCGATTGGATATTAAGCAGCAGGTTTATGAAAAGGTTGAACAATACAGGAAAAAAGGCACACTGATTACCTCCAACACTTCCGGCATTCCCATCAACATGTTGAGCGAAGGGAGAAGCGATGATTTTAAAAAGCATTTTTGCGGCACGCATTTTTTTAATCCGCCACGCTACCTGCGTTTGCTAGAGATTATCCCCACAAAAGATACAGATCAGGAAGTGGTCGATTTCCTGATGAATTATGGTGACGTTTTTCTTGGCAAAACAACGGTGCTGGCTAAAGACACACCTGCTTTCATTGCCAACCGGATTGGCGTGTTTGGCATTATGAGCATTTTCAATAGCATGGAAAAGCTCGGGCTCAACATTGATGAAGTAGACGCGTTAACGGGCCCGGTTATTGGCCGTCCAAAATCAGCAACATTCAGAACAGCCGACGTAGTAGGCATAGATACTTTGGTTAACGTAGCAAAGGGCGTAGCTAAGAATTGTCCGCAGGATGAAGCTGCTGCCATCTTCAATATACCGGCGTGGCTGGAAACAATGGTTACGAACAAATGGCTGGGAGATAAGACCGGGCAAGGTTTTTTTAAGAAGACAACCAATGCAAAAGGTGAAAAAGAGATCCTTGTACTTGACCTTGCTTCATCCAATTACATCCCTCGCAGCAAACCCAAATTTGCAACGCTTGAAACAGCCAAACCAATTGATGACCTTAAAACAAGACTGAAGGCATTGGTTGCCGGAACTGATAAGGCGGGTGAATTTTACCGTCATTTCCATTACGCGTTGTTTTCATACATTTCGCATCGCATACCTGAAATAAGTGATGATTTATACCGGGTGGATGATGCTATGATGGCTGGCTTTGGTTGGGAGATTGGCGCTTTTGAAAGCTGGGATGTATTAGGCGTTCAAAAGGCAGCAAGCGCCATGAAAGCCGCAGGTTATTCTGTTGCCCCATGGGTGGATGAAATGCTATCGAAGGGATTTACTTCTTTCTATAAAACGGAGAACGGGAAAAAGCTTTATTACGATATAGCTTCTCATAGTTATAAAAATATTCCGGGAACGGATGCATTTATCATTCTGAGCAATTATTCAGATAAGATCGTTTGGAAGAACGGCAATGCCGCGCTTTATGATATTGGCGATGATGTTGTAGCACTGCAATGGAACACAAAAATGAATACCATTGGAAGTGAAGTACTCGAGGCTGTGAATAAGAGTATCGGCATTGCAGAAGATAAATTTAAAGGATTGGTAATAGCGAATGATGGCGCAAACTTTAGCGCTGGCGCCAACGTGGGAATGATCTTTATGTTTGCAGTTGAACAGGAGTACGACGAGCTGGATATGGCGATACGCATGTTCCAGAATACGATGATGCGCGTGCGCTATTCCGGCGTTCCCGTTGTAATTGCACCACACGGCTTGACGTTGGGTGGCGGTTGCGAAATGAATTTACATGCAGATAAAGTCTGCGCCGCAGCAGAAACATACATTGGGCTGGTGGAACTAGGTGTTGGTTTGATTCCCGGAGGTGGCGGCACAAAAGAGTTTGTTTTGCGTGCAGCCGATGAGATGCATGAAGATGAACCCGAAACAATTACGTTGAAAAATCGTTTTCTTACCATTGCCACAGCTAAAGTTGCTACATCTGCTGCAGAAGCTTATCAAATGGGCATTTTAAGAAAGGGGCATGACGAAGTGGTTGTAAATCAAAACCGGCGCACTACTGAAGCAAAACGGAGTGTGCTTGAGTTGCACGAAAGTGGTTATACAATGCCTGTTCAACGAAAAGATATTAAAGTGCTGGGCCGCTCTGCATTGGGCGCCTTATATGCGGGCATTAACGGCATGTGGCGCGCGAACTATGCTACGGAGCATGATGCGTTTGTTGCTCGCAAACTCGCATATGTTATGTGCGGTGGAGACCTGAGTGATCAAAGCCTGGTGAGTGAACAATATTTACTTGACCTTGAAAGAGAAGCCTTCCTGAGCCTTGCGGGCGAAAGAAAATCTTTAGAAAGAATACAGGGCGTGTTGAAGACTGGCAAGCCGGTGAGAAATTAATTCAATTGAAATTGGAAAATGGAGAATTGACAACGGGCAAGTTGTAAGTTTTGCGTTGATTAAAAGATAAGTAACAATAATTTTCAGGTAACTATTTCAATTTTCAACCGCAGTTTTAATCAATCAAGTTTGTTCACCATTAAATAATATCGTAAGGGTTACTTGATAGTCAAAACCCCTAAACTGGCGCGCATGTTCGAGGTATCTGGCCCAAGAGTTCCGCAGGGCTCTCGTGTGTATAAATTTAGCCCCGATTTCATCGGGGAGTTAGGAGCAGCATCATATCTTTAGAGCCTCGATATTTAGGATGTAAAATTAAGTTCAATCAAGTATTAGTTTATTTCTCACAAACAATAGTGTAATTACCTGAGCTAAGTTGCAGTTGAATTTTTCCAAAGCTATTATCTATAGCTTTTGATTGATCTACGCTTATCGATTTTCCATTAAGTCTTATGCTTTGCGGTTTTGTGGTTGGTACATATACAGTAGCTTTCGTGTTTGGCGGGACAGAAAATTTCCATTCAAAAAAATCATTTTTAATTTCCCACTCGCTCCTAATAATACCATATAAGGATTTGAAAGACCCTTTTACAAATTTTAAATCACCAACAGGTTCAGGCTTAAGAATAATATGGCGAAAGCCTGGTTGCGCCACATCATAGTTAATACCGGCCAGCGTTTGATAACACCAGGCTTCAAAATTTCCGGACAATATTTTTTGGCTTTCGCCATTCATTCCAGGGCCGGTGGTGTCTGAGTTCCACAACTCCCAGCTCGTGGTAGCACCTTTCGATATCATATAGCCCCAACTGGGCAGATCGGTTTGTGTGGCAATCGTATAAGCAACTTCAGGCTTGCCGATATTTGTTAGCACCTGCATCTGCCACTGCATACCAATCAACCCCACGGAAGTATGTCCCCGTCGCGTAACTATAATATCCTTCACCAGGTTGTTCACAACTTTTTCATATTGTTCTTTTGGAACCAATCCAAAAGCCAATGGCAATACATAAGCGCATTGTGAACCGCTTTCATACATACCGGTTTGTTTATCAAGAAAACGTTGGTTAAAAGCTACATCTATTTTATCGGCCAGTTCTTTGAATGCCTGTTCATCGTTTTGATAACCTAATATTTTCGCGGCGCGTTGAACTATCCTGCAATTATTATACAAATATGCGGTACCCAATAACGCCTTTGGCGTTTCTTCTCCGGAACCACCCATATTGAGCGCGTTCACCCAATCACCGTAATCACATTTGTCTGTAGTATAATCAGGCTTCAGGTAAGTTTTTACGGTAAACGCCACAAAATGTTTCATCATACTATAATTGGTGCGCAATATTTCCTCATCACCATAGAAATTGTACATCCAATCAGGAATAATCGTAGCAACGCTGGGCCACAAAATACCTTTGCTGTTAAACGTCCAGTAAGGAGGAAGTATTTCCTGCAAACTTCCATCATCAGCCTGATGCGCCCTGTAATTGTGCAGGAAGTGGTCGTAAAAATTTTTCACATTAAAAACCCAACCTTCGCTTTCCGAAGTTTTAGCTGGATGCCCACTCCACGGCATTCGCTCGTCACGGTCAGGCTCCATAGGAAGGCTTCTGTTTTGCATCCTCGTTCCCCAAACTGCATTAAGATACACCCTGTTTAATAATGCATTGGAGGATTCGAAATTTCCTGTGTGTTCAAAATCAGTGTGCATTACCAACCCTTCAAAATTTTCCAGGGCCGGTGTACCTGGAAATCCTTCGACCTGCACCCACCGGATTGCGTTTCCTTTAAATCGTGGGTGCCAGTTTTCGGTACCACTTCCTTTAAGCGTATAAATATCCATATTCAATGCACTTCTGTCGTTCTGGTATTTCAATGTACCATCGGGCAAAATATTAAAACTGGAATGCATTTTAACTACTGTACCCGAGGGCCCCGAAACTTTCAAGCGAACCGAACCATAAAAAGCCTGCCCGAAATCTATCATCCATATGCCCGGCTTGGGTTGCAATATTTTTTTGGGCTGAAGCACATCTGTTATTCTTATGGGCTCTACCAGCATACTCTCCATCGCACCTCCAGGCGCTTCCAGTATCTCTGCGGTTTTCCATTGACTGTCATTGAAACCGTTATTACACCAGCCTGGCATCTCCATCCTTGCGTCATATTCTTCCCCATCATACTCGTTGTTTGCTCTTATGGGACCATCACTGGTTGCTTTCCATTGTTCATTTGTAATAATGGTTTGTTTAGTTCCATCGGTATATCGAATATTCAACTGCATTAATGCCCTTGGATAACCATAATTATGCATTGGTACCGGAACTTTTTTCCTGGGAGCAAAAAACCTCCCGTTACCCAAAACGATACCTATTGCATTGCCACCATTCTTCAGTTGTTCGCTAACATCAAAACAAGAATACAATAGCCTTTTATTGTAGCCTGAAAGTGCTGGGTTCATCAATTGATTATTAACTAATTTACCATTAACATACATGTCATAAAATCCAACACCACAGACATATGCATAGGCTTTTTCTATTTTTTTAGTCAGGTTAAATTCCTTTCTCAGCATCCTGGCTGCAAGCCTTCTGTGCTCTGTAACGGTATCTTTTACTTCATTGTCACCGTTTAAACCAATCCATTTCCCCTTCCAGTCTTCCTGAGTAAGTAACCCCATCGACCACATAGCCGATTCACTCCAAAACGAAGCCTGTTCCTTGCCGTTATCTACACTTGTCCATATTCTTACCTTCCAGTAACATGCTTGTTCGGATGAAAGATTTTTCCCTTTATATATCACATGAACTGAATTATCTGATATGATCTTTTTTGAATCCCACAAGTCGCCTGTACCACTTTCCAGCAAGGCAGGTGAGGAAGCCACCAGTACCTGATAGCCGGTTTGCCTGATATTTTTCAGTGCGGTGTCTTTGGTTGTAATTAACCAACCCAAATGAGGTTGTTTCTTGTCTATACCCAGCGGGTTATCCAGGTATTCGCAACGTAATGCTGTTGCATGTGGCATTGCGGTTGTTACGCTCCGTTGAGCAAATAAAAATCCAATACTCAGGAATAAATTTAAACCGATTATAATAAAATATTTATTCACTGTTCTACACATTTAAATTATATGGTTTATTACCTCAAAAAGATACAGGAGATGTGTTGTACACCTCCTGTAATAATGTATCCGTATGATCCGTTATACTCAATAACCTGGATTTTGCACAAGGTTAGTGTTGATTTGTATTTCCCTTGCAGGAATAGGATAGAGCAATCTTTGTTCAGTCACATTAAATGCGGCCGGCAATATCCAGCCATAAATAGCTTTTAAGCGATTTCCTTTGGCGGTTGTAGCTTCAATTGCATTGCCGTTACGTATAAGATCAAGCCAGCGATGATTTTCGAAAGCCAGTTCATGGCGCATTTCATCGGCTACATTGTTTTTTGTAGCTGTAGTTAGCCTACTCAATCCCGCTCTGACACGAACCTGGTTCAGGTATGGCAGCGCTTCGTCTGGCTTACCTTCCGATACCAAACATTCCGCTAGTAACAATAACGCTCCTGAATACCTGAAGATAGGAAAGTTGTCAGGCGTATTAAACGATGCAGAGTAGGGAGGGTGGAAATATTTTTTAATCATGTACCTGAAAGAAGAACCAGCCGGAGGTGTATAATTGACCGGGCTTTTCAACGCGGTAATCGTAAAATCTTCCACGCCACTGATAGTACCTTCCACAACAGCAACGGACGCCGGTAAGCGCTTATCGCCCGCTTCATAAGATTTCACCATTTCATCTGTAGGCACATTCCATCCGCTAAAGATATTCATCCTACCCCCATCATATCCCATTAGAAAAGTTGTGTTGGTAGCTTTGGGCATAAATACCCACGCGAACTCACTTTGTTGTCCACTTACCAAATCCGACATATACTGAACATCAAAAATTGATTCATTACTATTTTTGATGTTGGGATTAAACACATCCTCATAATTGAGCAGGAGCGAATAGTTCATGTTGGTGATATCTTTCAATTCCTGTTCCGCTTTGGGATAATCACGGGCCGGCTGTGTCATATATACATAAGCCGACAACATTTTTCCAGCACCTTTGCTTATACGCCCTGCCTGTCGAAAGTTGCTAACGGTAGGCAATAACGGAATCGATGTATTAAGATCTGTTCGTATTTGCGCGTATACTTCTTCAACAGTGTTGCGTGCTTTAAACGCGTCACCAGGACTCTTTACCGGCTCAAGATGTAAGGGTACTCCTCCGTAGTGTGTTACCAGGTCGAAGTAATAAAAAGCCCTAAGAAACAATGCTTCTCCGGTAATTGAATCCTTCGATCCCTGCGATAAAAAATCGGCACCGGCAAGCTGGCTGAGAATGGTATTCACCTGTGATATGCCTGAGTAATCACTGGTCCATCTGCTGCCGGGAGAATTTGAAACTGCACTGGATAATGCATTGTCTAAAAACTGCGTGTAGGCTTCGCGATGAGGTTCAAATCCCCTATTCGCCTGATAAATTGTAAAGAACGTATTATCAGACCTCATTTCATCCTCATAAATCGCAACCTTAGTCACGGCACGCAAGGGAACATAGGCCGCGTTCATTGCCTGCATAAACTGTACATTGTTTTTAAAAAACGAAGCCGAACTCAGGGATGTTTGCGGAGTAAGGTTCAAGAAGTCCTTACTACAGGAAAACAAACAAAACACCAGAACGATAAACAGTAATAATTTATTCTTCATATAATGAATTTTACGTGTAGATTAAAAATTAACATTTACACCTAACGTATACACCTTTGCAATTGGGAATGCAGTGAAGTCACGTCCAAGCCTTAAGCCATCTAATCCATTCAATCCTATCTCGGGATTCATGCCGGGGTATTTAGTGAACATAAATGGATTCTGCGTAGAAAAATAAGCGCGGATACTTTTGATGGTCTTTGTGTTTGAAAGTGGCACACGGTAGCCCAACGTAATATTTTTCACAGCGAGATATGTACCGCTGAATACCTGCCTTGTGGTAAAGTTTCTAAAGTCTGCAGTGGTTCCTGCTCTTGTGCGTGGATAGATGCCATCACCCGGATCGTCTTCTGACCTCCATCTGTGAACTACACCCTTTCTTACGTTGAATACGCCATCAAGGTTCTCTGTTGATTGAAAAGCGTCGTCTGCTATATCGTTTCCTACAGAGCCTGATATCACTATAGTAAAATCGAAATTTTTATACTCCAGGTTGTTCGTGATACCAAACAGCAGATCTGGGTTGGGATTGCCTATCCATGTTCTGTCGTTTGCATCAATTACACCGTCAGGTTTTCCATTTGGCCCGCTGACATCGGCAAATTTTGCTGTACCAACCATAGAGGTTGCATTATGCGGTTGAGTCTTCCATTCCTCCTCTGTCTTGTAAACGCCGGTGTTAATATAACCATAGAACATTCCGATAGGCATGCCAACTGCTGTTCTGTTATCATCCCAATATTCTGCGTAACCTCCAATAGGAGCATTGCTGGTGCCTAATTTTCTAACAATATTCCGCGGCACAGAAATATTCAGGCTAGTGCTCCAATTAAACTTACCAACCAGATTCCTGCTATTAATTGAAACTTCATGTCCCCAGAAATCAAATCGCCCAATATTGGAAGTAACGGTGCTAAAGCCGGATTGAACCGGAATGTCAATGCCATATAGCAAGCCATCTGTTTTCTTGCTGTAATAATCGTAGGTCAAAGAAACCCGGTTATTAAACAGTGATACATCCAGGCCAAGATCATAACCCTCGGTGGTTTCCCAGGTAAGGTTTGGATTGCCAACACTGTTAAGCATGCGTCCGGAAGCCAGCAAATCATTAAACACATAATTACTCTGGCTTACGCCTGCCAGGTAAGTATAATTACCAATGTTATTATTACCTACTTTACCCCAACTGCCCCTTAGTTTTAAAAAACTGATGGCAGGTATTGCTTTCATAAATTTTTCATCAGAAACTACCCAACCGGCTGAAACTGAAGGAAAGGTCCCATATCTTTTATTAGAACCAAATTTGGAAGAGCCATCACTTCTAAGCGCCAGGGATAAAATGTATTTATTGTCGTAATTGTAATTTACCCTACCGATATAGGACAATACAGAATATTGCGATGCATCAACATTTCCAATTCTGGTAGCGGCAACATTTAACCACTGAATGTTATCATCAGGAAACTGCGAGCCGCTAATACTGCTGCTTTCCGCACTTACTTTTTGCGCAGTGTATCCAACAAACGCTTCTATATTATGCTTCTGCAATAATTGCTTGGTATATGTTAACGTATTTTCAGTTACCCATGAAGTGAATTTGCTGGTAGCGTAGCTTGCAGATGCAGATGCGGCGGGTTGTGGCCCTCCCAATATTGTGGAAGGCCTGAAAGTCCTGTTATCACTATTGTTCTTATTAATATTGATACTGGTCTTAAACTGAAGTCCGTCGAGAATTTTGTAAGCTCCGTAGGCATTGCCAATGAGTGTAAGTGAGTTATAGGGATTGACGGTTTGCATCAACACATTGTAATAATTAGGTGTTGAGAACATCCCCGGAGGAGCGAACCCAATCGGGTATGTTCCATCAGCATTTTTATATTTCAATGCGGGGTCACTCAAATAGGCAACCTGGATAATATTACGGCCATTACCGAGATTAGGAGTGATATTGTCTACCTGATTAGTAACAGCGGCATTTAACCCGAATGTTAATCTGTCAGAGGCATAAAAAGTATTGTTAGTAGAAACGTTGATCCTTTTGGAGTTCTGGTTAATCATTACGCCGTCCTGGTTATTATAACTCACACCAACTACAGAACGTACATACTTACTGCCTGAAGAAAGCGACAGACTGTAATTTTGAATCATTGCTTGTCTCAACAGAACATCAAACCAATCTGTTCCTTCACTAGGATTAACTTGTTCTGGATTTTGATATTGCGCGGGCACACCACCAGTATAACCTTCATATTTGGCTGCATCTTCGTAATATTCTTTTTTAAACTGCGCGAACTCCCTTGCATCCATCAAGTCGGGCCGTCCTCTCTTGGCCACATCTTGTAACCCAACGTAACTGTTAAACTGGATGCTCTTCTGTCCGGCTTTTGCCTGCTTAGTGGTTATCAGCAGAACGCCGTTGGCGGCTCTTGAACCATATAGGGAAGAAGCTGCCGCATCTTTCAATACGCTTATTGATTCTATCATGTCAGGATCAATCGTATTCAGTCCGCTTTCAATAGGAAAACCATCAACAACAATTAATGGATTATTTCCTGCGTTGATAGATGCCGCACCACGTATTCGAATGGCCATATTGGCCCCGGGCTGGCCTGTATTCTGATTGATCTGAACACCAGCCAAACGTCCCTGTAATTTCTGCCCGACGTTCGTTACCGGAATATCTTTTAATTCATTACCATTGATATTTGCAATGGCCCCGGTAATCTCTCTCTTTTTTTGCGTACCATAGCTAACCACTACTACGTCACTCAGATTTTGGGCTGTCGCCCCAAGACTAATATTAATATCATTATCGTTATTAACTACAACTGTTTTTGAATTGTAGCTAGTGAAACTAAATACCAATGATGCTCCTTTGGCAACATCAATGGCATAAACGCCGGCATTGTTGGTTGTAGTTGCTTTGGATGTACCCAACACTGTAATAGCCGCTCCCGGCAATGGGCTTCCGGTGGCGGAGTCCGCGACTATACCGGAAATCTTTAAAAGATTTTGCGAAAAGGAAGTTTTGTGGAAGATGATTAGTGAGACTAACATTATAACACAACTCTTCCAGCATGGAAATGGCAATCCTCGTTTTTTCATGAGAAGTTGTTTTATGGCTTTAATACAGATTTTTACGGTCTGGGAGAAGAACGTTCTGAGATAAGAAAATTCTCTGCAATAAAATTACAATAGCAGGGTATTAACTAAAATGTACATCTTGACAATTCATTTATATTTTTTGACTACATCCGAACAATAAACTTATCAAAAGTCATCTACTTCCGTTCTAACAGGCATAGCACCGGCATATACCCATATCATGATCATTTCAGTATCATACGGATTAATAAAATAATGTGGCAACCCTTGCGGTTGCAGTGCAGTAGAAAGATTAGAGAGCTTATATCTTCTTTGCAGAGTTACGCAAACAGCTTCCCCGGAAATAATACAGATAGATTCATCAAATGCATGAAAGTGAGCAGGCAATCTTCCTCCCTTATAAAAAACGCCCAGCCCGCCACTCATACCAACTCCTG
>JBEHXT010000015.1:0-147183 GCA_048498555.1 Bacteroidota bacterium
TTTAATGAAACTAATTTCATTAAACTTTCTGCAAAATCAATACTAGCAATGCATTTAGACGTTTTTACCAACCATTTTTGACTATTATGCCGGAATTTAGAAAATCAGATATCCTAAAATCAGCCATCAGACATACGTCTCTCCCTAATCTTCCACCGGTTTGTGCTTCACATAGTTTCTCCATTTCTCAATCACGGCTTCCATATCTGCAGCCAACGGAGATTCGAAGAACATTTCTTGTTTTGTTACAGGATGAACAAAGCCAAGTGTTTTTGCATGTAGTGCGCATCTTGCGCAGATGGCAAAACAATTATCTACAAACTGCTTGTATTTAGTGTAAACTGTCCCCTTCAAAATTCTGTCGCCGCCATATTCCCAATCATTAAAAAGCGTATGTCCAATATGTTTCATATGGACACGGATCTGATGCGTGCGCCCCGTTTCGAGAATACATTCAACCAGCGTAACATAATTCATTCGCTCAAGTACACGGTAATGCGTTATAGCATGTTTGCCGGTTTCTCCTTCCGGATAAGCAGCAAACATCTTTCTGAAACGCTGATGACGCGCGATATGCGCATTTACAGTGCCCTCATCTTCTTCCATATTTCCCCATACTAAAGCAACATATTTGCGTTGAACTGTATGGTTAAAAAATTGCTTGGCAAGGTGTGCGGCCGCTTCACCGGTTTTGGCCAATACAATTAAGCCGGTAGTATTTTTATCAATGCGATGAACCAGCCCGTAACGCGGAAGTTCATCTTCATTAATTTTGGGGTTTTGCTGCAATAAATGAAACGCAACACCGTTCAACAATGTGCCGGAGTAATTGCCAACGCCAGGATGCACTACCATGTTGGATGGTTTATTGATCACCATTATGGCATCATCCTCGTAAACGATGTTAAGCGGAATATTTTCGGGTTTTACATCAGTTGTTTCGGGGTTGATATAACTCATCAAAAGAATCTCATCCCCTGGCTTAACCTTATAATTACTTTTCTCCTGTTTGCCATTCACGGTTAGAAAACCGGCTTCAATAGCATTCTGGATTTTATTGCGACTGGCATTTTCAAGACGCATTTGAACCCATTTGTCAATACGCATGGGCTCCTGGCCTTTGTCCACATAAAACGATTTTCGCTCATACAGCTCTTCGGGCTGATCATCATTCATTATTTCCAGATCGGTGTTCATATCCGGCAAAAATAAGTTAAAAGCTGAAAGCTTAAAGGCCAAAGCTTAACGCAAAGCCTGGCCGCCTTTTTGATCGGCATTTGGCCACATGCAAGGCGGTGGCATTGTCAATTGTCAATTTTCAACGCTCAATTGATTAAATTTGCAGAATGAGTAAAAAAGTAGTGTTTAAAGATCTAGGTGCGCAATCTTATAAGGAAGTGTGGGATTACCAGGAGCAGTTGTTGAAAGAGAGTGTAAACCTGAAATCACCGTCAAACACTGGCGATGCGCCATTGCCGGTGAACTATTTTTTATTTGTAGAACATTCCCCGGTTTATACGCTTGGAAAAAGCGGTAAGCCTGAACATGTATTGATTAATGAGCAGGAGCGAGAGGAGCGGGGCATTGAATATTTTCACATAAACAGGGGCGGAGATATTACTTTCCATGGGCCAGGCCAACTGGTAGGCTATCCAATTCTTGATCTGGATCAATTTCGTACCGATCTTGGCTGGTATTTGCGCAGCCTGGAAGAAGTGATCATTATGACAATTGCTGAATATGGTTTGAAGGGCGACCGCAGCCCTGGGGAAACCGGCGTATGGCTTGATCCTGAAGTTAAAGGGAAAGAGCGAAAGATCTGTGCGATGGGCATAAAAAGCTCCCGCTGGGTAACCATGCATGGATTTGCACTGAATGTAAATACTGATCTTTCTTATTTCAATCATATTATTCCCTGCGGCATACAGAACAAGCAGGTCACGTCAATTGAAAAAGAGCTGGGCCATCCAGTTTCAATGGAAGAAATAAAGGAAAAGCTTAAACGTAATTTCGAGAAGGTGTTTGAAGTTGAGCTGGTTTGAAATAGGTGTCAGGTATGAGGTATGAGGTATTAGGTATTAGCCATGAGGTATGAGGTGAAAACTTATACTACCATAATGATTGGAGGTTACATACATCAGAAATCCTAAAATCAGACATCCCAACACATCGTACCCGCCCGAACGTGCCATCGGTACGGATAGGCTCCTAAAAGCGATACATAATACACACGTCAGACATTTTCAAATCAGACAGTCATCCCAGCACATCGTACATCTAAAATCGTACACCGTACATTCTTAGAATTCTCTCTGCAGATAAAATTTATTCTTCTCTTTTAATCTGTCATTCTCGTATAGTTCAAAGTAGAACCATCCGGAATGAAGAAAGTTTGCTTTGTCTAGCGTAAGATCGCTTTGGGCAAGGTGGTGAATGGTAAATAATTCGTGGAAGGCATCGTCGAAGAAAACAATCTTGTATTTATTGTTTGTTGCGTCAGGAATATTGATATAAATATTGCCCTCTTTGTTGGTGAATATATACCTGGAAGGCACAAACACTTCGCCCTTGTTAACATACGGACGCACCATAATTGTGCTGTCATTAATGAAAAAAAGGCTATCCTGCGTTTGGTATACGATGGAGTCTTTGAACTGCTTGTACTTTTCGTAAGGAACAACCGCATATACCTTATCACGTACCTGGATGGTAATGTTTTTGCTCATGGCCATTTTATCGTCTGCCTGCTGTTCCACAAAGCCCATTCCTGACCTCTTTGGCTTTGTAAAATAATAGGCACCACCATTCAGCACATAAAAAATGCGGTAGTACATTCTGCCATTGAGATTGGATGGATCAATGAATCCATTCTCCGGTAATTCAGGCGATGGCGTGGAGAAAACAGTGCGGAAATTGCGCAAGCTATCATAAGAGCGCTGAACATTTAACTGTACAAGTGCGTCTCCATAGGGGTTCTGCCAGCTAACACGGATTCGGTTTTGTCCTAAATTTTCAGCCTTAAACACAAAGTTGGTATCCTGTTGTGCGAATGAAGAATAAGCCGAAAAAAATATAAGAGCAAAAAACAAGGCCTTTCTAAACATCATTCAAAAAAAATTGTTGACAAATATAGCTGACTTGTTTATAAAAAAGGCAACACGCCTGGTCTTAATGACAAATTACCCTGCAGCCCTCCGCAATGCACGGTAAGCACTTTTGAACCTGTAGGAATTATATGTTTTGTTATCATGTCTTTTATAGCAAATAACGCTTTAGAAGTATATACTATATCAGTTGGGAACGCATATTCATCCCAGATTTGCCTCATAAATTTTAATAATTCTTCCGGGTGTTTAGCGTAGCCACCAAAGTGGTAATCATGAACAATTTTAAAAGAAAGGCTTTTATCTGGCAGTATTGTACGCACTTCCTCTTCAATGCTAAAATTGTTTTTTAGCACACTTACGCCGATTACCTGCTGGTGCGGCAACGATGCCGCCACAAGCCCGGCGAGCATAGTGCCTGTGCCTACCGCGCATACAATATGCGTATAGCTTGCAAGGTCATTTGCATAGGATAATATTTCCGCAGCACCCTTTACGCCGGTTTCACCGTAACCTCCTTCATTTATCCAATAAACATCAGGAAAACCTGATTTGATTTTTTCAGGATGATTGTATTCTTCACGGCTTACAAAATGCAGATGCATACCCAGTTCCACAGCGTCTCGCAGCGTATGGGATAATTGTTTTGGCCGTTCTCCTCTTATTACTCCAATACACTTAATACCAATGGCCTGCGCAGCATACGCCATAGCGATGATGTGATTGGAATAGGCGCCCCCAAAAGTGGCTATTGTTTGTGCATTTTGGCTCACTGCTTCTTCCAGGTAATATTTTAGTTTGAACCATTTATTACCACTTATCACCGGATGAATTTTATCAATGCGTAAAATGTCAAGCGTTGTATCACTGACTTTCAGCCAGTCTGCGTCAAACGTTTGCGTGTTTATTGAACTAAAATCCAATATATCTTTCAGCATTATATTTTCAGTAAGTTTTTAGTAAACGATTACTCGTTTTGGCAAAAATTGTTTTGAATCCATTAGATTCGCAAAGTTTAAAAAAATAGATATGCAAGCAACACTAGTTATTCTGGCCGCGGGGATGGCCAGCAGATACGGAAGTATGAAGCAAATACAATCCTTTGGCCCGTCAGGTGAAACCATCATGGATTATTCTATTTATGATGCAATTAAAGCCGGATTTACAAAAGTAGTGTTTATTATACGTGAAGATTTTGCTGAAAATTTCAAGGCGATCTTCGAACCAAAGCTGAACGGAAGAATTGAAACAGCTTATGTTTACCAAAAGCTGGACTCTTTTACCGGCGGCAGGGAAATTCCAGCGGACAGAGTTAAGCCCTGGGGTACGGCTCATGCGGTGTTATGCTGCAAAGACGCTGTAACCGGGCCATTTGCAGTGATTAACGCAGACGATTTTTACGGTGCAGATGCATTTAAAAAAGCATATGACTTTTTGAAAGAAAAATGTAATGATCAAACTTATGCTGTAATTGGTTACCAGCTGGTAAATACATTAAGCGAGCACGGAAGTGTAAGCCGCGGTGTTATTACTGAAAACGACAAGCAAGAGATGGTGGGCATTGATGAGCGTTTGAAGATTTATACGAAAGATGATAAAATTGTTTATGAAGATAATGACGGGCTTACCGAGCTAGCACCGTCTACTAACGTAAGCATGAACTTTTTCTGCTTTGCTCCAAGCTACATTTTTATGTGCGAGCAAGAGTTCGGCAAATTTTTAGATCTTAACATCACTGACCTGAAAAGTGAATTCCTGATTCCGCGTATGGCCGATCATTTCATCAAAACAGGAAAGGGCGTAATTGATATCGTTCCAACCAGCGCAAAATGGTTTGGCGTAACTTATAAAGAAGATGCTCCGATTGTACAGGCAAGCATTGATAATTTGATTGCTTCTGGCGAGTATCCCAACAATTTGTGGGCGTAGTTAAGTGACAATTGAAAGTTGACAATTGACAATGGTTGGCATCATTCAATTAGCGAACAACATTTTTTTCGAGCGACTAATAAAAAAGCGTGGGATAAATATCTATCTCACGCTTTTTCATTTTCAATTGTCAACTTTCAATTGAAAATGCCCTATGGGAAAATGCCCAGTTCCGCATATGAAGTGCCTACTTTGTTAATGGCAACAACATAAGCTGCTGTACGCATATCGGGAATGTTGGGATTGGCTTTCCAGGTGTTCATAATTTCCCTTGTAGCTTCAATCATCGTTTCTTCCAAACCGCTATATACAAGGTCAACTTCATCCGGGCCGTGCTCAATCAATTTCTTGTCAGAATCATTCACTTCCTTGCCGGTAAGTGTTTCCATCTGGCCAAGTATATGCTTGTTCATGTTTTCGGTAAAACGCTTTTCCATACGGCCATAACGTACGTGGCTTAGGTTTTTCAACCATTCAAAGTATGAAACCGTAACACCGCCTGCGTTAAGATACATATCAGGAATAACCAGTGTGCCATTCTTAGCAAGTATATCATCGGCGTCAGGAGTAAGAGGGCCATTCGCCGCTTCGCCGATAATTTTAGCTTTTACACGTCCAGCGTTTTCACCGTTGATCACGTTCTCCAGTGCTGCAGGAATAAGGATGTCGCATTCCGTTTCCAATGCATCATTTGTTTTTGCAAGGTTAGTTGCACCGGGGAAATTCAGGATAGATCCGCTTGTTTTTCTGTGTTGAAAAACTTCTTCTTCATTTAAGCCGTTCTCATTGAAAATTGCGCCTTCGTATTCCGCTATAGCAATAACTTTTGCGCCATGCTCACGGAAGAATTTTGCTGAATGGTATCCAACATTACCTAATCCCTGAACAATAACACGTTTGCCTTTAATGCCAACTGGTAAGCCCAGTTTCTCCATAACCTCAGGCATATTACAAACCTCTCTAACGCCAAAGAAAACGCCAAGGCCGGTTGCTTCCCTGCGGCCCCTTACGCCACCTTGTGATACTGGTTTGCCTGTTACACAACCCATGGCGTCTACTTCTCCCGGGTGCATGGTCACATAAGTGTCCAGTATCCAGGCCATTTCTCTTTCGCCGGTACCGTAATCAGGAGCAGGAACGTCTGTACCTGGCCCGATAAAGTTTTTGCGAATCAGTTCCGCCGTATATCTCCTGGTTATTTTCTGAAGTTCAAAAGCTGAGTATTTTCTCGGATTGATCTTAATACCGCCTTTACCTCCACCAAAAGGAACGTTTACAATAGCGCATTTGTAGGTCATCAGGGCTGCGAGCGCCATCACTTCGTCCTGGTTAACTTCATCACTAAAACGGATCCCGCCCTTACAAGGTGTTTTATGATGCGAATGCTGTACACGATAGGCTTCAATCACTTCTATTGAGCCGTCGTCTCTGCGTACCGGGAATCTCATCTGGTATACGGAATTGCAGGCTTTAATCTGCTCCAATACGCCGGACTCCCAACCTGTGAACTTTGCTGCCTTATCAAAGCTTCTTGTGACGCTGTCAAAAAAGCTGTAATTCTGCTCAGACATAAAATTGATTTTTTAGTTTAGTGAGTACGGGTCGAGGCGTTGAAAATGGCTATTTATAAATACTCCATTTCAGGAGAACAAGGGAAACTTTTGCTAAACGTGCTGTAGTGAGCGGTAGTAGAACGTTAGCAAGCAATCGTTTATTTGGCTTAGTGCTTTGCTTTGTTGTCTTTTTCCAGGCGACTGATTTTTTTGTCCAGATTGAACAGGTAAATAAAAATGCCCAATACAATCACAACAACAACAGCAATCACTACATAAATTTTACCATTGCTGCGCATTAAGTCTGCAGACGGTGTTGTTTGTGCCTGGGCGAAAGAGTGCATCATACAGAGTATGATCAACATTACAATAGAAGAAAGCTTATTCATCCGTAAATTTTTCATTTTTTGGTGAGTATTCATTTATGCCTGTCCGCTGATTGAGGTTATCGTGCAGGCGACATTGTCAGGTTAGTTCATGAATGTTTTTTCTGTCAATACACTTACACGAGCTCTAAGCGTTGCTATCCAAACACCAAGCAAGGTCCAGCCGATAATCGCCGGATAGAACACCAAACGCATCGCCGGGTCCAGGTCACCGCTGTTCAATCCCGGATTGCCTTCACTTCCCTGGCCGCCTGGGTGTAATGACTCTGTTAATCTTGGCAAGATCCATATTGTTGGAAATAACATACAAAAAGCAAAAATGTTATAAACAGCACTAATGCGTGCCCGCTTTTCTTCATCATTAAAAGAGCCTCTTAAAACAAAATAGGCAAAATAAATAAGTAACGCGATGGCTGCGCCGTTTTGTTTAGGGTCGCCGCTCCATGGTGCACCCCACTGATAGTTGGCCCATATTGCACCGGTAACAATGCCTAAGGCACCAAATAGTGTTCCCACGGCTGCAAACGCGCTTGACTTAACGTCATTGATCGTATCTCCGTTTCTAAGGAACTTAACAGCGTATACTACTGAAGTGCCCAGGAGAATCATCATACCAAACCACATGGGCACGTGAAAAAACATATTCCTGATAGACTCCTGCATGCGGTCATCCAGCTTGGGTATTTTAACCAGGAATCCGTTAATGCTTGTATATATAAGCAGGATGAATGCCAATATCTTCCACCAGGCTTGTTTAATCATAGTTTCAATTTTACACGTTCAGTAATGTGAACCATTGTGCGGGGCAAAATTAGGGGAAACGAGTGTTGCAAACGTCTGTTAGTTTTATTTTTTTTAAAAGACGATTTAAAGGGGTCAATAGTGAATAGTCAATAGTGAAATGTGCATCATTAAAATTCAATCCATCAGCTTTCGGTTTAGGATATCCCTTCGCTGCAGAAAACGTATAACGTACAACTTAAAACGTACAACCTTTCAGCTCACTAGTCTTTCCACAGAAAAGGAAACAATATCACTGATAAGAAAATTACCAGTATATCAAAGCCCACCAGCAACAGCGTCATTTGCCAAAAGCTTCCCTGTACTACATTGGAAAAAGCTACTTTAGATATTCTGGAAAGAAGCAATAGCTGAGGAATGATTACCGGAAAGCCCATAATAGCCATTAATGCAGCCTGTTGTTGTGCTTTTGCAGCAATTGCGGCTAAAAACGTAAACACGAAACTTAGCCCCACGCCACCCAATATACTGATTCCCACAAAAGTAAGCGTGTTTTCCAACGGGTTATTGAGGAATAATATGAAGATCACCAGGCTTAGCAGGCTCATGGCAAACATGAGCACTCCGTTAAACAGTAGCTTCGAAAGCATGAAATCTCTCGCACCTGCAATTGAATAAAAATAGAGCATGCGCCCTTTGCTTTCCTGCAAAAAACTTTTTGCAACAGCATTTGTGCAAACAAACAATTGAACTACCCAAAAAAGTGCATTCCATACTTCATCTTCCGGATGCCCCATGGTTAAGTAGACAACAAATATGGTAGATGCTACATAAAGCAGGATCCCGTAAAAAGTATATTGTTGCCTTATTTCAAGCAACAAATCTTTTTTGAAGAGCGTGTATATATGTTTGTACGAGTTTGTCTGCATCTGGCGCAAGGTAAGGAAGTTATGCTAACAGCGTGCGGATTAACCGATTGCGAGAATATTTTCGTGGTTGTTTTCATAATAACAATGCCTGCACCGGGGTTCATACGCTTCTTTTTCTCCAAGCAATATCTGTTCGTCTCCGATCGTTTTTCTGTACGACATGCTGGCCAGGTTTCCGCATCTTACACAAATGGCATGCAGTTTGGTAATAAAGTCGGCAATTGCTAAAAGTTGAGGCATTGGTCCGAAAGGGTTGCCTTTGTAATCCATATCCAGGCCGGCCACGATTACTCTAACGCCACGCACGGCTAAAAGTTCGCAGACATGAATAATCTCATTATCAAAAAACTGTACCTCGTCTATTCCAACAACGTCAATGTTTTGGCATTCAGGGAGAATATCCGCAGAATTTATAATAGGAATCGAAGAAATAATATTGGCGTTATGACTAACAATTTTTGTGTCGTCATACCTTGTATCGAGGGCAGGTTTAAAAATTTTTAAAGATAAATTGGCTATCTCGGCACGCTTCAAGCGACGTATAAGTTCTTCTGTTTTTCCACTAAACATGGAACCGCAGATAACTTCAATCCAGCCGCGGCGTTCCCCTCTGATACTTGGCTCAATAAACATTTTCTTAATCTTAATATTGTTGCAAAAAAACCTTTGTAACTTTAAGCGCTATTTAAAACCATCAAAAGTATTATTTCCCATGGAAAGAGTGGGCATTTTAATTGAACGATTGCAGGAACAATATCAACAACATGCGGATAACTATTATTTGATTGTAACTGCACAAATGCTATTGGCTGAATTGCAGCAAAAGCAAAAGGTAGCTGATGCAGATAAAAAAGTAGCGGTGATTATGCCGGCAGCGGGACAGTCAATGAATCATTTAGCTGTGAATGCTATAGAGCAAAAACAAGTTGCTTCTGTTAATAACGTTACTCCACATATATCTAATAATAACGGGGCTGCAACTATTGCTCCCGTAGTAGAGCAAAATCCTGTTAGGGAAATCCCTGCAGTTGAAGCTGTGAATGAAATAGTTGTTCCTCATGATCACGGAGATAAGGCAGCATCCATTGACAGGGAGAAAGAAAAAGAACGCTACAGATGGGCTTTTGACCCGGTTGCAGAAGTGCCAACACTCGCCCACCAGGATAAAGTTGTGTATGAGTTAAATGAGGTAATGAAAGATAGCGAGCAAAGCCTGAATGAAAGATTGCGGGTTGAAAAGTTTGAAGTTGCTTCGCTCCTGAAAGAAGCGCCGATTCGTGATTTGCGCAAAGCCATTGGGATTAATGACAGATACCTGTTTCTTAGCGAACTGTTTCGCGGTGATGAAACGATGTATGAAAGAAGTATTAAAACAATTAACGACTTTAAAATTCTTGCTGAAGCAGAATACTGGATTCAACGCGAATTGAAAACTAAAATTGGTTGGAACGACTCTTCAGAAGCTGTGCGTTTATTCGATCAATTAGTAAGAAGGCGTTTTGCATAAATATACTGCATGATGTTTCCGGTAGCCCCGGATTTTTCATGAACATAATTGCCTGCGTTATCGCAGGCTTTTTTGTATGTATCTGCATCATTGAATAATTCATCAAGCTGCTGTTCCAGTTCTAATGCATCGTCTACGGTAAATGCCCCGCCGTTATCAATAAGCTCAACCGCTTCAAAATATTTATCATATACGGGGCCAAAGACAACAGGTTTGTTATATACCGCAGCTTCCAGCACATTGTGAACGCCATCACCACCAAATCCGCCTCCCACATAGCAAATGGTAGCATACTTATACAGCCGGCTCAGCATGCCAATGTTATCGATAATAATTGTGTTGATTTCCTGCAATGGCACTTTGCTTTGAAGCAATTGCTGGTAAGTGGAATAACGCACTGCATGTTTGTAAAGTGTTTCACATTCTTTAATACGTTCTTCGCTTATATCATGCGGCGCAATAATAAAACGGTAATCAGTATGTATGTGTGAGTAGTGGTCCAGTTCTTCATCATCTTCAGTCCAGGTACTTCCTGCAACAATTACAGTATGATTAGCGGTGAAGTCTTTAAGATCTGGTATGTCTGTAAAGTTCCCGGCTATCTGCAGCACACGGTCAAATCTTGTATCTCCGCTCAAGCTTGCATTGGTAATTTGAATCGACTTAAGTAATTCAATCGACTCATTGTTTTGCACAAAAAAATGCGTAAAAGCTCCAAGCATTTTTCTGTGAAAACCGCCATAGCTTTTAAAGAAGGGTTGGCTATTTCTGAATATACCTGACACAAGCAACAAGGGTATGTTTCTCTGCTGAGCCTGCAATAAATAATGATACCAGAATTCATACTTCACAAAGAGAATCAGCGAAGGCTTGATGATGTCATAAAATCTTTTTGCATTAGAAGCTGAATCCATCGGTAAATAAAAAATATAATCAGCAAAGGCATATTTTTTTTGTACTTCATATCCGGAAGGAGAGAAGAAGGTTAGCACAATTTTATAAGATGGGTATACTTTCCTAAGATCTTCAATCAAAGGCCTGCCTTGCTCAAATTCGCCCAGTGATGCGCAGTGCACCCAAATAGTTTCTGTTGCATTGCCCTGCAGTTTTTTTTCAATTTGCTGAAGCAGGCCATTTCTGCCCTCAACCCATTTTTTTGCTTTGGGATTGAATGGCGAGATCAGGTTGGCAATAAAAGGATAAAGGCTGGTGAATATATTGTAAAATATTTTTTGCATATGTCTTTGTAAAGAAAGGATATGTAAAGATAATTAAACTCAAAAGTTATAAGGATCTGTTTTTATACTATAACAATAAAGCTGCCGGCAGCGTTCACTGGAGCCAGAAAAATTTAATTTCGGTGATTTCTGAAAAATTGATACATTTGCATTCTTCAATGTATTTTTAAATGGCTATTACATTTAAACAGGTAGAAAAGATATCTAAGGCGCTGGGCGATGCTAACAGGCTTAAGATACTGCAACACATCTCTAAAAAGGGTGGGTGCGGACAGTGTTGTGAAATTCAGGACGTAGTAGACCTGGCTCAGCCTTCAATCAGCCACCATATAAAAATTTTGATAGAAGCGGGCCTTATCGAACCTGAAAAAGAAGGAAGAAATCATAAATACACGCTCAACAACCATGTATTGCAGCAATATATGGATGTAATAGGCGCCTTGCAATCCTAAGGCTCTTTTTTTTGGCTAATTAATCGAAGTTTTTAAATATATAAATTCATCAATTAAATTGATAGTTGTATGAGTGCAGCACTCCCATTCACACCTTACAAATTAGGTGACATCATCCTCAACAATCGTCTTGTAATGGCTCCAATGACGCGGAGCAGGGCCATTAACAATGTTCCAAACGATCTTATAGCGGAATATTATGCTCAGCGAGCATCATCCGGGCTTATTATAACTGAAGGTACTTCTCCTTCACCCAACGGTCTTGGCTATGCGCGCATCCCGGGCATATTCAGTAACGAGCAGATTGAAGCGTGGAAAAAAGTAACGAAGAGCGTACATGATAAAGGTGGAAAAATATTTGTGCAGTTAATGCACTGCGGCCGTGTGGCACATAAAGCAAACCTGCCCGAAGGTGCCGAAATTATTGCTCCTTCTGCAATACAGGTTAAAGGAGAAATATGGACGGATGCTGAAGGTATGCAGCCATACACACTTCCTGATGCTGCTACGTTAGAGCAATTAGAGCTAACAAAAAGCGAGTTTGTGCAAGCGGCAGTGAACGCAATAAAAGCCGGTTTTGATGGTGTTGAATTGCATGCGGCCAATGGTTATTTGCTGGAACAATTTATTTCGCCGCTTACAAATCAGCGTACGGATGAATACGGTGGAAGTGTTGAAAACAGGAGTCGTTTTGTTGTAGAAGTAGCGAAGGCTGTGAGTGAAGCGATAGGTGCGAATAAAACAGGTATCCGCTTGTCCCCGTACGGAGTTAATGCCGATACAGGTTACTATGAAGAAACAGATGAAACACATACCTATCTTGCCGAAGAACTTCAAAAACTAAATCTTGTATACCTGCACCTGGCTGATCATGCGGCAATGGGCGCCCCGGAAGTACCGCAAGGAATTAAACGGGCGATTCGCCAGAAATTCAGGAATACGCTTATCCTGTCGGGTGGGTACGATCTTGAAAGCGCTGAAAATGATCTTGGTTCCGGCTTTGCTAATCTTGTAGCATTTGGAAGGCCATTTATCAATAACCCGGATTTAACGCTGCGGTACAAAAATGAGTGGCCACTGGAAACTGAGCTGGACTTCTCAACTTTTTATATGCCGGGAGCAAAAGGTTTTACAGACTACCCCTTCTATAAAGCGCAACCGGTTTTTCAATAAAAGTATAAGTAACACTTCAAAAAAATAAGACAATGAAAAACAATTTATCAATAGTAACTCCCAGGATTTTACTGGGGCTTATCTACTTCGTATTTGGCCTGAATTTCTTTTTGCATTTTATACCCCAGTCGGGCCCGGCTCCTGTAGGTGCAGCAGCTGCATTTACCGGCGGGTTGTTCCAGTCAGGGTATTTCTTTCCATTTCTTAAATCACTGGAGGTAGTATTTGGATTGTTGTTGTTGGTCGGGTGGCTGGTACCGTTATCATTAATTGTACTAATGCCTATTAGTGTAAATATTTTATTGTTCCATTTGCTATTGACTCCTGCCGGCTTTCCGGTAGTGCTTTCTCTGGCCATCGTAGTATTAAATCTTGTCGTGGCATGGCATTATAGAAATTATTACCTGCAGCTATTTAAAGTAAAGGCGTAGGCGGTGTAGCTAGCTATCAACTATTAGCTTTCAACTGTGAGCGAGGAGCGGCGTCAGGTATCAGGCATGAGGTGTAAGGATCGGAAAACATCGTACACCTTACATCTAACACCGTACATTGTATCACTTCGTACATCGATAAACTTTGTTCTTGAGATTTGGTTGGTATTAGAATGATGATTAAGAGAGAGTGGCAAAGGGCCGGCATTATGCCGGCCCTTTTAATTTTACAAAAAGTTTATTCGAAAGATAGCAGGATAAAATAAAATGTATTATTTTACTGCCGAATTAACTGTTTCTGCGTATCCTATCAGTGTGAATAACACCCGAAAAGCTTTCTCAACCGATTAGCAAGCCTCATTTTAAATCTTCAATATCCCATATATTATTGGCGAATATTCATTATTAGAATGCATTAGCTTTGCCCGCGTAAAATAAGAGGACTATGAAGCCAATTCAAATGGTTGATTTAAAGAGCCAGTATCTTAGAGTAAAAGAGGAAATTGATAAAGCAGTAATTGAGGTATTGGAAAGCACCGCTTTCATTAACGGGAAACCTGTTCAGGATTTCGCAGACAATCTTGCTGCCTACCTGGATGTAAAACATGTAATTCCTTGTGCAAATGGAACAGATGCGCTGCAAATTGCAATGATGGCATTGGATTTGCAACCGGGTGACGAAGTTATTACGCCGTCTTTTACTTTTATAGCAACTACAGAGGTAGTGGCACTTCTTAAATTGAAACCGGTGTTTGTGGATGTTGATGAAAAAACTTTTTGCCTCGATCCTGAATCGGTAAGAAAAGCCATTACTCCAAAAACAAAAGCTATAGTGCCTGTTCATCTTTATGGCCAGTCGGCTAATATGGATGCCATCATGCAGATAGCCAAGGAACATAACCTGTATGTGATAGAAGATAACGCGCAGGCTATTGGAAGCGATTATACTTTTAATGACGGAACCACAAAGAAAACAGGATCCATTGGAACGATAGGATGTACGTCATTTTTTCCTTCCAAGAATTTGGGTGCTTATGGAGATGCTGGTGCCGTGGTTACAAATGATGACGCTTTAGCTGCGAAGATGAAGATGATCGCCAATCACGGACAAAGTAAAAGATATTATCATGATGTAGTTGGCTGTAACTCGAGACTGGATACAATACAGGCCGCTATATTAAATATAAAACTGAAACATTTGGATAATTACATTTTAGCGAGAAGGCAGGCTGCTGATTTTTATGATAAGGCTTTCGCCAATCATCCGAAGATCACAGTTCCTTTTAGAGAAAAAAAATCTTCACATGTGTTTCATCAATATACACTAGTTTTGCCCGACGCTCAGAGAGATGGTCTCAACCAATTCTTAGCGTCCCGCAACATCCCATCCATGATCTATTATCCTGTGCCAGGACACTTACAGAAAATGTTCCAAGCCTATAATGCCAGCTCTACTGAGTTACCCGTCACTGACTGGTTAACGGAGAGAGTGATTTCTTTACCGATGCATACTGAACTGGATGCAGAGCAATTACATTTTATTGCTTCATCCGTATTGGAATATATCAACTCTTAAAACAAAAAGTATATGAAAATTGCAGTTGTAGGTACAGGTTACGTTGGATTGGTAACCGGCACCTGTTTTTCTGAGACCGGTAACTACGTTACCTGCGTAGATATCGACAAGGAAAAAGTTGCTAAACTATCAGCTGGTGAGATCACCATTTTTGAACCAGGATTGGAAAAATTATTCGCAAGGAATCTTAAAGAAGGCCGTCTGCAATTTACTACCTGCCTTTCCGATGGTATTAAAGATGCTGAAGTAATCTTTCTTGCTTTGCCTACGCCTCCCGGTGAAGATGGCAGCGCAGATCTTAGCTACATTCTTGGAGTGGCTGAAGAAATTGGTAAGCTTCTTACTGATTATAAGATCATCATCGATAAAAGCACCGTTCCTGTTGGCACTGCGGAAAAAGTAACTGCCCAGGTTAGAAAGAATTTTTCCGGCGATTTTGATGTATTAAGTAATCCTGAATTTTTACGCGAAGGTGTTGCGGTAGACGATTTCATGAAGCCTGACCGTGTTGTTATCGGTACTACTTCTGAAAGAGCGCGCAAAGTAATGAGCGACTTATATGCTCCTTATGTTCGCCAGGGTAACCCCATCATCTTTATGGATGAAAAATCTGCTGAGTTAACAAAGTATGCTGCAAACTCTTTCCTTGCAACTAAAATTTCATTTATGAATGAAATTGCGCAATTGTGCGAAAGAGTAGGAGCAGATGTAGATATGGTACGCAGAGGCATTGGTAGCGATGAGCGCATTGGCAAACGCTTCCTTTTTCCTGGTATTGGATACGGCGGAAGTTGCTTCCCTAAAGACGTTAAGGCATTGATCAAATCTTCAGTTGAGCACAGCTATGATTTCAAAATCCTTCACGCTGTAGAGGAAGTGAATGAGGCGCAGAAATTACACCTGTTGCCTAAGATCCAGGAATATTTTGACAACGACCTTAGCGGTAAGCACTTTGCTTTATGGGGTTTGGCTTTTAAACCCAATACTGATGATATTCGTGAAGCACCTGCATTATACATTATCGAAGCATTGTTGAAAGCAGGCGCCACTGTTACAGCTTACGATCCTGAAGCAATGAAGAATGTACAGAAATTGCTGGGCCATAAAGTTGCATTTGCACACGATCAATATTCTGCATTGCACAAAGCAGATGCATTGATCATTGCAACAGAGTGGAACGAATTCAGAACGCCTGATTTTGAAAAGATCTCTGCATTATTGAAAGAAAAAGTGATCTTCGACGGACGTAACCTGTTTGAAGTTGAGCGTACCCGCCACGCAGGCTATCACTATGTAAGCATAGGCAGACCTTAATTAACTTATATGGAAAGAAAAAGAGTATTAATAACCGGTGCTGCCGGCTTCTTAGGATCGCATCTCTGCGACCGTTTTATAAAAGAAGGTTTTCATGTAATCGGGATGGATAATCTGATTACAGGCGACCTGAAAAATATCGAGCATCTTTTCAGTCTTGAACAATTTGAATTCTATCATCACGATGTGAGCAAGTTTATTCATGTATCCGGAAAGCTTGATTATATCCTTCATTTTGCTTCACCAGCAAGCCCTATTGATTATCTTAAAATTCCTATCCAGACATTGAAAGTGGGTTCATTAGGAACACATAATTGTCTTGGGTTGGCAAAAGCAAAGGGCGCACGTATTCTTGTTGCTTCTACTAGTGAAGTGTACGGCGATCCGCTGGTGCATCCGCAAACTGAGGAGTACTGGGGTAACGTAAACCCGGTTGGCCCTCGCGGCGTGTATGATGAAGCAAAACGTTTCCAGGAAGCTATTACCATGGCTTACCACACGTTTCATAACGTAGAAACAAGAATCGTTCGCATATTTAATACATATGGCCCACGCATGCGCCTCAATGACGGGCGAGCATTGCCTGCATTCATTGGACAGGCACTTCGCGGTGAAGATCTTACCGTATTTGGAGATGGTAGCCAGACAAGAAGCTTCTGTTATGTAGATGACCTTGTTGAAGGTATTTACCGCCTGCTAATGAGCGATTATGTAAGGCCTGTGAACGTTGGTAACCCAAGTGAAATTACCTTAAAAGAATTTGCTGAAGAGGTACTGAAACTTACGGGGTCAACGGTAAAAATTGCTTACAAGCCTTTGCCGGTTGATGATCCTAAACAAAGGCAGCCAGACATTACAAAAGCTAAAGAGATTTTGGGTTGGGAACCTAAGGTTTCAAGAGCCGATGGTTTGCGCATTACTTACGAGTACTTCAAATCTTTACCGAAAGAAGAGCTTGTTAAGCAGCCAAAAGAGTTTCAAAGCTTAAAATAGTTGATTGTTTTTTTCAGCCGCTGATTGTTCATGCACGAGTGTTTGCTTTTGAGTGAATGATTGGCGGCTGTTTATTTGTACCTCATTGCAATATTATCATGTAATTTCGCGTGTTGTAACCACATAATCTTCACGCTTACAGCGGCTGGTTTTGTGGTGCTTATTTATTGTTGAATTAATACAACACATGATACTTAGCTCGTTAATAGAAAAGCGCAGCAAGCTTGCTGTAATTGGATTAGGATATGTAGGGCTGCCCGTTGCTCTTGGCTTTGCCCGGAAATTGCCAGTGATTGGCTTTGATATAAATGAAGAAAGGGTAAGAATGATGCAGCAGGGCACAGATCCTGCCAATGAAATGTCTGCTGAAGACTTTCTTAATGCTGACATTGTTTTTACCGATGATGCAAAAGACCTGCGTGAAGCTTCTGTTTTTATTATTGCGGTGCCTACGCCGGTGGATGAGCACAATGTTCCTGATATTTCTTTGTTAATAAAAGCTTCTGCTACAGTTGGGGCCGTAATTAAAAAAGGCGACTATGTTATATACGAATCCACCGTTTATCCAGGTTGTACTGAAGATGATTGTGTTCCTGTAATTGAGCAGGTAAGCGGGTTAAAGATGGGTGAAGATTTTAAGGTAGGATATTCACCCGAAAGGATAAATCCGGGTGATAAAATCCACACGTTTGAGAATGTTATCAAGGTTGTTGCCGGGTGCGATGACGAAGCAACAAGAAATATTGCTTCTATTTATAGCCTTGTTGTAACAGCCGGCGTTCACACAACTTCTAATATTAAAGTGGCGGAAGCTGCAAAAGTAATTGAGAATACACAGCGTGATGTGAATATAGCCCTGATGAATGAGCTGGCGATTATCTTTGACAGACTGGGAGTAAACACTTATGAAGTGCTTGAAGCGGCTGGTACAAAATGGAATTTTCTTCCATTTAGGCCCGGGCTTGTTGGCGGCCATTGCATAGGCGTGGATCCTTACTATTTAACATATAAAGCGGCAGAGCTGGGGTTTAATTCGCGCGTAATATTATCAGGCCGCTATGTGAACGATAACATGGGGAATTACATCGTTAAAAAGATTTTGCAACATGTTATTGAAAACAATACAAACGTAAAAGGGGCTCACGTGCTGATAATGGGCGCGACGTTTAAAGAAAATGTAAGTGATGTGAGGAATTCGAAAGTGGCGGATGTTGTGAGAGAATTAAAAAAGTATCATTTGAATGTAGATGTGTATGATCCGCGTGCCAATGCTGACCATATTAAAGAACAATATACGTTTGAGTTAATTGACAATCCTAAAGAGCTATATGATGCCGTGATTGTTGCGGTTGCGCATGAAGAGTTTTCACGGCTGGACGAAAATTATTTTCTTTCCATCACAAAACCTTCTGCACTGGTTGCGGATCTGAAAGGTTGTTACAGAAATAAAATTAAGCAAAGAAAATACTGGAGTTTGTAGTTATGCAAAAAAAGACAATTATAGTATCTGGTAAGAATGGCCAGCTCGGAAATGCATTGCATTTTTTAACTGCAGCAGATTCTGTAAATGAATATGTTTTTCTTGACAGAAATGAGCTTGACCTGAGCCAGCCATCTTCGATCGAAAAAGTCTTTGAACAATATAAACCGTCCTGGTTCATTAATTGCGCTGCGTATACGGCAGTAGATAAAGCAGAAACAGACCAGGAGAATGCTTACGCAATAAACGCAGAAGCTGTTGGTGCAATTGCCAGGCTTTGTAAAGTAAATGACACTAAGCTTGTGCACGTTTCTACTGATTATGTTTTTAACGGTAATGGCACCAGCCCATATCGTGTAGATGAAAAAACAGAGCCAATCAATTACTATGGGTATACCAAATGGCTGGGAGAGAACCTTGCGTTGAACAATAACCCAGCTTCGGTTATTATACGTACTTCCTGGGTGTATAGTGACCATGGCCATAACTTCGTGAAGACCATGCTGCGGTTAATGAAAGACCGTCCGGAATTAAAAGTTGTTAGCGATCAGGTTGGTTGTCCTACCTATGCGTATGATCTTGCAGCAGCGATAATTAAAGTGATAGAAAGTACCGAGAGTGGCAATGAACACTATGGCATCTATCATTTCAGCAATGGCGGTGCTATTTCATGGCATGAATTTGCTTCTGCTATTCGCGATGAAGCTGGTTTAAATTGCAGTGTAGAGCCTATTCCAACGAGCGATTATCCGACGCCGGCCAAACGTCCGAATTATTCAGTAATGGACACCCAGAAAATACAGGATGACTTTGGTATTCAAATAAAACCGTGGAAAGATAGTTTGAAAGATTGCCTGGGAAAATTGACAATTGGGTAGAATGTGCAAATATGCGAATGTGCAAATGTGCGAATGTAGTATCGCTGCAATGAAATCTTGTTGTTTCGTGAATGTCTCTATTCCCTAGTTTAAAAAAAACCTTTGTGCCCCTTTTTGTCTTGCCGCGCTTGTGGCAATAAAACTCTTTGTGTTTCTCCGTGTCGTAATGCCTCCGTGGTTCAAAAAAACTTTGTGCCCCTTTTTGTCTTACCGTCTTTGTGGCAATAAAAACTGGTCGTGTTTCTCCGTGTCGTAGTGCCTCCTCGGTTCCCAAAAACAAAAATCCCGCCGAAGGCGGGATGTCTGTTGGTCCATAAGGATTCGAACCTTAACGAACAGAACCAAAATCTGTCGTGCTACCGTTACACCATGGACCAATTCCGTAATTGGGCTGCAAAAATAGGGGCTGAGCTTAATTCAAACAAACTTTTTCTGTAAAAATTTAAAACTTTTTTATTTAGTAGTTAATTGATAAAAAATCTAATGTGAACCACAACGGGTTATCAGCAACTAATTATTCCGCTGGAAAGAAAAGCGCTAAGTTTGAGCCTTGAAAAATTTACGGGATTATGGCTTATTCATCGTTAGAAAACTGTTTACTTGATTTGGAGAGAACTGGTCAGCTTGTGCGCATTAAAGAAGAAGTAGACCCATTTCTGGAGATGGCAGCGATACATTTACGTGTTCATGAAGCAAACGGGCCTGCATTGCTATTCGAAAATGTAAAAGGCTCAAAATATAAAGCTGCATCAAACATATTTGGAACAATTGAAAGAAGCCGGTTTATATTCAGAGATACATTTAAGAAAGTGCAGCAATTGATCGATCTTAAGAACGATCCCGTAAAAGCGATTAAGCATCCCTTACAAAATTTTAATACAGGCCTGGCTGCAATGAAAGCGCTGCCGCTGAAAAACCCGTCAGCAAAGCCTGTACTTGCAAATGAGATACAGATAAACGATCTGCCGCTTATTTATCACTGGCCTATGGATGGAGGAGCTTTTGTAACCTTGCCACAGGTGTATACAGAAGATGTTGACCAACCGGGCATCATGAAAGCAAATCTCGGCATGTACCGCATTCAACTATCTGGCAATAACTATGAACTAAACCGGGAGATAGGGCTGCATTACCAGATTCATCGCGGCATAGGTGTCCATCAATCCAAAGCAAACAAAAAAGGCGAGCCTTTAAAAGTCAGCATTTTTGTTGGAGGGCCGCCGTCTCATACCTTATCCGCTGTAATGCCCTTACCTGAAGGCATGAGCGAAATGACTTTTGCCGGAGTACTCGGTGGCAGGCGGTTCCATTATACATATAAGGACGGATATTGCATTAGCACTGATGCAGATTTTGTGATAACCGGAGAAGTGCATACTAATGATACTAAGCCCGAAGGGCCGTTTGGTGATCACTTAGGATACTATAGCCTTACGCATCCGTTTCCAGTTTTAAAAGTGCATAGAGTATATGCCCGTGATAATGCAATATGGCCATTCACCGTTGTTGGACGGCCACCGCAAGAAGATACCATGTTTGGTGAATTGATTCACGAATTAACAGGCAATGCCATTAAAGAAGAGATTCCGGGGTTAAAGCAGGTGCATGCAGTAGATGCTTCCGGCGTTCATCCTTTATTGCTTGCTGTAGGCAGTGAACGATACACGCCTTATCAACAAGTAAAACAACCGGCAGAATTACTCACCATTGCCAACCATATACTTGGTACCGGGCAATTAAGCCTTGCAAAGTTTTTGTTCATCACCGCAGACGATAGAAATCTTGTTTCAGCATATAAAATAGAAGCGTTTCTGCAATACATTTTTGAAAGAATTGATTTTGCCAGGGACCTTCATTTTCAAACAAACACAACCATCGATACACTTGATTATTCAGGTACAGGCATTAACAGTGGAAGTAAAGTAATTCTCGCGGCTTATGGAGATGCAAAAAGAAGCTTGTGTAAGGAAGTTCCGGCTGTCTTTAATGAGCTGGGATCATTTGAAAATGCAAGGCTTGTAATGCCCGGTGTAATAGCCTTGCAAACAAGGCAATTTTCAGGCTATGATACTGCTCAGAAAGAATTTGACTTGTTGAATGCGCAGTTAAAAGATAAACTGGAGTTGCTAAAAGAAGTTGCATGTATAGTAGTTTGTGATGATGCTGGTTTTGTTGCCGCATCACTCAATAATTATTTGTGGGTAACCTTTACCCGCGCCAATCCTTCTCACGATCTCTATGGTGTTGATAGCTTTATGCAGCACAAACACTGGGGATGTAACGGGCCGTTAATATTCGATGCAAGAATAAAACCTCATCACGCGCCACCACTTGAAAAAGACCCTGCTGTAGAAAAGAAGATTGATAGGTTGTTTGCCGAAGGCGGGAGTTTGTATAAAATAATCAAAGGGCTCTAACGGTTTACATATTATTCCGAAATATGACTGCGGTCATATAATACGTTATAAGGCGGTTCTACATTTGCTAAAACCTTAAAGTAAAATGTAGTACTTATGAAAAAGTATTGTATCCCTTTTCTCGCGATGATCTTGCTTGTTTCTGTCTCATGCAATTCACCACAGACTGACACTTCAACTCAGCCGGCTGCACAGCCTACTGACAATGCCAAAGGCCAGTCAGGCGTAAGCGATGACGTTTCTGAAAAGAATGTTGTTCAGGTTGCAGTTGGTAGTAAAGACCATAGCACCCTGGTGAAAGCCGTTCAGGCCGCCGGTTTGGTTGATGCGCTAAGCAACGCTGGACCGTTCACCGTATTCGCACCTACTAACGAAGCCTTCAACAAACTGCCTGCGGGAACACTTGATGAATTGCTAAAACCAGAAAAGAAAAATGATCTTATAGACATTTTGCAGTACCATGTTTCGCTTGGCGTATATAAACCTGAAGCGTTGAACGATGGCCAGGTTCTCGGGCAGGTGAATGGCGGCAACATCACCATAACAAAAAAAGATGGCAAGATCATCGTAAACGGAACAGCTGCCGTTATTGCATCAATACCAGCATCCAATGGCATTATACACGTTATTGATGGCGTGTTGGTTCCGGCAAAAAAATAGACTTCAATGAAATTCCTCAGACATATAACTGTAACATCGCTTTTATTGTTAATGATCGTACAATCATTAATGATGTTAAGTATGTGCGTTGTATATAGCTGTAATAAGGATGCTGTCATTGAAAAATATTGCATTAACAGGAATAAACCTGCGATGCATTGCAACGGTAAATGTTACCTGCTCAAAAAAATGCGGCAGGCAGAAGAAAAAGGAGGAAGCACTGATGAAAATGCCTCTTCTTTTTTCTTCTTTGTATTTGTAAAGCCGGAAACACAGATTCATATCCACAAGTTAACCCGGGAAAGCACTAAGCCTGTTCGGTATAACCAACCTCTTCATCATTTTATTTGGTCTGAAGATTTCTTTCATCCTCCGCTAGCCTGATCCTTCACTATCACGTTTTGTTCTTGTGCATAGTCCGTTGCGTTATGTGCATATGAGGCTATTGCCCAGTATTGCCTTTATTTCTAACTAATAATGATCAAATATGTTTTTAAAATACACTTGCTTGGCAAGTGCGTTATGCGCATGCCTGTTAATGAGCTCTTGCAGTAAAACTTCAGAAGTTACTATCGCTAATCCCGAAGAAAAATTATTAAAGCTATCTGAATCTTATGCAGAAGGTGCGGCTACAAAGGTTGCATTGTATGCAGATAAAAACCTGAGCGCCGGATACAATAAGTTATATGTGGCTTTATATGATTCTGCAAATGGTTCGCAAAAAATCAGCAGTGCCAGTATTACATTATCTCCCGAAATGACAATGAACATGAATGGAATGATAATGAAGCATGGATGCCCCGTAGAAAACCCGTCTTATGTAGCTTCGGATAAACTCTTTACTGGTGCTGTAATATTTTCAATGGCTTCATCAGCATCGGATAGCTGGTCGCTTGCTGTAAAAGTTGATAATAATGAAACACATAAAACAGGGATTGCTACTTTCTCGCTTAACGTATCAGAATCCACAAATAGCAGTATAAAATCCATCACGTTAAGTGGTGGTACCAAGCTAACGATAGCGGTGGTAACTCCCGTTAAACCTGTTGTTGGATCAAATGATTTTGAGCTTGCGATCTATCAGAAAAAGGATGCCTACCAATATATCCCAGCCACTGGTTATGAATTAAAACAGGATGTGGAAATGCCTTCGATGGATCATGGTTCACCTAATAACATAGATCCGGTAGAAATTTCGGCCGGCCATTATAAAGGAAAAGTTAACTACACCATGACTGGAGATTGGCGAATTAACCTGCGCATGTTAACAGCAGGAAAACAAGTCTCTGACGGATTGTATTTCGATCAAACAGTGCAATAAGGCATTAAGATTATTCCTTTAAAAAGAAGGCAATGAAAAAACTATGTTTAGCAATATTCATGTTCACTGTTGTTAATGGATTCTCTCAGGATACACTCTCATCTACAGGATTGCTGCGCGAGGTTACTGTTACTGCTGCTAAAGAGAAGGTATCGCCTACGATGCGTTTTTTGAAGAAGCAATTTTTCAGTACTACTGAAGATATCTTATCCCGGATGCAAAGCGTCTACCTGGTCAGGCGCGGATCGTACGGGCAGGAGCCTGTGATCCGTGGCTTAAACGGCGGACAAATCAATACGACGATTGATGGCATGCGTGTGTTTGGCGCATGTACGGATAAAATGGATCCGGCCACAATTTACATCGAGCCCGTTAATTTGAAGAACGTGCAGGTGAGCACTTCGGCAGATAAGAGCCTTGCTGGTAGCTCTCTTGGCGGAACGATGAACATGCAGTTGTATGATCCATCTTATTATCCCGCCACAAAGGTGGACGGAAATATGTATATCTCGGGCCAAAGTGTAGCTAGTGGTATTAATACAGGCGGCGATGTTACATATGCGTCGAAGAATGATGCTATTCGTTTAAGCGGTGTATATAAAAAGCAACAGGATTATAGAGATGAGAATGGCGCCGTGGTTGCACATAGCGGTTATGAAAAGCTGAATGCTTCGCTCAGTTATAAACGAAGACTCAGTGAAAATGCAACGCTTAAAATAGATGCACTGACAGATGATGGCTGGAATATTGGTTATCCTGCACTGCCGATGGATGCTGGCTATGCGGCAGCAAGAATCTTTGCTGCAACCTATCTACGGAATTTGTCAAAAAGCTGGATTAATAATTTCCAGGTTAAAGGTTATTACAACAGCGTCCGGCATTACATGGATGATAGCCATCGGAGCGATATTGAAATGCATATGGATATGCCGGGAAAAAGTGAAGTGCAGGGCGTGATAATGCAGGCATCAACGCCGCGAATATCAAACCATATTCTTACTGCAAAAGCCGAGTGGTACAGGAATGCAGCGGTTGCATCCATGACAATGCACGAAGATCATGAACGGTCCATGTACATGCTAACGTTACCCAATACCAATAGAAATGTAGTGGAAGTAACGGTTAAAGATCAATGGTTGATAGACTCCGTTAATACAATATTTTTTTCAACAAGCGCAAATGCCGCATGGATTAATATGTATGCAGGCCTGGGAAAGGCTGAACTCGAAGTGTTTGGCCAGTCAAATTTTAACCAGGCCAGATCTGCATGGTCCGCAAATGGTACATGGCAAAGAAAGCTCGCGAAAGGATGGTTCTCCCGTTTTTCGATCGGCCGTGGTGAACGCTTGCCGGTGAATAATGAGCTATTTGGTTATTATTTGTTCAACAGGCAGGATGGCTATGACTATGTAGGGAATTCTTCACTTAAAAATGAGTGGTCAATTAATACAGAAGCATCGCTAAAATATAGCTCGGCATACTTTGAAAGCGACGTTACACTCTTTTATAATAATATTCATAATTACATTATAGGTAATGTAATATCGGGAGCCGCGCCAATGACGAAAGGTGCTTTCGGCGTTAAACAATACAGCAACAATGAAGCAGCCAGTTTATATGGGTTAGAGGCAACGGCAATTTTTTCGCCGGGATGTCATTTTAAGATCGTCCACACATCAAAATGGATGAGAGGGCAATATCAACATGGAGCTGCACTGCCAATGATCTCGCCTTATAGGGGTGTAACTTCCGTTGGCTATTTTCCGGGCAGGTTTGCTTTTTTGCTCGAGAATGAAGCTGCAGCCCCACAATACAGGTATGATAAAAGTTATGGTGAAGATTTTACCAATGGCTATGCCGTCTTCAATGTCAAATGTGATTATTCATTTTCAGTAAGGGGTTCGGCAATAAAATTATTTAGTGGAGTTGATAATTTGTTCAATAAGGTTTATCATGATCATTTGGATTGGGGGAATATTAACCGGCCCGGAAGAAATGTAGTTGTTGGCTTGCAGGTGAAATTGTAAATGTGAAAGGTGTGTCAATCCGGGATGTTGATTTATTGAAGCATCCGGATCGATTTTTTAACCGATACCTTTTTTACAAATAAGGTTGTAGTTAGCGTTGTTTTTTATACCGCGGAGCATAAAGCCCGCGGTTTTTTTGCTTTTAGAAATTCATCACTAAAGTAATTGAATAGGAGGTTCAGAAGTTGTAAGATTTTCGAGCCGTTCATACGGCTGTTGCGGGCCGGTAATAAAGCCATGAATAATGGGCGCGATCTAGTTTCATTGAGAGCCCTGATACAATTAAATCAGGAAGTTTTAAGGAGAATGATTTGAATTCTTTGAGCAAATAACATTTTAAAAAGTGACAGGACAAACTTACGCAAGTAAACGTTTTTGCAATGCATGCGATTGAAGGGTAAGAGCGATTAACCACTGATTTATCTAAACGTCTAAAAATAAATAAATGAATGTGTTTAGATCCATAGGGAGAAACGATGTGTGTAGTTTATAAAGCAAGTAAGCTTAGCTGAATATGCTACAATTTCATGGTTGTTCCAGCTGAGTTGTATTTGCAGGAATTATTTTTGTTTGCATGACAACAGCAATACTTGTGGCGCGGCGTTTGGCCAATTCTGCTTTTTCACCTTCAAATAGTTCATCAACTGTCTCGATAAACAGTTTCTTCCATTGCGAAAAGTGTTCCGCTGATAATGGGTTTTTCGCGTGCATCAGGGTATGGCTGTTCATTGGGTTGCCGTTATATGTGCCCGAATAAAAAATAGCGTTGTCCCAAAAATTATACATCGTAGCCAAATGCTTGTCCCAATTGGTTTTGGCAAAAAAAGGCCCGACCAGTTTGTCTTCTGCCACCTTTTTGTAAAACAGGTCTACCATTAGCTTAATGTCATCAATGGCCTCAATATCTTTTTTGTAGTTTTTTTTCATAACAGTAAAGGCTAAGCGTTTAAAGATCTTTTCTTATAAATTTCCTGGTGGAAAAAAGTAATGGAAGAACAATCCATAACAAGAGTGTAAAGAAGGATATAACTATGCCGGTTGTTGTTCCAAAGAAATCTTTAAATATAGCGCCGGTGTAACCCATGAGTGCAGAAATATCCATCTTTAACAGGATAAGAATACGCCCTAGATCAATTGGATTTAAAGCGCTTACGCCAATCATGGCTTTTTCGAGCGGGTAATCTGAAAACTGAAACAGCAGGAACAGAACAATGCCGTCGAAAACCAATGCGAAATACAACCAGATGAGAATCGTAATACCGATGCCTTTCGCTTTATCCCTGGTTTTTACTGCTGCAAGCATAGCTACTGCAACGAAAATAACCGATAATAAAACGCCGACAGCGATCATCATAAAACCGGTGGCAGAAGGTTCAAAAATAAGCACGGGAACACCTGCGCCTATTAAGAATGCTATGGTGAAGGATGCAGCAAGGCCGGTAAAAAGGCTGAGCCATATTTTTTTGCGCTGCAGTGGCTGGCTTACCAGCAGTTCAATAAACTCCGCGCTATTGTAGATGTAAATAGTCGAGAAAATGATGCTGATAAGCGGAACAACAATCAGCACAATATTCAATAGGCTTAATAAGCCCTTCGAAGTATTATCTTCCAGACTGAAAATTGTAAAAGAAATTGCCAGAAGGAAAACTGTATAAGACAATATGATCTTATTGCGAAGAATATCGGTGATTACGTATTTTATAATTTTTGTCATTGTACTTGCATTGAAGGGTGTGGAAATTGATTACTGGCATTGAATCATCACCGAAGCAATGGCTTTCGATAATTTGGTTTCACCCGTTTCGTTCTTTAAAAGTTCGATTGGTTTGTGGAAAATCAATTTGCCATCCTGCATATATATAACCTGCGTAGCAAGGTCATCCAATTCGCTTAGGATATGCGAAGTAATGAGTACGAGTTTTCCACTTTTCTTTTCGGCAATTATCTTTTGTTTTAAGATCTCCGATGCAACCGGGTCAAGGCCGGCAGTAGGTTCATCAAGAATCAGTACTTCAGGATCAAACATAAAAGCCAAGGCAGCGCTTACTTTTTGCCTTGTGCCGCCTGATAATGTGCGCATTCTTTTATTCAGTAAACTTTTAAAATCATATTGATTTAATAAGTCATTGTCTCTTCGTCCATCCTGGGGCCTTATATCATTCATCATGTCCAATACCTGCCCGATCGTCATGTTTTCAGGGTAGCGGCCAATCTGTGGCATATAACCAATCTGCGATCTGTATTGCCAGCTGTTTGCAATGTTTTGCCCTTTAAAAGTGATGGTGCCGCTATCGGGTACAACCATTCCCAAAATGCTTTTTATTAGGGTGGTCTTTCCACTTCCATTGGGCCCTATCAAAGCAATACATTCGCCTCTTGGGCAGGAAACAGAAACATTATCAAGCGCTTTTAATTTGCCGAACTTCTTAGTGATATTATTAATTGCGATCATAGGTTCGATGGTTTAGTTAGAGGTTTTTCATCGATCAGATTTTCAGGGGTAAGAGACGGTAATACTTTTTCGGTTTTATCCAGCAGCGTTGTCATAAAACTCCGGAACAGGATCATTGCAGGCGGATTTCTTTCCACAATCATAGAGTACATACTAACGGGCCTGTAAGGCACATCTCCGATGTTATCTTTATTCAGATCATACCCTTCATATTTGTCCCAGTAATTACCATTGAAATTATTCAAAACCAAAGATCCGTTCGTGCCTACATCAAATGTGTTTCCAAGAAAATTGTTGTTATGTACTTCATTGTCCATACAGCTCGCCTGGATCTTTAGTGCCCATCCATTATTTTTAAAAACATTTTTTATCATCATGGTCCTGCTTACTCCTTCCATATATATACCGCTGGTATTTTTAATAAAGTGATTGCCTTCAATATGGCTGTCGGCAATTTCTTTTAACAATATTCCGTAGGCCGCATCGCCCCAGTTTTCTTCAAAATAGTTATTGAACATTTTTACATGATGCGAAAACATAACCGATACGCCAGATCCGTTATGCCTGAAAATATTGGAGATATAACTATCACTATTAGAGAACATAAAGTGTAATCCATAGCGGAGATTGCTGATTGATTTGTTGCGCCATATAACAGAGTTGGTAACAAATTCAAAATAAATTCCATCGCGGTGCCCCTTTACGGAATTGCCGACAATTTGCATGCTATCGCTTTTCCAGCAATGAATGCCGTTGCCGCTTTGTTGTTCTTCTGTTTTAGATGCAGTCAAAGTGTTGTTCCTGATAATACAGTTACGCCCATATTGAGAGTAAATACCAAAAAAAGTCTCCAGCAATACATTGTTCTGTATTAGAACGTTTCTGCAGTTGTATAATTTAATTCCCGCAAAATCTTCGAGGCTTGAAGTGCCGGAGTTAATGACCTTAAATCCGTCAACGGTAACATTGTCTGATTTAATGGAGATAACTTCATATTTGTTTTCGCCATCAACGACAGGCAGGCTAATTCCTTTAAGTGTAATTTTTTTTCTGATAATAAGGTTGCCTTCAGCATAATGGCCACTCTGCACAAGTATGGTGTCATAATCTTTGGCCAGCTGCAATGCAGAGCTGATGGTATTGCATTTTTCATTCCTGCCAACCTGTATGGTGTTGGCATAGTTGGCAGAAAGGTAAAAACAGCTTAACAGCAGTAAGAATGTTTTCATGGTTATTTGCATTCACATTATTTTTCAGTGGCCGCTTTTTCCAGGCCATTCCATTCGATTTTTTCACCTGCAAATTGTTGCTGTATTTGCGTTAGGTCCTGTGTTTTCTTAAAGGCCACAATGTTGCCATTCATCGGGCTGTTGAATTTTTCGCTCTTGTAAAAAGTTAGTTCCTCTTTTGGCAGGAGCTCTTTGCCGTTGAGGAAGTCAGCAAAGTATATCGTTTTTATTTCAGCGCTATCTATCGATTTTCTTTTCAGATATGACATAATGCAATGCGTATCATCAAACTTAAAAGCCCTCCCTTTTTTTGACATGATTTCGGATGCAAACTTTACATCACTGATAGTCATTTTGCAAAAGGTACATTGGTCTTTGCCGGCGTTAATAGGTTCTGGTTTTGTTGAACAGGAAGTAGTTGAAATACTTATGAACAGCATTAGCGCCATAGAGCTGGCTGCCAGTTTACTTTTTGCCCTTACACTGCTTTTGTATTCAAAGAAACATGCAATGCAAAGTATGAGTGCGGTAATGAATATGATGAACCCACCTGTTGAAGGAAATGAATATGCTGCGAAATTCAAAAGTTGCTTGTATCCGATTAAAGGTGGTTGGTATGCCATGCCTGGCACTTTTATAGCTGCATTATCGTCAAGGTTATGGCCGTAATTATATTCCCATCTCCAGAAATCAACCATGGCAACAAGACAAAAAAGTATGAACAATGCAGATGTTAAATAAAGAACGGTGCGTTTGCCTGCCAGTGCTGTAACTAAAAGAAGAATACTGAAAAATACCAGTATGTAAGGCAATACGGTAAATTCAATAAAATCATTTGCATGAAGTGTTTTCATGCCGATATAGTGGTTCAGGCCATTAACAATGTCAACGTCTCCGCCAAGTTTTCCTGCATAAATAAGTAAGGTAAGCCCCTCAGGATATTGCGGTGCATCCAGGTCGATGCTCCATATAGGAGTAAACACGGCTCCGGCTAAAGCAATTGCAGACAGGATAAGCAACAGGCGTACCCATTTTTTTATAGGCTGTTTCATAATAAATAGTTCATTAATGTAAAACAGGTATCAAAAAATAAGGGAACAGGAATCTGTTCCCTTATTTTTCTCATGTTATTTTCCGGTTGTACTATCTGCCGGAGGCAAATTTTTGCCAGTGCTAAAAGTGAGCGGAACATTACTTCCCGCAGGTGAAACTCTTATATATCCCTGCATTTCCTGGTGTAGGGCACTACAGAAATCTGTGCAATAGAAAGGTGACATACCCACGCGGTCTGGAATCCATTTCAATGTTTGGGTTTCGCCTGGCATAATCAGTAATTCTCCATTGTTGGCGCCTTTAATACCAAAGCCATGCGGTATATCCCAGTCCTGTTCAAGGTTAGTAATGTGGAAATATACTTCATCACCCAATTTTACACCTTCTATATTATCGGGTGTAAAGTGCGAACGGATACAGGTCATGTACACATGAACTTTGTTTCCTTCCCTAACAACCTTAGCTGTGCTTTCGCCTTTAGAAACATATGGGTTGTTGTTTTCTTCCAGTTTGAAGAACTTAACAGAGTTATTCTTAATCAGGTCAGCAGAAACTGCCTGTGCGTAGTGCGGTTCTCCGATTGTAGGGAAATCAAGGATCAACTGCATCTTGTCGCCGGAAATATCATACAGCTGTGCGCTTTGTGCAAGCTCAGGCCCTGTTGGCAGGTAACGGTCTTTCGTAATCTTGTTATAGGCTATTACATATTTTGCATTTGGCTTTTTGGTATCGCCGCCTGGTATGCAAAGGTGGCCAACTGAATAATAAGTAGGGGCCCGGTCAAGCACTTTCAGGTCTTTAATATTCCACTTAACTATTTCAGATGATACGAAGAAAGAAGTGATCGCATTTCCTTTGCCATCAAATTCTGTATGCAAAGGGCCTAATCCTGGTTTCTGAACCTCTCCATGTAATGCCGCTTCATATTTGATCACAGGAATGCCATCATACTCTCCGGCGAATTCTTTATTGGCAATAGCATTTTGAATTTTATCAAAACTGAAAACAGGTATTAACGCGGCAAGCTTACCGCTTCCCACAATGTATTCTCCTGTAGGGTCAACATCACAACCGTGAGGTGATTTCGGACAAGGGATAAAATAGCAAAGATCTTTCAGCTCTTTCGCATTAAGCACTACGACTTCATTTTTTATTTCAGATGAAGATGTATGCGTTTTTTCGTCGTAAGTATTGTGGGCATATTTTACCGGAACTTTTTTGCCTTTGCCTGCTTTTACATACTCTTCAGCTTTTTTCCAGTTAACAGCCATGATAAAATCTTTGTCGCGCTGAGAGGCGTTTACCTCAAGCAGTGTGTTGGCTTGCTCTGTGTTGTAGCAAGAAAAGAAAAACCATCCGCTAGATTTATTTTTTCCGCTGTGGCTAAGATCGAAGTTGATGCCAGGGCATTCGATCTGGAAAGAAATATCCATCTTACCCGAAGTTTTGTCAACTCCAATAAAGCTGATATACCCTTTGAAATTCTTTTTATAACTGTTAATGGGCACATCGCCATTAACATCATCAGGTGGAACGGAAAAACGTGTTCCTGCAACAACATATTCTGTGTTGTCCGTAATGAAAGGAGATGAGTGGTTGCCTGCACTGTTTGGTATTTCTATTATTTCAGCAGTACGGAAAGTCTTCAGGTCCACACGTGCAACCCTTGGCGTATTGTTGGCATTTACAAAAATCCACCGTCCATCAATTTCCCCGTTTGTTTGCGACAGTTCAGTATGGTGCAGATCATCCCAGGGTACATTGCCATGAGATGTGTTGAGCATTGGTTTGGTTTCCTCGCTGTATCCCCAACCTTTTTCCGGGTCAACGGAAAAAACCGGGATTACACGTAGCAGACGGCCACTCGGTAAGCCGTAAACGCTTAGCTGGCCACTGAAACCTCCCGATACAAAATTGTAGAATTCGTCATATTTACCGGGGGCAACGTATGCTTTCGACGCAGCATCTGCACTTACCGCTGTGGCTGCATTTTTAGGCTTGCAACCAGTAGCAGAAAGAAGTAGTGCGGCAGAAGAAGCAACTAGTAAACTTTTTGTTGAGTAATGCATAATCTCTTTAATTAAGGATTATAAATGTTGTGGTAAGGTTGGTTTATGAAGGTTATTTAACACCGTCGTTTTTGCGCATGAATTCGTACAAAGCTCTTGCGTCATCATCAGATAAATTTTGGTTAGGCATGCGTACAAGACAAATCTCCAGTTGCGCCTGAGCTGCCGGATCTTTGTTCAGCATTTCATCTGTATTAGTAACAAAGTTCATGATCCATTCTGCTGCATGGCGTTGTGTTACATTCTTCCAACCGGGGCCAACAAGTTTTTCTTCAGTAAGCTTATGGCAGCTTTCGCATTTTAGTTGGTATGTTTTGTGCCCTTTGTCAGCCATGGCTGCATCTAATGTTGCAGGTATATCAACATGTGTAAATTTTCCTTCTCCGCGCTTTGGATCGTAGGATGGGTTTTCACTGCTTTTTGGCTCTTCTTTTTGAGCACCTGCATCGGCGGCTTTATCATTACTGCCAGCTTGATTGCCTCCTCCACAAGAGGCAATCGTTGTAGCTAAGACAAATGCTGCATACACGAATGTTCTTTTCATAAAGGTTTCTTTTGGTTGCAAGATTAAAAAGATATAAATGTCTTTTTTATGCGTCTAATCATATTAGCTAAACTTCAGTTGAAAGATGTTGAACTTTTATGCATAGCAAGCCTGCACAAAATATCAGATACCTATATTGAGTGTCATTTGCCTCTTAATCATTTTTGATTCCGGATATTCGATTGTATTGTCATGTGGTGAACTTTTCTGCATGTTGAATGTTATAAGTGTATGCCAGTCGACGCAGATTGCAAGAACCTGAAGTAATGTTTTTTTTCTTGGTATGAATATTAATGCTAGCCCTCATTGGATAAAATGTTTTTAGGGTTGACTGGTTCTTTTTCAGATGGATAAATGGCTTGTGGTTTAGGTGTTGACTGAAACAAAAAGTCAATCCAATATGAATGTGTTATTTAATGTTTGCGAAATCTCAGCCTGCAAGGCTGCCGGAAACTCGATAATGTTGTTTCAAATAATCTAAAACTATAGTTCTGGACAGGAATAGAGAAGTGGAATATGACTAAAATCATAATATTCAATGTCTATTGTCAATTTTATCTTCATAGGATTTGCATTTTTTTGTTTAAATTCTTAGGTTATGATCGACAGTGATCTGTTGCTATCCTGGGGTGCTACCTATAAAAAAGTTCGAGCAGGCGAAATCCTTTTCAGAGAAGGCGCGTCATGCAATTTTTACTGCCAGGTAGAATCCGGCCAGTTTAAGCTGATAAATTTTATTGATAATGGGAAGGAATATCTGCAGGATATTTTAGGTTCCGGAGACAGTATCGGGGAAATACCTTTATTTAATGACGGCTTATATGAACTAACCGCAGTGGCCATGGTTGACTCCATCGTTATTCGGTTATGTAAAGACAAATTTGAACGCCTGCTTCACGAGTATCCTGAAGTGCATCAGAACTTTACGCGATTACTTGCGAGAAGGCTGCGCTTCAAGTTGCGTTTTCTTAAAGAGTTCAGTCACCACGAACCTGAATACAGGATATTCGCCTTGCTTAATTATTTCATCGATACAAATAAAAGCTATTGCGTAAAGTGTAACCAGGTTAAATTAACACGCCAGCAAATTGCTGATATGACGGGATTGCGGGTGGAAACGGTTATACGCGCCATGCGCGCCATGCACGAGAAAGGGCAGATTGTAATTAATGCGGGCAAAGTATATTACAATGATATGCGTCAAGTCATAGCCGGCTGTTGTATGGTGTCTTAATTTGCTGAAAAAAGATGTTTCTAACCTTTAATAAGTGGGCGCGCCTTACGCTCGTCAATCTTCTTGTTGTTGCTCTTTGTGGCTTTGTGTTGCGCTGCAAAATGCTTTTTCCGCTACCTTTTATTTCTCAGAAGCATTTACTTCACGGACATTCACATTTCGCGTTCTCCGGATGGGTTTCGCAATTGTTGATGGTTTTCCTGGTGTATTATCTTAATAAGCAGAAAAGCGATATAAAGCTTAGAAGGTATCAATGGCTGCTGATGGCGAATTTTGTTTTGTCTTATGGCATGCTGATCGCATTTATCATCCAGGGGTATGCATTCTATTCTATTTTATTTTCTACTTTAAATATCCTTGTAGCGGTATTGTTCGCCATTTTTTACTGGCGTGATTCCCCTAAAAAGGAAATAAGTTTTTTATGTTTTAAAGGTGCTTTATTGTTTAATGTCCTGTCGTCATTTGGAACAATCTCGCTGGGTGTTTTAATGGGCGGAAAGGTTGTTAACCAGGATTTGTATCTGGCCGCTATTTATTTTTTCCTTCATTTTCAATACAACGGTTGGTTCTTTTTTGGATGTATGGGCATATTGTTTATGCTTTTACCAGCAAAAAGCTACTTGCCAAACCAGGCTTTAAAAGCTTTTTGGACATTGGCCATTGCCTGTGTACCTGCTTATTTCTTATCTATTATCATGTTTAGAATACCCCCGGTAGTATACAGCCTGGCCGCAATCGCCGGACTGGTACAACTGGCCGGCCTGATACTATTGTTTCGCGCCATATATCCCGCACTAAAAAACACGAATACATCTGCTAAAGCTATTGCCGTTATAATCGGAATGGCAGTAGCTATCAAATTCTGCTTGCAAGGCATGTCTGCAATACCTGCTCTTGGTGCGTTGGCCTTCGGTTTCAGGCCGATTATTGTGGCATATCTTCATCTTGTATTATTGGCAATAGTATCTTTATTTTTAGTAGTTAGTCTAAACACTGTCTTTTCTCCGGGGCGTCGTTTTAACGCCGGTTTAATCTTTTTTATAGTCGCTATAGCCTTCAATGAAATATTGCTGTTCTCCCAGGGATTATGTGCCTATGGGGGCGTGGTTGTTCCATTTGTGCATGAATTATTGCTGGGTGCAAGTGTATTGCTTGTTATTTCAATCCTGATACTTAATGTTGGGTTCCGGAAAGTTGGGGAATTAAATAGCTTTTAGATAACTTATTTAAATAATCAGAAGTTGTCGTAATGCGTAAGCAGCTTGGGCGCTGAGACTTGCAGTGGTTGAGTTTGGGGCAAAAAAATAGGGGCGGAGGAAAACCAACGCCCCTTTTTCAACCCTAAACCCTTAAAAAACTGAAACAAAAGTACGAAAATCATGCCAATGTCCAAGAAAAAAATCTCATTTATTTTGCGAAAAATACTACAAGGGGTTGTTTTTCAACATTTAGTTAACATTTCTCTGTTAAAAGGTGAACAAAGTTTACACAAACATTGATTCCTTGCGTCGATATTAAATTTATCTTAAAATTGGCTATTGGCTTAAAAACGGCAGAGTGGTTCGAAAGTTCGGTGGTTGGTTAAACTCTATTATGTTAAACTGACTAATTTAGAAGTTGTACGCATAAAAAAAGGCCGCATTTCGCGGCCTGAAAATTTAAAGCATAAACATTATTCGCCCACTTCCTCTTCCAGCTTCATAATCTTTTCAAATAAACTTTCATATTCTTTATTGGCGTCGGTTATTTTTTGCTGGACAGACTTGTATCCCGACTCAAGATTGGTGAACCTTGTTTTATCCAAATAGCTGTCCGGATTGGCAAGTTCCATTTCAAAGTTGGCTTTTTCCTTATTAAAGGAGTTAAGTTGTTCCTCTAGTTTGGAGAACTGCTTTTGTAAGCGTTGCAACTCTTTTTTTAATTCTCTGTCAACAGGTGTGCTTGTTTTAACCACAGGCTTTTCTTCAATAACCACAGGCTGTGGTGTTTTTTCTGCAGCTTTTTGTTTGTTTGCCGCCGCTTGCGCCTTTGCCATCCTTTCTTTCCATTCTACATATTCCTCATAACCGCCTTTAAACTCTTTAATCTCGTGATCAACTATTTCCCATATTTTGTTGGCTGTTTTGGAGATAAAATAACGGTCGTGGCTTACCAGTATCATTGTGCCTTCGTATTTTTTCAAAGCCTCAATCAACAGTTCAACACTATGAATGTCCAGGTGGTTCGTAGGTTCATCCAGCATTAAAAAATTGGCTTTGCTGGTAATTACTTTTGCCAGTGCAACCCTTGCTTTTTCGCCTCCACTCAGTACTTTAATCTTTTTATCTACATCATCGCCGGTAAACAAAAAGCATCCAAGAAGCGACCGCAACTCGAGTTCAGTCTTGCCGCTGCCGGCAGATTTCATTTCCTCAAGAATATCATGATTCAGGTTAAGCGCTTCCAACTGGTGCTGAGCGTAAAAACTTTCTTCCACGTTGTGGCCCCAAACGCGTTCTCCTTCATAAGTATCCGCCCCGGCAATAATTCTCAACAAAGTTGATTTACCTTTTCCGTTGGCACCTATCAGGGCAATCTTATCTCCGCGGTCAATTTCTGCACTTGCATTTTCGACGATGGTCAGGTCGCCGAATTTCTTTGTAACATGTTTTAATGTGGTTAAAATCCTACCTGGCTGTTTGTCTACCTGGAAGTTGATACGCAAATTCGGCCTTTCAATTTCCACGCTTTCTACTCGCTCCAGCTTATCCAGCCTTTTCATGGCGCTCTGCGCCTGTGTGGCCTTGGTTGCTTTTGCTTTAAAGCGTTCAATAAAACGTTCTTGCTGCCTTATGTATTCCTGTTGGTTTTCATACGCCCGTTGCTGCATCTCTACGCGCAACTGCTTTTCTGTTTCGTAATAAGAATAGTTGCCGGTATAAAAATGCAGGCGTTGCTGGTACAGCTCAACAATTTTGTTAACCATGCGGTCCAGGAAATATTTATCGTGGCTCACTATCACCACTGACCCCTGGTAATGCTGAAGGTATTTTTCCAGCCATTCAATTGAAGGAAGGTCAAGGTGGTTGGTAGGCTCATCCAGCAGCAGTACATCCGGTTGCTGAAGGATCATTTTAGCCAGCAGTACGCGCATACGCCAGCCCCCGCTGAATTGTTTGTAAGGCTTTTGAAGGTCTGCATTTGCAAAACCCAGGCCCTGTAACACTTCTTCGGTTTTATGGTGAATATTATATCCGCCAAGTACTTCCAGCTCGTGCAGCTTGTCGGTATACTCAATTAATAATTTTTCGTCAGAAGTTTCTTCCAATCTTTTGCCAACTTCCTCAATTTCCTTTTCAAGTTGCTTTACCCGCTCAAAAGCGCCCATTGCTACCTCAAGAATAGAATCGTTGGTATCAAAGCTTAAAAGATCCTGGTGTAAATAGCCCACTGTAGTGTCCCGCCCTTTTTCAACGGTACCCACAGATGGCGCGTATTGGCCCACGAGTACTTTCAGTAAAGTTGATTTTCCGGTTCCGTTATAACCGATCAGGCCAATACGTTCTCCCGGGTGGATATGCCATGTTGCTTCTTCAACAATAACTCTTGCTCCAAATTCAAACGTAACATTGTTCAATCCAATCAGCATGTGGTAATTTTTTTTGCAGCGCAAAACTAATAAAAGTGAAGCATGTGGCAAATGTGTTACAAGCGGCGATATTTGACAGACATTATTCGCTACTTTTGTTTATTAAAATATTTGTTAATGGGATAGGCAGATTTTATGATATCTGCAAAATTTATCCGGGCATTTAACGTTTAGAATCAATTCACTAACAAAAACATACGATGAAAAAGGGTTTACTGATTATTGGTTTGGCCGTTGCGGTAGTTGCTGTGTATCTTTTATTTTTTAATAAAAATGAAGATAAAAAGGACGAGGTGAAGCAGCAGCCGCTTGCTATAAGTAAAAATGATGATGCATTTAATAAACCATTTAACGAATTTTTGAACGGTTATTACACGCTAAGCAACGCTTTTGTGGAGTGGGATTCTGTGAAGGTTGACAAAGCTGCTAACGAACTTATTCAGCTGGCCGGAAAAGTTCCCTATGATAAAATAAAGGCAGACAGCTCCATTATAAGTACCGGCAAAAGTTTTTCAGATAATGTGATTGCGGAAAGCAAAGGCGTTTTGGGTGAGCCTACTTTGGAAGGTAAAAGAAGATCCTTTTATACTTTGTCTGAAAATCTGTATAACCTTATCAGGACTGTTCAGTACGACCAGCAGGTGATCTATCACTTCAAATGCCCGATGGCGTTTAATGATAATGAAGAAGCATTTTGGATTAGCAATACCAGCGCAGTAGTAAACCCTTACCTGGGTAAAAAACATCCTAAGTACAAAGGGTCTATGGTTGCTTGCGGTAACGTTACAGATTCAATAGACTTCAGACAGAAATAATTTAAAAGTCAAAACTCAAAAGTGAAAAGTAAAAAGATTCATACCACAGTCACGCTTATTGATGTTTTAGATTCTGATCGCATGCGTGCATTAAAATTATTGAATGTTGAATTTTTACCTTTGACTTGATATCGAAAAACATATGCATGATTTTTGATAACCCTTCCTGTTGCAAACACGAAGGGTTTTTATTTATTCAATGAATTACATGAAGCATGCAATACTAACCGCCACTTTCCTTGTTTTATTATTGTGTGCTTTTGGCCAGCGAAAGTTCACGTTACACGGATATATTCGTGATTCAGCTTCTGGCGAAGCATTAATTGGTGCGAGCCTTTCAATATTAAAGAAAAGCGAAAGCACAGTATCTAATCAATATGGTTTTTATTCTATAACGCTCGATAGTGGCCAGCATGAAATTCTCTGCACGTATGTAGGTTACCAACCACAAATTATCTCCGTCAATCTTATCAGCAATACTCAGTCAAACATACTATTGGGTTCCTATAGCGCCGACATCGAAAATGTAACAGTAACATCAACAAAGAAAGAAAGCAATATTAAGGGCGCCCAAATGGGTAAGCTTGATCTGACAATGAATACGGTTAAGGCACTGCCCGCAATTCTTGGTGAGACAGATATTTTAAAGACCATACAATTGATGCCCGGTGTAAGAAATGCGGGGGAGGGTAACTCCGGATTTTATGTTCGTGGAGGAGGGCCCGACCAGAACCTGATTATGTTGGATGATGCGGTTGTATACAACACCGGCCACTTGTTTGGATTCTTTTCAGTGTTCAATTCCGATGCCATCAAAAGCCTCTCGCTAATTAAAGGGGGCATGCCCGCACAATACGGCGGAAGGCTTGCCTCAGTTGTTGATGTGTCAATGAAAGAAGGTAACCTGAACAAGATGGAAGTGGATGCGGGTATTGGATTGATTGCATCAAGGTTTTCTATACAGGGGCCTATTAAAAAACAGAAATCATCTTTTATGGTTTCTGCAAGGCGCACGTACCTGGATTTATTGATTAAGCCATTTATTAGTAAGAGTAGTTCATTCTATGGATCTGGTTATTATTTCTATGATTTGAATGCGAAAATGAACTTCATCTTTTCTCCCAAAGACAGGCTATATGTAAGCGGCTATTTCGGGCGTGATGTATTTAATTATGAAAACAGGAAACGTTCTTTTAATATTAATGTCCCCTGGGGAAATGCAACGGCAACATTACGATGGAACCATGTGTTCAACCGCAAGATGTTTGCAAATACAACGGTTGTTTATAGCGACTATAAGTTTGAATTTGCAGGTGAACAAAATGATTTCCTTGTTAAATTGTCCTCAGGTATAAAGGATGTTAATATAAAGCTGGACGTTGATTATTATCCATCGCCTGCGCACAAGATCAAGTTCGGCGGGCTAAGTACGTTCCACACTTTTTTACCCAATGTTGCCAGCGGCTCTCAGGATACGGTAACATTTACGCCCAATAACGCGGTTAAAAAATATGCCAATGAGGCGGCTATTTATATCCAGGATGAATGGGATATCAGCAGGAAGTTTCGCGTAAATGCCGGGCTGCGTTATAGCAGGTTTATGCAGTTGGGGCGGTATACTTCTTATACACGGGATGATAATGGCAATAAACTGGATAGCACAGTTTATGGAAGGGGAGAAGTTGTGAAAAGTTATGGTGGCTTCGAGCCAAGGTTCACTTTACGGTATGCTATTGATGATGTAAGCTCGCTCAAAGCCGGCATAACACGCAACCTTCAATATATTCATCTCGTTAGTAATTCGGGAACTACTTTGCCAACAGATATTTGGGTGCCCAGCACGTATAGGGTAAAGCCGCAAACAGGCTGGCAATATGCGCTCGGTTATTTCAGGAATTTTAATAACAGCATGTTTGAAACTTCTATGGAAGTGTACTATAAAAACATGGAAAACCAGATAGAATACAAGGAAGGTTATACGCCCAATTTTAATGACGTTGAAGAGAGTTTTGTTTTTGGAAAAGGATGGGCTTATGGAACTGAATTGTTTGTTCATAAGCTTAAAGGAAGGCTTACTGGTTGGGTTGGCTATACATTAAGCTGGACTTGGCGCAAGTTTTCTGATTTAAATAGCGGCGACACTTATCCGGGCAAATATGATCGTCGTCACGACCTCTCCGTCGTGGCCATGTATGAGCTTAATAAAAAATGGAAATTCTCTTCTGTATTTGTATTTGGAACAGGAAACGCAATCTCATTACCTGAACGTTTCTATTTTGTAGAAGGCACATTAACACAGGAGTACAGCAGGATCAATGCATACAGGATGGAACCTTATCACAGGCTGGATTTGTCCGCGACCTATACGCCGCATCCTGAAAAGCAAAAGAAATTCAAGACTAACTGGGTATTCAGTGTTTACAATGCATACAGCAGGCTGAATCCGTATTTTTATTATTTTGACCAGGAGGGTAGCGTTACTAACGGCAACCTGACGGTAACTGCAAAGAAGGTTGCTTTGTTCCCAATTATTCCTGCTGTTACGTGGAATGTGAAGTTTTGATAGGAATAAGGTAGCAGGTGTCAGGTATGTACGATGTCAGATGTACGATGTCAGATGTGTTTATAGCTCGGTTGACATTAAAATTTCACGATCTTCAAATCATATATTCTTAGAATGTAATGCCTGAAATCAGACATCAATAAATCAGACATCGCACAAAATCGTACACCGTACATCTAACATCGTACATCATACGGCTGCTTTCCCGTATCTTTTATATTCCCTCATCCAATGTATTAAACCAAACGTAGCTATGATGGTAAATGCGAAGTACTCAACGCTATAAAATTTGATGCCTTTGACATAGTAAAGAACGGTAGCAACGATATCTACCAGTATCCAGATAACCCAGCACTCGATTTTTTTCTGAATCATAAAGAATGTAGTGACAATGCTCATGGTTAAAATAAATGAGTCAGCATAAGGGTACGCGCTTGGTTTTGCAAACGCAACAGGAAACCATTCATGCAGCCGGCTAGCCATTGCGCCTACGGCAACAGTGCCAGCTAATCCTAATGCCATCAATAAAACAAGTTGTGTAGGGCGCATGTAGCTCACCTTTAACTCATGCTTTTTATCTTCCTCTTCCGGCCTGGGGTTGGCCCATCTCCACCATCCTAAAATGTTGGTTACAAAAAAGAAAACCTGTAAAAACATGTCGGGATATAGTTGAACCTGGTAATACAGTATAAAGGCCAATATCACATTAACGATGCCGGCTGGCCAGCTCCAGATGTTCGCCTTTGCTGAGAGCCAGATGGCGGTTAAGCCGGTAACCACTCCAAAAAATTCAATATAACTCATAGGATAGCCCAGTATATTGAAAAAAATATGGGTTACATCAAAGAAGTTTTTCATGTGTTATTTATTGAGAACGGGCGGAAAATTACATTAAAATGCATCCTTAGGAAACAGAAATGCCAAAATGTTGGATTTGATGTTGATAAAATGCTCAGAAGGATCAACTATAAAGTAACGTTTTTTGTTATATCTAAACGGCTAACGAATGTTATCCCAAAATGGAATAAATTCGCAAACTTTAATTTTAGGGTATGATCAGAATTGAATTATCAAGAAAAGAGAACGATTTTGGTTTTGAAGCAACCGATGCGAACGGGCATGCGGTAAAAATGGACACAAGCCCCGACAGCGGCGGGCAAAACTATGGCGTTAGACCCATGCAGATGTTGCTAATGGGCCTTGCGGGCTGTAGCGCTATTGACGTAATCAGCATTTTGAAAAAGCAACGTCAGGAAGTCAGAGATTACAAAATGATAGTTGATGGAGAACGTGAAGTTGGCAAAGAGCCTTCTTTATGGAAGAAGATTGACGTGGAGTTTCATATTTATGGAGATGTTGATGAAGACAAAGCAAAACGCGCGGTGGAATTATCAGTCGATAAATATTGCTCCGTGGCAGCAACGCTGAAAACCGCCGGTGCAGAGCTCGACTGGAAAGTGTTTATTCATAAATAACAAATTGATCAGTTTCCTTTAAGAACGATAGGGGAATCAAGTACGATTTATCAAGTGCCAAATACTTAGTATCGTGCTTATTCTTTTTGGTGAGATGCTAAGGGAAACATGATTGAATAACTGGTATGTCAAAATGTACAGGTGAGCGTGCTCCTCTTCAATGTAAAAGAAGCACGCACTGTTTTTGACCTTTTAATTTTGGGTTTTTACTTTTAAAACAACAACCAACAATGTCAGATAATTTACATCCCATTTCAAAGGCTGTCCGTATCCAGACTCCAACAACATGGCAAGGCGAGCATTCAACTCCTTTGTACCTGACCAGCAGCTTCAAATTTGAAGAGGCAGATGATATGAGAGGCGCTTTTGCGGAAGAGAATGACGATAACATTTACACACGTTTCAGCAATCCTAACGTTGATGAATTTGTACAGAAGATGGTAGCGTTGGAGGGAGCAGAAGCTGGTTTTGCAACTGCGTCAGGAATGGCCGCAGTTTTCTCTTCTATGTTTGCATTGCTGAAGCAAGGCGATCACCTGATCTGCTGCAGCTCTGTATTTGGAAGTACGTTTACAATTGTTACTAAATATTTACCTAAATACGGTATTGAGTGTACGCTTGTAGCTGCGGATGATAGAGATGCATGGGAAAAAGCGGTTAAGCCCAATACAAAAATGATCTACCTGGAAACGCCCACCAATCCGCAATTGGAGATCATTGATCTTGAGTGGGCAGGCCAACTGGCAAAAAAACATAACCTCATTTTAAACGTAGACAATTGCTTTGCTACACCGCTATTGCAAAAGCCAATTGAATATGGTGCAAATCTTTCTGTTCATTCAGCGACAAAATGGATTGACGGACAGGGCCGCGTTTTAGGTGGTATTGTTGTGGGTGATGCAGCATTGATCAGGGAGATTTATTTGTTTTGTAGAAATACAGGTCCTTCTTTATCGCCGTTCAACGCATGGGTGTTAAGCAAAAGCCTCGAGACATTGGATGTACGTTTGCAAAGACATTGCGAAAATGCACTGAAAGTAGCTCAGGTACTGGAAGAACATCCCAATGTTTCATGGGTAAAATATCCGTTCTTACCAAGCCATCCACAATATGAGATAGCTAAAAAGCAAATGAAAGCCGGCGGTGGTGTTGTATGTTTTGAAATAAAAGGTGGACTAGAAGCCGGTAAGAAATTTTTGAATTCACTGAAGATGTTGTCAATGACTGCCAATCTTGGTGATTCAAGAAGTATTGCTTCTCACCCTGCGAGCACAACACACTCTAAGCTCAGCGAGCAAGAAAGGCTTGCGGTAGGAATTACTCCGGGATTGATTAGGGTGTCTGTGGGATTGGAATATGTGGATGATATTATTAATGATATTATTCAGGCGCTAGGTTAAACAAGGTGAATAGTGAATGGTCAATAGTGAAAGGTGCGGCTTGCTGAGATATTTCAAAGTCGATGAATTTTGAACAACAAGGTGGGTTTAATAAGAAATAAAATCGGGAGTAATTAAATTTTACTCCCGATTTTATTTCTTAGAATCTTATCGAAATTGCTGCTCGAACAAAATGAAAATGATGCACCTTTCACTATTCACTATTCACCCCTGACGCCATGGTTCGTGTCTCACGAACCTTCTTTAGACATGAATGACCGCGCATCTTAAGATGTTTTTGTAACCGTATATCTGACGGTTCGTGAGACACGAACCATGGCGTTCGATTGGATATGTTGATTATTTAGGCGCCGGAATGGTGAATAGTGAATGGTGAATAGTGAATGGTGAATAGTGAAAGGTGCTGTTTGCTGAATGAGTTTTGAACAACAGGGTAAGTTTAATAAAAAATGAAAGCGGGAGTAATTAAATTTTACTCCCGCTTTTATTTATTAGAATCTTATCGAAATAAACAGCTCTAACAATTGAAAATGATGCACCTTTCACTATTGACTATTTACCATTCACTAAGAGAATCTATGCCCTCTTAAAAAATCCTCCACCTTCATTCGTTTTTTGCCTTCAAGTTGAAGCTCAGTAATATGAACGAAGCCATTGCTGCAGGCAAATTTTAAATAGCTTTTTTGATCAGTGTGAAAAGATCCTGGCTCAAAATGATGATTTGTGATTTCTTTTTTGCTGCCATAAAGTTTCAGCATCTTTTCGTTAAGGGATGTAAATGCTCCTGGAAATGGCGAAAGCCCACGGATAATATTATGCGCTTCTTCCGCTGTTTTGTCCCAGTCAACTTTACATGTTTCTGTAAATATTTTTGGCGCGTGGCGAAGTTCAGATTCAGGGAACGTTGATTGGCTTGTTTCCTGTAGCGTTCCGTCTGCAAGTTGTTGCAATGTTTTCACCAGGAGCTTTGCGCCAGTCATCATCATTTCATCATGCAGTTCACCGGCAGTTTCATCTTCGCCAATATCAATTGTATCCTGTAGTAATATATCCCCTGTATCTATAGCATGTTGTAATTTAAAAGTAGTTACACCGGTTTGTTTTTCGCCATTGATTATAGCCCAGTTAATAGGCGCGGCGCCCCTGTATTGCGGCAGTAGCGATCCATGTACATTAATGGTGCCCATAGGTGGCATGTTCCACACGATTTCCGGTAACATTCGGAAGGCAACAACGATCTGCACATCTGCATCTAGCGATCGGAGCGCTTCAACAAATTCAGGATTTTTTAGCTTCTCAGGTTGCAGTATGTTCAGGCCTTTTTCAAGGGCATATTTTTTTACCGCGCTTTCATTCATTTTCATACCACGCCCGGCGGGTTTGTCAGGCGCGGTCACAACGCCAACTACATTAGCCCCGGCTTCAACCAATGCATTTAACGAGGCTACGGCAAAGTCGGGCGTACCCATAAAAACAATCCGGAGATCTTTAAAATTCATCATCAGAACAACTTTAGCTTACAAAACGCGAATATCGTTAAGTAAAAAGTAAAAAGTCAACATTCAATAACTTATATCAAGCTTTATCGTCTAAAAAGCTAAACAACTTACTTGTTACACATCCACCCATCTTCACGTTTCCTCATTCGCACATTCACGTATTCACACATTCGCTCATTTACTCATACAGCAAATACTTTCTTCTTATCTGTTTAAATGCCTCCAGCGCCGGTTGCCAGCTTTCGCGAATTTCATCTTCTGACCTGCCTTCTATTATTTGTTGCATAAGTGTACTGGTTCCCGCAAGTTTGTTGAAGAAATAATCTTCGGGCCTGCCTGATTTGGGTCTTATGAAGAAGGAGTCTTTCGCGGGGAATTGCTTATACGCATTCAACAACCAGCGTAGCTGTATTTGTGTTGGAAAAGGTTCTTTCGTCTCAAACAGGTTCCATCCATAGCAACGTTTATCTTTCAATTTTGGGTCTTTGGCACCAGCGTTGCTTTCAGGCGTAAACGCATATAAAAAATTAGGTAAGGATGGATGGCCGAAAATCTGGAACGGATGAGCAGTTCCTCTGCCTTCGCTTAATACGGTGCCTTCAAAAAAACATGTGGAAGGATACCAGTACACAGAACCCATTTCTGCCAGGTTTGGCGAAGGTTGTATGGGTAACGTGTATTTTTTGGCGTGCGAGTAATTTTTACATTTTATGACAGTGAGTTTGAAATCGGGCCTTTCCGATTGAAAGCCCAATGCTTCACCCAGGCTAACGCGATTATCCTGCTTGCGGATAAATTTCCAGTCGAGCCATTGTTCACCCAGCAGCATTTTAGCATACTCGCCAATCGTCATGCCGTAAACCACAGGAATGGGTTGCATGCCAACAAAACTTTTATATGCAGGCTCCAATACCGGTCCGTCTACATAAAACCCATTAGGGTTAGGCCGGTCCAAAACAACCAGTGGCTTGTTATTCGAAATGGCACTTTCCATTAATCCCTGTAAAGAAGATATGTACGTATAGAAACGAATGCCCACATCCTGTATGTCAAACAAAATAATATCAACATCTGCGAGGTCCTGTGGCGAAGGTTTTGTTTTGCTTCCGTATAAAGAAACTACTGTAATTCCTGTTGCGTCATCAGTATACGTGTCTACTTTTTCTCCAGCATCTGCATTGCCACGAAAGCCATGTTCAGGCCCAAAGATTTTTGTTACTTTAATGCCAAGCCTGGTTAGCGTATCTACGAGATGGGTTTGATTGATCATTGATGTCTGGTTAGCAAAAACACCCACACGCTTATCTTTTAATAGCGGTATATATTCGTTCGTTTGAAATGAACCAGGAAGTATTGTTGCGGTTTTAGAAGACCTTGACTGACAAAATGCTGTACATCCTATAAGAAACATTGCCATGCATAACATCAACTGTTTCATAGAAATTATTTATCTGCTAATGTATAAACGTTTATCCTTACTGCCCATTTTCTTTTGGCCCAGGATGCAATCGGCCTCCGGCCTTTTTAGATAAGGCAAACAAGCCCAAAAGAGTTATGTATTTTCCGATTATACTCTTACCTTTCCGCCGGATTTCAGTTTATGCCGTTGTTGCAATAAATAATGGGCTGATTTCCAAAAAAAATCATCCAGTTAAAAAGTATTTATGCAACAAGTAAAACAAGGTGACAAAGTTAAAGTGCATTATCATGGAAAGTTAACGAACGGAACTACTTTTGATAGCAGCGAAGGCCGTGAACCACTTGAATTTGAAGTGGGGAGCGGAATGGTTATCCCTGGATTTGACAACGGCGTGGTGGGGATGAGTGTTGGTGACAAAAAAACTGTTGAGATTCCTGCTGAAGAAGCATATGGCCCAAGGAATGATGAGTATATCACCGAGTTTCCAAAAGATCGTTTTCCTACAGACATGACACCTGAAGTTGGTATGCAGTTAAATATGAGTGACGGACAGGGACAACAATTCCCGGTTGTAATCACTGAAGTGCTTGATGAAGTGGTTGTATTGGACGCTAATCATCCGTTAGCTGGTGAAGACCTGGTTTTTGATATTGAGTTGGTAGAAATCGTTGGCGGAAGCCCACTGATCATTATGCCGTAATAACTACGTTTCGAAAAAATAATAGAAGGCTCTGCATCTCCCCGGGATTTGCGGAGCTTTTTTAATTAATGGGAAAGTTGACAGTTGAAAATGCATATGTGTTGCTTATTTTGCGCAGCTGGCTTTCAATTGTGGACTTTTAATTTATATTGCCAAAAACATCGATAGATATGGAAAATTATGCTTTTACGGTTGCAGAAAGATTTATGCGTTATGCGGAGATAGATACTCAGAGCGATGTAGACTCAATGTCATTTCCTACAACAGAGAAGCAAAAACAATTAAGCAACCTGCTGGCGCAAGAGCTTACGGAGATGGGTATACAGGAAGTTAAAGCAGATGAATTTGGATATGTATATGCAACAATATCTGCAAACATTCATGACAAAAAGCCGGTGGTGTGTTTTTGCGCACATGTGGATACTGCACCGGATTGCAGCGGCACAAATGTTAAACCAATATTGCACAGGAATTTTAATGGTAAAGACATTGTGTTGCCTGATGATCCTACACAGGTTTTATCAGTAAGCGAATATCCTTATCTCGAAAAGCATATCGGCAACGACATTATCACGGCCAGCGGCCTTACATTGCTGGGTGCGGATGACAAAAGTGGCGTAGCAATTATCATGGATATGGCACAATACCTTATTACACATCCTGAGATAAAGCACGGTGAAATAAAAATTCTTTTTACGCCTGATGAAGAGGTTGGTAAAGGCACTGCAAAAGTTAACCTGGCAAAGGTTGGAGCAGATTTTGCCTTCACGCTGGATGGCGGCGAAGCCGGCACTTTTGAGGACGAAACTTTTAGCGCAGATGCTGTGCGCATAACAATCAATGGCGTAATAGCGCATCCCGGTTATGCAAAAGATAAACTGGTGAATGCCATAAAAATTGCCGGAGACATTCTTGCCACTTTGCCTAAGCATTCCTTTAGCCCGGAAACAACAAATGGCAGAGAAGGCTTTGTGCATCCCGTTGGTATAGCTGGTATAGCTGAGCAGGCAACACTTGATTTTATTATCCGCGATTTTGATACAGCCAATCTCGCCAAATATGAATTGAGGTTGAAGGGAATTGTGGAAGAGGTGTTACAGCAATACCCAAAAGCATCTTATGAATTTGAAGTAACAGAACAATATCGCAACATGAAAGAGGTGTTGAACGAATATCCTGATATTGCATTGTTTGCAGAGAAGGCTTATAAAAAATCAGGGCTGGAGGTTGTAAAAGAACCGATTCGCGGCGGTACAGATGGAAGTAGGCTCAGCTTTATGGGATTGCCTTGTCCTAACATTTTCACAGGTATGCAGGCCATTCATAGCCGTAAGGAGTGGATAGGGGTTAAAGATATGTACAAGGCGGTTGAAGTATTGGTGAACCTGGCGCAAATAATTGCAGAATAATGTTGATGTAAGAGAATTGTTGATGCTATTTGCCGAAAAAAAATCGCAACTTATTGCACGAGTGAACGAATTGGTTTATTTTTATTTTCAAAGACCGCTTATATTTCATTTCTCCAATATCCCACTCAACGATTGCATGCACAAGAAATAACATTACTCTTAATGATTTTTGTGAATCGGGATGACAAAAAAAGACATTTACACCTGCATTTGTAACAATGGTTACCGGTGCATATATTAAACCTAGCTGTGCATGAGTTTTTTAAAAAAATTATTCGGGCAAAAAGAGTCACTCGAATCAAAGTTGCCGACCAATTTGCCTCCGGCAACATCCGTACAACAATTGTTAGAGATGTACGGTGGAATTATATTGGAAAAGCAGCGCAATTTTGAGGAATTGATCGGTGACAGATCGTGGAAATTTGAAATGGCCACTGGCGAAATTTCGTTTGGTAACGACCTTCATTTTCCTGTGCAAATTTTAGGTACATGGTCATCCGGTACCTGGTTGGCCGCTTGGGCCAATGACAAATCCGGTATACCGGCTTCATTACTGGAACAGACTTTTCTGCTAAAAAAATACGGAGAAGAAAATAACATAGACCTGCTGCGGATTGCCACATTTGAGGGAGATAAAAATGAGGGCCTCATTATCTCGATGATCGCATCCGGACTGTTTGAATCCGGTTGTTACTATGCGGCAGATTACGGTGACGGAATTATGTTTGTTACCATCGCCGCTAAGTTCCTGCATCAGGCGGCAACAGACAGCCATCAAAAAGCCTTCGCGTTATTTTCGCAGCTTATATCAGTATTTGACGTCAATCACAAAAGAGCATTCAGGAATTATTTAAAGGCGAAAGGATATGATGTGACTGAAGAAGGTTCGGTTGTATATGGCATGAAAGATAGCCTTGCAATAATCGGCAACTTTGATGATGCCGACAGATTGGTCAGTTTGAAAGGATGATAAAGCGTAAGTTGTTTGGCGCTCGTCTGGATGTGACGTCGATTTCGGTTTTAAAGGTAAGAAGTACCTTTGATGACTTGGCGATCTCAGATGTGATGAATATGAATCAGCGGTAAATTATAACCGTGTCCGGCATCGCACAACAATGCATGAAAATCGCATCCTATACCAATATTATGCATCATAGATTCGAATTGCCTTTATCCTTTCCCTAAAATTTTTTATTTTCATTGCCGTTTAAAACAACTGTTATGAGAGAGAAAATAAGATGGGGGATACTGGGCCCGGGAAAGATCGCCAGAAAATTTGCCAGCGATCTCAGGTTAGTAGATGACGCCGAGCTAATAGCCGTTGGCTCCAGGTCAATTGAGTCAGCCGAAGCTTTCGCAAAAGATTTTCCGGTAAAATATCTTCATGACAGTTATGAAGCATTGGTAAGTAATGAAGATGTAGACGTGATTTACATAGCCACTCCACATAGTTTTCATTATCAGAATACGTTGCTCTGTCTTCAACATGGTAAAGCGGTTCTGTGCGAAAAGCCATTTGCAATCAACAGCCGGCAGGCGAGAGAAATGATTGCGCTGGCGAAGGAGAAAAAGGTATTTCTTATGGAAGCACTTTGGTCCAAATTTCTTCCCCATTATAAAAAAGTGCAGGAGATGATTGCGAGCGGCCAGCTCGGTGAAATAAAGAGCTTTCATGCAACTTTTGGTTTCAGGCCCGTTGAGCCAATACCACCAAGGATCTTCGATCCGGCATTGGGCGGGGGAACGATTATGGACATAGGCATTTACAATATCTTCTGGGCCATGAGCGTGTTAGGTGATCCCGAAAATATTTCCGTTCATGTTACGCCCGCAGCATCAGGTGTAGATGAACAGTGCGCCGTATTGTTCACATATAAAAATGGGGCGATGGCCCAGTTGTATTCAACCTTTACCAGCAATCTGGCGACAGATGCAGATATATCTGGTGATCAGGGTCGCATCAGGCTTACCACCCGGTATTATGAGCCCTCTACATCCATTGAATATTATCCTCAGTATGTTGATAGCAGGCAGATTATTGAAGTAGAAAAGGAAACTGGTTTTGGTTATCAGTACCAGGCCCGCCACGTAAATGAATGCCTTAAAAAAGGTCTGATTGAAAGTCCGGTAATGTCTTTCGACGATACCCTTAAGTTGATGGATATGCTGGATACAATAAGGAGGCTGGGTGGCGTAAAATACCCTGAAGATGCTGCGATATAGCTATCAAACAATTCCTTGATTGTTCAGAATATTTAAAAAATAATCTAAAATTCACAGTTCTATTGCCGTAATTCCAGTTTTGCTATATTTACTTTTTTAAATGCCAAACTAATAATGCCGTACGGTGAAGTTTTAGGATTGCTGCAGCAAGGGGAGGAGTCGGCTCTTTCATTTTTAATGAAAGAGTTTTACAACGATATGTACAATTATGCATATAAGTTTGGGAAAGATGATGCGCTGGTAAAAGATGCTATTCAGGAGGTTTTTATTGATCTCTGGCAACGGAGGCATAATGCTGCTAAAATACTTTCTATCCGGTTCTACTTACTAAAAGCCATAAAGAATACAATCCTCAAAAGCATAGAAAAAAGAAAACGTTTCTTAAATGAACCTCAGGCAGAGCCGGCTTCTTTTGAGACTGTTTTTGACGTGGAGAAAATCATCATTGAGCGGCAGGTTTCGGAAGAGCAGGCCGCACGTTTAAGAACGCTGCTGGAACAATTATCCGCCCGGCAAAGAGAGGTTATCTACCTTACCTTTTATCAACAACTTACTGCCGACGAAGTCGCACAGTTAATGAATATCAACCGGCAGTCAGTCTATAATTTACTTCACGAAAGCCTCCAAAAGCTGCGAATATACTGGAAACAGCAACCATTTCATGCTGGCGCAAACGCTGCTTGTTCATTACTGGCAATGATAATAGCGCATAAGTGATAATTGACAAGTGTCAATTGATAAATGACAATGTCTTTAACGAAAGTTACTGGAAGCCGGTATTTAACTGTGTTTTTCCCGCTAACAAAAAATAACCGGACTGCACATTCGCGGACTTCCATAAAATACATCGTTGTCAATTTGCAACGCTCCATTGCTCATTGCCTTAGCGTTTCTTGGCGCCTTCTTGTCTTCGTTGCAAAAAAAAGCTGTGTTTCGTATTCTCACCGTGTCTCCATGGTTTAAAAAAAATCTTTAAAAAAATTTCGAAAAATCCAGTAGAAAAATAAGGTTCCCGGAACTCTTTGTTTAAAACCTGCATTTTGTATGAATGATTACCGGCTGCATACTGTAATGGATTTTATAACAGACCCGGATTTTATTCGTTGGGTGAGATTTGGAACCCCTGCCGATGAACAATTCTGGAATAACTGGATAGATAAAAAACCTGCCAGTAAAGAGGTGATAGACGAAGCAAGATTGTTTCTTCTATCAATGAAGACAAAAGAGAAAGAGACCAGTGAAACAGAGCTGCAACAAGAGGTTGGCCGTCTTATGAGCGCGATAAAAGAATTGCCTGTTGAACGTAAAGGCACAATGCGTATGCTGTTTGCGCAACCCTGGGTGCGTGTTGCGGCCTCGGTTATTATTGTACTTGGCTGTTCGTTGTCAGGATATTTTTTATTTAAGGGTGAAAAGAGCGTCAACTACAATTATGCGGAAGTAATTTCTAACCACAATGATCTCGTTGAAAAAATAAATACCACTCTAAACGCTCAAACAATATTGCTGCCAGATAGCAGCAAGGTTGAATTATCTGCAGGCAGCCGGATCAGTTATAGCCCTGCTTTTGCGCACAACCCAACGCGGGACGTGTATTTGTCCGGAGAAGGTTTCTTTACTGTAACCAAAGATGCCAATCACCCGTTCCGTGTTTTTGCCAATGAAATAGTTACCAAAGTGCTGGGCACGAGTTTTATAGTTAAAAGCGTTCAGGGTGAAAAGGATATTCATGTAATTGTGAAGACGGGCAAGGTGAGCGTGTATTCGCAGGAGAAAGTAAATGCCACCGAAACAGCTGTTCCCAGGCAGTTGGGAGGTATTTTGTTAACGCCTAATCAGCAGGTGGTTTATTCCATTGCGGAAAAACATTTTGAAAAGAAACTGGTTGAAACACCGGAAGAAGTGTCTTCAGAAGAAACTAAAAACAACCAGGCACAAAAGCTTGTATTTACTGATTTTCCGATTGTATCTGTATTCGAAGAGATGAAAGCTGTTTATAAAATCCCTATTGTATACGATGCTGAAAAATTAAGCCACTGCACCATTACGGCAGACTGCTCAAACGAAACATTTTACAGTCAACTGGACCTGATCTGCTCCGCTATCAATGCAAAATATGAAGTGAAAGATGGCGAAGTGGTTATAACGGCTCCTGGTTGCAAGTAAATACCTCTTCAATTTATTCACTATTAAAACCGTCATATGTAAATAGAATCACTCCCAATGAAATAAAAAAAGAAACCGGTATTGCGCCAACAACACCGGTATTCATTTAGCCCCGCCATGTGAAAAGAGGGGATTGTTTTGATCATCTAGTATTTAACCAAAACCATGTAAAGTTATGCAAAATGCAAAACCTTTCAAACAGCTAATCATTATACTCATGCGAGCCGGATTGCTGCCTTTATTACTACTGTTTATTTTGTGTGGGACAGCTTATGCAGACCACGCTGAAGGGCAACAGTTATTAGATAAAAAAATTAAAGTTCAGGTAGAAGGCGCTGAACTTAAAACAGTGCTTTCGAAATTGTCGCAGATTGCCGATGTAAAATTTGTTTACAGTGCACAGAAAATTCCTTTGCAGGCAATTGTAACGCTCGATGCGAAAGATGAGCGCCTGGAAGAAGTGCTTGATAAATTACTCTCGCCGTTACTAATAGACTATAAAGTAACAGGAAACCAGGTTGTGTTGATGAATAAGAATGCAGAAAAAACTGCAGAGAACAAACAAAAAATTGCTGCCGCAGCAGAGTTTCTTCTGAATGCCGCAAACGTAAACAATGTAAAAGGACGGGTTACAGACGAAAAAGGAAATCCTGTTCAAGCAGCATCGGTTATGGTTAAAGGAACCACCAGGGGTGTTACAACGAATGAGAATGGGGTATTTATAATTAAGGCTGATGCAGGTGAAACCCTGGAGGTTACTGCCATTGGTTACCAACTCAACACAGTTACCGTTACTGCCAGTGCCAGTGATCTTGCAGTAATTTTGAAAGCTGCTGAAAGCAGTTTGAATGAAGTAGTAGTAGTGGGTTATGGAACGCAGAAAAAAGCAAATGTAACAGGTGCAGTAAATACAGTAAAAATGAAAGATGTAGTAGGCGACAGGCCTGTTACTTCTGTTAGCCAGGCTTTGCAGGGCGTGGTTCCGGGCTTGCAGGTAACATACGGATCAGGAGAGCCGGGGGCAAGAACGGATGTGAATATACGCGGGATGACAAGCATCAATGGAGGCAGCCCGTTAATATTGGTAGATAATGTTCCCGTACAGGATCTCAGCCTCGTTAACCCAAATGATATTGAAACTGTTTCTGTATTGAAAGATGCAGCTTCTGCGTCTATTTATGGTGGGCGTACAGCATATGGCGTGGTACTTATCACTACCAAAAAACCGACCGGCGACAGAAAAACAAGAGTTGAATATTCCAACAACTTTGCTATTAGCCAGGCAACAGACATACCTAAAAATGCAACGCCTCTGCAAACTTTACAAATGTTCAAAGACGCAGGCGGTATTACTTATTGGGGCGAAGCACAGGATCTTGATAAATGGATCGGCTATCTGCAAGACTACAATAAAAACCCATCCCTATATCCCAATGGCGTTGTGATGGACAACTCCAAACACTATTGGCTGAAACAAAACGATGAGGCTAAAGATCTTTTCAGAACAGGTTTTGCACAAACGCACAACGTTGCCATGAGTGGCGGCTCTGCCAAAAATTCCTACAGGCTGGCATTGGGTACAACTAATTCAGATGGCATATTAGCAGGAAACAAGGATGGTTACAAACGTTACAATGTAACGTCTTTCGTAAACTCGGATATTACTAAATGGCTAACTGCACAGCTGAATTTTGGCTACACCAATTCAATGAAAACATTTCCCATCACATCTTATCCGGCAGGCATTTTTGGTAACATTGCCAATATCCCATCCTTTGCACCAATTGGGTTCGATTCGGCAAACAACAGGCCTTTTGCTACGCCAAAAAACTTTACTGATCTCGCATCAACAAGCAACGCAAAGCTGAATGATACAAGGGCTACAGGCCGCATTATTTTAAAACCCATCACAGGCCTTACTATTACAGGTGAATATACTTTCGACCGGCTCACCAGTGACTCAACAGCTTTCGATAAGAAATTTCTCGTAACGGATATAAGCACTTATTTGCCGGCAACATCGATTGCCAATTCGGTGTTTACAAAGGCAAATTCCTTCACAAACTATAACGCTGTAAACCTGTTTGCTAATTACGAGAAACGTTTGGGTGATCATAACCTGGGCGTTATGGTTGGTTATAACCAGGAGTTCAGCCATACTGAGTTGTTCTATTCTCAAATGACCAGTATGATCAATGATAATCTGCCATCACTTTCGCAGGGAACAGGCGCAATAAAGTCACAGGATTTTTATACCGAGTATGCTGTACGTGGCTGGTTCGGCAGAATTAACTATGCATACAAAAACAAATACCTTCTGGAAGCAAACGGGCGCTATGACGGCTCTTCTAAATTTCCACCCAATCATAAATATGGTTTCTTTCCATCTTTTTCTGCAGGATGGCGTGTAAGCGAAGAAAATTTTATGCAGGCACTCAAACCAGTTTTGTCTGAGTTGAAATTGCGCGGGTCATGGGGCGAGATAGGAAACCAGGCTACCAGTAACAATAGTACGTATCCGTACTTCCCCAATAACTATCCTTATGTTCCGCAAATGTCTGCAGTATATTCCAATTGGGTAGACAATAATGCGGTTTATACAACACTTACTACTCCTGCTCTCGTCAGTTCAAACTTTACATGGGAAACAGTAAGAACGCTCAACCTTGGCGTGAACGTTGGCTTGTTTAATAATAAACTGCTTGGATCGTTCGATGCTTATCAACGCCAAACGCTTGGTATGCTAGCCCCTGGTGCTGCGTTGCCTTCTGTGTTGGGCACAACGGCCCCAAGGCAAAATGCGGCTAACCTTACAACCAAAGGTTGGGAGTTAGAAGCTTCGTGGAGAGATAAGATAGGTAAGGTGTCTTATTCAATCGGCTTTAACCTTTATGATACGAAAGCGCAAATCACCAGCTATAACAACCCAACAAAATTGTTGCAGGACAAAGATGGAGGCTATTTGAACTATGCAGGCCAGCAGATTGGTGAAATATGGGGTTACACTACGTCTCGTTATTACACAGAAAATGATTTTGTTGCGGGGACACTTGATGCCACTGGTAAGAACGGAACGTTAAAAGCAAATGTGCCTTTTGTGAATGGTTACCCGAAACCAAATCCGGGCGATGTGTTGTATGTTGACAGAGATGGAAATGATACCATTAAAACAAATACAAACACTGCAAACGACCCGGGTGACAGACGTATTATCGGTAACACAACACGCCGCTTGCAATTTGGTATTAACGGAACAGTTGCATGGAAAGGTTTTGACTTTTCATTCTTTGTGCAAGGTATTGGTAAACGTGATTTGTGGTTAAACAACTCGCTTATCTTCCCTTATGCTAATGGGAGATTCAGTAACATCTTTGCTTCACAGACAGACTACTGGATGCCTAACCGTCCAAATGCATATTTCGCGCGTTTATATGATGAAGGATTGGGCAATACAGGTGCTAACCGTATGACACAGACTAAGTACCTGGTTAATGGCGCTTACTGGAGATTAAAGAATGTAACAATGGGTTACACATTGCCTTCCGCGTTACTAAAACGAGTGCATCTTGAAAAGCTAAGGCTGTTTGTAAGTGGCGAAAATCTGTTCACCCGCAAACATGTGCCTGCAGGCGTAGACCCTGAAAGTACAGACAAAGGTTATGGCGTTGGCTATCCCTTTATGAAAATGTATTCATTCGGCGCAAACCTTACTTTTTAACGCACTTAAATCATTCTATACATGAAACGTTCACTAATAATATTATCCGCAGCTATACTTGTTTTAAGTGGGTGTTCCAAAACTTATCTTGACAGGTATCCACTCGATCAGCAAACTGAAGTTACCGCCTTTAATACCAGCGATAATTTTAAAACATACGCCTGGGGATTATACGGCCCCGCTTTTGTTGGGTATGGAAATACCGATGCCAATAACAATCCTCCGGGTGCAGACGATCCAGCTATGTTATATGGTGACCGTAACTCTGATAATATGGGTTATGGCACGCAAGACAATACCAATACATGGGCTTTGCAAACGGTAATCGTGCCTAATTCGGGAGGAGTTCCTTCAACTGGTGTCTCATGGGATTTTTCTTATATCCGCAGCGTTAACCTGATGTTGGACAACGTTGACCAATCTGGCATGACACAGGCAGATAAAGACCATTGGAGAAGCGTTGGCTTGCTATTCAGGTCTGTCCGCTATATGCAATTGTTATCAGGCTATGGCGATGTTCCCTGGATTGAGCATGTTGTAAAAGATAATGATAAGGATATTCTGTATGGTAAAAGGGATTCGAGAGACACCGTAGCAACAAGAATATTGAGAGATTTAAAATGGGCTGAAAGCCATATCAAAATAAATGGTGACGGCCCCAATACAATTAATCAGAGTGTGGTAAGAGCAATCATCAGCCGCTTTGGTTTGTTTGAAGGTACATGGCGCAAATACCACGGCCTGCAGGATGCGCAAACATATTTACAGGCATGTATTGATGCGTCTGCTCCACTGTTAACAGCATTCCCAGCCATCAATCCTAGCTATGATTTGTTGTTTAATTCGGAAAGCCTTGCCGGGGTTCCGGGCGTTATTCTGTATAAAGCTTATGCTACAAGCCAGCGTGTGCATGGTATGACGCGTTACACAAGAACTTCATCATGGAACTACGATCTTACAAAAGATGCGGTTGAAAGCTATTTATGTTCAGATGGCAAGCCCATTAAAGCAAGCGCTGATTATAGCGATTCTACCATGTATTCTGAATTCCGTAAGCGTGACCGTCGTTTGTACTATACCGTAATCCCTCCATACAAAGTGGTTACGTCTAATGGCAATGCAGCCTGGGCGCATACAGGAAATGCAGCGGACAGAGAGTTTGTTGATACGATGAATAATATACGCGGTGCAAGCTCAAAAGCGTTGCCTGTATCCAACTGGAGCTCATTGTATGTTGATGCTATACCCCACTTCAGAGGCACAGGCGCAGCATTTGTAGCGTCAAGGCTCGGTTATTATCTGTGGAAGTTCTATAACACCACCACGCCAACTGATGCTACCGATAATACTACTGATTGCCCGGTACTACATATTGAAGAAGCGATGTTGAATTATGCGGAAGCAATGTATGAAATGGGACAGTTTAGCCAGGGGGTAGCAGATCAAACCGTTAACAAGTTACGTGCAAGAGCGAATGTGGCCGCAATGCAGGTTGCTGATATTAATGCTTCATTCGATCCTGCAAGGGATGCTTCTGTTAGTCCTGTATTATGGGAGATCAGGCGCGAGCGCCGTGTTGAGCTAATGGGCGAAGGTTTTCGCTTCGATGATTTGAGGAGATGGAACAAAGGCAATTACATTAATCAACATTCTCAACTGGGTGTTCGGGTGAAGAGAGCAGACTATCCTGCCAATGTGGTGAAAATATATCAGAACGCAAATCAGGGCTATGTTCAATACTTTCAGGATGCAACAACTAAAACATGGCCTGATTATTATTACCTGCACCCATTGCCATTAAATGATCTTACGCTTAATACAAACCTGGTGCAAAATCCCGGTTGGAAATAACAGCGAAACAATACCGGTCATTCAAACAATTTTCATAGCAGTTAATATGTAGAGTGCCGGTATTGTTTTCTTCAGTTTTTTCTGTAGTTAAAACCAGGTAACCGAATTTAATCAAACGGTTGCCTGTTCTTTTATTTGTTTAATTGTTTTTCTTTGATATTGAGTCTCAGTATTAACGAATTGCACATCTCAAAAACTTGCGCATGAAAAGGATGTATTTGTTGGCCGTATCTGTGTTTTTGTTTTCACTTCAGGGATTGTTGGCACAGTCAACCGGGAAAAAGCCCAATATTATTTTTATTCTCGCAGACGATTTGGGATACGGAGATATAGGCCCCTATGGCCAGAAAAAAATTAAAACACCTCATTTAAATCAGCTGGCTGCGGAAGGAATGAAGTACACACAATTCTATGCAGGTACATCTGTGTGTGCCCCATCGCGTTCTTCGCTGATGACAGGCTTGCATACCGGCCATACATTTATTCGCGGCAACAAGGAAGTTCAGCCTGAAGGGCAACAGCCTATTCCTGATTCTGCCGTTACAATTGGGGAAGTGATGAAGCCGGGGGGTTATACAACGGCAATTTTTGGTAAGTGGGGCTTGGGCCCTGTTGGTAGTGAAGGTGATCCGTTGAAACAAGGGTTCGATAGATTTTATGGGTACAATTGCCAGCTTTTGGCCCACAGGTATTATCCAACACATCTATGGGACAATGAAACAAGAGTTGACCTTGAAGGCAATGATAACCTGCTGCAACCAAAGACCTATGCGCCTGAAATGATTCAGCAAAAAGCATTGCAGTTTTTGGATGATAATAAGTCTAAGCCATTCATGTTGTTCCTTACTTATACGTTGCCGCATGCAGAGTTGCTGGCTCCTGATGACAGCATTTTTCTGGAATACAAAGGTAAGTTTGACGAGAAACCTTATAGAGGAAATGACTACGGCGCTAAGGCCAACAAAGGCGGTTATGCTTCTCAGCAATATCCGCGTGCAATGTTCGCTGCTATGGTTACGAGATTGGATATGTATGTAGGGCAGGTAATGAGCAAGCTGAAAGCATTGGGAATTGATGACAACACGTTGGTGATATTTACAAGTGATAATGGCCCACACCTGGAAGGCGGCGCTGACCCTGATTTTTTTAACAGCGGTGGAGGCTTGCGTGGATATAAAAGGGATTTGTACGAAGGAGGAATGAGGGAGCCATTTATTGCGAGATGGCCGGGTAAAATAAAAGCCGGTTCTGTGAATAATTTTGCCGGCGCATTTTGGGATGTGTTACCCACATTCGCCCAGATAGCCGGAGTACCGGCTCCGTCGAATATAGACGGCATTTCTTTTCTTCCATCATTGTTGCAGAAAAAACAACAGCCACATGATTATTTGTATTTCGAGTTTCACGAAAATGGCGGGACACAATCTGTTCGAAAAGAAAAATGGAAAGCGATACGTTTAAATGTGTTTGATAAAAACAAGACGACTGTTGAGCTATATGATCTGTCAAAAGACCTGGCTGAAAAAAATAATGTGGCTGCTGCTAATCCAGCCAAAGTGCAGGAGCTTACAAAATTGATGGACCAGTCGCATATTGAGTCATCCATATTTCCATTTGAAAAGCAGTGATGCTTGTTTTGAAGGCCGCACAAAGCAAAATGCTTTGTGTCTGCTGAAGTACTTCAAAAAAATCAACACGTCCTAACCAACGTACTTCGTGCTTCGTATTTCGTACTTGCACGGTTCAAGAATAGAAAAACACTAGCCTGTCTGAGTCGTTTACTTTGTACTTAGTCTCGGCTGCAAATCAAATATGATGAAGAAAATAACCTTGGCTATTTGCGCAATCTTTTGTTTGACTGTAAGTTTTGCGCAACTTAAAAATGTAAAGCATGTTGTTTTAATTGGTTTTGATGGATTTGGTGCATATAGTTTTGAAAAAGCGGATATACCCAATATTCGGAGTATTATGACCAATGGCTCCTGGAGCTTACATGCACGCTCGGTATTGCCATCTTCAAGTGCAGATAATTGGGCAAGTATGTTAATGGGTGCGGGAACCGAGTTGCATGGTTACACAGAATGGGACAGCAAAAAGCCAGAGCTTCCATCGCAACAACTTGATCAATACAATATGTTTCCCTCCATCTTTACTTTGCTAAAAGAACAAAAGCCAAAGGCAGAGACAGGTGTGATATATGAATGGGGTGGTATTGGCTATTTGTTTCCGCATGACGCTGTAAGTTTTTCTCTGCATGCAGAAGGAGATAGTAACACGCTCGTTAAGTCGATAGATTATATCAAATCTAAAAAACCGTTGTTCACCTTTGTTCATTTTTCTGATATAGATGGCGTTGGCCACAATATAGGGCATGCCACTCCGGAATATTATCAACAGGTACATAAGAGTGATAAGTATGTGGGACAGATTATGCAAGCGCTGGAAGAGGCCGGAATGAAAGAAAGCACCATTGTGATAATCAGTGCCGATCATGGTGGCATCAATAAGGGCCACGGGGGCAAAACCTTACAGGAAGTGGAAATTCCATGGATAATTGCCGGGCCAGGCATAAAAACGAATAACGAGATAAAAGAAAGCATCGTTACCTATGATACGGCAGCTACGATCGCCCATATTTTAGGCTTAAAGGTTCCCCAGGTATGGACGGGCCGCAATGTTGCCGCAGCCTTTAAAAAATAAAATGATAATAGCGCTCATTCATTCAGCTTTTATTGCCGTTGTGAGGAAATGCGTATTTCCATTATGTCCAAAGCAAATGAACCTGTGGGGAAAATCTTCATCTTTATTAAGCCCTGCACAATTTACCAGGCTTGCAGAAACGAACAATTTTACGGTTCAGGGGTTAATATAAATGGCTTGGGTTTTACTAACCGTATTAGTGCCTGCAAAGGCACAGCAGCAAGCTATCCGCACTCAACCCTGAAAGATTCTTTTGTAAATATTTTTACATTTTGCTGGTTTACAGCAACAAGGATTTGGCAAGGTTATTGGAAACTTGGATATAAATGAAATTGTATAACCAAAAAAACTTAAATACAATGAGTGCAAAACAAATCTTAATCGGAACTATCTCCGGCCTTATTGCAGGTGCAGTTGTAGGTTTAATGGTTGCTCCTGCGTCAGGTGCTGAAACTCGTCAGAAAATTGCCTCCTCTGCAGACGACCTAAAAAAGAAGTTGAAAAGGATGAAGAAAAGGGCCGGTAGCGAAATATCTGATCTGGAAGAAGTTTTTTCAAACCAGGTGTCCGGACTGAGAGATGATGTAAGAGAAAAAATTCTTAAGCTGATAGCTCAGGGTAAAGAAAGCTACAATAACCTGAAGCAGGAAGCTTCCACCAATATGAGTTAAAAAAATAAAATATTTTTTAAAGAGCCTGATACAATATTGGGCTCTTTTTTTATATTTACCACCGTAACACTTATTTTACTCCTTAAAACATTACTATGCTTTTGAGAAACAAAAGAAAACTGCTTGTCGCTCTCGGAATTGCTTCGGTTGTTATCACCGGCGTTGCATTTAATAAACCTCAGCAGGGTTTTAAAAATGTGAAAGTCCTGTCAAACGATATTTCTCATGATAGCCTTATCGCCATCATGAAAGAATTTAATAAATCACTGGGTGTGAAGTGTGGTTTTTGCCATGCTCCACGCAAAGACGACGCTTCCAAACTTGATTTTGCAAGCGATGAAAAAATGGAAAAGGAAGCAGCGCGCCACATGATCAAAATGACGCGTGATATCAATGCCAACTATTTTAATTTTAACGGATCACAACAGGCTGATACCATCCGCATGGTGGGTTGTGTTTCGTGCCACAGAGGAGACCCTCATCCAAAATACCGCGAACTATATGTTCCGGAGCCAGAACAGCAATAGATTTCAACAAGCATATTTTGAAAAAAGCCACTTGAACAGGTGGCTTTTTTCATTTGTGGCATTGCCCATCAGCAGCCTGAACTGCAACAATAGGTATGGGACTGATGAATTTTTTGTAACATCAGCATGATAGGTAAAGGAATATTTGTGGGGTTGTTACGCATTGTTTATTTTTAAAACAATAGAGGTTGAGGGAATCATGAGGCGGAAAGGCAGTACATATAACTTTTATACGGTAAAGCATGAGTAATAATGATGATAAAGTAAAAAAGGGTAAAACCAAAAAAGATAAAATACCGCCTGCAGCTGTTGCTGGGCCTGCCGAAGCCGAAACACCTTCGGAAGTTCAGGCTGTAGATGCGGCGCCGGTGAAACCTTCAAAAAAAGCCGGTTCGCCTGTAAAAAAGAAAGAAGAAATTAGCAAAACCCTGGAATTGCCCGCTGCACCAATTGCTCCTAAAAAAGCGGCGGCAGCCCGTAAAAAATCTGTAAAAGAACCTGAAAAGACTGCCGAGTCTTCCTCCTCCGAAAAAGCCGTGGTTGAAGAAAAGAAGCCGGCCACCAAAAGAAAGACAAAAGCAACTGCTGCTACAGTAGATATAGCGGCTGAGAATGTTGTAGCAAGTGAAGAAAAATTGGCCCCGTTAAAGAAAGCTGCAACAAAAAAAGCCACAGCTCCGGCAAAAAAGAAAGATGCTGTAACTAAGGCTGAAACTAAAAAAGCGGCTACATTAAATACCATCATTTATACCGTAGAAGTAAGATTTTACACAAGGCCTGGTGAAGACTTGTTTATAACAGGCAACCATGCTGCGTTAGGAAATAGCGATTTTGAACATGCCTTGAAGATGGACTACCTGAGCCATGATGTATGGACCGCAACTTTTAAGCTGGATAAAAGCGAGATTCCTGCCAATGGCATTACATACAATTTTATGGTAAAGTACCCTAATGGCGTAACTGCACTGGATTGGGGAAATGACAAGACCTTAACATTGACGGAGGGCAGGGCGCCAAGGGTGCATGTGAAAGATTCATGGAATCATCCCGGCTACTATGAGAATGCCTTTTTTACTGAACCTTTCACACAGGTACTGTTGAAGCGAAAAGGAGAGCCACTCAAAGAGCTTGCTTCAGGTATTTCCACACATTTGTTTAAGGTGAAAGCGCCATTGCTTCTACCACACCAGTCTATTTGTATTCTTGGAAACGATGTGGCGTTTGGTGAGTGGGATGAAGCTAAGCCGACGATCCTCACGAAAGAAGAAAACGGTCCTCACTTTATTGGCGCATTTGACCTTGGCGAAGCAGCCTTTCCGCTGGCCTACAAATATGCAGTTTGCGAAACAAGCACAGGAAGAATAATATCCTACGAAGAAGGAGAAAACCGTGTGTTGCATGGCGATGCTAACGACGAAAATTTTACCATCGTCAACGACGGTTTTGCTGTATTAAAGAACAGTACCTGGAAGGGTGCCGGTACAGCTGTTCCGGTCTTTAGCCTCAGGAGTGAAAAAAGTTTCGGTGTCGGCAGTTTCTCCGATATAAAATTGCTGGCAGACTGGGCCGCTGCTACCGGCCAGCAGTTAATTCAGGTATTGCCGGTAAACGATAGTACTGCCTCTTATTCGTGGATGGATTCCTATCCTTATGCTGCAATTTCTGCTTTTGCACTTCATCCGATGTACCTCGATCTTGCGGCGGTCATCAATAAAGGGCAGGAGAATTTGTTGAGTGAGATTGAACAAACCCGCCTGGCTTTAAACGCAAGGGATACTGTTGATTACGAAGGTGTAAACAGGCTAAAGTGGGATTTTATTAAAAAGGTATATCCGCTCAATAGCGCCAAAATATTCGCATCCAAAGGCTACAAAGATTTTTATCTCCAGAACGAACACTGGCTAAAACCTTATGCGGCTTTTTGTCACCTGAGAGATAAATTTCACACAGCACATTTTAATCGCTGGCCCGTGTTCAATCAATACAACGCGGAAGAAATTGAACAAATGATTGCTGAAGATAAAGAGGTGGCAGACAGTGTGTCAATGTATTATTTTGTACAGTATCATCTGCATTTGCAATTAAAGGAAGCTGCTGACTACGTCCATAGCAAAGGCATTATATTAAAGGGAGATATTCCCATTGGCGTTTATCGGTATAGTGCAGATGTATGGCAGCAGCCAGAATTATACAACCTTCATCTGCAAGCCGGCGCTCCGCCCGATGATTTTGCTGTAAATGGCCAGAACTGGGGCTTTCCTACGTATAACTGGGATAAAATGAAGCAGGACGACTTTGACTGGTGGAAAAGGCGCTTCAAACAAATGTCCTATTATTTTGATGCATTCCGCGTAGATCATATACTGGGCTTTTTTAGAATATGGAGCGTTCCCTATAGTTCGCTCGATGGAATAATGGGGCATTTTGAGCCAGCCGTGCCTGTTAACATCAATGAATTTCACGCAAGAAGCATCCCCTTTGATTATGACCGGCTTACAAAGCCATACATCACGGAAGAGATACTGCACGATATTTTTGGTGACCAACAGCATTATATCCGCAACACTTTTCTCATCAATCATGGATACGGCCATTACAGTATGAAGCCGGAGTTCGATTCTCAGAGAAAGGTTCACAATTATTTCAAACATTTTGAAAACAACGCGCATAATCGCTGGTTGCAAGCGTCGTTGAACGGATTACTCGCGAATGTGATTTTATTCGAAGCGGAGAACAGTGAAGGCACACAGTTTCACTTCAGGTTTAATATGTTCGATACTACGTCATTCAAGCAACTTGACGAACACTCCCGTTATCAGCTGAATGAATTATATGTAGATTATTTTTTCAGAAGGCAGGATGAAGTATGGAAGCAGGAAGCGCTGGAAAGATTACCACGTTTAAAAAGATCAACCGACATGCTCATTTGCGGTGAAGATCTGGGGTTGGTTCCTGCATGCGTTCCGGATGTTATGAAACAGTTGGGATTGTTGAACCTCGAAATTCAACGAATGCCAAAGGAGAGTGGACTTGAATTCTTTAACCCGGTGGATGCGCCTTATTTAAGTGTTGTTATGCCGTCTACGCATGATATGAGTACTATCCGCGGCTGGTGGGAAGAAGACAGAAATAAATCCCAGCGTTTTTACAACCAGGCGATGGGGTATGAAGGCTATGCACCTTATTTATGCGATGCATGGGTGAATACGGCTATAGTTAAAGAACATTTATATTCACCCGCCATGTGGAGCATTTTCCAACTACAGGATATTTTAGGAATGAATGCTGCGATTCGAAGAGATGACCCTACGGAAGAAAGGATTAATATTCCATCTGTTTCGCGACATTATTGGAAATACAGGATGCATCTTACATTGGAAAAACTAATTGCAAATACTGCCTTCAATAACGAGCTGAAAGGGTATGTTGTTGATAGTGGCCGCGGGAAGAGAAACTAAAAAAAGCCTAGAGCTTAAAGCCCAAAGCCTAAAGCATAGAATCGACATCCCTATAATTTTTAGTACTTAAGAATATAATAGATCGTAAGAATATTCTTTAGGTGTTGAATACTTCCGGGGAGATATTGGTTTTAAGCTTTAGGCTTTAAGCTTTTTCTTTAAGCTTACACTTTCAGCTTTCCTTTTTAACTTGCCCTTTTTCCCAACGCAAATGCTTATTAATGAAGCTTAGTTACCGATCGTACGAACTACCTTTTCAATACCCCTTCACCATTTCAAACGGCAGGACCAAAACGCATCAGCCGATGCTGGGAGTAGCATTGTCATTAGGCCCACTTACGGGCTATGGTGAAGCTCCGGCGATAGCTTACTATGACATTACGGTAGAGCAGATGGTGGAAGACCTGGAACGCAAGAAAATGTTTGTGGAGAAATTTGCGTTTACAGAACCAGAGCGTTACTGGCACTACCTGCATCACTTATACCCCAGAAATCCATTTCTTGTTTGCGCGTTGGATATAGCAGCCTGGGATTTATTCGGTAAAATGAAAGGCGTGCCTTTGTTTTCCCTTTGGAATACTGAATGGAACAATACTCCGGCGACAGACTATACGGTCGGAATAGACACCATTGAGAAAATGGTGGAAAAAATGAAAGCAAGGCCCTGGCCAATCTACAAGATAAAACTTGGCACATCTGACGATATTGCAATAATAAAAGCATTGCGTGAGAATACAGATGCGGTGCTACGTGTAGATGCCAATGCTGGTTGGACGGTTGATGAAGCAATGCACAAAATCCCGCAACTAAAAGAACTTGGCGTGGAGTTTATTGAGCAGCCATTGCATAAAGATGATTGGGAAGGGATGAAAACCTTGTACCAACATTCTACCTTGCCCTTGCTGGCAGATGAAAGTTGTGTTTTTGAACAGGATGTTGAGAAATGTGAGGGGCATTTTCATGGCATTAATATAAAGCTCACGAAATGCAGCGGCATAACGCCAGCCATCAGGATGATCCAAAAAGCAAGGGAACTGAATCTGAAGGTAATGATGGGCAGCATGAACGAATCAACAATAGGTTCGGCTGCAATCGGCAACTTTTTGCCTCAGTTGGATTATGTAGATATGGACGGCCCTTTGTTGCTCTCCGAAGACAAGGCGGCCGGTATAGTTTTTGATAATGGCATGGTGCATTTAAGCGGAAAACCGGGATTAGGCATTGAGCTAATCGCTTAAAGAACTGATAGCGAATTTGTTAAAGTACTGGCCCGAATTTATCCTGCTGCTACATATCTGGTTCTTCCTTCGTTACAGGTTAGGCGATATGCGAAAATGTTTAAGTATTTTTTTTCCTGCATGATAAAACGGATTTCAATTGGTAAATATTTATTTTGGTAACCTGCTGAAAAAATATTGTATTTGTAGTTTAAACGGGATACCTGTACATATGAAAAAACTGGCTTTTAATTTTAAATGGTGGATACTTGTTTTTGTTCTAACCTCCTTTGCTGTAAATGGCTTTGGCCAGGTACAAGATGCTTCAAAAAAGGAAATGCCGCCTTTTCATATCGTGCTTACCAATGGTAATTATTTGAAGGCAAGTGAGTTAAGAAAGAATGCACCGGCTATGCTGGTTTATTTTTCCCCCGGCTGCGAACATTGCCAGGCATTTACCAAAAAAATGTTAAGCAGTATGGATGAGCTTTCGCATGTACAGATTATTATGATCTCTTACCTTCCATTTCGCGACGTTAAAAAATTCGAGTCTGATTTTGGCCTCGCTAAATACCCTAATATTAAGATTGGCACTGAAGGATACACTTTTGTTGTGCAAAAATATTATGACATAAAAAACTTTCCATTCCTGGCCCTCTTCGATAAAAAAGGTAAACCCATTACCACATACGCTACAGCTCCTGAGATAACTGAGGTAATTAAAAAATTCAAGGACTCTTAAGGCACATTACTAAAAATAATCCAAGGCTTTTTTCAAAAAAAATAGCTGTTGTACTTTATTAGCACTGAAAGTAATTCACGTCTTTCAGCTTCTTAACATTGAATGACTCCGATTGCTCGTGTGCCATTAAAAGCACTTGTTCCTGCGTGTGTTTTGTATAAGAATTATTTTAATCGAACATTCTTCCTGCACATGTGTTTATCAAATTATTGATAAGCAATAGCAAAGGGTATTGCATGAATACCTATTTGTTATCATCATTTACAGAACACTTATGGCAACAGCACTGGAACAAATCAAGTTATTGCGTTCGCAAATGCAATCAGCCATCATTGGCCAGGAAAATGTGATTGATAAAATATTGATCGCTCTTTTAACCGACGGCAACGTTCTTTTGGAAGGGCTGCCCGGTTTAGCCAAAACGCGCGCCGTTAAAAGCCTTGCGCAAAACCTGGATTGCAAGCTTAGTCGTATCCAGTTTACACCTGATTTATTGCCATCTGATATTACGGGTACAGAAATATACCAGCCACAGGCAGAGGAAAAGTTCGTTTTTCAACCGGGCCCTATTTTTAGCAATTTGGTGCTGGCTGATGAAATCAATCGCGCTCCTGCAAAAGTGCAGGCAGCCTTGCTGGAAGCAATGGAAGAACGCCAGGTTTCTGTTGCCGGCAAAACGCATAAAATGGAACCATTATTTATGGTGCTGGCTACGCAAAACCCTGTTGAACAGGAAGGTACATACCCGCTGCCGGAAGCGCAACTGGACAGGTTTGTGATGAAGATTCTTATTGAATACCCCGACACAGACAGCGAACGTAAAATAATGGAACTGGTGAGAAACGAAACAAAAGGTGAAACAAAGAAAGAGGAACCAATACTGAAAGACGCGGTTTTTGATGCGCGCAAAGAGATTAATAATGTACAGGTGAAAACGCCTGCGGAAAATTATATAGTGGACATTATTAGTGCAACACGTTATCCGGCAAAGTTTAGCCAGGATGCTGCAAAATGGATCAGCTATGGTGCCAGTCCGCGCGGAACCATTGGAATTGACCGCTGTGCAAGAGTTGTAGCGTGGTTGAACGGAAGAGATTATGTTACTGCAGATGACGTGCGCTATATAGTGCACGACGTACTGCGCCACCGCCTTATTCTTACTTACGAAGCTAATGCAGAAGGCGTTAACGCCGACAAAGTAATTGATGAGTTGTTGAAAGTTGTTGCAGTAGTGTGAAAATAACGTGTGTGATTTTCGGTGTGCGATTTTAGATGCCGTTCGCCGCTACCTAAAACCTGACGCCTTAAGCCTCAAAGCTCAATGCCATGTTCAAATTCAGAAAAAATAAAGCGCAAAATTATCCGCCTGAAGTAGTTACAAATCTCGACGAACTGATGAGATTTGAGTACCTGGTCCAGGTTGGAAATATATTGCCTGCGCATCCTGTGTACTCATTACTTGCGGGACGGCATGCATCGAAATTACGCGGGCGCGGCCTTGATTTTGAAGAGGTACGGCAATACGTTGCAGGCGATGATATCCGTAATATAGACTGGAAGGTAACCGCCCGTACAGGTGTTACACATTCCAAGGTGTTTAATGAAGAAAAGGAGCGGCCGACTTTCATTGTGGTTGATCAAAGCGCGACAATGTTTTTTGGATCGCAGCGCTTTGTTAAGTCTGTTACGGCAGCGCATGCTGCAGCGCTCAGTGCGTTTTACACACTAAAACGTGGAGACAGATCAGGCGGGCTTGTATTTAATGAAGAGGGGTATGATTACATTTCCCCGAAACGTAGCAAATCATTGGTTCAACATTTTTTACAATGTATTGTAGAACGAAATAAGATACTTCCTCTGCGTAAAACTGTAAGCCCCAATACCTCTTTGCTGAATAAAATGCTGCAAAGAACAAGATCGAGTATCACCCACGACTATGTGGTAACCGTGATTAGTGATTTTTCAATGATTGATGCCGAGACAAAAATGAATTTGCGCAACATCTCATATCATAATGATGTTATACTAGTACATGTATTCGATCCGATGGATGCCGGATTGCCTGACGGAAAACTGTTGCTGAGCGATGGTAAAAGACAAATTGAATGGAAGAATGACCGACATAATTGGGGAAAGAGATTTAGTGATGATTTTATAAGGTCCCGCAACATGCTGCAGGAAGAGTTTAGGCATTATAAAATCCCGATGGTCTTTCTGAGTACGGCACTGCCCGTTGAGGAGCAAGTTACCAGGTTGTATGGATAGTAACCGTCGACGGGTATTCATCAGAGCGCATTACATAAACTTCAAAAGCCACAATGTATGAAAAGCGTTTCAGTTTTGATTTTGCTGCTTTTAGGCTGCTTATGTGTTAACGCACAAAGTGACACCACATTACCAGCTGTAGAAAAGCCGAAGGCTACTGCGCCCTGGTTTGTCCAACGATTTAAAGTTGCAGCTGGCGCTTTTGTTCCCGTCAACAATACACAGATAGAAGTGGGTAGCCAGGATGGCTCTTTCGGTACTACGATTGACTTTGAAAACGACCTGGGATATTCAAAAACCACAGGAACCTTTTTGGGCGATGCTCAATGGCGGATATCAAGGAGGTCGCGATTAGATTTTTCCTATTATCACATTAATCGCAATTCAAGCCATCGGCTGGAAAGAGATATTGAATTTGAAGATAAAGTATACCCCGTTAACGCTGCTGCAAAATCATATTTTAACACAGATATTTTCAGGCTCTCATACGGATATGCATTATTCAGCCGTCCACGATTTGAAGCAGGGTTGCTGGTTGGTGTACATGTGGTTAGAGCTAGTGTTGGTTTGTCGGCTACCGGAACAACCGGGAACATCGACCTTAAGAGTGATTTTGGTTTTACTGCGCCGTTGCCTGACCTTGGTATTTGGGGTGGCTACGTAATCGCACCGCGCTGGTCAATTAATGGAGAGGTTAGTTATTTGTCGCTGAAGGTAGACAATGTTGACGGCCGCCTCATTAACTATAACATCGGAGTAATGTATGAAGTATTAAAAAATTTCACATTGACCCTGGGGTATACCGGTTTGAATTTCAGGGTAGATGTAGACAAAGATAAATACAAGGGCTTCTTTAAATGGGGTTATAACGGCCCGTCCCTCGTTGCCGCATTCGCCTTTGGAAAAAAGAAATGGTGAGCCGATGTAAGATGATAGGTGTAAGATGTACGATGTGGTATGTGTTGCCATTTGGCTAGAGAATAATTTAAACAATGTATTAATATGGATGAATTGATTGAGCCACCTCCGGTGAAATTCAGTTTTGATGCGCCGGGTTGGTATGTTGTTGGGGGACTTTTTGTTCTGCTGCTTATTACAGTGGTTATACTTTGGTACAGGCATTATAAACGGAATAAGTATAGAGCAGCTGCACTCTCACAGCTTGCTAAAAAAGTAGAATTACTCATCCCTCAGCAACAATATGACGCACTAATGTATGAAAGTGACCTTTTGATAAAACGTATTGCCATGAAGAAGTATGGCCGAAGCAATGTGGCTGGCCTTACTGCAGCGCAATGGATAGCATATATCAACCAAACATGGAGAGAAAAATCTTTCACTACAGAAGAAGGGCAACTTCTGAACCAGAAGATATATGCCTTTGATAAGAGTATTTCCAAAGAAGAAGCTGAAACATTTGTGGAGAAGAGTAAAAGATGGATCAAGAAGCACCGGTGATGAACAATTGAAAATGATAATTGACAATTGAAAATGGAGGCTCTTTGCGGAAGCCAATAACTTCTCTTCCCAAACTTAAAACGTATTACGTACAACTTGTAACCTACAACGTATAATGCATTTTGAAATAGCATACAAGTGGGTGATTTTTCTGTTGCCATTGCCATTAATCATATATTGGTTAATGCCTGCAATGCGTAGGAGAAGGGCTGCCTTGCTCGTGCCTTTTTTCAGAAGAGCAGCGACAGTCTCTCATCAACGCCCGAAAAAAAGCGCATGGGTTACGCGTCGTAATTTTTTTGCGTGGATAGGACTTTTTCTTTGTTGGGTCTGTTTGCTTGCCGCTGCATCATCGCCGCGATATGTTGGCAAACCCGCGAAAAAAACAAAAACGGTTAGAAGTTTTTTGATCGCTGCAGATATTTCTTTTAGCATGGCCGAGACAGACTGGGTTATGGATGGCAAGCGCGTTAGCCGTTGGGATGCTGTAAAATCTATTATGAAAGATTTTGTGAAAGAACGTAAAAGTGACCAGATCGGATTGGTGATGTTTGGAAGCAACGCGTATCTGCAAGCGCCACTAACAACAGATCTTTCAACTATTTCGTGGCTGCTGGACCAAACAGAAGTTGGGATGGCCGGGCAAATGACAAGCATTGGGCAGGCCATTGCCTTTGGTGTTAAAGTGTTTAAAGAGGATACCATCAAGCAGAAAATTATGTTATTACTTACAGATGGTATTGATGCGGGACAAGATATTCTTCCGCTGGATGCTGCGCAGGCTGCACATAAAGATTCAATCCTGATATATACATTGGGTATAGGAAAAGCCAAAGGAAGTGGTGGCTATGACCTGGATGAAAAAACACTCAGGGACATCGCCGATGCTACCGGTGGCAAATACTTTAACGCGATGAACGAAGGGGAGCTAAAAAAGGTATACGCTGAGCTGGACAAAATGCAGCCTGTTGAGTATGAAGAAGAAAGTTATAAGCCTGTTACGTTATTGTATTACTATCCGCTTATCGCCGCAGCATTGCTGGGCTTGCTATTTCACTTTGTAAGTGGTATAATCAGTTTGTTCAGGCGGTCTTCTTAAGATGTGATATGCATATGTTTGATGATCTGAAAAATATAATCACACACATAGACTGGCAGCAGTTTCATTTTCTGCGGCCTGAGATTCTGTGGCTTTTTCTGCCACTGGCCATCATCGTATTATTGCTTGTTCTCAGCAATAAAGAAAGAAGTAAATGGAAGATGACGGTTCAGAAAAAACTGCGCCCTTTCATGTTTACAAAAGGCAGTAAAACTGCCATTATACTGCCTTTGCTTGCATTTGTGTTAGGTAGCAGTTTTGTTATTGTAGGAGCTGCTGGCCCTACGTGGAAAAAGAAAGATATTCCCGGTGAAAAGATACAGGCGGTAGTATTAATTGCGCTTGACCTGTCACGGTCAATGGATGCGACAGATATTCAGCCAAGCAGGTTGCAAAGGGCCAAATTTAAAGTGAGTGATTTTTTAGACGCCAATCCAAGGGCCAGGGCCGGCCTTGTTGCATATGCAGGTACGGCACATCCCGTATTGCCGTTTACTTCTGATTACAAATTGATTAAACACCACGCGCAAAGCCTGGAGAACCGCGTAATGCCTGTGCAAGGTACAAGTATGGAAGTGCTAATAGATGTAATAGATACATTGATGAAAAAGGTGCTTGCCCCAAGTACAATCTTGCTAATGACCGATGAAATTGATCAGGATGATGCAGCCTTAATTACCAACTATGCGAGAAGCTCCATTCATAAAATCGAGATCCTTTTATTTAATACACCAAATGGTGCTGCGGTTCCGGGGCATAGTGGAGCCGTCTCAAAACAAGATCCTGGTGTGATTCAGAATTTGTCACAGGATACAAGCATCTTGATTACGCCGTTAACACTTGATAAATCTGATGTAGGTGGAATTGCAAAGCGTATCCGGGATAAACTTGTTTTTGAAAAAGACACTAAGCAGGATGAGAAAGACTGGGACGACATGGGTTGGCTGCTTGTTATTCCGGCATTGGTTATTACCGCATTTTGGTTCAGAAGAGGGTGGGTGATACAATGGTGCTGGCTGGCATTTGCCTGTACCATATTTTCTTCTTGCGGTGTGGATAGCAAAGAGGCCGATTGGTGGTATACAAAAGATTACCAGGGGCAGCAATTATATAAGCAGGAAAAGTTTGCTGAAGCTGCCGAGCGCTTTAATGATGATAAACACAAAGCCGTGGCATATTATAAAGCCGGCAATTACGCGGCGGCAGCAGATTTGTTTGAGCTGGATACCTCCGCTGCAGGTAATTATAACCGCGGGCTCGCATTAGCGAAACTGGGCCGCTATGATGAAGCTGTTGAAGCATTTGACAAGGCGATAGATCTCGATGCTACGCTAAAGGAAAAAGCCTCAGCAAAAATTACTCAGGCAAAGCTTAAGATCAACGCTATTGATTCAGTAAACCGGTACAGCCAAAAAGATATAGGTAAAGGGAAAACACTCAAAGAGAATCAGAAAAAGAAAGAGCCATATAAGGAAAAGAAACCAGAGCCTTCGGACGGCCATTTGAATGCGGAAACACAGGTAAAAAAACTTCCGCAATCAGGTGAGCGGACTGCCGAAAATGTTGCCACAAACATCCGTCACGCAAAAGAATCTGAAACGCCTGAAAAAAATAATCAGCAGAATAAAAATGAATCACTTTCCAACAACATACTCTTGCGGAAAGCTTCAGCAGATCCTGCAGAGTTTCTTCACAAGCGTTTTGTGTTACAGGAAAAACGTTATTACAAACATGTGAGCAAAAGCAAACATCCATGGTAAAAAAAATGGCGATATGGCTGGTGTTTTGTTGTTCATTGCTACAGGTTAATGCGCAGCTTGATTGCTTTGCGAGTGTGGTGCTTGATAAACATAGCGTTTATGCGCAGGAGCCATTCAAGGCAACAGTTACCGTATCAACGGCTACATGGTATACAGCGCCGCTCGACTTTGATAATATCCAGATTTCAAATGCATTTATATTGCCTTTTAGCCGCACGTTCTCTACCATGCTTACCATAAAGGGAAAACAATACGCGAGCCTTCAATTTTACTTTATTGTGTTTCCATATAAGCCGGGGAACTATAGTTTTCCTGCAATAAATATCCGTGCTGAAACGCCTGCGGCTGGAACTTCAACGAGCCAGAAAATAACCATACATACGGCTCCTCAAAAAATTGTAGTAAAAGACATTCCGGCGAAGTTCAAGGGCGAAAGCTGGTTTGTTGCAAAAAACGTTTATGTATCCGAACATTGGAACAAACCGCTGAATAACCTAAAAGTGGGAGATGTGTTAAAGCGCACAGTAGTAGTAGATGCAAAAGGCACATTGCCACAATTTATACCTGGGTTTAAAAACGACTCTTTGAGCTTTGCATCTGTATATCCTGATGAGGCAGACCTCGCGGATACAAGGGATGATTATGATGCCAACGGGAAGAGAACGCAGACCTTCACCTATCTCCTGGAAAAAGAAGGTACGTTTGAGATGCCCGCTTTAGACGTTACATGGTGGAATCCAATTGCCGCGAGGCTGTACAAAAAAAGTGCTGCTGGTGCTACGTTGATCGTTAAGCCCAATCCCAACCTGGGGATCCTGACAACTTTAAAAGATAGCTTAAACGCATCTTCTGTAAAAAAGAACCTCGCGCCCCAACATAAACAGCCGCTACGTATATACGGCGTTCTATGGTATTGGTTTCTTTTGTATGCGTTGATAGCGTTGTTTGTTGCTTTTCTGTTGATTAGATTCTTTGTAGCAGTTTACAAAAAAATAAGGCAACGGTATAAGCTGTATGTCGTGAGCGAACCATATTGGTTCAAAAAATTCTTGCACACACCGAACAGGGCAAAAGATGTAGTAATGGCTTTGTATGCCTGGTGGGACAGATGGCCTGCAAAGGATAAAACTTCTTCCATTAACCAAACACTTCAATCTGAGCAAAATACACATATTCTCGAAGAAATGAATGAATACAGTAAACAGCTATACAATAACCAGGATGTGAACGCCGCAGTAGACAAAGAATTCAAATCAGCTATCAGTGAATTAAGGAAAGAAAAAATGGAAACAAACGAATCCGGACAGCTAACGAGTGAACGTCAAAGCATTTAGCAAGAGTCATAGAAGAGCTCTTGTTCAATGGTTATGATAGAATACAATACGAATTAGTTAATATGGGTTCTAATTGGCCGGTTTAAAGTCAAACATATTTTCTCGCATGTTGTTAACTGTATTACGGAAATGATGGGTTTGTCTCATCCGCTTTTCAATATTTTGTAACTTAGTATGGTGCTTACTCAAATGACAAAAATAGTAGCTTTCATCTTTTTTTCCTGCTGTGCCCTCAGCTCGTCCGCTCAATGCGAAATACAAAACAGGATGCGTCCTGATGGAACGATGTTTTATCATGCACCGTTGACCTTGTTATATAAAACAAGCGATATAGAGTTGCACGGTAATCTTGTTACAGATAAGGAAAGTTATTTTCTGAGGTTGACGCCGGTGCAATCACCACCATTCAAATCCAAAGATGTTGTAAAGAAAGACCTGCTCGTTAAATTGCAGAATGATTCATTGTATGCACTTAAGTACTTCGATTCCTGGTACGGAAGAAAGGATTCACTGTTTAATGTGTTGTATTTATTTAGCAAAGATCAGTTGAATAGTTTTCTAAACAACAATATTCAATCCTTCAATATAACGATTGGCAAGACAGAGCGTATCCTCATTTTTAAATTGCATCCAGACATTATAAAGGCACAATTTGCCTGTTTTAAATCGCCTGCAACCAAATTGTAGTTAATCTTTTTTTTAGTCATAGCGCTCTGCTGAATGTTTAGGCCTTAAGAAATATTATTCTGTATTAAATCATTGATCATTTTTTTCCGGTCCGCTGAATATCTTCTTTGTGATGTTTGAGAACAGGTTGTTGAACAATAGATTTATCTGCAGTGCATGGTATATTTCATTTCCTCCGTTGCGCGGCAAATATTCATTGGCGTAGCTTGCTTCAAGCTGAAAGTCATCTGTGATGGAGTATCCGGCGCCAATGGTAAAACGGTTTCTGTCAAAGAATTGAGAACCGGTTACTGATGCGCTCGTCTTCAGATAAATTTCTTCGGAAGAAAACCCGTATACCGAATTTTTTCGGATCACCTTGCTGTTAAACGGATACACCAGTTTTATTTGCTGCCTGTAACGGTAGGAAGCTTCATATACATTGTTTGAGTCAAGAATATGCCTGTCTTCAAGCCGCATTCTTGTGCTCAGTGTGTAGCCTATCTTTTTAATAAAATAGGTCGCCTGATAACTGGCGCGGAGTTCCGGTAGTTTGGATTGATTGATTTCCGGAACGTCCTTATTATAAAAATAGGCATAAGAGAAAGATAACTTCCACCGTGGAGATGCATAGTAATGTACCCATGCTCGGAGATAAAGTTGAGCGTTGGTGTGAAAGAAATTTTTGTCAACCGGTGTGCTGGTCCATGTTTGCCCAAAATTAAATTCGAGCGCCCATTTACCCTTAAGTGGCCTTGTAAACTGAAATTCATTCCAAAACTGATTGTATGTTTTGTTCTGGCAATATCCGTTGTTGTTGCAAAATATAAAGACACCAAGTAGAAAAACTGAAATTAGCAGCAGCCGCCGATGCCTGCTTTTGAAACTGAACGTTACATGTAATGTGTTGTTACTTTTATCGTCTGTTGATTGCATATATGCTGTGCATTTTCTTTGCAAGCCTCGCTAAACACAATTTGCTACCGTGATAACCTGTTAAGCGTAAATTATAAATATCATATAACAATCAATTTGCAGGTTTGTTTATTGGGTAGTTCAGTCTGGACAAAAGCGAGCAATTGCGGAGGTGATTAGATAAATATCTATTAGATAAAACTGAAAGTTTCATAAACCATTATCAAAATTTTATAAAAGGCAAATCCTAAAAAAGCTATAGTTTTGTGCCATCTTTACAACATCGTTGTTTACGTGAAAAAAGTAATCGTCGCCATATTAGCCATTGTTTACATGTCCACAACAAGTGGGGCAACGGTGCATATGCATTATTGCATGGGCGAATTACTCAGTTGGGGGCTTTCAGCGGAAAAGAAAGAGAAGTGCGACAATTGTGGCATGCAGAAAGGAACCGGTAAAGACTGTTGTAAAGACGAACACAAGGTATTAAAAGTTGAAAACGATCAAAAGGCTGCAGAGAACGCTTTTTTGGGCATGCAGTTGGCGGCCGTCGTTCTTCCTTCTGTTACAACTGGTTATGTTGTTGATGTATTACCCAATATAACCGAATCTTATCCCGTTACAAACGGTCCGCCAGAGGGCACAATTGTTCCGGTATATCTTCGCAATTGTGTTTTCCGTATCTGATTTATCCTTCTTTAATCTGAAAGTATTTTTAGGCTTTCAGTAATCAGCGAACTTTTTCATTACCCACGATCGCTGATAAATTTCAATCTCTTTTTTCGATTTGTTTAGTTGAGCTTTTTGCGCAAAAGTTTTGATGGCAGGCTGTTTTGTTAAGCCTATAAATCAATGTCTTTTTGTGGCGGTTGTTGAAATTTAATGATGTTCGCATCCTCACCACATGCTCGCTTAATTGTACAAATCACACCTGAACTTGTTTTAGTTTTTTATTCATTATAAAATCAATTGTATGAAATCAGTAAGATTAGCAATCATGGCATTGTTTGTTATGACAGGAAGTGTGCTATTCGCTCAAAGCACAAAGACAGAAACTATTAAAGTTGCCGGCAATTGCGGCAGTTGCAAAAAGAAAATTGACAAGGCAGCCTCTATTTCAGGTGTGAGCAAAGCTGACTGGAACAAAGATTCCAAAGTACTCACAGTAACGTATGACCCTGCTAAAGTAACCAATGAAGCCATTCAGAAAAGCGTGGCAGGTGTGGGCTATGATACTGAAAAATACAAGGCGGATGATAAGGCTTACAACAAGCTGGATGAATGCTGCCAGTATGAAAGGAAGAAGAGTAAATAGTGGTGAGAGGTATAAGGTGTAAGGTATGAGGTGTAAGGTATGAGGTTTAAGGTATAAGGTGTAAGGTGTCAGGTTTGGCCTGAAGGTAAGCATAGGGTTGATAGCAATGAAACAATTGATGTAACTGGCGTACGCTTTCAAATTTAACGCGTATTCCTGATACCTGAAACCTCAAGCCTGAAACCTCACACCTCATGCCTTTAAAAAAACAATCATGGTTCAGAAACTTATAGAAATATCCATTCGTAACAGGTACGTTGTATTGGCGCTGGCTTTGGCTTTATTCATTTGGGGAATTTTTGCTGTAAATAAGAATCCGGTTGACGCCATTCCCGATTTATCCGAAAACCAGGTAATTGTTTTTACGGAATGGATGGGCAGAAGCCCGCAGGTGCTGGAAGATCAGGTTACCTTCCCGTTGGTCAGCAATTTGCAAGGCATTCCAAAAGTGAAAAATATTCGTGGCTCATCTATGTTCGGGATGAGTTTTGTGTACGTGATTTTTGAAGATAATGTAGATGTTTATTGGGCAAGGACCCGCGTGCTTGAACGCCTGAACTATGCACAGCGCTTATTGCCGCAAGGTGTAACGCCCACTATTGGCCCCGACGGAACCGGCGTAGGGCACGTGTTCTGGTATACATTGGATGCGCCCAAAATGGATCTTGGTGAACAACGAGCCCTGCAGGATTGGTATATAAAGTACGGTTTACAAACAGTGCCCGGCGTTGCTGAAATAGCTTCGTTTGGCGGTTTTGAAAAGCAATACCAACTTGTTGTTGATCCCGTTAAACTGCAGTTTTACAACCTCTCGTTAATGGATGTGATGAATAAGATCAAAGCCAATAATAACGATGTTGGTGGGCGCAAGTTCGAAATGAGTGATATGGGCTATATCATTCGTGGCCTTGGCTACCTGAAGAACAAAGAAGATATAGAAAGTATTGCGCTAATCAATTACAATGGCATTCCTGTCAGGATAAAGGATATAGGCAGTGTACAGATGGGCGGTGATTTACGCCTGGGTATTTTTGACGAGAATGGTGAAGGTGAAGTTGTTGGCGGCATTGTTGTTATGCGCTACGGAGAAAATGCGGATAAAGTAATTAAATCTGTAAAAACAAAAATGAAAGAGGTTGAAAAAGGCCTGCCTGAAGGTGTGCATTTTAAAACAGCTTACGATAGAAGTGATCTCATTGATGCTGCAATAGATAATATTAAAGGAAAGCTTCTGGAAGAAATGATTGTTGTGTCGCTTATCGTAATCCTCTTTCTGTTTCATTGGCGCAGCGCCATCAGCATTATTATCCAGATCCCGCTTACAGTTGCTATCAGCTTTATTTTGCTCAATGCGTTTGGAATATCATCCAATATCATGTCTTTAACGGGGATAGCATTGGCAATAGGCGTAATTGTAGATAACGGAATTATAATGGCCGAGAACAGCTATCGAAATCTTGCTGAATGGCAGGAGGCGAAAAGCGAAAAGTAAGAATTCAAAAGGCAAAAGTAAAAAGTCAAAAAAGGAGCCGGGCTCAATGCAAAAAATAATACGGGTTAGATTATTCACTTGGGGTCGAAAGGAGTAAAAGACAATGATGCAGCTGCACCAGATGTTTTAAATTTTGACTTTTGACTTTTGACTTCCTCATCAGGCTTCTCCAAAATTGAATCCACATGCGTAATTATTATAAAATACCAAAAGAAGAACGCCTCGCTATTATTGAAAAATCCTGTAAGCAGGTTTCTCGGGGCGTGTTCTTTTCAACGGTGATTATTATAGCTTCTTTTTTGCCGGTGTTTTTTTTAATGGGGCAGGAGGGCAAGCTCTTTCATCCACTGGCCTATACAAAAACTTTTATTCTTGTAGTAGACGCAGTACTGGTTGTAACGCTTGCTCCGGTGCTTATCTCCTTTTTTATGAAAGGCAGGTTTAGGGGAGAAGCTGCTAATCCTGCAAACCGCTTACTGGAAAAAATATATGAGCCGTTGATCCGTTGGTGTGTGAAGTGGAGAAAGACCGTGTTAGGTATTAATATTATCGCATTGCTAATTAGCATTCCAATGATCATGAGCCTTGGGCGCGAGTTCATGCCGCCACTTGATGAAGGCTCTGTTTTATTTATGCCGGTTACATTGCCAGATGTTTCTAACTCTGAGGTAAAGCGCATTTTACAGGTGCAGGATAAAATTATTAAGTCTGTGCCTGAAGTAAAAAATGTATTGGGAAAAGCCGGTCGTGCAAATACTGCAACAGATAATTCTCCCATCAGTATGATTGAAAGTATTATTCTGCTGAAGCCTAAAAATGAATGGAGAAAAGGCAAGACAAAAGAAGACATCATCAACGAGTTAAATGGTAAGCTACAAATTCCTGGTGTTACCAATGGCTGGACACAACCAATCATCAACAGGATCAATATGCTTTCAACAGGGATAAGAACAGATGTCGGTGTAAAAGTTTACGGACAAAACCTTGATACCATTTATGCCTTTGCAGATAAAATAAGAAAAGAATTACAGGCTGTAGACGGTGTGAAAGATCTGTATGTAGAGCCTGTTACCGGTGGTAAGTACATTGACATAGATATTAAGCGCGACGAGATTGCGCGTTACGGGCTAAGCATTGATGATGTAAATGCCGTTGTGGAAAGTGCTTTGGGTGGCATGAAATTAACGACAACAATTGAGGGCCGCCAGCGGTTTTCTGTAAACGCACGGTATGCGCAGGATTTTCGCGATAACCTGGAAGCCTTAAAAAGACTACAGGTGCAAACTATGCAGTTTGGCCCCGTTCCATTGCAAGCCATTGCAGATGTGAAAATATCGGAAGGACCTGCGATGATCAATTCTGAGAATGCATTGCTGCGTGGTGCTGTTTTATTCAACGTGCGTGACCGCGACCTGGGAAGCACGGTGAATGATGCGCGTGGAAAATTGGAATCAATGCTTGCAAAAATGCCGAAGGGGTATTTTATGGAATGGAGCGGCCAGTATGAAAATTTGATACGTGGAGAACGCACGCTTATGTTCATCTTGCCTGTTGTATTGCTGATCATATTTGTCTCAATGTATTTTGCCTTTCATTCAGCCAGAGAGGCCCTGTTGAGCCTTATTACAATTCCCTTTGCGTTAATAGGCGGCGCTTATATGGTTTACTTCTGGGGCGTGAATCTTTCTGTAGCTGTGGCTGTAGGTTTTATAGCCTTATTTGGGCTGGCAGTTGAAACAGGTATTGTAATGGTTATTTACCTAAACGATGCTATGCAGCAGCTTATAGAAAAGAAAGGAAATTCATCGGCTACAATCACAAAAAATGACCTAAGAGAATACGTGGTTCATGGTGCCGCAAAACGCCTTCGGCCAAAAATTATGACAGTATGCGTTGCTTTGTTTGGCCTGATTCCGATCCTCTACAGTACCGGTGTTGGCAGTGATGTAATGAAGCCTATTGTATTACCTATGATTGGCGGTGTGTTTACTTCTTCGATTCATATATTACTGGTAACGCCTATTATCTTTTTGATGAGCAAAGAATATGAACTGAGGAAATACGGGAAGATCTTGCAAGTCGGCTAATAATTGAAAATGTGCGAATATGCGAATGTGTGAATTTGTAAATCTGCGAATGTGCCAATGAGCAAGTTTGCAAATTGACAATCAGAAATTATAAAATCAGACATCAGCGATCCTGTTAATCAATCAATCCAATAAATCCCGATCCAGACAAATCAAATAACTCCAAATATGAAATATATCATTCTCATATCATTCCTCTTCCTTATGTTGGGTGCACACTCCCAATCGCGGATGAGCCTTGATGAAATACTACAGGCAGTGCAGGATCATCATCCTTCTGTAAAGATGTTTGATGCAGAAGTTCAATCTATGGATGCGGCTGCCAAAGGCGCTAAGAGCTGGATGCCGCCGGAAGTGGGTACTGGCTTATGGATGGTGCCATACAATACCTCGTTATGGAAGAAACAGCCCGATGGCATGAACGGCATGGGGCAATACATGGTATCAGCACAGCAAATGTTTCCAAATAAAAAAGAACAGCAGGCGAATGCTCAATACATGCAGGCGATGTCATCGGTGACTAAAGAGAGTAAAGAAGAAATATTGAATGAATTATACGCTTCCGCAAAATCTTCTTTTTACGCGTGGCTGATATTACAAAAGAAACTCAAGGTACTGGACGACAATGAGGATGTATTAAATTTTATGATCAGGAGCGCAGAGCTAAGATATAAGAACGGTTTAGGTAAGATAAATGCCTACTACAAGGCCAAGGCTGCGATCGCAAAACTGGAGAGTGACCGTATTGCACTGCAAAATGATGTGCAACAACAAAAGGTATTGCTGAATACATTGATGAGCCGCGATAAAATGGCTGATTTTTCGATTGATAGTTCTTATGTGTTAAAGGAATATGATTTTCATGACGACAACTATTTTATTCAATCAAGAAGTGATATAAAAGCGGTAGAAAAGAATATTGATTTGGCGAACCTGCAACAGAACCTTGAAAAGTCAAAGCTGAAACCTCAATTCGGAGTGAAGTACGAGCATATGTTTGGTTTTGGCGGTATCCCAATGCAATACAGCCTTATGGCAATGATGAAACTGCCGATAGCTGGATGGTCATCAAAAATGTATAAAGCAAATGTGGAAAGCCTTAAATGGAAAGCTGAATCATTAGAGCAGCAAAAGCAGATGATGGTGAATGAAGCTTCAGGTATGTCTAATGGTATGTTGGCCGCAATAAAGAGTAAAAAACGGCAAGTGCTTTTATACGAGCAAAATATTATGCCTGCGGTACAAAAGAATTTTCAAAGTATGCAGCTGGCCTACGAACAAAATACAGAAGAATTGTTTGAGTTATTTGATGCGTGGGAAACGATGAACATGACAAGGATGGAATACCTGGATCAATTGCAGGAACTACTTGCAATGCAGGTTACTCTGGAGAAGGTGCTGCAGCAGAAATGATGACGAGGTGTGAGGTATCAGGTATCAGGTGTAAGGTTTGAGGTAGAAGATATAAGGCATAATGTGTAAGATAGGTTGTGTAAGGTTTCAGGCGTAAGGCGTAAGGTGTAAGGTGTAAGGTGTAAGGTGGTAGATGCAATTTACCCTGCCTGTATATTATATAGTTGATGGCTCATAGCTCATAGCTGATGGCTCATAGCTGATACCTGATACCTGAAACCTCAATACATACTTTTAAAAAAAATAAAATGAAGTATCTCGTAATAAGTTTAATGGTTCTGTTGGCGGCATGTAATGGCCAGCAACACAATCATGCCGTAGAAAAAACGCAGCAGGCGCAGGAGGAAGTATATACTTGCCCCATGCATCCGGAGATAATTGAGCATAAGCCGGGCAGTTGTCCCATTTGCGGTATGGCATTGGTTAAGAAAGAATTTACCAGCCACGAAAAAGTGGATGTAGATCTCGCTACGCTGCTCAAGCCTACCAACAGCTATGTGCTCTCTACAATTGCATCAACAACTATTCAGAAAGAACAAAAAGGCATAGCGATTAAAGCCCTTGGTTCGATAGACTATGATACGCGTATGGTGAATGTAATTTCTTCGCGGGTATCAGGAAGGATTGAAAAATTATATGTGAAGTATCGTTTCCAGCATATACATAAGGGTGACAAGGTTATGGACATTTACAGCCCTGAATTGGTTACCACGCAGCAGAATCTCCTTTTTATTTTAAAGAATGATGCTGAAAATAATAACCTGCTTCAGGCTGCAAAAGAGAAACTGTTGTTGTTGGGAATGAGTGCACAGCAATTGGAACAGGTCGTGAAGACGAAACAGGTAGCCATGCGTATCACTGTGTATAGCAATTATACGGGGCATATACATGAAGCAGGAATGATGAATGAAGCGGGCGCCGCAACAGAGCGGATGGACCTGGCAAAGATTACGGAAGAACTGGCTATAAAAGAAGGCATGTATGTGGAAAGGGGAAAAGCTATTTTTAAAATTTACAACACAGATAACAGCTGGGCAGTATTGAATATTTATGCGGCTGAAGCTCCATTGGTTAAAACCGGTATGTCCGTCACGGTAACGCCGGAAACGAATCCTGCAAAATCGTTCAAGGGCACGATTGGGTTTATAGAGCCTTTTTTTCGTAAAGAAGATAAGACGGTAACTGCCAGGGTATATTTCAACAACGCCTCATTACAAATACCCATCGGTAGCCAGGTTACTGCATCTGTGAATGTTACCAGTGAGACGCTCGATTGGTTGCCTAAAGATGCAGTGTTATCGTTGGGATTGAACAAGGTTGTGTTTTTGAAAGAAGATGGCCTTTTTAAAGTCCATCCTGTGCAAACAGGTATAGATATAAATGGATTTGTTCAAATTACAGGTGGCCTCAACGCTGCCGATAGCGTTGCTGCCAATGCACAGTATTTAATGGACAGTGAAAGCTTTGTGAAACAAGGAAAGTGAGGGAAGCAGTATGTACGATGTTAGATGTTAGATGTGGGACGCCGTGGTGTTTTATCTTATTTCTGACAGCAGATTACCGACGGTCGACATGAACCTAATACTCGATGCCTGGCGCTTAAAATAAATTTATGAAACAAATTATTATAGCAGCATTACTCAGTTTAACGATTATTAGCTGTGGTATAAAAAATGAAAAAGCTGCCGTTGCAGATGATGTATACTATACCTGTTCTATGGATCCTCAAGTTGTGGAAGCCAAGCCGGGTAAGTGTCCTATTTGCCACATGGAACTGACGCCTGTATCAAAAAAAATACAGGAGGCAGCGAATGAAATTCAATTGAGCCCGGAGCAAATATTACTTGGAAATATTCATGTGGATACTTTAAGGAACGGAATGTTTAATGACAAGACTATATTGACCGGTACGCTCACTTTCAATGAGCTTACAACCAATGCTATAAGTGCGAGGGTAGGAGGGCGTATCGAAAAATTATATTTTAAAAATCTTGGTGACAAAATTGCAAAGGGCGATAAATTGGTTGATCTATACAGCGAAGAGTTAAACAATGCTAAACAGGAATTTTTGCTTGCTGTTGAAAAGCAGAGCAAGCTTGGCAATACGTTGATAGATTATAAAAGCCTTGTAGAAAGTGCCCGAAACAAACTGGTGCTGTGGGGAATGCCAGATTCGCAGATTGAGATGCTAAAAACGTCAGGTAAAAGTTCTGTGCTTACAACTTTTTATGCAGTGGCTTCCGGAACTGTTACCGAATTGCCGGTAAAGGAAGGTGAATATGTGATGGAAGGTAGCACTGTTGTAAAGCTTGCAGATCTTTCCACGCTATGGGCTGAAGCGCAGGTGTATACTTCGCGGCTTTCACTTCTGAATACAAACGCGGTGGCTTTAGTACAGGTGCCCGATGTTCAGGGGAGAATACTCACCGGTAAAATTGAATTTGTAAATCCTGAGATAAACCCCGACACACGTATCAACCTCATTCGCATCAATGTTCCAAACAAAGATGGATCGCTTAAGCCGGGAATGCCTGTTTATGTAACGATTCAGGATCCTCCACAAAAAATGTTGAGCCTTCCTGTTGATGCAGTTTTGCGCGATGGAAAGAAAGCTGTTGTTTGGACACAAATTTCTGCCAATAAGTTTATGAGTAAAATGGTAGAAACTGGCCGCGAAGCGGAAGGAATGATTGAAATTACATCTGGCCTGCAGGATGGTGATGCTGTAGTGATCAGTGGAGCATATTTGCTGCAGAGTGAAAATGTATTCAGAAAATGACCGCAGATTTCGTTATTTTGATTAGACTTAAATAACGTTGCTATGCTGCATTCTAAAATTGCCGGAATAGGCATGTACGTTCCAAAGAATGTATATACCAATAATGATCTCGCCCAATTAATGGATACCAGTGATGAATGGATACAGGAGCGAACAGGAATCCAGGAACGCCGGTACGCAGACCGAACAGGAGAAACGACCGCCACAATGGGCGTGGAGGCGGCTAAAGTAGCCATATCACGCGCCGGTATTACACCTAATGATATCGATTTTATTGTGTTTGCAACCTTAAGCCCGGATTACTATTTCCCGGGATGCGGTGTATTGGTTCAACGAGCTTTACAAATAAAAGAAGTAGGTGCGCTTGATGTCCGCAACCAATGTAGTGGCTTTGTTTATGCGTTAAGTGTGGCAGATCAGTTTGTTAAAACAGGCATGTATAAAAATGTGCTCGTGATTGGAAGTGAAAAACATTCATTTGGCCTGGATTATACCACCCGCGGCAGGAATGTCAGCGTGATTTTTGGCGATGGCGCTGGTGCAGTTGTACTACAGCCTTCGGAAAACGGAGAAGGTATTTTAAGTACGCATTTGCATAGTGATGGTAATGATGCTGAATTGCTTGCGATGTACAACCCCGGCACGCATGCCAATCATTGGATGGAGAAAAAGCTGGCAGATTTTGATGATGCTTCAGTAGGCGAAATGTTCATGAGCCATGCAATGATAGACAATGCGCAAAATTTTCCCTATATGGATGGGCCTGCTGTTTTTAAAAAGGCAGTAGTTAAATTTCCGGAAGTGATTATGGAAGCGCTTGCTGCAAATAATCTAAAGCCTTCAGACATCAACATGCTTATACCGCACCAGGCCAATTTGCGCATTGCTCAATTTGTACAGCAATCACTCGGGTTAAGCGCGGATCAGGTCTATAACAATATTCAAAAATATGGGAACACTACTGCTGCATCTATTCCCATTGCCCTGTGTGAAGCCTGGGAGAAAGGCAAAATCAATAATGGCGATCTTGTTTGCCTGGCTGCATTTGGCAGCGGTTTTACATGGGCAAGCGCTCTTTTAAAATGGTAGGTGTTAAATGATTTTTTGGTGCGGCCTTCATGCCATATAATTACTTCAACCGGGCGCCCGCTTTTTTTAGTGCTTTAAGAGCCTGACTCAGCAAATTTCTGGCAGCCTGGTAATTTATTTGCATAATGTAGCTAATCTCATCATAATGCATATTGCGATAAAATTTCAGGTATATAATTTCACGTTGCCTGGGCGTTAATGTGTCTAAAAGTTCGCTGACAAAACTTGCTTTTTCCCTTTCACTTTCTTCCTCAACCAATAATGTTTCTTTATTTATATCGAATGGAATGTCAAACACAACTGCGTCCTGAATCATCATTCCTTTCTTGGCCGCTATTTTTTTATACAGTTTGTATTGCAGCGATTTAAATAGATAAGCTCTAGGCGATTGAATTTCTGAAGCCTTGTTGTTCCATAGTTCAAGAAACAATTCTTGTATAGTGTCTTCCAGCAGATTTTTATCCTGAACAATTTTGTAGCCATAGAGGTAAAGCTGTGGGTAATAGTTGTGGAACACCTCCCGGAAAGATACTGAGTTTCCGGATTGCAGGATTAATGTTTCACAGGTGTTTCGTTGCGTAGTATCTTCTGCCAATTTGCAGATTTTTAGTATTCTATAGGAAAGATAAGCCAATCTGTAAAAATTACATAGCCAGAGTTGCCCCACAAACAGGCAATAAGATTAAAAAAGAATTAAATCGGGAAAAAACCATTACAAAAGAATAATGCAGAACACTACTATATAAACTGTTGCAACTAAATGGAAAATGACTACCTGTCTCCTGAAGAGTTTTTATGTGATGAATCTTTTATTGATTGGATCAAAAGCTCCGATTCTAACAATGCAGGCAGATGGGAACAATGGATTGAAAAAAATCCAGGTAAACAACATTTAGTAGATGAGGCCTTTGAATTATATAAGATCCTTTATGTAAAGGAGTTTTTGAGACCGGAACAACTGCTGTCAGCCGAAGAAAAAATATTAGAAACAATTGAACCTGCTGAGCCAGAAGTAAAGGTATTTAGCATTCGCCGGTGGATGGTTGCCGCAGCTGTTGCCGCAATATTTGTGGCGGCTGCGCTAATGTTCAATCGTGGTAGCAGGCAGGAAAAAATTGAGTCGCATTTTGGAGAGATAGTGAAAAATATCTTGCCGGACGGGTCGGAAGTAATGCTGAATGCGAATAGCAGAGTGAGGTATAACCCAGGTTGGGATTCTACGATGGAAAGAGAGGTTTGGATAGAGGGTGAGGCTTTTTTTCATGTAGCAAAAATGGCAAAGCATAAACGTTTTATAGTACACACAGACAGGTTTGATGTAGTAGTTACCGGTACCCAATTTAGTGTAGTAAATAAAGCAGAAGTGTCTAATGTAGTGCTTAAAGAGGGAAGTGTTACTGTTGAAGCCAAAAATGGAAAGGTTGTTTACATGCGTCCCGGAGATTTCATTGAACTGAGAGATGATGCGTTAACACAAAAAAAAGTAACGGCTGAACAAGCACTGGCCTGGATGGAAGACAAATTATTTTTTGATCAAACCCCGCTGGCAGAAGTTATAAAAGTTATATCTGAACATTATGGTGTTGCAATTGAGCTCGCAGATACAGGCCTGTCTGCAGAAACAATAAGCGGCGTCATCCCCAACAACAACCTCGATACGGTATTAAAAGCTTTAGGTGCCGTGTCGGACTTATCTATAGAACGTAAAGGAAACCATGTTCTATTGACAAGGAACAATCACTAGAGCTGACTGACTAATTACAAACATCCAAAACATCTGGCTATGATAAGCAAAACACAGAGAATTCTGGTGTGTTGCTGCATGCTTGTTGCATTCGCTGTTTGCTCTACAGTATGTGCGCAAACTTCTTCTGACCGCGCAGTATATGCAATAAATAAAAAGGCATGGCACAACACATCTTCAGCAACTGAGTACGAGCAATCCGGCCGCAACAAGAATGAAGAAAAACTATCTGTTCTGCAAGCCCTCAATCAATTGAACAAGAGCAAAGGCGTTTATTTTCTTGTGGCAGACAAATCTTTGCAGAACATCAAAGTATCTCCAGTTAAGAACATGCAGGATGACGCTGAGACCATTCTTACCGAGCTGCTAAAGGGCACTGCTCTTACCTTCAAAAAGATAGATGAGAAAACCTACGTGATCATCAGGTCCAAAGAAAAAACAGATTCACTAAACGATGTGTCTGGCTATTATACTGTTAGCACTACACAATATGCTTATGATGCAAAACCTCCACAGCAGAAGATAACAGGAAAAGTAACAAACACAGCCGGTGATCCGCTTGCAAGCGTAAGCATTGTTATACAAGGCAAATCAAAGGGTACAAATACCGATAGTAAAGGCCAGTATTCAATTGATGCAACCAAAGGTGAGGTGCTGGTTTTTAGTTTTGTAGGATTTGCAACAAAACAAATTACACTTGGAGATGAAACTGAGTTAAATGTTGTGCTCTCCGAATCTCAAACAACATTGAATGACGTTGTTGTTACAGCGCTTGGTATCCAGAAACAGGCGCGTTCATTAGGTTATTCAACAACTGAAGTAGATGGTTCGAAATTTACACAGGCGCGTGAAGTGAACATTGGTAATGCGCTCACCGGCCAGATTGCCGGTGTTAGTGTTGCAGGTGTAAGCACAGGCCCATATGGTAGCAGCAGGGTTATTATCCGCGGTAATGCATCTTTAACAGGTAACAACCAACCGCTGTATGTAATAGACGGTGTGCCTTATGACAATAAGAACCAGGGCAACGCCGGGCAGTGGGGTGGTGCGGATTATGGAGATGGCTTGTCGAATATTAATCCCGACGATATTGAAACCATGCAGGTATTGAAAGGTGTTGCAGCTACTGCATTGTATGGATACCGTGGTGGAAACGGCGCCATTCTTATTACAACTAAATCAGGAGCAAGATCTAAAGGTATCGGCGTTGAAGTCAACAATAATCTTACGCTAAGTAAAATATTTGATACAAGAGATATCCAATATGAATACGGGCAGGGCACGCAGGGAGTGAAACCTATGGATATTGATGCTGCTAATGCTACTGCTGAATCTGCATGGGGTGCTAAAATAGATGGCTCCGATGCGGTTAACTTTCTAGGCGATAAATACAAATACAACGCGTACAAGGATAATTACAAGAATTTTTATCAAACTGGCTTAACCAATCAAACTTCAGTCGCGTTGCTTGGAGGTAATGATAAAGGCCATTTTCGTTTGGGGCTATCCAATCTTTACCTCAATACAAATGTGCCTAATTCAAACATGAAGCAGCAGGGAATTAATTTCAATACTACATATAACATCACTCCAAAATTGCAAATGACGCTTACTGCTAACTACATCTTTGAACAGGTAAAGAACAGAGCTTCATTTTCAGATGCACCGGGTAACTATGTGGCATCTTTAAATTTCCTTGCAAATACGTTTGATGTGCGCTGGCTTTCCCCACGCGTTGATGCAAACAAAAATGAATTATTGCCCGGCTCACAGGATATCTATTTTGAAAACCCCTATTTTATTGCATACGATTTTGAGAATCAAACAAACCGTAACAGGTTAACTGGTGGTCTTACCATCAAATACAATATTCTTGATTGGTTGTATGTGCAGGGTCAGGTGACAAGGGATGGATTTAGCTTCGATACAAGAAGTGTAACTCCTAACGGCGTGCAATATTCAAACGCCGGTGGTGGTTCCATTAATATGTCGAATATTAATCAGCGCGAGTTGGATTGGCACGGTATGGTTGGTATGAACAAAAAGATCAACGAGAATTTTACCATCAACGCTAACGTCGGTGGGTACTCACAGGATAACCAATGGAAGTCATACAGCGGCGGTGGCGGCCCATTCAACGTACCTTTCTTCTATAGCATCAGCAATGTTACCAGCAGGCCGTTCAATTATGGCTTTACACATTCAAGAGTTAACTCTGTTTATGGAAATGTGGACATAGGGTATAAGAACTTTTTATTTCTCACCGCTACAGCACGTAATGACTGGTTCTCAATGTTAAATCCTGCCAGCAACCATTACCTGTATCCGTCAATATCCGGAAGCTTTGTATTCTCAGATGCTTTTCATATGCCTGACTGGATCAACTTTGGTAAGTTGAGAGCATCTTACGCACAATCATCCAACACCGGTGCCGCTACTCCATATCAAACAGTGCTGACCTACGGCCTACAGGGTTATTCAATTGGTGGGCAGCCTGTTGGCTATGTAGTGAATGGCAGTATACCCAATCAGAATTTGAGGCCGGTAAAAATTCGTGAAGATGAAATAGGATTGAACATGCAATTCTTTAAAAGCAGGTTAGGATTTGATGTGGCAGTTTACAATAAGAAAACCACTGACGACATAGTGCCGGTTACAGTCAGTTCAACTTCAGGATATAATTCAAATACCATCAATATCGGTCAACTGGAAAATAAAGGGATAGAAGTGCTGGTTACCGGTACTCCTGTAAAGACCAAGAATTTCACGTGGAATGTATCATTCAACTTTGCATATAACGACAGTAAGGTGCTCGATCTGGGTGGTGTTTCAAGTCTTTCCTTAGATGTGCCGCGTTTTGGCGATAATGTTAGTATAAGCAATGTGGTAGGTATGTCATATGGTCAGATAATGGGCTATAAATATAAAAAAGATGATAAAGGGCAAAAGGTATATGATACATCAGGATTGCCATTGCGTTCAGATGATATCACGTCTTTAGGTTCTGGCGTCTATAAACAAACAGGAGGACTAACAAATGAATTTCATTTAGGTAATTTTGTTTTCAGTTTTCTGATTGATTATAAGTTTGGCGCAAACATATACTCTGGTACCAATCTTATTTTATATGCTGAAGGCTTGCAGAAAAACACACTTGCCGGCAGGGAAGGTGGTTATGTTGGCCCTGGAGTAACTGAAGATGGAAAGCCTAACACAAAGGCCGTTCGGTCAGAAACATATTTTAATGCACTTGCTGGAGGCGCAAACAGTATATCAGAAGAGTTTGTGTATAACGCAGGCTTTATAAAGCTAAGATCAATGACGCTGGGTTATGTTTTTCCAAAGACTATTCTTAAGGACGGATTTATAAAAGGATTGTCTCTAACACTGGTGGCACGCAACCTTGCAACATTGCTGAAACATACGCCTAATATAGATCCCGAATCAAATTATAATAACACAAATGCGCAAGGTCTTGAATTGTCAGGTTATCCTCCTGTGAGAAGCCTGGGATTTAACCTGAACATCAAATTCTGATTGTGTAACCAAACTAAATCATTGATCATGAAACGTACAATTATATATATCGCATTTGCTGTTTCGGGAGTGATGTTTGGGAGTTGTTCTAAAAACTTTGAGTCAATTAACACCGACCCCGAGCATCTTACAAATGCTAACATGAACTATAATTACCTGCTTACCGCGGCGCAATTAACAACATCAGGAAACAGCGATGCAAATGCTTACGAAGATTGGCGTAATAACCTTATCTACGCATCTTGCATGATTCAACATTTGTCCAGCACTTTCGGCTATTGGGGCGGTGATAAGTATACATATAATGCTGGGTATAATTCAGCTTACTGGGATCAAACTTTCAATAATCCCGTAAGGAATATTATCGAAGTGATTGAGCACTCAAAAGATGATACTGCGCATCAGGATTTATACCAGATTGCGCGCATCTTTAAAGTGTTCATGTTTCAGCGTGTGACTGACATGTATGGCGATTGTCCTTATTCTGAAGCAGGAAGAGGGTATACCAATGGGATCACTTCTCCCAAATACGACAAACAGCAGGACATTTATGCTGATATGCTGAAAGAATTGCAGGAAGCTGCAGGTGCACTTAGTGGTGAAAATACAGTTGGCTCTGCAGATATGTTGTATGGTGGCAATCAGGCTCAGTGGAAAAAATTTGCTTATTCTGAAATGCTACGCCTGGCAATGCGTATGGTAAAGGTTGATCCCGATAATGCAAAAAAATGGGCGCAAGCTGCTGTTACCGGCGGCGTGATGAGTAACATAAGCGACGATGCTGTTTTCTCTCACATATCTGGAGTGCCAGGTACAGCAACCACTAACGGTAGTGCCTGGGTGTTGGATGGTGTTGATCCCAACGCGGCACGGCTAAGTGCTACATTTGTTAACTATCTTGTTGCGACAAAAGATCCCCGTTTGAGTTACTTTGGTACCGTGGCTGAAGATCCGAATAATACGGATGACTTAGGCGATAATTCGCGGGCTATTCAACTCGGCCAGCCAAATGGATATGATAATGCGGGGGGAGCGTACGATATTAAAACTGCCCCAGGATATCCGGGTAGCCAGGCGAAATATTCCATAGTAAACCGCAATACATTTGCGCGACTGGATGCGCCTACTTTCTTCCTTACTTATGCAGAAACTGCATTGCTTGAGGCCGAGGCTGTTCAAAGAGGTTGGATCAGTGGAAGTGCTTCAGATTTTTACACCCGCGGTGTTACTGCCGCCATGAATCAGTTGGGGCAGATAGCTAAGTATGTTAATGCACTACCAGCTCCGCTACCGGCAATAAGTGCTGCTGATATAAGCGCATACCTTGCGGCCAACCCGTTTAACACTGGTGATGCTTTAAATCAAATCAACACGCAATATTGGGTTGCTACATTTATTGATGAGTATGAAGCATGGGCAAACTGGAGAAGGTCAGGCTTTCCACATTTAAATGAAGTAAAGAATTATCCGACTAATGCAACAAACGGAACCATTCCACGCAGATTCACTTATCCGTTGTCCGAAGCAACTACCAATTCGGTAAACTACAAGTCAGCCGTCGCCGGATTAAGCGCTGGGGATAAAATGATTTCAAGAGTATGGTGGGATAAGTAACTGAGAGACATGAGCTGTGGGCTTTCAACTTGGCACCTTCTTCTCTTCTGCTCTGCTGAGCGCCCAGGCTCTCCCGCTTTACTCAGTCGCCTGTGGCGACGCAATGTCCCTTTGTTAATCGCTGCAAGCGATGGAGTAAACCTGTGGAGCTTCAAAGTTTCGCAGAGCGTAAATACACAAGCCGTTCAACAATTGAACGGCTTGTGTATTATATTGTTGCTGCATCTTTCACTATTCACCATTCACTAGCCTCCATCCACTTTTTCATTATTTGCCTATCAGCAGCCTTTTGCTTACTGTTTGATTAAGCTCATTCGTAACAACAACATAATAAACGCCCGGCGTATAGTTCGATGTATTCAATATTGTGATTATCCTTCCTTTCACCATCGTTGCTTTTTGTGATTGCAATATCTTACCGGTTGCATCATGTAATTGAACAAAGTACCGCCTGTCACTACTTCCACTGAACTCAACCGTTGTGCTTGTATTGGCTGGGTTGGGATAAACAGTTAAGTCAGACAATTGCAAGGTATTCCCATTGTCACCGCCGGCTGTTCTTAATGCCGAAGCAGTTATTGCCACGGGTTTTGTAACAATAGCTGAACTTCCGCATGGATTAAGCAATCCTATGGAGATTTTACCAGCAGTATTTCCCCAGTTCATTGTAATTGCATTGGTTCCCTTGCCCGCAACAATAGATGTGCCCTGTGGAATTTGCCATTGGTAAGTACGAACTTCATCAACAGGGTCAATGCTAAATTGTATACCCGTTTGCCTTGGGTTCACCAACGACGGTCCTGCTATCGCGGAAGGTTTATCCGGAATGTGGTTGTAAACTGTGATGCCAAGCGCTTTACTTGCAACCGGCACGATGGCGCATTGTTCAGCAACATTTAATACGCAAAATACCGAGTCGCCGTTTTTAAGAGTTGTGTCAATGTAGCTTGAACTATTCGTACCCACTAGTATATTGTTCTTGTACCATTGGTAGGAGGGCTCGTTACCTCCTCCGGATATAATTGCAGTAAATTTCACCGGGCTTCCTTTGCAAACTTCTCTGGTACTTTGGACTATTTTAATGGTGGGCTTTACTACATCGGTCAGGTAACCTACTGTTATCGTATCCGATGATATTGAAGGTTTATTGTTTACAAAAAGCGTTGCCCATATTTTGTCGCCCTGTTTAAGCAACTTGGTATGGTACTCTCCATTGAAAGGCAGCTGAACATTATTTTTAAACCATTTGTAATACGAATTTGGCGGTCGTTTAATTATCGTCGCATTAAATTTTACTTCTTCGCCCTTGCAGGCTGAATAAGGCAATGTAGATATTACCTTAAGCGAAGTGGGTTGGGGCTTGTAAGTAAAGCCGGGCAGACTATCGCTGGCCAGCAGGTTTTTTATGGTTAAATTTCCTGACGAGCCTTCGCCCACGATAGCAAAGATGAGCGTAGTTCCGGCAATGGTAAATTCTTTTACGGGCGTGTTGCCCAACAAAATCTCCGTGATGCCTCTAAAAGGATATCCATCTATAACAATTGTATCATTTGTGGTTGCTGATTTCGGGAAAAATGAACGAAGTCGGGGCGTATCTGCAGCAGGTACGTTCATCTGATTTTTTAGGATATATGTTGCAGGTGATTGGTCAAATTGGTTGAAACCAACTGTTATATCCGCTTGCCCATCACCATTCATATCTTTTATGTCTATCAGCGATGAGAAAATTCCGTCCGAATATTTAACTGCAGGTGCATAAGATAAGTAAACAAAATTGCTGGTGTTCTTCCTTACATAAACAGCATTTTTTACGCCGGCAATATCCGTAAGGTTATCACCGTCAACATCCCTTATTGTTAGTGACGTTGCATTAACAGGAAATAACAATTTCAACGGGGCCTCAAAACTGAAATGATCCAATGGGCTTTTATTTTTTAATACAGCGATCGAATCACTCAAGTTATCTGCGACGACAATTTCAGGCAGTCCGTCCTGATCCATATCGCCGGTTTTTGCGTTTGATGATTGCTTCAATCCGGTATAAACGTTTTCGCGGGAATTAAACGAAAGCAGCCCTGGTGTGGCGTCGTTCCTTACGATCTGGACATAAGGAAAATCGAAAAATGTATTTGCAGGGCTAAGAATTATGTCAGTCTTTCCATCGGCATTCATGTCCGCAAATGCCGTGGGAAAAAGGTTATTGGCAAAAGTGATATTAAACGGCGCTGCATAGAGGATGTTTTCGTTGCTGCTTTTATTCAATAAAATTTTTGCTGAACCATTTTCGGTAATGACAAGATCTTCTTTGCCATCGCCATCCATATCCAAAAACTGGAAAAGATTTAGCGGCTGCGGTACATTAATCCTTAACGCGGCATTGAAGTTTATATTACCAGGGGTACTGTTGTTTTTGTAGAACAGCAGGAATGGCTGGTTAACAGGTGAAATGACTAAATCTGTTTTGCCATCCCTATCCAGATCATTGAGGTGAACTGAATAACTGTACTGCTCAGGAAGCCTGATGGTTTGCATCAAATCAAATCCAAAGGAATAGCCGCTCACATTTCTGTGTAATGAAACTGTTGCAAGGTTGCCGGAGTATGGCATTAACGATTTTGTGTGAATAATAGCCATATCCTGCATGCCGTCCCCATCCAGATCGCCGAGGGCAGTGTTTGCCGAAGAGTTATCAAGCGGTTCGATCGGATGGAAGCAGCCAGGAGCAATGTACCCCAATCCACTAGAAAACACGAGGAAACGTTTTTTAGAAATGCCAGTAAGCCCATTTGTTGTTACTCTTATAAAATCAGAGGTGGCACCTGGTAACACCTGTACTGTTAACGACGTTGTTGAAGCACTCGTTACGCGCGCACGCGAACCTCCTATGTAAACTGCATTGGCGGCCGTATCTGGGCTGAAGTTGTTGCCGTTTATAGTAATGAACTTGTTTACATACTCAGTAAAAGGAGTGATCTCTGTTATAACCGGAGCCTGCGCAGATGCCGATAGGAATAAGAAACAAGAGGCGATTAAGCACGGCAGTTGTTTTAGCGATGTCGTACGGTATAACAAGCAGTTTCGCAGGCGGCTTATCGCGGTGCATAGGACGACAGTGTTGTTTTTCATTTTTTTTGTTTTAGGTTGAATGAATGTTCATCAAGGTTTTCGTCTTGATCTTTGGGCCTCTTGACAATAAAAATGCGAAACGCGTTTATATGCGTAAAGAAGGGTTTTATTTAAATCCGGGGTAAGCAATTGTGCCTGGTTAAAATTGGCCGGGCAGAAGGATAAGGTATGACAATTAACATCGAATCTTTAAGCAGCTTCCATTCAGTAAACGGGTCCGCAACTTTATTACAACAGGTAGCACAAAGTTATAGGGGCTTTATCTCATTGTCAATAGGGTATAGCTTAAGTTTTTAACGCATGATGAGGTAAGCCACAAACCTAAATTCTTTGCTGATCTTAATTGCTCTGCTAAGTCTGGAAGCTTCGCAGAGTGTAAATATAAAAGCCGCTCGTTTATAGGACGGCTTTTGTGTTATCTAACTGCTCCACCTTTCACTATTGACCATTCACCATTCACCATTTTGTTGCTTCACCTTTCATTTTTGACTATTCACCATACACTATAAAAAAAGCCGCTCCATCAGGAACGGCCCTTATAATATAGTTAGGTGCTTAACATTTCACCATTCACTATTCACTCTTTACTAAACTAGAATCTTTCCAGGTTAGAGAAGAAGAAATTACCTTCAATCGCAGCATTTTCATCGCTATCACTTCCGTGAACAGCATTTTCACCTACAGATGCAGCAAAATTTTTGCGGATAGTACCTTCTTCTGCCTGTGCAGGGTTGGTTGCACCGATCAATGTACGGAAATCAGCTACAGCGTTTTCTTTTTCAAGAATTGCAGCAACAATAGGTCCACTGCTCATAAATTCAACCAGCTCACCGTAGAAAGGCCTTTCTTTGTGAACAGCGTAGAATTCACCGGCTTGTTCTTTAGTAAGTTTTGTCCATTTCATTGCTTTAATGGAAAAACCGGCTTTAATGATCTGGTCCAGGATTGCTCCGGTATAACCTTTGCCTGTAGCGTCAGGTTTAACCATTGTAAAAGTTCTATTGCTCATAGCTTTTGTAAAATTTTGCGCGAAAGTACTATATAGAAGTGCTATTTGCTAATATCCAGCGCTAAAAAATGTTGAATTATTATCAAAATTCATTTGAATGAATGGCGATAAACACTGAATTTTGCCGCCATTCTATGCAATCTATACAACACTTTTTCCCATTGTTAGATCAGCCTCGCAAGGCGGTGATCACAGCCCACCAGAAGCCGGACGGCGACGCCATGGGATCTATGCTGGGATTATATCATTTCCTGGTGCAACTTGGGCACGAAGTAACCGTAATATCCCCTACAAACTGGGCCAGCTTTTTGAACTGGATGCCAGGTGTGAATAACGTAATTGATTTTGAAAACAAGCGGGAACTGGCCATTAGCACCATCAACAGCGCAGAAATTATTTATTGTCTGGACTTTAATATTTTGCATCGTACCAGGAATATGGCGACATATCTGGAAAAAGCGAAATGCATAAAGGTATTGATTGACCATCATCAGCAGCCGCAGGAGGAAGCTTTTGATTACGGAATTAGTGACACTGGAAAAAGTTCTACCTGTGAAATGGTCTTTGACCTGATTGTTAATTCTGGCCATGATAATAAGATTAATAAAGAAATTGCTACATGTTTGTATACCGGGATCATGACGGACACCGGTTCTTTTCGCTTTCCTTCCACATCCGCCTCAGTACACAGAGCTGTGGCGCGATTAAAGGAAACCGGCTTCAATCACTCTGTTATTCATGAAAATATCTATGATAATTTTTCTGAATCAAGGTTGAGGTTTATTGGGAATGCCTTATTATACAAGCTGGATGTATTGTATGAATACAACACTGCAATGATGGCTATTTCTAAATATGACCTGGTTAAGTATGAAATAAAAACCGGCGATACTGAGGGTTTGGTTAATTATTTACTTACTATTGAAGGCATAAAATTCGGGGCACTGGTGATTGACAGGGATGAAGAGCGTAAATGGAGCTTCCGTAGCAAAGGTGAATTCGATGTGAATACTTTTGCCAGGAACCATTTTGAAGGAGGTGGCCACAAAAACGCGGCAGGAGGAAGAAGTGATGAAACACTTGACCAGACAGCAAGAAAATTTAAACAGATAATAAAACAGTACGAAAAAGAACTTCAATAAAAATCAGAAACAAAAACATGAAACAACTGTTAACAGTAGCGGGCCTGGCTTTACTTTTTAGCGCATGCTCGGTGAACTATGAAAAAACAAAATCCGGCATTGCATATAAAATATTCAAGGGCAAGGGTGGCGAAAAATTAAAAGGTGGCGAGTATGTTAAATTCAACGCAGATATCCGTATCGTTGAAAGGGATACCGTTCTTAACACTACTGCAGGAAGAATGGCAGCTTACGCAATGGTTGACACTTCCAGGAGAAGCGAATATTCTTTAATGGAAATTATTTCCAAATGTTCCGTTGGCGATAGCACCGTGTTTATTTTAAACGTGGATTCCCTGATCAAAAAAAATATGATCGATCCTGCTGCTAAAGGTTTCAAAAAAGATGACAGAATTACTTTCAAAATAAAAGTACTGAAAGCGTTTAAAAATGAACAAGAAGTAGAAGCTGACTACAAACTGGAATCAGAAACAGAAAAAAATCGTGAAATCAAGGAAGTTGAAAAATACCTGGCAGACAAAGGCATCAAAGCTGAAAAAACAAAAAATGGTGCATTTGTAGAAATACAGTCTGCAGGCGATACATTGAAAGCTCAGCCGGGCAAAGAAGCTTCTGTAATGTACAGAGGTTACCTGATGACCAACAATACAGTTTTTGATACCAACATGGATTCAACTAAGGGCCATACAGATCCTTACACTGTGCAGGTAGGCAGTGGTGGTGTTATTCCTGGTTGGGAAGAAGCTTTACCTTATTTTGGCAAGGGCGGTAAAGGACGCATTTTTGTTCCTGCAATGTTAGCATACGGAATGCAGGCAAGGCCAGAAATACCTGCTTATTCTAACTTGATTTTTGACATTGAAGTTAAGAATGTAGCCGCTCCTGCTATGCCTCAGCAAGCACCGGCTATGCCAGGGCTTCCAGGTGGTGGAAAAGGCCAGTCACACTAAGAAATAGCTTATAAAAAAATAGAAAAAAGCTCCGCAGCAATGTGGGGCTTTTTTTATTAGGTGTCAGGTAACAGGTATCAGGTCTCAGGTGTGAGGTATAAGCGCTAAGGCATGAGGTATGAGGCGTAAGGCATAAGGATAACGGTTTGAAGCCTTAATATGAAAGCGGCGTGCAACAGACACAAAATAAAAGTGAAAGGTCTGAACCTAACACATTAGCACATCTGCATATTAGCACATTCGCATATTCCCGCATTGGCACATTTACACATTCGCATCTCCGCACATTAAGCATTTTCCTTCATTGTCAATTTTCAATTCTCCATTTTCAATTAGTAAAAAACTTTGCCCACAAGAACCGCCGCTTCCCGCGCTTCCTTTACGTCATGTACACGAAGAATATGTGCTCCATTCATCAGGCTTATGGTATTTAAAACGGTTGTTCCGTTCAGCGCTTCTTCAGGCGTAACCTGGAGTGTTTTATAAATAGTGGATTTTCTGGAAATGCCTATCAATAAAGGTTTTTCAAGTAGGTTAAACAGGTTCAGGTTTTTGATCAGTTCGAAATTATGGGCAATGGTTTTGGCAAACCCAAGCCCGGGATCAACAATAATGTCGAGAATGCCAGTTTTTCTGCATGTTTCGATCCGCTCAATAAAATAATCCAGCACATCCCTGGTTACATTTTCATAAGTAGCGTACTGCTGCATGGTCTGTGGATCACCTTTCATATGCATGCAGATATAAGGGCACTTTAACTGCGCAACGGTATCAAGCATTGCAGCATCAAGCAAACCGCCGCTGATATCATTCACCATGTGAGCGCCGGCTTCAACAGAAAGCTGAGCTACTTTGGCAAAATAAGTATCTACGGAAAGAAATGCTTCAGGAAAGTTTTTGTGTAGTTCCTCTATGACCGGGATCATCCTGTCGAGCTCTTCATCGGCTCCCGATTGTATACTGCCCGGCCTTGTACTTTGCGCGCCGATATCCAGTATTGCGGCACCCTCACTTAACATGCGTTCGGCCTGTTCTAAAGCTGCATCAACAGTGGATGCCCGGCTGCCCGAATAAAAAGAGTCGGGTGTTATGTTGATAATCCCCATGATGATGGGTTTCTCAATTGTTAATAAACGGCCACGGCAATTAAGTGTAAACATGGTGCGGTTTCCTTATTTTTGGCGATAGTAAATGCGCAAGTTAAATTAATTGATAATTGAAAATTGACAATTGACAATGATTTGTGTGTGAATGTCCGGGTTTCAAACATGCGGATACAAATTAAATTAAAAACTAAGGCTGATACCTGATACCTGACGCCTTTTACCTGTTATCATGGATACAAACCAACAATACGACGAGTGCATAGATAAATGCCGTGATATTTTTTTGAAGAAAACCCGTGACTACGGAACATCGTGGAGAGTGTTGCGTACCATTTCCGTAATAGACCAAATCTTTATAAAAGCACTGCGTATACGTACCATCCAGGAAAAGAAAGTACAGAAGGTAGGAGACGATATCCGCTCCGAGTTTATTGGCATTGTGAATTATGGCGTTATCGGCCTTATTCAGCTAAAGAAAAATAATTCAGCCGTTGAGGATCTTGATGTAGATGCTGTTAGCGCTTTGTATAGTGAAAATGTTCAGCTGGCAAAAGATACCATGCTGGCAAAGAATCATGACTATGGCGAGGCCTGGCGCGAGATGACGCAGGAAAGTTTTGCCGATCTTATCCTGGTTAAATTATTGCGCGTTCGGCAAATTCTTGCCAATGATGGTAAGACGCTTATAAGCGAAGGCATCGACGCTAATTATGTTGATATTATCAACTATGCAGTATTTGCATTGATTCTGATAAATGAAGGTAAACACGTAGGGTAGGCTATTGCGGAAACCGGTTATAACCAAACAAATAAATTCAGCTCCATGAAGGTTGTACTAAACATTGCAAGGATATTCGTTGGTGTGTTGTTTATTTTTTCGGGGTTAATAAAGGCAAATGATCCACTTGGATTAAGCTATAAGATGCAGGAGTTTTTTGAAGTGTGGGGATGGAATAAGCTGAACGACTACTCGCTTATGCTTTCGCTTGTAATGAATGTTTTCGAGGTAGTTGCCGGCATAGCCTTGCTGGTCGGCTATCGCATGAAGCTAATTAGCTGGCTGTTATTCCTGCTTATTATTTTCTTTACATTCCTTACGGGATATGCATATCTCTCAGGAAAGATAAAAACCTGCGGCTGTTTTGGTGATTGCGTTCCGTTAACCGCATTTCAATCGTTTCTGAAGGATATTATCCTTTTCGTCCTAACGCTGTTTATATTGTTTAATTATAAAAAGATTCGGCCTGTTTTTTCACCGGCGCCATCTATAATCATTTTACTGGCAAGCATTTTTGCTGTATCATGGATGCAGGCGTATGCATTAAAACATCTGCCATACGTGGATTGCCTGCCATACAAGCAAGGCAATAATCTTTCAGAGAAAATGAAAGTGCCGCCCGGCGCAATTGCTGACAGCTCAATAATGACCTTTACCTACAAACATAAAGGGCAAAATATGGAGTTTGACCAGGATCATTTTCCGGATGATTTTGATTCCACCTATGAATTTGTTGAACGCCACGATAAATTGATCAGGCAGGGAAATGCACTTCCCGCAATTGTTGATTTCTCTCTAAGGACAGAACAGGGCGATGATATTACTGAACAAGTATTAGCAACCCCCGATTATTACATGCTTGTATTTGTAAAAGATTTTGGCAATGCAGGGAAATGGATGACGGAAGAACATGTGCAACTGATAAAAACATGCCAGGCAAAAAATATTCCTGTCCGCTATATTACTTCAGAACCAAAGAAAGCCGCACATCATTTGGATTCATTAGCTATGAAAGATTTGCTCATTTGTGATGCAACAGTTATTAAAACGGCGGCGAGGGCCAACCCAACTTACTTCCTGATGAATCAGGCGACTGTTTACAGAAAAATAAGCGGCACAGATATCAGCAAAATGCAAAAAGCTGTACAGGAACTAAAAGCTCAATAGAATTGTTGGATCATGCTAACATTCGTCACAAAAAAACTATTGTACGGGCTGCTGGTGTTAGCGGGCGTGACCGTCGTGGTGTTTTTTTTGTTTGTTGGTTTTGGTGATCCCGTTAGGCTTGTTCTTGGCCAGACAGGCGACAGTGCCACAATCAAAAACATTAGAAAAGAACTGGCGCTGGATCAACCCAAATGGAAACAATTCGTGCTGTATGTAAATGACGTTTCCCCGCTTGCCATTCATACTAAAGAAGAAATCCAGTCAAAACAATTAAAGGGCATTTTTATTGGAGGCGATACAAAGTTTGCGATTAAATGGCCCTATCTCCGCCGTTCTTATCAAACCAAAAAAAGTGTAACGGAAGTACTAATGGAAGCACTTCCAGGAACAATGATACTGGCGTTTACTGCAATGCTGATAGCTACTGTATTTGGCATTGTGCTGGGTGTTTTAGCAGCGGTCAAACAAAATACTGTTTGGGACACCTCGGCCATTTTTGCGAGTGTGCTGGGAATTTCCGCACCGTCTTTTTTTGTAGGAATTATACTGGCTTACCTGTTTGGTTTTGTGCTTAGCAATTACACCGGTTTACATATGATTGGCAGCCTTTATGAGGTGGATCCGTTTAATGGGCGGCAACTTCAATTGAGAAATCTTATCCTGCCTGCCATCACATTGGGTATAAGGCCGCTGGCTATTATTACGCAACTTACTCGGAGCGCCATGCTTGATGTACTTGATCAGGATTATATCCGAACGGCTTATGCTAAAGGATTAAAAAGCCGAACGATTATCTGGAAACATGCGTTAAGGAACGCATTGAATCCTGTTATTACAGCCATTACCGGATGGTTTGCGGAGTTGCTTGCTGGTGCCTTTTTCGTGGAATATATTTTTGGATGGAAGGGCATTGGGAAGGTTACCGTAGATGCATTGGAAAAGCTCGACTTTCCCGTGGTGATGGGCAGTGTATTGTTAACAGCAACATTCTTCGTGCTGGTAAACATTCTCGCAGATATTCTTTATTCAATAGTAGATCCAAGGGTAAAACTGAAGTAGTGGTAAGTTAAACGTAGTACGTTATAGGTTGAGTTGATTTTCCAGATGATTTCTTTAGCTATTAAGGAAGAAATACAAAGACACAAAGCTGCATTCAGCAATCAAAAAAATAATGCGGCTTCGTGCCTGTGTGCTGACCCGTGCCGGATCTGACAGGTTTCAAAAATACTTTATGTTCCTTTGAACCTTGCGCCTTTGTGGTGATTATCCTGCAGTTTCCAGTTTGAACTTTTTTGCAACCCAGCTATCCTTTACCGGCACAAGCCAGTTATTCAACAGATCAGCTTTAGTTGCAACCAGGTTATTGAAATACAGCGTATCAGGTGTGATAAAGTTATTTTGTATGGCGTACGGTATTTGTTGCAAAGGCAATAACTGAATTTTGTCTTTTATTACAAAAGCCAGCATCTGCCTGTCAAACATTGTTACATTGAACTTCTCTTCAATTTCCTTAATCAACCTCACTGAACTATCAGTGCTGCAACCGCTTACATATGTCGCTGTTTCATCGGCCATCAAAACAATAAACTGGCCATATAATAAATTAGCAAACCCTTTCACCGGTGTTCCGTGTGTATTCCATCCCTGCAGGAATTGATTCATCATTTTTTCCAGCTCAAACGCTTCTCCCAAAGAGAATAATCTGCTGCTTTGGTAAATCCACACTCTTGACTGATCATCAAAGTCGGCCGGGATAAATTCTGCGATATTCGTATTCATAACGCAAAGATAGTTAAATGTATAAATGAGGGAATGCACGAATGTGCAAATGTGAAACCCGGGCAATTGACATTTGTTAAGTAAACGCACCTTCCTAATAAAGCATTTATTTCCGGGTGCCAAAATATTTTTCCTCAACTGCAACATTTTGCATTTGAGGGAAGTCAATTAATAAAGTTCTTGTAATGAAATACACCATACTGGTCATGTCCTTTGCTTTGACACTTTTTCTAACGCCAGGTTGCAAAAAAAGCAATCCGGAGGTCAATCAATCGAGCAGCCTCGTTGGATCGTGGGAGTTGCGGCTTATACAAGGCAGCATTCCACCCAGAAATTTCGCGCCGGGTAATGGCCATATTATTCAGTTTACAAACGATGGTTATAAAGTGCTTGATAGTAGCCGCGTTAAAGAAGAAGGGCACTTTACAATAACGCCCGATAGCTCAGTTGAGGCCAATGTATGCCTTATTGTAGAAGAAGGACAGTTTACTAATAGAATTGCGTTTAGTGCCAGCTCCAATCCCAATAAAGTATTTTATAACATTGAAGGAAATCAGCTCACTTTTCTTTCCGGTTGCTTCGCGTTAGATGGTGGCAGCCGTACTATGTATGAAAGAGTGGATGGGAAGTGAGGTGTGAGGTATGAGGTATGAGGTATGGGGTATGAGGTGTAAGGCATAAGGCATAAGGTATGAGGTATGAGGTGTAAGGCATGAGATGACTTCCGCTAACTGACTTTTTGTTCTGAATAGAATGGATTATACCCAGCGATTATTCTTCTGATTCGCATATTTACACATTTGCACATTCGCATATTTGTACATTCCCGCATTTGCCCATTTACATACTTTTCTCAATCAACTCCGCTATGTCCAACACCTGGACATTCTCTTCTTTTTCACGGTTTTTTACGCCATCAGTCAACATGGTGTTGCAAAAGGGGCAGGCGCTTGCAATAATGTTCGGTTGCAATGACAATGCTTCATCTGTTCGTTCAAAATTTACCCGCGTAGAGCCTTTTTCTTCCTCCTTAAACATTTGCGCGCCACCGGCGCCACAACATAATCCATTTGTACGGCAGCGTTTCATTTCAACCAATTCGGCATCCAATAACGCTAAAACCTGGCGCGGTGCTTCATAAATGTTATTTGCGCGGCCGAGGTAACAGCTATCATGATAAGTGATTTTTTTTCCTTTAAAACTTCCGCCTTCTTTCAAAACAATTTTTCCATTATTGATAAGCTCCTGTAAAAATGTGGTGTGATGAATAACCTCGTAATTTCCACCAAGTTCAGGATACTCGTTTTTGAGGATATTAAAGCAGTGCGGGCAGGTTGTTACAATCCGTTTAATGCCATAGCCATTTAACACCTGGATATTGTTGTAAGCCATCATCTGAAAAAGAAATTCATTGCCGGCTCGGCGTGCAGGATCTCCTGTGCAGGCTTCCTCTTTTCCAAGTATGGCATATTTTATACCGGTCTTATTAAGAATGCTGGCAAAAGCCCTGGTTATTTTTTGCGCACGTTGATCAAAGCTTCCGGAACATCCTACCCAGAACAATATTTCAGGCGATTCTCCATTCATCATCATTTCGGCCATACTTGTAGCAATCATATACTTGGCTTTAAAAGCTAAAAATAAAGAAAACCAATGAGCTCTGAACAGTAAGGTGTTCGGTTTCAGGTGCAAGGTGCAAGGTGTCAGGTTTAAGGCGTAAGGTAAAAGGCATAAGTTGTAAGATGCAAAGAACGCATTCGCACATCTGCTCATTCGCATATTCGCACATTCACACATTTGCACATTCGCCTATATTTGCGCCCTATGGAGTTACTGTTTGCTGCTTTTATGGGTATGCTGGTGAGCTTTTTAGGGCAACTGCCGTTGGGAAATATGAGCATTACCGCAACTCAGATCTATGTTCAGGAAAATGCTAAAAATGCCTGGAAATATGCGATAGGTGTGGCTATCGTCGAAGTGATTTATTTGCGCCTTTCACTAAAAGGAGTGGATTGGATCATGCAGCACAAATTATTTTTCACCATACTGGGATGGTTAACGGTGGCCTTGTTCCTTGCACTGGGAGTCGCTAGTTTTGTGTCGGCCAATCGTCAGCGTGGCGACAAAAAAGCGCTATTATTAAACAACAAAATGGACCGTTTTTTATTAGGTCTGAGCATGAGCGCATTGAACCCTGCCCAAATCCCCTTTTGGTTTATATGGAGTACTTATCTCCTTGATAATAAAGTCATTCAGCCCGTATCTTCTCAATACGATATGTTTACTGTGGGCGCCGGTTGCGGCACCATTGCGGGCCTCGCTGTTTATATGTATGGCGGCAACTGGCTGATTACAAAGATGAATACTAGCATGAAGAACCTCAACAAAGCCATGGGCGGCATTTTTATACTTACAGCTGTTATTCAGCTGTACCGTATGGTACGAGGTTTTTTATAGCAGTTAATTTTTGATGAAAAAACACCAATGCTATTTCAAAATGAAATATATTAGTGACTCGTTTTTGCAACGTGGGCCGAAATGCACGTTTTTTAGTAAAGGTGGCAGCATTGTAGAAATAGTCATTTGCCGACAATTTTCATGTAACCCGAACTGACATAGTCGCATCGAAAGTAGAAACGCATTTCCGTTAACAGGCTTGTTAAAAGCCTGGGGATGCTTCTTTTCGTAAGCATGATGTCAAATGTTCGTCCGCTTAAATAAATGCAATAGCATTCCTCAACTAACAGACATACGCTAAATGGCTTCTGCATGGTTCCATTGAGTGGGAATATGCCGGGTTAACTACCTGCAGCGTTCATCAACGAAATTTATTTCACGAAATTTTTTATCAAAGATTGCTGACATGAAAACGATTGTCCAAATTTCCCTTGATCTTACGAACATTGATGAGGCCCTCGAAACTGCTGCCATGGCTATGCGCGCCGGCGTTGACTGGCTTGAAGCCGGTACGCCACTTATACTTGCTGAAGGATTACACGGTGTAAGAAAACTGCGCGAACATTTTCCGAATGTACCTATAGTTGCCGATCTGAAAACAATGGATGGCGGGTATCTTGAAGCCGAAATGATGGCTAAAGCTGGTGCAACGCATGTTGTTGTGATGGCACGCGCCCATGAAGAAACCATTAAGTGCGTGGTGAAGGCCGGCCGGGATCATGGTGTTAAAGTAATGGGTGATAACCTGGGTTGCGAAGATATGGTTGCAGCCGCGAAATGGTTGGAGGACCTGGGGTGTGACTACATCATTCACCATATTGGCTATGATGAAAGAAGAGGAATAGCCGCTGCCGGTAAGCGTATGCCGAGCCCTTTAGACCAATTGAAAGAAGTGGTAGCTGCTGTGAATATTCCTGTACAGGCCGTTGGCGGGCTAACCCTTGAACAAGCTGTTCAATGCCCTCTTTATGGCGCTCCACTCGTAGTATTGGGTGCCCCGCTTACGATTGATGCAGACGAGTTCAAGACCGCTTCAGGCGATCTTGAAAGTTCGTTAAGGCTTATTTGTGAAAAGATTCATGCCTATGGCGACGTTGCGGTTAAAAGCCTGGCCTGAGTTTGTTGACAACTAAAATGTGTGGCTGCGTACATATGCAAATGTGTAAATATGGGAATGTGCAAATATGCAGATGTGGTATGACCACGCATTTACCAATTGATATTAATTGTATTCATTTAATCAGAATAAGAAAATAGTAAGATGATGCACCTTTCGCTATTCACTATTGACTATTCACTTTTTCACCCTTCCAAACTATAAATAATATGAAATCTGCAGCCGTAGTGAATTATGCTCCAGAAAAAGGTTCTGTAGAAATAAGAGAAATTGACATGCCCGAAATTGGCGATGAAGATGTACTGCTTGAAGTTGCCAATGTGGGTGTTTGTGGCAGTGACCTGCATCAATGGACAGCTGATCATAGCTGGCCGGTAAATTACCCGGTTGTATTAGGACATGAATTTGGCGGACATATAGCCGCAACCGGCAAACTTGTAAAGGGCTGGAAAGAAGGCGACAGGGTTGTAAGTGAAACCGCTGCTGTTATTGATGTAAATAATCCTATGTCGAGGCGTGGCATGTACAACCTCGATCCTACACGCAAAGGTTTTGGCTATGGTGTAAATGGAGCAATGACACGTTTTGTGCGTGTGCCTGCACGATGCCTTCATCATATTCCTGATCAGCTGGCATTTGAACAGGCTTGCCTTACCGAGCCATGTTGCGTTGCGTACAATGCAGTTGTAGAGAACAGTCGGATCAGACCGGGCGATAGGGTAATTGTCCTTGGCCCTGGAACCATTGGTATTCTTTGTGCTGCCGTTGCTAGATTATGTGGTGCGGAAGTAGCAGTAGTTGGTTTGGAAGCTGACAGGCATAGGCTGAATATTGCTAAAGAATACGGATGCGAGGCTATAGTAGGTGATGCCACTGAATGGGCGCTGAAACGTGATGGCCTTGGAGCTGATTGCGTGATTGATGCAGCTGGCTCCAGTATAACGCTGAAGATTGCTATGCAACTCGTACGCCCCGCCGGCCATATCACTAAAGTTGGATGGGGCCCTCAGCCGCTAGGCTTCTCAATTGATCCGCTTGTGCAAAAGAATGTTACGCTTCAGGGAAGCTTTAGCCACAACTGGCCTGTATGGGAAAAGGTGATTGCCTTATTGGCAAGTGGGCAGTTAAATGTAAAGCCCATCATTGGCGGTGTTTGGCCGGTAACAGAATGGCACGAAGCATTTGAAAAAATGCACAAAGGAGAAGTTGTGAAGAGTGTATTGAAACCTGTTAGTTAATTGACAATTAAAAATTGAAAATGGATAATGGGAGAGGCTGATGGAAGGGAGTGTAATATGCGAATACGCATGTCGATACTTTATACCTGATGCCTGAAACCTGAAACCTAATAGAATATGCGCTTACAAAACAAAGTAATCATAGTAACCGGAAGCACAACCGGAATAGGCAAAGCCATCGCTATAAGATGCGTGCAAGAGGGCGCCAAAGTGGTGCTTAATGGGCTTGAAAAAGATCTAGGCGAAGAGGTGTTAAACGCTGTGGGGAAAGAAAATGCCGTTTTGCAAATTGCAGACCTTGCTGAAGAGGGTGCTATCAGCCGCCTGGTAGAACTGGCTATCACCCACTTTGGTAAAATCGATGCTGTTGTGAACAATGCCGCAATTGTAGCTTCTTCCAATCTTTATACAACAGATAAAGACTTTTTAAGAAAACTGCTTGAGGTAAACACAATAGCTCCTTTTGCGCTGATTAAAGAAGCATTGCCGCATCTCGAAAAACAACACGGTTGTGTGCTGAATATCGGATCGGTAAATGCCTATAGCGGTGAACCAAATTTGCTTGCTTATAGCATGACAAAAGGCGCGTTGATGACCATGACACGAAATCTCGGCGACACATTGAACAGGGAAAATAATGTTCGTGTCAACCAGATTAATCCGGGATGGGTATTAACGGAAAATGAAGCCATACGCAAACGCGAGCATGGACTGGCGGATGATTGGTATAAAGAGATTCCTTCAGTGTATGCACCTGCCGGCCGTATACTCTGGCCAAAAGAAATTGCCGCGGCGGCCGTTTACTGGTTGTCTGACGAAAGCGGCCCTGTTAGCGGGCAGGTGGTAGACATTGAACAGCATCCATTCATTGGACGCAATCCGCCAAAGAATTCAGCAACAATGAAAGAGCCAACATAATGGCTTATACGTCTTCTAATCAAGCCAAAACATATAGAAAACGTAAAACGTAAAACGTAAAACTTATAACTTAAAAAGTATAACTACATGCCCAAATTGGCAGCATTCCCCAAAGCCTTTATGCAGGCGCTTTGTAAAGATGGAACCATGAAGGTATCCGAGTGGATAGAACTTGCTTCAAAACTTGATATCGATGGCCTTGAATGGTACGCAGGATTTCTCGAAATGGCCGACAAATCAAATTGGCCGCTGTTTAGAAAACAGGTAGAAGACAAAGGCATGCAAATCCCGATGATGTGCTGTTCTCCTGATTTTACGCATCCTGACAAGGCATTCAGAGATAATGAAATTCAAAAGCAGAAAGGATGGATAGACATGACACATGCACTCGGAGGTTCTTACTGCCGCGTGTTGTCGGGCCAGCGCAGGCCTGAACTGTCAATTGAAGAAGGTGTAAAGCTTGCTGCGGACTGCATACAGGAATGTATACCGTATGCGCGTGAAAAGAACATTACCTTAATTATCGAAAATCATTATAAAGATGATTTTTGGGAGTATCCCGAGTTTGCTCAAAAAATGGATGTGTTTTGCATGCTTGTAGACCGCATTCATGATCCGAACTTTGGCGTTAACTACGATCCAAGCAATACTTATCTCGCTGGTGAAGATCCCATTGAGCTTTTAAAGAAGGTTTCCGATCGTGTTGTTACTATGCATGCAAGCGACAGGTACCTTAAAGAGGGCACAATCGAGGATTTGCGCAAAGAAGAAGGCGGCGCTGCAGGTTATGCCAAGAGGCTTAGTCACGGAGAGATTGGAAAAGGGCTGAATGATTACGATGCTATTTTTTCAGAACTCAAACGTGTAGGCTTCGATAACTGGATTAGCATCGAAGACGGTGTTGATGGAATGGATCAACTTGAAAGGAGCGTAGCCTTCCTGCGGAAAAAGATAAATGAGTATTGGCCCGCGTAATTTGGTATAAAATTCCTCAGCCTGGGTATCAATGTTGTTAGGTCTGGAAAATAATTTCCCGAAGTATATTGTTAATCAAGCGCAAAAACGATTGGCTTGGCAATTGCTACATTGTAGATGTGGCTAATCAAAAACAAAATACTGAGATGGAAACTACAAAGTATCAGAAAAACATGATTTCTCCGAAAGAAGAAGAATTGAAAGTGCAAAAGAAACCCGGAGATAAAATTTTTGACAAAGAAAAGAGGCGTTTTAAAAAAGGAATTACAAAACGGTAATTTTTTGTTGAGTATAACATTGAGTTAGTTGGTTTTTTACAGGTTCTGCAGTAATTGCAGGACCTGTTTTGTTTTGATAGAATAGTGGAAGCGCATGTGCTAATATGCAAATGTGGGAATGTGCAAATATGCGTATGTGTAGATGTGCGAATGAGCGAATATGCGAATGAGTTCCCTGATCTGCAGCGAAACCCTATTCCTGATGCCTGATGCCGGACCCTAACGCTTCACGCCTAACCCAAACCTTCCCTTGCGTTATTTTGTAAAAAATCATAACTTATGAAACGAATAAGGATTTCTTTCTCTGTACTACTAAAATGAACGGAAATGAAATTGTTACGGCCAATTCTGCTTGTTGTTGCTGCCCTATGTATTAACTCATTTATTTGCATTGCGGCTCCTCTTAGCGATCATCCCATATTACAGCTTGGTGCTTCTGCGCCTGATTTTAACCTGAAGGGCGTAGATGGAAAAATGTATTCACTTGCTTCTTTCAAAGATGCGGGAGTGCTGGTGATTGTATTTACCTGCAATCATTGCCCCACCGCGCAGGCGTATGAAGAGCGCGTAAAAAATATTGCCGCGGATTATAAAAGCAAAGGTGTTGCGTTAGTGGCAATTATGCCTAACGACCCTGCATCGGTGCAATTAAGTGAGCTGGGCTACACTGACCTCAGCGATTCTTATGAAGAAATGCAGCTCCGTGCCAAAGAAAAGCAATTCAATTTTCCTTACTTGTTTGATGGAGATGAAGAGAAAGCGGCCAACGCATACGGGCCGGTAGCAACGCCCCATGTTTTTATATTTGATAAAGACCGAAAGTTGCGCTACCAGGGACGTATAGATGATGTTGAAAAGCCGGGCAAAAAGGTTAATAATACAGATGCACGAAATGCAATAGAGGCGTTATTGAATAACAAGGAGGTACCCGTTAAATCGACCAAAGTGTTCGGCTGCTCAGTTAAATGGAAAGAGAAAGAAGATTTGAATAAAAAGGCTGCAGAAGGCTGGGCAAAAGAACCCGTGAAACTTGAGATGATTGATGAGGCCGGGATTAAGGGGCTTATTAAAAATAACTCGGACAAGCTCCGCCTGATTAATGTATGGGCAACATGGTGCGGCCCCTGTGTTGCCGAATACCCGGACTTTATGACCATTAACAGAATGTATCGCGGAAGAGATTTTGAGTTCATAAGCATCAGCGCCGATGATCCTGCTAACAAGGATAAGGCATTGAAATTTTTGCAGAAACAACAATCGTCCTCCTCTAATTATATATTCAGCATCGACGATAAATACAAGCTGATAGAAGTGGTAGATCCCAACTGGCAGGGCGCATTACCTTACACAATTCTCGTTGAGCCCGGTGGTAAGATTGTTTACGCCAAACAAGGTGCTGTAGATATACCCGAAATGAAAAAGATGATTGTTGATAATCATTTGATTGGGCGGTATTATTAAACTGTCAATGGCTGATGTTGTAAGTGGCCATGTCTCATGGCTGTTTTTTAACGATTGCTTGCCGGATTAACAAAAGGTTTGTGGCTAACTTCACACCTGCGAAAATGATGTTGTTGAAAGGAACTCATTTTTGCGCGGCTTAATACATGATTAACCCGATTGAGTGAACAGGTTTACAGTGTTGATTGTTAATTATTGTGTCACCTTAAAACGTAATTGTGTGGACGACAAATTTTCTTCCGGGGAAATTATTGAAAATGCCAAGCATGCCGAAGCGGAAGGTGGCCTTACCGAGGCGGCACGGCTGTATGAGGAAGCCATAAAACAATCTCCGTTGAACGACTTTCCCTATAGCCGCCTTATGATCATATACAGGAAACTTCACCAATACCGCGATGAATTGCGTGTTATCAATAGCGGCATAAAATCATTTGAAGAAGATTATCTTTCCCGTAAACAGGCTGTTGTTGCCAATAAAAATATCAGGCGGATCAGCAGGGCAATAATGGAACGCATGGGCCTTGTTACCAATCTTAACAAGCAGGTACTGCAACTTGAGCCTATTGCAAAATGGAGGAAGCGCAGAGATATTGTTGCGCGCAAAGTAAAAAGAGGAAAATAATAAAAAGGCGATATCTTTTCATCTTGTAGCCGGTAAAAATAATAATGCCTTAAACATTATTTAATGCCTGGCTGCAGACCGATTAAGTATTTTGCCATTTTAATTTTACTCCCCAATGAAGAATTTTCTTTTGCCCTTGCTTGGGTTATTTCTTACGAGCGCATCAGATGCACAGCGTTCATTCTTTCCCGAACTAAATAACAAAATTGTCGTTATTGCTCATCGCGGTAACCATCAGCATGTACCTGAAAACACACTCGCATCATTTGAACAGGCTATTGCCTGCCATGCGGATTTTGTAGAGATGGATCTCCGGACAACCAAAGATGGAAAAATGGTAATCATGCATGATGCAACCATAAACAGGACAACCAACGGAACCGGAAAGGTAAGCGACCACACGTATGCAGAATTAAGGAACCTGACTATTCATTCTACATCTACTTCTGATACCAATCATTATCAAATCCCTTCGTTTGAGGAGGCTCTGAAAGTTTGCAAGGGTAAAATTCATATTTACCTGGACTTTAAAGATGCCGATGTTGCTCGGACGTACGATTTTATTAAAAAAGCGGGAATGGAGAAGCGAATCGTGGTCTATCTGAACAAAGATGAGCAGTACGGTCAATGGAAACATGTTGCTCCTGACATGCCGCTTATGGCGAGCATGCCGGATGATGTTAAGACGGAAGCTTCTCTGGATGCGTTTCTTAAGAATACGCCAGTTGAATTCACGGACAGTGCTGACCCTGCCATCATTTCATTCTTAAATAAACGGCATATTTCAATTTGGCTGGATATCCAGGGCAGTGATGAAGGCCCGGCAAAATGGAAGAGTGCATTAGATAAAGGTGTTCAGGGATTGCAATCGGATCATCCCGAAGATCTCGTTAGGTATCTCGCAAAAACTAAATAAGTACGCACGTTTAACCTTTGTTCTATTTAGTGCTTACACATTAAAAATTTCCTGATTTCTCATTTTGAGATTATATTTCTCTTTTTGAAATCTTAGTAAGAAGAAAGCCAATTTGTAAGCTTCTGCATGCCAATAATTAAGCTGTTTGGCATTGTGATTGAGAAACCAAGTTCGGTTTTTCATAGGATATTGGATTTAATGTAGGGGCCGGATTTCTATCTGGCCCTTAATTTTTTGGCTACTTAAAGCGCTTGAAAATTACTACCAAAGCCGAGGCGCGGCCGTTAATCCGTATAATCATCGATTTCTGCGCAATTACCTTACTTGTTTGTTACAGCTTATAGAATAAATTAGGATATTTAGGTATTGAAAGCCAAAGGCTTCGTTCGTCCTCGTGTAGCAGAATTGATAGAACAGGGTCACATGTTTACGTCACTAAAAACGGTCGTATGGATGTTGAAATCTTATCAAGGATACAGTTCGCGTTTACTATCTCTTTCCATTACATTTATCCTCCTCTTAGTATTGGCCTTGGGTTAAACATGGTGCTGATGGAGGGAATGTTTCTTAAAACCGGAAACCCCTTATTTGAGAAACAGACAAGGTTCTTCACAAAAATTTTCGCACTCATTTTTGGCGTAGGTGTGGCAACGGGCATAGTAATGGAATTTGAATTTGGCACCAATTGGGCAACCTATTCAAAATACGTCGGGGATGTTTTTGGCAGTGCACTCGCGGCTGAAGGTATTTTCGCCTTTGCACTGGAGAGCGGTTTTTTGGGTGTATTGTTGTTTGGATGGAACAAGGTATCTCCAAAAGTGCATTTTTTTTCAACCATTATGGTTACGCTCGGCTCTATGTTTTCGGCCATTTGGATAGTGGTCGCCAATAGCTGGCAGCAAACTCCCGCAGGTTATCATATTGTGGGGGAAGGAATAGAGGCTAGAGCTGAGATAACTGATTTTTGGGCTATGGTATTCAATCCCTCATCCGTTGAAAGAGTTGTTCATGTCTGGATCGGCGCGTTCCTGGCAGGGTCATTCTTAGTCATGAGCATAGCTGCCTATTATATTATTAAAGGCCGTCACCTGGATTTTGCGCGGAAGTCGTTCGTCATAGGCATGAGTGTAGGGCTTCTTTCCGCTTATGCGCAATTATTCAGCGGGCATAAAGCAGCTGATGTTGTGGCTAATTATCAGCCTGCAAAGCTCGCCGCAATGGAAGGGCATTTTGACAGCAGCTCGCGCGCAGATATGTACTTGTTTGGTTACATTAACACACGTGATGAAAAAACAAACGGAATATCAATTCCCGGTGGATTGAGTTTTCTTACGCACTACGATTTTAACGCTCCTGTAAAGGGATTGAAAGCTTTTAAGCCCGAAGACCGCCCCGGCTCTCTGAATATTGTGTTTCAGTCATATCATATCATGATTGCGGTTGGTGTGGCAATGATTGTACTTACCACATGGGCGTTTGTACTTTATCGTCGTAAAAAACTATTTGAAAAAAAATGGTTGATGCACGTTTTTATGTGGAGCGTTTTGCTGCCGCAGATTGGCAACCAGGTTGGTTGGTACACTGCAGAAACAGGCAGGCAGCCCTGGGTTGTTTATGGATTGTTGAGAACCAGTGATGCGCTGTCTGCCTCTGTTACAGCAAACCAGGTTGTTTTTTCGCTGATCATGTTCACATTGGTGTATGCGTTGTTGTTTATATTGTTTCTCTATCTTTTAAACAAGAAGATTCAGCATGGGCCCGAAGGGCTTGCAGAAGAAATGCATAGCCCTCATTTAGAAGAAATAGCTGAAAATTTCGAGACACATCATTTGTGAATGTATGATGTTCGGTGCAGGTGCGATTAATTACGAATTATGAAGCATGGGGTACGCAGGAGTAGCAGGTTGATTTTATAGTAAAACTGTTACTTGTGCTAAGGGTGATAAAGGATGTAAAATTTCAAATCTCAAATTTTAAATCTCAAATTTCAAATCGCCAATGGCTACATTCTTAGGTATAGACTACGCAACCTGGTGGTATCTTGTGGTTGGGGCATGTTTTACCGGCTATGCAATACTTGACGGTTTTGATCTTGGAGCCGGTGCGGTGCATTTATTTCTCAAGAAAGAAGAAAGCAGAAGGATTGCACTGAATGCCATCGGGCCGATTTGGGATGGCAATGAAGTGTGGCTGGTAATTGGCGGAGGTGCGTTGTTTGCCGGATTCCCCAAGGTATACGCCTCTGTTTTTTCGGCCTTTTACATTCCGTTCTATTTGTTTCTTGTCGCATTGATATTTCGTGCCATCTCAATAGAATTCCGCAGCAAAGAACCGATGATCTGGTGGCGTAAAATGTGGGATGTCAGCTACTGTGTCTCCAGTATGGTAATCGCTTTTGCACTTGGCCTTGTGCTGGGAAATGTACTGCTTGGCCTGGCGATTGATAAGGAAGGAAACTATACCGGTTCTACCTGGGATTTTGTGAATCCTTATTCATTGCTTGTAGGCGCAACAACGCTTGCATTGTTTATGATGCATGGCGCCATCTACCTTGTGATGAAAACAGAAAAGCGGCTGTACACGCGGCTTACCGTCATTGTAAAAAACACTACAATAACTTTCGCTATTACTATTTTGTTGCTAAGCTTTTACACATTGCTCTATGTGCCACATTTATCACACCGCATCAAAGAAAATCCGTGGTTGTTTTTTGTACCCGTTACCATGGTGCTTGCTATCGCTAACATTACCAGAAATATTTCGCGGCAAAAATACCGGTACGCGTTCTTATCATCATCAGTGGTCATAAGCCTCTTGTTGATTATTGTTGCCGTAGAACTCTATCCAAACCTCGTTATATCAACCATAGATCCGGCGTATGACCTCACCGTAAGCAATGCTTCTTCATCTGAAAAGAGTCTCGGTATAATGCTGACGGTCGCTGCAATAGGTGTGCCCCTGGTAGCCCTTTATACAACCTTTGTGTTCTGGACATTCAAGGGCAAAGTAAAGCTTGATGAAATGAGTTATTAGCCTTTAACTTTCTAATGATTTTATATGTAGATAGACATCCTGTTATATATCGCTTACTGTCTTTTTTTGTTATCTTACGTATTACACCACATCTACTGCCTATGTCCTCACCATCTCCATCGCTCAAAAGAGTCCTTAAGCCTGCGCATCTGTGGGCCATTGCTGTCGGCCTGGTCATTTCAGGCGAATATTTCGGTTGGAATTATGGATGGGGAGTAGCCGGTACTATCGGCTTTCTTATCGCAACGCTTATTGTTACGGTATTGTATGTCACGTTTATTTTCAGTTTTACGGAGTTAACTACATCTATACCACATGCAGGAGGGCCTTTTGCTTATGCATGTAAAGCCTTTGGGCCTTTGGGCGGCGTTGTGGCCGGCTATGCAACACTGGTGGAGTTTGTGTTTGCGCCACCGGCAATTGCCTTTGCATTAGGAAGCTATGTTCACTTTTTATATCCTGCTATCGCCGTGAAATATACTGCAGTTGGTTGTTATGTATTGTTTACGCTGATCAATATGCTTGGCATTAAAGAATCGGCAATTTTTACGTTGATTGTAACCATTCTCGCTGTCGGAGAACTGCTGATGTTTATGGGTATAGTCGCGCCGCATTTCAGCATGCAGAATTTCACTGCAAATAATGCTCATTTTGGATTGGCTGGCGTGTTTGCAGCGTTGCCATTTGCTGTATGGCTATACCTCGGTATAGAAGGCGTGGCAATGGTTGCAGAAGAAGTGCATGACCCGCAACGGAATATACCTAAAGGATATATCTGGGGAATCGCAACGCTGGTATTGCTGGCATTGGGCGTGATGATATTTAGCGGGGGAATTGGCGATTGGCGAAAGCTAAGTGCTATGGATTATCCATTGCCTGAGTCAATCAGTATGGTGCTTGGCAAAACGAATAGCTGGACGAAATTTTTTGCCGGTATAGGTTTGTTTGGATTGATCGCTTCTTTTCATGGGCTTATCATCGGTTATTCGCGGCAAATATTTGCACTGGCACGGAGCGGATTTTTGCCAACGGGGCTTGCAAAGGTGAGCAGACGATTTCGCACGCCAGACAGGGCGTTAATCGCCGGAGGTGTTGTTGGGCTCATATCTATTTTTACAGGTACTACGGATAAAGTGATTATTCTTTCAGCACTGGGCGCAGTATTTATGTATTGCATCAGTATGATAAGCCTGCTCGTATGGAAAAAGAAACAACCTGTTGCCGCACAAAGTTTTAAAACACCATTGTATCCTTATTTACCATTGATCGCTTTGGTCCTGTCCGTTATTTGTCTTATTGCAATTATCTGGTATAATTTATTGTTGGGCCTTGTCTTTTTTTCAGGACTGGCAATAGTTATTATGATCTTTGTATTGCTGGGAAAGCATCAGGATGAAGTGACCGACGACATGCTTGTCGAGGAGATAATGGCTTAAAGAATAAATGCTATGGCATATAAATACACCATTCATCAACAAACCTATACGTTCAGCGATCTTAAAACGTTAATGGCCAGGGCAACGCCGTTTAGAAGCGGTGATGCGCTGGCGGGGCTTGCTGCGGATACATACATGGAACGTGTGGCTGCGCAAATGGCATTGGCTGATCTTCCCTTGAAAACATTTTTGAACGAAGTAGTGATCCCGTACGAGAAAGATGAAGTAACCCGGCTGATCATTGACGGCCATAACGCAGCCGTGTTTTCGCAGATCGCTCATTTTACGGTTGGTGGATTAAGAGACTGGTTGTTAAGTGATGAGGCCGATGCGCATATGCTAAGCATTGTACGTTCAGCCTTTACGCCAGAAATGGTTGCAGCTGTTTGTAAGGTTATGAGGAACCAGGATCTGATTAGTGTCAGCCGCAAATGTGAGGTAGTAACACGTTTCAGAAATACGCTGGGGTTAAAGGGAAGGTTTTCAGTAAGGCTTCAGCCAAATCATCCGACCGATGACCCCAAAGGCGTGGCTGCAAGTATTGTAGACGGTTTGCTGTATGGAAGCGGCGATGCAGTTATCGGCATTAATCCTGCAACAGATAATCCCGCTGCAGTAAACAGGCTATTGCACATGTTGGATAACCTCCGTGTGAAATATGATATTCCGGTTCAATCCTGTGTGTTATGCCATCTTACCACAACACTCGAACTGGTAAACGCCAATGCGCCCGTGGATCTTGTATTTCAGTCGATCGGAGGGACGGAAAAAACAAACAGCAGCTTTGGTATTTCATTATCTCTGCTGGAGGAAGCGTATGAAGCCGGGCTTTCACTTGGCAGAGGGACCGTTGGCAATAATTTGATGTATTTTGAAACGGGGCAGGGGAGCTCACTATCGGCCAACGCACATGAAGGTGTTGATCAGCAAACTTGCGAGGCAAGAGCTTATGCCGTTGCTGCTAAATTCAATCCTTTGCTAGTGAATTCTGTTGTTGGATTTATTGGCCCTGAGTATTTGTATGATGGAAAGCAAATTATCCGCGCTGCGCTTGAAGATCATTTCTGCGCAAAACTGCTGGGTTTGCCAATGGGAGTGGATGTTTGTTATACCAATCATGCTGAAGCTGACCAGGATGATATGGATAACCTGCTTACTTTACTCGGTGTGGCAGGTTGTAATTTTGTTATGGGTGTTCCTGGCGCGGATGATATCATGTTGAATTACCAGTCAACTTCTTTTCATGATGCCTTATACTTACGTAAAGTATTAGGGTTGAGGCCCGCTCCTGAGTTTGAGCAATGGTTAGTTGGCCAGCAGATCATGGATGAAGCAGGGCAACAATTACCTCCCGGAGAAACACATAAAATGCTTATAAACGCGCTCCTTTAAATTAACTGTTAGCAACAATGCCGGAAGACCAGGTAATAAAAACAGATCAGTGGAGTTCACTGAAAGCATTTACCAACGCGCGTATCGCTTTGGGAAGGACTGGTACTGCCGTTCCGTTAAATGAGTCTTTGCTGTTTAAACTGGCTCATGCACAGGCACGGGATGCGGTGTATTCAACTTTGCATACCGAAGCATTACAGGAAGGATTACAAACACTACAGCTCTCATCATACATACTTCACACGCAGGCGCGTGAAAGAATGATCTATCTGCAAAGGCCTGATTTTGGACGAATGCTTGATGACGCCTCGGCTCATGTGTTGGAACAAGATGCCGGCGGCTATGACCTTGTAATTATTATTGCAGATGGGTTATCGGCAACGGCTGTAAATGAGCATGCAGTACCTTTGTTGCAATTACTTTGTCCTTTGCTTCAAAAAGAAAATATTTCATTGTCGCCAGTGATTTTGTTGGCCCAGGGAAGGGTTGCAGCGGGAGATGAAGTTGGTGCTTTACTTCGTGCGCGGATTTCATTAATGCTGATTGGTGAGCGGCCGGGCTTGACATCGCCCGATAGTATGGGCGCTTATCTTACTTATGCACCGCAAAAGGGTTTTACGGATGAGCGGCGGAATTGCATATCAAATATCCGCCCGGAAGGGTTACCATACGGCAGTGCGTGTGAAAAAATATTTTACCTCATAAAAGAATCGTTACGGTTAAAGCTTTCAGGAATTGGCCTGAAAGACAATACAATGTTGCTACATAGCTGATTTATTTCAAAAAAAACAAACGGTTAGTGTTAGTCCGTATCGTTTTTTTTATTAAACTCGCAGTATCAAATTAACTTATACAAGTTGTTTATTCTTTTTACTTGTATACAATTCTTCGCTTGCAGTTTGCTATCTGATTTTATTGAATAACATGTACTCCGCTTTGCCACTGGTTGCGTAAGGCAAGTGTGCCCTGCTGCGTTATGCTGGTACGCTTACCCGCCCTTGTTGTATGGATGCATGAAGATGTTGCTGGCCAGTCATGCCGGTTTATGCCGCTATGCCTGCCACTTTAAGATAGGGTATTCATTACGGTTTTGTTATAGTCTGATCGTAAAACATACTCAATGATGTACTGCACACGTGCAGTTTGTTGTTAAGTGTTAGTCGTTGGTGTTCTCACCAACGAATTTTTAAGAAATTGAGCGCTTCAATAGTAGGTCAAAAAACGCACAGGTGGGAGTGTCAGTGGTTTGATGCTTGTTATTTGCTTTGAGCTTTAAGCTTTGTTCTTTTCGCTTTGCTGAAATAAAAAAAGCCCGGCGATGCCAGGCTTTCGAAATCATTATGTTACGTGTTAAGATTTTGCTTTGACTTCGCTTACAACTATACCCTGCAAGCCACCTCTTTCAGACACAGCACCAGTTACTGTAACTTGTTCTCCGGCATGTTTTTTTGCTTCGGCATAAGCATCTTTCTTATCATGGTTTTCCACCAACAGATAAACTTTACCATCGCTGGTTAAAATACCCATTGGAGATCCTCCACTGATGCAGGATGATGCACAATCTTTATGATCAGGCCCATGCGCCCCCTTAGCCATATAGCAGGCCATATCCAGTACTTCGCCGGAAATAGTCTTTCCGCCACCGGATTTGTCACCCTGGGCAAATGATGTAACGGAAGACATGGCAAGGCAAACTGAAAGTATTCCTGTAATCTTTGTAAAGCGTGAAACAATGTTTTTCATGGCAATCTATTTACTGTTTGTTGATTAATGATGACCATTAAATATACTACAAATGCTTCATTATAAGAATTAAAATAGAACAGAAGTTACAAGTCGTTCAATCGCTTATTCATATCTTTTTTCAGAAAATCGATTTTTGCCTGGCCAATACGCTGGGCGCCGTAAATGCCTGAATGCCCGCTGAAATAGTACGCCGTAAAACAAGCCACGGCGTAATAAAGAATATTGTTAGATCCGAACAGTTCAATCCCCATGATGGTGCAGGCTATAGGTGTGTTTGTCGCGCCCGCGAAAACGGCTATAAAGCCAAGGCCGGCCATCAGGTCGATGGGCGCATTTGTAACAGCACCTATTGCATTTCCCAAAGCTGCGCCAATAAAAAACAATGGTGTAACTTCTCCACCTTTAAAGCCCATCCCAAGTGTTACCGCTGTAAACAGCAGTTTCCAGAACCAGCTCCAATAAGTTGCGCCGCCTTCTTTAAAGCAGGATATGATACTAACAGAAGCCGGATTGGGGTTGGATACACCAAGGCCAAGATAGCTATCGGTTTGCAAAATGAACGTAAGTAGTATGATAATGCAACCGCCAATTGCTGGTATTAGCCACTTGTATGGAACGTATTTGTTGGCAGTCTTTTTTATTCCGTGTGATAGTTGCGAAAAGAAATAGCCTGCAAGCCCGAACAGCACGCCTGCAAAAATAGATTTGACCAACAAGGGGAGGTCTACATGAAGAAAAGGCAGGTAGGCATGATGGTTATCTACGAACAAAATGTGGTATTCTGTATGATGAATGCCCCAGGCTGTGCAAGTGGCATCGGCAAGTAAAGCTGCAATAAAGCAGGGCACTAATGCAGTATGTTTTATACTGCCTAAAGCAAGTACTTCCATCGCGAAAATAGTTCCCGTAACAGGCGTGCCGAATACAGCGCCGAAGCCTGCTGCAACACCTGTCATTAAAAGGATACTCAGGTCTTGTCGTTGTAATTTAATGATCCGTGCATATAGGTTGGCAATGCTTCCGCCCATTTGTACGGCTGTGCCCTCGCGGCCCGCGGAGCCGCCAAACAAATGTGTGATAAGTGTGCCAAGCAAAACCAACGGCGTCATGATTGCAGGAACGCCTTTTCGGGGTTCGTGTATTTCGTCGATAATAAGATTGTTGCCCGCTTCACTTTCCTTACCAAGGTAACAGTACATTAAATAAATGATGATACCGGCAATGGGCAGCAGGTATAATAACCAGGGATGTATGTGCCTGTATTCGGTGACCTGTTCAAGGCCCCACAGAAAAAATGCAACCACAGACCCAATGCAAAAAGCCAGCGGCAATACAATAACGGTCCATTTTAATAAGTGCGAGAAAACAAAAAAATGTTCGAATGAATATTTGCGTTTGTCCATAAATGCCTACAATATGCCTGTTAAAATGATAATCATTTCATAACGTAGGCGCCATCAGCAATAAGCGGTTGATAAGGAAGACACCATTTCCTGTAAAAGGTAAAAGTAAATTTTTTTTCAAATGGATGATATTTTTTTAATTGACAATTGAAAATGGGTATAGCTGGGAAAGAACAATTTACAAATGAGGCCGTTTTCAATTTTCAATTATCATAACATTTTTGTTTATTTGGAATATGTCTACCAATAAACAATTCGTTGCGGGATGGGGCAACTATCCCATGGTTGAATCGATCGTTCTGCATCCCGAAAATGAGAAGGATACTAAAAAAGCCATTCAAACAGCCTGCATCATTCCTCGCGGGTTGGGAAGAAGTTATGGCGACCAGGCAATCAACAGTAAAGGATATACGGCAGTATGCACGCGCATGAATCATATGATCGCGTTTGATGAGGCATCTGGCGTATTGGAATGTGAAGGTGGTACAAGCCTGGAAGAAATTATCCGCGTATTTGCACCTTCAGGTTGGTTTCCGATGATCTGCCCGGGTACAAAGTTTGTAACTATTGCGGGCGCTATAGCGAATGATATTCATGGCAAGGCGCATCATCATGACGGGTCGTTTGTAAACAGCGTCGTCTCTTTCACTATCATGCTAGCCGGTGGTGAAGTTGTTACAGCTTCCCGCACGGAAAATGAAGATTTGTTTTGGGGAAATTTTGGGGGATTAGGTTTGCTCGGCATTATTACTTCCGCTAAAGTGAAGCTTAGAAAAATAACTACAACTTATTTCAGGCAGCGTTCAATTGTGATCAATAATTTGGATGAAATGCTGGCTGCGCTTGAAGAAAATGATCAGATCTATAACTATTCTGTGGCATGGATTGATCCGCTTGCTAAAGGTAAAAAAATAGGGAGTGGTGTTCTTACCGTTGGTAATGCTGCCACATTGGAAGAGCTGCCCGCAAAGTATAAAGAAGAGCCTTTGAAAATTCATCAATCGAATAAATTAGGTGTGCCTTTTTTTCTTCCCAATTTTACGCTGAATGAATTTACTGCAAGCATGTTGAACCGCGTGATTGCCTTTGTGCAAAATTCACCGAAGGAGTTTGTGCATTATGAAAAATTCTTTTTTCCGCTGGATGCTATTCATCACTGGAACAGGGGATATGGCAAAAGAGGATTTATTCAATACCAGTTTGTAATTCCGGAAGAAGGAGGACGTGATGTGTTGATGTTAATTCTGGAAAAAATTGCGGCAAGTGGTTGCTCTCCCTTTTTGAATGTCTTTAAGAAAATGGGAGAGGGGCAGGGTATTTTATCCTTTCCATTCAAAGGGTATACACTTGCGATTGACTTTCCCGTTACATCAAAATTAAATGCCTTTATTACTCAGTTAGACGAGATTGTTTTAAAAGCGGGCGGCCGCATTTATCTTGGCAAAGACGCCATGTTACACAAAGATGTGTTTCAGGCAATGTATCCGCAATACCAGGAATGGCTTCAGATAAAAAATAAGTACGATCCTTCAAACGTGTTCACTTCAGATATTTCGAGAAGGCTGGGGCTATTTAATTAGCGAATGTGCGAATGCGTGAATCCGTGAATGTGCGAATGAGCAAATGTGCGGATGTGAAGATGTGCTGATTTTTGTTCTCTTGCTCAATAGCGAATAAAGCGTTGAAGTGTGCGACGCAGCAAATGTTTAATAGTAGTGCTACCGATGGCTTAATAAAAATTAAAATGCCGGATAAATATATTTATTCATTCGCACATCCGCACATTTGCTCATCCGCACATTTGCTCATCCGCACATTTGCTCATCCGCACATTTGCTCATTCTCACATTCTCACATTCTCACATTCACTCATCCCCCCATCTTGCTAATCATGCTAAACATAATTACGCTGAATACAATAAACGTGATAAGTACGTACTTGTAATCTTTTTCAATAAAGAAGGCAAGCGCAGAAAAAGCCACACGTATAATGGGGGTGGAGATCAGAATTACTACACCAAGTTGAATAATGGCTGCGCCATCCAGCTGCGTAACTCCTTGTAAAATGCCTTTTATATGGCGCAACTGCTCGGCAGCGCCGATAAATACATGGTATTGCGGTTGGCCCTTTCCGTAAACATGTAAGTAGAAAATGCCACCGAAAAGTGCCACAACACTGGCCAATAGCACACCTGTGCGAAGTAGCCGGCCTATCAATTTTTCAACGTCTTTTTGCTCCCAGTAACTGGCAGAAAACAAGTGCCTCATAATTTTCCATTTAAACCGTTATAGATCATTTCCAGTGCGAGAAATGTGATGACGATACAGAACAGGATCCTTAAAGTTTTTGTATTTGCTTTTACCAGCATGCGCGAGCCCCCGAATGCACCGGCGAGTACACCAAGTATCACTGGCAGCGCCAATCCCGGATCAATATATCCGCGTTGCAAATAAACCACGGCGCTGGCAGCAGCGGTAACACCAATCATAAAATTGCTCGTGGTAGTAGATACTTTAAAAGGGATGCGCATGATGTTATCCATGGCAAGCACTTTCAATGCGCCGGAGCCAATGCCTAATAATCCAGACATAATACCAGCAAACGTCATCAGCCCATAACCGCCGGCAACATTCTGAACTTTGTAATGAACAATACCATCTTTTGTTGGATAGCTACTGTTTAGCCTGAGTTTTCTCGCCAACGGGCTTTTATCAATGTTTTCGGTATGATCTGTTTTTTTGCGGACAGACATGAAGGCTGAGAAAATCAACACTAATCCAAATATTACGGCGACAGCGTTTGGGGGGATAAATACGGCCAGCAATGCGCCCATGATTGCGCCTGTGGTAGTAGCTATTTCCAGGAACATACCAATGCGCACATTGGTAATGCCTTCTTTAATATATGCGGCTGCAGCGCCGGATGAATTAGCGATGGAAGATATAAGTGAAGCTCCGATGGCATAACGTATATCTACATGAAAGATCAGTGTTAACAGTGGTATAAGCACAACGCCTCCGCCCAGTCCTGTAAGAGAACCAAGCATACCCGCAACAAATGCGCCTGCGAGTATAATAAGTGTAAAAACAAGAATGCTCATGTGTATGTTTTTAGTAATTATTCTTAAGCAATGTTTCTGTAAGCAAGGTTGCCGCCTTCGCGTCTTTATTTACAATAGCATCGGTTAGTTGTACATGCAAAACATGTGTTGCCGCAAATTTTGAAATATCTGTAGTGCCTCGCTTGTTAAAGAAGTCCCGGATAGTAAATGTGAACGCCTTATACAGATCTGCCAAAACGCTGTTATGCGAAGCTGAAGCTATTGCTGTATGCAGCCTGATGTCCGCATCAGCACACGCTTCATAATCATTTTGGTACAATGCTGCGGCCCTGTCGTCCAACGCTTTTCGCATGGCTTTAATATCTTTTGTGGTTCTATTGGAGGTGGCCAGCCGGATGATTTCTTTTTCTAAAAGAAAACGGACGTCATTTACTTCTTGCAGACGCGACCGGCGTAAACGTACGTCCAGCGTTTCTGAATGCTCAGGCCGCGCATTTACAAATGTTCCTGAGCCTTGTTGCACTTTCAGGATACCTGTGCAGGCAAGTGTTTTAATTGCTTCACGAATGGTAGACCTGCCTACTCCATAAGTTTTCATCAGTTCCGGTTCGGCTGGAATTTTTTCACCCTCTTTGTATTTTCCAAGGGAAATCTGCTGCTGCAGATCCACCAGTACTTTATCCGCGAGATTAGAAGAGATTTTTTCTTGTTGAGCCTGCCTCATTTTTCTTTTTCTAAAATGTAAAGGTATGATGTTTTATTTAAACATCAGATGTTTAATATAAGCGTTGCGACATACGGATTAATTTTTTATTAAGAGAATGTGTGATAATTCACACATTTTAAGTGATATACACTATTGCACTTTTCTTATTTTACTTCTATTTTGGATGCACAAAACCAACACATATGCACCACCGTTATAAAACGATTATGGCTATTGTTCTGATAGCCGCCCTGTATGTAGCTTGTAAATGTGCGCAGCCATTGTCCATACGAACAAGCGTTCAAACGGATAACACTGTATTTCACAATGATAGTGCCTGGTTGCAATTGCCTTGCGGCTATAAGGCATCAGACACAACCCGCTATCCGCTGCTGATATTCTACAATGGTTTGTGTGAGGGATCTTCAGATGCCTGCAGTGGCTTTCCTCCGGGAACCAACCTGAATAAAATGCTTCAGCTGGGGCCACCCAAGTTTATGGCAGACAGCCTGAGGTTTGTATTTAGTGTGGCTTCAAAAACATATGGAATGATTGTAGTTTGCCCGCAGAGCGATGCCGGGCAGCGTTCACCATCTTCTTCTAATGGCGTGATCAATTACATGATCTCACATTATAATGTAGATACAACACGCATTTATCTTACCGGGCTAAGCCTTGGCGCGGCTTCTGTTATGGATTTTCTAACTTCAAACCAGGCAAATGCCAATCGTATTGCGGCTGCCGTTCCCATGAGTATAACCAACTTAAGCCATAACCAGATAACAGGGTTGCAATATATTGCCACTGCAGGTGTACATGTGCAGGTTTATTGTGGGAATGCGGACCAGTACTTTACCAATAACCAGCACTACGTAGATGTAATTAATCAAACAGCTCCAGGCCTGGCTGTGTTTACTCCGTATACTGGTGGCCATGGTGGCTGGAACAACATGTACACGCTTTCCAACACATATTATAATCCCAATATGTACCAATGGATGTTGCAGTTCCATCGTTAAATAGGTATCCAGCCTAATTATGCGATATGTGAAATATTTCGCTACTAATGATAGTAAAACAGGCAGGCAAAATAACATGGCCTGCCTGTTTTGTTATTTATTCTTTCGCTATGGGAAGTTTGCCTGCTTTAATTGCTTTCATAAAATCTTCATAATCCTTTTCAGTTTGATCTGCATAAGCAATTGAGAAATCTGTAACAGCTGTATCAAATGAGTCGCTGTTGCCCATATAACCGCACAGCAAAGAAGGGTTGCCCGTTTTTGCATGCGCCCGTGCCAGCATCCTTCCGCAGGTTTCCGCATACGCTGCAAGGTTCTGTTTATTTAAGAGGTCTATATCGGGTGCGATTTTGCGGTCACGAAGCTGACGAAAATAAAAGGCCCGTCCGTTGGGCCCGGTGCTCCAGCCAAGAAAAATATCGCTTGCAGCTTGTACCAGCCGTTGCCCTTCAACAACTCTTTGCCCATGATGCGCATAAGCACTTGGCCTGGTATATTTTTCAAGTACGCTTTGCCGTGCCTCTTTTACCTGCAAAAAAAGCGGCTCATCTTTACTGTTCATTAAGAGTACCACCATACATCTCGTACCCACACTTCCTACCCCTACAACTTTAAGCGCTACATCTACTACTTTATAATTACTGATCAGCCATCTTCTATCTGGTTGCAATGTTTCAATGTATTTCTCCATAAAGATCGCAATCATCGCATGCTCCTTTTTTACATCAATAGGATGGTAGATGAGCGGGGGCTGATCTGTTATTTCAAACGAACCCAATACATTGGTGGTTATCTTATAAAATACTTTTTGTTGTGTTTGCTGATTGGCTTTTTTCAGCGCTTCATCAATTAACGTCTTGAGTGCATTATTACGTGCTTTTGCCCTTAGCAATTTAAGGTCAAACTTCATATACCACAAGTCCAGCATATTCATGTCTGCAAACTCAAACATGTTTTGGCGATAGGATGTAGTTAGTGCGGTGGCAATATTTTTTGCATCATCTTCTGCGAGGTTTTTGTTTCTTGCTGCAAGCACAAAACTTGTTGCCAACCGTTTTACGTCCCATTCCCAGGGGGCGGGGTGGGTTTCGTCAAAATCATTGGCATCAATAACCATTGCTCTCTCGGGCGTTGCAAATCCACCGAAATTCATCAGGTGGCAATCTCCAATAGCCTGCACCGGTTGTTCCGTGTGTGGCTGATGAAAAAGATCGTAAGCCATCAGAGAAGCGGTGCCGCGATAAAAGGCAAATGGGGACTGGCTCATACGGAAATGGCGAATAGGAATAAGTTCGGGTATTCTGTCGTAATTCGACGCTTTGATCATGTTTAAGACAGTATCTCGTTTTCCTGGCCTTTTAAAATCTGCCTGCGATTTGCGGCTGATCTTTTTCCGGAGTTCTTTTCCTGCTTTATATTGATCTTGCCTCATAGACTGCAATTGATGGAGGGTATAAAATATTCTTTACTAATTTAATCAATAAGAAAAAGAAATACAATCAAAAAGAGTAGGGAAGAAACAACAAAACAACACCCTTTCATGTTTACTGTTGTGCGATTGATTATTAAAAAACGCTGAATTATTACTGAAAATAAATATGTGATAATGATGTTTTATGTGGATAATTCTTTTTGTGGTTAATGTTGTCCCGTTATCCTATAATTTGCTAAATCGTGCTGCTATTGGCTTTGGCTGATATTAAATGAAAAATGTATTATTAATATTTTAATTTTTTTATTGTGAATAAAATTTAACGGCTTTTAATTTCCTCAATTCATCTTCTACCAATAAATTTGCTTTAATCGTTTAATAAGCTGAAAAGCTTTTTTGGCGATAAACCAATATCCAAGTTCCAATATCCATGCTCAGAAACGCTGACCGTAATCAACACCGGCATAGGATACCTTTATGCACGTGTGTGCCACCAAAAATTGTAAGCTTAGCGCTTATCTTATTCGTCTTAATGACGTCTTCCCTGCAGGTGCATGCTCAAACCTGTAATCTTCGTGTACTTAAAACAGATGACTTCGGAACCGGAGCCTCGCTTTTTGGCCCATCATTAGGAAGCGCTACCGACTATTTTTTCATGGACGGTACTTCAATTCAAAGTTGTGGATCGAATACATACCACCAGCGAGTTGAAGATAGCATGTATTGCCTGATCAAGACAGCCGATTCCGCCCTTGTTACCTGTACACGTAGCGGAAAAAATCCTAACTACACGTATGCTATGAGTTCCGATTGGGTGCATGCGCCTGATCATACCGGAAATAATGGCTATATGTTGCTGGTGAACTCCAAGGGTACCAAGAACACATTTTATCAGAAAACTTATGACAATTTGTGCCCGGGGATGACATGTAATTTTACAATTTATGCAACCAATATATGTCACGTTTCGGGGTCCATTCAACCAAAGTTGACAATCGTATTAAAAAACGCGGATACTGATGAAGGTATCGATAGTATCTCTTCAGGTGCTTTACCATACCCAATTTCAACTACGCAACTTAAATGGGTGCCGATATCCATGACGTTTAAAGTGCCAGCTGGTTTCGACAGGGTGAAAGTTGTTGTGCGAAATGATCAGACTGGTAACGGAGGAAACGATCTTGCCTTAGACGACGTTGCATTCAGTGTTTGCGTTCCTCCTGCGACTTTAACCAGTGTTGCAAAAACACGTACAGCAGCCGAATGTGCATCTCAAACATTTGATATTACAGCAGCAGTAACTACCGGAACGTTCACGAATATCAACTATCAATGGCAGATACAAAATGCAGATGGTACCTGGGCTAATGTTACGAATCCTAACGGTATTGCCAGTAGCAAGTTTACAACACCTTCATTGCCTGCAAGCGGCGGCCCGGTAACGTACCGCGTTATTTATGCGTCAGAGGGGAATCTGGGAAGTGATAACTGCAGTGGTTTTTCAAATCCAATTACGGTAACACCTACGGATATTACACCTAAGGCTCCTGTTGTAACAAGTAATGCACCTTTATGTGAAGGGCAGAAATTAAATTTTACATTTTCATCCACAACAACAGGCGCTACGTTCGAATTAACAAACCCTGCCGGCGTTACATCAACACCATCAAGCCCATACAGCATAGCCTCTGTACAAGCGTCTGATGCCGGAACTTACAGTATCCGATCTTACTATAGTGGTTGCTATTCCACACCAACCAAGATAACTGCCATTGTAAATTCAAAGCCAGTTATTGCTGTGTCTGCACAAGCAACTTCGTTGTGTGTTGGCGATCAAATTCAATTGAAATCGGGATCGGCTGGTTCGGGTGAAACTTATTTGTGGGGTGGGCCGAGCCCGTTCACTTCAGGCGTCTCAGACCCGATCATCAACAATGCTGGTACAGGCGCAAGCGGTGATTATACGTTAACTGTCACCTCTGCTGACAATTGCGTTAGTACAGGAAAGGTAACCGTAACGGTTAACCCAAAACCTGCAGTCCCCACAATTAATCCATATACGCCGGTATGTGAAGGAATGCCACTGGCGCTAAGTGCACCAACTATTTCTGGTTACAGCTATAAATGGACATGGCCTACAAATAATTCCGCTTCCGGAGCGAACCTTTCAATTGCTTCCCAGGCTTCCTTGTCTGATGCGTTAACTTATACACTTACAGCAACTATTAATGCCACTGGCTGTTTCGCCTCTAACTCAATAGCCGTAACAGTTAATCCCAAGCCCGCAATACCCAGTGTGTCTTCAAGCGGCGCAGTTTGCGAAGGAGAGCCTTTGAACCTTTATGCAAATGTTGCTTCGGGAACTTATGCGAGCTTTAAATGGACAAGCCCGAAGGGGGCTGTTTTTTCAACAGATGAGGACCCTGTAATTAATAAAGCAACTTCTGCAGACATTGGTACTTACACACTGCAGGCTACGGCAGCCAACGGTTGCTTTGCTACCAATACAGTAGCGGCCACAGTTAAGCCCAATCCGGTTGTTACCGCCAGCGTGAACAATCCCTGTGAAAAAGATGCTTTGCAATTTGATGCTACATCTTCATTAACAGGATCTACTTTTAGCTGGTCGGGGCCTTCATTTAATTCATTAAGTCAATCCCCCGTAATTAACAATGTAACCACTGCAGATGGCGGCATTTATAAAGTGACCGTTACATATGATGGATGCCCTGCCGAAGCCCAGGTGACAGCAAGTGTAAAACCAATGCCAGCGATGCCCACTATTGCGTTAACACCTGTTTGCGAAGGCTTTGATCAGTTGCTGAAAGCAACCAGTTCAACAGCGGGTGTAATATATAATTGGTCAGGTGCAAGCCCCTTGGTAGTCAATAATAATGAAGCTATCATTAAAGGCGCTACAGCTGCTTCGAGTGGTGTGTACAAAGTGTCAGCAACATTAGGTACATGTACTTCGGCAGATGCAACAGTCGATGTTCAGATCATGACAACGCCGGTTGTACCAACTATTGCGTTGACGCCGGTGTGCGAAGGTTTTGATCAGTTAATGAAAGCAACGAGTTCAACAACAGGTGTAACATATAATTGGTCAGGTGCAAGTGCATTAGCTGTAAATAATGACGAGGCTACTATTAAAGGGGCCACAGCTGCTTCGAATGGCATATACAAAGTGTCAGCAACATTAGGCAAATGTACTTCGGCAGATGCAACAGTTGACGTCCAGATCATGACAACGCCGGTTGTGCCAACTATTGCATTAACACCTGTTTGCGAAGGTTTTGACCAGTTGATGAAAGCGACGAGCTCAACAACTGGTGTAACATATAACTGGTCAGGTGCAAGTGCATTAACTGTAAATAATGATGAGGCTACCATTAAAGGCGCTACGGCTGCTTCGAATGGCTTGTACAAAGTGTCAGCAACATTAGGTAAATGTACTTCGGCAGATGCAACAGTCGATGTTCAGATCATGACGACGCCGATCGTTCCAACCATTGCGTTAACACCTGTGTGTGAAGGCTTGGACCAGTTGATGAAAGCAACGAGCTCAACAACTGGTGTAACATATAACTGGTCAGGTGCAAGCCCGCTGGTAGTAAATAAGGATGAGGCAACTATTAAAGGCGCTACAGCTGCTTCGAATGGCGTATACAAAGTGTCAGCAACATTAGGTAAATGTACTTCGGCAGATGCAACAGTTGATGTTCAGATCATGACGACTCCGATTGTGCCAACTATTGCGTTGACGCCAGTGTGTGAAGGTTTTGATCAGTTGATGAAAGCGACGAGCTCAACAACCGGAGTAACATATAACTGGTCAGGTGCAAGTGCATTAACTGTAAATAATGACGAGGCTACCATTAAAGCTGCTACAGCTGCTTCGAATGGCGTGTACAAAGTGTCAGCAACATTAGGTAAATGTACCTCTGCAGACGCGACAGTCGATGTTCAGATTATGACGACGCCGGTTGTGCCAACTATTGCTTTGACGCCAGTGTGTGAAGGATTTGACCAGTTAATGAAAGCAACGAGCTCAACAACTGGAGTAACATATAACTGGTCAGGTGCAAGTGCATTAACTGTAAATAATGATGAGGCTACCATTAAAGGCGCTACAGCCGCTTCGAATGGCTTGTACAAAGTTTCAGCAACATTAGGTAAATGTACTTCGGCAGATGCAACAGTTGACGTCCAGATCATGACAACGCCAATCGTTCCAACCGTTGCGTTAACTCCTGTTTGCGAAGGATTTGATCAGTTAATGAAAGCAACCAGCTCAACAGCGGGTGTGAAATATAACTGGTCTGGGCCAGGCACTTTGACTACAAATAATGACGAGGCTACTATTAAAGCCGCTACGGTTGCAGCGAGTGGTATATACAAAGTTTCCGCGACACTAGGTAAGTGTACTTCGGCAGATGCAACAGTTGATGTTCAGATCATGACGACGCCGATTGTGCCAACTATTGCGTTGACGCCTGTTTGCGAAGGTTTTGACCAGTTGATGAAAGCGACGAGCTCAACAACCGGAGTAACATATAATTGGTCTGGTGTAAGTGCATTAACTGTAAATAATGATGAAGCTACCATTAAAGGTGCTACAGCTGCTTCGAATGGTTTGTACAAGGTTTCCGCGACATTAGGTAAATGTACTTCGGCAGATGCAACAGTTGATGTTCAGATCATGACAACGCCGATTGTACCAACTATTGCGCTGACGCCAGTGTGTGAAGGTTTTGACCAGTTGATGAAAGCGACGAGCTCAACAACCGGAGTAACATATAACTGGTCAGGCGCAAGTGCATTAACTGTAAATAATGACGAGGCTACCATTAAAGGCGCTACAACTGCTTCAAATGGCTTGTACAAAGTTTCCGCGACACTAGGTAAGTGTACTTCGGCCTATGCCACAGTAGATGTCCAGATCATGACGACTCCTGTTGTTCCAACTATTGCGTTAACACCTGTGTGTGAAGGCTTTGATCAATTGATGAAAGCAAGCAGCTCAACAGTGGGTGTAAAATATAACTGGTCTGGTGTAAGTGCATTAACTGTAAATAATGATGAAGCTACCATTAAAGGCGCTACTGCTGCTTCGAATGGCTTGTACAAAGTATCCGCAACATTAGGTAAATGTACTTCGGCCAATGCAACAGTTGATGTTCAGATCATGACAACGCCGATTGTGCCAACAATTGCGTTGACGCCCGTGTGTGAAGGTTTTGATCAATTGATGAAAGCTTCCAGCTCGACAGCAGGTGTAACATATAATTGGGCAGGGGTAAGCCCGCTGGTAGTAAATAATGGCGAGGCTACCATTACGGCTGCTACTGCTGCTTCAAATGGGTTGTACAAAGTATCAGCAACATTAGGTAAATGTACCTCAGCAGATGCAACAGTCGATGTCCAGATCATGACAATGCCGGTTGTACCAGCTATAGCACTGATGCCTGTATGCGAAGGCCAGGATCAGGTTCTTACAGCAACAAGTTCAACAGCGGGCGTAAAATATAACTGGTCAGGAGTAAGCTCCCTGGTAGTAAACAATGATAAAGCAACCATTACAGCCGCTACAGTCGCTGCGAACGGGTTGTACAAAGTGTCCGCAACATTAGGTAAATGTACCTCTGCAGATGCAACAGCTGATGTCCAAATTATGACAACACCGGTAGTTCCAACTATTGCGTTGACACCTGTGTGTGAAGGTTTTGATCAGTTGATGAAGGCAACCAGCTCAACGGCAGGTGTAACATATAACTGGGCAGGGGTAAGCCCGCTGGTAGTAAATAATAACGAGGCTACCATTAAAGCAGCTACGGCAGCAGCGAGTGGCTTGTACAAAGTTTCCGCGACACTAGGTAAGTGTACTTCGGCAGATGCAACAGCTAATGTTCAGATTATGACAACGCCGATTGTACCAACTATTGCATTAACACCTGTTTGCGAAGGTTTTGATCAGTTGATGAAAGCAAAAAGCTCAACAGTAGGTGTATCATATAATTGGTCAGGTGCAAGTCCGCTATTAGTAAATAAGGATGAGGCTACTATTAAAGGTGCTACAGCTGCTTCTAATGGTTTGTACAAAGTGTCCGCAACATTAGGTAAATGTACCTCTGCAGATGCAACAGTCGATGTGCAGATCATGACAACGCCGGTTGTGCCAACAATTGCGTTAACACCCGTGTGCGAAGGTTTTGATCAGTTGATGAAAGCAACAAGTTCAACTGCGGGTGTAAAATATAACTGGTCGGGTGTAAGTGCATTAACTGTAAATAATGACGAGGCTACCATTAAAGGGGCTACAGCTGCTTCGAATGGGTTGTATAAAGTGTCCGCAACATTAGGTAAATGTACCTCCGCAGATGCAACAGTTGATGTTCAAATTATGGCGACGCCGATTGTGCCAACTATAGCCTTAACACCTGTGTGTGAAGGCTTTGATCAGTTGATGAAAGCAAAAAGCTCAACAGCCGGCGTAACATATAATTGGTCAGGTGCAACTCCGCTGGTAGTAAATAAGGACGAGGCTACTATTAAAGGCGCTACAGCTGCTTCAAACGGCTTGTACAAAGTTTCCGCAACACTAGGTAAATGTACTTCCGCAGATGCAACAGTTAATGTGCAGATTTTGACAACGCCGCTTGTGCCAACTATTGCGTTAACACCCGTATGTGAAGGCTTCGATCAGTTGATGAAAGCGACGAGCTCAACAGCCGGCGTAAAATATAACTGGTCGGGTGCAAGTGTCTTAACTGTAAATAATGACGAGGCTACCATTAAAGCTGCTACAGCTGCTTCGAATGGCTTGTACAAAGTGTCGGCAACATTAGGTAAATGTACCTCTGCAGATGCGACAGTGAATGTTCAGATTATGACAACGCCGGTTGTGCCAACTATTGCATTAACACCTGTATGCGAAGGCTTTGATCAGCTGATGAAGGCAACCAGCTCAACAGCCGGTGTAACATATAACTGGTCAGGCGCAAGTCCGCTGGTAGTAAATAAAGACCAGGCTACTATCAAAGCTGCTACAGCTGCTTCTAATGGCTTGTATAAAGTGTCAGCAACATTAGGTAAATGTACTTCCTCCGATGCAAAAGTCGATGTTCAGATCATGACAACGCCAATTGCGCCAACTATTGCGTTGGCTCCTGTTTGCGAAGGTTTTGACCAGGTAATGAAAGCAACAAGCTCTACAGCGGGTGTAACATATAACTGGTCAGGTGCGAGTACGCTCGTGGTGAATAAAGACGTGGCTACCATTAAGACTGCTACAGTAGCCGCGAATGGCTTATACAAAGTGTCCGCAACATTAGGTAAATGTACTTCGGCAAATGCAACAGTCAATGTTCAGATAATGCCAACGCCGGTTGTTCCAACCATTGCATTAACACCCGTTTGCGAAGGTTTTGACCAGGTGATGAAAGCAACTACTTCAACAGTGGGTGTAACGTATAATTGGTCGGGCGCAAGTGCGTTGATCGTAAATAAAGATCAGGCTACCATTAAGGCTGCTACAGTAGCCGCAAATGGTGTCTACAAAGTGTCAGCAACATTAGGTAAATGTACTTCTGCCGATGCAACAGTCAATGTTCAGATAATGACAACTCCGGTTGTGCCAACTATTGCGTTGGCACCCGTATGTGAAGGCTTTGACCAGGTGTTGAAAGCAACCAGCTCAACAATAGGGGTAGTATATAATTGGTCGGGGGCAAGTGCGTTGACAGTAAATAAAGATCAAGCTACCATTAAAGCCGCGACGGTAGCAGCGAATGGCTTGTACAAAGTGTCGGCAACATTGGGAAAGTGTACTTCCTCCGATGCAACAGTTAATGTTCAGATTATGACAACACCGGTTGTGCCAACTATTGCATTTACACCCGTGTGTGAAGGATCTGATCAATTGATCAAAGCAACAAGTTCCACAACGGGTGTGATATATAATTGGTCAGGTGCAAGCGCGTTGACAGTAAATAAAGACCAGGCCACCATTAAGGCTGCTACCGTAGCTGCTAACGGTGTTTACAAAGTGTCAGCAACATTAGGTAAATGTACTTCAGCAGATGCCACAGTCAATGTCCAGATTAAACCAACACCGGCAAAACCTACGATCGTATCGAAACCAGTTTGTGAAGGTGTAAATCTTGATATGGTTGCAACCACCAATCAACCAGGCGCAAGCTTTGCATGGTCCGGGGTAAACAGTTTTACAGCTTCCGGGTCAATAGCAACGGTGAAAAATGCGACACGCAAGGATAATGGAACGTACAGTGTAACGGCTAAACTAAACGAATGTCCTTCGCTGCCTGGTAATATCATCATTACATTGAAAAATGTTCCTGCAAAACCAACCGTTTCCTGGCCTGAAGTGTGTGAAGGGAGCAATTTGGATATGACTGCAAATACTGACCTTGCGAGCGTAACATACGCATGGGCCGGTGTAAATAATTTCAAAGATACAGGTGCAATTGCGACGCTGCCAAAAGCTACGCGCAATGATAATGGCGATTACACCGTAACAGCTACACTTAACGGGTGCAGTTCTATGCCAGCAACAACAACAGTTGCCATAAAAGTAATGCCTGTAATGCCTACGGCTACATGGAATAATGGTTTATGTGAAGGAACAGACCTGCAGTTGTCGGCTGCTACAACAACACCAGGTATCATTAAATACGCATGGGCTGGTCCGGCAGGTTATTCGTCAGCCTCACAGAAGCCCCTGATTGCCTCAGCTACAATCAAAAACAATGGCGATTATACCGTAACCGCTACATTGAATGGTTGTACATCTCAGCCAGCAACAACAACTGTGGCTGTGAAAGTAATGCCGGTTGTTCCATCTGTCGCCTGGAATAGCGGTGTTTGCGAAAACAGTGATTTGAACTTGTCAGCGAGTTCAACAACTCCTGGAACGATCAAATATGACTGGTCCGGGCCGTTGAGTTTTGTTTCTGCTACACAAAATCCTGTTATCAAAAATTCAACGATAAAAAATAATGGTGATTATACTGTAACCGCTACGCTCAACGGTTGTACCTCCAAGCCGGCAATAACAACTGTTGCTGTTAAAGTAATGCCGATTGTGCCGACGGTTGCATGGAACAATGGTTTGTGCGAAGGAACTGACCTGCAGTTATCGGCTGCTACTACCACGCCAGGTATTATAAGCTATGCATGGTCTGGCCCTGCAGGATATACATCAACGTCGCAGAAGCCTGTAATTACTGGGGCCACAATAAAAAATAGTGGAGATTATACAGTAACAGCTAGTTTAAACGGTTGTACAACAGACCCGGTAACCACGAAGGTTATGGTTAAAGTAATGCCGCTGGTTCCTGTCGTAAGCTGGAACAATGGCCTGTGTGAGGGTAGCGATCTTACATTAAATGCTGCTTCATCAACTGCAGGGGATATAGCATACAGCTGGACAGGTCCTTCAGGATTCTCATCAGATATTCAGCAGCCGGTAATTAAGAATGCTTCATTCGCAACAAGCAGTGGTGCTTATTCGGTAACGGCTACATTGAACAACTGTACTTCTGCACCTGCAGCTATTGTTGTTGCAGTTAAAGAAGTGCCGAAGATTCCCCTGATACAAGCGGTTGATCCATTGTGCGAAGGTGAAAACCTGCAATTAACCGCTGCATCATCAGCTGTTTCAACCGGAACAATTCAATACAGCTGGGCGGGCCCTTCAGGGTATAAATCAGATATCTCAAATCCGTTGATTGCAACTGTTTCACCAACTACAAATGCAGGCCAGTATTCCGTTTCAGCTACGCTGGATGGATGTACTTCAGCTTCATCATCTATCCAGGTGAAAATAAAAATACGTCCTGCGATACCAGACATTCAGTCTAACGATCCTTTGTGTGAAGGAAGCGATCTTCAGCTTAAGGCAGCAACAACTACTGCCGGGGCGATTGCATATAGCTGGACAGGCCCTGCTGCGTTCAAATCCGGCAAGCAAAGCTTCGCAATCCAGTCCGTAACATCAATAGATAACTCTGGTATTTACGCTGTAACAGCAACGCTAAATGGTTGTGTGTCTGACCCGGCAACCAGAAAAATAATTGTAAAAGGTATTCCAAATGTACCGTCTGTTGTTTCCAACGCTCCGTTGTGTGCCGGCACAGATTTATCGCTTAATGCAACAACCTCTACTCCGGGAACGGCAACATATAGCTGGACAGGGCCCAATGGTTTTAAGTCAGATAACGGTAATGCTTCTGTTACAGGCATTGATCTTAATGCTGCAGGTGTTTATCATGTAGCTGTAACCGTTGATGGCTGTACGTCTGCAGCAGCTGATTTACGGGTTGTGGTAAACAGCCTTCCAGCTCCGCCTGTTGTTACAAGCCCTTCGCCGGTTTGCGCAGGTAACGGAAGAATTCAGTTGGTAGACCACGTGCGGGGACAAAATGTAACATGGTTTGCAGCGGACAAAAGCCTGATCGGTGCAACAGCACCTGCTGTATCATTGGATAAATCGGGCACTTTCGTTTACTATGTAGCTAACAACTCTGTTCAGAATTGCCGTAGTGAACTTGTGAAAGTGATGTCTATTGTTAATGAAAATCCGAAAGCGACCGCGCGTAAAAGAGATGTGTCCTGCGTTGGAGGATCAGATGGAAGAGTTGAGCTCGTTGTTTCCGGCGGGCAGTTCCCATACCGCTTTCAATGGAATAACGGAAGCAATGAACGTAGCCTTGTTAATGTAGCCTCAGGCGTGTACAGTGCCACTGTTACAGATTTGAGAGGGTGCAATGCAAGAAGCTCAGACGCAATTGTAAACGATGGTATAAACCCACCAGCGCCAATAGCCAAAAGCATGGAGTTATGCGAGACTGGCGGTACAGTAATGCTTAGTGCCAAGGGAACAAATTTGCAATGGTATAGTTACGATGGGGTGCCTTTGGCTTCCGCTCCCTATATCAATAAAAGCGGCCCTGCATCTTATGCCTATTACGTAAGCAGCAGAAGTGATTTGGGTTGCGAAAGTGAAAAGACATTTGTTTCTGCGTTGGTAAGGTCATCACCTAAAGTAACCTCAGTAAAAAAACAGGAACCGGATTGCAATGGTTACGAAAAAGGTTCTTTTGAGGTAATAGCTGATGGCGGTTGTAACAATTCCGCATATACGTTCAAGTTGTTAAATACCCTTCAGGAGCAGTCAGTAGGCACATTTGCCAACGTGCCTGCAGGTACTTATAAAGTACAGGTTTCAGATGAATGTGGTTGCTCAACAACACAGGATATTGAGCTGGGTATAAAGATGACTGACTGTGACATTCAAATGCCAACAGGCTTTACACCTAATGGTGATAAAAACAACGACGTGTTCAGGCCTGCGGCTTATGGCAAGGTTAGTGATTATAAACTTCAGCTTTATAACCGTTGGGGGCAATTGTTGTTCCAGACTGAAACGCCGGGTGAAGGGTGGGATGGAAAGTATAGAGGAAAAGATCAGCCCGTAGCTACCTATGTTTGGCAGATGTTCTACAAAAATCAAAAGGGAGAATCCAAATACTTGAAGGGCACTGTTGTGCTAATAAGATAGTGTTTCGCGCCTCATCATAGCTACGCTGTTTACAGCGGACTTGTTTACCAGCCGCAACCACAATAAAATGTGGGTAGCGGCTTTTTTATGAAGATTAATTTAGTTTTAATAGTGGTTTAGTTTAATTAAACTAAACATTGTTTAGTATTGTTCTACTTCATAGATTGTCTTGCCGGATTTTCATTTTATGCATGTTTATTGTTGCGTTGTGCTTATTCATAATATGCGGATAAATGAAAGGCCATCTGGTTCATAGAAAAGTAAGCCGGGAAAAATTAAATCGCTTAACTCATAAATAATTTGATTATGATAGTAGGATTAAGCTGGCAGGAAACGATTTTACGCCTTTTACTTGCGGCGATACTTGGAGGATTGGTAGGAATAGAAAGACAGCGATTGGAGTGGGCTGCGGGGTTGCGGACGCATATGCTTGTATGTCTGGGTTCTGCACTTATTATGATCGTTTCTTCTTTTGGTTTTGCGGACGTCCTGGGTACACCAAATGTCAGTCTGGATCCATCTCGTGTGGCTGCGCAGGTTGTTAGTGGTATAGGGTTCCTTGGTGCGGGGACTATCCTTTTTTTGAAACATGAAGTTGTGCGCGGATTAACAACGGCTGCCGGTTTGTGGACTGTTGCAGGCATTGGTTTGGCCGTTGGTGGAGGATTGTATCTTGCTGCTTCGGCTGCCACTGCACTGGTTCTGATTATACTGGTGTTGGTAAAGCCTTATAAGAAGAAAATCACCAGAATGACTCAGCCTAACGAGATTTACATTGTAGCAAAAAAGAAAGAAGGGATATTACAATATGTTGAAGGGGTAACAGAAAACAATAACCTGGTGGTTACGGATATAAGTATCCATCATTCAGATAAGAATGAAATCGAACAACTCTATATAAAGTTTAATAAAAATACAGATGCGGGTTCTTTACGTTCTGCTATTGACGCGTTTAATCAGATGCCCGGTATACAGGAAGTAAGATGTAGAATTAAATAACATTGTAAAGTTAGCCGGGCTTACGCTTGATAAATGTATAAGCCCGGCAGCGTTATTTTATCATCTATTGTGTTTTCAGTTGAAGCTGTGTTATAAATTGTTCAGGATTTTGTAAGAATGTTGCTTTACATTCTTTGGAGCAAAAGCCAATTACATGGTTCTTGTAATGTGCCGTATCGCCAATGCCAGCTGTAACGGGCATTCCGCACGCGGGATCTTTAATATTGTCAACCATAGATGCGGTATAAATTGAGGCATGCATGGCTGAGTCTTTTTCTGTTTTTTTACCAGCCGTTTCAGAATTTTGTTTGGCATCACCATTTTTACAAGCGCTGAAGAAGAGTGGGCTTGTAAGCAGCATCACCAGCAGAAAATTTTTGTTTTTCATCTTAGCATTTTTGAAAGGTTACCCCAATACGAATTAAATCGGATGAACCCGAAGGTAAAAAGGTTTGAAAAGGTAAAGAAAAATCCGCGGTTTCAAATTTTGATAAAAGTTATTTTCATGCCATTTTACATAAACGGTAAAACCATGAATACGAAATTATCAGCCGTAATATTTTTAGAAGCCTGCCGCCCGATCAAAAAAAATATAAATGGTTGGCATGGCCTGAAACCAAAGTAACGCGCGGCTGATAAAGACATGATACAAATAAAAAACACCTCGTAAGTGGAGGTGTTTTTGCAGGGAACAATTATAAAAAACTAAAACAGGTTCAAACAAGCATCTTGAAAAACATGTTGTTCGGTTCTGTTAGTTTATCTTCTTCACATTTACTGCTTGTGGGCCTTTTCGTCCCTCTTCTACGTCAAATTCAACATGGTCATTTGACTGAATTTTGTCGATCAAGCCATTTGCATGTACGAAGGTTTCTTTGGACGAATTATCATGCTTGATAAATCCAAACCCTTTTTCTTCATTAAAGAATTTTACCGTACCCTGGTTTTTTGTACTAGTACTCATATTTATTTGTTATTGAGGGACAAGTTAGTACATAATCTCGTGCTTACGGAAAGAACATTTACCAGATTATGCATTTCCTAGGTTTTGTGAAATTTTTACCAAATAAAAAAGTACCTTTGCACGTTAAAAATATTCTCCTCTAAGTAAAAGACTAGATAATCTTCCTTCTCTGACAAGCTTTTCCAGTCTCATTATGAGTAATATGTAAAGTATTCTTTTACAATATGTTATAAGTTACTTTATACTTTTTGAACTTAAAAAAGAAACAGTTTGACATTTCAGGATTTACAGCTTATAGACCCCATACTACGTGCATTGGCAAGTGAAGGGTATACCCAGCCAACTCCCATTCAGGAGCAGGCAATACCGATAGTTTTACAGCAAAGGGATTTATTGGCATGTGCTCAAACAGGAACCGGTAAAACAGCTGCTTTTGCTTTGCCGATATTGCATTTACTGTTAAATGCTCCTCAGCATAGCAAAGGTTATAAGCATATACGAACATTGGTGATTACACCCACGCGTGAACTCGCGTTGCAGATAGGCGAGAGCTTCGCCGCTTACGGAAAGCACACAGATATAAAGCACGATGTTATTTTTGGCGGAGTGTCGCAGCATGTACAAACCATTGCTTTAAGAAATGGAACTGACGTGCTTATTGCAACGCCTGGCCGCTTGCTGGATTTAATGAACCAGGGCTATATACATCTTGCGCATCTTGAATTTCTAGTGGTAGATGAGGCTGACCGTATGCTTGATATGGGCTTTATTCACGACATCAGAAAAATTATGCGGGAGTTGCCAAAAGAACGGCAGACGTTGTTCTTTTCCGCAACTATGCCGCCGGAAATAGGCAAACTAGCCAATGCCCTTCTGCACGACCCGGTTAAAATAGAAGTTACACCGGTGTCTACTACCGCAGAGAAGATAGACCAGTGCATTTACATGGTATCAAAGCAGGATAAGTCGTCATTATTACTGCACTTGCTGCGCGAAAAAAAAATACAGCGTACACTGGTTTTTGCACGTACCAAATATGGCGCCGATAAAATTGCAAAACACCTTAACCATGCCGAAATAAAAACAGCGGCTTTGCATGGTGATAAATCGCAGGAAGCGCGCCAGCGTGCATTGCAAAACTTTAAAGCAGGGAGGTTAAGAGTACTGGTAGCTACAGATATTGTAGCGCGTGGTATTGACGTTGATGACCTGTCTCACGTAATCAATTATGATCTGCCCGAAGTGCCGGAAACATACGTACACAGGATTGGACGAACTGGCCGCGCAGATAAAAGTGGTATTGCGATCTCCTTTTGTAGCAGAGAGGAAAAAGTAAACCTGAGGGATATTAACCGCGTTGCCGCTCAGGCTATACCTGTTATAGAAAATCATCCTTATCATTTGCATGGGGCCGCTGAGCCACATATGCAATCTAATGATAAGCGCAAACCGTCAAAAAAGAAGCCTTACCACAAAAAAAGAAACAAACCGGTAAGAGCGGTAGCAGTAAATGCTAATTAAGTTATTGTATATATCGGATGGGTATTATCTAACTAAAATTTGAATTTGTATGAACGTTGAAGAAATTGAAAAATTCCTGGATAAGCAGGAACACACCGATGATAAGAAAGTGAAGATAGATTTTAAGAAACGTGATAGCATATACGGTGTGTTTGTAAAAGGTAAAGATTATAGTGATCTGAAAGAAAAAAACTTCTGGAGGGTTGTTACTTTGCCAAACGTGGAAGCGTGGCAGAAATCGAATGACCTGAATTTTGCTAAAATTTTCAGTGGAAGCGAATTTTCCAGGCTTACGTTGAAAGACAAATAAGGAGGCATAATAGTCAAAAATGGTTGGTAAAAACGTCTAAATGCATTGCTAGTATTGATTTTGCAGAAAGTTTAATGAAATTAGTTTCATTAAACTTTTTC
>JBEHXT010000016.1:0-146939 GCA_048498555.1 Bacteroidota bacterium
TTGTGCCCAAGACTGGATTCGAACCAGCACGCCGGTTAAAGCACTACCACCTCAAAGTAGCGTGTCTACCAATTTCACCACCTGGGCATTTTGGAGAGTGCAAATGTAAAGGGATTTGTGTAATCTTTATCAGATCGTAATCTTTGGCAGAAACTTTTTTTCTTAAAATAAGCAGGCTTTGATACAGAATGAGTTGTACTATAGATTGAAGGCCTAAAGCCTCTGTTTATAGGATGGAACTTCTATCAGTCAGCTAAAGCAGCCGGCAATGAATATGATTCAACAGCGCAGGCAAGAGAAACAATCCCTCCGGTTATTTATTTCAATTTTGCCTTCAATGCATTAAATAGACATCGAAAGAAGCCACATCTATTAAATCAATCCTGTAAATCCCCCCATCCTAAAACTCCCGGTTCAGACAAGTCCCTCCAAATCCCAATCAAATCCTCCTAATCCTGGCCGGGTGTGAAAAATCACAGTAACAATTTGTATTTCTCCCATTGTTTTCGCTTTGCGGTCGTTACATCTTTGTAGTGCTGTTACAGTTTTGGAGTTTGTTTCTCATGGATCATTAAATTTTTTCATTGGGGGTTATATGCTGACACACCGACGGCGGTTTTCTAACTGCCGTTTTTTCCTAAACCCAATTTTTTTAACCCAAGACCAATAAAACTCAATGGTTCATTAAATATTCGGTTCAACCCTATTCCCTTTTTTAGCTTTTAGCTGTCAGCTATAAGCTTTTAGCTCACTCAATTCCAGACATCTTTCTTTTTCACAAGCATCTGAAGGGTTTCATTAGCAAAAATTTGAGGTTGTCTCTATACTTTGACGGCGAAATAAATCGTCTTGGCATATAGCCGTTGCGTCGTTGCCTCTTTGCGTCCGCCGCGTGAAACAAATAAAAAACCTGGCAGTGTGCACCACCAGGTTTATAAATTCAGTTAAAATAGCTCCTAATCCTTCGCTCCAATCACATCGTACACCGTACTTCTAACATCGTACATCCGTTTACGCTTTATCCGCTGCATCAAAAATCCTTCTCCGTTTCCAGTCATACCATTTTATCGGCATGGTCCTCTTCATCAAAGTATCTATGTTGCGCATTCCTACCAGGTTCCATACGCCTTTTAACTTACCGCTTACAGAGCTGTTCAGCGCACGTAAACTCATTGCGAAGCCACTATCCAGGTATTCCATATGATGCCAGTAACCTCCGGGCATAAACAAAGTATCGCCGTGTTCAAGAACTACTTCAAGCCCATTAGCTGATTGCACTGCCGGGTATTTATCTACATCCACCTTGCTTTTTTCAGGATCATAATAATTGCTGAAGTCCACCAGGCTCAATACCTCAAAAGGTTTACGATAAAGTTTATGTTGCTCCTCATGGGGAAAAAGCAATACACGCTTGCGGCCAATAAATTGCGTGTGCATAATATGGCTCAGGTCAATATCAAAATGCATGTGAGTTATTGAACCCTGGCCACCCACAAAAAGCATTGGAAATTTTTTTACGAATCCCTTCATTAAATGTTCCGGCCAGGTAAAATCTTCTTTCAGTTGCGGAGCATGGTTGAAAATGTTGAACAGGAAAATTCTCCAGGCTGCCGGCCCCTTGCTGATCATATCAATATAATTACCGAAAGAAGTGTAGTCGTCGGCTTTATTGATGGGCGTATAAGCATCGCTTTTTACGTTATTATAAATACCAATCTGCTTGTCACCTGCAACAGATTTCAGATATTCCCACGTCCACTTGTTATAAGCGGGCCATTGCTTTGCAAGGTCACGAATTACAACAGGCACCTGCTTATCAAAATACTTCACCTTAAACTCTTCAGGGCTAATGTTGGATACAACATCAACAGAACGTAACTGCATGTTGGTATAGTTTATGTGCAAAAGTAATATGAACTTAACGTTAACACCAAGCCGATATTGGAAATTTAGCTTACGAGTTACGCACAAAATTCAGTAAAAGCATTCGTATTCCGATATTTCATTTCTTATTTTGTGCTTGTAATCATTAAATTAAAAGGAAGGATTATGCTTTTACACATTCACCCCGACGATCCTCAGCCCCGTCATATCAGAGCCGTTACAGAATGCCTTAGAGATGGAGGTGTAATTATATACCCTACCGATACTATTTACGGCTTTGGTTGCGATATTCATCATCATAAAGCCATAGAACGTATTTGCCGAATCAAAAAGATGGACGTAGCCAAGGCTCAGCTAAGCTTTGTTTGTTACGACCTTGGTGACTTGAGTAAATACACTAAAAGCATTTCAACGCCTTTATATAGAATACTCAAGAGCCATTTACCCGGTGCCTATACATTTATATTGCCTGCAAGTAAAGAAGTTCCCAAATTACTACAAAGCAAAAAAAGTACGATCGGTTTGCGTGTGCCGGATAATAATATTGCACGAGCCATTGTCCACAGCCTTGACGGGCCAATCCTGTCCACTTCTTTGCCAGGCAAAATGGTGGAAGAATATACGGATCCCGACCTTATATATGAGAACTTTAAAGGATTAGTGGATATTGTAGTTAACGGTGGCATCGGTGGAACGGTTCCTTCCACGGTCATTGATTGTACAAAAGATGATTATGAAGTAATCAGGTTGGGTGCCGGTGCCTGGGAAGTGGAAGAGTAAGGAGATTGTACGTTATAAGTTATACGTTGTACGTTTCGTCCGTGTTGCGGTGTCTCCGTGGTTCTAAAACTTTGTGCTTCTTATTGTCTTTGCGTCTTTGTGGCGGACTAAATCTCGCTGAACAACTCCAGTGCAGTAGATAAAATATTAAAGCTTTTTCTGTGGTATTTGCATAAGCCGTGCGCATCTATAGCGTCGCGATGCTCTTTGGTGCCGTAGCCTTTGTTGTTTTTCCACCCGTAATGCGGGAATTCATCATGCAGTTTTTGCATGTATTCGTCGCGGTATGTTTTCGCAAGAATGCTTGCTGCCGCGATGTTGGCATACAAACCATCACCCTTTATGATACATTGATGCGGTATAGTTTTATAAGGAGTAAACCTGTTGCCATCTATGACCAGCATTTCCGGGATCACCATTAACTGATCGAGCGCCAGGTGCATAGCTTTAAAGGAAGCTTTGAGAATGTTAATGGTATCAATTTCGTCGTTGTCCACCATTGCTACAGCATAACAAATCGCTTTTTTCTCTATATAACTTCTTAGTTTATCGCGTTGCGCTGCAGTTACTTGCTTGCTGTCATTGAGTTCAGGATGGCGGAATTTTTTTGGAAGAATTACCGCTGCCGCGAACACCGGGCCCGCATAGCATCCTCTCCCAGCTTCATCACAGCCGGCTTCCACTAATTCTTTCTGATAAAAAGGCGACAACATTTGCTGCAAGATTAGCAATAAAAATGGAACGGGAAAAGCAGGGTGAATAAATTATCTTCCCTCGTTAATATTCCTTATTTGATGTTGTAATAACCATTCCAAAAAATGATTTCTATCGTTCGGAACAAATTGTATAATCTCTTTATTCTTTAAGGCTAGTAAGAAGAGTTCAAAAACTGTTGTAAAAGCTGACAATTCACTGCTACAATAAAAGAGGCCGGGGTACAATTCTTCTTTAGGCCCGGAACAAGTTGACTTGGTGAAGAACATATTTTATTTTTTATGCGGGGATTATACCGCATCGTATTCTCCTGTTTCATTTTTTTAGAAGATCAGAAAAGTGATAGGCTCTTCGATTTGTTTTGATTGTCAATACGGAAAATGTGATTGAAGTTTAACACCTGGCGCCTGAAGCGCGAAAGCTTATTGCTGAAAGCTGACCGCCGATTGCTACTTTTGCACCCATTATGAATAAGTTACAGCAGCGCTCCAATCGCGCAGTAGCCTATTGGCTGTTAATAGGTGTGGGAATGATTATGGTGCAGGTTTTACTGGGCGGCATAACAAGGTTGACAGAATCCGGCCTTTCTATAACAGAGTGGAAACCCATCACCGGTACACTACCGCCATTGAACGATGCACAATGGCAACTTGAGTTTGATAAGTATAAAAATACCTCTCAGTTTAAATACGTACACTCCGGCTTCACTTTATCCGATTTCAAATTTATCTTCTTCTGGGAGTGGTTTCACCGTGTTTGGGCAAGATTGCTCGGCGTGGTATTTATCATTGGTTTTGCTTACTTCATCTGGAAGAAGAGCTTTAAGAGAGAAATGATTCTGCCGCTGGTGATCTTATTTTTTTTAGGAGCTGTTCAGGGAGCAATTGGTTGGGTGATGGTTGCGAGCGGGCTTGTTCCGGAAAAATATTTCGTGGGTCACGTTCAGTTGGCAACGCATTTTATTGCCGCACTTATTCTGCTGGTTTACACACTATGGTTTGCCTTCAAAATGCTGATCCCGGAGAACAAAATGATTGTCAACCGTGGATTGAAAAATCTCTCACTCACCATTATTCTATTGTTGTTTGTACAATTAACTTACGGTGCCTTTATGGCGGGATTGCATGCCGGCCCTGTCGCGCCAACATGGCCAACCATCAACGGCGAATGGTTTCCGCATTACCTGTTCAACAAACAAGGGCTTGAAAATTATACGGGCAACGCTTACATGGTGCAGTTCATCCACCGCGGGCTCGCATATCTGCTGACGATACTAATCATCATTTGGTTTGTAAAAGCATTAAAGCAAACATCCTCTTCCCTGTTCAACCAGATTAAATGGTTGCCGTTATTGCTGGTACTTCTACAGGTGCTGTTGGGCGTCCTTACTGTAATTAACTCCCCTATTTCCAACAGGTTAGTTATTTACGGCGTGTTTCACCAGGCGGTAGCTATGCTGTTGCTGGTTAGTTTGGTTTGGGTGTATTTTGTTATCAGGAAGCCCAAAGCTTAGAACTGTTGTACGTTATAAGTTGTACGTTTAAGCCCTTGTTTCCCAAGACACTGCCACAGGTTGCAAGGCAGCGCTTTGTGTTCTTTGGCGCTTGCGCCCTCCTTTGCTTTTTGTTTCTAACTCTTTGTGCTCCTTTGTGTTCTTCGCGTCTTCGTGTTTCAAAACTTGTGTTACTTTTCTCTCGCAGCACATACGCTGCCCGGCTCCTTTCATTTTCAATTGTCCCCGCCTGAATGACTCTAGTCGGGCAGGAATTTTCAATTATCAATTAGAACACCTCTCCGTGTTCCTTTGTGTCGCCGTGCCTCCGTGGTTCAACAAAAAACAAGCATTCGTTTATTACTTCGATTCTTAACCATAATTTGATAAAAAAATCTATTCACATATTATAAACATCATTATTTTTGCGTCTTAACAATTTTGGATAACAATTTCATTCTGAACTGAAGTTGAAAGAAAACACAACACATCACAACTTATTCGCTTTCCATCCTTCATTGATGGGTGTTGTTTCTTTGGCTAATCTCCCCGTTTTCCGACCTATCCGACGACCTCGTATCTGAGACTAACTTAAATGCATTGCATCCCTATTAATTCAATGCGTCAGGCAGCCTCAAATTCCCGGCTGCAAAGGATACTTCGATTAGCTTATTTATCAAAAAGACAAAAGTGGAACAAAATAATATCATCATTCGTGTAGCTAATAGTGGCGATGTTCATTACGCTAAAACTATTACAGATGAAATGGAATCTTCAGCCAAGGCGCGTGGAACCGGTATTGCTAAACGCAGTCCTGATTACGTTGCCAACAAAATGGAAGAAGGTAAAGCTGTAATTGCGTTGACCACGGATGGCACGTGGGTTGGTTTTTGCTATATAGAAACCTGGAGCCACAATGAATATGTTGCAAACAGCGGATTGATCGTTTCCCCGGAATTTCGTAAAAGCGGTGTTGCCAAAGGAATTAAAAAAAGGATCTTCGACCTTAGCAGGGAGAAATATCCTAATGCAAAACTCTTTGGTTTAACTACCGGCCTTGCAGTAATGAAGATTAACAGTGAACTGGGCTACGAGCCGGTTACCTATTCCGAGCTAACGCAGGATGATTCTTTCTGGGCAGGCTGTAAAAGCTGTGTGAACTACGATATCCTGATGAGCAAGGACAGAAAGAACTGCATGTGCACTGCCATGCTGTACGATCCTAAGGATCATTATGAGCCACAGGAGACCAAAGAATACTTTGAAAAGAAATCAAAAATCTACGAACGTTTAATGCGCTTGAAACAAAGCAAATTTGTGCAGGCTTTTTTAAAAAAAGGCAAAGACGAAAACGGTGGCGGCGGTAACCCTTCCAAAACCAAATCGTTCTTTCATTTCTTTAATTTTTAGTCGTCGTTGACAATTATCAATTAAGAGATACAATGTAAGCACCGTCGCGATTTTTTGATTTTTGAATTTTTACTTTTGACTTTCTTTTTTTCAACTATATCAACATCTTACAATGAGCTTTTCCAACAATGTAAATTTCCAGTTTAGTCCCGATGCAGCCGGCAGCGGAAAGAAAACGCTAGTGCTTGGTTTCAGCGGTGGCCTGGATACAACTTATTGCGTAAAATACTTAAGTGATGATCTGGGTTATGATGTACACAGTGTTATTGTAAACACCGGTGGATTTAGTGAAGAAGAATTAAAAACAATTGAAGCGCACGCATATAAGCTGGGCGTTAAAACACATACAACAGTAGATGCTGTTAAAGGCTACTACGACCGCATTATCAAATACCTGATTTTTGGTAACGTGCTGAAAAACAATACTTATCCGCTGAGCGTAAGTGCTGAAAGGCTTGTTCAGGCATTGCATATTGCCGACCACGTAAAAGCGTTGAAAGCAGATACCGTTGCACATGGTAGCACAGGTGCAGGTAACGACCAGGTGCGTTTTGATATGGTGTTCCACATCATGATCCCTGACGTGAAAATCCTTACTCCTATCCGCGATCTTAAGCTGAGCCGCGAGCAGGAGATAGAATACCTGAAAGCCAAGGGTGTAAGCATGAACTTTGAAAAAGCAGCTTATTCCATTAATAAAGGTTTGTGGGGAACAAGCGTTGGCGGAAGAGAAACACTTTCTTCAAAAGGTATGTTGCCTGAATCTGCATGGCCTACGCAGGTTACCAAACATGATGGAGAAGAAGTTAAGCTGCATTTTGAAAAAGGTGAGCTGACCGCAGTAAATGATGAAACTTTCAGCCATCCTTCAGAAGCTATCCAATATTTACAAAGCATTGCCGGTGCTTATGGCATTGGCCGCGATATACATGTGGGCGATACCATTATCGGTATCAAAGGCCGTGTTGGTTTTGAAGCCGCTGCGCCAATGGTTATCCTGAAAGCGCACCACGCTTTGGAAAAACACGTTCTTACCAAATGGCAATTAAGCTGGAAAGATAATATTGCTAATTTTTACGGAAACTGGCTGCATGAAGGACAAATTCTGGACCCTGTAATGCGTGATATTGAAGCTTTCCTTCAAAGTTCTCAGCAAACGGTAACAGGCGACGTATTTGTTTACCTGCAACCTTACCGTTTCCAGGTATTGGGTATCGAATCTAAGTTTGACCTGATGAACAGCAAGTTTGGTAAGTATGGTGAAATGAACAATGGATGGACTGGTGAAGACGTGCGCGGGTTTAGCAAGATTTTTGGTAACCAGACTTCTATGTATCACCTGATAAGGGAAGATGCTGAGAAGCAGTAACAATAATATCACGTTAAGTGCAGCATCGCTGTACTTATTATAGCTTAACTTTTTACATGTCATTACGCAGCAAAGAACAGCCATTACAACATTACCTCTGGGGAAATAATTGCGATGGCTGGGTTTTGACTGATACCGAACAATTATCTGTTAAGCAGGAACGCATGCCTCCGCAAACAAGTGAGGCGCTGCATTTTCATAAAAATGCGCAACAGTTCTTTTTCATATTAAGCGGAACAGCAACTTTTGAAGTAGAAGGCGAAAGCTTCAACGTTATTGCCGGCAACGGTTTTTACATTGAAGCAGGAAAAAAGCATCGCATTAGCAACAATGCTGCTGATAACCTGGAGTTTATTTTAAGCTCACAACCATCAACCAATAACGATAGGGTTAATGTTTGATGAAGAGGATATTATCAGTATTTGTAAAGCTGCCGGATTTTATCCTGCAGATGGACTGAAACAATTATCAAAAGGCTGGTGGTCGCAAGCTTATTCAATCAGTTACGAAGGAAATGATTGGGTTTTACGCGTTAACGGAAGCGATAAAGATTTCAGAAAAGATCAGAAAGCCTGGGAGTTATTGAACGGCATTATTCCGGTACCTGAAATAAAACTGATCGGACAGTTCAAAGATCACTTCTTCGCTATAAGCGAAAAGTGCAGTGGAACTACTTTGATTGATGAGCATGTAACATCTTCTGAAATTGTTTTCAATCTGTTTGATACGCTCCTGCAGATGCGAACATTTAATGCGAATGGATTGCATGGCTGGGGATTGATGAACGAAAGTTTTGAAGGAAATTATAATAGTTGGGAAGACTGGCTGCTAAGTTTCCACAATCACAAAATGGATTACACGTTGCAGCAACTTGTGAACGAAGGACTGCTTGAAAGTATGCTTCACAAAGTTGCGCTGAATAGAATAAAACAACTTCTACCCTTTTGTAAAACGGAAAAATACCTTGTTCACGGCGATGCTGGCTTCGACAATGTGTTAAGCGACGGAAAGAAAATTACAGGTGTAATTGATTGGGGCGAAGCGGCACTGGGAGATTTTCTCTACGACATTGCCTACCTTTTTTTCAATACAGAAACGGTTGATTACAAAGGCTACTGGAAACAGTTCGTGCAACAAAGGCAAGTGCAAATTCCATTCATGGAAGAGCGGTTAAGGTGTTATCAGATGGTTATCGGACTCAACTCTGTAGCCATTGCGGCACACACCCGCAACGAAAAGATTTATCATCTGGATAGAAATAAATTGATGCAATTATTATGAGCAAGAAAATTAAAGTAGGCATAATAGGTGGCGCCGGTTATACAGGCGGAGAGTTAATTCGTTTACTCATCAATCACCCTCACGCGGAAATTAGTTTTGTACATAGTAAAAGCAATGCTGGTAACCCGCTTTATAAGGTTCACCAGGATTTGGTTGGAGATACAGATCTAAGCTTCACCGGTGAATTATCTGATGATGTAGATGTACTGTTCCTTTGCACTGGCCACGGCGAAGCAAAGAAATTTTTGCAGGCAAATACCATCGCTCCTCACATTAAAATCATCGATCTTTCCAACGATTTCAGGCTTTCTCAACACGCTGTTCTTGGCGACCGCACATTTGTCTATGGCCTGCCGGAATTAAACAAAGACCAAATAAAATCAGCTCATAATATTGCTAATCCCGGTTGCTTTGCAACTGCCATTCAGCTTGGCTTATTGCCGCTTGCAAAAGCGGGATTAGTGGAAGATATTTACACAACAGGCATTACGGGCTCTACCGGCGCAGGACAGGGTTTAAGCTCTACATCGCATTTTAGCTGGAGAGCTAACAATATACAGGCTTACAAAACATTGACACACCAGCACTTAGGAGAAATTGGGCAATCCTTGCAACAATTGTATCCAGACAGCGATATTGATCTTAGTTTTGTGCCATGGCGGGGAGATTTTACAAGGGGCATTTTTATCAGCTCCACCATCACCTGCGACAGTTCTTTGGAATCATTAACTGCTTTGTTCAATGAATTTTATGCAGCTCATCCTTTCACGGTTGTCAGCAACGACGCCATTTTCCTTAAACAGGTGGTTAACACCAACAAATGCGTCATTCAACTGGAAAAGGTAGGAACCAAGCTCGTCATCCATTCCGCCATCGACAACCTCCTCAAAGGAGCCAGCGGCCAGGCAGTGCAGAATATGAATTTGATGTTTGGCGTTCAGGAAGGCGCCGGACTGGCTTTAAAGGCGAATTTGTTTTAAGGTTTGAGGCGTAAGGCATGAGGTATAAGGCATCAGAGCGAAGATGAAGTTGTATAAACAATCAACCCAATACCCGATGAGAGACTATAAAAAACTAGATGTTTGGAAAAAAGCGCATGAAATGTACCTATATGTCAGAAAGCATATAGCACAAAACCTTCCAAGAGAAGAGCGCTATGAAATAACATCTCAACTATTACGATCAGCGTTGTCCGTTCCTTTAAATATTGTTGAAGGATGTGGACGATATACCGATAAAGAGTTTGCTCATTTTTTAGATAACGCTTTAGGCTCTATTAATGAGATGGATTATTGTTGTTTTGCATGTTTTGAGCTGAAATACATTTCAGCCTGTGAATATGAAACAGCTGACAAATACATAAAAGAAGTACGCGCTATATTAATAGGGTTCATTAAATATCTGAGACCCAAATGAGGCCGTCATCCAAAAATAAAATTTGTAAGTGCTATGGGAAGAGCTCACGCCTCACGCCTCACGCCTTACACCATAAATACAAACTTGTATAATGAAGCTTTTCGACGTTTACCCCATCAATGACATCACCATTACAAAGGCCCAGGGTTCTTATGTTTGGGACGAAAATGGTGTACAGTATTTAGACATGTACGGCGGTCACGCCGTTATCAGTATCGGACATACTCACCCTGTGTGGGTAAGGCGAATTGAAGAGCAATTAGAAAAAATTGCTTTCTATTCAAATTCTGTCCGTATTCCGTTACAGCAGGAGCTGGCCGATAAACTTGGCAAGCTGAGCGGTAAAGAAGACTACCAGTTATTCCTTTGCAACAGCGGCGCTGAGGCAAATGAGAATGCATTGAAACTGGCTTCTTTCCATACGGGAAGAAAAAAGATCGTTGCTTTCAAGAAAGGTTTTCATGGAAGAACTTCTTTAGCTGTAGCAGCTACCGACAATCCGGCAATAATTGCTCCGGTGAATGAAACAGATAATGTTGATTTCCTGCCATTCAATGATGAAGCTGCATTGAAAACATATTTCCAGACAAAAGGAAAAGATGTTTGTGCGGTTATCGTAGAAGGTATCCAGGGTGTTGGCGGTATTCAGATTGCTACTGAAAGCTTTCTGCAACTGATCCGCAGGCTTTGCGATCAGAATGATGCGGTGTTTATTGCGGACAGCGTGCAGTGTGGTTACGGCCGTAGCGGTAAATTCTTCTCACACGATTATGCTGAAGTAAATGCAGATATCTATACAATGGCAAAAGGTATGGGCAACGGTTTCCCAATCGGTGGAATTCTGATTGCGCCGCACATCAAACCAAAACATGGAATGCTCGGCACAACTTTCGGCGGTAATCATTTGGCATGTGCCGCAGCTCTTGCAGTACTGGAAGTATTGGAAGATGAAAAGCTGATAGATGTTGCAAAACAAAGAGGACAGTATTTATTGAACCGTTTGAAAGCGATCGATGGCATTACCAACGTTCGTGGCCGCGGTTTAATGATTGGCTTTGACGTGCCTGAGGAACTGAAAGACCTGCGTAAGAAGTTGCTGAACGACTTCTTCATCTTTACCGGTGAAGCAAAACCAAACGTGATTCGTTTATTACCATCACTCGGTATCAGCAGAAAACAGGTAGATGAATTCCTGGATGCATTAAAAGAAGCTATCGCTGAATTACAGCCGGCTTCAACTCCAACAACAGAAGAAACTGTAGAATAGCGTTTGAAGTTATACGTTGTACGTGATACGTTTAAGCCCGGGTAGTGGAAACCTGATGGACCGGGCTACTTACCACGTATAACTTTATCTACGCTGCGATAAACGTATAACCTATAACGTAAAACTTATAACGTAAACAGTGAAGCAATTTATTTCCGTTCATGATGTTACAGACATCAATGCATTGGTAAAAAAAGCGTTGGCATATAAGGCCAATCCACTTGCAGATAAAAATCTTGGCGCTAACAAACGCGTCGGCCTGTTATTCCTTAATCCAAGTTTGCGCACTCGTTTAAGTACGCAGGTTGCAGCACAAAACCTGGGTATGGAAGCCATTGTGTTTAATGTGGATAAGGATGGCTGGGCCCTTGAATTTGAAGAGGGGGCCATTATGAGCGGAAACAAGGCTGAACATATTAAAGATGCGGCACCGGTTCTGGGAAGCTATTTTGATATTCTTTGTATCAGAACCTTTCCTTCACTAAAGAATCGCGAAGATGATTACAGTGAACTGTATATTTCCCAGTTTATCAAATACTGTGGTGTTCCTGTAATCAGCCTGGAAAGCGCAACATTGCATCCATTACAAAGCTTGACGGACGTGATCACCATGACAGAACATGCGCCGGCACACAAACCTAAGGTGGTTCTTACCTGGGCACCGCATGTTAAAACATTACCTCAGTGCGTTGCCAACAGTTTTGCACAATGGGTAAACGCATGGGATGGTAAAGCTGAATTTGTAATTACGCATCCGGAGGACTATGAACTGTCTGAACAATTTACCAAAGGAGCAACGATCACTCATAACCAGGACGAAGCTTTAAAAGATGCCGACTTTGTATATGTGAAGAACTGGAGCACTTTTAATGACTACGGAAAAATTTATGAGAATGATCCCAGGTGGATGCTTAATGAGGAAAAACTGAAACTGACAAATAACGCCAAGGTAATGCATTGCCTTCCTGTAAGAAGAAATGTTGAGTTGAGTGATGAAGTGTTAGACAGCAGCAACAGCATTGTAACACAGGAAGCGGCTAACAGGGTGTGGGCTGCGCAGGCGGTGATTAGTGAGATACTTAAGAGAAGTGAATAGTGAATGGCGAATAGTGAAATGTGAGACAAGGTTAAGCAATAGCCATCAGATTTATTTAGTTAGCATAAAGTAAGGGGTGCAAAACGGAAGACGGGTCGAATGTATAACGCATTTTGACTTCTTACTTTTGAATTTTGACTTTCATGAACAAACTGATTATCATAAAGGTTGGCGGTAACATCATCGATGATGAGCAAAAGCTTTCATCATTCCTTAGTTCTTTTGCTGCGGTTGAAGGCAAGAAGATTTTGGTGCACGGCGGCGGAAAACTGGCAACCAAAATGGCTGCACAGCTCGGCGTTGAGCAACAGATGATTGATGGCAGAAGAATAACTGACGCAGAAACACTTAAGATCGTAACCATGGTTTATGCCGGTTACATCAACAAAAATATTGTAGCACAGCTACAGGCAAGAGGATGTAACGCGATTGGTTTGTGCGGCGCGGATGGAAATGTTATTCAATCTCACAAAAGAGTTCATCCGACAATTGACTACGGTTTTGTTGGCGATGTTGATGCTATCAATACCAGCTTACTAAAAAGCCTGCTTGATCAGGATGTAAATGTGGTGATGGCACCGATTACGCATAACAAAGAAGGTTTACTGCTTAATACCAACGCAGATACAATTGCACAGGAGATTGCCCAGGCAATGAGCAGTCTTTATAATGTACAATTGATCTATTCTTTTGAGAAAAGCGGTGTGTTATTAAATGCAGAGGATGATAGTACGGTGATTCCGGGCATCAATCCTGAATCATATAAAGAGTTGAAAGAAAAGAATGTGATTTTCGCCGGCATGATCCCGAAACTGGACAATGCTTTTGCCGCTCTTAAAAAGGGCGTAAGCAAAGTAGTGATAGGAAAAGCCGAAGAATTGCAAGCCTTGATAACCGGCAATGCAGGAACAACTATAGAAGAATAATGCGAAGTGCTGCCTAGTGAAAAGGCGAACTGTTGAGCATAGGTACTTCGTACTTCGTAATTCGTACTTGACATGACATTCACAATGAGAAACACCAAACTACTACAGCAACATTTTATAACAAATAACTGATTGAAAGATCAGTGATTTTATGATAATGAATTTACCGACTGTAATGAATGAGAATATTTCGATACTTGCAAAAAATGCGACAAGTCTGCTGAAACAATTGATCTCCACGCCTTCCTTTAGTAAAGAGGAAGAAGTGACGGCGGAGATTATAGAAAACTTTATTGAGTCCAAAGGAGTAACAACATACCGTTACCTCAATAACATTTGGGCGAAGAATAAATATTACGACGAAAGCAAACCCACCATTCTTTTAAATTCTCATCACGACACGGTACGACCCAATAAGGGGTATACATTAGATCCCTTCTCTCCCATTGAAAAAGACGGAAAGTTATATGGCTTGGGCAGCAATGATGCGGGCGGATGCCTTGTTTCACTCATTGCTACATTCCTTCATTTTTATAAGGAGCCATCCCTAAAATATAACCTGCTTATTGCAGCTACTGCTGAAGAAGAAATTTCCGGCCACAACGGCGTAGAAATCCTCTTGCCGCGCCTGCCAAAAATCGATTTCGGAATTGTAGGTGAACCTACACTGATGAATATGGCGCTGGCTGAAAAAGGATTGCTGGTGCTAGACTGTACCGCACACGGAAGAGCCGGCCATGCCGCACGAGAAGAAGGAGAAAATGCGTTGTATAAAGCCGTTGACGATATTCAATGGTTCCGTAATTATAAATATGACAAGGTTTCGAGCTTGCTTGGCCCGATGAAAATGAGCGTGACCATTATTAATGCAGGTTCTCAACATAATGTAGTTCCGCATGAGTGCAAGTATACGGTTGATGTGCGTGTGAACGAATTGTACACTTTTGAAGAAGTGCTGGATATCATTCGCGCCAATGTTAAAAGCGACGTTCAGCCAAGAAGCAGCCGTCTTCGGTCTACTTCAATTGCCGTTGACCACCCGCTAATTCAGGCAGGTGTTGAACTGGGAAGAACTTATTACGGTTCACCTACAACAAGCGACAAAGCTTTGATGAACTTTCCAACACTAAAAATGGGTCCGGGTGATAGCGCACGTAGCCACACTGCGGATGAGTTCATCTTTCTTGACGAAATAACCAATGGCATTGACCTATACATCCAGTTGCTAGATAAAATTCTACGCTAATTGGAACAACCCGATTTTAAATTTTGACTTTTTACTTTTGAATTAATATATCATGAAGCTCTGGCAAAAGAATACAGCATCACTTAAAGAGGTAGAACAATTTACTGTTGGTAATGATCGTGAATTCGACATTTTACTGGCGCCTTTTGATGTGATCGGCAATATTGCACACGCAAAAATGCTGGCGAGTGTTGGCCTGTTGACAGACGACGAAGCCGCTGATCTTGTAAAAGAGCTTAGAAAAATACACACCAGCATCACTGAAGATGAATTCTCTATCAGGCCTGATGTGGAAGATATTCACTCGCAAGTGGAATTTTTATTGACAGAGAAGCTTGGCGATACCGGCAAAAAGATCCATTCTGCCAGAAGCCGTAACGACCAGGTTTTGCTGGATGTTAAATTGTTTCTGCGCAGCGAAATTGAAAAAACTGTTTTATCCGTGCAGTCTTTCTTTGAATTATTAATCGCTAAGAGCGAAGAATTCAAAGATGATTTATTGCCAGGCTATACGCACCTGCAATTAGCTATGCCATCTTCCTTTGGTTTGTGGTTAGGTGCTTATGCAGAAAGCCTCGTTGATGATACCGTTATGCTGAAAGCTGCATATGATATTGTAAATAAAAATCCTTTGGGTTCTGCTGCCGGTTACGGATCCTCTTTCCCGATTAACAGAACCATGACGACCGAACTGCTTGGCTTTGCAGATTTAAACTACAACGTAGTTTATGCTCAGATGGGCCGTGGAAAAGCAGAGCGCATAGTAGCAATGGCTTTGGCGAATGTTGCTGATACGCTGGCAAGATTATCAATGGATGCATGCCTCTATCTGAATCAGAACTTCGGCTTCATTAGCTTCCCGGTTGAGTTAACCACGGGAAGCAGCATTATGCCGCATAAAAAGAACCCGGATGTTTTCGAATTGATCCGCTCTCAATGCAACAGGATAAAATCTTTGCCTAACGAGATCATGATGATGACCACCAATTTGCCTTCAGGCTATCACCGCGATCTTCAATTGCTGAAAGAACACCTGTTCCCTGCACTTGGCATCTTGCGTGATTGTATTGATATGGCTGGCTTGATGCTGAACAACATGGAGGTTAAGAAGAATATTCTTGAAGACGAGAAATACAAATACCTGTTTAGTGTTGAGGAAGTAAACAAGCTTGTTTTAGAAGGTGTGGCATTTAGAGATGCGTACAAGCAAGTTGGTTTTGCTATTGAAGACAATGTGTTTACCTACGATACAAAACTGGCACACACACACGAGGGAAGTATTGGCAATTTGAAAAACGATGCGATTGCAGATAACATGCAGCGATTGCTGCAATCTTTCAATTTCGAGGTATACCATGCAGCAATTGATAACCTGTTGAATCAGTAAATTTTAAATGCCTGTTCGTTTTCGTTGGCCTTAAGTACTTTGTTCATTTCCCTGGAGATTACATCCAGCTTGGAAACTTCTTTGTACAGAATGCCCATCATTTCGCTAAACTCATCATCACTTACAAGGCCATCCTTAATCAGGTCTATAATTCCCAGCATATTGGTTATGGGGGAGCGGAGATTGTGTGAAACAAGATAAGCGTACTGACGCAGCTGCGTTGATTGATGCATCAGCTCTTTGTTACGCTGATGCAACAATTTTACATTGTTTTGTATATCCGTTACATCGCGAACGATGCGCATGGAATACTGGTCGTTTATTTTGATGCTTCGGGAAGTGTAGCTACGCACGATTCCATTTGGAAAAGGAAGATCGTAATTGAAATAATGCATGTTGCCCGTTTCAATGGGATAGGCGATGTGATGCATTAGTTCCGCAACAAAGTCCTCCGGAAAATTATGATCGCGAATGTTGGAGTTGTAAATAAATGACTCATGCTGATAACTTTCACCAACTCCTTTTTTATAATCAATGTAGTTTCCTTCTTTATCCATCACAAAAATAAAATCAGGGATAGCATTGATGATATCATAAAAGCAATGATAAAAATCTTCAGACAAAGCAAGCAATGTTTGCAACGGCTTATCGGGCCCCTCAATATTTTTTTCTTTGTTATTGCTGGTCATAATCTACGCTGGCGTAGCGTGAAAATACGGTAATCACTATACTCCACCATAAAAAATTTATACCGGGAGTACTTCGTGAAACAAAGCGCGCTTGATGTCCTGACAGTAAAGGCAATTAAATACGCCCCGCTTTATAAGCGTATAACCATTAGAGGAAAGAGATATCTGCAAGGCGTAAATAGTAATCTCTTTGAAGTGAGTTAATGTGGTTTAATACTCACACTTCACTTATTTTTCCAGGATGCGCGATTTGTTGTATTCATAATTCATGCGGGCAATATTTAATACAGATATTTCCTGTGGGCATTCAACTTCACAAGCTTCAGTATTTGTGCAGTGGCCAAACCCTTCGTTGTCCATTTGATGCATCATACGTTTCACCCTGTTACGTGCTTCTTCCCTGCCTTGTGGCAATAATGCCAGGTGTGCGATTTTTGCGGAGGTAAACAGCGCCGCGCTTGAATTTTTGCAGGTAGCCACACATGCACCGCAACCGATGCACGCTGCTGAATCAAAGGCCGCTTCTGCAGTTTCATGGTTAATAGGAATACTATTTGCTTCAGGTGCCTGGCCAGTATTGGTTGAAATAAACCCTCCTGCTGCTATAATGCGGTCGAACGGTGTGCGGTCAATTTTCAGATCCCGGATAATAGGAAATGCTGCAGCCCTGAAGGGTTCAATATAAATTGTCTCCCCGTCTTTAAAGGAACGCATATGAAGCTGGCAGGTTGTTGTATTAGCCAGCGGGCCGTGCGCGCGCCCATTGATCATTACGCCGCATTGTCCGCAAATACCTTCCCTGCAATCATGATCAAATTCAATAACACGTTCGCCCTTTTGCACAAGCGTTTCATTCAGCATATCCAGCATCTCAAGAAAAGACATGTGCTCGGAAACATCGTCAACCGAATAGTCTGTGAGCTTTCCATAACTGGCCCTGTCTTCCTGCCGCCATATTTTTAAGTAGAGTTTCATATCGATAGTTAAGTGAATAGTGAATAGTGAAAGGTGCATCAGTATTCTTTTTACTTTGATCGGGTTTGAAGTACGAAGTACGTTGCTTTGATCTCGCTGATTTTTTTGAAACTTCTAATGGTTAAAAGGCTTGTGATGCGCCAGATCAACCCAGGTACATCGCACATCTAACACCGTACATCGTACATCCTCACTTGTAGCTTCTCACCGCCAGTTCCACTTCAGTAAATTCCAATGGTTCTTTATGCAGTTCTTCTCCTGCATCTTTTCCTTTATACTCCCATGCAGACACAAAGCAAAAATGTTCATCATCTCTAAGCGCTTCTCCATCCGGCGTTTGGTATTCTTCTCTGAAATGTGCACCGCAGGATTCATTACGTGTCAAGGCATCATAACACATTAACTCTCCCAGTTCAAGATAGTCTGCAACACGGCCGGCTTTTTCTAATTCGCTGTTTACTTTGCCATCGCCCGGAATTCGTAGTTCTTTGTAAAACCTTTCGCGCAGCGCTTTAATCTCTGTGATAGCTTCCTGCAGCCCTTCCTTCCTGCGGCTGAGTCCGCATTTGTCATACAAAAGCTTGCCCAATGTTTTATGGAAATAGTCTGCAGACAGGTGCCCTTCAATATGCATTAAATCGCCCAACTGCCTGCGGACCTGCCTTTCGGCCGCATCAAATGCGGGGTCTTTTAAATCAATCTTGCCGGTTTTCAATTCACCTGCCAGGTAATTTGGAATAGTATACGGAGCGATGAAATACCCATCCACACATGCCTGCAATAAAGAATTTGCCCCAAGCCTGTTTGCGCCATGATCGCCGAAATTGGCCTCACCCAAAGCAAATAGTCCGGGAATGGTGGTCATCAGTTCATAATCTACCCATAAGCCGCCCATCGTAAAATGCGCAGATGGCGAAATAAGCATTGGTTCTGAGTATGCATTAATGCCGGTAATCTTTTCATACATGCGAAATAAGTTGCCGTATTTTTCTTCAATCTTCTCTTTTCCCTGTTCTTTGATTGCTTTCGAAAAATCAAGGCATACAGCGTTCTTCATTTCACCCACACCATGGCCTGCGTCGATTCGTTCTTTGGCAGCTCTTGAAGAAATATCGCGTGGCGCCAGATTTCCGAAAGAGGGATAACGGCGCTCAAGGTAATAATCCCTTTCTTCTTCTGGTATATCATTAGGATGCCGCGTATCATGTTGTTTTTTGGGCACCCAGATTCTTCCGTCATTACGCAACGATTCAGACATCAGTGTTAGTTTGGATTGATGTTCGCCATGTTGTGGCAACGATGTAGGATGCACCTGTATCCAGCTCACCCCGGCCATGTATGCGCCTTTTTTGTGTGCACGCCAAATAGCAGATCCATTACAACCCATTGCCAGTGTAGATAGATAATAGATCTTTCCATAGCCGCCAGTTGCTAAAACAACAGCATGTGCGCCGTGGCGTTCAATTTCACCCGTTTCAAGATCACGCGAAATAATTCCTCTCGCTTTACCATCAATTACAACAAGCTCAAGCATTTCATGCCTCGAAAACAATTGAACAGTCCCCAGGCCAACCTGCCGCATCAATGCCTGGTAAGAGCCCAATAACAGTTGCTGGCCCGTTTGCCCACGTGCATAAAACGTTCGCGAAACCTGCACACCACCAAAAGAGCGATTATTTAAATAACCTCCATATTCCCTTGCGAAAGGAACACCTTGCGCCACTGCCTGGTCAATAAGGTTTGCCGAGCATTCAGCAAGCCGGTAAACATTCGCTTCGCGCGAACGGAAGTCGCCACCTTTAATAGTATCGTAAAACATGCGATAAACACTATCGCCATCATTCTTATAATTTTTGCAGGCATTTACTCCGCCTTGTGCCGCTACCGAATGTGCGCGCCGCGGTGTGTCCTGGAAGCAGAATGCTTTTACATTATAGCCTTGTTCTGCCAGCGATGCCGCACATGATGCGCCCGCCAAACCGGTTCCAACAACAATGATATCCAGCTTTTTTCTATTGGCAGGGTTCACAAGCTTTGCATGTGATTTATAGTTGCTCCACTTTTCAGACAATTTGCCTTCCGGAATTTTTGCATTCATGGTTTAAGCTTTCGTGAAATAAACGTATACTGGTATCAACATAAATCCGAACGTGATAATAACAGTGTATATCCACCCCAGAACTTTTAACCACTTAACATATTTAGGATGGTATACGCCCAACGTACGGCCTGCGCTAAAGAAGCCATGCAGCAGATGAAAGCCCAATGCAACCATCGCCACTTCATACATAATTACATACCACCATTCTTTATAGGCCGCTACAACCACCGTGTACAAATCTTTATTTCCTTTTTCATCAAAAGGCAAGGCTGTGAATTTGTATTGATACCAGAAGTCTTTAAAATGAATCACGAGGAAAATAAAAATGATGGCTCCCAATAAGCCCATGTTCCGGCTTTGCCATGTAGATGCGCTGCCGCGCCTGTCGTACTTATATTTTTTACCACTGGCCCTTTTGTTTTTTTGCGTAACAATAATGGCATAGATAACATGAGCTATAATGGAAGCATACAGGATGTAGGCGATTACTTCGATAACATAATTGCCCGCGAGCAAATGGGAATACCAGTTAAACTGTTGTTTTGCTCCTTCGCCAGGAAGTAATAATTGAATATTGCCAAGTAAATGAATGATGAGAAAAAAGCAGAGAAACAATCCTGTTCCAGCCATCCATAATTTGCGCTGATGTGTTGCAGATAGCATAGCTTCCTGGTTATGATGAAGAAAATGATTAAGCCTTCTTTATAAATTTAGTATCATTTATAACAACCGCCCGCGTGAATTGTTGGTCTTGCGAATCAATCATTTAGACCTGCGAAGAGATATAGATCCTTGTTTGATAAAACAACTTTATTGCTTTTAAACAATAACCACATGCTTCGAAAAAATAATGCGTTTGTCGGACGATAAATGACAATTGATGTGTTTGGGTTTGATTTTTATCAATTTGAAGATAACCAGGCAAGGCGGTGAGTATATACTGAAAGGATTTGGCAAAGACCGTAAGTTTAAAAATGCAGCGTTAACTGCAGTAAAGAAATGGGACTACTATTGTAATTTCTTTATTCATCGCACAATGATTCTTTGGGAAAGAGAGTTTAAGGATTGTTGTCAATTAATTGCGGGCGGTAAAAAGGCGGCCTATGTTTTTCCGTGATTTTTTGATGAATCCGATATTGTTGTGAATTTTTTAGATGATATGAAACATGAGGCGACAGTAATTTAGTAATTATCACGCCCTTTTGTTTTACATGCAAGCATGCATTGTCAAATGCAGGGGGTAATCCGGTATCATCTTTTATAATTACTTTGATGTATTGTTATAATGAATTCGTTTTAAATCTTATCTTAACAAAAAAACCTATGCGGAGAGCCCTTTCAATTAGTACTTTCTTTTTATTGTTGGCTGCTGCTTTCATTGTTATTGCAGCTCGCCCAAAGACTAAGGACCCAATTACAATAGACTATGTAAAATCGAAGATGAGTGTTAATAAAACAACGCTTGATTCGGTAAAAAAATATTTCGGTAAACCGATACAAAAAAAGTTTTACCAACATGTCACTTTTATCTTTGATAAAATGGAAAATGGTTTGCCAGGAAGCCTTACCGTTAATTTTTATGACAGTATTGTAAAACCTTCCTCACTTGTTAAAAGCTGGGTGTTTACTCAGCCTACAAAACAAAAAATTTCAGAAGGTTTAGATAATTGATCTGCGTGTAAATAAGTAAATGCGCATAAAAAAGCTGTTCCGTTACGAACAGCTTTTTCATTATCTGGCAGGTTTCCAAATTATACATTTGTCGTCTCTGAATGTGCCGCCGTTTTTTCATTTACAGACTTTATTATCGGCAACAATTCAAGCAAATCATTAATGATAAATTCGGGGTCAGCCGTTTTCAATTGCTCGTATGTATGTGCACCGGTAGTGATACCAATATTTATACTGCATCCCGCATTTTTACCTTCTTCAACATCTATGGCAGAATCACCCACTTTAATTACTTCACTGGCATCAGAAATTCCAAGTTGCTTCATGGCGAATAAGATCATATCGGGCTTCGGCCTGTTTTCAGTAACATCTGATGCAGTAACAAGCGCATCGATATCTTCACCTAATTTCCATCCAATCTTCTCAACAAGTGTCTCCGCAATTTTTCTGTTATAGCCGGTATTTAGCACCACTTTTATTCCCTGCTGTTTTAATGCATGAAAGAGTTTGGTGGCGTTGCTTTGTTCAAAAATGTCTTGTGTGTGGTAAGCATTTTCCAGCTTTTTATTGAATTGCTGAAATATTTTGCTGGCAAGTTCGTCATCTGTTTTCCCCTCCAAGGCAAGCACACTTTTAATTGCCTGTAGCTTTTCTTTACCAGCGCCCACTTCCAGCACCTGTTCCAGCGAAAAATCAAAACCTTCTTCATTAATGGCTTCGCGTACTGTTTTATAAACCACGTTATTTTCATCAACTGTGGTTCCTGCCATATCAAAAACAACCATTGTAATCATGACTGTGTAATTATAAGGTAAATGTTTTAAGATTAGTTTGGGGCACAATCTGCGCTGTTTGTAGCGCCGTTTATTACCCTTTCCAAAGGAAATCGGTGAAAACCGCTTCGCTTTCCAATCAAATATAATTTCTTTATACGAAATTATTTTTCTTCTGAGTAAATTTCTACTTTTAGTCTTTAAGTAATCATTAAGTATGGAACAGGAGCCTTTGGAACAGGGACAGTTGGTGTACTATAAGATAGGCGGGCTTATAAGAAAGTACAGAAAGGAAAAGGACCTTAAACTGCTGGATCTTTCGGTTGTGACGGGTATAAAAAGCGCAATGTTGTCAAAAATTGAGAACGGCAGGATGATTCCTACCATACCTACGCTTTTTACGATCATCAATAAATTGGGGATCCGCCCGGAAACTTTCTTTTCACAACTCACCACCGACAGCGATTTTCCCGGTTATTTCTTTCTTCCAAAATCAAGCTTTACAGTTTATGAAAAGGAAGAGGGCGCAGTGGGCTTTGAATATAAATCCATACTGGAATATAATTTTGAAGGAGGCGCTTTTCAGTTATCTTTCTTAACACTGCAGCCAGGGGCAACGCGCAGCCAGGTAACAACTGCGGCCTATGAATTTATTTATGTACTAAACGGCAACCTGAAATACCAGCTCGAAGACAGGGTATTTGAAATGACCGAAGGCGATGCGCTTTTCTTTGACGGAAACATTGGCCACGTACCGATAAACGATAGTAACACCGCAGTTTCCCTGCTCGTATTATATCTGTTTACTGCGCAGGGAAAGTAAAGTTGAAATGCCCGTATCCTTAAATTAATTCAAGATATTGCTTTAATTAACGACCTTGATTAGCGAATACATCGCGACTACCACACACCTTCTCAACCAATATTGATATGAAGTTTACAATCTTATGCATGCTGCTGTTTGCTGCAGCTTTTAGTTCGCTAAATGCCCAGGAATCCATTCGCTGGCAAAACCCTTTGTCGCTGGATTTTCCAACAGTGCAGGGCCGCGCGTGGCAGCAGGAACTTTCCAAACCTTTCGACAGGCTGCCTGCAAAAGCCGAAAAGACCGTCAGGACCGAGGTTTGGAACCTTTCGCACAACACTGCAGGAGAATATATAGACTTCACAACAAACGCAAAGGAAATAACGGTTCGTTATGCTGTAAGTGGCGGATTAAACATGCCACATATGCCATCTACTGGCGTTAGCGGCGTTGATCTTTATGCAAAAGATAAGCAGGGCGAATGGCATTGGGCCAGGGGGAAATACAATTTTGCCGATACCATTACTTACCGTTTTACCAATATTCAATCAGCATCACTGCTTACTTTATTCAGGTTGTATTTGCCGTTGTACAATACTGTAAAATGGATGGAAATAGGCGTTTCAGAAAAAGATGCGCTTGTTTTTTCAAAAGCTGAAAACAAAAAAACGCTGGTGCTTTACGGCACCTCAATACTGCAGGGCGCATGTGCCAGCAGGCCTGGACTTGCATGGACAAATATTCTTAACAGGAAACTAAACCTTCCGGTGATCAATCTTGGTTTTTCCGGAAACGGAAGGCTGGAACCGGCTGTAACCGACCTGCTAAATGAAACAACACCCGCTGTTTTTGTGTTGGATTGTTTACCGAACCTTACTCCGAGGGATAAATTTCCAGACGACACGATTCGCGCGCGAATACAAGCTTCTGTAAAAAGCCTGCAATCAGCCCATCCGGCAACACCGATATTATTAGCGGAACATAGTTGTGGAATTCCCTCCGTTAGCCTGGATAGTGCAACACTGGCGGATTGTGAGCGCGTGAACAAAGTGCTTCAAAAAACTTTCGCGGACATGAAATCATCCGGCATTAAAAATATTTACCTGCTTACCGCCAAAGCTATCGGGCTGGGTGCCGAATCTACTGTGGATGGCATTCATCCAAATGACATTGGCATGTTGCAGTATGCTACTGCCTACGAAAAAGCTATACGGCAAATTCTTGCTCGTTGATCGTAAATATTATTTTTCAACTAACCGCCTGCCACAGATTGTGGCGGCACAATAAGCTATTTTCTTCAGTTAACGGTTAAAAGGCTTCGCGGCACAACAATCAGGAAGATGAAAATGTTGTACAAGTCTGGGTAATTGATTCTGATACCAACAATTTCCCAGCCTCCATTGTATGAAACCATTCGGCGAAAGATTCCGGTTGTTTTGGGCCCATGAAACGAGCCTTACTATCTTATTGCTTGTACTTGTTGCGCATATTTTTATTGTTATTCCCCTGGGCCAGGCAACTATGCTGGTGCGGATTATTTCGAAAATGTTTTATATCGCACTCCTCATTGCCGGCATGTTTATGCTCTTAAGAGACCAGCGGCTCAAGATTATCACTTTGGTATTGCTAACAATGCTGGTATTGGGTTCCTTTCTTCAATCATCAGAGATTGAAGTTGCAGATACCTTACTAGGCGCGTTCTATTGCCTGATGCTAAGCTGGGTTGTTTTGCTTCGTACGTTTAGTGATGGGCCGATCACTGTTCACCGCATTCTCGGCGCAATTGTGGTCTATCTACTTATCAGTTTTGTTTTTACCATGTTATATCAATCTATTTATCTGCTAGAAGGTGAAAGGGCGTTCAAAGGCCTTAGCTCATCAGATAAAAAAGAATTTATGTATTTCAGCCTCACAACGCTCACCACTGTTGGGTATGGGGATATTAGCCCTGCACTTCCTGTCAACAGGTCGCTGGCTAATCTTGAAGCGCTGATAGGGCAGCTATATCCCGCTATATTAATTGGCAGGTTGGTATCCATGGAAATTGAATCGTCGAAAACAAAGAGAGAAAAATGATTGTTGAGCTTGACATCATTACCTGCTTACGAATAAAACAAAATAATGCCTTTATATTATGCACCAGTTTTTGAAAGACATAAAATCTACCCCCATTTTCTGGATGGGCATATTCATACCAATTGTATTAATACTTGAGTGGACACATAGCGCGTCGCATACCACCATGTTTGTGTTATCGCTATTAGCCATTATTCCGCTGGCTGGTTTTTTATCGCATTCAACGGAAGGTATTGCCGCGAAAACCGGTGACACAGTTGGCGGTTTATTAAATGCAACGCTGGGCAACCTTACGGAATTGGTGATTTTTATAGCAGCACTGCAACAGGGTTTGACGGAGCTTGTAAAAGCGTCTATTGCCGGTGCCGTGGTTACCAATTCACTGTTTATGCTTGGTGTTTCTTTCCTGATTGGCGGAGTAAAGTTCAGGGTACAGAATTTCAACAAGCTAAACGCATTCATTCAATCTTCCTTATTGTTTATTGTCTGCATAGCCCTGATGGTGCCAACAGTTGTTGCGAAAGTGTCTAACGAAGGCAATGCACCGAAGATGGAACAGATCAGCCTCGGCATTGCTGTGCTGCTCATGCTGATATACCTGTTGAGCTTATTATTTTCCTTAAAAACGCACGCAGATTTCTTTAAGTCAGAAGAACCAGCACATGCAGAAGAAGAGCACGTATGGCCGGTAAACATTTCTATTATTGTGCTGATTATATCCGCCACCTGCATCGCCATTGTGAGCGAAATTTTTGTGGAAGGCATACAGGATGCTGCAGCGAAGATGGGTTTATCGCAGGGATTTATTGGTTTCATCATTATCCCCATTGTGGGCGCCGCCGCCGAAATGATGGCAGCCTTTTCAGCCGCAAAGAAAAACAAGCTGGATATAAGTGTTGGTATTGCGATGGGCAGCTCTGCACAAATAGCACTTTTCGTAACACCGCTGATGGTAATACTCAGCTATTTTATTGCGCCGGCTCCTATAGACCTTAGCTTTAAAGGCGGCCTGATCTTTATGTTATTATTTGGAACGCTTACCGTTGCGTTAACTTCTAACCATGGCAAATCTACCTGGTATTTGGGCGTACTATTAATTGCGGTGTACGCAATATTTGGGGTTACGTTGTTTTTTATGGACTAGCAATAAAAAATGCCGGGCATTGCTGGCCGGCATTGAGCTTAACATCAGGTATGTGATTTAAAAAGTCTGTATGATTGTATCTGCGTAATCAGGATCGATAACAACGTTAATGCTACCGGTTCCATCCAATGAATTAGGAAGCGCGGTTATTGCACCTTTTAAAACAGTTTTTTTATTTGGATAAACATATACGTTCTTAATCTCTTTTTGATAAAGTGCTACAGTGCCGGCGTAGGCAACAATCCTAACTATATATTGAAAATTTGAGCCGTACATATTAACATGACCTGTTGTTGGTATGGGTACACTGTGATCTGATACGCCCCAACCTGCACCAGAAGCATTGCCCATGTTTATCGCTTCTGTTAAAGGGTAAAAGCTCACAGGAAAACTATTGAATTCAACCATTATATTATCCACGGTATTCGGAAGCGAATCTGTCAATTGTACTTCCAACTGGCCAGTAATTCGGCTTAGTCGTACTACGGATGTTGCAGTGTCATGCGGCCCCACCGTAACTGAAAACTTTCTATGAAAAATATCATCACCTCCGTTATACATGGTGAGGCTGGTTAGCGTTGAATCAGTATTGAGGAATTGCAATTGGCCGGTTCCTCCTGATATCAGAATTGTATAATCGCCTGCGGGCAAAGAATCCTGTAAAATGCCCAACTCCGCACCCGGAAGAACAGGCCCGGTATAGTCTTGCACAATTTTGCTTGCAAGACGGCCATTTGCATCATAAGCGCCATAGAATATATAGTGCAAATAATCTTTGGCAGGCATTTCCTTCGCAGCTTTTCGTCCATTAGAAGGATCTATATCCGCTATGCGAAATTTTACCGGATACAATTGAGTGGTAGTGCTAACAGGAGTTTCTGGTCCACTTTCCGGCTTTGGGCTCGTTGAATTTTTCGTACATGCTAAAGCCAGAATACATAGGCCTGCCCACAGTAGTTTTTTAATGTTAGAGATGTTTGACATTGCAGTTTTGATGTTGAATTTGTTGAATAATCATGTTATTAAGGTGCCAGTGAAAAGATTTTGAAAAATAATGCCGGGTGTTGCCAGCCGGCATTGAGTTTAACATTAGGTATGTGATTTAGAAATTTTTTATGATTGGCTCGCCGTAGTCTGGATCGAACGTAAATGGCGTTGCCGTTGAATCTATATTGCCTGTGGCCATAAGGGAACCGGTTAATATAATTTTTTGGTTAGCCCTTACAACAATATTGTCAATCCGTCTTTGGTAGAGCGTATTTCCAAGCTTGTCAACGGCATATAGTATCACCTGTATTTTCGCATCAGAACCAAGCACGTTGAGGTTAAGTGAAACCAGCGGCTCGTTTAAATTGTACATCTTTCTTTCAGTATTGTACCACTTGAATTCGCCTTTTTGGGTGGCCGCATTATAGTCCCTTGGTTGATTTTCCCACATTGCATCAACCGCATAAACATCGGAGGGTAATGTATCCGTCAGTTTTATTTCAATTTGGCCAGTCAGGCGGTCAAGCCTGGTATTTAAAGTTTGGGGACTAACACTATCTACCGTAATCACTGTTTTCTTGAAAAAGAATTCATCCAGAATCCAGTAGAATTTCAAATTTGCAAGTTGTTCGTTGCCGCCCGGCGTAGGGCGAAATGTTGAGCCTGCTATAACCACGGTGTATTTGCCCGCTGGCAAAGAATCATTCAGCACACCAAATTTTTGATCTGGATTATTGTGCGAACCTGAATCCTGCTCTATCTTGCTAACCAGCTTGCCATTTAAATCATAAGCATAGTAATATAAATTGGCCAGATAATCTTTAACAGCCATTTCCTTATTCCCCACCTCGTTAGTGAAGCTCGCAATATTGGCCACTTGAAATTGTACCGGGTACAATTTTGCTTTAATGCCCGTTTCATCTGGCTTTTTAGCCGGCTGATCTGTGACTGTTTTTGAACAGGCAACACAAAGCATACATAAACCTAATCCAAGAACACTTTTGCTTTTTAAAATAGCAAACATGAGATGATATTTTAAACTGTCTATGATTAAAAACTGAAGGCCACCGCTGTCATTCAACACAAACCAGCCTGGAACGAGGGCTTCTAAAAATCTTGTATGATATCCCCGTTAGCCGAATTAATTGTTCGATCAGGCAACCGCGCGCTCCTTCCACCTTGCGAGCCGAAAAGTTTACCACGCAGAATTGTTTTTCTGCCCGGATAAACGTATACATCCTTAATTGTTCGTTCAAGCGTAGTATTACCGTTGCTGTCATGCAGGGTAATAGTAACCGTGTGGCTGGCATTGCTGCCTAAAATGCCGTAATCCACTGTCCACGAGGAATACAAGTTGAAATAGCTGGTAAAACTGTTTGTACCAAACAAGCTTGTGGCGGCAGTTAACGCAACATATTTTGAAGGCACTGAGTCTATCGAAATTGTACCCTCAGGCATTTCTGTACGATTGGAATCGGTCATGAGTACTTCCAGCTGGCCAGTTATGGGTTCCAGCTTTATGGCTTTTATTGTAGTGTCCGCATTTCCAACATGTATAGGGTACTTTTTAAGAAACACATAGTCTTGATAATCCTGATTGCCTGCAAGGTTCAGTGTGCTTAATAAGCTGTCATTTTTTATCTTAATTTGATTGTATCGTTCTCCTACTACAACGACAGTATAATTTCCCGGGGCAAGTGAATCTTTTACCACGCCGAATTCAGGTCCCATATAATCCCTGTTCAAAGAATCCTGAATGATTTTGCTCACCTGGTAACCGTTGGAATCGTAGGCTGCATAATAAAGATACCACAGGTAATTCCTGATTGGCATCTCTTTGGCGGCCACGCGCGTATCGGGTGCATCAACATCTCCGATGTTAAATTGAACCGCATATTTTCGGGCCTGAACAGATAAGTTTCCAGGTTTACCCGCGTTGTTGTTTCCATTCGGGCCTGTAGACGACTTTGTGCATGCAACGCCTGCAATACACAGGCAGGCCCACGACAGTTTTTTTATATAAGAAAGGCCGGACATAATGTTAGTTGGATTAGAAGTTGTAAGTGATCGTTTCAGTATAATCCGGGTCAACTACAATAATCATTGGGTGTTGGCCATATGGTGCATCAGAAAGTGTTCCCTGCAATAGCGTTTTCTTTGTGGGATCTAACTTCACATTTTCAATCGTTTTCTGATACACAGGCTGGTTATCAGCAGAGTAACCAGTAATGGTAACGGAATGTGTGTTTGTAGTAGTAAAACAATTAAATTGAATGGAGGCCGAAGCTACATTGTAGTTGTTGGCAAAATTGATTGAATCTGTGCCAACCGCTGCATCTGAAAACGGACTGAAATAAACAGGTTGATTATCCAGCTTAACGGAAACTTGCGTAACAACTGGCGGCAACGTGTCCGTTATCTTAACTTCAACAGCGCTGGTGATTCTGTTTAAACGAACGCCGGTGTATGCCGTATCTTTTGAGCCTACAATAAGGTTGAGCTTTTTATAAAATACATCCTGGGAGTCGCCACTATAAAATTTGAGCAGGTTAACGAGGTTGTCTGCATTATTATTTACGTCAAAGATGTTCATATTGCCACCGCCCAAAATAACGGTGTATTTACCAGGTGCAAGCGAATCGGTAACAGCACCAAAATCAGCAACGGTACCACCATTGGTAAGGTCCTGCACCTTTTTACTGGCAAGTTTGCCTGTAGAATCGTAAGCCCCGTAGAATAAGTAACGGAGGTAATCACCTGCAGCCATTTCTTTTAAAGCAATTCGGCCATCTTTCTGAACATCAACATTGCCGAGGCGAAAGCTTACTCCAAACTTGCTGCGTGCAGCAGGCGGTTTAGGTTGCTCAGGCGGATCGGGTTGCGGTTGTTGTTGCCCACCACTGCCGGATTTTGTGCATGCAAAAAATAACGACAAGCAACCTGCACAAAACACTAAGGGTATTTTATTCATATCAAATCAGTAAATGGATGTTTCGGTTTTACAGTTATATCGGCTTGATAAATGGAGGTATTTTCCCGAGGATGGATTAAGGTACGTTTGCTGTTAGCACAACAAATATAGGAGGTGGTTGCATTGATCCAAATTAAAATTTTTGAAATGCGCTTGTTTTTTAAATAGTTGTGTAAAAAATAGCTCGTTGAAAGTAAGAAGCTCCACTCCCTTGAAAGAGCATTTCAAACAACTTATGTTTGCATAACATAAAAGGTTCAGATAGTTCGACTGGATCTTTTATGTGATTGTCGATTGGCTATGGAATCTAAGTGATATGGAGCAAGGTAGAATCAGGGAAGTACAATTCCTACATCATTAAATGCCTTCGTTATCGCATTTATCTTTTCGGTTTTTTGCGGATCTCCTTGAAATAAAGAGTTAGCTGCATTCAGCATGCTTCTGAGGCTATCTTTAAAACCTGCTGTTTGTGATAATTGGATTAAGCTCATATAGAACAAAATTGGCGGCTCCTCTTTAGGGAATAAAAAATTACCTGCTGCATCTTTAGTGTTTATTAGATTGTAGCCTGCCTTGTTGTGAATGCCACTGTTTGTGTGCACGCCGCCTTTATCAATGCCGTTTTCCGGAAGCAATTTGTAATTGTCCATATGGGCTGGTTGGCCATGTCGTTCCGGATGTGACAGATCCCTTATCGAAACAGCTCCTTCTACACGTCCCACTTCCCAGTCCCAGGTTTTGATATCAGCCTTCTCAAAGTTGGCAATGATAACTCCGAAAATATCAGAATAAGATTCATTTAACGCCCCGGTTTGATTTACATACTCCAGGTTTGCGGTGGCCTCTGTAACGCCATGCATTACTTCGTGTGCCACGATACTTAGAGAACTCGCGAGTGTTCTCATCTTATTATTTATTTCTATCTGGCCGTACAACATTTGTTTTTGGGCAGAATACCAAATTGCATTGTCCCAGGTCAGCATTCCGAAACCTTCCACGCAACGAACGGTAGATATAAGCTGCATTCCATGGTTGTCTATACCGTTTCTTCTGAGCACATTTTTTAAGAAAAGGGCTACTTTGCAGGCGTTAACATGCGCATTTACGCCGGCCGGGAGCCAATCCGGACCATGAAGCGTGATTAAGGAGCCCCGCAACGTGTCGGGCATGGCATAACTCTGAGAATTTAAATCGTACGTAATTACATTCAATTCTTCATCCTCCATTTCTAATACGCCTGCATTGTCTTTGACTGTTATCTCATATTGAACCAGGTCGTCGCCGATCGCTGGTTGCACTATCCCGGTTGTTCTTGGAGTTTCCTTTATTATTTTACCCGTTTGCGCATCCACAATAATATTTACACAGTTGAGCGCTTCACGAAAATCCGTGTGTTTCTTTCCGGTCGGTTTATTGGTAGTCGGAGCATGGAAAACATTCTTAATAATGTACACCATTTTCCATTGTTGATTTGTATAGTATATGTATAGCAGTGGCATTACAGAATCTGGAATGGCTTTGTTCAGGTAGGTTGCAGCTTCCTTCACAGCTCTGGCTGCAGAAATTTTAGCAACAGTTTTTACTTGTGTTAAAGGAGCAATATTTGAATTGATAGATACTAAACGATGATTTTTATCCAGCTCAACATTTACGTTTGAACCATAAACTGAGATATTATTTACTTTCTGCCTGAACTTTACAATGCTGTTTAAAGTAAATGGGATATGTTCAACCTGGTAAGCTTCAAACTCAACCCTGGCGCCGGTTTGGGCAAGTGGCCTTTTAAACTGCTGAAAGGATCCGGACGTCGCATTAAAAGTTTTATCAAGATAAAATTTGGCCGCATCTTCCGGTTTGATTAGCGTGCCTTTAGCCATTTTCTTGCAATTCTTTTTAAAATCAACATTAATACCCTTTACGGCTTTATCGTGCCCGGCATGCTTATGACATGTAAAGGAATGCATACCATTATCATGATGCTGGTCCATATGCAGGCGATTTATAAAGATGATGGAATACGATGGGAATTGTAACCAATAACAGTTTTATCAAATCGTAATACAAAGTTTGTTGAAGCAGGCCGCAATGTCAAGAGTCAAAACACTTTTTGCCAGACAGGATTTTTCCGATTGATAAAACCGGCAAAACACCACTTGAAAATTTTAAAAATACTCACTAGTTTGGTAAAACTTTTTTTACTCAAAACCTTTTTATATGCCAGTAAAAATTCTAACTCCTGATGACATTACTTCCGGTAAGGCTACAGATTCCTTTTTAGGTCAGATTACGCTCAATGACGTTAACACCATGAAAGGCGATTTTAACACCTGGATTAAAGGTGCATTACCTAATAGCGGCCCAATAAAAGCGAAAGTTGGCTGGTATATCACTAAAGCGCAATTAGACGGATTATTTAATCTTGACCAAGACGCCGTATTGCTTGAAATTACTTGTGCCATACAGCTGGAACAAAATTGTATTTGTGATAACGAATCAATGAAGGGCGATATTACTGTAATCCTGGAAACTAAGAAGGATAGAGATGAGCAAACTAGCGAAGGCCAATTTGTTCTTATCCCGTGTTACAACGACTTTCCGGGAGCACCAGCAGGACAAGCCGCTGCACCAGCAAATTGTTGCCCGTCATCAAAACCTCCTGGAGCATAATTGTTATGCAAGCTTTAACCATGCCTTTGTTTATATATCAAATTCTTTTCTGCCTGATTATGAGCCTGGCTTTTATTCGGCGGCAAGGGGTTATAAACAGGCTATTCCCAATATTTTTTCTTCTATTGCTGGGCGTAGAATATTACTGCGCCTGGCTTTATAAGCTGGATAAGCCGAACAACCATATTTATAATTTCTGGTTTCCGCTTGAGTATATTTTTTATAGCTACTGCGTTATTACTTACATTTCAGAGCGCGCAAAACGAAAAATTTCTGCTGCCTTAATTATCGCCTATGCAGTTTTTACGGCCATTAATTATTCCTTCAAAAAAGATTTTTACGAGTTTGCAAGCCTCGCCTACTTGGTTGGCTTTGTTGCGATATTTGTGATTATACTCTTTAAACTGTATGAAATTCTCAACCAGGAAATTATTTATAACCCATTTAAAAATGAAATCTTCTGGTTTTGCCTTGGTATACTGGTAGTAAACATTTTTGGTGTTTTTCATTTTGGTGCCGTCAATTATATGTATAAGCACAACACAGCGCTGTACAATAGCCTTCAGCGGCTAAATGTTTATCTAACCGAATTTCAATATTTCTGTTTTTTTATTTATTTTTTCTGTAAATGGAAATATCAGAAATCACATATCTAATTATTTTCGGCTCCATCACCGTAATAATACTTTTAGTATTTGTTATCATCATAACTTTCAGGTATTACAGGCGAAACTATACATACCGCCACCAGTTAACCGTGCTTGAGTACGAGAAGAACAGGGCTATCCTGCAGTCTCAGCTGGAAATTCAGGAGCAAACCCTGCAACACATCAGCAACGAATTGCATGATAACATAGCTCAGGTGGCCAGCATTATTAAAATTAATCTGAACACATTAAAGATAAATGACCCGGTTAACGCGGAGCAAAAGATTGACGCATTAAAAGATCTTACCAAACAGCTAATAAGTGATGTTAAGGCGCTATCTGTCAATTTAAATGGCGACCGCATTGTAAGGCTGGGGCTTTCCAGGGCATTGGAAATAGAGATTGAACGCATCAATAAAACAGAACTATTTAGCGCCACTTTTGAACAAAATGATCACGTGTTTTCCCTCAGTGATGATCAAACAATTATACTTTATCGCATGGCGCAGGAGATTTTGAATAACATGGTAAAGCATAGCAACGCCAAACAAATTGCACTTAAATTATCGGCCAATGAAAACACAATAACCTTACAGATTTCAGATGATGGAGATGGTTTTGATGTTGAAGACACATTTAAAAATAACACCGGTGCAGGGTTGCCAAATTTGAAGAAAAGAGCGGCACTGATAAATGCTGAACTTGTTATAAACAGTACCATCGGCTCCGGCAGTGGATTTGCCATTACAGCGCCGATAAAATAAATAAGTACAATTGCATTCCTTACTCGCTAAAAATATCCCCGCTATAATACCCCTTCTCATTAATTTCCAAAATAGCGCTTTCCAGGGCATCGGGGTGCATGTCTTTTAGCAGGTAAGCGCAACAGCCTTCCTGCAACATGTTGGCGATTGTTGTTTTATCATCTTTCATAGTGAGCGCAACTATTTTTATCTGCGGGTGGCTCCGGGAGACTATTTTCGCTACTTCTGCCCCGCTCATAACAGGCATATTCACATCCAATAACAGTATATCAGGTATAATAACAGCTGTTTCCAATTGCTTAATGAGCAACTTGCCATTCGAGGCTTCGAGTACGGTTTTAAATGCAGGAATTTGATCTATCAATGTCCGCATCGTTTTTAGAAATAACTGGTGATCGTCCACTATGCCAATATTAATCCGCTTCATGTCAACATGTTTTGTTTGGGAACAGTAATTTTTACTTCGGTGCCTTGCTGCGCATGCGAAAGCCATTCAATGTTTCCGCCAAGCAGCTCAATTCTTCGTCGCATATTGTTTTGCCCCACGCCGTTTTGTTCTGATGCTGGCTGTAACTGCTCACGTGTATCAGCAATGGAGATGTTAATCTTATCGTTGCAGGTAAGTGTGATAGCAATTTTTTTTGCATCTCCATATTTAATAGCATTCTCCACAGCTTCCTGTATAACCCTGAAAAGCATCACCTGCGATTCTGCCGAAAGCTGAATTTTTCCTGTACAGCCGAACCAATTGATCTTTATATCACCGGCATATTTAATGCGTTCAATTTCAACCTGTAAATTTTCAACCAGGTCAAACTGATGCAACCAGTCTTTATTAAGCGATTTGGAAAGCGACCTAAGCTCAATTATTGCTGTCTTTAATGTTTCCTGCGCCGTTTTGAATGGATCAGGTACCACGTCCAGATGCCGTTCTGTTAGCCCCATCATTAATTTGGTACTGCTGAGCAGTTGCCCCACATTATCATGAATTTCCTGTCCGATAAGATTAAATGTTTGTTCCCTCGCTTCTAATTGTGTTTTCAGCAATTCATTTCTTAAATTATTTTCGAGTGCTTGTTTTTCTCGTAGAAAGCTATGGCGCCTTCGCTGATAAAACAGGATAAACAAAATAATACAGAAGGCCAGTATTGAAATGGCCGCAGCTCCTCCCGCGATGAGTATTTTTGGATCAATATCGCACAGTCTCATTTTTGAGCTTTTGTAGTTAGTAGATAGATTTCTCAATTGTTACGCTATCAGAAGCAATGCAAGCACATTAAGTGTAATACACAGGCAAACAATAGCTGTTTATAGTCGGTTCATACGAACCTGCCAGCACACAAGATGCGACAATTGTGCAAGGCTGGAAAAGGGATTTTTCCCCTTTTTTGATCAGTGTTATAAGGTTAAAGATGGTTGAATATCACAGCCAGTTCGGAAAATGCTTTCGATGTTCTATTGCTCTCCCTTTGTGTTTTCGTGGAAGGGTTGCCGTGGCAAATTTGGTAGTCTTCCCTAAAAGTTTTTATTTTAATTCATACGAACCTGATCTGGTTCAACGCGAAACTATTTACTTCGATAAATGATGTTGAATAAGCCTTTTTTGTGAACCTGAGAAAAACACAGAAAATCAACTATTCCCTTGTTATAATCGTTACGCACTAAAATGAAAACAATAAGCGACATACATGAGCAGTTTGCGCACTTTTTTAAAGATGAGGCGTTGCAACCTTATGCATATCTGGTGTCAAAAAAGTTAAACGAAGGGCATATTTGCATTGAAATGCCCCTGGGTGCAGAAGAACTCGCTGAACTGGCGCCGGATTTGCCATCTGTGCAACCCAATGATAGTGTGCTTCGTGAAAGCGGCCTGGTTTGTACCTATGAAGCGGCTGTTTACCAGCCATCCAAGCAGCCATTCGTATGGCACAACAACCGCCTTTACCTGCAGCGGTATTTTGCTTATGAAACGCTTATTCTAAAGAGGGTTGCCGGCTTTCTTACAACAGAAACTGCCGCCTATTCTCAACGCAGCCAGCAGCTTATCGAGCAAAAAGCGTTTATCCGTTCTTTGTTTAAGCCACAGGCGGGTGCAACATTGGCGCATGCCGACTGGCAACTTGCGGCTGCGATATCCGGAGTGCTGAACAATTTCACGATTATTACTGGCGGCCCGGGAACGGGTAAAACCACTACTGTGGCCAAGTTGCTGGCAATCCTGTACAGTTTATATCCCGGTTTAAAAGTGGCGCTGGCTGCTCCCACAGGCAAGGCAAGTGCGCGCATTGCAGAATCTATAAAAAATGCAAGGCTGGATATAGATGAAAAAATTGTTGCAAAATTTAAGGAACTGGAACCATCTACTATCCATCGCCTGCTAAAACCTGTTACCGGTTCTCCTTATTTTAAACATGATCAGGGCAACCCGCTTCGTTTTGATGTAGTGATTGTTGATGAAAGCTCGATGATGGATGCCGCGTTGTTTGCCAAGTTGCTGGACGCTATAGGCCCAGGCACGCGCCTGATTTTGCTGGGAGATAAAGACCAGCTTGCTTCGGTAGAAGCCGGCAGCTTGTTTGGCGATCTTTGCAATGCACAGGAACAGCTAAATCATTTCTCACCAGAACGGCTGCAGCTGATGAACAGTTTGATTGATGAACCAGGCAGAAAAATTCCAGATTCTTTTTCTGATAGCAATAACCCACACCCGCTTTTTCAACATGTGATTGAATTAAGGCACAGCCACCGTTTTAGCGATCAGGAAGGGATTGGCCGCATCAGCAGGGCGGTAATCAATAACAATGTTAGCATTCTGGAGAGCTTTTTAACTCCCGGCGCAGATGATAAGGTAACGATTGATCCGCTTTACGATGATGAACTGTTCCAACAGTTTATCATGGGCTATGCTGCCTATATCAATGAGCCTGATATTGCGGTGGCGTTAAAGAAAATGAATGACCTGAAAGTATTGTGCGCCGTTCGCGAAGGCCCACAAGGGTTGCATGCCGTCAATAAAAAAATAGAGGACCTGCTGATCAGGCAACGCATAATCAGGCGGACGGGAGAATTTTATGACAGTCGCCCCATAATGGTCACAGCTAACAACTATGATCTTGGGCTGTTTAATGGTGATATTGGTATTATCCGCAGAACACCGCAGGGTGTGCCGATGGCCTGGTTTGAAGATAGTGAGGGCGGACTGAAACAAATACTTCCGGGCTACATTTCTGAAATGGAAACGGTGTTTGCAATGACCATACATAAAAGCCAGGGATCGGAGTTTCGGGAAGTATTGATTGTATTGCCTCAGCGCGAGATCAATATTCTTACACGCGAGCTGCTGTATACAGGTATTACAAGAACACGTGAAAAGGTAATTATACAGGGCTCTGCAGAACTGATTATGAAAGCGGCTGAGGCGCATGTAAAAAGAACCTCAGGCATTAAAGAGCGTTTTACCGCAACAGCGGCAGGACTATAAAATAACAGGCATGGCTTTATATCTGAATGTCTCAAATTCATTAAGTGAACTGGCCGACAGCTTTTGCGCGGATTTGCAGCAGCGGCATGGCGATGTGTTTCAACCTGTCCATATCATTACCCAAACGGATGGCATGAACACCTGGCTGAAATATCAGCTTGCTGAACGGCTTGGCATTGCTGCTAACTATCGTTTTCTTAAGAGCCAGGATATTATTAACCAGGTGTATTTTTTGCTGGGCGGCAGGTCGTCAGAACTGCTTTCACGGGAAAACCTGGTGTGGGTTCTATTTAAATTATTGGGCTCGCAAGGCTTTATAAACCAATTCGGAGATATTGCCGCTTATTATAGTAACGATTTGCCGGACAGCGACGTGAAAAAAATGTCGTTGGCAGAAAAAATAGCGGATCTTTTTGATCAGTACCAGGTATACCGGCCAGACATGATCCGCGAATGGAACGCCAATGAAGACACGGCTACAATCAAAGAATGGCAGCAATACCTGTGGCACAGCTCGCGTACCATGCTGGGCGAAAGGCTTCCGGACCGCACCAATGTAAGCAAGTACATCCTGGAGCAGCTGCAGCATCCCTCGCAGCAACAGGTTCTTGAAAGCAAAATGCCGGTGATCTACCTGTTTGGCCTTTCGATCATCACTAATTATCATCTGCAATTGTATTATACCTTGGGCAGCTATGTGGATATCAGGTTTTTCCTCATCAATCCCTCGCCCGGGCAATATTGGTTCGAAGATAAAAGCCCCAAACAGCTTGCACGTATGCAAAGCAAAGGCTTCGCTGATATTTCTGAACAACCAGGTAATGCGTTGCTCACCAGCTGGGGCAAGGTTTTACAGGATACCTACGGGCTGCTTTTTCAAAACGATGAAGTGATTAATGCTTATGAAGAGATTGAAAGCCCCGAGCCAGCGCCAGACACGCTGCTCAAAAAAATTCAAAATGATATTTACCACAACAGTGAAGAGGTTGCTTCCATAGGCATGCACGAATTGCAAGATGGATCTATAACCATCAATTCCTGTTACAGTGAAGTTAGGGAAGTAGAAGTGCTTTACAATTACCTGGTGGGACTGGTGGACAGGAAGAAGGAACATCTTTCGCCGAGGGAAATACTGGTGATGGTAAGTGACATAAACACGTATGCGCCATATATAAAAGCCATCTTCGACAATGCACCGCATAAGTTTCCGTATAGCATTGCGGACGAAGGTTTTGTTGAGGGAGATACAGTAAGTGCAGCTTTGAAGTCGTTACTCGTTTTGCAGGAAGAAGAGCTGACTTCAGAAAATGTGATGCGCCTGCTCGATTCGTCTTTCATTCGTGAACGCTTTGGTATAACTGACATCGCGTTGATAAGGGACGCGGTTAATAAAGCCAATATCCGTTTTGGCATAGAGAACCAGGTGGCCGATGAAAGCGCATATGTGAGCTGGCTGTATGGCCTTAAAAGATTGATGCTGGGGATTTGCATGAGCGGTGATGAAGAATACGGCGATGGGCCCGAGAGCCTGTTTCCGGTTGAACTTGTAGAGGGCGCAGCAACAACACAGTTGATCCGGTTTTATCATTTTGTGGAAATCCTGATTCAATCCATAAAAGAACGCGACGGCAAGCGCACCGTTACAGAATGGGTGCAATATGTGCAGGATGTTCTTGACAATATGGTGTGCGAACCAGAATCCTCCACAGATGAAGATCATTACAGGCTACAGCTTCAGCTTGAGGAATACAATGCGTTAAACGAGTTTTTTGGCGACAATGTGAACTACGATGTTTTTTCACTCAGCTTCCTGAAGCAATTAGATACGGGCATTAACAGTGGTTCTTTCTTTTCTGCGGGGATAACGTTCTGTTCGTTGATCCCTATGCGCAGTATTCCGTTTAAAGTGATTGCTATGCTGGGGTTGAGCTTTGATAAATTCCCGAGAAAAGATGCCTTCGTTAGCTTCAATCTGATGGAAGAGAAAAAGCAGAAAGGTGACAGAAGTACAAAGGAAAATGACAAACACCTTTTTCTTGAAACGCTTTTATCAGCGCAGGATTACCTATACATGAGCTATGTTGGGCAGAGTGTGAAAGACAACAGTTCCATTCCGCCTTCAGTGCTGATAGATGAAATGATCAGCTATATTCAAACAGGAGCAACAACCGTAAGCAATGTACGCGGTGTGTTGGTAAAAAAACATCCGTTGCATGGCTTCAGTCGCCAGTATGATCAAACAGAGCTCTACACTTATCTGGTAACAGGCAACGGGAAAACAACAACATTACTGAGCGAAGAAAAGAAAAATGAAGAAATGAATTTTGCGGAAATTCCGCTACATGCGCTGATCTCATTTTTTAAAGATCCGTTTAAAGGATATTACAACGATGTGTTGAAGATTTACTATTCAGATGAAGAAGCGCTGCTGGCAGAGAATGAGATCTTTGAACTGAATGGATTGGAAGAGTGGTCGCTCAAACACGAGATTATGGAAGCAGAAGAAGAAGCGCTTGAGCGCCTGCGCGATAAAATGGTGAAGACCGGAAAGCTGCCACTGAAGAATATGGCCAGTGTATTGGTTGAGGATACAAACATGGCCGTGGCAGATGTTCGCGAACTCTTTCGTGAAGCAACGGGTAATGTTGATTCATCATCAATACCTGTTGAAATAGAATTGGAAGACACAAGAATAATGGGTGACCTTACGCTGTATGGCGACCGATTGGTAAAAGTATCTTTCTCCAAAAAAGAAATTAAATACCTGCTCGAAGCCTATATACAATATTTGGCTGCGAGAGCTGTGGGCCTTACGGTAAAACTTTACTTCATTTCAGCAGAGAAACAACAGCAGTTTGAAGCGCAGCCGATAGATCAGGCAGAAGCGTGCAACAGATTGAAAGCATTGGTTGAGCTTTACAAACAAGGGCACCAGCAAATTCTCGCCTTTTATCCGCAGTTCAAAATTACACCTGAACAAGTAGAAGACCTGGATGCAGATGTGTTTTCAAAAGCAGTAGAAGGCGAATTGAATAACTACGTTGTTCCCTGCAACAACAAGTATATTATGCACGAATATGAGAACGGATTTTTTATAGGTCCACAGGTATTGGAAAAATATAAGCATGCGGCGCGCATATTGTTGAAGCCATTGGATGAGTTGTTCCCGGGATATTTTGTATAAGAAGGCTTAAGGCGATAACGCATTTGGCCATTTGTACAACAATGAACCGAAACTTGAAGGGTGCGACGCAAGCAACGTCCAATAGTAGCAATGCAGCCCGGACCATAATAAAAAGATTACATGAAACCTTTAGATAGTTTTGACGCGACAACAGTAGCCCTCCAGGAAAGCAACCTGATTGAGGCCAGCGCGGGAACGGGTAAAACCTATTCCATCGCCATATTAGTGCTGCGCTTAATATTGGAGAAGAAGATTGCGGTAAAAGAGATTTTGATGGTGACTTTTACCAAAGCCGCCGTTGCCGAATTGGAAGAACGCATCCGTTCATTTATTCACAAGGCGTATAAAGCCAGCATGGGCGAAACATGCAATGATGAAACCATTGCCGCCATTGTTGAGCGCTGTGATGATCAGGGCGAAGCACGCCGCCTGCTAAAAGAAGCGATCCTTTTTTTAGATGAAACATCGGTACTCACCATTCATAGTTTTTGCCAGAAAACACTAACTGAATTTGCCTTTGAGACCGGCCAAATGTTCGGCTCGGAAATATTACAGGATACAGGTGCGCTTATTGAAGGTGAGGTGAACAAACTCTGGCGAAGCCATATTGCAACGATTGAAAAAGATATGTTGCGCAACCTGGTGAACAGTGGCCTTTCGCGCAACGGACTGATTGCGGTTGTAAGAGAGCATGTGAGTGGAAAAAGATATCACTTGTTCAATCCTGCAGAGACATACATCATTTCTTACAGTGAAGAGTTGAAAAAGGAATTGAATGAGTTGTTGGAAAGGCAGGAAGAAATGACCAATGAGCTGGTGCAATATGTAAATGACCATAAGGCAGACATTATTGCAAGAGCGGAAAGCAATAAATATGCGAAAAATCTGCTTGAATATATTGATGAGCCGGAAACGTTTATCAGGCAGGTGTATGATAGAAGAGACAAAAAATATGCAACTCAGCTGTTTAATGACATCATTGAAAAAGCGGATTTGCGCGAGGCTGTAAAAGAGCAGCGCAATGGCAGAACGGATGATTTACTGAACGTGGTAAACTGTTTTGCTTTGCAGGAAATTACGCGTGGCCTCAATCATTATAAAGAGCTGAACAACCAGTTGTCTTTCGACGACATGATTGTGAAACTGCATGAATCGCTGGTAAAACGCGACAGTGGAAGATTGGTGCAGGCGCTGCAACGCAAGTTTAAAGCGGTGTTTGTGGATGAATTTCAGGATACCGACCGCTTGCAATACGAGGTTTTTCAAAAGGTGTTCAGCACCAATACAATTTTGTTTTACATCGGCGACCCAAAACAATCTATCTATGCCTGGCGCAAGGCAGACATCTTCACCTACTTTAAAGCATACGATGCGGTAGCGCAACGTTATGGCATGAACAGGAACTTTCGCTCATCAGAGCCCATGATCCGCGCCATGAATGCTTTCTTTCAGCCAGTACCGGATTTTGATACTTTCCATTTTTTGAACGAAGTGCATGCCATTCAATACATCCAGGTAAGCGCGCCCGATCAAAACAAAAAAGGAAGCATCAGCAAAAATGGTAGAGAAGAAACGCCTATAACCATTTGCACAGGTTTCACAAAAAAAGAAACGATTGTAGACGCTGTAGCAGCACAGGTAGCGGACTTACTCACTGACCCGACTTATAAACTAGGCACGACCGGCACGCAAAAAAACATGACGGCTTCAGATATAGGCATACTCGTGCGCACCAACAGGCAGGCGAAAGATGTGAAGTCAAGGCTGGCAAATTTTGGCATTCCCGCAGTTACGATTGCTGATGATAAAATCCTTGCTTCAGAAGAAGCGGTGTACCTGTTGTATTTGCTTGAGGCAATGTTAAACATATCCCGCGCATCGATCAATAAAGCATTGCTCTCCCCCTTTACAGGATTTTCAACAAAAGACATTTTACAGCTGGATGATGAACGAACCATAGAGCTGTTCCGCAAGTATAAAACGCGTTGGGACCACGATGGTGTATATACAGCCTTGATGGATCTTATGGCAGACCTGAACGTGCAGAAGGTATTGCTGGCGGACGATACAGAATCAGGCGACCGGGTTATCACCAATCTTTATCACTTAATAGAGATTGTACACAAAGTGCAGATCCGCAAGAGGCTGTCGCCCCAAGAACTCATTGCATGGCTGAAGCGCGGCATTGAAGGCGAACAAACCGAAGGCGATGAATACATACAACGCGTGGAGAATGATGAAGAGGCTGTAAAGATTGTTACCATTCACAAAAGCAAGGGACTGGAATACCCTGTTGTGCTGGCGCCTTTTCTTGATCTCACGATTGACGAGAGCGACAACAGGTGGTGCTCCTTCCGCGATCCTGCTACCGGCGAATACATTTCGCTGTTGCATAGGGACCTTTCGCCTGAACAGGAAACAGAATGGAAAAAGCAACAGGAGCAGGAATATCGCCGCCTGATTTATGTAGCAGTAACCCGTGCAGTGTACAAATGCTACATCTACAAAAATGTACATGGCAAAAACAGGACATCATCGCTGGCCATGTTTACTGATAAACTTACCGAGGGCAGAGCTGAATTGATTAACTGGAGCGATCCCCCGCCGCTGCCCACGCAACGCATCAACAGAACAGCAGACAAGTGGCAACCGCCAGCTGTAAGAAATGATGTTCCGTTTGCATTGGCAGAGCCTAACTGGACGCGCATGAGTTATTCATTCCTTGCCGCCAAACAGGAGCATGCACGCAAGGCGGGAGGAAATGTTCAGGAGCATGAATATGATCAGTTTGTTTTTCAGCAGTTAGCGAAGGGAGAGAGAACGGGTAATTTGCTTCACTACATCTTTGAAAATATTCACTATACCCAGCAGGATAAATGGGATCATGTGATTGGCAATGCCATCCGACGCTTTGATCCCGGACAGTTGCACATGTATGAGCAGCCGCTGCGCGAGCTGGTAACGCATATTCTTGGCGCTCATCTGGAAATTGGATCAACTCAGTTTACATTAGGCGATGTGGCCTATCAAAAGCGCATCCACGAATTTGAGTTTGATTTACCTGTCGCATTGTTTTCTTCACATGCATTAGCTGATTTGGCGGACGATCAAATACAACTTAGTGTGAAACGTGCAGGCGACCTTGAAGGTATTATGAATGGCAAGCTGGATTTGTTCTTTGAGCACGATGGGCTGTATTATATTCTGGACTGGAAATCCAACTACCTTGGCGACCGACTGGAAGATTATACTGGTACCAATCTATTGGAGGCGATGAACGAAGGCAATTACCACCTGCAATATTTGATTTATACACTAGCGCTGAAAAAATATTTGGAAAGCCGCTTAGAGCATTTTGATTACGAGCAACATTTTGGCGGCGTAATCTACATGTTTGTGCGCGGCACCAGGAAGGGCGAAACAACCGGCATTTTTACCTGCAAGCCGACATTGGAAAAGATAAATAAGATGGAAGGGATATTGGGAGTTGGTTAATGTGAACGTTGTTTTAAATAAGGAAAGGTTTTACTAATTACTCTTGTTAGTCAATCCATCATAATACCTGTCATATAAAAAATAAGGGTTCATCGCAAATGCAGCCATCGTCTCTTTTAGCTGCCTGAGCACATTTTCTACTCTTTGTTTATTGGCATCATCCAGCATTGAAAAGTTGCGGCTATGTCTCAGCGACAAAGTATATCGCAACAAAGAAAAACAAGTGGTAAACTGCCCGGTAGCTATAATGTCACGCCTTGCACAATTTTCTTTCGTTTCCTGCTCCGGCTCAAACCAAAGGGTTGTACCTGTAGTATAAGCTTTCTCGGCAACTATCTGCATTTCGCTGGTGAGCTTGCAGCAATCGTCCACGTCTTTATAAAACGCATTTCTCCTGATTTCATAAGACTGTTTGTCTTCGTCTTCCGGGAGATCAAATTCCGGCTGGCGCCTGTTGAGATCATTAGAAAGACTAAGCCGGTAGATCGGGTTAAACATGCGTCTGTAGTGGTAGCATTCATTGTCAAATAATTTGGAGTAGATCAGCCGCCTGATATGTTTAAGAAACACTTCACCAATCATGGTGGCAGCAGACAAAGCTCTCGACGAGATCAGCGATACAAAATCAGTCACCTTTATCTTTTGAAGATGTATTATAAGCCGGTGAACAGTTCGGTTAGTAAATGAATCGCCCGGCCTGAGTGCATCATAAAGTGAAAGCAGCGTAGTCTCTTTGGTAACGGTGTCTATTACCGGCACTTTTTTACACAGTGATTTTTTGATGTTGCCGGCTGCTATAGCTGCAACAACAAGCGCCACGGCAATGATGACCAGTAAAACAGTAGAAACATGAGGCCCTTCAAAAAAGATGGGTAAAATTAACAGCGCAGCTATAACAAAGCCCCAAATGCGTACTTGCGATAAAGTGCTTTTTATCCTTACTGCATACTTTTTAATGCTGTCAAATACACTTTCCACTGTTTCGTTGCCCAATGCTGGTGGGAGTTTCGGCTTTTGTTCTTCATATCCATCCATATAAAAACTGGTAACATCACTCACCATCATCAGATCAAAACTGTTGGAAGAGCCAGGGCGCTGTGTGCCGGTTATCGGCTTGCGGCTATTGGCCAGCAACATGCTGTCTAATCCCTGGTTGTCGCAAATGCCGCCATCCATTAACGCAAACCTTTTTTCTGCAGCCAGCCGGTGCTCTTTTTCAGATCTTTTAACCCGCTGGTCAACCGGTATAGAAGTATCATAGGCAGGGCTATAGGTCTTGAGATCAACTGAACTTTTAAGCTCTTCAACAGTTGGTGCGTTACCGCCGGCAAAATCTTCAGGAAATATAATCGGCTCAAAACCCATTGGAAAGCATGACGAAGCTGCAAGAACATCAGCCAGCCTCAGCTTTTTTATCTGGGCATAGCTATCAGTTGTGCTATTGGTTAGCCTGATGATATTATTTCCAAACCAACCGCCGGTTTTTCCGATGTTGCCTGTTGTGCACTGGAAGCGAAAGGACAAGCCTGTATAAAATTCAGACGCATTAAAGCAAAACTCTTCTATATGTGATGGCGCATCCATCAAAGCGCCCAGGCTTTTCTCACTGGTTGCAAGTGATTTAAACAGCTCGTTATGGTAGCTTTTGGCAAAGGCATTGATGATGTTCCTGTTTTTTGTTTCACCCTGCCAACTGGCATCATTGGTTAGTTCGGTGAGTGCGCTGTTAACTATTGCTTCGCCCGCTAATTTTTCATTGAATGATCTGAAAATATCTTCAAACCCATTCCCCCTGGCGCTCATAGCCATATAGTATATCAACGGAAATGTGCCGCCAGATGCAGAGGAAACGAATCGGATCTTCTTTAGTAGTGTATTGTTTGGATCGTTATCTACATTGATTTCATGCATCAATGATAATACACCTAACCCATAGGCTGCGGCCCGAAAGCCTCCACCGGAGACGGCAAAGCCAATCCTTTCAAAGGGTTGCGCCGGATATTCAGCAGTGTTAGACGGCATAATAAGTAGTTTAGTGTTTAGATAGGTTTGCCGTCTTGCTTAAGCCCGGGATATTGCAACGGCGGATTACCGCAAGTAAAATCTGAAATTTATTCAACTTTTACAAGCGTACGATCAGGATTTCTGCTGGCAAATCCTGGATCAGATACCCAGCGTTGTAATTGATTTTGTCCTCGTTTATAGTTTTAATGCTGAATCATTTCAATTGCCTTCCCCAACAATTCATCACGTCCGTCTTTAATGCCCTGAACGGTTGGGTAAATTTTGTAATCTATTTTAACCCCGGTTCTTTGTGCTAAAGTGGTGTCTGGATAATAAATGCCCAGGCCTGAAATAAACGTCATCAACTGTCCGGGAAGTTGAATGGTGGAGACATTTCCATCTGCGCCGGATGTTTGGCTACCGATCGTTACGCAATTCGGCCTGGAAGCTAAAGCCATCGCAGTATATTCAGCCTGGCTTTGCGTTTCCTCGTTTACAATAATGACAACTTTTCCGGTGTAATGGCTGTCGCCTAAGTAGCCCTGCGAAGTAGAATTTTTACCAGGGCCATTTTCAATCTGGTCAATAAATTCAAAAGCGCCCGGTAGCCTTACACTGGGTTGGGTGATGAGCGCGAAAGGAGACGGTTCAGTTTTCAACCACTGTCCATAGCTGAAAGGCATAAATACAGAGGGATAGCATCGGAGATCGATGATGATTCCTCTTGTATCGGAAAACAGTTTTTTGATGGTATCAAGATCATTTTCCTTTAGCCTTGATGGAAGGATGTAGCCAATATTCTTGTTGAGGAGTTTAAATCCGGGTAAATTGTTGGTTGCTGCAAAAGTTTCGCGATAGAATTCACTCAGTGGCCACTTGTTCACCTTAACATGTAAGCGCTGGTTATTTCTTACAAGTTCAATGACAGCCTGTGCCTGGCGGCCCCTGGAGATGAATCCATCCGGGCTTGCCAGTTGCGCATATTTTTGTGACAGATTTGATGCGGCCACATAGGGCATATATTTTTTAACCAGGTCACTAATGTCTGTACCATCTATTTTTTGAATGATGTCGCCGGGTTGTAAGTGATCGGCCATACCCGAATCTATTTGCTTCACAACGACAAGACCACTATCAATAAATGACAATTTATAGGGAAGTGTATAAGTTCCTTTAATGGAATCCATCGTCTCTCCCAAATCCTCCAGTACAGCATGCGTATCCTCAATTTCAGCAATCAATTTAAGACAGGCCATTGTATATTTTTCCCTCGTGTCGGCATGGATAAATTCGGGCAGGTAGTCGGCCAGTTTTTTATCCCAGTCTTTAATCAAGTATCTATGCGGATAGTAATAGTTGACGGCGTTCCAATACCTGAAAAGCGCCAGTAGCCTGTAACCCACATCTGGACAACCTTTGAATGAATAATTTTTTTCGTTGGTAAATAACGGATTGTTTATGCCGCGTACAAAGGCAACATAAAAAGACGGATCTTCAAAACGCCTGTTATCCCTGATAAACGCAAGCTTGTTAACGACCTGGCTGGAAAAGATTTTTGTGGAAAATAAGTCATTGTAAAATGGCTGTGCTGCAATTCTGTGAGCATCTACAATACTACAATTTTCACATTTTTCAACCGGCCCCAAACTCTCTATCCATGTGGCCAAAGCCTGATCCTGCGCCATGTTATTTTTCAAGGAGAGTATTTCCGGGATCAGGCGGAAAAGCGCTGAATCCCAGTCGTACCTGCCTGACTTCACTGCCGGGTGATAATATTTTAAAAATCCCCAGGCCTTACCTATTTTTTCCAGCGTCTTAAAGTCTGCAGTTGAAATCGTTAAATCGCTGCACGAGGACGGTTTAGTTTCCAGGGATAACGCTTTACTTTGGTTCAGGCTTTTACCATCAACGGAGATATTTACATTGTCCACCCACACGGTTCCAGTGCCGGCAACCAACGCTCCGAAAACTATTTTTTTAGCCTTACTTGTTGGGTATGGGGCGTTGATGCTCACTTTTGTCCAGTTGGTGTTTCCGGTGACCGGCCGATTGTGCATATTCTCAAAGAAGAGAATGTCTCCTTTTTCACCTTCAATTCTTAGCCACAACTGTGCACCTCCATTGCTGACGTTCTTCGTTTTTATGTATGCGCTAAGTATTGCCTGATTACCGTTTTCAGGTGCTTCAAAAGCTTGCTGGCATCCGCCAAAATTCTTGCCTCCATCCAAGCCTGATATTTTTAATGAGCGGTGGCCATGAAAGGCTGTGGTTGAGTCGCAACTGTAAACAAAATTAGCAGCACGCTTTATACTCCAACTTTCAGGAAGATTAGCAGCGTTAGCAAATTCAAAATCAAGATTATTCAGATCGATCGGTTTTTCGGTTGAAGCGCAGCAACATATATTCCACAGCAAGCCAACCAGGAGCGTTTTAGTAAGTGGTTTAAGTATCATGTTTAAGATTGATTAGGGAAACAATCGTCGTTAATACGAGGGGCTTGCAACAGGTACAAGCATTAATATAAATTCGAATGTAAGCAGAAAAGCAAGGCTTGGGTGAATTTTTCGGCAAACCTGATGGTGCAGACAGGGCGCATAGATAATGCACTGGAATAGTATTTCTTTTGAGGTGGCTAAACAGGACCACGAAAAAATTTCACAGGAGGCTTTCTATTCAACACGGAGCCACATTTACTGGTAATGAGAATACAATGAAGGCCAAAACAATTCGCTTTAGAGAGCAAGCTACCTGATTTAATCACTAGCGTTTTAATTAGTAGACGGTTGAGTGTAATTCAATTTTCTTTACTTCAGTGTTTTCCGCCCTGTTCCTTTCGGTTTATCCTGCACATTTTTGATTGTTTTTTTGATCTCCTTGATGTCCACTAAATCCTGGCTTCTGCCCGAAGCTTCCTTGTTTTTTAGAAAATCATGCAACCCAATGTAGTTAATTGTAAGTCCGTCTGCATCCATTTGTTGCATGTTTTTAACCGCCTCATCAAATACAAGTCCGTCAATATTATTGAGGATGTCTATGCGCAACGGAGGGTAACCGATCTGAGTAAAATAACCGGGCCTTAAAAAATCTTCTTTTACAAAACCAAGTGCGCCCATGCCAAAATCCTTCAACATTTTCAACATCTTTGAAGCGTTGGCTTCAGAAATGTTTATCCAGATATCAAGATCGCCCGTATGGCGCGGCTTGCCATGAAATGCAAGCGCATAGCCGCCCACAACCATGTACGCAACCTTATGTTTGTTCAGCAGTTTGATAAAGTCTTCAAAATCCTGCGCGAGTATCATTGTTTCATCTTTTGTTTATTGATGATCTTTTTGTTCATCCGCTCGTTTTTGGTAAGTGATTGGGCTACAATAAAAGTTACAGCAGCAACTCGTTTAACTGCAGGCTGAGCTAGCCAGTAGTCCAGATCACTACGTTCATTTGTATCTTTCATGGCAAACCGGCGAACAACAGGAACAATTTTGTTCGTCATATTGGCTGGTTCCTTTTGCGTTTGTTTAGGGTGGGCGATGATCTCTTTTCGCTCAATACGTACATCACCATTTTCGTAGGGAATTTTTGCTTTACTTAAGTAGTTGTTCAGTGTATTGTAATTGTATTCAGGGTAGCTTAGGCAAAGGTTTTTAAGATTAGAAAATACTTCAAATGAAAAGCCTTTGCGATTTTTCCAATAAATGGTAACTACTCGTTTGTTAGATGCGTTTCCCATGAAGCAAATATAACCAATAAAGTGATCATATTTGTCATAAATAGGGCAGGCTTCCATCATCATTCTTATTACTTTTTAATTTTGAATTTTCTTGCCCTTCACCACCAACACCCAATCCCCTTCATCCCTCCCATTCTTACCCGGCGTTATAAATTCACGATTATGCGCTTCAATCGCTCCTTCAATTTTAGCGTATCGCCCGTTTGTAGGATCAAGCCACGTGGCGCTTAATTTACCGCTCATTGCAGATAAATCAATCGTAACAGATCCTTTATGCGCCGCCGGAATATACGCCACTAGCAAATCGCCTTCTTTACTACATGCCGCAGCAACATAATCTGTGGCTGTATCTACACTGTTAGCCAACACAAGAGTTTTCATACCATCCTGGCCGGAAGGTATAAGCCTCCACCAATCGATGGACTGGATAAATTCATTCAGCACTTTCATATCCCTGGCGCCGGGTGAATTTAGATGCTGTTGCCAAAGCGGATCGATAAAGGGCCAGATATTACCGTTGCCTGCAACATAACCGCCGATGGTGGTTAACCAGCCCCACCACTGAAAACGGCGCACGGGCTGTATGGCATGCGGATTATAATTATTGCCATCAGGACCTTCCTCGTCGTAGGGCTCTTCGAGAAGATAAGCCGGCATCGTAGGTTGATGAGCATATGCGCGGCGCCCCTGTGCGGCGATGTCTTTTTCCCAATTGTATACACCATTCAGGCTCATTTCTTTTCCGAAATATTCATTTTCTGCACTGTTTTGTCCGCTGAAAGATTCGGCGCTGTAATAGATGGATTGTTGATCGGGCACAGATTTTAACCCGGCGATCAACGCCGCTTCAGCGTCTCTTTTTTCAGGAGTGAATTTACCATCATCACCCAGCAGCATCCAGACAAGGTTCTTGTTGTTCTTGTACCTGTTGGCGATCCATCTGCCGTATGTTTTCACTTTCTCAGGGCCATTTGCTGCCATTTCTTCCATCCAACCCTGGTCTCCATCGTGATAACCTACATAGGCAGGAAAGAAAAATATTAATATTCCATTGCTTTCGCAGTAAGCAATAAACGCATCCATGTATTTCCAATATGCTTCATTGGGTGTGGTAAAATCGGGTGAGTGTTTTCCTGCCGCATAATGCAGAGAATCCTTCCAGTCTGTACCATCGAGCTTTTTCAGAAAAGGCAAATCGCCCTGTCCATTAAAAGGCGCATGATTGCCCGCACGCCAATGACAAATAGCACTCATTTCAATAGCATTATAACCGAACGATTTTGTGTGCTCAATAAAAGTATGTTGACCGCTCACCGGTTGTGAAATAATGCACCAGGCGGTTCGGCCAAGAATGGGGAAGGGCTTGGCATGTTGATCTTGTAAATAACGTTGGTTGGGACTGATGCGGAGAGAAAAGGTGTATTGAGCGGAGGCGGTGGTGATTGCAAAAGCGGTAAGGAGGGTTGTGATTAGAAAAAGGAGGGTGAATTTGGTGATGATTGGATGTTTGGTAAAATGGCGGGGCATGTGGTAGTTGGTTGTTTTTCTAAAAGGTAAGAAATAAATGGGGATGAAGATGAATTGTTTCACGCAACGGGCGCGGTGAAGCAACGGCGCGGCGGGTTTAATTGCACGAAATACTTAAATGGTTTTTTGAACTAACAGTAAAGATTATATTTGTTAGCACGCGTATCTTTTCAAAATGTTGGGATGGAATAATCAGTTGGATTTTGTTTGAAAAATTGTCGAAAGAAAAGAGCGAGATGATTGCAAGCATTGATTCAGTTACATCAATAAGGAAAAAATGAGATTGCTCATTTAGATAGTTAATCCGTTAGCGCTATGACTTAGCCTGTGCCATTCACCACCTTAATTATCAACGCTAACCCAATTCAAAGACACCATAAACAATTTTTTTAACTAAAAAGACAGTTAGTTTATGGCTCAAAAAAATCAGATTTCTGCCGCCATTGCCGAAACGGACAAACAAGAAGTAATCAGCGCCATTGATGCGTTACGTAGCAAACTAAACCCCGTAACTCCCTTTAATCTCTCCGCGGATGAACGATTGACATTAAACAAGATGGGTGACAAAACGCTTGCTTTTGTAGACAAGGCGCTGGAATATGCGCATCAGCACCCCGATTTAGTTCCAACATTTGTTGATGTTCCGGAAGCCGATAAAGATTTCCAGCTCTCACGTGACCTGTATGAAATTTTGCAAGCCATTCGGCCATTGGTACGCGCTATTGAAGACGCCATGATGATAAGTGGCAGCGAAGCCTATGAAGCATCGCTTATGTTCTATAGTGCTATTAAAAGTGCTAGCCGCGGCAACATTCCCGGCAGCGAGGCTATTTATGATGACCTGCAAAAGCGGTTTCCGCACCGATCGAAGAAAGCAATGCTTGCAGAAAGCAAAGGATAGTTGGAAAGCCCTGGCAAATGCCGGGGTTTTTCTTTTGGGAGAAATTTGAGGTTAAAAGATTGGATGGTTAATTTAAAAGAGTGGAATTTCAGAGTTAAGATTGGATGTTCAATGTAAAAGATTGAAATTTTAAGGTTAGAGATTGGATGGTTAATGTGAAAGATTGAAAAAGCAGGTTGAAGATTGAATGATCCATCTTTTTGATGGAAGTTTAAATTCCTTTTAAACAAAAAGGTAAAGATTATATTTGTCATCGCACATTTGATAACAATAGCAGAACAAACTGTAGACAATAGCTGTAGTTAAAAAAGCTCCAGTGCCCCTTTAACCATGCTTAATTACTATTTTAAAGACACCATTGGATCCTTTCTCCAAAAAAGCACGCAAGAAATTATTGGTTCTATTACCTTATCCAATCAATTTGATTCTACAGTAAACCAGAACAAATCTTGGAATTTACAAATTGCTATTCTTCAAAAAGCCTTACAAGATCTTAAGGGTACCATCTTTTTTGAATTCTCAATTCCGAGGATGGGCAAACGAGTTGATTCTATTGTGATTGTTGAAAATGTGGTATTTGTTATTGAGTTTAAGGTGGGTGAACATAAATTTCTTGCCTCTAATATTGATCAGGTTTGGGATTATGCGCTGGATTTGAAAAATTTTCACAAGCCAAGCCATCATGCTGTGCTGGCGCCCATATTGGTTGCAACGGAAGCAAAAAAATCATTCTTAGAAATTTCTACAACTACACATAACGACAATCTCATTCTTCCCGTAAAGGTGAACAAGGATGATTTGGGATTAGCTCTAAAAAACATTCTTGGTTTTTTCAACGATGGAGAAGCCATAGACAGCGAAGAATTTGAAAGAGGTGTTTATTCACCCACACCAACAATTATTGAAGCTGCGGTTGCGCTTTATAACAGTCATTCGGTAGAAGCGATCACTAGAAGCGATGCGGATGCGATCAACTTGACCAAGACCACGTCGGCCATTTCTGACATGATCGACTTTGCAAAGGAACACAGCAAAAAGGTGATTTGTTTTGTTACAGGTGTTCCGGGTGCGGGTAAAACGCTGGTTGGGTTAAAAGTTGCCACGGCTCATTTAGATAAAGAAAAAGGCAATACAAGTGTGTATTTGTCTGGCAATGCGCCTTTGGTTGCCATATTGCAGGAAGCCTTAACCAGAGATCGCGTAGCAAGAAGTTCTGTTAACAATGAACGGCTTACTAAAAAAGATGCACGACAAGCTGTTAAGTCGTTCATTCAAATTATTCACCATTATCGGGATGCGTATTTAAAGGATCAAGAACCACCGTATGATCATGTGGCCATTTTTGACGAAGCTCAGCGAGCCTGGAATAGGGAGCAGACGATCAAGTTTATGAAGCAGAAAAAGAATCAGCCGGACTTTAGCCATTCCGAGCCTGAGTTTTTGATTTCCTGTTTAGATAGGCATAAGGATTGGGCTGTGATCGTTTGCTTGGTTGGTGGCGGACAAGAAATTAATACTGGCGAAGCGGGAATTTCTGAGTGGCTTAGTGCGATAGACAACGAGTTTTCTGATTGGGAAGTGTATATTTCTCCTAACCTGACGGATTCTGAATACGCGGCAGTTGACGCTATTAATTTGCTCCGACAGAAATCTGCGGTAACATTTAATGATGACTTGCATCTTGCTGTGTCAATGCGCTCTTTTAGGGCGGAGAATTTATCGCTGTTTGTAAAACATCTGCTAGATCTTGATATAGAAAATGCTAAAAATGTTTTCGCGCTCATCTCAAAACAATATCCCATCTTTTTAACGAGATGCCTTTCCAAGGCAAAGCAATGGCTGAAAGAAAAAGCCAGGGGTACCGAGCGTTATGGCTTAATAGTATCATCTCAAGCCCAACGTTTAAAGCCATTGGCAATTGATGTAAGGTCGCCCTTAAATCCGGTTAACTGGTTTTTAGATGATAAAGAGGATGTGCGGTCGTCTTACTATTTAGAGGATGCCGCAACAGAGTTTCACGTACAAGGACTGGAGCTCGATTGGTCCTGCGTAGTTTGGGATGGCGATCTGCGCCATTCAGACACAGACTGGAAAACCTTTGCATTTAAAGGCAACAAGTGGCAAAATATACATAACACAGAAAGAAAAAAATATTTGGTAAATGCTTACCGCGTTTTGCTAACAAGAGCAAGACAAGGGATGATTATTGTAGTGCCCGAAGGCTGTCATGAAGACCATACAAGGAAACACGAATATTACGATTCAACATTTGAATATTTGAAAATGGTAGGCATTGATGTTTTAGAATAGTTATCATGGGCAGTCTTAAAAATGGCAAAATTTGTAGCATTTATTGTGCTATTGTTGGTCTCTTCGGATAAAATATCCGACACTATTTGGTACTTAATTAGTTTTTGAACAAAAGGTAAATATTATATTTGTCAGCGCATTAATACCTACAATTATGGCAGAACATACAACACACCTGGGAGAAAAAATTAAGAGGTTTCGAGAAATGATGGGTGTGAAACAAGACGCACTGGCAATTGAGCTGGGCGATGACTGGAACCAGAAAAAGTATCGATGTTAGAAGCGAAAGCAGAAATAGATCCTGCTTTGCTGGAGAAGGTTGCAAAAGCCCTGAAAGTACCTAAGGAAGCGATTGAGAATTTTGATGCAAAAGAAGCTATAAATATATTTTCGAACAATAGCTATGATAGTTCCACAATGAACAGCTACACTTATAGTAGTACCAACCAGATATTTAATCCAATCGAAGAAATAATGAAAATTTATAAAGAGAAGGAGGCGCTGTGTGAACGAATGTTGAAGGATAAGGATGAGATGATTGCGAGGTTGGAGAGGCTGTTAGCTAAATAAGATTTTTTGGGGACTACTAAACTCTGAAATCACTAGCACATCAGTTCTCTCAATAAAAAATAACCGCAAATAGATAAAAACACCGTTTGTATTAAAACCTTGTACCCATTGAAAGCCAATGAACATTATGGCATTAACGGTATGCGAGTTATCGAAAACGATTGAGAAAAGTTGCTATCTCAAAAGCGAGCTAAAAGGACGATGGAACGGAAATTACTCAACAAGATTTAGATAACCTTTTGATATTAGGGTAAAATCATTCAGTTATATTCGCATACCAGAAGGTAAAGCTAACTATTAACTCAACTTAATACAACTCCGAAAACCAATGATAAACCCCTATCAAGCAAAGTACTACGCGTACGAGCTCTCTAAAAAACTTTCCGGCGATACTCCAGAAAAATTTGGAGCTACTTTGATGGATGCAAAAGTGGAGCTCAATCCACATCAGGTAGAAGCGGCTTTGTTCGCTTTTAAATCACCGTATTCAAAAGGAGCAATTTTGGCAGACGAAGTGGGCCTGGGTAAAACGATTGAAGCTGGCATTTTACTTAGCCAAAAATGGGCTGAAGGGCAGCGCCGCATTCTCATCATTTGTCCATCATCATTACGCAAGCAATGGGTGAATGAGCTTGCCGATAAGTTTTATCTGAAAGCCGATGTGCTCGATAATTTATCCTTCAATAGAAAAGCTAAGGAAGGGAACAAAAATCCCTTTGATGATAAAAACACAATAAAAATTTGCAGTTACCAGTTTGCTCGAAAAAAAGCCCAAGACATACAGCTCACAAGCTGGGATCTTGTGGTGTTAGATGAAGCTCATTATCTGCGCAATGCGTATAAATTCGGGAATGTAACGGCCCAAACTATACAGCAGGCCATCCGTGACTATAAAAAAGTATTGCTTACCGCGACACCTTTGCAAAATCGGCTTGACGAATTATTTGGCTTAGTGTCTTTTATAGATCCTGAAGTATTTGGCGATATAAAATCATTCCGAAGAAATTATGTATTGGAATCAGGAGAAAGAGATATTGAAGGTTTGAAAGATCGCCTTAAGGATATTGTACACCGCACTTTGCGTCGCGATGTAAAAGAGTATATTAATTACCGCGAACGCATACCCATTACCCAACGGTTTACACCGACAAAAGAAGAACAGGAGCTATATAATAAAGTGTTAGACTATCTGCGTCAGGAAACCTCTTACGCATTTCCGGCTGCACAAAAGCATCTGATGCAGTCTGTCATTTTCAAGCTACTCGGATCTTCTTCTTTCGCTATTGGCAGGACACTTGAAGCATTGATTAAACGCTTAAAATATTTATTAGAAAACAGCAAAGTAGTTGACGATGATTTATACGAACTGTTTTTGGAAGAATATGAAAGCCTGGAGGACGAACTGGATGAAGCCGATGAAATAGACAACAATGGCGAGGAAAAACCAGAAATTACTTTAGAAGATAAAATTGCCATTGAAACGGAGATAGAACAGCTGGAAGGCTTTCTGCTGTTGGCCAATAGTATTGAGCATAATGAAAAAGGCGAAAAATTACTTTTAGCTCTGGACAAGGGGTTTGCCAAACTGCAAGAACTCGGTGCAGCCCGTAAAGCACTGATTTTTACCGAAAGCACTCGCACGCAACAGTATTTGTTTGACAGGCTTTCCAAGGAGATGCATGCCGGAAAAATTTTGCTATTCAATGGTAATAACAACGATGATGTTTCTAAAGACATCTACAATAAATGGAAGGACAATCCGAAAAACGCTGCTAAAATTTCTAGCTCACGTGCGGTGGACATTCGCCATGCTCTAGTTGATGCATTTAAAAGCGATGATTACGAAATTATGATTGCTACTGAAGCCGCTGCCGAAGGCATTAACCTGCAGTTCTGCAGCATGATCGTGAATTACGATTTACCCTGGAACCCACAACGGGTGGAGCAGCGCATTGGTCGCTGCCATCGTTATGGGCAGGAATTTGATGTGGTGGTAGTAAATTTTTTAAATGCTGACAATTTTGTAGAAGCGAGAGTCTTTGCATTACTTGATCAAAAGTTCAAATTGTTTGATGGTGTGTTCGGCTCAAGTGATGAGGTATTGGGGAGTATTGAAAATGGGATAGACTTTGAAAAGCGCATAATTGAAGTGTATCAACAATGTCGCACCAAAGATGAGATAGAACGCTACTTTAAAAAATTGAATGAAGAATTCGAAGAGCAGATTGCGCAACGCCTGAAAGACGTTCAAAGCAAGCTCTTTGAACATTTTGAAGCGTCAGTAATAGACAAACTAAAAATCACTTTATCCGAAACAAAAATCTTCCTGGAAAAATACGAAAAATGGCTATGGGAACTTACCCGTTACTATTTGCGAAACAAGGCGCAGTTTATTTTCGACGATTATACGTTTGTGTTAAATAATGGCGACAGATATTCACTCAACAAAAAAAGAGAAGACGCAAAACCCTTTTTGCTTAGTGGTAAAGTTGCACAGGAAATGTTACAATTGGGCAAGCGCGAAAATACCCCTTTGGCACAATTGGAATTTGACCTTTCCTCCTCTCAAAAAAAATCGAAGGATATTGCGCAACTGAAAGCCAGAACTGGTTGGCTTAAATTGAGTAACCTGGAAGTTAGCTCAGAAATAGAATCACACAGTGTATTATTGTTTTCTGGAATTACTGATGCCGGGGAATCGCTTACCGACGAGCAATGCCGGTTTATTTTGGGCCTTGATTCTGTAGTGCAGAAAGGCACGAATAACAAGACAGATAAGCTGGAGCGTCAGCACCTTAAAATAAAACAGGCCCGCCTTCAATATTTGGAAGACACCGATGCGGCGCTGATGCAGCGCGAATTTAAAAAGTTTCACAATTGGGCGGATGACAGAACGGCCGAACTGGAAGCCAACTTGAAAGACGCTAAAAAAACCGAGAAAGAAATTGATAAATCCGCAATGGCCGAAGGTCTTTCTGGAGCAGAAGTGTTAGCATTGCAGGAAGAACTGTCAAAAGCCAAAAAGAAAGTGAGCAAATTAAAACGAGAATTTTTTGAAAGGGAAGAACAAATTGAAAAAGAACGCGACGAAATGATTAAAACTGCCAAACAACAACTAAACAGAACCATTGAAGAGCAAGAAATCTTTACCGTGCAGTTTTCAATCATCAATTAATTATCAATCATCATGAGCAATTACGATAAACTTCAAGATACGCTTAAAGAAATATTTGAGATAGACAAAGCCGACCTCGATTTTGGAATCTACCGGATAATGAACCAAAAGCGGGAGCAGGTTATGGACTTTATTGACAACCGCCTGCCAAAAGAGATAAAAGATATTCTAGCACAAACTCAAAGTAAAGACGGTGTGACCCTACAGGCCGAACTGGACAAACTAGGCCGCAGCCTGGATGAAGCCGGCGTGGCGCGCGAATCATCGCCTAAATACATTACTCTACAACAGCAACTGGTTGCTTCCATTGATACTCAGGCACTGGAGCAAGAAGTTTTCAGCCATTTAACCAGCTTCTTCAAACGCTATTATAAAGACGGCGATTTTATAAGTATGCGACGATACAAAAAGGATGTATACGCCATACCTTATGAAGGCGAAGAGGTAAAGCTCCACTGGGCCAATCACGATCAGTATTACATTAAAACAAGCGAATACCTGAAGAACTATGCGTTTAAGTTAAAGGATGGCAGAAAGGTAAACTTTAGGTTGAAGGAAGCCAGCACCGAACAGAACAATAACAAAACGCAGGGCGATGTAGAACGACGCTTTGCGATATATGAGGAGCTGCCGATAGAAGTAGAAAACGACGAACTCTTTATCAACTTTACCTACGAGCCATACAAGAAAGCTGTAAAGCAAGATGAGTTGAATCAAAAAGCTTTTGAATTGGTTCAGCAAAAAATTCCTACTGAATTTGTGGCATATGCCACATTATTTGACAAGGCGCCTACGGAGAAAAACAAAAGCCGCACGTTGTTGGAAAAACACCTTAACGATTTCATCAGTCGTAACAGCTTTGATTATTTTATCCATAAAGACTTAGGAGGTTTCTTGCGTCGCGAGTTGGATTTTTACATTAAGAACGAGGTGTTGTATATCGACGATATCAATACAGAAAACCCTACCTACTTTACAGCACAGCTCAGCAAGATAAAAGCATTGAAAACAGTGGCTACCAAAGTCATTGATTTTTTGGCGCAGGTAGAAAATTTTCAAAAAAAGATGTGGCTGAAAAAGAAGTTTGTGGTAAGCACGGATTACTGTATTACACTCGATCGTATACCTAAGGAATTTTACGCTGAAATAACCGCCAATGAAGCACAGTTGGCCGAATGGAAAGACGTCTACGATGTAACAATTGCAAAGGGAGCAATATCATCTCTCGAACCCGAGCTCTACCTGGTATTAGACACCAAGCATTTTAGCGAAGACTTTAAAGACCGTCTGCTGGGTCATGAAGACTTTATCAATTTGGAGGAACAAACCGATGGCCTCCTCATTAACTCCGAAAACTTTCAAGCGTTGAACTTGCTGCAAGAAAAGTATTCCCTGAGGATAAAAGTTATTTATATCGACCCGCCGTACAATACAGATGCAAGCCCAATAATGTATAAAAATACTTACAGAAATTCGAGTTGGATAACGTTGATGAGTGATCGACTGGCTTCATCAATTAACCTATTAAGTGATGATGGAATACTATGTGAAACTATTGATGATTTTCAAACTAATGAGTTGGTTCTGCTATCAAAGAGTATAATTGGAATTGAAAATTACCTAGGAACAGTTGCAATTAGAAACAATCCTTCTGGAAGACCAACAAAAACTGGCTTAGCAATTTCTCATGAATATGGACATTTTTTCTCCAAATCATCAAATTCACATTTGGGAAAAATGTTAAGAAATGAAGAGCAAGGTAAACGTTATAAAGAAGTTGATCAATATGGGAAATATATGTGGGAATTACTTCGCAAACGAGGGACAGATTCAGAGAAAAAAGACAGTCCTAAGGCATATTTTCCATTTTATTATGATGACGAAAGCGATAGTTTAAGATTACCAAAAATGAATTGGAACGAAAAAGATAAAGAATGGGAAATTCTGGAATCGCCGACAGCGCGGGAAATAGCACTGTTTCCAGTAGATGAAAAAGGAATTCTAAGAAGATGGAGGTGGGGTTTTGAAACGGCAAAAACTAATTTGGATAAATTAAAAGTAACTAAAGCAGGAGAAGTTTATACTGTTTATTATCGCTATTATGAACCAGAAGGAGTCTTATCACAAACTAATTGGATAGAATCTAAATACTCCTCTACAGAACATGGTACAGGAGTACTGAAGAACTTCTTTACAGAATACAACCCGTTTAGTTATCCAAAATCAATTTTTGCTGTTAAAGATACATTGCAAATTTGTGGCGGTAACAACCGTGATATTATCCTTGACTACTTTGCCGGTTCAGGTACCACCGGCCATGCCACTATCAAGCTTAACCGGGAAGATGGCGGCAAACGTAAGTACATGCTCGTGGAGATGGGAACCTATTTCAAGACGGTTACCAAACCTCGTATTCAGAAAGCAATTTATACCGATAACTGGAAGGGTGGCTTGCCACAGGATAAGCAGGGCATTAGCCAAATTTTTAAATACCAGGTGCTGGAAAGCTACGAAGACACGCTCAATAACCTGCAGCTCCAAACAAAGGCTGGCACCTTGCAGTTTGACGAAAGCGCTCAGCAAGAGTATCTGTTAAAATACATGTTGGATCTGGAAAGCAGGGATCATTTATTTGATATAGAGATATTTCGCAATCCATTCAACTACCAACTAAATATTACCCAAAACAACGAGTATGTATCTACAAAAATAGATTTGGTAGAAACTTTCAACTACCTGATAGGCCTTTACGTAGAACGTATCCAGCGGGTAAAAGACATCAAGCTGGTAGAAGGTTGTACCCGCGAGGGCAAAAAGACGTTGATCATCTGGCGCAACCTTGAAACCACCACAAATGCAGAAACGCAAACTGTTTTCCGCAAGCTGTATGATAGCGTACGGTCGGCCGAGTTCGAGCAGATCTACATCAACGGAGATCACCATTTCGATAATCTGCGCCAAGGCGAAGACCAGTTTAAAGTGAAGCTGATTGAGGACGTATTTTTTAAGAAGATGTTTAATGCCTAAGCCTTTTGATATGAATACCCGACTGACTGAAGAAATATCAGCGACAAGTACAGAGCAGCTAAGGTTTAAACCCATTACGATTCAACAGCTGTTGCAAATGCAGGATTTAGTAATTCCTGTATATCAACGGCCCTATAAATGGAAGACTGATCATATGCTGCAGCTGATAGAAGATATCGACACTTTCAAAAGAAAATCGGCCTATAGGTTAGGCACGTTGGTGATTCACAAGGAAGAAAGCGAAGATGAACTAAATATTGTGGACGGACAACAAAGAACCATCAGTTGTGTGTTGTTGTTCAAAGCCATACAATCAACCGTAACTATTGAAGACCCTCATTTAAAAAGGGAATTGAATGCAATAGAAAAAAAACTGATTGATTTTAAATTTAACAATAAGACCTCTGTCTATAACATACAGCAAAACTACCAGGAAGCTCGCCGGGCTGTGGCTAGTTGCGATGAAGATTTTGTTCGTTTTTTCATCAACCATTGCGAGTTAATTTATTTTGAGATTGGTAACATCAGCGAGGCTTTTCAATTTTTTGATTCGCAAAATGCTCGTGGTAAAGACTTGGATCCACATGACCTGCTCAAAGCTTTTCATTTAAGAGAATATAGTGAGGAGGATGAGAAGTACAAACTTGATAGTGTAACCGTGTGGGAGCAATACCAAACAAAAGATTTAGCTAAGTTATTTTCCGAATATCTGTTCCGCATTCGTTCGTGGTCTCGCAGTAGTTCAGCCCTATTCTTTGATAAAAGCAAGATTCCATTATTCAAGGGGGTAAGCCTCGGGAAAATAGGTAACTATAAGTATGCAGATGCTTTAAGAATACTCCATCACTTTACCGATGAGTACAACAAAAGTTATCACCGGCAAATTGATTTGGGCAAAAAGCCTTATCCATTTCAATTGGATGCCCCGATTATTAATGGTCGACGCTTTTTTGAAATGATCGGCTATTACAAAGAGATATTCGAAATAGCTGCCAAAAACATCCAAAATGATCACGTACTAAATGATATGTCTAAAGACATACTCAGGGCGATCAGAAAATACGATGGCTGGACTCGTATCGGCGACACATTCGTACGCACATTGTTTGAGTGTGCACTGGTTTTTTATGTTGACAAATTTGGGCACAATCAGATCAACCAGGCTATCGAAAAAATATTTGCTTGGGCGTACCGGTTAAGGTTTGAATATTATGCTATCCAGTTTGTGAGTGTGGATAATTATGTGCTGCAACACAATCTATTCTTGGACTTTAAGAACAGTTACAGTCCGAGGGAAGCACTCTCCCGCTCAGTTGATTACAATTTCAGGATGCAGCGGGAAATAAAGCCATTGAAAAAAATTTTGCAAAACCTTTATTACCTCTAGAACATGGCGCACGACGTTCAAGATTACAATATCAGAAATCTTTTCACCTCCGACCACTACCGCATTCCCATTTATCAGAGAAATTACGCCTGGGGAAAAAACGAAATATCACAGTTAATACAGGATATTTTGGATTACATTCCCGAACAAAGAAATTATTATATCGGTACGCTGGTGGTGTATCGTCAACAGAAGGATAAAAACCTGTATTTTGATACCATTGATGGTCAGCAACGACTTACTACTATTTCAATTTTGTTATCAGTACTAAAAAATGAATATCAGCAAGCTCCTTGGTTCAAAACGAAAATACTACAATTTGAAAGCAGGCCGCTTTCTCAAAATGCAATGGACTTCGCCTATGCCGGATTCTTTAACGGCAATAAAGAATATCATTCCGCCATTAAAGAAGCATACGACCATATACAGCAAGAGCTACCGGTAAAACTGCGAGATACCGGTACCGACATTGAGGACTTTGTTGATTACTTGTCGGACTATGTAACCATTTTACGGGTTGAAGTACCACACGACACTGACCTGAATCATTATTTCGAGATAATGAATAACAGGGGAGAACAATTGGAAAAACATGAAGTCGTAAAATCTTTATTGCTTGATGCGCTGTATGATGAAGAAGATGAAGATAATGAAGATGTACAGAAATTATTTCATATCATTTGGGATGCCGTTCAACAAATGGAACGCTATGTACAATTTGGTTTTGAACCCAAATTGAGAAAAGAATTATTTGGCAAGGATTGGACCTGGCTGCAAGCAGGAAATTCCAATGAATTAATGAATAGTTATTTTGAGTACAAACTGAAGGATTCTGAAGATGATGAATTTTCAATGACCATTGATGACATACTTGAAGAAGATCCAATTGAGAATCCGGAAGAAAGTATAGAGCAGGTTGATCGGTTCACATCGCCCGTAAATTTTCAAAATTTCTTATTGCATATTCTAAAAATACAAACCGAAGATGACAACGTAAAGCTTGACGATAAGAGGCTGATTGACTTTTTCAAGGATCAACTGAGAAACAAATCAGAGAAAGCGGGAAGGAAGTTTGTAATTGAATTTATGTATAACCTCCTTTTGGGAAAGTGGATGCTGGATACGTATGTGATTAAACGCCAGTTTTTGGCTAATAAAGAAGGTTGGAGTGTATTAATGCTTGTATCAAATGATGGTAAAAAAGGTTATTTCAAAAACACTTTTGGCGATGATAGTGAAGGTGACAATGAGTATATATTAACACTGCTATCCATGTTTCACGTATCTACACCTACGATGATTTACAAACATTGGCTTAATGCTGCGCTATATTATTTGATGAAGGCTGTAAAAGTGCGCTACGTGGATTACAAAAAGCGTTTAGAAAAAGTAGCCAAAGACCTTATTTGTTTCAGATTTTTAAATGAAGATGAAAATACCAAACTGAATTATCATACGCTTATCTATGAAACGGCTAAAATACCAAAACGATATCCTTTGATTAAGTATGAAAATGCGCTGTTGAATTATGGGCATATTGAAAACAATCTCCTGTTTAATTTTTTAGATTATATCATTTGGGATGATATGAATTGGGACGAGGCTCGGAATTTTGAATTTACATTCCGAAGTTCAGTTGAACATTATTATCCACAAAACCCGATAGGTGGAAAGAAGTTGGACGACAAGGAAGCACTGCATTCGTTCGGGAATCTGTGTTTGATCAGTCATCAAAAGAATTCAAAGCTCAATCATCATTTGCCTTCAGCGAAGAAAAATTATTATTCAAAGCTTAATAACGATGGTCAACTGGCTTATGATAGCTTAAAGCAAAAAATCATGATGAAGGACTATGATGCTGATGAGTGGAATGAGACATCAATAAACATTCATCACTGTGAAATGGTTGATTTGATAAACAAATTTATCCAGGGAAATAGTCGAGGCAATAATTATTAACCGTTATCATTAACATGAACTTTCACGATACACTTGTACTAAATAAATACATGCTGTCGCTGTTTGGGATAGACAGCATCGGCAAAAAAATCATCGGCAAAAACGGCGTAGAAATTTTTGCGGAGCTCAAACATTCCATTAACGAAGGCTACACCGATGAAGGCAATACCATTTACCTTCAAGCGCTGCTTAATCATCAATATCCTACGGAGCTTCTCACCAGAGATATTTTGCAAGTATACGATGAAAATATTGTACGCTTTACCAAACAGATTTCAGAAGACAGAAGTGAAACTATTCAGTGGAAATATTTCCAGTATCTCAGCCTGCTTTTTACCGAAATATACTTGGATAAATATTTTTTTAATAAAGTACAATTACTGGCCGAACTAAATGTGTATGCAAAAGACTTCAACCGTAAACAGGCCGAAGCAGCGGTGAAAGCTTCAAAGAAAAAATCCAAAGAAGTATTTCAGGTAGAACCCTTTACGTTGCAAAGCCTCAACAAACTGGCATTCTGGAATGCCACCGGGAGCGGCAAAACCTTGTTGATGCACATAAACATTAAGCAATATTTGCACTATGCACACAAGCACGGTCAACAGCACAAAACCAAAGTGCTGTTAATTACACCCAATGAAGGCCTCACCAAGCAGCACCTAGAAGAGTTTGCGCTTTCGGGTATTGCGGCAAATGTATTCAGCAAAAATTCGCAGGGCATGTTTGCTAATAGCGAAGTGGAGGTGTTGGAAATAACCAAACTGGCGGAAAGCAGCGGCGAGAAGACAGTAGCCGTAGAAAGTTTTGAAACCGATAACTTGGTGTTGATTGACGAAGGTCACGGCGGGATGAGCGGCGATAGTTGGAAGCGGTATAGAGATAAACTAAGCGAAACAGGTTTTGCCTTTGAGTATTCGGCTACCTTTGGGCAGGCAATTAGAGCCGCAAGCGGTAATAAAAAAAAGGACTTTACGCAAGAATACGCCAAAAGCATTTTGTTCGATTATTCGTATAAATATTTTTATGAAGACGGGTATGGTAAAGACTATCGCATTCTAAATTTAAAAGAAGAAGATAGTGATTACCGTAAGCTCTACTTGACGGCTAACTTGTTGTCGTTTTATCAGCAGCAACTCATTTTTAAAGATCAAAAAAATGCATTGCGGGATTTTTTGCTGCATAAACCATTGTGGGTGTTTGTAGGCGGCAAAGTAAATGCCGTGCGAACTGAAGGCGGCAAAAAAGTGAGTGATGTGTTGGAGATCATTTATTTTCTTACTGATTTTCTGAAAAATCCACAAGCAAGCATAATGCATATTGAAGCGGTAATTAGTAACAAAGCCGGGCTTGTAGATAAAAACGGTTTTGCCATTTTTGAAACTTCGTTTAGCTACCTGATAGAACAAAACATGAATGCATCCGCCATTTTCGCAGGCATTAATGAGTTGGTGTTCAACAATTATACTATTGGCGCTAATCTGTATCTGGATAACCTTAAAGGAGCAGATGGCGAATTGGGACTGCGTATAGGTGATGGCGAATATTTTGGCGTAATTAATGTTGGCGATGAAAAAACGTTGTACGATTTAGCGGTAGAGAATGGTGTATTGGGTGGAGAGAAAGATTTTTCGGAAAGCCTTTTTAAGAAAATCAATGAAGATGGTTCATTGTTAAATATGCTTATTGGTTCCAAAAAATTTACCGAAGGCTGGAGTAGCTGGCGTGTAAGCAGCATGGGATTGATGAATGTTGGAAAAAGTGAAGGCTCGCAGATCATTCAGCTATTTGGCCGCGGCGTTCGTTTAAAAGGGTATAATTTTTCACTGAAACGTAGCGGCGGATTAGATGAATATCAAAAGCCGGATAATATTCGTTGCATTAAATCCTATTTACGTCATTTAGAAACTTTGCAAATTTTTGGGATACAGGCCAACTATATGGAACAGTTCAAAGAATTCCTTGAAGAAGAAGGCTTACCCACCAATGACAGCAGTTGGATTACCATTAAAATTCCAACGATCAATAAATATGATGCAAGCAAAAATCCGTTGAAATTGATACGGATAAAGGATACAGAGAGTTTTAAAAAACAAGTATTGGTTGATCTCAAATTGGATACTTCCAAATTTGATGGCAAAATGATAGTGCTTGACTGGTATCCCAAGATTGATGTTATGGAAAAGACTAAAAGCCAGGTGCAGTTTCAAAAACATGAAGGTTTTTTTAATGACAATCATCTTGAATTTTTAGATTGGAATTCGCTGTATTTAGCGTTGCAAACCTTTAAGGCAGATAAAGGTTACAGCAATCTTATTCTTGGTTTAGAACGATTAAAGGAAATACTCAAAAATCATAGCTGGTATTGCATACTGATCCCCGCCGACAAGCTTAACTTCAATGATTTTAGCAATACGTTCGTTTGGCAAGACCTAGCTGAAGCCTTGCTAAAAAAATACATCGATCAGTTTTATCTATATCATAAATATGATTTTGGCAAGGACCATATCGAAGCTATTGTACTTAACGAAGCCGATGAAAATTTCGTTCTGGAATATGATGTTCGGTTGAATTCAGAAGAAGAAACATTTTCCCAGTACCAAGCTCGTGTGCAGCAGCTAAAAGCTGAAGTGTCAGATGGAAGTTTCAAACAAATACAAATTGCGAATGAAGCCCTTGCATTCGATAATATATTACACCTGTATAAGCCGTTGGTATATGTTGGCAAAAACTATCAAAACTTTATCCAGGTTAGTCCTATAGCTTTAGATGCATCAGAAAAACAATTTCTGTTTGATTTAGTAAATTATGTTCAAGCAAATAAAGAAGAACTGGCAGATACAGAAGTACACATATTGCGCAATCAAAGCAAAAAAGGGTTGGGTTTCTTTACTGATGGTAATAATTTTTATCCCGACTTTATATTATGGATCGTGAGAGGCAACCATCAACGAATACATTTTATTGATCCAAAAGGCATACGCAATTGCAAAGGTATTAGAGACCCGAAAATACAGTTCCATAAAGTGCTGAAGGAAACAATTCAACCGCAAGTGGCAGATGCACGAATAGAGCTTGACAGTTATATCATCTCTAATTCATCTTTTCTGGAAGTGCATTGGAAGGACCAATTAAACATCAAAGATTTTAATGGAGAGCATGTGTATTTCCAAAAAGAAAACTCGGAGGATTATATTGCTGCAATTTTGAATTGCCATTCCGATTTGGGTAAAAACCTCTGACATTACTAATTAATCTTTTTTTTCGAATTAAGCAAAAGAAACAGCAGCGGAACATATAACAATCATCTGATTTAAATCCTTAGCTCTTCCTTTGTCTAACTAAAATAGAATTGCAAAAGTCTGATGGTTTTTTAACGTAATTAATCAATTTAAAATGAATAGAAAATGAGGTTTGTGACCAGTCCTTCCTGATTGTTGCAAAAAATAAAACTCAATGATGCTAGGACTTTCACTGGTTTATGTTGGGTTTTGTTGTGTTTTGATTCCTAAAAACTAATAACCTACGAAAAACGTTCATTTTTCGTAGGTTATTGGCAATTTGATACAGGGAGTATAAATATTCAAAAAAGAATCATTTTATTCTTCATTAGTAAAATACCAATTACGATTTGTCTTATGCCTTATTACTTTACAATGTTTGAGTAGGGGAAGCTCATCTTCTGCATCCAACAATCTCAACAACTTCCGAATAGGTAATCCAGGACGAGAATAATCCTTATTGAAAATTCCTTTTTCCACAAATAAGTCCATCAATTCTTTCGCAGCCACTTGTTTCACAGACGGATTATCATTAAAATAATCCCTAACAATTTGGTCTATTCTTCCAACTTTATGCGCAATATTTGGATCTAGCATGTCTTAATTTTTATCACTCTTTAAATTTCGTCTACAATCTTGATATTGCCAACTTCCTCACAAAAACTTTCAAACCTATCCTCTGTCACTTTGTCCCAAAAAATGAGACGGTCTTTATTTAACAAGCCGATAATTGGTTTGTAAATTACCTGGGTATTATCAGAGAGAACAATTATAAGTATTGACGAAGTACGTGTAAGGATAGTATACGCAAACTCGTAAACCTCTTTTTCATATTCTAATGGTACGCGCGTTGACCAAATAACACATTCCTTCTCCAATCCCTTTAAACTTAAAATAGTATCCGTTTCCGAAAAAACACCAATCCTATTCAGTTCTTTGCATAAGTCTAAATCCTTTTCAAGGATACAAGACATTTTCAAATCAAAAATGCTATATGTTGTAAAAATATTTTTTATTTTTTCTGCTATCTCGAACACTGTTGATGCATACACTACAATTGGTCTTGCCCCTGGCGGCGAAGCTTTATACGGTGAAATGCCATTAACACCTTCATCACCATCAAATTTTTCTACTATTTTATTAGACAACTCCTTGATACATTCACTAATTCGAACAGGTAGCCTATATGATCCTTCGAGCCTAAAAAACTTTCTTCTGGCCATTCTTTCATCTCTTGGAATTCGCGCTGCGCCGCCAATATGTACAGCCTGAGCAAGGTCACCGGCAATTATTAACCTATCAGGGTTGTGAAGCATTTTAAAAAATATTTCAAAATCCGCATTTGTACAGTCTTGGAATTCGTCAACTAAGATGTAGTCATATTTTACATTAATCTCACCCTTGCGAAGCCGACTTAAAAGGTCTTGTCGCCTTGTGGTAAAAGACTGAGTGTTTGCATTTTTTATTCTTTGATAATATTTAGTTATGCAACTCCATACCAATTCCCGTTTTTGGCTATTTTTAAGCAACGATGGATTATTACCTCTTCCAATCCTTTGCTCATTTAAATACTGTTCCTTTCTAAAATATTGTAGCCCATACACGACTCTATGGTATTCTTCAAAAAGAAAATCATGGTTTAGTATTACGTCGAAGTTATTATGTGTTATCCCGTACTCTAATTTTACTTCATTTATTACGATATCAAGGACATCAAAATGATGTTGTTGATTTACCAATCCGGTATACGGAACATTCCCTAAGGATTTAGGTAGCATGTCAAAATGTAAGAGCCTTAAATTTGTTTCAGATGAATTTGTAAAGGTGAAATGGCAAGATTTATCTGAATAACCGTAAAAATTAATATCAGTCCTAAAAGTATATTTCTCTTTGTCTAAAATATCTCTTAGCCACACAGAAAGCCTTCCTAATAGCCCCTTGTTAAATGTGGTTAGTAAAATCTTCAATTTAGGGTTGTAGTCCAATTCTTCGACTATATTTCTAATTCGTTCGGTTATAACAATACTTTTCCCACAACCAGCAGGGCCAACAATTACAACCGCTCTATCACTGTTTTCAGAAGCTTTAATTTGTTTAAGGTTAAGCTTTACCTCTCGCCTTACAGTAATCGGTGAATTGAATATACTTATTTCATCTATTACTTTTTGGGCAAATCTCATCTCGGTTTGCTGCTTTGTGAGAACTAATCCAGAGTAGCTATTATCTGACCAACTAGCTTCTCGTTGAAGTCGTGTTACTCCTAGTTCTTTAGCCAGATTAATACGGAGGATATTTGTTTTAGTCAAAGGACCATTAAACAACAGCTTCTTATCCCCCAAATGCGAAGACAAATAATCGGATTTGCCAAAAGCTGTCTCTAGTGCAGTTAGAAATGCTCTTTTTTGAGGTTGATTTGATGTTAAAAATAAAATTGTTGAGGGATTATACTCGGCAACTAATTTAATAAAGTCGTTTGCAATCTCAACCTTATTCTCAGAGATATCAAATAAGTAACTTGAGACTAACCACGGATTAGATGTATTTAGATTCTCTTCATTACTCCAGGAGTTGACAGAATAACGTACTTGAAAGCCTGAGTCAATTTCAGGATAATGCTTCAAAAATGATGGCCATAAATAATCACGATTATAGTGTAACATAAACGGACTTGTATCTATGTTTATGAGCGTAATTTTTGGCGGCTGTAAACCCAACTTCTTCAAACCAACATATGCTAATGCTAAAGCCCACTGAACAGCACCCGTTCCTGCCCCAAGATCAAACACCTCTACATTTGACTGCAGATCAAGCAATTTATCCGAAAACAAACTAACGAAGGTATTCACGCGTCTGGCGTGATACCATAAAGAATAAGAAAATGCTGTATTGGGCCTGTCATAACACAAATCCTTGCCTTGGATAAGAAAATAGCTTTCTTCATGACATTTTTGTATGTCATAGGAAAAGTTTGACTGAGTTTTATTTTTTGATAGATAGCTCGTTGCTGCGTCTACTATGACGCTATCCAAATTGCCCTGTTGGTTAATTAACCAAGATGTATATTGTGCTTTCATATAGGCGAGAACCCATCTTTGCCAATCCCGATATCTGGAATATACTTGCGGAATATTTCAAGCACTTCATTATACTTGTCAATATTCCAATTCGATTCTTTGATCAGTCTCATTGCATTTTCTCGTGTGCCTGCAACAAATTTCCCTTTATCTGAATGGAATGGTTGAATGATAAACTTCTTAACGCCAGTGTCTAGTAAAGTTTTGGCAAATTCCTCAGCATTTTCAACGGGTAGTAATGGTGTCATCGTAATACAAGTATTAATACCGGCTTCATTCACTTCTTTAATTGCCCTTAGTCTATTTGCGTTTGAGGGACACAGAGGTTCAAAGACTTTCCTAACCTTTTCGCTGTCGGTGGTAATCGTCATATTTACCTGGATAACATTAAACTGTTTTAACAAATCTATATCTCTGGTTATGATTGGACTTCTTGTTTGAATAACAAGACGCGTTCTATGAAATAAAAGCAACTCCTTAAGTAAACTTCTCGTTAGTTTCAGATCTCTTTCAATGGGTTGATAAGGGTCTGTAACGCTGCTCATGTAAATTGTTTTCTCAATCAGTGGCTTCTTTCTATATTTTATTAAAAGCTGCAAAGCGTTTTGTTTAACATGAAGCCAATTTCCCCAGTTTTGTCTTTGCTCTTCCAAACGAGAAAAGAATGCTGCATAACAATAAGTACATCCAAACGAACAGCCAGAATAAGGATTTAAAGTAAAATCATAAGCCCCCATAAACCCTTTAGCTTCAGTTAAAATAGATGATGCGTTTTTATAAAGTACTTCTGTATTACCAATAGAAGTTCTTTTTTCTTCTTCATGTTCAGAAAATAGATCCATTAAGCATCAATTTAAAAATAAAAAATGTTAAATCATAGCTCCATAGGCTGTTTTAAAAATAATTGCTATTGCCTCAAGCGGAGTAATTGTGATCAGTCTTTAATATTTACAAGTATTCAAACCAGAGTCTGCAAAGAATTCTTGAGGTAAGTAATTCTTCGAAAAAATCTAGATACCAAACGACTGAACTTTTACGTGAAAAGTTTTGGCGTGATTAACCTTTAAAATCAAAAAATACGAAAAACAACTCCAACACTGGACCCTCTCGATTGCGATCGGGGTGCTCTACCAACTAAGCTACCTCTACACAACACAAGCCAATCATCACTGGCAGGTTTCCTGTGTCCCCGTCCCGATTGCAATCGGGATGCTCCACCAACTGACCTACGTCCCCAAAAAACAAAAGCCAATCATTTTACTGACTGGCTTTCTGTGTCCCCGCAGAGACTCGAACTCTGGACCCATTGATTAAGAGTCAATTGCTCTACCAACTGAGCTACGGAGACAGAAGGCTGCAAAAATATTCATTACAACCGATTTTTAATCAATTAGTTCCCAAAAAATTCAAAATTTCATTAACAAACTATTTGTTTAGATTTTTTTAACATTCGCGGTTATCCTCCTGATAGTGGTAGATACAGGCGCCGGTGTTGGGGCTTTAATAGGCTGAAAAACGGTTGTTAGTAGGCTTTCCGGGCTTAATTGGGTAATTTTGAAGATACCCCACTTGGAAAATGAACATCGATAATGCCCGATCAAAGTACGATTTACGAAGTACGAAGTACGTTGCTTTGGTCAGGTTCATAAATATTGGATTGCTCATTATCGATTATACACCGCTCAATTAAGATATTGAAAAAGTGAGACCTGTTCAAGATTAAGTACTTCGTACTTCGTAAATCGTACTTGAACAAAGGGCTCGGAGTTAGTAGGAGCGGCCAAAAACCATATTGTTAACTAAAACCATAGAGCGTTGAAACAACTCGCCGTTATTGGCAGTGGGAGTTGGGCAACAGCATTGGTAAAAATTTTTGCTGAGAGCGGATGTCCTGTGTCCTGGCATGTTAGGGACAAGCAACAGGAAGAATTTATTAAAACGAACGGAAGAAACCCGCGTTATCTCAGTTTTGCCGAATTAGACCTTCAACATATTATGCCCTCTACATCTCTTAAGGATGTTTTACAGGAGGCACAGTGGGTCGTTTTTGCTGTACCAGCTTCGTACCTGTCTTATTACATACAGGATCTTGAACCGGAATGGATGGCCAATAAACAAATCGCCGTATCCATTAAGGGCTTTGTGCCCGGTACCGGGCTTATTCCGGGTGTTTATCTCAAAAAAATGCTGGCGCCCGATGATGCCGGTGATGTAATGGTACTCGCCGGTCCTTGCCATGCGGAAGAAATTGCCAAAGGGCAGGACACTTATTTAACCATCGCCGGCAGCAATGCCCAACATGTGCAGCAACTGGCAGCCACAATTAAAACGCCTTATATGCATGTGGTGGAAAACAACGATCCGCTGGGTGTTGAGTATGCCGCCATTTGTAAAAACATTATTGGTATTGCCAGCGGCATTGCCAACGGGTTGCATTACGGCGATAATTTTCAGTCGGTACTTATTTGTAACGCCATGCGGGAAACCAGCAGGCTTTTGCAATACATCGATTCACGCGAGCGCGATATGTTCGACTCTGCTTATTTCGGCGATATGCTGGTTACAGCCTATTCCGATTTTAGCCGCAACAGAACATTGGGCAAACTGGTGGGTCGCGGTATGCAGGCCGGCAAAGCGTTAGAGCAAATGGAAATGGTTGCTGAAGGTTACCAGGCATCGCTGGAGATGTCTGCACTGCTTCAACAATCCGGCCTCCGTTTGCCTATCTTAAATGGCGTTTATCGCATATTACATCAACACGCAAACCCTTATCACGAGTTTAAACTGTTAGAGAAATTATTACGTTAAACATTGGGAGAAGTCAAAAGTAAAAATTAAAAAGTCAAAAATGGGGCTGTTTCAGTTTAATCAACCGCTCTGCATTTGAACTTTTGAATTTTGACTTTTGAATTTTGACTTCGCCCGAACTAAATCGATTAGACATGTTACTAGCAACAGATCTGGATGGAACATTTTTGGGGGGCATAAGCCTGCACCGTCAGCAACTATATCGTATTATCAGAAGAAATCCTTCTATAAGACTGGTATTTGTAACCGGTAGAGGATTGGAAACCGTGTTGCCGTTGCTGAATGATCCCATTATTCCGAATCCTGACTTTATTATATGTGACGTTGGTGCTACCATCGTCAACGGACATACATTAGATGCCATTCAACCGCTTCAAAGCAAGATTGAACAGAAGTGGCCGGGCGTTTTACAGGTGCAGCAAAAAATGGAAGCTATGCCAGAACTGCAGTACCAGGAAGTGCCGCAGCAAAGAAGATGCTCTTATTATACACATGATACTTCGCTGTTGCCAAGAGCCAAGGAACTGGCTGCAGAAATTGGTTGTGATGTGTTGTATTCTGCCGGAAAGTTTTTGGATATTCTTCCCGCAGGCGTAAACAAAGGTTCCAGCCTTACTAACCTGGTGGATTACCTGCGCATAGATCCGTCTGAAGTACTCGTGGCGGGCGATACATTGAATGATCTTTCCATGTACCAGTGCAATTTTAAAGGCGTGGTTGTGGGTGAGGCTGAACAGTTATTGCTGGATGCCACACGCGATATTGCCGATGTGTACCAGGCTTCTATTGCGGGTGCCGGCGGTATTATGCAATCAATGAAACATTTTGAGTATTTCAGAAAATATATTCCGCAGGAAGCGGAGAAAATTTTACAGCAGAGTAAGTCCACAAGAGAGCCGCAGATCGTGATGATGTATCACCGTTTTCCTTACGAGGTTAAGGACAATGGTGTGCAGAAAGAACGCGTGGCGCCAAAGAGTCCGAATGGTATTTTGCCTACGTTGCAGAGTTTCTTTGCCAACGGAAGATCGGGCGTGTGGATTGCCTGGGAAGAAGTGGCGCGTAGTGGTGAACAACTTAGGAACCTTTATATAGATAAAGAAAAATATCCTAACCTGATGGCTTCACGCATTGGCCTTACCAAAAAGGAAGTGGATATTTTTTATCGCATTTTTTCGAAGGAAGCTTTCTGGCCAACCATTTTTTCTTTTGTTGATAAAGTGAAATTCAATCACAACCATTGGGATCATTTTGTACGAATCAACAAACTGTTTGCGGAAAAAGCCGCGCAGCAGGCGGATAAAGGCGCTATTGTGTGGATTCATGATTACAATCTCTGGATGGTTCCGGGTTATTTAAGACAGATGAGGCCCGACCTGCATATTGGTTTCTTCCACCACACGGCTTTTCCTGCGGCGAATACATTTAATATTCTGCCGTGGAGAAGGGAGATCATTAGCAGCTTGCTGCAGTGTGATTATATCGGCTTCCATATTCCACGTTATGTCGAAAATTTTGTGGATGTGGTAAAAAGCCTGATGCCTGCAACCGTGAAGGAGAAAGTGAATTGTGCGCCTAAGTATCTTACCTATAGCACGGCGCTTGGCGTTGAGCAAATGACGACGAGCCTTGATTTGGGTAATCGTACCATCCGTCTTGGTGCCAATCCTGTTGGTATTAATGTGAAGTATATTCAATCGTTAATGCAGCAGGATGAAACGCTGGAAAAGGTTGCAAAACTGCGGAATGAGCTGGGCGATAAACAACTTATTTTAAGTGTGGAGCGATTAGATTATGTGAAGGGGCCATTGGAAAAGATCCAGGCGTTTGAGCAGTTCCTGGAAGAGTATCCTGAGTTTCATGGAAAGGTTGAGCTGATCAATATTTGTACGCCGCCAGCGCAGGGTATGAAAGTGTATGAAAAAGTACAGAATGAACTGGAGCAGGCTGTGGGCCGCATCAATGGTAAATATTCACAGTTTAACTGGACGCCCGTTCGTTTCTTCTTCCGCTCCATTCCGTTTGAGGATGTGGTGGCCTACTATGCACTTGCTGATATTGCATGGATCACTCCGTTGCGTGATGGATTGAATCTTGTGGCGAAGGAATATATCGCCGTGCAGGGATGTTTGGAGCAATCTAATGGTGTGTTGATTCTTTCTGAATTTGCAGGTGCCGCTGTTGAGCTGCCTTATGCGTTGCTTACGAATCCGTATGATTATCGTTCATTAAAAGAAACCTTATTGCAGGCTTTGTTGATGAACGAGGAAGAGTGTCAAATGCGTATGCAACGGTTGGCTGAACATGTGAACCATTATGATGTTGATTATTGGGCGGATGATTTTATTGGCTGCCTGATGCAACAATCCAGCTTTGAAACGCAACCTGAAAAGCGTTCGAGCTTAAGCGTGGTTAATTAATTGACAATTGAAAGTGGATAATTGACAATGTCCACATTATAGGAAAGCTCTGTTGATCTTAGTTTGTTCTTTGCTGGCGCTAGATGTGTTTTGTAACACAGAGGGAGCCTGGAGAACACACAGAGGATGACAGAGCTTTTTATTTTCAATCCAGTGTCGTTTTAGTTCGGGTGGCTGTGCTCGTCTGGTTATATATTCGTTTTACTGATCAATATTGAACGTCATATCGACTAGGGGATTTGGATACCACAATCAAAAGGAGGTGGCAGAGTGGGATTTAACACTCCGCGAAGCTTTCAGGCTTCGCGGTATTATTCTATCGCTTGCAGCGATTTTTGATTGCAAGTGATCGTCGGAGACGATAGAATAAGCCTGCAGCGCCTGGAGGCTCAGCAGAGCGGGAAATGCACAAAATTAGATACCATTGCTAACTTCCACCGGCTGTAATAAAACGCTATACAAATCGCCCCATATTGTACTTTTGATCACATCATATTCAATTCGCCATTTTCAATTGTCAATTGATTTGAATTCTTCATTTTCAATTGTCGATTGACTTGAATTTTCCCCTCAAACAAGTTAACTTTAAGCTCCCCCTTCATTGCTTTCAATCATTAACTACTAAAATAGAAGTATGAAAAAGATTCTCTTTCTCACAGGTGATTTTGCAGAAGATTATGAAACAATGGTTCCATTCCAGATGTTACAGATGGTAGGCTTTGAAGTACACGCGGTTTGCCCCGATAAAAAGAAAGGCCAGACAGTTAAAACCGCGATCCATGATTTTGAAGGAGATCAAACCTATTCCGAAAAACCCGGCCATCACTTTCAACTCACTTATACATTTGATGATGTGAAAGAGGCCGATTATGAAGGGTTGGTAATTGCAGGTGGAAGAGCGCCTGAATACCTGCGCCTCAATAAACGCGTTATTGAAATTGCACAATACTTTGCCAACAATAACAAACCTCTTGCAGCCATTTGCCATGGCCCGCAGATACTGGCTGCGGCTAAAGTCTTAAACGGAAGAAAATTAACCGCATATCCCGCTGTTGGGCCTGAGGTTGAACTTGCCGGCGGAACTTATGTTTCAGTGGCTCCATCTGAAAGCGTTACAGACGGCAATCTTGTTACGTCTCCTGCATGGCCGGGGCATCCTTCTTTTATAGCAGCCTTCCTGCAGGTACTTGGTGTGAAAATTGTTTTGTAACCACGGAGACAGGGCGACACAAAGAAACACGGCGAAGCTTTTGCCACGAAGACAGAAAGGCATAAAGGAGCACAAAGCATTCATCTGAGACGCATTTCCTTCTCAGTGGAAAACGTATTACGTAAAACTAACCACATGCATGGTAGTTAAACACAAGTTCGCCATATTATTACCTTTAATGCTTGGCACTTTTATGGCCGGTATTGATAGTAGTATTGTGAACGTGTCCCTTCCAGTAATGCGGAGAGAATTTAATTGCGGATTAGATGATATAGAATGGGTAATTACTGCTTACATGCTCGGCTTCTGTGTGTTTATGCCACTCACAAACTGGTTAAAGCAAAATTTTGGTTTCTACCGCCTGTACCTCGCCAGTCTTACTGTTTTCGTTATCGGATCTTTATTATGCGGTTTGTCACGCAGCCTTGAAATGCTGATTATTTCCAGGGCTATCCAGGCGTTCGGCGGCGGTGCAATCACACCAACTGCCATGGCCATTCTTACACTCGTTTTCCCCAAAAAAGAAAGGGGCGCTATTATGGGCTGGTGGTCGCTGGGCGCTATAACCGGGCCCGCTTTAGGCCCAACGCTTGGCGGTATACTCACGCAATATTTCGGGTGGCCATCTATATTTTGGGTGAACATTCCCGTTGGTATTGCTACCATTATTGTCGCGGCCATTTCGTTACGTTTTCTGAAAAAGAGAAAAGGGAAAACTGTTCATTTCCATTTATCGGGTTTTGTTCTGTTCACCTTGTTCATTCTGTTAATACAGTATGCGCTGGCAAAGGCGGCAGACCTTGGCGCATTGTCGCCATATGTTTGGGGTACATTCATCTTGTCTGTTATTGTTCTTATTTTATTCATAAGAATTTGCCGGAGAAATAAAGATCCATTGTTTGATCTCAACATTTTCTCCAGCAAAACATTTGTAAACTGTATGCTGATAACGATGGTCCGTTCTATTGCTTTGTATAGCGGGCTATTCCTGGTCCCTTTTCTGCTACAAGGTTTGTTGAACTATTCTGAAACGCAGTCAGGGTTAATGATTCTTCCAAATTCCATTGTCATGGCCATCTTTACACCCATGGCAGGCGCATGGTCGGATAAGCATGGGCCAAGAAGGGAAGTGCTGGTAGGATTAGCCATATTAACCTTATCCATGTTTCTCTTTTCAAGGATCAATGAGCCGGTGGCCTGGTTTATATTGCTCACCATGGCGGTGAGGGGTTGCGGATTAGGTTTACTTGTTTCTCCTATTACGTCTACTGCAATGAGCTCTGTGCTGCCGCACCAGGCTACACAAGCATCTTCCATGTATAGCCTTATACAGCAACTGAGCGGCTCCGCGGGTATTGCACTCAGCGGCATCATGCATCAGTATTTATTTGATTACTACACCACTGCAAAAAAATACACTGCACCGCTCGCGGAACAGTATGCGATACAAGATGCATTTTTAATGTCATCAGTTTTGATTCTTATTGCATTTATCCCTGCGCTAAGACTTCCCGGTGTTAAATACACAGACAAGAAAACGGAAGTTGTTGAAATGGTGTAAACACTGTACTTTTTATCCAATATAATTGCTCAAATGAATATTCCCGAAGGCTTAAACGGATTGACAACAGAGGAGGTTCTTTCCTCCCGGAAAAATAACGGGAGCAATGACTGGCGGCACGAAAAAGAAAACAACTGGCTGATAGCGCTCATTAATACACTAAAAGAGCCGATGTTGTTGCTGTTGATTGCAACGACCATCATTTATTTTTTGCTGCACGAAACAGGAGAGGCCTACTTTATGCTGGCAGCTATTATTGTTGTTTCGGGAATAGAATTTTACCAGGATAACAGAAGCCGGAAGGCACTGGCTGCATTGGAAACGCTTACACAACCTCATGCAAAAGTGCTAAGGAACAAGGCTATTGTAAAAATCCCCATTGACGAAATTGTCATTAATGACTTGATGTTAGTGGAAGAGGGCGGATTAATTCCTGCAGATGGCGAAGTTGCTTTTTCCTCCGATTTTTCCGTTAATGAATCCATTCTTACTGGCGAGGCATTTACCGTAGCAAAGTCGACACATGAAAAAGAAAATAACGTGTTCCAGGGAACTGCAGTTGTAACGGGCATGGCTATATGCAAGGTTACGGCTGTGGGCAAACAAACAGCCTTAAACAAACTCGGCCAATCGATCCTCGGCATTAAAGAAGAAGAAACCCCATTACAACAACAGATCGAAAGCTTTGTGACAAGAATGGCCATTGCCGGCGTGGCAATTTTTGTGTTAGTTTGGCTGGTAAACTATCTCCGCTCAAAACAAATTTTAGATAGCTTTCTAAAAGGATTAACGTTAGCTATGTCTATTCTTCCTGAAGAAATCCCGGTTGCATTTACAACGTTCATGGCGTTGGGAGCATGGCGATTAATGCGCAAAGGAATTATTGTTAAACAGATCAGGACAGTAGAAACACTGGGCAGTGCAACGGTTATCTGTACTGACAAAACCGGAACAATTACAGAGAACCGGATGGAACTGGAAACTATTTACCTGTGGCCCGGGCAACAGGTATTGCCAAAAGAAAACTGGAACTCAACGCATGCAAAGACATTAATCACCGTGGCCATGTGGGCAAGCGAACCCGTGCCGTTTGACCCGATGGAAAAGGCATTACACAAGGCTTATGAATCGCTGACTGATATTGACGAGCGAAAATCATTTCAGTTAGTGTACGAATATCCATTGGAAGGCCGGCCGCCAATGATGACGCATGTTTTTCAGAATGCTGAAGGAAAAAAGATTATTTCCGCCAAGGGCGCACCAGAAGCTATTCTTGATGTTAGTAATCTTTCTGCCGAAGAACGCAAAAATGTAACAGCCACTATTAATGAATTGGCTCAAAAAGGCTATCGCCTGCTCGGCGTTGCATTGAGTGATTACGCTAACGATAACTATCCTGCAAAACAACAAACCTTACCCTTTATTTTTCTTGGTATGGTCGCATTTTATGATCCACCCAAAAAGAATATCGCCGATGTATTTAGCCAGTTTTATAACGCAGGCATTAAAGTAAAAATTATTACCGGTGACAACGAGGTCACTACAAAAGCTATCGCTTCACAGGCAGGTTTGCGAGGAGCCGAAAATATCTTAAATGGCGAAGCATTGCTGGAAATGAATGAGGATATGCTGAAAAAAGAAGTTCTTCAGGTCAACATTTTTACGCGCATGTTTCCTGAAGCAAAACTGCGCATCATCAATGCGCTAAAAGATCAACGGGAAATAGTGGCGATGACAGGCGATGGCGTGAATGATGGCCCCGCGCTAAAGGCCGCGCACATAGGCATTGCTATGGGAAAGAAAGGCACTGAAATTGCAAAAGGCGCAGCTGCCCTGGTACTTGCGGATGATGATCTTTCAAAAATGCTTGATGCTATCGCGATGGGAAGAAAAATATACTCCAACCTGAAGCGTGCCATTCAGTATATTATTTCCATACACATTCCTATTATACTTACTGTATCATTGCCATTGTTTTTCGGCTGGCTCTATCCCAATATTTTTACACCCGTGCATGTGATTTTTCTTGAAGTAATAATGGGGCCAACCTGCTCTATCGTTTATGAAAACGAACCTATTGAAAAGAATGTTATGCAACAGCCGCCACGTTCATTCACCACAACATTCTTGTCGCTCAAAGAAATGGGATTGAGCCTGGTTCAGGGGCTTGCTATTACTGCAGGAGTGTTATTTGTATACCAGTTAAGCATTCATCAGGGCCATCAGGAGAACGAAACAAGAGCAATGGTTTTTACCACTTTATTGTTTGCCAACATCTGGCTTACATTGGTAAACAGGTCATTTTACTATTCGGTGATTACCAGTTTTGCCAACAGAAATATATTATTGCGCATTATTCTTTTAATCACCATTTCGTTGTTGGCTATCATACTTTATGTGCAGCCGGTTGCCAATTTTTTTCGTGTGCAACAACTGGATATCCGGCAACTGGCTACATGCCTTTTAGTTGCATTTGTCTCCGTTATTTGGGTTGAAGTTTGGAAATGGAAAAGGAGAGTTAATTGACAATGAAATATGCGAATGTGCAAATATGCGAATGAATAACCACGTCTTCTATCGTGAAGCCTTACGCCTTTTACCTCATGCCTTAGGCCTTTCACCTAAGACCCTAACCCTCTCACGAGAAATGCTGCAACGCCTGTTTCAACTGCGCCTGGCTCATTGCACCGCTTTGGCGCCATTTGATCTCGCCGCTCTTAAATAATATAAATGTAGGCACCCCCTGAATCTTATAAAACGACGCCACCTGCGGATTTTTGTCCACATCAATCTTAATAATTGTGATGGCTTCTCCAAGTTGTTGTTTTACATCTTTCAATACCGGAGCCATTGTTTTACACGGCCCGCACCATTCGGCTGTAAAATCAACCAATACAGGCTTGTCTCCGTTTATTAATTCCGTAAAACGTTTGTTTTGTGCTTCCATGATATGCTATTTATAGTTGCGGGAAATTTTTAACTGCTGTGCATATTTTCCGCCGGTGTTTATTTTTTAGCACAACTAATATGCCATCAAAATATAATGACATTTTAGCCGTTTACAACAAAACCGGAGGAAATATGGACATGATAATCACCATTATAGTTGCCATTGCGGCATTCATTCTGGGTGCGCTACTTACCTGGCTGTTTCAGCGGCCTTCATTTGTAAAGCAATTATCTGTATTGACTGAAAGGCTTCAACAGCAAGCTGGCATAGCGGAACAGGCTGAAGCTCAAAACAAAACACTTCAAAGCGAAAAAGAATTACTGATACAGCAGGTTTCAAAAGCAGAAAGCCGTAGCCAGTTATTGGAAGAAGAACACAAAGCGCTCAAAAGGTTTCAGATGGAAAGCCAGGTACTGCAGAGCCAGTTGGCTATGTTCAAAGAAAAATTCAGATCGGCAGAAGAGAAGCTCGAAAACCAAAAAAAAGAAATGGAACAGCTGGGCGAACACTTTAAGTTTGAATTCAGAAATCTCGCACAAAATATCCTCGAAGAAAAAACGGAAAAATTCACGCAGCTAAACGAGGAAAAGATGACTGCATTGATAACACCGTTAAAAGCCCAGCTGGTTGAGTTTAAGCAGAAGGTTGAGGAAACATATGACAAGGAGAGTAAAGAACGGTTCTCACTCGGAAAGGAAGTACAGCGTTTAATGGAAATGAGCCAACAAGTAAGCCTTGAAGCCAATAACCTTACAACAGCATTAAAAGGCAATACAAAAATGCAGGGCAATTGGGGTGAGATGATATTGGAAAGCTTGCTGGAAAATAGTGGCTTAACAAAAGGCCGCGAGTATTTTGTACAGGAGTTTATAAAAGACAATTCCGGTAACATTATCAAAGATGAAACAGGCAAAGGCCTGCAACCTGATATCACTATTCTTTACCCCGACAACAGAAAAGTGATCATTGATTCAAAAGTATCGCTTGTTGCATGGGAACAATATCTTTCCTGTGAAGGAGTTGATGGGCAACAACAGTTCCTTCAACAGCATATCAGATCATTACGAAGCCATATTGATGGCCTGTCAAAAAAGAACTATCCGCGTTACGCCCAGGCGCTGGATTATGTGCTGTTATTTATTCCAATTGAGCCTGCATTTCTTGAAGCCGTTAAATCAGACGTATTGCTTTGGAAATACGCTTATGATAAAAAAATACTGCTGGTAAGCCCAACAAACCTTTTTGCTGTATTGCGCATTGTTGCCGACCTGTGGAAAGTGGAACAGCAAAACAGGCATGCATTAAATGTTGCCGACAAGGCAGGTGCGTTGTACGACAAATTTGTAGGTTTTATAGATAACCTTGAAGTAGTTGGAAAAAAACTAAACGAAGCCTCCGGCGCATATGATACTGCATTCAAACAACTATCTACGGGAAGAGGGAATATTATTAACCGGGTTGAGGAATTAAGAAAGATGGGCGCTAATACTTCTAAGCAAATTACAGAAAGGTTGCTGGACGAAAATTAGATATTAAAAGGCCGGGCATTCAATGAGAAAGTCCGGCCTTTTTCAATTATCTAATTCATTCCCCATCCTGCTTTATTTTTTCTTCACCGGCCTTGCATCTATATAGCCATTAAAAGAAATAGGCTGGCGATTATTGCTCGAAGCCCGCAAAGATGACGAGCCGTTAGTAAATACAGTTAGCACAAACTGCCTCCAATCTGCGTTGTTACGTGGCGTTATGGTGATATCCCATCCACCTTTTTTGCGATCGGTGACAGTATATTCAAAATCCGTGCTTGTAAAAGTTATTCCACCCTTAGAAGGATCAATCGGCGCCGAAAAGGCGCGGCCATAATAAGGAAGGTCGCTTTTCAACGTGTCGCCATACACTTTAAAATCATAATAGCTGGTTAGTTGCCGTGACCCTCCCGCCATTGGCAATGCCATCTGTGCAACAAAAACATATTCTTTCTTTTCAATCAAACCTTTCACAACATCTTCTTTAGAAGGTTTCTTCTTTGCAGAATCCTGCGCGTGCAATGCCACAAAACCCAGCGTTAATATCAGGGTAAACAAAACCGGTTTAATAAAAGCATCCATCGTTTTCATATATATCTGATTTAGGTTAGAAGAATTAATGCTGTTTCCGTTGGGTAGGACATTCATGAAACAATAAAATGTATTAACGATATAACCAGGCAACATAAGGATCGATCAATACCTGGTTAGCATCGCAATCGTAAGAAATGATATTTGATTGGCCAATCATTTTCACAATTCATCTTCTCCCTCTATAAACTTACAATAACGCCTCGAAATTTTATGCTAACAATTTCTTTCTAAGCTTAAATTTAGCTTTAACAAAAGAGAATAATTATATTTAGCTGATACAAACGTATTAGCAGTATGCAAATAGTTTGTTGATTGCTTTCTGAAACCATATAACCAAACTGTTCATGCAACGCAGAACTTTTATCAGGAACACCAGCCTGGCCGCCGCAGGCCTCAGCCTATCAGCAAAAGTATTAGCCACACCGCCTCCCCTGGCAAACAAACTTCCGAAATGGAAAGGCTTTAACTTACTCGACTTTTTTAATCCCAACGGTGTATCCTCCAACCATCCTACTACAGACGATCACTTTAAATGGATGCAAGACTGGGGATTTGATTTTGTAAGGCTGCCTATTGCATATCCTTATTACCTGGACTTCGATCGTTCCCGCAACATTACTCCTGAAGAAGTGTATAAGATCAATCCAAAAGCGATTGATGAAATAGACAACATTGTTATGCTTGCGCATAAGCACAATATCCATGTTAGCCTTAATCTGCATCGCGCGCCCGGGTATTGCATTAACGCCGGCTTTCACGAACCTTATAATTTGTGGAAGGATGAAGAGGCTCAAAAGGCATTTTATTTCCATTGGAACATGTGGGCAAAAAAGTATAAAAATGTTTCTTCAAAAAAAATCAGCTTCGACCTGGTGAATGAACCCAGCATGCGCGAGGATATGAACGATCAACATTCCAAGGCGAGTGCCGTTCCTGGCGATGTATACAGAAAGGTAGCCAAGGCTGCCCTAGAAGCAATTCGCAAAGAAAATCCCGAGCACCTGGTTATTGCAGATGGAAACAATGTAGGCAATACCGTTATAACCGAAATAACAGACCTCCCTATTGCTCAAAGTTGCCGAGGATACTATCCACATGCCATCTCTCATTACAAAGCTCCATGGGCCAATAAAGATCCCGAGCACTTGCCAGAACCAAAATGGCCGGGCCAGGTTGGCGATCAATACCTGCAGCGCTCTATGCTTGAAAAGTATTATCAACCATGGATAGATGCTGCGAGTAAAGGTGTAGGCGTACATTGCGGGGAATGCGGTTGCTGGAACAAAACACCGCACGATGTGTTCATCGCCTGGTTCAGCGATGTGCTGGATATCCTTTCTTCTAACAATATTGGTTTCGCGATCTGGAATTTTATCGGCGACTTCGGGATCCTTAATTCTGGCCGCACGGATGTTGCATACGAAGATTGGAATGGTTATAAACTGGATAAAAAACTGCTTACCCTATTGCAGAAACACTAGGACTGCTGAATCGCGATTATGCATCACAACAAGCATGATGCATTTCTAACGTATCTGCATACGGTAATTTTCTGCTATTCCCAGCGGAAAAACTATTATGCTTTTTGCATTCGCCAGGTCCCCTGCAAATCAGTGTTGCTGATCTCTCCGTTTTCATCAATCGCTTCAATGCTTATTTCCCAGTAGCCGGAAAAAGCACCGTTTTCAAAATTGCCGGCATAATGAATTTCATGAGAAGGTACGTCTTCAAATTTTAGAGCGCCCCCATTTTCATCCATCGCCCATGCATGCGGATATTTCTTAATAAAGCTGATGAAATTCTCCTCAATAAACCCTTCAACAGTTGCTGGTTCATCAAACACGACAAGGCTTTCATCATCCACGCAGGTACCTTTCAATACGCCGTCGAGCACTTGCATGTTTATTTTGAAAGCGTAGTCTTTAGATATGTTGTTCTCATAGTACAGCGTATAATATCCAACCCAATTGCCGCTAAAATCATACTCATTCATAGGTTTCATTTTGCTGCAGCCCAAAAAATCGCATTTTTAAAAAGAGTTGTATAGGCCGCATTATTAAACAAGTCGGGGGAATGCCCCATAAAAATATAGATATTCCGGGCCTTAAAGCGTTCGTTGGTCCAAATAACCGGATGATCTTTCATCACTATGTCAGAAGCCGGCTGATAACTTTTTTCATCCACGCTGGCTATTACATGCACATTGGGGCGCGGGCTTTTATCATAGGTGTACCATTCATCTTTTTCGATAACAAAAGCATCAGGCATATTTTTCATGCATGGATGGCTTTTATCTTCTATATGCACGGTTGCTTTTGCAAAGCCTGCAATGTAGTTTTTCCAGCGAATGCCCCCCATAAACCCGGAAAACCATTGCCACATAGGATATCCATCAAATTCACCCAGCAAAGAAGCGTGATGGAAGCCGATCCATCCACCCTTTCCCCTTTCAATGTAGTCCTGAAAAGCAGCCACTGCTTTTGCAGGCCACCCATAAGGTGGATAGTCCAACTGGATGAACAACTGGTATTTGCTTAAAACATCTTCATCAATATTATTAGCGTTTTCAATGTAGTCTATAAAAAAGCTACTATCAGCTGCAAGTTTATTTAGCCAGGCCTTTGCAGCTTTGGAATATTCTATATGATGGCCTCCGTTTTCAGCAATAGCTAGCACGTGAAAACGCGGAGAGGATTGTTGTGCAAAATTTTTACAGCAGCATAAACAAAACACCGCGGCACATACAATAAAGTTTTTCATGCTTTAAAATAGCGATTAAGTATGAAAGATGGAGAGGCTGCAAATAAAAAAATTGAAACTGGCACAAGGTTTGCCAAAGGCGCAGCAGAATTAAAAATCATCTATGAAACATTTGTTTTTAAGTGTTGCTGTTATTTGTTTGTTCCTGTTTGGAAACACTGTAAAGGCGCAGGAATTTGGTATTAAAGGAGGAGTTAGCTTTACTGATTTGAGCAATTTTAGCGGTAGCAACCGTGTTACGGGCCATGCAGGCGTTTTCCTGCAAAAAAGGCTTGACAGGTACTGGAGCGTTCAGCCAGAAATATTGTATGCCGGTATGGGGCAACGCTATACAACCGTAACCGGTGATGAAAGAACAATCGCGCTTGATTATATCCAAATACCGGTAATGTTTCAGGTTCATCCTATAAAACAATTTTATTTCGAGTTTGGGCCGCAACTGGCATTCAATGTGGGCGCAAATCTTAAATATACAGATGGCGATAAGGTGGGTATTAAAGATGGATATTCTTCTGCAGATGTTGCATTTAATCTGGGTATGGGCATTTACGCAAATCAGATGCTGGGCTTTTATGTGCGATACGGTATTGGCCTTACAGATGTAACGTTGGATGACCACAGGACCCGCGCAAACAGAAGCGTTCAGCTTGGTGCGAGTATTAAGTTTCATTAATTTTTACGCTACATAAAAAAAAGACGTGTTGAAGCCAACACGTCTTTTTTTTATAATGAAGTTTACTTAACTCCTTTTTCCGGATTCCAGGATCCCTGCTGTTTCCTGATATAGAGAATTTGTCCGGTATGATAAGCATTGTGTGTTCCAATGTGTGCAATAACGCTGTACCATTTTTGCAGCTTGGCCTCATCAGCTTCAGAAACGGCTTTTTCCCAGCCCGTTAATACTTCATCCAGTTCTTTCACGGCCGCTCTCCATTTGGCTTCGTCAGGATTGGAGAATGTTTCATCATTGTTGCCGTTGAAATCGGGATTTTTTATGCCATTAAACTTGTTCAATTCCTCTTTGTTCCAAAATAACAGGTGCGTGGCCAGCTGCGCTATCGAGTGGCTGGAATCTGTAGGTTTCCATGTAGCCTGCGCCAGGGTAAGATCCTGCAATGCATTGTTCACAGGCACAAACCATTCAGCTTTGTTATGTGTTGATTGAAGCTGGTTTAACAGGATGGCTCTTAAAGTGGTGTCTTTAACATTTTGCGCATGGGTGTTTAATGCCAGCAACAACACCAGGGCCGGCAATATTTTTCTTACAGTTAGCATATACGATTGTTTTTGAATTGAAAGGTGACTTTAAAACTATGCAGCAGATGTGGGTTTTACAGTGGGAATAAAAGGGCTGGCAATAAAATTATATAAGTGGTATATATAGACTGAATGACGAGCACAAACAAACACAAAACATTTAAATATCAAATTCGGTCCGCTGTCTTTTAAAGCATTGAGTGCAGAAAAAAACCTGCATTGATTTATGCAGGTTTTTTATTGCGTGAATCAGGATCCTTCTGTTAATCTTAGAAAATAATATTGATTAGAAATATCCATTGTTATTGGCAGATTTTTCCGGAACTGGCTCTGTCACCATCCAGTTTTCAGTGATCTTTCCGTTTTCAACTCTGAAGATTTCAACACGCGCAAATACCTTCCCGTTAGGCGCCTTGTCTTTTACAAAAAGCCATACTAAATCGCCATCTGCAGCAACTTGTTCAAACTCAACAGTTGTTTTTTCAATACTTTTTGCGGTCAGCATGGTTCTAAGCGCCATTTTGAGCCAATCCTTGCCATCTTTTAAAAGAGGATTATGCTGTTTCATATTATCAGCTACATATTTATCAACAGCCGTAGTGTCTTTATCACCCCAAAGTTGCTGGTAGAAGTCCTTGACGAGTTTTTTGTTGGCGTCCAGTTTTTGTTGTGCCACTTCTGCGGCGCTGGTAGTAAGTGCGGCCGCCGTATCGTTTTTCGTCGCTCCGGATGTATCAGCGGCATTATTTGAGCAGGCGGTAAAAAAGACAGATGCCACTAGTGTTGTACAAAGCATTAGCTTAAATGATTTCATTGCTATTGATTTTAGAGTGGATAATTTCTATTATAACAAAATACTAAAAACTTTGATTGTTTTTTTAATATGTAACCGTAAAATAGAGGCAGATATGCATGATTTTAGACGAAGGGTTGAGGCGTGAGGCATGAGGTTTGAGGAGAAAAATCAAAAGTAAAAAGTCAACCGGCAAAGGGTGAAGGGCTAGAAATCATACGATCGAAAAACTATATCAGGAAATCATTCAAATTTAACAGTGGCTTTTTACGATAGGATTAAATACTGTACTTTGTTACTTCAACTGACAGCTCATAGCTCACAGCTAAACAACTTCCATGAAAAAAGCAATCTTACTTGGGGCCAGTGGCTTTATCGGGTCTTTTCTTTTGCAGGATTTATTGAATGATCCGGGCTATGAACGGATTATTGTCATAGTACGCAAGCCGCTGAATGTTGCGCATCCCAAACTTGAGCAGCTTATTGGTGATTTTGCCAGTTTACCAGAACTGAGGCATCAGCTTATTGCCGATGAGATTTTCATTTCTATCGGCACTACCAAAAGCAAAACGCCTGACGAAAAAAAGTATTACGAAATAGACCACGACTATCCGGTGCTTGCAGCTATGATAGCCAAAAAAAATGGGGCAAAGACAATATTTCTTGTTTCGGCAGTTGGTGCAAATGCCGGCTCGAAAGTTTTTTATATCAGGACGAAAGGAGAAACCGAGCGTGAAATCATCACACTAAATTATGAGCACACACACATCTTCCGGCCTTCAATGCTGATGGGCGAACGAACGAATGAAAAACGGCCTTTGGAAAAATTCCTCATTCGCGTTTTCACTATTATTAATCCATTATTCATGGGCAGCCTAAAGAAATACAGGGGCATAAAAGGGCAGGATGTGGCAAAAGCTATGATCAACGCAGCAAAAAAAGATTCCGGTAAGGTGCAGATATACGAATGGGAAGAAATGAAGCAACTAATATTGCATCCACCCCCTTCCCATTAATAAATAATCCTACAGAAAAAAATTATTTCTTCGGTACTACATTATTTTTTCCGGCCCAGGTTAACCACATATCACCCAGCTCTTTTACTTTGCCGGGATGGTTTGACGCAAGGTCATTAATTTCTGACGGATCGTTTACAATATCATACAAGTGCCATTGCTCATTGTTTTTTGCCACTAATTTCCAGTTTTGATAACGCACATATTTCGCGCCGAAGTGTTCATTAAAAAGCGCCTCATGGCCAGTCAACTTTTTACCCTGCAACACCGGTAGAAAGCTGATGCCTTGCATAGCTTTTATTTTGTGGCCATCGTAAACAGAAGGATATTCAGCGTTTCCCGCGTCTATAAAAGTTGGCATTACGTCCATTATATGGCACACATTTGTTACCATGCTGCCTTTCTTTAATGCAATGCCTTTTGGCCAATGAATGATAAACGGTGTGTGGATACCTCCTTCATAAGATTGTTCTTTCCATAACCTGTACGGCGTATTTGCAACATTGGCCCAGTCGGGCCCAATTGAAGCGTAGGTATTTTCAGCGCCCGGCATCATTTCTTTTTTTGTAAGGTAATGAATGGTTTCGCCACTTCTTGTTTGGCCGGGCCTGTCAAACCCGGGACCATAATTAGCAGCATTTTCAGCGCTTGCACCATTATCGCTCAAAAAAATAATAATGGTATTATCCAGCTGGTTGGCTTCTTTCAACGCTTGAATTATCCGGCCAATACCCTGGTCCATCCTGTCAACCATGGCTGCATGTACCGCCATCGCACGCGCATCCCAGGCACTATCCGCATTATCTTTCCATAAATTGTTGTTTTGTCTTGCAGGTAACTTCAGTTTGTTGGGATCTATCAGCCCTAAAGCCGCCATCTTTTTATAGCGCACTTCCCGAATGTTATCCCAGCCGGCTTTATAAGTATCCTTATATTTTTCAATCTCAGCTTCAGGCGCCATCAGCGGCCAGTGCGGGGCTGTTTGAGCAACGTATAGAAAGAACGGCCTGTCCTCTTTACTTAATTCTTTTATGTAAGCAACTGCTGTATCATTAATCGCATCTGTGTGATAATAATCCTTAGGCACATCTTTAATGGGCGTAGTGCCGCTAACAAGGCTGAAAGGATCAAAATAATCCACCACACCCCAAATGTTACCAAAGTATTTTTCAAACCCTCTGTTTACAGGATACTGCTCTTTGGGAGAAAACAACGGATTATCCACCTGGTGTGCCAGCCACTTTAATTGCATCTCCGGCGTTTTTTCAACAACCGTATTAGATACATGCCATTTACCCGACATAGCGGTGTGGTACCCTGCCTGTTTTAAAACCTCTGCTATAGTTACAACGCTATCTGTAATATGGCCCCTGTATCCAGGAAGATGCTTGTCTTCAGTCATTTCACCAATTCCAGCATTGTGGTTATAAACGCCGGTAAGCAGTGAAGCACGGCTTGGGCAGCAACGTGAAGTGTTGTAGAAATTGGTAAAGCGAATACCGTCGTTGGCTAAAAAATCAATATTCGGCGTATGTATTTCACCGCCATAACAACCTACGTCTGAAAACCCAAGATCATCGGCCATGATCAAAACAATATTGGGGCGCCGATCACTTTTGTTGACAGATTGTTGGGCCTGAACATTGTTAGAAGATGATAAGGTTAGCGATAAAGATGCAATTCCAGCTATTCGGCAAAAGGTCCTGATCATAAATATATCCTTTGATTATATGGTGTTAGCTTATTACAATTACTGTGTGCGCTCAATAACTATTTAAAAGAGCGTCTATTTATTCAATTAGTCTGGCCAAGGGGGAGCTATCCTCAAATATAGATTTAAAAATCAATTGATTTAGGCAGTTAGTCATCGGTCAGATCCAATAGCGTTGAAAGCTGGCACGAACTTTTCGCGCTTCTTAAGATCCTAATTAAAATTCTCATTAAATTTTAGCTTTCCTATTGCGCAACCGAACGATTGCGTATATATTTGCAATCGAACAGTTGCAGAATAAAAAGATTGTTTGCGAAGGGATATTTTCCAGGCGATTGCTGATCCTACCAGGCGAATGATCTTAAGCCTGATAGCGTTACAGGCGATGACTCCTAATAACATTGCCGAACATTTTGATACCAGTCGTCAGGCTGTGTCTAAACACTTACAAATTCTCGCTGAATGTAAGCTCCTTGAGCTGCAACAAGAGGGAAGGGAAATTTATTATCATTTCAATCCACAAAAAATGGAAGAGATATATAAGTGGCTCGAACAATTCAGGCGGTTATGGGAAAAACGCCTTGACAGATTAGACAATGTATTAACTCAAATAAAATCAAAACACAATGAGAGACCTTAATAAGATGGAAGTCAAAAAAGACTTATCCAACAAGAAGCTTGTTATTGAAAGAAATTTTGAGGCATCGCCTGAACATGTCTGGATGGCCTGGACGCAACCAGAATATCTTGACCAATGGTGGGCACCTTTACCGTGGAAAGCCGAAACCAAGAGTATGGACTTTAAAGAAGGTGGACGCTGGTTATATGCCATGGTTGGCCCTGATGATTCGAGGCAATGGTGCAATGTTGATTATACACGTATTGAGGATCAGAAAAGTTTTGAAACGGTGGGCGGATTTTGCGATGAGAATGGCAATGAAAATACCGAAATGCCTGTAATGAGATGGAAGTTGCAGTTTAATGAAAGTTCGACGGGCACAAAAGTTACCATAGAAGTAACCTTTGATAGTGTTGCAGACCTTCAAAAGATTGTTGAAATGGGCTTCCAGGAAGGATTTGCTTCTGCAATGGGCAACCTGGATCACTATTTCAGCACGCACTTCAAGCTTCGCAAAGACGCGAAAACAAGCACCGCCACAAGAGTTACAACCTATTTGAACTTTAATGGTAAAACTGAAGAGGCATTTAACTTTTATAAGAAAGTGTTTCGCGGCGAGTTCTCTGGTATTGGATTGCAAAGGTTTGGGGATATTGAACTGCCTGCTAATATTCCGCCATTGAGTGATGTAGATAAAAAGCTGATCATTCACGCTGAGTTAACCATTTTAGGGGGACATGTTTTAATGGCAACGGATGCGCCGGAAAGCATGGGCTTTAAATTGCAGAAGGGGAACAACATGCACATTAACCTGGAACCCGAATCAAGAGAAGAAGCCAAGAGATTGTTTGACGAATTATCCGAAGGAGGCAATGTAACCATGCCGTTGGAAGATATGTTCTGGGGCGCATATTTCGGTGAATTCTCCGACAAATACGGCATTAACTGGATGGTTAATTACCAGGAGAAGAATAGCTGATTTTTTTTGAACCATATAAGGCATATAAGGACATATAAGCGCTGATCAACGAAAAACTGCACGCACTAGTACGGTTTATGTGGTTCATTTTTTTGTTTGCGTCTTTAGATTTTTTGAACCATATAAGGCATATAAGGACATATAAGCGCTGATCACCGAAAAACTGCACGCACTAGTACGCTTTGTGTGGTTCAATTTTTTGTTTGCGTCTTTAGATTTTTTGAACCATATAAGGAATATAAGAGCTGATCAACGAAAAACTGCACGCACTTGTACGCTTTGTGTGGTTCATTTTTTTGTTTGCTTGTGTAGATTTTTAAACCATTTAAGGCATACAAGAAAATATAAGAATTGACCGATGGAAGCTTATATGCTCTTATATGCCTTATATGGTTCAATTTTTTATTTACTCTTTAGATTTTTAACCATTTAAGGTATATACGAAAATATAAGAGTTGACCGATGAAAACTTACATGGTCTTATATGCCTTATATGGTTCAATATTTCTTGATTTAATTTGTTTTATCCGGTGCGGCCTGTGTCATTTCCCTTAATGTTAACCAACCTGTGGGGCTGCTTTTATCACGAACGTAAATCACCATTGAGCGCCCGCGGCCTATAGTCGGTTCTCCACCATTTTTAGGTGTTGATTTAATAGCAAAGATGCTTACCTGTATGGCGGTTTCTCCATTGAATACAGTACTTTCCACCGTGTTTTCCACAAACTCCACTTTGGTGTTTTTAAACCATTCAACCAGTCCTTTCTTCAAAGCGGCGCGCCCGACAACAACATTATTTCCTCCAAAATATTTAATCACTTGTGGATGATGTAAACTTGCGACCAAAGCTGCATCGCCTTTGGCAAAAGCGTCTGTTAGTGCTGCAATGTTTTTATCAAATGATTGTCTGAGTGCAATTGAATCATTAGAATCCTGCGCATTTAAATGCATGGCAATTAGTATGCACAGAAATGAAAATACTGTCTTCATCTTTATTGCTTTTAATAAGTTGTTGTGATATATGAATAACAGCAAGAGCGCTAACAATATAAAGTTGGTGAAGCATAAATGGAAGCTATCGGGGAGCGATTTTTTACAAGAGAATGGACGTTTTTCTTTGCTTTCGCCCTTAGAGAGATTACCGCCTTTGCACTTTATTCATAGGGCGTTGCCCATGCTGATGCTTTGACGCCCTCAGCGTCATGCGAAGGTCTTATTGGCCTACAGTGTTATGCCAAGCCTAAAGGCCTCGTATACTTACTCTATTGCTTAAGCGATTTATATCGAAAACCTAGTGGCCTAAGACTAATCAATCAGCGAGCGTTGCAATTCCGCGAAGCGGATAAATTATATGTTGTTATTGCCTTATATGGTTCAAAAGCCTTCGATCCGCGGAGCTCCGAAGACTTACTCTATTGGTTGCCGCGATCGGTTTTAAAATCGCCGAAGGCGGTAGAGTAAGAACTGCCTAACCCAGAGGGTCCGCAGAGTTCGCCATCAATTTGTTTTTTGCTAGCGCCCTTTCAGGGCATGACATACATTTGCGATTTTCCCAGGGCGTTGCCCCGGGCTAGTGCTATGAGGCCTTCAGCCTCAGTCAAAGTAAAGTCTCGCTATATTTTACGGCAGGCATTTAATGCGAGCAACCCTTATATTTTCACGAGCTGGCGTTGAATGCTGGCAAATCTTATATGACCTTATATGCCTTATATGATTCAAAAAACTTCGCTTCGGTCAGCTTTGCGTCATCTCAAAAAAAAGAGTAAGCTGACATGGCTTACTCTTTTCTAAACTTCTTACACTTTTATTCATCTTTCAAATGCTTCGCCGGGTTGCTTAGTGCCGCTTTAAACGATTGAAAGCTGATTGTGATAATTGTGATTAACATAATTGAAATACCTGCTATAATAAAAATGCTGTAGTTAACAGAAATCCGGTAGGCGAAACCCTTCAGCCACTGATTGACTGCCCACCATGAAATAGGAAATGCCAATAAAATGGCAATCAGCACAAGTTTTAAAAAGTCGGTAGACAACATCATCACAATGTGATTTGTTGTTGCGCCGATTACTTTGCGAATACTTATCTCTTTCTGTCTTCTCTGTGCTGTAAACGCCGCAAGTCCAAATAATCCAAGGCAGGAGATCAGAATGGCAAGTCCTGCAAAATATCTTGACAACACAGAAACGCGTTGCTCGGCAACATAAAGTCGTTGGAAGTCTTCATCAAGAAACTTATAATCGAAATCGATACCCGGATTAAATGCGCCGTTGAGTTTTTGAATAGCAGCAATAGTTTCCTTTTCAGCTCCGTGTTTAATACGGATAGCAAATCTGTAAGCTTCGGGGTCCAATCTGAAAAATGCTGGCCCAATGTCTTTATGCAACGATTCAAAATTGAAATTTTTCACTACACCGATGATGTGTCTTTGCTCGCCCCAGATGGTTACCTGTTTACCAATAGGGTTCTTCATTCCCATATACTTAACCGCAGCTTCGTTAAACATAACAGCGAGCGTATCCGAACCGAAGTCCCGTGAGAATTCGCGGCCCTCGGTTAAAGTCATGCCCATTGTGGAAATCAATCCATAGTCCATGGGAATTATTTCAAATTCCGTTTTATCCTGCGGATCTCTTCCCGGCCACTTCACGCCGTAAGTTCCGCCGTTATGCCCCATCAGGTTATGGCCAAGGCCAGAAGCAGAAACAACACCCGGAAGTTTTTTTATTTCATTTAAAAAAGCCACCTGTGTTGTTGAGTTTTCCAGCTTGCCTTCTTTGTTGATGACGATCAGGTTGTCCTTATTAAAGCCAAGATTTTTCGACTGAATGTATTTGATCTGTTTGTACACAACCAAAACAGAAACGATAAGGAATACTGATAAGGTAAATTGAAACACGACCAAACCCTTACGCGCAAATACCTCGCCGATAGCGTTCTGCAGTTTCCCTTTTAATATCAATCCCGGTTTTAACCCGGAAAGATAGAGTGCCGGATAGCTGCCGGCCACAAGGCCGGTAAAAATGGTAATGCCCGCAATTGATGCAATAAGCCTTCCATCTAAATGAAACGTCAGCTGCTTGCCGGTAATATGATTAAAAGAAGGCATGATCAGTTGAACGAGTGCAAGAGCCAGTAGCGCGGAGCAGGTAGTAATGATCATAGACTCGCCCAGGTATTGAATAATAAGACTGCCCCTGCGTGCACCAACAACTTTTTTGATGCCCACTTCTTTGGTTCTTTTTGCGGCTTTTGCAGTTGACAGGTTCATAAAGTTGATGCATGCTATCACGACAATGAAAATCGCGATGATAGAAAAAAGGCGTACATACTCAATACGGCCACCAGATACAACACCGTTTTCATATTCGCCGTAGAGATACTGGTTGGAATACCGCGTAATAAATGGTGTGCGATGCGTAATTTCTCCGTTGGATACTTTTTTTATAAAACCTGCTATTTTTTTATTAAAAGCGGTAGGGTCGCTTCCTGGTTTAAGTGTCAGGAAAGTAAGAACGCCCGTATTTCCCCAACTTGAAATCGATTGCTGTTTTTTGAGGATTGGTTCAAGAGGCATAACAAAATCAAACTGGTCAGATGAATGCACTCCAGGCGCTTTAAAGACTCCTGAAACAAAGTAATGTTCGTCATTTTGGCCATCAACAGGTTTTCCTATAGATGCAGCTTGGCTTCCGAACAGTTTTTTTGCAAGTTCATCGGAAATAACTATCGCATTAGCATCTTCCAGTATCTTGCTTTTATTGCCAGTTAAGATGGGATAAGTAAAAACATTGAAAAAGTCTTTGCTGACATACCTTCCGGTAGAGCGAATTTTACGGCTACCGTTTGCAGATAATGTAACGTCGCCAAAATAGCGGACGGTTACAGCATTGTCCACTTCCGGAAAATCTTTTACCAGCGCTTCGGCTGTTGGCCCGGAGGTACTTGATGCGGTCCATATACCACCTGACTTTATCCTGTTCTCACGAACCATGTAAAGTCGCTCGTCCTTTTCGTGAAACCTGTCCATCTTCAGTTCATCATCCACCCAGATGAAAATCAGGATTGCACAGGTGAGCCCGGTTGAAAGTCCAACGAGATTCAGGATTGCAGATAACCGGTCTTTAAGCAGGTAGCGCCAGGTGATTCGGAAGTTGATATTATTTAGCATGGGTTCTGTTTGTGTACGGCTTGTCGCAACAATGAGGGTGCCAAAACGTATAACGACCGTACAGCACGACTTTTACAATCTTTTTACCAATCTCATTGTCCGTTTTTGTTACACCTTTCGTTCGCAAGTGAACGGGAGTACATTGTTAGCTGCCCTAAAGCTTTTAGCTTGTCGGAAAGCGCTTTCGTCTCCAGATAAGATAAGAATGACATTTCGAAAGGCGATTAAGTAAGCCGGCAGAACCAGTGGAACCAGGGAGCGATTGCATCTTACCTCAGTTCCCCGGGGATTACCATTACATTTTGTTTCCTTCCCTGCCTTAACACAGTCAACTCTATCCTTCTTCCAATTACATCTTCACTCAAATATTTGTGCAGGTTATCCGTAGAGGCTACAGGCTTGCCTTCAAACTCGACAATGATATCGCCAATTTTCAGTTGCTGATTATTTACATTGGCATCAGGTGTTATCTCAAAAATATAAACGCCCGTAGTTGTCTTTAGCTGGTTGGCTCCAATCATGCGCTGCGTAAGATTTACCGGCTGCGCAGCAATGGCCAGTTTTGCCCTTTTAACTTCACCATGGATAATTAGCTTTCCGGCAATGAACGCCGCAAGATTAGAGGACACTGCAAAGCATAATCCCTGCGCCGCAGATATTACGGCGGTGTTTACACCAATAACTTTGCCTTCTGAGTTTACCAGGGGGCCACCACTGTTGCCGGGATTCAATGCGGCATCAGTTTGGATAACATCATCAATCAGTCGTCCGTTGTTTGCGCGCAACGTGCGTCCCAAGGCACTCACAACACCCGCAGTTACGGTGTGTTGCAACCCCATCGGGTTACCAATAGCAATGGCTATCTGCCCTGTCTCCAACAAATCAGAGTTAGCGAACTGTAGCGCCTTCAGATCGCCGTCATACACTTTAATAATAGCAATATCTGTTGAGGGGTCAGTTCCGATCAATATGGCATTTTGCTCTGTTCCGTTGGCAAAGGAGGCTTTAATGGAAAGTGCATGTTCAATAACGTGATTGTTTGTTACAATGTATCCATCTGTGGAGATCACAAATCCGGAACCTGATCCGGGCACCTCAACTTTCTTTTTCGTATTCGGATGAATGGCTTCCTTAATCACTTTTATATGTGCCACTGCATGCGAAACATGCTTTACAACACCGGTAACGGTTGTAGAATACGCATCAAGCAATTGCGCATCTGAAAATGACAGGAACTCGGTTGCATAATTTTGTTCTTTCATACGGAAGAAAATTCAACAATTAAACCAATTGGTAAGATGGCAATTTTGACAGGCAACCAGTAGATGCTGAAAAACCTATATTATTCTAAATCAAAGCAGTTTAGCATTGTCAGCGAAGCGAACAAGCCGCAAAAAAATGACACAACGACACAGAAGGAAACAATGAAGAAGAATTTTTTTCGAACCAAATAAATTAGCGATCGCCCGCGGCAATATTTGGGCTATCAACAACTGAGTAATAGCCTGGCGGTGCTGGGCTTGATCGAAGCGAGGATTTTTAAACCATATAAGTTAGCAACCGGTCGCGGCCAATGTTTCGTGGGTTAACAATTAAATCACAGCTTAATTGCCAAAGGCATGACCGAAGCGAAGTGCTTTGAACCATATAAGATATGTAAGAGCATATAAGAAGTTACGCCTCAGATAATAATGACTCATGCAGTACATACCTACTCAACCTGTTTGCACCCTTCACCATTGACCATTCACTATTCACAAGTTGCATAGAAGGCATATAAGGGCATATAAGAAGACTACACCCCGGTACAATAATGAATAACGCTGCATACATTCACTCAACCAGCTTGCGCCCTTCACCATTGACCATTCAATATTCACCAGTGCATCTAAATATAAGGTTAATCTGCACGCAGCTCATATGCCTTATATGGTTCAATTCCTTCTCCATGTTTAATCGCACCTTATTTATCGTTATTTTCATTCAATAAAACAATTACCATGCGGCAAAGAAATTTTATTTACGGGCCTATCCTGTTTATGATGGTTGCGTCTTATTCATGTTCGAGCAACAAGGCTACGCCAAAACCAATGGCTGCTGGCGACAGCACCAAACTTCCTCCTGTAGAAACAAAAGAAGCTAATAGTAAATACAAACCTGCTTTTCCGGGACAAACAAGGATAGCTGGTGCTAAAACCACTACTCCTTACAAAGTGGATAAACTGGCTGAGAACCTCGGAAATCCATGGGCCATTATTCCTATGCCTGACGGGCGGCTGCTCATCTCATTAAAATCAGGCTCAATGGAAATTCACGATGCCAATGGTGCCCTGATAAAAAAGATTACCGGTTTTCCTGCGGTTGATGACCGCGGACAAGGCGGCCAGCTGGATGTGGCATTGGATCCCAATTTCAACAGTAACAAAACTATCTTCTGGTCATTTTCCGAAAAATATGGCGTTGGCAACCTTACTTCTGTTGCTAAAGGGCAATTAAACGAAGCCGCAGGCAAAATAGATAATCCAACCGTTATCTTTCGCGCTACACCTGCGCTCAACAGCAACCAGCATTTCGGCTCAAGGTTAATATTTGATAAAGACGGAAATCTTTTTGTAACCGCTGGCGAGCGCTCCATCCTGGAAGGAAGGGCGCAGGCGCAATTATTAAGCGCCGGCTTGGGTAAGGTGTTTAAAATTACACCAGACGGCAAACCAGCTCCGGGCAATCCTTTTGCCAGTCAGCCGGGTGCCATGCCGGAAATTTATGCTTATGGTATCCGCAACCCGCAAGGATTGGATATTAATCCGGCAACAGGAGACTTATGGGAAGCCGAATTTGGCCCTCGTGGCGGCGATGAGGTAAACATTATCCGCGCCGGTAAAAATTACGGCTGGCCGGTTATTACATATGGCATTGAATACAGCGGCGATCCTATTGGCCAGGCTATTCAGCAGAAAGACGGAATGGAACAACCCATTTATTACTGGGACCCGGTGATCTCGCCTAGCGGCATAAGCTTTTATAAGGGCAACACTATACCTGAGTGGGAGAACAATCTTTTTATGGCTTGTTTAAGCAGCATGCATATAAACAGGCTGGTGATTAAGGACAACAAAGTGGTTGGGGAAGAAAGATTACTGGAAGATAAAAAAGAAAGGTTCCGCGATGTGGCTTACTACAACGGTATGTTGTATACGGTAACGGACGGAGGTAATTTGTATAGGATTAGTAAGAAATAACTGTTCTTTTTCAAAAAAGCAAAGCCGTGCAGTTAAGATGCACGGCTTTGCTTTTTACAGTGTGTTATTTGGTCTATTTGTATTCAATTTTTCGAATCAGGCTGTTCCCCTGATCGGCGACATAAATCGCTCCTTTGCTATCTATTGCAAGGCCCGTCGGATAATTAAATTTTGCCTGATCGCCAGGGCCGTCATCATGTCCCGCAGAGCCACTCCCTGCTATCTTTGAAACAGTGCCTTTGGCTGTTATTTTAAATACGGCATTTCTTTCTGCATCCGACGCATACATGTTTCCCTCAGCATCGGTAACTAATGAAGTAATATAACTGAAGATGCTATTAGGATCATTTGCATTTTCTGAACCTGCGAACAGTGTAACCTTGCCTGTTGCATCCGCTTTCTTGATAGTATTATGCAGGCTTTCCGTAAAGTAAATGTTTCCTGAATTATCTGCGGTTATTGGCGACCAAAACACGGCGTTCATTTCTCCCACAAAAGGATCACCTTTGTCATCTTTCAACTGTATTGTGGTTACAAGGCCTTCCTGAGTAATTTTTCTCACTAAAAATTTCGTAGGCACTCCTATGTCCGTCACGTACAAATTTCCATTCATATCAACCGCCATGCGGCGTGGCATATTGAATCGGGCCTCCGTTCCTCTTCCGTCGGCAATCATGCCTGGACTCAAAACATCTCCGACAAAAACAGCCCAGTCGTTCGGAGCTATAAGTTTTCTTACAAAGTCATATTCCAACGTGTACAGGTTATTTTTTGAATCAATGCAGATATCATATATGTTGGTCATCGACGGATCGGCTGTCGTAACATCCTGCCCTGCAAAGGTTGATACAACGCCGTTTGCTATTTTTCTAATCAGCCTGTTACTATAATCTAATACAAACAAATTTCCATTTGCATCGAAAGCTATTTTAGAAGGTTCGCTAAATCGCGCCTCAACAATAGTTCCATCTTTGGTGCCGGTAAAGCCGCTTCCTGCAAACGTTGAGACCTGCCATGTTTTTGACGCGGTAGGTATAGTATCCTGCGGTGTGTTAGGGGAATCTTCGGACTTAGTGCAGGATGTCAGGAAAAAATAGGTAAAGCCTATAGTTAAAACGCAGGCAAGGTTATGGGTGATCATAAGTTTTTCTTGGTTTAAAGATTACAATTATATCGTGCAGCCATCAAATAAGAAATTAAAATTTGTAATTACCTATCCCAAAATCACCTCGGTACTTAACCACTACCTTTGCTTAATTATTTGAATTTTGCAACACCCACTTATGCAAACCAAATCACTCGAAGATTTCTATAAAGAAACCGCATCAGTTGTTCCCGAAGGCATCAATAAAGAATTGGGACATTTTAATGTGTTTAAACTGGATGAGTTACTCGCCAGGATAGACAAGACCGGAACGATGCCTTATAACCGCAGGGCCTACTATAAAATAAGCATGATCAGCGGCAGGAACAAGGCGGAATATGCAGATAAGACAATTGAAATAGATAAGAATACGCTGCTGTTTGCAACACCAAAAATTCCTTATAACTGGGTTCCGATGGATGATAAACAGTCCGGGTATTTTTGCATTTTTACAGACAACTTTCTTGTGCAGAATAAAAGTGGTGTTGTGCTGGATGAGTTGCCTATTTTTCGCCCCGGAGGTTATCCCGTATTTCAGTTATCAGATGAAGCCGCGGAGGAGATAACGCATGTGTTTAAAAAAATGTATAAGGAAATAGCGTCTGACTATGCTTTTAAATACGACCTGCTGCGCAACTATGTGCTTGAACTAATTCATTACGGGCAAAAATTGCAGCCGATGACATCGTTGTATACATCTCACAACGCTGCAGCCCGGGTATCATCATTGTTTATTGAGCTGCTTGAAAGGCAATTCCCCATTGAATCTCCGCGTCAGCAGCTTTCCCTGCGTACTGCTAAAGATTATGCAGAGCGGCTTGCTGTGCACGTAAATCATCTGAACAAAGTACTTAAGGAAAACACAGGTAAAACAACTACTACACTCATCAGCGAGAGAGTTGTGCAGGAAGCGAAAATTTTATTGAAGCAAACGGATTGGAGCGTTTCTGAAATTGCATACAGCCTTGGGTTTGAAGAAGTAGCTCATTTCTCTAATTTTTTCAGAAAGCAAACTTCTTTTTCACCTGTCGGCTTTAGGGCATAACTGAAAATTAATAATGTACAGATTTGCAAATGTGCGAATGCCAAGTGCGCATCGCAATTCAATATTTGTACAATTCATTTTCAATTGTCACCTGTCAATTTTCCTTTGAAGAACTATTCAGAAAGCCAAAACTCAATATTGTACTCAGTTTCGCCCAGCGTTCCATTTTTACCAAAAACAACTTCTTTAGCCTCTGCAGGATTTTCATCATTATGGCGGTTTTTCAACAACAGCTGCTTACCAGCGTAAACTGCCTTAACTGAATACCTTCCAATGGGTACATCAGTTGCCATAAAAGTGCCTGCAACATCTTTTATCGTTCTTTCAAGTGGCGCGGCGGCGCTGCCATCAATCAATTTGTTATCCAGCGGCGTGAAAACGAGTTTCACTTGTGTTACATCAACATCGGTTCCAAAAGCGTAAACATCCACATGCGCTCCGTAAAAACCTGTATTGCCGGGCTTCGCACCTGATAACTTCCAGGTAAAGTTGCGAATGCTTTTTTTGCTCTTGTCGAACGGATCTGCGTTGTCTGCCTGCAGGTCAAATTTGTAGTCGTGTCCATATGCGCTTTTTTCAATTTGCGCTTTTGCAGTCCACGTACCTGCAGGCTCATCCGGTAGTTTTACAGAATATTTTCCATTATTGTCTGTAACACCATAGAGATAAGTATCGTACCACACAGTGTGCTCAATAGTTGTTTTTACACCTTGCAATGGATTCCCTTTAGCATCAGTGGCTTGGCCGTCCACTTCTCCCGTGCTGTTTCCAGCATCGTTTTGATTAGAGACGCTCTTTGAGCAAGCTGTTAACATAAGCGGGAAAAAGAATAAGAGTATAAGGGGTTGAAATAAATGTTTCATATTAAAGGAATAGCAATGCCGTTGACCGCGCAGTTTCACACTTCGATCATCATCACCGCGGCCAGCGGCATTTGTTAAAAAATAGGTTGAATGTTATTTGTATGCAATCATCGCGCTCGCAGGGCCGGCAAGCGGAACTTTGTTGATCTCATTAAAGCCTGCTTCTTTGGCCCAGCCTGCAAAATCTTTGGCTGTATAATCAAATCCACCAGGTGTTTCAATCAGCATATTTAAAGACATTAACAAGCCAAACGCGTTTTCTTTTCTTTCGTCATCAATAATATTTTCTATCACAATAAATGCTCCGCCTTCGGGCAATGCGTCATACGCTTTTTTGATGAGCATTTTCTTTTCTTCCAGGTTCCAGTCATGCAGAATATTGCCCATGGTAATTATGTCTGCTTTCGGAAATTCATCAGTAAAGAAATTTCCCATGGCCGTTTTCACTCGCTCACCAATACCAGCTCCATCAATGTTTCTCTGGGCAACACGTGCCACGGGTGGCAGATCGTATGTTGTTGAATGAATGTTTGGATTGAACGTTGCGATTTGAATGGAAAGCTCACCGCTTGCACCGCCAACATCCACATGCGTTTTATATTTAGAAAAATCAAAGCTGCGTGCAAACGCAATAAAATTGCTGCGTTGTACACCGGTCATGGCGCCCATAAACTCTTCCAGCTTGGCTTCGTCTTCGTACAACTTTTCAAAGATGCCTGCACCATGGCTTTTCGCCTCATTTTGTGGCAAGCCTGTTTTCAGCCCTTCTTCCAGATCATTCCAAAACGGGAACAAGCGATTATTGCACATTTCCAGCAAACCACCTACGTAAGATGATTTTTTCTTATCAAGAAAAACATCCGTTTCAAGTGTATTGCAGTATTTGGCATCAACGCCAGAACCTTCCCTGTACAAAAATTTAAGTGCTACCAGGGCGTCAAGAAAATCATACAACCCTCTTTCCTGAAGGCCTAGCGTTTCTTTGATTTCAGCAGCTGTTTTACTGCTTTCTGCCAGCGACGTAAAAAGTTGAAGATTTACAGCGGTTAGCAGCACTTTGGAAGAAAAAAAACTTAGTCCTGTTTCTAAAATAGATGCGGGTGTAATTACTACCTGGCCAGGCATTGTTTGTGTTAGCATTTTCTAAGGTTTTATTGTTTAAAGTTGATGTTTAGCATTGAGGTGTTTCTCAATTGCGGGTGCTAAGCTAGGCCACAATTGCAGCGCATAAAAGCAAGAATAGAATGAAATGCCTTTTTACCTGTATGAACGGTGAAAAAATGAGCATGAATGAAATACCCTTAAAAGCCAATACGGCAAAGGATTTCAGCCGAATGTGATGTTTCAGATAAACGACTGTTAACCTTCACAAAGCGGCGCGTGTGTTTCATCACATGGAAATATTTTCGCAGCTGTGAGTAATCACAAAACAACCCATGAGCAGCTGGCATATGCAAATGGTGTTAGTTGACATAAAGCTTTGCAATGTTTCCATGATCTATATTTTTATGGACGCCTTTTGGGAAAAAGCGGAGTTACATTTTAATGAATTGCATGGCCGTCTTTGGTTGTATAATAAACTTTACCGATCTTTTGCAAAGTTTCTTCAGGTTATTGCTAACGGGCACTGCGGCGCAAAGGGCGCTTTTCAAACAACTAAATACGGTCACATGAAAAACATATTGGTACTCACAGATTTTTCCGACAACGCCCTTCATGCGCTGAGGTATGCCGCCATGCTTGCAAAAACCTATCATGCGCAAACACTTACGCTGTTTCACAGTTTTGACCGTTTTGAAGTATCTGATGAAAATGGGACTGAAGAAGATCAGGAAAAAGAGTATAAAGCAAAAATTACGCAACAGCTAACAGATTTGCATGATCAGGAGTTGCAGGGTCTTGATGGCGTTAATATGCAGGTTCTTGCCGAAGAAGGATTTTTGCTGGAAAAGATTAATAGTTTTTGTGAAGCGTCTGATATTACATTGATTGTTGTGGGAGCCACCGGCAAAAGCGGCTGGGAAAGGCATTTTGTGGGTTCGGTAACCACGCAATTGCTGGATGCAGTCCACTATCCATTGCTGATAATTCCGCACAGTGCCATTGCTGAACCGATCAGCCGCGTTGTTTTTGCCAGCGACCTGAAAGGCCCGCTGGAAACAACCCAACAACAATTGTCACCACTGCTTGAAGCCTTAAATGCCCAGATCCTCGTGTTAAATGTGGATAGCAAAGAAAGGGAGTTCGGCCCTGAAACAACTTTTGAAATGCGCGACCTTCATTATTACATGGACCATTTCCGCTCAACGTTTTATTATACTGAAGATGCCGACACTGTGGATGGACTTGAGCGCTTCGCGGTGGATAGAAATGCATCGGCTATTATTACTATTCACAGGCCAAGCGGTTGGCTGGAGCGTATTTTCAGCTCCGGCACTTCAGAAAAACTCGCATTGCATACTTCCCTTCCGTTGCTTTGCCTCTATGAGGAACGTAGATAGTATGTGCCACTTAATTTAAATTTTACAAAACACATTTTTGCATACCAGCATATACACTGTACCTGCTGGTACCATTTAACCCTTTTTATGAAAAGAATTTGCGTTGTATTGCTGCCAATCATTTGCTCACTCAATAGCATTGCCCAAAAACAAATTAAAAGAGTTGATGGCGAGGCTATTTCAACAAAAAACATTGATAGTGTTGTTCACTATTTGATGGATGCAGGTGATGTAAACGGACTAGGCATCTCCATCATCAATAACAACCGACCTGTATACGTAAAAGCTTTTGGTTATAAAAATGCGGCAAAAGAAACGATGTTGGATACGGCTTCGGCCATGTATGCCGCATCGCTCGCAAAACCGCTTTTCGCATATATTGTTATGCAATTGGTAGATAAGGGCATGATTGATCTTGACAAACCTTTGTATACCTATCTACCCAAGCCGTTACCAGAATATAAAGCCTATACAGACTTATCAGGTGATGAAAGATGGAAGTTAATAACCGCACGGCATTGCCTTACGCATACAACAGGGTTTCCAAACTGGCGGCAATTAAATCCTAACAATAACAATAAGCTGGAAATATTTTTTACGCCAGGTTCCCGCTATGCATATTCTGGGGAAGGCCTGTATCTTTTGCAGATGGTGGTAGAAGCCATCACTGGGCAGCGCCTGGAAACGCTCGCGCAACAGCAGGTGTTTAAACCGTTTGGCATGTACAATACAAGTTTTCTCTGGCAACCTTCATTTGAGAAGAATTACGCGCTCGGCCATAATATGAACGGCGATACGTTGGAGAAATATAAAAGCACTGAAGCAAATGCAGCGGGTTCAATGGAAACAACTGTTGCAGACTACACCAGGTTTCTTTCAGCAGTTTTACATCATAAAGGGTTAAGTGAAAAATCATGGAAGGAAATGTTTTCTCCGCAAATCGGTATTTATACAAAACACCAATTTCCCTCACTGAATAATGATACAACAAGCGCCAACAAATCTATTCAGCTATCATATGGGCTTGGATGGGGATTGTTTAATACGCCATATGGACGTGCTTTTTTCAAAGAGGGGCATGGAGATGGCTGGGTACATTATACTATTTGTTTGCCGGAGAAAAAATCCGCTCTACTTATAATGAGCAACAACGCCAATGGTGAGAGCATTTTTAAAGACCTGGTTGATAAATTAGCGGGCATAAATATCCCGTGGGAATGGGAAGGATACTTTCCCTATAGAAAGAAGGTTACACTTTCTGAATTTGAACTGAAAAAATTTGTGGGCCAATATAAGAATGACCGCATGCAGGCAAATATCACACTCGACAAAGGTGTACTGAGTGTAGCAGTGCCTGCCATGGAGTTGCCCAAAACAAAGCTGTACGCCGCAAGTGACCACCATTTTTTTATGAAGGTAATGGAGGTTGATCTGGAGTTCAGCATTGATGATGATGGCGTTGCAGAAAAAATTATGGTGAAAGATGAAGGCGAGGTGTATGAGTTGAAAAGGGTGAAATAGATTGGATTTGGATGGAGGAATTACCTTTTTGAAGGAATATGTCGGGATCTGGATTTGGAGATTAAAGGATTATTGGATTTTGGTTTGAAAGAAATTAATTAAAGACAGGACGCAGGCTTTTTAGTTTGCGTCCTGTTATTTTATAGAGGACATTGCGTCCTCATTTTATTTGTGATTACACAACTGTATACGGCTTTCCTCACGAAAAACATCTTCTCTTCGAATCTAACTGGAGCATTATAATGGCCGACAAAACTGGATCGACAATTGTAGCAAATTAATCCATGCCGGTTCTGGCTTTATGCCGGCGAGCTTATTTGTGCAACACCAAATAGCTGATCCACATTTTTATTATTCATTCACTTATCCAATCATGCAATCATGACTAACGACAATATGCAGGATAAGCAGGAGCAAACAGGCGCACAACTTGAAACGCGGCGCCAGTTTTTAAAACAATCTTCCGCTATTACCGCGATTGCGCTGGTATCGCCGGTGCTGGTCGATGCCGCTGAAAAAAAACTGGACGAAAAGGCCGCGGACATTTTCGAAAAAATTCCGCTGAATGTGGAGATCAATGGCAAACAGCACCAGCTTTCAGTTGAACCGCGCGTAACCCTGCTGGATTTGTTGCGTGAGCAGCTTCATCTTATCGGCTCCAAAAAAGGTTGCGACTATGGGCAATGTGGTGCCTGCACCGTTCATGTGGATGGCAAAAGAGTTTTGAGCTGCTTAAGCCTTGCGATTATGCAGGACGGCAAAAAGATAACCACGATTGAAGGGCTTGCTTCAGGAAACACGCTTCATCCAATGCAATTGGCTTTTATTAAACATGACGGATTTCAGTGTGGCTATTGCACGCCGGGACAAATCATGTCTGCAGTGGCATGCATTCATGAAGGGCACGCTGGCTCCGATGACGAAATTCGCGAACACATGAGTGGCAACTTATGCCGATGTGGCGCCTATCACAATATTGTTGCAGCTATAAGGGAAGTAAATGAAAAAGGAGGTAAGGTATGATTGCGTTTGATTATGTTCGTCCCAACTCTGCAAAGGTTGCCATAGACGCCATCAATAAAGATGGCTCGGCACAATTCATCGCGGGCGGCAGCAACCTTGTGGATCTTATGAAGCATGGAATAGTTGCTCCACAAAAACTTATTGATATATCACGTCTTCCGCTTAACACAATTGAACAATCAGGTAATGTTATTCGCATTGGAGCGCTTTGCCTGAATAGCGCGGTGGCCGAACATGCGCTTATCAGGGAGAAACTTCCTTTACTGGCCCAGGCGCTCAATGCGGGCGCATCGCCACAATTGCGAAATATGGCTACAGTAGGCGGCAATATGTTGCAAAGAACGCGTTGCACTTACTTCTATGATCTTGCTATGCCTTGTAATAAACGTGAGCCGGGCAGTGGTTGTGGTGCCTTAAAAGGATATAACCGCATGCATGCCATTTTTGGCGCATCAAACAATTGCATTGCAGTTCATCCCAGCGATATGTGTGTGGCGCTCGCGGCATTGGATGCGACTGTTATTATCAACAGCAGTAAGGGCGAACGGAAGATGGACTTCACAGATTTTCACCGTCTTCCTGGCGACACGCCCGAAAAAGATACTAATCTGGAAAAAGGGGAATTGATTACCGCGCTGGAAATTCCGGTGAATGATGGTTTTGCAAAACATTCCCTGTATATAAAAATCCGGGACAGGGCTTCTTACGCCTTCGCACTTGTATCAGTTGCTGCTGCTTTGGATATAAAGGAGAACGTTATCCAACAGGCGAGGCTGGCGGCCGGAGGTGTAGCGCACAAGCCATGGCGTTTAACGCCAGCGGAAAAACACTTACACGGCAAGCCGCCAACCGCTGACAATTTTAAAGGGGCAGCTGAGGTAGCATTAAAAGATGCAAAAGGATTCGGCAATAATGACTTCAAACCGAAGCTACTGTTCAATACCATTGTTCATACACTTAAAACAATTGCGGAGGCATAGTTATGAGAAAGTTTATTGAACGTCCGCTTGTGCCTGACGACCTGGACAGGGTGGAAGGTAAACAAAAAGTCACCGGCACAGCGAGCTATGCTGCCGAATATGATGTTCCAAATGTGCACTATGGCGTATTGGTGAACAGCACCATCTCCAAAGGAAAGATCAGCTCCATCAACACAAAAGATGCGGAACGAGCCCTAGGTGTAGTAGCAGTAGTTACGCATATCAATCGCCCCCAGGTTCCCGCGTGGGACAATAAAGGCGAGCAACCACCCAATCAACGCGTAGAGGGACAGGAGTTCCGGGTATTCTTTGACGATACTATTTATTTCGACAGGCAACCTATCGCGCTTGTTATTGCCGACACTTTTGAACGGGCCACTTATGCAGCGTCATTGGTAAAAGCAACTTACAAAAAGGAGACACCTTCTACCAATATCAAAACTAAACTCGACCAATCCGTTACAGCAAAGCAGGCGAAGGATTATAGCCGCGGCGATAAAGATGCATGGAAATCAGCGCCTGTAAAAATAGAAGCGCATTACTCTACCCCTTTTCAGGTACATAACCCGATGGAAACGCATGCAGCCACTATAGTTTGGGAAACGCCGGATAAAGTAACCGTGTACAACAAAACGCAGGCTACCAAAATTGCACAGCAGGATATTATGCGCACGTTTGGATTGAAGGCTGAAAATGTAATTGTTCATTCGCCATTTGTGGGCGGTGCGTTCGGCTCATCCTCACGCGTTTGGCCTGAAGAAATGGCCGCATTGATTGGCGCGAAAAAATGCGGCAAACCGGTAAAAGTGATGCTTCGCCGCGATGAAGCTTTCAATATGGTGGGCTACAGGCCAACATCCGTTCAACATGTTGCCATCGGCGCACAAAAAGACGGCACCATGATCGGGATTCAACATGAAGCGTTCGGCTCTACCTCTCAATATGAAAAGTTTGCGGAACGTATTACCGATCCTACAAAAGCATTATATAAATGTGCGAATGTAACAACAAGCTATCGCCTGGTGCCGCTGGATATGAGCACGCCGTGCTGGACGAGGGGGCCCGGAGAAACAAGCGGCTCTTTTGCGTTGGAATCCGCTGTCGATGAATTGTCTTATGTATTGCAAATGGATCCGCTTGAATTAAGATTGAAAAATTTTGCAGAAAAAGACCCGGACAACAGCAAGCCCTGGTCAAGCAATTACTTAAAGGAATGTTATACATCCGGCGCGAAAAAGTTTGGCTGGGAAAACAGGAAACCGCAGCCAATGTCAATGCAAAAAGACGGCTGGCTCTTAGGTATGGGAATGGCGGCAGGAATTTATCATGCCGGCCGTTCGCCGGCAACGGTACGTGCTACGCTCCGCTCTGATGGAACCTTGCTGGTACAGACTTCCGTTGCAGATACCGGCCCGGGCTCGGCAACCATTATGACGCAAATTGCTGCGGAAGCAATGGGGATTGATGTAAGAAAGGTAGAATTTCAATGGGGGCATTCAACGCTTCCGCCTGCGCCCGGCCAGTTTGGTTCGCAAACAACGGCTTCAACAGGATCCGGGGTGTATGATGCGGTAAAGGCACTCCAAAAAAAGATAGCAGGAATGCTGGCAGGTAAACAGGATTCTGTATTTGCCGGTTCAAGCCCCGAAGATTTTTCTTTTGGCGACGATATTATTCTTCGTGAAAATGGTAACAAACTGAGCTACAACGAAGCGTTGAAAGAATTATCCGTCAATGAAATTAAAGCGGAGTTTGAATCGAAACCCACAGAAGAAAAAGAACAGTATTCCGGTTATTCCTTCGCCGCTCATTTTGTGGAAGTATTAGTGCATCCTGAAACAAAAGTGGTGAAGATGAACCGTGTAGTATGCGCAATAGATGCCGGCCGCGTCATCAATAAAAAAACTGCCGCAAGCCAGGTTTATGGCTCAATGGTTTGGGGAACAGGCATTGCTTTGATGGAAGAAGGCATCCTGGATCATCGTTATGGCCGCTATGTAAATAATGATTTTGCTAATTACCATATCCCCGTAAATGCAGATATCTGTCATGTAGATGTTTTATTTACAGATAAACCCGACCCAATTTTAGATCCGATGGGCGCCAAGGGCCTTGGAGAGATTGGGTTGGTGGGATTTGCAGCAGCAGTTGCCAATGCGGTTTATCATGCAACGGGAAAACGCGTGAGGGATTTGCCTATCACGTTGGACAAACTGCTTTAGTGGGCTTGAACCATATAAGTTAGACATCTGCGTGGCCAATGTTTCACGGATTAACAACCGAATCACAGCTTACTGGTTAAAGGCCTGACCGAAGCGAAATTTTTTGAACCATATAAGGCATATAAGAGCATATAAGCAGTGGCTTCAAATAACTGTCATTACTTTTTTATATTAGGGTCAGGATTCTGAATTGCAGCGCCGATCATGTCCTTCCAATTCGCTAAAAGCGATAGAATAAGGCTGCGAAGCCTGGAGGCTTTGCAGAGCGTAAACCGCCGCGCCGCCGCTTCTTCGCGCTCGCCGCGTGAAACAAATCTATTCTGTCTTTTATATCGCCAGCTGCGTGAAACCGGGCTATTCAATCATTTTATACACGCGCACATAATCAACTTCCATTTTCCCCGGAAAAGCGGTTTCATCAATTCCTTTTTGCCCGCCCCAGTTGCCGCCAACTGCTACATTCAACAATAAATGAAAGCGTTTATCAAACGGCCATTCCGCAAATCCCTTACCGGTATTAATGAATTGAAAGCATTGCTTACCGTCAATAAACCCTTTAATATCATAAGGTGTCCAGTCAATGCGGTACACATGAAAATCACTCGTTCCGGTAGGCACATTGGTAACACTTGTCTTTTGTGTATGGATAACGTGGTTAAATGCTTTTGTATGAACACTTATATGGATACTGTCCGGATCGTATCCAACCTGCTCCATAATATCAATCTCACCGGATTCTGGCCAGCCGCCATACTTCCAATCGGTCGATAACATCCAGATCGCAGGCCACAACCCTTTTCCAGTAGGCAACTTCGCCTTTATTTCAAACCTTCCGTATAAAAAATCGGCCTTGTTCTTCGTAACCATTCGTGCCGAGGTATAATGCTTGCCGCCTTTTTCTTCTTTTCTCGCCTCAATGGATAGTATTCCGTTGGCTACCGTCGCATTGCCTTTATCCGTATAATATTCCAGCTCATTATTTCCCCATCCGCTACCGCCAATATCATAGCCCCATTTCGCAGGATCAGGCTTTCCCGTATAATCAAACTCATCAGCCCACACTGGCTTGCTTTCAAATTTCCAATGTTTATCAGTAACGGTGTCTTTTTGTTGAGAAAATCCGCAGAACGTTATAGCGAGCAGTGGAAGAATGAAAAATGCTTTCATGTCAGGTTAAATTTGGCCTTTGAAGATAAATTAATTTCATTGTAGCGCAACGCCGGCAGCCGATATTAACCACGCAATTTGAAATGCGACTGCCATAATCACGTACTTTTGTTTTTTTAATTTTTGATATGATAAACAGAAAAGAAGAGCCAGCGATAAAAGATGCCGTAGATTTTAATTTGCAACTTAAACCTTATACATACGCTGAATTAGATAACGGAGTGCCTGTTTATGCAATTGATGCCGGAGCGCAGGATGTTGTGATGGTTGAACTGGTATTTTTCGCAGGAAACTGGTACGAAGAAAAAAATATAATCGCCGCAACAACAAATTACCTGTTGAAAAACGGCACCAACAACAAGAATGCCTTTGCCATAAACGAACATTTTGAGTTTTATGGTGCTTACCTGAACAGGAACTGTTATAATGAAACTGCCACCATTTCGCTTCACGCATTAAGCAAACATTTGCCGGAATTGTTGCCCGTGGTAACGGAACTGATAACGGATGCCACATTGCCGGAAGATGAACTGGCTATTTATAAACAAAACCAAAAGCAGCGGCTGGAGGTTAACCTTAAAAAAGGTGAATTTGTAGCCAACAGGCTGATTGACGAATACCTGTATGGGTATGACCATCCTTATGGTAAATACACACTCACCGGCGATTATGATGCCATACAGCGCGAGGACCTCGAGAAATTTTACCAGCAATATTACGCTGCTGGCAAATGCCTGATTTTTGTTGCGGGAAAGCTTCCTTCAGATATCCAGGAACAGCTGAATAAGTCATTTGGCCATCTGCCGCTTAACAAGGCAGAAATTCCGCAGGTTACGCATTTACCGCATCGTGCAGCTCAAAAAAAATATGAAATAATCAACGATGCCAATGGTGTACAAGGCGCGATACGTATTGCGAGGCCTTTCCCCAACAGGCACCACCCCGACTTTACCAAAGTGCAGGTGCTGAACAATATTTTCGGCGGCTTTTTTGGCAGCCGGTTAATGAGCAATATCCGCGAAGAAAAAGGCTACACCTATGGCATATACAGTTATTTGCAAAACCATGTGGACAGCAGCGCCTGGATGGTGAGCACCGAAGCGGGACGCGATGTAAGCCGCGCAACAATTGAGGAAGTGTATAAAGAAATGGATATACTAAGAAAAGAATTGGTGGAAGATGAAGAGCTGCACCTGGTAAAAAATTACATGATGGGCTCTATTCTGGGTGACCTGGACGGCCCGTTCCAGGTAATATCCCGGTGGAAAAATTATATATTAAATAATCTTACAGAAGAGTATTTTTATAATAGTATCAACACGATCAGAGCGATAACAGCCGAAGAAATAAGGGACCTTGCTAACAAATACCTGGTTGCAGACGAGTTTTACGAGCTGGTTGTTGTATAGCTTCAGCGTTTAACAGTAATGTAAAATATAACAAGTGGGAAAATTTATTGGTAAAATCCTGGTTACGGCACTGGCAGCTTTAATAGCGGCGCATTTTATTCCCGGAGTATTTATAAAGAACGGAACAAGCGCGGTTTTGCTGGCATTGGTACTAGCTGTACTAAATGCAATTGTGCGCCCGATATTAATTATACTTACCATTCCCATAACTGTAGTTACGTTCGGCTTATTCCTGTTGGTTATTAATACAATCATTATAAAATGGTCCGCGCTGATTGTAAAAGGTTTTAATGTGGCAAATTGGTGGAGTGCCTTCTGGTTCGGAATACTTTTATCGATTGTTACCTACATAATTGAATCGCTGATCAACAGGCACGCTGAAAAAGATTAACCCTGTAACACTTAAAAGAAAAATCTACAACGAAGCTTGCCTGTACAGTTTGTTGCAAAACTGAATTTCGCCTTCTAATAAACCGGCGATTTGTTTGTAACAGGCTTTTTTGTAACAGCAGTTGCACAAATATTCGTATTGCGTATGACAGCAGAGCAGCAAAGACTTAAAGTAAATGCGCTAAAAAAAGTACCACTTGAACAATGGGGGCCTTACTTGTCGGACAGGCAATGGGGAACCGTTCGTGAAGATTTTAGTAGTAACGGAGATGCATGGAACTATTTTCCTTTCAGCCATTCCCACGCACGAGCATACAGATGGGGCGAAGATGGGTTAGGCGGCATTTCAGATTTTTTTCAAAACCTCTGTTTTTCCGTGGCCGTATGGAACGGAAAAGATAAAATACTCAAAGAACGCCTTTACGGTTTAGGCAATTTTGAAGGCAACCATGGTGAGGATGTAAAAGAGTTATACTACTACCTGGATAATGTTCCTACCCACTATTACATGGAGTTCTTGTACAAATATCCTCAGCAGGCGTTTCCATATGAGGACCTGGTTGAGAAGAACAGGAACCGTTCGCGCCTTGAGCCTGAATATGAGATACTGGATACCGGTGTATTTAACGACAACGGATATTTTGACGTCAAAATAACTTACGCTAAACACAGCAAGCGCGACATGGCTATAAAGATTGATATTACCAACAGGGGTAAATCTGCCGCGCCAATTACTGTATTACCAACGCTCTGGTTTTACAATCGCTGGGCTTACGGTGGACTGCAGGAAAAACCTTCGATAAAAAAAATAAATAACAATGCTGTAAAAGCTACGCATGAAAGGTTGGGCAATTATTATCTCTATTTTCAACAGGCGGACATGACGCTTTTTACGGAGAATGAAACCAATCATGAAAAATTGTTTAACCGGCCCAATCAATCACAATTTACAAAAGATGCTTTTAACGATGCCATCGTTGACAACCTGAATGTAACTGCGCTTAGCGAAAAAACGGATGGTACAAAGTTTTCTCCTGTCTATCAACTTAACGTTGCAGGCGGAACAACACAGAGCATTTATCTGCGCCTGTGCGATGTGCTGATGGGGCAACCTTTTCCGCGCGGCTTTGAAAATATCTTCACTTCAAGAAAACAGGAAGCGGATGATTTTTATGCGGAAATCCTGCCTACGAATGTCTCTGACGACTGGAAGCAGATACAACGCCAGGCACTGGCTGGACTTTTGTGGAGCAAACAATATTATCACTTTGATATTGAAAGATGGCTATCAACTACTGACGGCGTAAGCCCGTTAAGCCCTGATCGAAAAACCGGGCGCAACCACGATTGGCAGCACCTGAAAAACCAGGACATCGTTTTGATGCCCGACAAATGGGAATATCCCTGGTATGCGGCGTGGGACCTTGGATTTCATTGCGTTTCTATGGCATTGGTAGATCCGGTGTTCGCCAAACATCAGCTTATCCTGATCATGCGTGAATGGTATATGAAACCCGATGGCCAGATTCCGGCATATGAATGGAACTTCGGCGATGTAAATCCGCCTGTGCATGCCATGGCTGCACTACAGGTATACCACATCGAGAAAAAACAAAAGGGTACGGGCGATATCAACTTCCTCAAACGCATCTTTCAAAAACTCATCATCAATTTTACCTGGTGGATACATCGAAAAGACGCCAACGGAAATAACATTTTTGAAGGTGGATTCTTGGGATTGGATAATATTGGTGTGTTCAACAGAAGTATGCCATTGCATGGCAAGATGGAACTGGAGCAGGCCGATGGCACCAGCTGGATGGGCATGTACGCGCTTAACCTGATGGACATGGCGATAGAAATTGCCATGCACGACCCGTCTTTTGAAGATGCCGCCACCAAGTTTTTTGAACATTTTGTGTTGATAGCGGAAGGCTTGAACGAGCTTGGCATGTGGAACAATGATGATAAGTTTTATTACGATACGCTTGCTATCACCGGCCACGATCCTATCCAATTAAAAATTCACTCTATTGTAGGACTTACCTCTTTATTTGCCGTATCTATCATTGACAAAAAAGTGTTCGATAAGCTGGGCGATTTTAGAAAACGGTTCAGCTGGTTTGAAGAGTACCGCAAAAAGAACAACAAGTTCTGGCCAAATGAAGAGCAGGCAGAAGAAGAAACAATTTTGCTCTCGCTAATTCCTAAAGAACGCCTGATTGCCTTGTTACAGCGCATCCTTTCTGAAACAGAGTTTCTTTCGGATGGCGGCATAAGGGCCTTATCAAAATATCATGAAAAGAATCCTTACACCGTAAATATTGACGGCACGGATTATACCATTCAATACGACCCCGGAGATTCTACTTCTAACTTTTTTGGAGGCAACAGCAACTGGCGCGGCCCGGTGTGGATCCCCATCAATTACCTCATTATTCAATCCATCAAAAAATACGGCGATTTTTACGGAGATAATTTATGCGTGGAATATCCAACAGGATCGGGTAAATACATGAATCTGGAGCAGGTATCCGAAGAGCTGATGAAAAGGGTTATCAGTATTTTTGAGCTGAACAAATCCGGGCGCAAAGCGCATGGCACATACAACTGGTTTTATCAACAACCAGGAAATGAACACCTGATTCTTTTTTATGAGTATTTTCATGGTGATACATTGCATGGCCTTGGCGCATCGCATCAAACGGGCTGGACAGCCTTAGCGGCTAATCTAATCTGTGAGAAGTCTGAAAACCTGCCACCTGTTGAAGTAGCGGAGGAAGTATACGAAGAAGAAAACGGTGAAGAAACCTAAGAACATCAAAAGCGTTCTTTCTTCACCTGATTTAGGGTTTCCAGTTTGCGGCGGATGCACCAGCAAAGGTTGCATTCCGGAAATTCAACATCGGCTATTGCCTGGCTAAACTAATGGAGAGATAAAACACATATGATCAAACAGTGGCTTAACTGGCGAACATTGCTTGCTTTTATTGCGATCATCATAGTATCGGTTACAGTATGGTATTCCCAATATCTCGCAAATAAAATTGCTGTTGACGAAACAAGGCGGGTGGAATCGTGGGTTGAGGCGCAGCGTACCATCATGCAGTCTTCAGACGAAGCGAATCTTAACCTTGCGATAAAGATTTCCAGCGAGAATGAAGATATCCCTATTATTGAAACCAATGAAAAAGATAGTATCACCAATAACTATCTTAACCTGGATACAATCAGAATAAAAGAAGACCCAACTTATCTGCCCCGCAAACTGAAAGAATTTAAACGGCTTCATGCTCCGATTATCCTGGTGCTAACAAAGGCTCCGTATACCGCTAACAAATACTATTACGGAAAAAGCAAGTTGCAATCGCAGGTTCGCTATTACCCCATCGTTCAGCTTGTAATAGTATCGCTGTTTATTATCATTACCATCATCGCGCAGCAAACCACCTATCGCAGCCGGCAAAACCAGTTGTGGGTGGGCATGGCAAAAGAAACTGCACACCAACTAGGCACGCCAGTGACCAGCCTTAAGGGATGGATAGAAGTACTAAAGGAAATTCCCGGCACCGAATCCATTAACCCCGAACTGGTAAAAGATGTAAACCGGCTGGAGTTAATCACTGACCGCTTTGGTAAAATCGGCAGCCAGCCACAACTAGAAGCGAAGAACATTATTACGCAGCTACAATACATGGTGGATTACATGAAGAAACGTGCCGGCAGCCGGGTTGAATTCAAGCTGGAGACAAGTGGCAAATCAGAAATATTTGTAATGATCTCGCCGCCGCTTTTTGATTGGGTAATTGAAAATTTGCTAAAAAATGCGCTGGATGCAATGGAAGGACAGGGAAAGATTGACGTTCAGGTAACGGAAGCGCCGGCAAAGGTGGTGATTGATGTTACCGATACAGGAAAAGGCATCAGCAAAGCCAATATCGCGAATGTATTTAGACCCGGTTTTACAACAAAGAAACGCGGTTGGGGCCTGGGGCTAACCCTTACAAAAAGAATCATTGAACAATACCACAAAGGCGACATTTTCATTAAATGGAGCGAAGTCGGGAAAGGCACAACCTTTAGAATTGAGTTAGTGAAAAACGCGTAATGCGGATGAGAGAATTTGCGAATGAAGTAATCCACTTGCGCTTTTTGCGGCCTTATTTGCAGACTTATTATTTAATAGCGTTTTGCTATTCTTTCAAATAAAAGATGTTTTTGTCTTTTATTCTACTATCTTTGTATCAAAAGCGAAAGGAATGTTGTTTTCAAAAACCTGTGAATATGGAATTAGGGCTGCTGTCTACATTGCGTCTCAACATGATAAAGATTATAAAATAGGCATTGCGGAGATCTGTGAAAAGATTGAAGCGCCCCGGCATTTTACCGCTAAAATTCTCCAGATATTGACCCGTAACGGGCTCGTTAGTTCACAGAAAGGTGTTAATGGTGGTTTTTTTATGGACGAAGAACAATTAAACCGGCCGTTGATAGCGCTGGTTGAAGCTGTGGAAGGAACTGAAGTCCTTTTACGCTGCGGGCTTGGCCTGAGGGCCTGCTCAGAAAAAGAACCCTGCCCGCTGCACGACAAATACAAATCAATTCGCGCCAATATCGCCAGCATGCTCACCAGCATGTCAATTGGAGATATGGCTAAGAAATTAAAGAAAGGCGATAGCTTTCTAAAAATAGCGTAAGCTATTTTTTTGAATCTATTAAGGACAAAAACATCCTTAATTAAATATATTGGAATCACTTACTTAATAAACATACGATCATGAGCACCAATTTATTAGTTGACGTTACTACCATAGAACCCGCACACAGGCATGCGGCAATCTTCAGGCTATTTGATAACCTTGAGGACGGGGCAAGCCTTACCATTCGGAACGATCACGATCCCAAGCCATTGTATTTTGAGCTTAGGAGCGGAAGAGGCGCTTCTTTCTCGTGGACTTATTTACTGGAAGGGCCTGCAACCTGGGAAGTTGAAATTAAAAAAGAACTGCTGAACAATGCAGCAGAAACCATTGGCGAAATGGCGCGCAAGAATTTTAGAAAAGCCGAGGTATTCAAAAAACTAGGTATTGATTATTGCTGCGGTGGTAAAAAAACAGTGGAAGAAGCATGCGCAAAACACGGGCTGGATATTGAAGCCGTAAAGAATGAACTGGCTAAAGCAGAGCAACCTGGCTCCGCCTCTGCTGCCCACCATAATTTTGATGCATGGCCTTTATCATTCCTCGCTGATTATATTGTAAATGTGCATCATAAATATGTGTTGGATAGTGTTGACGTGCTGAATGAGTTGAGTGAAAAAGTTGCAAGAAAACATGGCGACAGGTTCGCAGAATTAGCAGCGATAAGAAAATGCGTGGTTGATTTGTTGCAGGAACTAACAACACATATGGTAAAAGAAGAACGTATTCTTTTCCCTTATATTAAACAGATAGAACAAAAGGACAAGGGAGTAAGCCAGTTCAGGCAGGCTTTTGATTCTATTGAGAAACCGATATGGGTAATGGAACAAGACCATGAAGTAGCAGGAGACCTCTTAAGGCAATTGCGCGAGCTGACACATGGTTACACTGTTCCGTCAAATGCTTGCAACAGCCATAATTTTTTGTATAAAAAACTGGAAGAATTTGAAGAAGATCTTCATCAGCACATCCACCTCGAAAACAATATCCTATTTCCAAAAGCTATCAAACTGGAAGACGGCAAGGTTGCAATGTCGTAACACACCGGGATAGCAAAAATAAAAGCCATCAGTTGACAGAAGCATTCTAATCAATTGATGGCTTTTTCTTTTTCATCGCGATAAACATATTTGCTTAACTGCTCAAAAAAAGTGAAGCCCGGCTAAATCGGCGGGCTTCGTAAGCTTTAAATAGGATGATGGGGGATTAATTATCTTTTGTATTGCAACATCCACTGATAGATGTTCAGGTTGTTTTCTTTGTAAGTTGGATTCGATGCCTTCGTCCAACAATCATGCACAGCTGCTGTCCAAAGTGTAAGTCTTGCTTTGGTAGCCGGCGTATGGCTGTTTACCATAGTCACATTTTTCTTAGAGTAAACAGAAGGTACCGTTGGGTCGCTCGTATTGTGGAAAGCCCAGATCGGTAAATTCGTTGTCGCCATCAGGTTCGCCGCTTTGTCATAGATCTGCTGTGCGCCGGCCATTGTTACAATTGCCGCTGCACGTGATGGATATTTTTCTGCAAATAACCATGTTCCGCCGCCGCCCATGCTCAGGCCACTTACATAAATACGCGATGTGTCTACCCTGTACTTGCTCTTTGCAAAATTAATCATTCCATTCACATCATCAGCCGTTGGCCATCTTGAAAGCTGCGGCATAACAACAATAAACGAAAAATTCTGGCCATTCACAACGAAATTCGGCGGAAACTTTCCAGCCTTTAACAATGCTGCCGTGCCATTTTTCAGCACTAAACTCAATCCGGTAGAGCCGTTTCCTATCTCGCCTTTACCGTGCATCACTATCAACAATGGGTATTTTTTAGTGGTTGAATCATACCTTGCCGGTAACGCTCTGTAATAACCATGAATATTTGCCGTTACCGAGGTAGTTACCCCCTTTAGAATGGCGGGCCTTGTCTCTACAATGTCATTTGCTGTTCTTTCTGAACTTGACTGATCAACTGTCGTGCTCTCCTTCGTTGTTTCTGTAGGAGATACGGATTCTTTTTGACATGATGTTATCACCGTCGCACCCAACAGGCATGCGACCACAATTGCCTTTAACTTGCTCATAAATCTCGGATGTTGGATTTTTGAAAAAGAATGATGAATTTTTTGGACACGGGTAGATTTTCAAACATGGTGCCAAAAAGTTCGAGGCAAAGTGTTGTGGCAAAAATTACTAAAATAATCGCAGATGTGATTGACAAAAGTCAAGGGCATTGGGATTTTCTAACAACGATGTTATTACGTAATTTAAAATTTTATAGGAGTTGCAGGATTGATGTTAGCGCTGCTTTACTAAAATGATTTAGCGGGTATATTGAAGTAGCCACTCGTAAATATTCATATTATTTTCTTTATAGCCAGGGTTACATGCTTTGTTCCATGCATCATGTGCCTGAGAGGTAAAAAGTGTGAGCCGTGGTTTAACCACAGGATTCAATGCTTCAACTTTAGAAACATTTGTTTTAGTATAACTAACCGAAACCATGGTATCCTCAATGTTATGAAATGCCCAAACAGGCATTTTTGAAGAAGAAAGTGCCTCTGCATTTTTATCGTTGATCATTGATGCGCTGGAGATAGGGACAATAGCTGCAATTTTGGATGTGTAAGTTGCCCCCGCTAACCATGTTACCCCTCCGCCCATACTAAAGCCAACAACATAAATTCTGCTTTGATCTACTCTGTAATTCTTTATTGCATAATCAATCATTAAACTAACATCGCCAGGTTCGCCCCACTTGTCAAATTGTGGAAGCAATACAATAAAAGAATAGTTTTTTCCTTGCGAATTAAAGTTGGCAGGAAAGGTTTTATTCTTCACCATTTTACCAATTCCCTCTCGTCCCACCTTGTAAATATCTGTAGTCCCGTTTCCAACATCACCCTGGCCGTGAAGGAACACAATCAGCGGATAATTCTTTGTTGTTGAATCATACAACGCAGGCAACGCTTCACCATAGCCATGAACATTTGCACTTATAGATGCAACTCTTGGCGTTACTATAGCGGGTTGTGTTTCTACAATATTGTTATTAGGATTACTTGTATTCGGTGTGGTCAATTCAGGATTAGTGTTCTCTGTTCTCGCATTTGGGGATGCAGACTCTTTATGACAAGCTGATACAACTATCAACAATAAGAATGAATAAACGATACTAACGAGTCTGGTCATATGCCGATTCTTTCTATGTAAACAAATTATCCTGATTCGTCAACAAATGCCAAAGATGGTGCCAGAGCAATAATAATCAACCGGTTTCATCGATTTTAATATTTGCAGAAAATGAAAAAACCATTGCTGGCAAGGACTTTCAGAATATTATTTTTTTTTATTTAAAAAATTTCCATGATATACTGCACTTCCGAGCGGGCGCAGTATATCAGTGTGAATGCAGGCATTTGCTTTAAAATTAATGCCGTTAAACGGCTCGCAAAACTTAACCTGAGTGTTGATATCATTACAGACATCGTTAGCTGTCCAATTCTTGACCATGATACTAATGATTATTGAAGCCGCTAAACACCATGTGCATTTCAAGGTGTGATACTGTATAGGCGTGCCGCCAGAAAATGAAAAAGCCCTTGCAGGCAAGGGCTTTCAGAATACAATTTCTTTGTTTAAGCTATTTCCCACACTTCAGAACCGCGCAGCAACTTATCCAGGTCACCGGAACCCTTCTTAGCGAGCGCTTCTTCTATCTGCATGTTTAACGCATCTTCGTAACAAACTCTGTCTGCTTCATAGAATACTCCAAACGGGCGAGGAAAATGACCTTCAATACGAGGATCATCAAACATTCTTATTAAAATCTGCGCTTTATAAAAATCCCTTTCATCGTGAATCCACAAATCATCCGCGCTAACATTCTCTCCAAGCTCAACAACAACAGGTTTTAATCCGTCCAGTTTGATGCCTTTATTTTGTGTAGCTCCAAAAATCAATGGCTTGCCTTGTTCTAAGAACAATGTTTCGTTCAGTTTGCTGCCTTTCTCTGTAAATATTTCAAATGCGCCATCATTAAAGATGTTACAGTTCTGATAGATTTCGAGAAACGAAGCGCCTTTATGCTGATGAGAACGTGTAAGCATTGCTTGCAAATGCTTGGGATCACGGTCCATACTCCTGGCTATGAAAGACGCATCTGCTCCCATGGCAAGTGCCAAAGGATTAAACGGATGGTCAATGCTTCCGAGTGGCGTGCTCTTGGTAACCTTATTCTCTTCAGAAGTTGGAGAATATTGCCCTTTGGTAAGGCCATAGATCTGGTTATTGAACAGCAACACGTTTACATCGAAGTTGCGGCGCAGTAAATGGATGGTATGGTTGCCACCAATGCTCAGGCTGTCGCCGTCACCCGTAACGATCCAAACGCTCAGTTCCGGCCTCGTAGCTTTCAATCCGCTGGCAATAGCCGTAGCACGGCCATGGATCGAGTGCATACCGTATGTATTCATGTAATAAGGAAAACGGCTGCTACAACCGATACCGCTTATTATTACTATGTTTTCTTTTGGAACGCCCAGCGTAGGCATTACTTTTTGGACTTGCGCAAGAATGGAATAGTCGCCACAGCCGGGACACCAGCGAACTTCCTGGTCGGTTGAAAAATCTTTGGCTGTTAATGTGGGTAACGCTGTATTAACTTCACTCATCTCGGAAAAAAAATTTCATTGCAAAATTAGACAATTAACTAACACCTATTTTAATTCAGAAGCCATAAGCTCCTCCCAATATTCGGCGGCGCGCCTTGTATGAGGTATTACAATAGTTCCGCCAACAATATTGGCAACGGCAAAAATTTCGTACATCTGCTGGGTGGTAACGCCCAATTCCCGGCATTTTCCAAGGTGGTATTTAATGCAATCGTCACAACGTAGAACCATACTGGCTACCAATCCAAGCATTTCTTTGGTTCTTTTATCCAAAGCCCCATCCTCATAGGTGTTGGTATCCAAATTCCATAAACGTTTGAGTACCAAATTATCTTTCCCCAATATCACGTCATTCATCTTCTCCCTGTAGTCATTAAACTCCTTTACCAGCTCAGACATAAAAAAAATTTTCCAAAGTTACGGCCGAAGCGGTTAGCAGGGTGTCGAATTGGGTAATAAATAACAGAGGAGTTAGCCAACTCGACCATTTACGCGATGTTTATTATCAAAATGAACCTTTTTGCAGATCGAAAGGCGTAGCTGCATCGTTGGCAAGTTTTCAGTTTAACCTAGGGCCAATCGGTTCGTTTTTTAGTTTATTACTTTCTTTTTCTTGAAAAAAAGAAAGTAACCAAAGAAAATTCAAGGCAAACCCGAAGCCTCCGGCCGTTTTGCCATGCCATCCCCTCCCCATGTGCTACTTACATTATTAATTCAGATCAATTTTTATTGCGTCAGCCGTTATCGAGGAAGTATTTTTTTTAAAAGACAGTTACACGGATAGCTATTTTTTTAATTCCGGCAATAGAAGGGGCTTCGCATCCGATCACTAATTGAAATAAGTTGTAGAAGCAGCCCGTGTAAAATGTGAAAGCTACACATTGGAGAGGCGTAGGCCCGGCAAAACGCGCGGAGCGATCGGGTTTGCCTTGATCTTTTGGTTCTTTTGGATCAAGCCAAAAGAATAGAGAAAAAAAATTTGACGGATTGATTACGTTAAGTTGAATTGGATTAACCAACGTCTTGCAAATTTGAAAAATTTATGAAGCTTTACCGGAGACTCCGTTGGAGTCGGATGACTTCTACTCGGAAGATCCACAAACAGGAGGGTCCTCTGGAGTCATAGATACAAATGTCTTCAAAACCATCATGTTCTCCCTGGCTGCATCGGTTATATAATTGTAAAATAATATCGTCATATGCGATAATCGGCAACAATCATAGCAATCAAACTCTTTATTTAAATAACTACAAATCAAACTGTAATACTTATTCATATTTAAACAGGTAACTCCAAAAGGCATTTAAACACTTCTTTAAATATCTTCTCCCCACAATCCATACAACAAAAAAATAAAACCCCTGCGTATTTTGTATCTGCTTAAAAAATTGGCATTTTCTCAATGGCAGCAGCCCGGACAGACACCTGTTAGTTAACGGGTTATTCAAATAAGAGCGCCAATTATTTACGCACATGCATTAACTTGCATTTCTTTTAATTTAGTAATATCCACATGAACACATCATTTGACTTCGGCATGATTGGCCTTGGCGTTATGGGCCGCAACCTCTTGCTAAACATAGCTGATCATGGTTTTAGCGTTATCGGTTTTGATAAAGATGCAGAAAAGGGAGCTTCCCTGGAATCTTCAGCAACAGCGGGTACAACTGTAAAAGGCGTAACAACGTTGGAAGAAATGGTCAAGCAGTTGGCGGTGCCGCGGAAAATAATGATGCTGGTGCCTGCAGGCAAGCCAGTTGATGACGTGATTGACAGCTTGTTGCCTATGCTGGACCAGGGCGACCTTATAATTGATGGTGGTAACTCACACTATACAGATACGCTGAGAAGAATTAAATACGTAAGCGAAAAAGGCTTCCATTTTATGGGCACGGGTATTTCCGGTGGCGAGCATGGCGCGCGTACGGGGCCAAGCATTATGCCAGGCGGCGATGTAAAAGCATGGGAACTGATCAAGCCAATTTTCGAATCGATATCTGCGCATGTAGACGGGGAGCCTTGTGTTGCGTATATGGGCAAAGGTGCTGCCGGACATTTTGTGAAAATGGTGCACAACGGTATCGAATATGCAGTGATGCAACTTATTTGCGAGATCTATGACCTGCTTCACCGCGGTTCTGATATACCTAATGATCGCTTGCACGAAATTTTCAAAAGCTGGAACGAAGGCGAATTGAAATCTTACCTCGTAGAAATTACCGCTGACATTCTTAAGAAGAAAGACCCCGATACCGGCAATTTCCTTGTTGATATGATCAACGACAAGGCCGGCTCAAAAGGAACTGGTATCTGGACATCACAGGATGCATTGAATCTTCCGGTGGCCATTCCTACCATTGATGCGGCTGTTGCCATGCGTACTTTATCCGGATTTAAAGAAGAAAGAATCCTGGCTGGACGTTTATATAAATCTGATTTCGGAAAGATCTCCGATGCAGAATCATTTATCAAGCAAGCTGAAGAAGCGTTGTTCGCAGCCATCTTAATCAGCTATGCGCAAGGTTTGGCAATGTTGAAAAAAGCTTCTGAAGAACTGGATATGGCTATTCCATTGAAAGCTGCAGTGAAAGTTTGGAGAGGTGGTTGCATTATCCGTTCTGTGTTACTGGAAGATTTCTACGAATCATTCAGCAGCAATCCGCAGTTGACGAACATTTTGTTAGATACAGAAATAGTAAAACTGTTAGACAGCAAACAACACAGCCTGCGTGCAGTAGTTGCCAAAGTTGTAGAAAGCAAAATTGGCGGTGCGGCCCTTATGAGCACACTGGCTTATTTTGATGCATTTACAACAGAAAAAATGCCTACCAACCTGGTACAGGCGCAACGCGATTACTTTGGTGCACATACCTATCAAAGAATTGATAAAGAAGGAACATTTCATACTGAGGACTGGGCTAGCTAAAAAGGTAATTGCTAGCCTGCATTTATAATAACTATTGAATGTTTGCGCGGAACATGCCTGTTTCTGCAAAAAACATTTATTAACCAATGAACATGTCAACACAGAATAACAATAACACCCGTCCGCCGGCCACCGTGTTGTTTATTTTTGGAGGAAGCGGCGATCTGAATCATAGAAAATTGTCTCCCGCTTTATATAACCTGTTTCTGGATAACTGGATGCCCGAAAAATTTGCCATTGTAGGGTTAGGAAGAACAGCTTATTCCGATGACAAGTTTCGCAAGCATTTGTATGAAGGGATCCAGGAATTCAGCAGAAGAAAAGGCGAGCAAAACGGCCATTGGAAAGAGTTTTCGCAGCATGTAGGTTATTTACAAATGGATGGTGAAGATGAGGCTGCATACAGCAAAATAGCTGATAAGGTTAAAGAAGTGGAAGAACAGTTCGGCGAACATCCTAATGTGATCTTTTACCTGGCAGTAGCGCCGCAGCTCGTTCCGGATATTGCGGTGAAACTGGGCAAACTGAATCTTTGCAAAGACACTAGCTATACCCGCATTGTTGTTGAAAAACCATTCGGGCATGACCTGAAAAGTGCGCATGAATTGAATGCATTGCTTGCATCCATGTTTGCAGAAGATCAGATCTACAGAATAGACCATTACCTTGGTAAAGAAACCGTTCAGAACATTCTTGCATTGCGCTTTGCCAATGCCTTATTTGAACCAATCTGGAACCGCAACTACATCGATCATATTCAGATCACCAATGCGGAAACTGTTGGCGTTGAAGGCCGCGGTGGTTATTACGAACAAAGTGGTGCGCTGCGCGACATGGTGCAAAACCATATTCTGCAATTGATCTGTATGATTGCGATGGACGCGCCAGTAAATTTTGAAGCGAATGAGATCCGCAACAAAAAAGTAGACGTATTAAATGCGCTGAGAAAAATCAGCCGCGATGAAGTACATGCCTATGCGGTTCGTGGCCAATACAGCGAAGGCTGGATGAAGGGCGATAAAGTAAAAGGTTACAGGCAAGAAGAGAAAGTTGCTCCGCAGTCATCAACCGAAACTTTTGCAGCGATCAAATTTTATATCGATAACTGGCGCTGGCAGGATGTTCCTATCTACGTTCGTACTGGTAAACACCTGCACGATAAAACAACCATCATTACCATTCAGTTTAAACAGGCTCCGCACTATGCCTTCCCTCCGGAAGCTGCAGAAACGTGGAGGCCCAACCGTTTAACGATCAGCATACAGCCTAAAACGGATATTCGCTTAAGGTTCCAGGCTAAACGTCCCGGCCAGACAATGACGTTGAGCCCGGTTGATATGATCTTCAGTTATGAAGATGCTTACGATGGCCATGAACCTGAAGCATATGAAACACTGTTGCTGGACGTAATGGAAGGCAACCCCACACAATTCATGCGCGCCGACCAGGTTGAAGCTGCATGGAAAGTGGTTATGCCAATCATCGAAGCATGGGAACAAAGGCCACCGGTGGATTTCCCTAACTACGCCCCCGGGAGCTGGGGACCAGAAGATGCAGAAGCATTGATAGCCCGCGATGGACGTAACTGGGTAACATTGCCTGCACCGCATAAGGAACAATAGAATTGTGAATCGATGTACGATTTTAGATGTACGGTGTACGATGTAAGCAATGTGAGATGTACGGTTTTAGATGTACGATGTAGGGAGAATGTGAGGATAAATTGGAGGTTCTCGTAAAACCAATGATTGTAATAGATATAAAAGGCACGTGGTTTTTAAACTACGTGCCTTTTTTGCGAAGGTTTTTGAACCATATAAGGCATGTAAGGAAATATAAGATTTGCCAGTATTTAGTGCTTGCCTTGAAAATATAAGGGCTGATTTCATTTAATGCTTGCCGTAAAAATGCCGGCGAGAACGCATTTTGGCTGAGCTGAAGGCCTCATAGTACTAGCCTGGGGCAACGCTTTGGGAATAAAATACCAAACGGCAATCAAGCCCTGAAAGGGCGCTAGCAAAAAAAAAATGATGTTTGTGCGCTGCGGAACCTCCAGGTTCCGTAGTTCTTATTGTATCGCCTCTGGCGATTTTAAACCCATCGCTGCAAGCAATAGAGTAAGCCTGCGAATCCAGGAGGCTTCGCAGAGCGCTAAGGCCGCTGCGCCGCAGCTTCATTGCGTTCGCCGCGTGAAACGGCGCGGTTTACAACGGCAACCGAAAACTATCTACAAAAGATCGGAGAAAGAGATGTGCAATTTTTACAAAAACTGGCTTTAAAACACAATTTTATATTAACAGCACCCTAATCTGTCATTGGCACGCAGGGGAGTTCTCCCAAATGTTAACCTGACTTAAACAGTTCATGAGCATCGAATACTGGCTAGCCTTAACTAAACGGCATGTCATTTTTCAATTGTCAACTCTCAACTTTCCATTAAAAAAAGCGCCGTCATAAAATAACAGCGCTTGTTCATAAACCAAAACCATCTGTAAACTATTTTACTACATCAGCTTTAAAACCTGCTTTTTGAAGCGTACTAACAATATCTTTCTCATGTACTTTTTCATTTTCTATCGTCAATAATTTGGTGGGATTTTGCGTGTCCACTTTCCAATTGCCGGCACCTACCGCTTCGTTTAAAAAAGGTGTCGCTTTTTCAACGCAACCACTACAATTAATATTTGTTTTGAATGTTATTGTTTTCATCGTCTTTCGTTTTTTTGCGGATTTACCGCTCCGTTTAATGATACAAATTTCCGTTATAGAGATTCGTGTTGCTTTACACAATTCCCCTATTGTGTTATAGAATTTACAGGTTATATTTTTTTTGCTTTAAGTAAAAGGCTGTTTGCTACAACGCTTACTGAGCTTAACGCCATAGCGGCACCTGCAATCATTGGATTTAACAGGAACCCGTTAACGGGATAAAGAATGCCTGCAGCGATTGGGATGCCAATAACGTTATAAATAAACGCCCAGAAAAGGTTCTGTTTAATGCTTTGCACTGTTTGCTTAGATAAACGTATTGCCTTATTTATTTTGGTGAGGTCAGAAGAAATGATCGTCATTGCTGCTACGTCCATGGCAATATCACTTCCCTTGCCCATTGCAATACTTACATCTGACTGAGCAAGTGCATTGCTATCATTAATGCCGTCGCCCACCATAGCCACGGTGTGGCCCTTATGTTGTAGTTCTTTGATAAAAGAAGCTTTGTCGGCAGGTAAAACTTCAGCTTTAAAATGTGTAATGCCTGCCTGCTCTGCGATTGCTTTTGCTGTGGCCTGGTTGTCGCCGGTGAGCATGTATACTTCAATGCCACTGCTTTGCAATTGTTTTACAGCTTCACTGGACGAGGATTTTATTTTATCTGCAATCGCAATAATTGCAAGCGCTTCTTTTTCATCTGAGAAAAAAATCACGGTCTTTGCTTCCTTTAACCAAGATTGTTCTGCTACGAGAAAATCGTCGGAAACCTGCACGTTATTCTTTGTAAGCAACTTTCTATTTCCTGCATAAAACTTTGCTCCGTTTACAGCTGCAGTAGTGCCATAGCCTGTAACACTTTCAAATGCTGAGACGTTGACCGATGATTCAATATTCAGGTATTTTACAACCGCATCAGCTAATGGGTGCTCCGATTGTTTTTCAATAGACGAAAGTATAACGGCGTTCGAATCATCATTATGTAACCACTGTATATCTGTAACAGCAGGCTTTCCTTCGGTAATGGTGCCGGTTTTATCCAGTACTATTACATCAACCTTTCTGGCGAGTTGCAAGCTTTCCGCGTTTTTAATCAGTATGCCATTTTCCGCACCCTTTCCTACACCTACCATAATTGCCGTTGGTGTAGCGAGGCCAAGTGCACAAGGACACGCAATAACCAACACAGTAACCATTGCAAGCAATCCCTGGGTAAGACCATTGTCTCCTCCTAATGTGATCCATGCAATAAAGGTCAACACAGCAATAGCAATAACAATTGGCACAAAAATACCTGCGATTTTATCCACCAGTTTTTGTACCGGAGCCTTACTGCCTTGTGCATCCTGAACTGTTTTTATAATGTGTGCCAGCAATGTATCCGCTCCTACTTTTTCAGCGCGGAACTGAAAACTGTTTTTCTGGTTGATCGTTCCTGCAAATACGTGTGAGCCATTCGTTTTTTCAACCGGCATAGATTCGCCGCTGATCATGCTTTCATCTATAAATGAACTGCCACTTACAACAACGCCGTCAACAGGAATTTTATCGCCCGGTTTTACAAGAATAATATCATCTATTTTGACCTGCGCGATCGGTATCTCCACATGGTGAGATCCATGGTGGATAACTGTTACGGTTGTTGGCTGCAATCCCATTAGTTTTTTTATAGCAGATGAAGTGTTGCCTTTGGCTTTTTCTTCCAACACTTTACCGAGCAGAATAAAAGAAATTACTACCGCGGCTGCTTCAAAATAAACATGTGCATGCAATCCGCGGCTGTGCCAATATTCGGGAAATAATGTATTAAAAACGCTGAACAAATATGCAACGCCTGTGCTTAATGCTACAAGTGTATCCATATTCGCCGAGCGATGTTTGAGTTGCTTCCATGCGTTTACAAAAAAATGTCTTCCAAAAAAAAGGACCACAGGTGTAGATAATATCCAAGTAATGTAATTGGCATAAGGAAGGTTCATAAAGAACATACTGATAACAACTACAGGCAGTGTTAGTGCTATGGCGCCAATTGTTTTTTTCTTAAGAGCTGAGAAACCTTTTTGTTGCAAGGTTTCTAAATCATGCGCTGCATCCGCGCTTTCTTCAATCACAAGGTCATAGCCGATGGATTGAATAGCTGTCTTCAGCTTTTCAGGTGTAACAATGATTGGGATATATGTAACTGTTGCACTTGCGTTTGCATAGTTCACTGCTGCATCTATAACGCCTTCCTGGCTTTTTAAAATGGATTCGGTACTGTTTGCGCAGGATGCACAGGTCATGTGCAGTACAGGAAAATTTTTCTTAACTGAGGGTACGCCATATCCTAAATCCTTAATTGCAGATACTGCATTTGCAACAACATCCGGCGTTTCTGCAGTAATCACTGCTCGTTGGTTGTTCAATTCAACTTTATGAGATGTAACGCCCTTAACTTTTGCCAATCCTTTATCTATAATCAGTGCGCAGTGTTCACTTTCTGCGCCCTCTATCGGTATATATACTTCCGTTGCCATAACAATAAATGTTTGTTCTATAGCAAAGTTCCGAAAGCGTCAACGCCAAACTGTTATACAATTATGGGAAAGGGTTATAACATTTTACGCAAATCAAATCAGTTATATACAACAAGCTATACTTCATGCATTACACTTCGTCGAGCGATTTGCGTTTGTTTTCTTTAATATTTCTGAAGTGTGTCGGCGTAAAGCCTGTTACTTTTTTAAACTGGCTGCTTAAATGCGCAACACTGCTGTACCCCATTTTATAGGCTATTTCTGAGAGAGTTAATTCATTGTAAACAATCAGTTCTTTTACACGCTCAATTTTTTGCGCAATAAAATATTTTTCAATAGTAGTGCCTTCTACCTCTGAAAACAGCGTGCTTAAATAGTTGTACTCATAATGCAGTTCAGATGAAATGTATGTAGATAGGTTGAATGGTTTATCTTCTTCTGAGTAATGCACCAGCTTTACAATGATATTTTTAATTTTTTCGATGATGCGGCTTTTTTTGTCATCTATCACTTCAAAGCCAAGATGTTTTAGCTCATCGCTTATTTTGGAAAGTGTTTCACCTGTTGGCTCCTGGTTTATTTCAACCTCGCCAAGGTCAACAGATACCGGCTCAATACCATTTTCTTCTAAAACCTCTTTCACTGCTGTTTTGCAACGGTTACAAACCATATTCTTTATATATATCTTCATGAATTAAGCTTCTGTTTTACAAATCTATTCAGAATAATTAAATTCATCCTAAAGTACAGGTCGTTGTATATGTAACCAATAAATATATTACAGGTATTACGGGCTTTTGCGGCCTTAATTTTATGATAATTAGTGTTAGCAGACATCTTTTCATTTCATAAAATGCCTATAATTCCTTTACTTTTGCAAATTGCTCTTTTCTGAACGGTTGATGTTTATTCATGGTTTTTGAACAGGCATCACAAACAAATTATAACATCGAATGGCTTTACCGCACCTGGTTAAATACATATATAACAACGGAACTGATGAAGTAATACGCAGAGGGAAGAAAATACACGCGATTGGGAATGTTGAATTGATTGAGTTTGATGATCTTGTTGGGTCTGTTACGCTTCGTGTGAAAGATGATGCTTATTCTACTTACTATAAGGTTTACATAAGCAAATTTAAAGATCCCAAAACGCTATCTGTGCGTTGCGGTTGTCCTTATAACCTGGGGGAAATATGCAGGCATGAAGCAGCAGCGCTGTTTCAATTGCAGGAAATGCTCGATAAGAATTTATTGGGCGATAAAGAGCTTGAATACGATCAAAAACATACGGTAATAAAAATGAAGCAGTTGGATCTTAAAATGATCAAACTGTTAACTGCTCAAAATTCGTTGGCAGAGGCTGAAAATTATTTGCGTAGCAACAAAGCGAATATCCTGTTAGCCAAGGATGAACGTGTGAATGCAGAACTAGAATATGAAGGTGAAATTTACAAGCTGCTTATTCAAAAAAATGAGGAGCGGAATTTTGATACAAGCTGCACCTGCCATACAGATAGTAAACATCCGTTGTGCGTACACAAAGCTATTTTGCTTCTTCAGTTGTTAAACAGCTTTGGCCCAAATTATTTTGATTCAATACGCAATTGGGATAAGGAAAAGGATAAACTGTTGGGGTTATATGGTTATTCCCTCGGCGATGATATTGAAGGTAAGTTTGAGTTTACATATACTGATGGTAAACCTTTTTTGCGTGTACTGGACCCATCAATAAAAAGGGTGGCTCCGCCTTCTCAGCCATTACGGCCCAAGACTGTTGTAGAGCCGGATGTAATGGTTGCAGAAACGGAATCGCAGAAAACACAATACAAAGCCGGGATTGTTATCAGCTACAACGCACATCAATATCCTTATGTGCAGCTTGATTTGATTCAGGGTGAAGCGAACGACGATAATTCTGCTTATGTAGGAAAAGTTGAAAAGCTTGACCTAGCAAAATTTATCAATACAGAAATTTTCAATGAGGATGATAAAGGCGTTGTACAACAGTTGCGTAAATTGTTGCCCGGCGAAGTAAGCAGGTACCTTAACAGGAATTCTCCGTTTAGTGGCATATGGGAAAACATTATTCAGCAACACGATGATGAGCTACCTGAAGAAACACGCCACCTGATCATTGAATATCTTCAACCTAAATTCAAAAAGATTTTTGCAGACATAGCTGAAAGCAATTTTGTATTCTTTTTGCCACAACGAAAGTCATTTCAAACCGCTAACCTACAGAAAGTACAAATTGCGAAGGACTTTATAGTGCCTGAGTTTTCCGTTTATTATACTGAAGCCGGTTATGAAGTAAAATGTAATGTCCGCCTGCCAGAAGGCGTTTACAGCGTTGGTGATAATGAGATTTCTTCTTCATTGATTTACCGTTTTCACGACACTGTTTACTTGTGGCAAAGGCCAGAGGATATTGCTGTTGTTGAGAAATTTCTCCCAGGCGGAAAAATGCTCATAACTCAGCATGAGTGGAACAAGCAGTTGATAGATTTTATTTTGCCGCTCACGAAAGAGTATAATGTTCAGTTTGTAAACGTTGAACGTGAAGACTTAAAAGATACAAAGCCGGAAGTTAAACTTCTTTTAAAAGAGAAAGGCGACTACCTGTTGCTGCAGCCGGTATTTAACTATAACGGTTATGATATAAGGCCCACCGATAAGGAAAAGATTATTCTTCCTTTGATGGATAAGCTCTTAATCGTTCACCGTAATACGCAGGCGGAAAACAACCTGTTTGATAAATTATCTAACCTGCACTCTCATTTTATAAGAACAGAAGATGGTAATACGCTTGCTTTAAAAGGTTCTGAAGTATTAAAGAATAACTGGTTCTTTTTGTTTGTTGATGCGGTTAAAGAAATGGACATTCCTGTTTATGGCTTTGAATCGTTGAAAAACTTCCGCTTTAATACAGCAAAACCATCTACCAAAATTTATATCAGCAGTCATACAGACTGGTTTGATGCCAAGATCGATATTCATTTCGGCGAACAAAAAGTTACTGTTGCTGATGTGAAAAAGGCATTGGCAAACAAGCAGCAATTTGTACAGCTGCAGGATGGAACACTCGGTATTTTACCTGAAGAGTGGATTAAGAAATACTCGTTGTTGTTCCGCGTGGGCGAAGGCAAAGCTTCACACATCAAGCTGAGCAAGTATCATTACAGTGTAATTGAAGAATTATATAATCAGCGTGATGAAGAAGAGCTGTTCTTCCAGTTGGAAGCTAAATATGAAAATCTAAAAAATTTCCAGTCGATTCAGGAAATAAGCGCGCCGCAACATTTAAAACAGATATTGCGCCCTTACCAGGAATCCGGCTTTCAGTGGCTCAACTATCTGAGCGAAGTGCGTTGGGGTGGTATTCTTGCAGATGATATGGGTTTGGGTAAAACCATCCAGGCTTTGTCCTTCCTTTATCATTTAAAGGATGTAAATAAAACATTGAAGGCGTTGGTTGTTTGTCCTACAACGCTAATGTATAACTGGGAAAATGAAATCAAGAAGTTTGCCCCCGGATTGAAATATTATATTCATCATGGCGGAAGCAGGACTGCAGAATTGATCGTTCACCAGAATATTGATATCATTATTACAACATACGGCACCTTGCGTAGCGATATCAAACAATTTGTTGAAGTTGAGTTTGATTATGTAGTGCTGGATGAAAGCCAGGCAATTAAAAACCCTGCAAGTAAGGTTACAAAAGCTGCGTGTTTATTGAAATCAAAAAGCAAGCTTTGTTTGAGTGGTACGCCATTACAGAACAATACTTTTGATATTTATGCGCAGATGAATTTCTTAAATCCCGGCATGCTTGGGTCGATGGAATTCTTTAAGCAGGAGTTTGCTGTGCCTATTGATAAATTTGGCGAGAGAGAACAAAAGGACCACCTGCGTAAATTGTTGTTCCCATTCATACTTCGCCGTACAAAAGAGCAGGTGGCACAAGATCTTCCTGATAAATCAGAAATGATCCTGTTCTGCGAAATGAGCAAAGAACAAAGGGATATTTACGACGCATTCCGTAACGACTACCGTGATAAAATTCTTGGCGTTGTTGATTCACAGGGCGTGCAGAAATCTCAGCTTACCATCCTGCAAGGTTTGATGAAGCTCAGGCAAATTTGTGATAGCCCTGCCATCATGAAAGATGATGAACAATATCCCAACGCGTCAGTTAAGCTGGAAGAGTTGGGAAGAGAGATCACCGAGAATATTAGTGACCACAAGGCGCTTGTGTTCTCTCAGTTTCTTGGTATGCTCGGCCTGATAAAGGAGAAGCTGAAAGAGCTGGGCGTTGATTACGAATATTTTGATGGAAGCACTTCTGCGCCTGACAGGGAAAAAGCTATTCAACGTTTCCAGAATGACGAGAATTGCCGCGTGTTCCTGATCTCGCTCAAAGCAGGTGGTGTGGGTCTTAACCTTACTGCAGCTGATTACGTGTATATAGTTGACCCATGGTGGAATCCTGCCGTTGAACAGCAGGCCATTGACCGTACGCATCGTATTGGCCAGACAAAAAATATTTTTGCCTATCGTATGATCTGTAAAGACACAGTGGAAGATAAGATACTTCAACTGCAAGAGAAGAAGCGCATGCTCGCCGCAGATCTTATCACCGATGATACCGGCTTTGTTAAGAGCCTTACCAGGGAAGATATTGAATATCTGTTTAGTTAAGAGGAGTTGTAAGTTGTACGTGGTACGTTTTACGTTTATCACAGAGAAGAATGCCACCTCAACATTAAGTGTTGAATGCAAATAAAATCTAAATATTTTTTAAGCTGCGGGGTTATTGGCTCCGCAGCTTTTTAATTTGAAGATGTGCTTATTACTTCGCACTAATCAACGTAAAACGTACCACGTACAACGTTTGGTAAACAAAGCCTTCTCCCAATTGTTATTACTTCAGTAACTTGCATTTAATAAGTTTGCCATAGCCAATAATACTTCCGCATAGTTTACTCATCATAGGTTTTGTTTCTCTGCTATGTGAAATTTGAGTTGTTTGCTGAAAACAGATGATATGAAAAAGTGTAGTTTTTCTCTCGGCAACCGCGTTTATACAAGCCTCACATATATGAGTATTATATGCATGTTTGTATTTACTTCATGTGCAACAACTGTATCGTCATTTGACGGCCCAAATAATGCAAAAAATATCCGTGCAACAGTTTATTTAAATGACAATTCAACCATGTTGGGCTACATCTCTTTCTCAAAAAAAAGCAATTCGATTTATGTGAAAACGCCACAACAGCGTAAAACCATTTCAGTTCCTTTATCCGAAGTGCAGGGCTATGACATGGATGATAATTATTATGCCTATAAATTATTGCATCCTGCGGGGAGAAACAGCTTGTACGGGGGCCAAAAATCTTTCAATGCCTTTGTAAAAAGGCTTACACCTGAACATTATTTTTTGCAGATATATGAATTGCAGGAATCAGTTCCTCAGCAAAAAAGCAGCCTGCCAAAAACTACAACTCATTATTATATTTCGCTGCCTAATAGTAGCGCAAATGAAATCTGGGATCTTGAAGGAGAGCAGTTTTTTCCGGACTTTCAACTAAAGATGTCAAACGTTGTAAATGAATGCCCCGAACTGGTTCAAAAGATCCAGCAAAAAGAAACAGGCTATTATCCTAAAAAGATAAGTTTTAAGAGTGGTAGTAAATTAAAAGTATTGATGAATATTGTGAATTACTATCAGCAATTCATAGAAAAGAATGAACAGGCTTTGCGATAATTATTACAGGTTTTACTGCTGGCATTTACTTTTATAAATGGCCACTGTCGCTATAAATAAACACATTCTGTTTCTTTTTTACTTTGAAATCCCCCCACATGAAATATTCGATTAAAATGAATATAACTTCATTTTGAATTCTACCGCCTAATTATTGACTCTCACCGCTACTTCAAAAACACCATAGCAGAAAATCGGGAATTTGTCTAGCCAATTTAGGTGAACACCGATTATATTGTTTTAAGTTTAAACTTAATAATAGCTTCATCCATCAAAACAAGCTGTCGAGAGGATTTCGACCCACAGACATTTAAAAAAAAGACGGATGAAAAAAGGCTCTTCGCTCTTACTCTTTTTGCTTTTTAGCAGTGTTATCCATTTAATGGCCCAGAGTGGATCTGTAAAAGGTATTTTGAAAGATACAACAGTAAAACAATCTTTAAAGGGAGCGACGGTCAGCATTTTAGAAAAAACAGATTCATCAGTCGTGTTATATGGCCTGGCCGAAGAAGATGGCATCTTTCAACTAAGAAAAATTCCCGCAGGCCCACATATTCTAAGCATAAGTTTTCAAGGGTATGAAACAAAGTATAAGCCAATAAATATTCTTGCAGATTCAACGGTAAGTGCCGGCACTATTTATCTTCAGATGGCTGCCAATAATCTTGGTAATGTTACAGTGGAGGCACCCCCGGTTGTGGTGAAAAAAGATACAGTGGAATATAATGCTTCCATGTTTAAAACAAAACCAAATGCAGTTGCAGAAGACTTGCTGAAAAAGCTTCCCGGCGTAGATGTTGGAACGGATGGAACCGTGAAAGCACAGGGCGAACAAGTTCAGCGCATTTTGGTAGATGGTAAACGCTTTTTTGGTGATGACCCTAAAATGGCCACAAAGAATTTGCCTCCCGATGTTATTGACAAAATACAGGTGTTTGATGATCTGAGCGATCAAAGCAAGTTCACAGGCTTTGATGATGGCAACCGTGTTAAAACCATCAACATCACTACAAAGAAGAACATGCGTAAAGGCTATTTTGGCCGTGCGATTGCGGGCGTAGGAAATAAAGGGCTGTATGACGAAGCTTTAAATTTAAGCCGTTTTAAGGGTGATCAGCAGATGACTGTTATTGGACAAGCAAATAACACCAATAATCAAAATTTTACAACCCAGGACATTCTTGGTGCTGGTGGTGGCGGAGGTAGAGGTTACGGTGGCGGTGGTGGCCGCGGTGGTGGCGGAATGCAGCCAACAAACAACAATAATGGAATAACAAAAACGCTGGCAGGTGGCATTAACTATCGCGACTCGTGGGGAAAGAATACAGATTTTTCAGGCAGTTATTTCTACAACAACATGCAGGTAGAAAAGGATCAGAAGAGTGCAACAGAAAATTTGTATCCAGGGCAACCATCTCAGTTCAATGATAAGGATCAGTCATCGGCAAACAAAAATATCAACAATCGTCTTAACCTGAATCTTGAAACAAATTTTGATTCAGCCAATTCAATGATCATAAGGCCAAATGTAAGTTGGCAGGAATCCGATAATAGCTCGCAATCCATTTCTAACACTGTTAAAAGTGATAAAATAACACCAGTAAATAGTATTGCAGCCAATAGTAGTTCATACAATAGCGGCTACAATGGAACTGCGGATGTTTTGTTCAGGCATAAGTTCAAAAAGAAAGCAAGAACAGTTTCGTTTGATTTGAATTTTGGTGGCAGCTCAAACGACGGAAACGGCACTAACTATTCACTCAGCAAGTTTCACCAGTCAACAGGAGATTCTGTAAATACAATTAATCAACAGTATGTAAGTAAATCGAATAGCCAAAGTATTAGTACAACAGTATCCTATACAGAACCAGTAACAAAGAACTCAATACTTGAGTTTAATTATAACTATTCGTACAATAAAAACACCTCAGATAAAACAACCTACGATTATAACTCGGATGATCAGAAATATAGTATCGTAGATAGCCTGCTTACCAATGCGTATGAGAATACTTATCATTCAAACAGGCTTACGCTGAACTATCGCATTCAAAGCAAAAAAATGAATTTGAGCTTTGGTTCTGGTGTTCAGTTTGGTGACCTTACAAGTATTAATCGCACCAAGAATCTTGACCTGTCGCAGCATTACACAAACATTTATCCTACGGCTAACTTCAATTACAAATTCACGCCTACTTCAAACCTGCGGTTTAATTATTCGGGCAGAACGGCGCAGCCAAATGTTCAGCAATTGCAGCCTGTAATTGATAACAGCGATCCGATGAATGTTAAAGTAGGTAATCCGCTATTGAAACAGTCATTCACCAATTCATTCAGGATGCTGTATACCAATTTTGATAATGTGAAGTTCAGAAACATGTTTGCTTCCGTCAATGCCAGCTTTGTTGGCAATGCTATTGTAAATGCCACCACTACCAATTTGAAAACCGGCGTGGATACGTTAATACCGGTGAACATGAATGGTTCATACAATATATCAGCCTTTTTCAACTATGGCATTCAATTGAAGCATCCAAAATCGAACCTGAACTTTACAACAAATTTCACCGATTCAAGAAGCGTTGGTTTGGTACGTACATTTGATAGCGTAGGTGCGCAGCCATTAAACAAGCAAAATATCACAACGAATTATACAATTGGCGAGTCGGTTAAATGGACTACCAACCTGAAGGATAATTTTGATTTGAATTTTACTGCAACGCCAACGTACAATATTGCTAAATACTCTATTCAGCCTTCTCAGAATGCCAACTATTTTTCTTTGATATTGGGTGTAGAACCAACCTACTATACAAAGAGTGGATGGGTATTGTCGTCAAACTTTAATTACACCTATTATGGTGGCCGCGCAACAGGTTACAATACAAGTGTGCCACTATGGAATGCATCCATAGCCAAACAGGTATTAAAAAATAAACGCGGAGAAATTAAGTTTACAGTATTTGATTTGTTGAATCAGAATGTAAGCGTAACACGCAATATAACGGACAACTATATACAGGATGTTCATACCAAAGTCTTAACCAGGTATGCACTGTTGACCTTCACCTATAATCTTCGCACCTTTAAAGGCGCAGCGCCACAGCAACAGAGAAACAGGATGGGCCCGCCGTTTATGCGTGATGGCGGAGGTGGAAGAATGGGAAGGCCAGGAGGTATGCCGGGAGGCGGAATGCCACCACCACCGCCAGGGGAATAAAGCTGTTAACTGGCAGCTACTAGCTTTCAGCGATAAGCCGCCAGCACCATTGATTTTACATTTTTGATGGGTGAGCCATATGTCTTGGGATGTAATGCTCACCCTTCTTTTTTTGCGAAGGCTTATCGGGCTGGATATGGGAAACTGAATTCATATTAGTGTATATCACAAAAACGGAACCTGATTCACCTTAGCGCTTCGTACTTCGTAAATCGTACTTTATAAATCGTGCTTGTTTTCACGAACCAACTCATTCTCCAATTTGTTAATTATTCAAGCGTTTCTTTTTTGTACCTTTTGCATGTAAATGCCATTAGAAAGGAGATGGGCTATCAAGAATTATGAAAAAATACCTGACCGGATTTTTCTACTCCATGCCTGTGCAAATGCTGTTTCTTCATTTTAGACGCTACCAGGTTTTCCTGGTATTCTGGTACATTTTATTCGCAACAGTTGGGGGCGCTTTTTTACAGCCATACGGCGCCAATTCATTATTTCTTGCTCCTGAATATCTCAGTCGTGTAAGTGCAGTAAGTACCGCAATTGTTGGTTTTTCAACCGGTATTTTTGTAATGAGCTGGAACATCACAACCTTTATTTTGCATAGCCGCCATTTTAAGTTTCTTGCAACAACATCTCAGCCTTTTTTAAAATATTGTATCAATAACGCCATTATACCAGTGATCTTTTTGATATACTATTTGATAGTGGCGTACAATTATACCAACAACCAGGAATTAATTCGTTTTGGTGAGTTTGCTGTGCTCTTAGGTGGCTTTACCGTTGGTTTTTTGTTTTCCGTTATTATCGCATTCAGTTATTTTTTTGGCGCAGATAAAACTATTTATCGCCAGTATGCGAGTTTTATAGATACCGCCAACATGCAGTATGCGCTGGCCATTAAAGATAACCCACTGCCTGCAGAAAGAAATGAAGTGCGCATAGATTGGTTTTTAAGCGCAAAACTGCATCTACGCAAGCCGCGTGATGTAAGGCACTATAGTCAGCCATTCCTTGACGCTATTTTCAAGAGGCACCACCTTGCTGCCGTATTCGCAATTTTACTTGCCTTTATCATTTTAATAAGTATCGGTTTCCTGTCTGATAATCCCGTTTTTCAGGTGCCTGCTGCGGCCAGCATCATGGTGTTCTTTGCTATATTGATTGCATTTGCCGGTGCTGTTGCCTTATTTCTGCGGGGTTGGAGTTTTCCTGCTTTGCTCATCTTTTATGTGGTGATTAACTGGATGTATCTTGAAGACATTATTGACCTGAGAAATAAAGCCTATGGGCTGGATTATAAAAATAAAAAAGAAAGGCCGGTATATGAACGCGAGCATATTCTTGCCTTAGCATCAGAGAAGAATGTTGCGGAAGACAAAGCATATTATGAGCAGGTATTAAACAACTGGAAAGCCAGGCAGCAACAGGATAGCCCCGTTGCTGTGGTAATCAACGTTAGTGGTGGTGGAATAAGAAGTGCTGCCTTTACGATGAATGTATTGCAGCGCCTGGATAGCCTTACAAACGGTGAATTAATGAACCATACGGTGCTTATCACTGGCGCTTCGGGCGGTATGTTGGGCGCCGCATACTTTCGTGAATTGTATCACGAAAAAATGTCAGGCAAATCGATTGACCTTCGCGATAAATCTTATGTTGAAAATGTGAGCAAAGATTTACTGAATCCATTATTCTCTTCTTTTATTTCGAGAGATCTTGTCGGTCCTGCGAAAAAATTCAGGGTAAACGGATACGAATATGTGAAAGACAGGGCGTATGCGTTTGAGCAAAAACTTGATCAGAATACCGGAGGCATTTTAAATAAGAAATTGTCTGATTACCTGCAGCCAGAAGCCAGCGGGGAAATACCGCTTATCTTTTTTAATTCGGTTGTTAGCCGCGACGCACGCAAGGTGATTATAGCAACGCATCCTGCAAGATTCCTTATGCAGAATCATTCAGACACCGCAAACATTGTAGCAAATGATCCGGATGCATTGGACTTTACTTCCCTGTTTGCCAAACAGAATGCTGGCAATCTGCGCGTGCTTTCTGCATTGCGTATGAATGCAACCTTTCCTTATGCACTGCCTAATGTGTGGCTTCCAACTGATCCTATTATTGATGTAATGGATGCCGGGCTTCGTGATAATTTCGGGCAGGAATCATCCATGCGATTTTTGAATGTGTTTGAAAACTGGTTCAAAAAAAATACAAGCAAGGTACTTTTAATACAGATAAGGGATAGACGGCTTGGCGATTGGGACAGGCCGTTTGATGCCAACAGCATTATGGGATTTGTAACGAAGCCTTTGATGATGTTTCAAAATAACTGGCAGCGCTTGCAGGATTATTACCAGGGCGACCAGCTGGAATATTTTTACAATGGCTACGGCTCAAAGTTTCATCGTATCAGCTTTCAATATGTGCCACGGCACAAAGATGCATCCGCCTCCATTAGCTTCCACCTTACTGCCAGCGAAAAAGTAGATGTGGCGGCAGCCGTTGAGAATACATATAACCAGCAGGCTTTTAATTCTGTGATGGAGTTGATGAAGTGAGTTCAGTGCATATTAAAACCCATTTTAAACCGCGAATATTTGTACGAGCGATTTAAAATGGGTATATACAGATGGTGTTGATTGATTGCTTACTTCTTCAGTTCTGCCCCCGCCGCTTCGTCAATAAACCAATGAAGCTCTCCCGGCTCTGGTTTAATTACCTGTGAAGGATAGACGTCTGGCTTAAACTCGCCTTCAATCACATTGTGTAAAATATGGGCTTTGTTTGCACCTGTAACAAGGAATGCAACAGCTGCGGCCTGGTTAACAACCGGTGCGGTGAGTGTTACACGAAACATGTCTTGTGAATCCAGCCACAAGCTGGTTGTCCATTTTATTTGCTCGTGAATAACATCAGTTTTGCCGGGGAACAGAGATAAAGTGTGGCCGTCATCGCCGATACCTAAAAGGACTACATCAAATGTGTGGGTTGAATTATGAAAATAATCAGCCAGTATTTGTTCATATTCAACTGCAGATTCTTCATGCGGAATATCAGTACGCATAACATGAATATGTTCTTTGGGAACAGGAACATGGTCGAGCAACGTATCAAAAGCCATTTTAGCATTGTTTCTCTCGTCACTAAATGGAACATAACGTTCATCACCCCAGAATATATGCAGCTTGCTCCAGTCTATTTTATTCTTGTATGCATCACTTGCCAGTAACTCGTGTAATTTTTTTGGAGTGCTTCCTCCCGATAGTGCAATGGTAAATTTGTCCTGGTTTTTTAAAGTATTGCTGATACGCTCTACTAACCAATCGGCTACCTGCCTGCTAAGTTCTTCTGTGTTTTTGGAAATATGAAACTGCATAACTATACTTTTCTTATTACAAGATTAGTTCATTTTGTGTGTTTGATCATGGCCTTCTTTCAAAAAAGGATTCGATTGTTGGATACACGCCTTTTACACTTTACATTTGCTGCAATGAGCGCGCCAAATCAAAAATTAATCATTATAACAGCTCCTTCAGGGGCGGGCAAGACTTCTATTACAAGATATTTGCTGGCTAAATATCCCCACCTTGCTTTTTCCATTTCAGCAGCTACGCGTTTGCCGCGTGGCGAAGAAAAGGATGGTGTGGAATATTATTTTCTTTCTGTTGAAGAATTCCAGGCCAAAATACAGGAGAATGCCTTTGTTGAATGGGAAATGGTGTATGAAGGAAAATATTACGGCACGCTCAAAAGCGAGCTGGACAGGATCTGGAGCCATGGCAAAACGCCAATGTTGGATATTGATGTAAAAGGTGCCATTCACGTTCAGCAGCAGTTTCCTCAGGCTTCTCTTTCAATCTTTATTGAGCCGCCATCCGTTGAAGAGCTGCGCAAACGTCTCGACAGCCGTGGCACAGAAACTGCTGAAAGCCTGCAGACACGGGTAAATAAGGCGTCCTACGAAATTTCGTTCAAATATCACTTCGATAAGATTATACTAAACGATAACCTCGACAAAGCCTGTAAAGAAACAGAAGAAGCGATTATGGAGTTTTTGAAAGGATAAGGTAGATGGCTGATGGCTGATTTTTCGATCGCTGATTTATCATGATGTAATTTGATTCAATACACGTACAGGTTTAAAATTTAAGCCTCTTTACATAGGCTATCCGTCAACATCGTACATCTAACATCGTACATTTTTTTACTGTTTGCATGTCGCCCCTGCGTACTTCGTAGTTCGTACCTCGTACTTTGTAACACCTGAAATACCGGAATAATCCGGGTAAGCTGAAAGTACTGGATGACTTAACATCGTACATTGCTCCACATCTTACATTTTTTATTATCTGCATGCCGCACCTGCGTACTTCGTAGTTCGTACCTCGTACTTTGTAATACATGAAATACCGAAATCATCCCGGCAAGCTGAAAGTACTGGATAACTTAAACATCGTAAACCGTACATCTAACATCGTACATAATTTTTATCTTTATATTCAACCAAACCTAACTCGCCATGTCATTCAAAAACAAAACCGTTTTTATTACCGGAGCTAGTCGCGGTATAGGTAAGGCAATGGGCCTGAAGCTTGCTAGTGAAGGGGCCAATATTATAATTGCAGCCAAAAGTGTGAATGAAGATGCCAGGTTGGGAGGAACGATTTACACCGCGGCCGAAGAAATGGAAAAGGCTGGAGGCAGAGCCTTACCGGTGCAGGTGGATATTCGCGATGAAGCACAGATTGAAACTGCCGTTCAACAGGCTGCTGACGAGTTTGGAGGAATAGACATCTTGATTAACAACGCCTCGGCGATCAATCTTTCCGGAACCGAAAAGCTTGAAGCCCGGAAGTTTGACCTTATGCACGATATAAACGTCCGCGGCACCTTTCTCG